>NZ_VDET01000002.1:651306-651475 GCF_006381105.1 Flavicella sediminum | reverse complement strand
TATTACACTTCAAAGATAGTGTATAGTGGTGTTGCTTTACAAGCTTTTCGATGACTAGAGGTTTGTGTCAGTCGATGAGTGTGTTTTTCTCTGCGACTGGTTTATGTGAGCAGTGTAGTGACCAATTAGAGCTTCTAATATGGAGTTATTAAGTTGGTTACGTATAAGT
>NZ_VDET01000002.1:0-651222 GCF_006381105.1 Flavicella sediminum | reverse complement strand
TATTACACTTCAAAGATAGTGAATAGTAGTGTTGTTTTACAAGCTTTTCGATGACAGGAGGTTTGTGTCAGTCGATGAGTGTGTTTTTCTCTGTGATTGGTTTATGTGAGCAGTGTAGTGACCAATTAGAGCTTCTAATATGGAGTTATTAAGTTGGTTACGTATAAGTAAGGCTGTGTTGCAAATAAAAAACCTCCTTTAATTCGAGAACTAAAGGAGGAAAATTGCTATGAAAAAGTTGTAATAGATGAACTATTACACTTCTAAGATACATTATAGTTGACTTGTTTTAAAAGATTTTCGACGACTGACGGTTTGCGTGTGTTGAGTGGTGTATTTTTCTCTGTAACTGGTTTGTGTGAGCAGTGAAGTAACTAAAGTGAGCTTCTAATTTGGAGTTATTAAGTTGGTTACGTAAAAATAGGGCTGTATTGCACATAAAAACCTCCTTTAATTCGAAAACTAAAGGAGGAAAATTGCTATGAAAAAGATGTAATAGATGAACTATTACACTTCAAAGATAGTGTATAGTGGTGTTGCTTTGCAAGCTTTTCGATGACTGGTGGTTTGTGTCAGTCGATGAGTGTGTTTTTCTCTGCGACTGGTTTGTGTGAGCAGTGAAGTAACTAAATTGAGCTTCTAATTTGGTGTTGTATTTTGATTTGGCAAAAGTAGGGCTGTATTGCAAATAAAAAACCTCCTTTAATTCGAAAACTAAAGGAGGAAAATTGCTATGAAAAAGTTGTAATAGCTAAACTATTACACTTCAAAGATAATGTATAGAAAAGTTGTTTGCTACAATTTTAGCTGAAGTGTTGCTTTAGTTCGTTGAATAACATGAATGTGCTTTCAAAATGCATTTGGCGTTTAAGTTATTCGTCCTCTTTGAAGAGCTAATTACTTAGAGACTTCGTTCTTTTTTAATTTGTTCATAGGCCTCTTGAATTTTTAAGAATTTTTCTTCAGCGCCTTTTACATGTTCATCTCCTAAATGTTTTACTTTATCGGGATGGTGTTTTTTGACCATTTTTCTATAGGCAGCTTTTAGTTCTTGATCGGTGGCTGATTTTTCAATTTCTAAAATTTTATAAGCACTTTCGGAATCTTTGTAAAACATGGCTTTGATAGATTCAAAATCATGGATATTGATGCTTAGGTAGCCAGCTATTTTTTGAAGCATGTCCAATTCATCCGGTGTTACAATTTCATCGGCCTTGGCCAATGCAAATAAATAATGCATTAATTGCAAGCGTGAGGCGTGCTGCATTTGCTGTCTGATTTGTAAAGAAACTTGACGTACAGAGGTATCTTTGTTTTGCATGATTCCTTTAAATAATTTAAAGGCATGGTTGGCTCTGTCTTTGCCGTACATTTTTACAAAGTAGGCACGGACAAAATCCAGTTCTCTTTGATCTATTTTACCATCTGCTTTGATGACAAAGGAGGACAAAATCAATAAACTGATTTCAAAATCTCCAGAATGTGTATTGTTGGAATGATTGTTTGCCTGTTGTCTAAAATCTTGAATGTCTTTTTTGGTAAAGCCATCAATTACATTTCCTACAACAAAACCTAGTAAAGCACCAATTGGACCGCCAAAAGACCATCCTAAGCCAGCACCTAACCATTTTGTGAAACTTGCCATTTTTTATAAAATTGAGTTTAATACAAAACAAAAATCAAGAGACATTTCTAACATGTCAAATCGTGTGAAGATCATGTTTAATTTTTGTGATGTGAAAAAAATTAAGGCACAAATATAGTTTTAATCTTCTGTTGAAGATCTGCTAAAAAGTTAAGATAGTCTTAAAAGCTAAAAGCAATGCTCCTATCAACGAAATTTATAGTCGTGTTGAATGCATGTCACTTTCAATGCCTATCTTTGCAGTTCAAAAAGTATAATCATAAAGCATTAGAAAATATGTATCCACAAGAATTAACAGCGCCAATGGAAGCGCAATTGGTAGAAGCAGGATTTGCTGCTTTGAAAAGTCCAGAAGAAGTTGAAAATACGATAAAATTAGCAGGAACTACTTTGGTAGTGGTAAACTCTGTATGTGGATGTGCTGCAGGTACAGCTCGTCCAGGAGTTATTGCTTCTTTAGCAGGAGCGGCAAAACCAACAAACTTAGCAACAGTATTTGCAGGAGTAGATGGTGCAGCTGTTGGAAAAGCAAGAGAATTTATGATTCCTTTTCCTCCATCATCACCAGCAGTAGCTTTGTTTAAAGATGGAAATTTAGTACATATGTTAGAGCGTCACCATATTGAAGGTCGTTCTGCTGAAATGATTGCAGATCATTTGGCTGAAGCTTATGCTACTTATTGCAAGTAATACATAGGAGCACATAAAAAAACCGATTTGTAATTTACAAATCGGTTTTTTTATGTTTGTTAATTTCTGATTAGAAACTTTTACCTACAGATATTCCAAGTCTAGGAACAATCTCTCTAGAATCTTCAGTGTTGAATAAATTTCTACCAATACCCGCGTGGAAATCTACAACGAAACCATGATTAGAAACATATTTTCCTCCAAACCCTAAACCTAAGGCAAAATCTGTGTAGGTGTCGTCCTTGTCTGCTTCTATCTGAAGCTGTGTAAGTTCAATGTCTCCCGAATTTAAAGAACCAAATAATTCTCCAAAAAACTTTACATTTCCTTTGTCAAACAAATGTTGTCTGTAGTAAGGTGTCAAAGTGAATTCTTCAGAATAACGGAAGCTTGATGATTTTTTTTCAAAATTAAATAATACAGCCACACCTACAGATGATTCTGAATTTAGGACATGTTCAAAAGAAATGTCTAATGTTTTTAATGCTAAAATATCAAAGACATCTAATTTGATTTCATTTGTTTTTTGAGCGTTCATCGTTAAACTTAGAGTTAGTACGAAGAATAATAGTAATTTTTTCATTCTATTTTATTTCATGTTATGCTTGCAAATGTACTACTAATAATTTGTTTTTTAGAATCGTTTTCCAATAGAAATACCGCCTCTTGTAACAAGATTTTCTTCATCAGATCGAAAGTCGTTGTTTTCATTTGCAAATAAATTTCTACCAACACCAATAGACATTTCAGCAGTAAAGCCGCGTTTTGTTACCCATTTACCGCCTATTGAAATTCCTAAGGCAAAATCCTTGGTGTTTTCATATTCAAAGCGATCAATGGAGTGATTATAAGTTTGAGTTTCGTTGTCTTTGCTGTTGAACATTCCGAAACCTTCTACAAAAAAACCTTTAGCGTGTTTTTCTGAAAAGAAAACTCGATAAAATAAGGTTGATGAAAATCGTAAACGGCTATAGTCTGTCACTTCTTGTGCTTCAGAAATTGGAACAAAAACAGAAAGCCCAATTGAGTTATCTTCATTCAGAATTTTTTCATAAGAAACTTCAAGAGATTTTGTGACGATTAAATCGAAAGCATCAACTTTTATTTCATTTACTTTTTGTGAATGACTAAGGATTGTCGAAAAGCATGCGAAGAGTAATACAAATTTTTTCATTTTTTTTGCGGCTAAGCTACTATTTTATATCTGAAAATAAATAGGTTTGATAAAAATAAATCTCACTTAAAAATTGGCTCTTACCTGAACTGTTCCGGTATGAATTGTATGAATTTCACTGCTTTTTCTTCCTGAATAATTGACGTTTAAATGCAGGGTTTTGGTAAGTTTTTTTTGAAGAATTACATTCCATATATAATTGTTTCCAGGTTGTAATCCATCTAACATTTGATAGGAAATAGCCGTGTTATTGTCGCCTGTATACGTGTTTTTATGAAAGTTAAAATCTGCAATTAAGGCTCCTTTTTTAGGATGTGAATATTGAAATTCTGTACCCATTTTATGTGCTTTTAGATTGGAAGTGTTTAAGCTTTCATTTTTTAGGATGTATTCGTAATTTACTGTAAAATTGGTGTTTTTAGTATGCCTAAAAGTAATACTCGGATTCAATTTTTCTGTTTGAATTTGGTAATTTCTTTCTTCAAAATTTTCGGAAGTATTTTGAATAAGATTGGTGCTGGTGTTTATTTTAAGTAACCAATAAAAACCAATTCTATGTTGGTATTGCAACTGATTTAATTTCGATTCATTTTCTTGAAAACCAATTCCTAAATTACTTTTTACTTTCGATTTTGTATAGATATAAGTGGTAGAGTGTTTTTGTAAAGCTTTTCTAAAAAACAAACTATTTTTAAAATTGTATTGCAAGTCAAGTGTATTGTCTGTTGAAATTCGGAAAGGATTTAAATCAAAACCTGTTCCTATTCGTTCATTTTTACTATCCATTAAAAGGTAGGATTGGTTGTAAAACTGGGATATTATTTTTGTAAAACCGTTATTTTTTTCAAAAACAGCAAAATCTAAATGTAAGGACTGGCTAATTTTTTTCTGATGAATTTTTATATAGTTTAAGGAAGGTAGTGCTACTCGTAAATAACTGGCTTGATCAGAGAATTTGGCAACTTCAAATTCATTAAATTCTTGTGTGCCGTTATTATTGTAATCAATCCATGTATAAAATCCTTGCCCTGGTTCTGTTTTTACATAGGTGAATTCTTGTTTGGGTAATACGCCTGAACCCGTTTCAAATAGGGTAGACAAGTTGATGAAGTTTTTAAATAATTTTTGACGGTAATTGATACGTGAGTTCAAGGAGGTGGTGTTTTCTGAAAACTTATTTTTGACCGTTCTGTAGTTGGCATAAATAGCCAAATCTGTTTTTTTATTCTGAATTAATTTAGAACGTATATAATAGTTATTCGAAGCATTTACTTCCGTCAGTTTTTCAGATTTTACACTGTCGTTTTTTCGAAAGTTGACTCCGAATTTGGTAAATACTTTTGTGCTATCTCCAATTCCAAAGAAAGCATCGTAGGAGTTGAATTTTTGTGAGACTAGTTCCAGTTTTTTGGAGATTTTATCTTTCGTCTGATAATCTTCCATAGCCATAGAAGTTCCAATCCACGATTTTTTAAAATGATGTTTGACAGTGGCATTGGCGCGTAAAAAAGAGGTAACTGCCAAAGCGGTTTTGTTTTCTAAAATACGGGTATTACTGCTAAAACTAGTATTGCCCACTTGCATATTCGCATCAAAAATATGTCGGTACCCTTTGTAGGATTCACCTAAGTTTAATTTTTCAAAAGAATAAACAAAGGCTGTGTTTTTTTTGTTAGAAAGTTCTAAGTCGGATTTTATAAATTCTTGATTTCCAATTTCTGTTGTCAATCCCCAATCACGAGAAAATTCAATATTGTACAAAGGTTGTACAGTAGTAAAATTTTTATGCAAATAATCAAAATTCACCTTACTTTTTACCAACCATTGTTTGTTGGCATACACCTGTGTCCAATTTACTTTGGCAGCCAAACCTTTGTTTTGTTCATCATCAAGGTTAGAAAATAAATTGGCATCGTTATTACTAAAAGCAACTTCCGATTCAAGACTTGTGTTTTCTGTAGGCTTGTAGCTTAGCTTACTAAGGGCTACTTGTAATTTAGTAGGAGCAACCAACTGTGTTAAGGGGTTGTAGTCACCTTGATTTGTACCGATGTACTCATAAATTTTTCCAGTTGGCGTACTTCTCGAAAAAACATAAGCCCCCTTATTGCTGCCCACAAATTTAAAATTAACATTGTAGTATTCTTCATTGTTGTTTTTATCTTCTATGTATTCAAAAATTCCACCAGTGGTTTTTTGATATTGAATTTTATTTTCGTCGGAACTTTCTAAATAGCCACTACTGGCAAACATTTTTGAAGGATCATTTCCGGCATCTCTTAAAATTTCTTTTTGCTCGTCTGATAAATTTTGTTGAAGGGGTTGGTTTTTTGAATCATTTTCATTGTAAAAATAACCACCAATTTTTAATTTATCTGTTTTAAATTCTGCTTTGTTATAGGTAACAAAACGTGTATAGTTTTTGTCAGAATATTGAAACTCCGTGCTAATCCTCATATTTGCCGTAATAGGATAGGTGGTGGTAAAAGTTATCTCTGCCGTGTTGTAGTCAATAGTATAATCATTTTGTTCGCCTCTTTTTAAAGGGATTCCATTCACATATACGGTCTCACTTCCAGAAAGAATAATGATAAACAATTCTCCATTAGGACCACTTAATTTATATGGACCTTGGTTTCCTTCAACCCCTGTAAAAATTTGTCGGGTAAACTGACCTCTAACCAAGGCACCAGAAGCTAAAACATTGGTTTTGGATTCGTTGTTTGTCCAATGTGTTTTTGCTGCCAGTCCAGAAACTTTTTTATTGAATTTTAAAAATTCTGTTTCGTCATTGTTTAAAATAACATCTCCAGCTTGTACATTCCAATAGTCAGAAAATAATTCAATATACACGCGGTCAAATTCTTCAATATTTTGAGAATATCCATTTTTTTGAATGGGAATATTGCTGTCTGAAATGGTGGCTCTTAAATTCACTTTGTCAGACAGTTTTCCAGAGACTTGCAAATCGAGAGTAGAATTTAAAACAGCATCTTGATTGTTTCCAACGGTGACACCTCGCACCAAACTACCTTGTGTATTCAAACCTTCAAAAGGCTTTTCAGCTCTTTTTTTAGACTTGTTAAATTTGTATTTTTTACTGTGCAGGGTTCTATAGGGTACAATTATTTCTTCGTCGAAAATTTTATAGGTTTTTGTTAAAAATTCTGGGTAGGCGGTATAGTTGATTTTTATTTTCGAATATTTTTTTGAGTCGATGTACAACAGTCCTTTTCCAAAATCTACTTTATAAGCCGATTTAGGAATGAGTTTTCCCTTTTCTTTTATGGAAAATTCATAGGGGTTGACACTTACTTTTGAGAATTGCAAAGTATCTTTGGTAAGGTTTAAAGTAATGGTTTTGTAATTGGAAAGGCGGCTTTGTGCAGTTGCAGCAAACCCTAGCATTAAAAAGAAAAGCAATCCAATTTTATTCATGAAATGAAATAACGTTTGAGTTGCAAAAATAGTTTAAATTATAATGAAAATTCGGGAAGTTATTTTTGAATAAGTAGTTTCCAATGTTGTTTTTTTATTTTAAAGAATATTTTGGGAGCTTCTTACAATAGAATTATTTTTGACTTTAAAAAAGTGTTATGAAGTTGTTTTTTTCGGTTGGAGTATTGTTGATTTGTTTTCAGTTAAAAGCTCAAAAACCGGTGTTGTATGATAATGATACCATTATTTCTTGGAGCAAAACAAGGGTGCTGCAATGGGACGATTTTACAGGAAAAACGGATCCCAATATTTATGCTTATGCACTTACGAGTCATAAAATAGAATTACTTCCTGTAAATCTTTTGGTGGATCAGCATAACAACATAAAGAATTATAGGCGTTTAAATGTTTTGGTGAATTTTTATAAAAAGAAGTCGTGGAAATTTACTGAAGAAAAAGAGGTTTTGATTCATGAAAGATTGCATTTAGATATTGCTGAACTGTTTGCTCGGAAAATTAGAAAAGCTTTTTCAGCATTAAAAAAAGCAAATATTGCCAATTATGATCGGTATATAGAAACCTATACAAAATTATGGCAGGCTAGCAGATTGTATCAAAAACAATATGACGAAGCAACAAATCATGGCACCAAGCTTCTGGAAAATGTAGCTTGGGGTGAAAAAATAGCAAGGGAGTTAAAGAGTTTACAACAGTTTGAATACGAAAATTACTTAAAATAAAGATTGCTGTTTGTTTTCGCTTTCGTGTTCTAACAACCATTTTTTTCGCCACAAACCACCTGCATAGCCCGTAAGAGATCCGTCAGTTCCAATAACTCTATGGCAAGGAATGATGATGGCCAATAAATTTTTTCCATTGGCATTGGCCACAGCTCTAATAGCTTTGGGTTTGTTTAAAACTTTACTTTGTTCCAAATAACTCATTGTTTTACCATAGGAAATAGCTTGTAGACTTTTCCATGTTTTTCTTTGAAATTCAGTTCCTTGTGGATTTATTTTTACAGTGAATTCTGTTCTTGTTCCGTTAAAATATTCTTCCAACTGTGTCACACATTCTTGCAATACTTCAGGAATTACTTTGGTAACAGGGCTTTTTTTATCGGTGAAAATTAGAGAACGAACTCCATCAGCATCTCCATTAATTTTTGCAATTCCTAGGGGTGTTGCCACGGCTATTTTTTCTAATTTCATTTTGTTTATTTTCTTAGATTAATTTTTCTTTCATTTCCTCCAAACAGAAAACCTATATTAATTGTGTTCCCTTGGAATTCCGCATTAAAGTTGGACTTAGCAATGTACACTCGAGTTCTTAAAAATAGGTCCATTCTTGTTTTTCTATTCATAAAATTAGGGACTAGATTTAATGTGTTTTTGAATTTATAATCGAAATTGAGGCCGTAATGGATGTCAGAAGAAATAGTACGAAAGGAATTTTCTTCCTCAGTTCTTTCAGAAATCTCGGTAATTCCGTAACCAATAAAAGGAGTGAGTTTAAATTTACGATTTTCCATGATAGGATAGCCATATGTAAAGCTTGCTAGGGCCATTCCATATTTTTTATCTTTAAAAAGTTGTTCTTTCAGAAATAAATCTTCTTTTAATTTTATAAATATCAAATTGGTGTTTAAAGAAAACAGCGATTTTTTCCAACCAAAATCAAGACCAAATGTTAAACCAATTCCCGGTTTGATGGATTTGTTTAAAGAATTGCTGGCAAAAGCATGCTCGATTCCAAAATACCCACCATAACTAAAATTTCTATCTATGGTTTCAGGAATAGGGTCTGGATCTGTATGTTCTAATTTTTTTGAAATAGTTGTTTTCCAAGTGTCTAATGCTTCTTTATTAGAACTATAATGTGATGCAACTCTAAAACGATCTAGTTCATCTAAAAGTTGCTCTTTAATTCCGTTAAGTTTCGCTTCTATATTAAAAGCATAAGACGCATTGTACAATTCTGTTTGTAGTTTTCTCCTGTAATATTCAAGTATGTCAAACTCAATTTGATGGTAATAAAGAATCTGATCGTTTTTAGCTTTTAGATCCACAAAAGAGTTTTCTGTGTTGATAAACGCAATGGCTTTGATGCGGTTTATAGTTGTGTTTTTTATTTTAGTTTTTTCCTGTTCATAGGTTAAATACAAAGCGGGAATTGATCCGCGAATTTCAAGTCTTTCTTCTTTGAAATCCTCCCAAGTCAGTTGGCCGACACTCCAATATTTTCGTTCATTTTGCCCAAAGGAGAGTGTTGTAAAAACATTAAATGCAATTAAAATTAATAGACTTTTTTTCATAGCTTAAACACGACTTATATTTTAAATATGGCTTTGGAATTTTCTGTGGTAATTCGGGCAATTTCATCAAAGGGCAACCCGTAAATGTCGACCAATTTTCCAATCACATTTGTTAAATAACTGCTTTCATTTCGCTTCCCTCTATAAGGAGTGGGAGCAAGGTAAGGTGCATCGGTTTCTAAAACGATTTCACTAAGTGGAATTTCATTTAAAAATTTATCTATTTTTCCGTTTTTAAAAGTCACAACCCCGCCAATTCCTAATTTCATATTTAAGGAAACAGCTTGTTTGGCTTGTTCTAAATTTCCAGTAAAACAATGAAAAATTCCAAATAAATCCTCGCTTTTTTCTTCTTTTAAAATTTCAAATACTTCATCAAAGGCATTTCTACAATGAATATTAATGGGCATTTTTCTTTCTTTTGCCCATTGAATTTGGGTTCTAAAGGCATATTGTTGTTCTTTTAAATAAGTTTGATCCCAATACAAATCCATACCAATTTCGCCTATGGCATAAAACGTACGTTTGTCAATCCATTCTTTGATCAGGGCTAACTCTTCTTCAACATTTTCTTTTACATGGGTTGGGTGTAATCCCATCATTAAAAAGATGTTTTCTGGATAGGCCGCTTCTAAATCTAACATGGATTGTGTGTATTCGCTATCGATGGCAGGAATAAAAAAACGGGTAACACCTGCGTCAATTGAACGCTGTATCACTTCATGTCTGTCTTCGTCAAATTGTTCGCTGTATAAATGGGTATGTGTATCGGTAATCATATTGCTATTGATTCTTTGAATCGTTAATTGTTTCAGAATTTTTGGTGGAAACCAAATAGTTTCAATTCTGCTTAATATCTTTGGCAAAAATAGAATAAAATGTCAAGCCTAAAGAAAACCTTATCAAAAAAAGGATACCATCGAATTCCTTTTAAAATAACGAAAACCAATCATTTGGTATTAAAAGGAAAATTAAACGGAAGCAAAGGTCGTTTTATACTAGATACCGGGGCATCAAATTCTTGCATCGGTTTTGATTCGGTTACTTATTTTAAAGTAGAAACTACGGATTCAGACACAAAAGCTTCAGGAGCGGGAGCTACCAATATGGAGACCTTAAAATCGACAAATAATAAACTAAAATTAGATGTTTGGAAAACGGCGAAGTTAGACTTGGTTGTTTTTAATTTGTCGCATGTAAATCAAGCTTTGGAAGAGCATGGCGCTAAACAAATTCATGGAATAATTGGTGCTGATGTGTTAATGAAAGGGGAAGCTATTATTGATTATAAAAAGAAGTTATTGTATTTGAAATAACAGTTAATAAGTCTTTAGTTCTTGGTTTTGAGTCGAAAAAATAAATTCTTAAAATTCACTCAGCGATTTTCCTTCGGTATTTTGTAAAGTATCACTTTTGGCAGAACCAATAATTTGAGAAGAATAAATTCCGGTGTTTCCTGAGAATAAATAAGCCGTTACACAAGCAATGGCAATAAATACGCCCGCTTCCATACCGAATAATTCAATACCCATAATAGTACAGGCAATTGGTGTATTGGTGGCACCAGAAAAAACAGCGACAAATCCCATTCCTGCTAATAAAGCCATGGGCAAGGGTAGAAATAAAGCCAAAGCATTTCCTAGAGTTGCGCCAATAAAGAAAAGTGGAGTTACCTCACCACCTTTAAATCCAACACCAATGGTAAATGTGGTTAGCAAAATTTTAATAGCAAAATCGTAATAGGGCAATGGGGTTTCAAAAGCTTCAACAATGGTAGGAATTCCTAATCCAATATATTTTGTTGTTCCTAGTAAAAAGATACAAAGAGCAATGATAATTCCGCCTATAAAAGGACGTAAAGGTGGGTATTTAATTTTTGAAGCAATGTTTTGAAACCAATGGATTCCTTTAGAGAAATAGGTACTAACGACCCCAAAAATAATTCCACTTACAATGGCTATAAAAAAAGCAAGAACACCCATCTCAGGAACAAAATTGATATGGTAATGTGTATGAGGAACACCCCATAAATTACAAATATAATCGGCAATAACGGCAGCTAAAAAACTGGGTAAAATTGCATCGTAGCGCATGCGGCCAATAACTAAAACTTCCAAAGCAAAAATAGCACCTGCTAAAGGAGTTCCAAAAACAGAAGCAAAACCTGCGGAAATTCCCATAACCATAAGAATTTTACGATCATTTTTTCCGAATTTCAATATTTTGGAAAGTTGGTCAACAATAGCGCCACCCATCTGAACAGCCGTTCCCTCACGTCCAGCAGATCCTCCAAATAAATGTGTAATTACGGTTCCAATATAAACCAAAGGCGCCATTTTAAAAGGAACAATATCTTTTGGGCTGTGCAATTCATCAATCAGTTGGTTGTTTCCTTTTACCACACTTTTACCATAGTAATGGTATAACAAACCAATAATAAGTCCACCAATGGGTAGCAACCAAATTATCCATGGGTTCGCTTCGCGATAATCCGTAGCTTTAAATAAAGAAACCAAAAGTAAGGCAGATGCGGATCCTACAAAAATTCCTGAAACAATGGCTAGCGCTAACCATTTTAGTAGGTAAATACTTAGTTTCGGATAGTCGGAAAGTGCAATTCTTTTTTTGAAGGCGTTCATTTGTCAATTACTTTGATGCTGCAAATATAAGTATTCAAATTTTGCTGATTTGAATTTGGACTTCAGAAAGAGCAAGTTTAAAAAAAGAAATAAAAAGTGTAGTTTCGCTAATAAATTTTATAATATGAAAAATAGAATGAACTACTTTTTTGTAGGGTTAATTTTGTTCTTAGGTTTGCAAATAAACGCTCAGACTAAGGAACTGAATTTAGGAGATAATATACCGAAATTTTCTGCATTGGACGCCTCAGGAAAAGAATGGAAATCGGTAAAAAATGTAAAGTCTGATTTTTTGGTGGTGTATTTTTACCCGGCCGCCATGACAGGTGGTTGTACCAAACAAGCTTGTGCTTATAGAGATGACAAAGCAAGTTTCGATGCTTTGAACGTACAAGTAATTGGGGTAAGTGGAGATGAAGTAAAAAATTTAGCACATTTTAGAGATGCTTACAATTTAAATTTTCCGTTGCTTTCTGATGCAGATGGTGTGATTGCGAAATTATTTGGCGTACCATCAAAACTAGGGGAGCGAAGTATTAAAAGAGAATTGGATGGTTTGGAAGTGTTCTTAAAAAGAAATGTAACCACATCACGTTGGACCTTTGTTTTTGATAGAAAGGGAAATTGATTTATAAAAACAATGCAGTGAAAGCTGCAGAGGACAGTCAAACCGTTAAAGAAGTCATACAAAAATATATGTAGTAAAAATAAATATCCCTTAATGTGTTTCATTAAGGGATATTTTAAAATAAGCAGTAAATGTATTATTTATTCGGTTGCGGAGTCATTCTTAAATAAGGTTTTACTTCAGTAAATCCTTTAGGAAAAATGGCTGCAATATCTTCTGTTTTAATTGCTGGCACTACCACACAGTCATCACCGTCTTGCCAATTGGCAGGAGTGGCTACTTTATGGTAAGCCGTTAATTGTAAAGAATCAATAACTCGAATCAATTCATCAAAATTACGTCCTGTTGAAGCAGGGTAGGTAATCATTAATTTGATGGTTTTATCTGGTGCGATGATAAACACAGAACGAACCGTTAGGTTATTGTCTGCTTTTGGGTGAATCATATCGTACAAATTAGCTACTTTTTTATCCTCATCTGCAATGATTGGAAAGTTGACCGTTGTGTTTTGAGTTTCATTGATGTCTTTGATCCAACCTTTATGAGATTCAACACCGTCTACACTTAATGCGGCTACTTTTACATTTCTTTGGTTGAACTGTTCAGTGTATTTAGCTACGGTTCCTAATTCTGTAGTACAAACTGGCGTATAATCTGCAGGATGAGAAAATAACAATCCCCAAGATTCACCTAGCCATTGATGAAAATTAATAGTTCCTTCTGATGTTTCTGCTGTAAAATCTGGAGCAATATCTCCAAGTCTTAATGTTGCCATAGTTTTTTATGTTTTAAAATTGAAATAATATTTGGACTAGCTAAGTTAAGCGTTTTTTTAGTTTGAACATGGTCATACAGAATTGAGTTTGTTAAAGTATTGTAAAATGTTATTCGTATGAATTTGAATGGAAATTTTTTTGAATTTTGTTGAAATGAGACAAAGAGAAAAACCCCGAACAGAATTTCTATTCGAGGTTTTATATTTAAGTATTATAAAAGTGAACTTTTATTTGTTCGTTGTATAAAATTACTAGTTCTTGATTAACATTTTGCTTTCACTTCCTAATGCAGTCGTGATTTTTGAAATATACATTCCAGAAGTCAAGTTGGAAGCATCAACTGTTGCTGATGAAGAATTTGGATGTAATGAAAGAACCCTTTCACCTAAAATATTATAGACTTCGATTGATTTCATAATTTGATCTTTGGTAGAAAGAAACCATTGATTGTTGGTTGGATTTGGATAAGTTTCAAGTCCTTCAATTTTGTAATCATTTAGTCCCAAAGAACAAGTGTCACCTACGGTATATGAGAAGTATTTTGTGATTCCAAAACTACCAGCCCATGCAAATTTACATCCAAAACTAATTACTTCTCCATTCGTTTTTCCTGAAACATCTGCTGAATAAATAGAGCCAGATGTATTGGTCATACCTGTTTCACTAAACGGGCTTTCTTCCCATAAAAAACCTACAATTCCTTCTACGTCATCTAATAATTCAAACGAAATACGAACATCTCCGTTCCCTAAAGTTTCAAAGGAATAATTGTAGCCTACGGCAAATTCTCCTTGTTGACTTTCAGTTGAATTTCCTTCACAGGGAGTATTTGTGTCTACAGAAAATGATATGGTATATGTTTTTACGGTATTGGTGTCCTCAGATGTAACAACCACAGTCGCATCTCCAGGTAGTTGAGTAGCTTGTGTAATTACAGCATTAGCTCCACTTTGCGATTTAGTTGCTGTTGTAATTTGAGGAATACTTGTTGTTCCTTTTGGCAATACTACGTCATAGTTTAATTCTGCAGAAGAGAATCCAGATACGGTTTCGCTATCTATTTGTATATCTGTTAGCGTTGCATCAGTTAAAGGATCTACAGTAGCTCTCCAAAAATAGATATTGTCTAAAAATATTGTTCCATTACCTACAGTTTTGAATTGTATGGCTGCGGCAAGATTTCTACCCGCATTTGAATAAAAACTCAAAGGAATATCAATACCAACCCATTGTCCAGTTGTGATTCCATCTGTTGCGGCAATATCATAACCATTTTCTCCCCCTGCAATTAAGAAAAACTGTAGTGCAGTGGCATCATTTGTATGGTAATCTAAATGAATATATTCCATTGCGGAAACATCTGAGCTAGTGTACTCCATTCCTTGGTAGTTCAAGTTCGCATATTTCAAGAGGTTGTTAGAGCTGATTTGAATTTCTGAGAAAGTTGTTGCTTGGCCCCAACCAGGATTTAGGTTTGTCGCATTACTAGAGTATGTGTCGCTATAAACGGAAATGACATCAGCACTGTTTTGTGTTGGTGCAGGAGCTGCCGTAGCTGGTGTAGGGTCTAAGGTAAAGTTTATTGTTACTGTATTCGTGGTGATTCCATCTTGGGCGGTTACCAAAATTGTTGTAGCTCCAGGAAGGCTTGACGCATTTGTAATTTGGGTAGTTGCGCTTCCGTCTGTTGGAGTTGCTACAACAGTTGGAACAGTAGTGGCATCAGCGGCAAGTTCAATAGCATAGCTTGTTGTTAATGATCCGAAACCAGAAATGGCATCTCCATCTACAGTTAGTGCGCTAAGAGAAGCATCCGTTCCTGCAGCAGCTGGGTTTTTCCAAAAATAGATATTGTCTAAATAAAGTGTTCCGTTACCTACGGTTTTGAACTGGAAAGCAGCGGTAAGATTTCTTCCGGCTTCTACATAGAAACTTAACGGAATGTCGATTCCAACCCATTGCCCAGTTGTAATTCCATCTGTTGCTGCAACATCGTATGCATTTTCACCTCCTGCAATTAAGAAAAATTGAAAAGCAGTAGCATCAGTCGTATAATAGTCCAAATGAACATATTCCATTGCAGATACGTCAGTTGGGTTTGTGTATTCTGTACCTTGGTAGTTCAAGTTAGCGTACTTTATGATATGGTCTGAACTAACTACAATTTCTGACTGGGTAGTAGCTTGTCCCCATGAAGGGTTTAAGTTTGTCGCAATGCTTGTATATGCATCACTGTATACAGATATAACATCTATGGCAGCACTGGTTGGTGTGGGTGCCGTGGTTGTTGGATCTTGAGAATATCCAAATGAAGCTGTCAAAAGGAGTACTAATAAGAGTGTAATTTTTTTCATAATATATTGGGTTTAAGTTATAACTAAAGCTAATACTATGAATTCGTGAATTTTAATTAAAAGCCTGTATAAAAGCTTTACAGATAAAAAATCTATTGTTTTCTATGATTATTGCGGGTTTCAACGTTTTTTGTTAAGTCATTAATACTTGTATGTTGTGTTGATGTTAAGTTGTTGTAATTGTTTTTGCAGCTCTACAAAAAACTTACAATGGTGTTTTTAGTTTTTTTTTGGATTGAACTTTAAAAATGATCACTCATAAATGTTTTTATAGCAACGAAAAACCCCGAATAGAATTTCTATTCGGGGTTTTATATAAAGTAGGAATTAGAAGTTCAATAAATTGAGTCTTCTTTTGTAAGAATTATTTTATAATTCCAATGCTTTTTTAGGATTGTTGTTCATCAACAATTCAATCGGATTTTCTATAGCTTCTTTTATAGCTACTAAGAAACCAACAGATTCTTTACCATCTACAATTCTATGATCGTATGATAAAGCAACATACATAATTGGTTGAATAACTACTTGACCATTAACAGCCATTGGGCGCTCAACAATATTGTGCATTCCTAAAATTGCAGACTGAGGAGGGTTGATAATTGGCGTAGATAACATAGAACCAAATACACCACCGTTTGTGATAGTAAACGTACCACCTGTCATTTCATCTACTGTAATTTGTCCATCACGAGCTCTTAAGGCCAAACGTTTTACTTCGCTTTCAACACCTCTAAAAGATAAGTTTTCAGCATTTCTAATGACAGGTACCATCAATCCTTTAGGACCAGATACTGCTATAGAAATATCAGCAAAATCGTTTTTAATTTGGAAATCACCATCAATCATTGAGTTGACATCAGGATACAATTCTAAAGCTCTAGTAACAGCCAAAGTAAAGAAAGACATAAATCCTAATCCAACGCCATGTTTGGCTTTGAAAGTTTCTTTGTACTGATTTCTTAGATCAAAAATAGGTTGCATGTTTACTTCGTTGAACGTAGTTAACATAGCGGTATCATTTTTTACAGCAACCAAACGTTGTGCTACTTTTCTTCGCAGCATAGACATTTTTTTACGCTCTGTTCCACGACTTCCATTAGAAGTACCCATGGCAGGAGTTGCGTTTAAAGCATCTTCTTTGGTAATTCTTCCATCTTTTCCAGTACCGGCAACAGCCGCATTGTCAATCCCTTTTTCGTCAAGAATTTTTTGTGCAGCAGGAGCAGCGGATCCCGTAGCATAAGTTGCAGCTTCCGTAGCTTTTAGAGCTTCTACAACAGGAGCAGCCGGAGCTTCTTCTTTTGCAGGAGCGGCAGTAGCAGCTTCTGAACTTCCTTCTGGCTTAGCACCTTCCATGTCAATTAAACAAACAACAGCACCAACTTCAACAGCATCGCCTTCTTCAGCTTTTAAAGTAATAATTCCACTTTCTTCAGCAGGCAATTCTAAAGTCGCTTTGTCAGAATCTACTTCAGCAATAGGCTGATCTTTTTCAACATAATCTCCATCTTCTACTAACCAAGATGCTATTTCTACTTCTGTAATTGATTCCCCCGGAGAAGGAACTTTCATTTCTAAAATCATTGTTACTAATTTTAAATTTCTTGCTCTTTTTTCAAGAACAATTTTGTTTGTTAATTTCTTTACCCTTCGACAAGCTCAGGGTGCTTATTTATTGTACGCTGAGCTTGTCGAAGCGTTTTTGTTTTATCAAAGGCGAATGCCTGTAACTGTCTATTTATTTAACTCTGGGTTGAAAACCATATCAATCACTGCTCGTTGTCTTCGTTTAAATCTAGCCGATGAACCAGCAGCAGGTACTGAGTAATATTTTCTAGAAGCGACACTTAACTTTGCCAAGTTAAATCGTTGCAACATATAACTCCAAGCTCCCATGTTTTTAGGTTCTTCTTGTGCCCATACATATTCTTTCACATTTGGATATCTGTCAATTGCTGCTTGAATTTTTTCCTCATGTAAAGGGAATAATTGTTCAATACGCACCAAGGCAATATCGTCTCTTTCTGTTGATTCACGTTCTTCTAATAATTCATAGTAGAATTTTCCTGTACAGAAAACTAATTTAGTGACATTTTCTGGTGCAATAGTGTCGTCAATAACTTCTTGGAAGCCTCCTTGTGCAAACTCTTCAATAGGGTTTACCGCTTTAGGATGACGTAATAAACTTTTAGGTGTAAATACAATTAAAGGTTTACGGTGCTTACGTTTCATATGGCGACGTAACAAATGATACATGTTGGCAGGTGTTGTACAGTCTGCAACGGTCATATTGTCTTCGGCACATAATTGTAAAAAGCGCTCTATTCTTGCAGATGAATGCTCAGAACCTTGTCCTTCATATCCATGAGGTAATAAAACAACAATACCGTTTTGTAGTTTCCATTTGTCTTCAGCAGCAGAAATATATTGGTCAAACATAATTTGTGCTCCGTTGTTGAAATCTCCAAATTGTGCTTCCCAAATAGTTAAAGTATTTGGATTTGCCATAGCGTATCCATAATCAAAACCTAGCACCCCATACTCAGAAAGTAGTGAATTATAGATAAACATTTCACCTTTGTTTTTAGGGTTCGTGTTTAATAGGTTGATACGGTCTTCTGTAATTTCATCACGTAAAATGGCATGTCGGTGACTAAAAGTACCACGCTCAACATCTTGGCCTGAAATACGGACATTGTATCCTTCTTCCATTAATGATCCATAAGCTAAAGTTTCTCCCATTCCCCAGTCAAGCTTGTTGGTTTCAAAAACCATCTTATCACGACCTTTAACAATACGTTCCGCTTTTCTTACAAATTTCACACCTTCCGGCACGGTAGAAACTACTTTTGCAATTTCTTTTAAATTTTGAATAGGATATGTTGTATCTATTGGAGACAACATTGCCTCTAATTTTTCACGAATAAAATCTTTCCAAGTATGTTGCATAAAAGGAACCACTTTAGAAGTGGAATCTTCTTTTGCTTTTTGGAATTGTTCTTCCAACATACTTTTAAATTCGTCTTTTATTTGTTTTGCATACGCTGCATCAATCGATCCTTCTTGGATCAATTTATCAACATAGATGTCTTTAGGGTTTTTATGTTTTGCAATAGATTTGTACAAATTAGGTTGTGTAAAACGAGGTTCATCACCTTCATTATGACCGTATTTACGGTACCCTAACAAGTCAATAAATATATCACGTTTGAATTTCATTCTAAATTCAACGGCCAATTCTACAGCATGGCAAACAGCTTCTACATCATCTGCATTCACATGTAGTACAGGTGATAAAGTTACTTTGGCAACATCGGTGCAATAAGTACTTGATCGTGCATCTAAGTAATTTGTTGTAAATCCAACTTGGTTATTTACAACCATATGTAAAGTACCACCAGTTTTGTAACCCGGTAATTTACTCATTTGAGTTACTTCGTATACAATTCCTTGACCAGCAATGGCGGCATCACCATGTACAATTATTGGTAATATTTTTGAATCATCACCTTTGTATTTTCTGTCAATTTTTGCTCTGGCAATACCTTCTGCTACAGGAGCAACAGTTTCTAAATGTGATGGATTAGGAACTAGGTTCATTTTCATCACTTCACCATTTTGGAAAGTCTTACTAAGTGTAAGTCCCATATGGTATTTTACATCACCATCAATATGTTCGTCATCAAAGTCTTTTCCTTCAAATTCAGAAAATAAATCGCGGACAGGTTTTTTAAAGATATTGGTTAAAGTATTTAAACGACCTCTATGTGCCATTCCTAATACACATTCTTTTACGCCAAATTTTTCGGCAGCATCTCGTAATGCTACAGAAATTGCAGGAATCAAAGCTTCTCCTCCTTCAAGAGAAAAACGTTTTTGACCTACATATTTTGTTTGTAAGAAATCTTCAAACCCAACAGCTTGATTTAATTTCGATAGAATGTATTTTTTAGAATCTACATTATAAGAAGGATGGTTGTTGTTTTTGTTCAAACGTTCTTGCCACCATCTAATTTCTTCTGGGTTTCGAATATACATGTATTCCACTCCAATAGAGTCGCAATACATCAATTCTAAAGTTTCTATAATTTTAGAAAGCTTTGTAGGTTTTAAATCTAGAATTTCACTTGCGCTAAAAACGGTGTCTAAATCTACTTTTGATAGACCAAAATTCTCGATTGCTAAAGTAGGTTTGTATTGTCGTCTTTCACGAACAGGATTTGTTTTCGTGAATAAATGTCCACGAGAACGATATCCATTGATCAATTCAATAACACGAAATTCTTTGTTTACATGTTCAGGAATATCAATATTAGTGTTTTCCTTGTCGTCGCCGTATTCTTCATTGGCTAGGTCATAACCTTGAAAAAAACTTTTCCAACTAGGTTCTACGGAATCAGGATTGATTAAATACTGGTCGTATAAATCGGCAATGAAGCCTGTATGTGCTGCGTTTAAGAACGAAAATTTGTCCATATTTTATAGAATACTCGGTGTTTTAATGAAAACCTTAGCAAAAATACAACGTTTTCGTAGAATGACCGCTCATATCTTTACGATTTGTAAAAAATGCAATTAAATATAACAGATTTTATTTTTTCTGTTAATTTCTATATTTAAAAATAGCAAATGACCATATTCTATGTAAGTAAACGTCTTGTTTATTTATGGTAAACAAGCATATTGTCGGATTTGGTTCCTATTTAAAGTTTTTTTTTAAATTTTGATTTTCTTTTACTGCTAATTCTAAGAAGCGTGTTCCAATAATATTTTTCATGACAACTTTCACAAAGATAGAGTCTGATAAATGGAATTAATCGTAAAGTGTTGGTTCTCTTTATTCTTCGTCTAAATTTAGACTGACAGTTAGGGCAATTTTTCAAAATAATGTTAATTTAGGGAATTAATAATTATTTGTAATGCTTAGGGGTTCTTAATATTTTATACTTTTTTTACGCAACCATTTTGTGATTTTTGTATCGGTTATTTGAAATGCTAAAATAACGATATTTTTTGAAGCTTAAAATATTTTTTAGTGCATATTATTGTTGTGATTTTAACTGCCGTTTAGCTAAGCTCAGACTCAGATTTGGGAACAAGTAGTATTCGATTAAATTTATAAGTATTTATTATTGTGCGTGTTTAAGTGAAATAAGCGCTTAGGATGTCTAGAATTTAAGAATCTATTAGTTCGAGTAAATGGGTTCAAATAATTTTTAATAAGACATTATTAAAATAGTAAAGGTGAATTGGATTCTTGTTATTTTTAGAAAAAGAGATTAAGTATGTCTTCCAAAGTATCTTGACCTTTGTCTTTGTTGTACCATTTTTGAAGATCTTCTTTAAATTGCGCATCCAAACCTCCATGTTCCTTTTTATAATCATTTACTAATTTGGCAGCCGTCGTAGGTCTAGGTCCCCAATTATTTAGGGCTGTATTTGTTTTTTTGTCGACTCCAATAAGAATAGGAATGGCTTTGTTTCCGTTGGTTAAAAATTGCTGCATCAATTCGTCATTCTCATCTCTTAAAACAATTTTTAAATCAATGTTTTCCGAAGCTTCTGCAATTTTATTGATCATTGGAACTGTTTGCGCTGCATCTCCACACCAACTTTCTGTAATTAATAACCAGGTTTGTTTGTGTTTATTCTGTTTGATTTTTTCTAATTTCTCTGTCGAAATTTTTAGAGTTTTGTCCAGACGTTTCATCCGGCTGTTGTTTAAGCTGGTGTAATTTGACAGATCGTCGCTTTGTTCGTTTCCCGTAGATTTTTTTTGTTCTACCAAAGTGCTTACTAGATTTCTATAGTCTTGATAGCTAATTCCTTTTTTGAAGCTTTTTTGAAGTATTTGGTCCATTTTTATAATTTTGATTTTAGACGGAGTAATTTTTATTCTTTACAACTTAGAAATAGTTATGAAATAATAAAAATTATAATTGTGTAAACTATTGGTTACCAGTAAAAAATTTGGACTTGTTTTTTTTTACTGTGAAAAAAGTTTTTTTAGCTTGTGAAAGTTAAAATAATAGTTATATTTGCATTCGCAAAACGGAAACGTTTGCTGGATTAAATTCCTCCTTAGCTCAGTTGGTTAGAGCATCTGACTGTTAATCAGAGGGTCCTTGGTTCGAGCCCAAGAGGGGGAGCAAAACAAAGAGTTACACGGAAGTGTAGCTCTTTTTTGTTTTGGATTGTTTTTTTAGAAGTCGTACAACAAAACTTTATTATATTAGCCACATCTTTCGGGGATGTAGCTCAGCTGGCTAGAGCGTTTGACTGGCAGTCAAGAGGTCGTGGGTTCGACTCCCATCTTCTCCACATTAAATATAAGCGTCTTAAAGTAAATTTTCTTTAGGACGTTTTTTTTTCTGTCCTTTTACTTGTTTCGGTTGTAGAAAGGGTTGCACATATATCGTTTCCTAATAAACAGATAACTGCTAGACGTTTTCGTAAGCTCCGCATCTAATGGTGTTTGCAAATATTTTCTTTTATATTTGGTCAAATTATAAAAAAAGAAAAATATGAAAAGAAAGTTGTTGTTAGTCTTTGCGCTAATTTGGATGCCTGCTGTTGTTTGTGCACAAGCTATAAAACCAGAACAGGTTAAAAATGAAATGAAACGTGTTGCTGATTGGCAAATAGAAAATTTTAAGGAGAATTATAGTGGTAGGAAAAAGCCACATCATATTGCGGATTGGACCAATGGTGCTTTGTATGTAGGAATGGAAAAATGGGCAGCTATTGCAGGTGATGAAAAATATTACGAATGGTTAAAAGGAATTGGAGAGGAGCAGCAATGGAACTTACACTTTAGAAAATACCATGCAGATGATCATACGATTGGTCAGTTGTATTGTCAGTTGTTTCGTAAATATGGAGATAAAGAGATGCTCAAGTCTACTCAAAAACAATTAGATTTCATCATCTACCATCCCTCGCAAAGTAAATTAAATTGGAAAACGCCATTTCATCAAGATAGATGGAATTGGTGTGATGCTTTGTTTATGTCTCCTCCAGTTTTTGCTCAAATGTATAAAATTACCGGAAAACAAGTTTATCTAGATTTTATGGTTTCGGAATACAAAGCCACGACAGATTTTCTTTTTGATAGGAAAGAGTGTTTGTATTATAGAGATGAACGATTTGAAAATCAGCTAGATCATGGGACTAAAATATTTTGGTCACGTGGTAATGGTTGGGTGTTTGCAGGTTTGGTGAATATTTTAAATGAATTAGATCCAAAACAGAAAGAGTACAAATACTTTTTGAAGATTTACAAGAAGATGGCTAAGAAGCTTTTGAAAATTCAATCAGAAAAAGGACATTGGGCCATGAGTTTGTTAGGAGATGAATTTTACCCGACACCAGAAACAAGTGGTACTTCCTTTTTTACCTATGGTTTGGCTTGGGGAATAAATAATGAAATTTTGGATCGTGATTCTTATGAACCTGCTGTTCAAAAAGCATGGACTGCTTTAACGGGGTATATAACTTCTGAAGGAATGCTAGGCTATGTGCAGCCAATCGGAGCTGCTCCAGGACAAGCTTGGGAAGATAAAACTGAAGTGTATGGTACCGGTGCTTTTTTATGCGCAGGGTCAGAATTGCTAAAATTGTATGCTAAGTAAATACAAGAATCTATTTGAGAAAAAAGCCTTAATTTTTAGATTAAGGCTTTTTTGTTGTTATTCTGTTTTGACAATTATTTTTTTAGATATTCGGCCTTTGTTAGTATGAATATGTACTATGTAAACTGCACTAGGTAAATTCTTTGTTGCGAGTCGATGTTCTATTGTTTTAGAATCAAAACTTTCCCATTGCAGCACTTTTTGTCCTAGTATAGAAAGTAATTCTATAGCTCGTATTTTTTGTTGACCATGATTTTGTATAACAATTTCTCGCGTTGATCTATCTGTAAAAGCGATGAAATCTTTATTGATTGAATTGTTTTCTTCCTCATGTATGGATAATTCGGTGCCACTAAAAGTTAAAGCAAATCTATCGGTATGTGTTCCTTTTGTTAATTGAAGGGCTACGGTGTTTTCATCTAGCGGATATGTTTTGTTTGTAAGCTTATCTTTGATAAACACATCGCTATCTATATAATCTATTTCATCTATTTGTATGGCTACACTTCCGTCGTAATTCATAACAATGTCAAACGGAACTTCTAAGTCGGGTGAGATTTCCTGTACACCTGCAATGATGTATTTAGTGTCGTCATTTGGTAAATTCCAATAAACATCAGTAAGTCCTAAATCGTACACTTGACTGTCGTAACCTTTGTCAAAAGCAAAAGAGTTACCTGGGTGAAATGATACGCCTACACGTCTATGAATACTTGTTGCTTCTTCATTTAAAAAGTCCATACCCAGTTTAACAAAAGGCAATGCGTACTCAGAGCTTGAAACCTTTGCAGCTGTTTTTGATGTAGATTTTTTTGAGCCTTTAAAAAATACAGATGTGCCAGATTCTTCAATTTTAAATTCTCTTTGACTATTGTTAAATACGATTGGTCCGCCATCTGCATCTCCTTGAATAAAGAAGCCTTGTCCAATAGGAATATAAGGACCCGGAACTAAATTTGCATCAGAACCTCCGGCACTTGGTACGCAGCTAATATTTCCATCGTCATCCGCTAGTTGTAAAAGATTTATATAGGCTGTGTTTGCGTCGTTGGATATTAGCGTTACGTCGCTTCCCGCTTGAACACAAATGTCAATAGTGTGAGTTAGGTAAGTTGAGGAGCTTGGTTGTAGGGTAAATTCTCCTTTGCTAACATTGTCTATTTTAAGAATGAATTTCTTACTTGAATCGGATTTGTAATTTATTTTTAAAGCATCAACTCCTTTAATAATATTACGGAATTCTACATAGTTTGTAAATCCAGAAATTGCTACTGCAGTTTCTCCACCGTTGTTAGTTGTAGAGCCATCTATAAAAGCGTCTTCGGCTTCTAGAGAAATATCAAAAGCGCTTACGTTTGTAGGGTCATTTGCAGATAAACCCATGGAGATGTTTCTGGTAGCATAGCCACCGATATAGCCTGCGAAATTATGACCAGAGCTGCTTGTGCTGGTACTGTCCTTTTGAGTTACATGTTGCCAAAAATATAAAGTTGCTGAAGTTGAGTTTATATTGTCTTCTATGAATTTCTTAACACTTATGGCTGACGGGTAAGGGTTTCCTACTAAATAGGATTCATAGGCTCCTAAATGAGGACTTGAACTTAAGTCTCCGTCCTTTGGAGTTCCTGCGAATGTGTAATTTTGTGCTCTTCCAGGACCCTTCATAATGAATCCATCTGTTTGTGGGATCGTTCCGTTTTCGTATTTATGTAGCCAATTAGATCTTCCATCAGCTGACGGTGAGTAGGTGTATACCCAGTAATCTGCTAAAGATATAGGGTCGGTAGTGGCTCCGTCATAGCCAGCTATAAAATTGATGTCTTTGGCTATGGAGCCAATAGGTGTAGTGGCATCTAGGGCAGCTGTACCATCTTTTAATACTGATTCTATGGTGTATGTTGTTTCTCCAGTTGTGTTCACTGGACTACTCAAATAATTGTATCTGTATAAGCTAGATATTGTCGAATTTTGATCTACCAGTAATTTTCCGCTACCAGAGACTTTTGTGTTAGAAGTATGTGTTTGTACCAACTGTGCCGTTCCAATTAATCGGATTTGATCATCGGTGTTTGTTAAGGTAATATCATTGGTTACTACTAATAGATGGTCACTTACTGAAAAGATGCTGTTGCTTGCTATTTTTAATTTCCTTGCGCTTAATTTTTCGCTAGAATGGTTGTAGTTTTCATCTATAATAACAAAACGAGATCTGTCTGGATAGCCATTGTTCCAATTATTACTTGTTCTGGTTGTTGTTCCAAATCGATGGAGTCCTAAGAGGGCATTCGCTTCAGTATTTACGCCTGAAGTAATTTCGGATAACAATGGGTCATGAGGGTGTCTTTCAGGTCCACCTAAGTTTAATACTCTGTAAGGGTCTAAGTCGTCATTAATAAAAGCTACCCATTCACTAGCGGTATAATCTGTGTTAGGCATTAAAGTTTCGTCTATACGGACAAAAGAGGTGTTATTTGCTAAATTTTGAATAACATCTATTCGCGAATCCCAGGCAATAGTATGGTTTGCTTTTCCACTTCTAGACACAGTAATAATATCATTAGAGTTGTCGAATGCAGTTACACCCGCATTGTTTACAGTAGAAACACCTGATTTTATTTGAGCGGTAATGGAACCGGATGAGGCAGCAAACAAGATTGAATTACCTGCTCCAATTTCTGAGTTGTTTACACCTGTTGCTGTTCTAGAGGTTGTTATACCTCCGTCAAAGAAATTTACATTTGCTGCGTATGGAACTACAATTTTAGTGGTATTGTTATTGGTGATTTCTATAATCTTTTCGGATCCTTTCCAGTAAACTTGCGTAATCATAGGTGTTCCGCAGCCATTTTTTGTATTGTCTATTGCGTAGGTGTTGTAGTTTGTAGTTGTATAGGTGTTCAGTGTATTTGCAGCATTTGTGTCAACGTCTTCCAAGCTGTTGGCATAACCATTGGTTCCTATTGCATCGTAAGAAGTGTCAATAACAGCGTTTTCAGTAGCATCAGCTATACCATCTGTTTCATTTACTCCGCTTGATTTTAAAGCGGAAGGAACTGCAGCTTCAATGGCATCCGGACAGCCATCATTGTCTGAGTCTAAATCTAAATAATTAGGTACGCCATCTCCATCTGTATCTGTACTGGTACAAGGGATAGTGAAATCTGGATAGCTAACATTGTCAACTTCTAAATCCTTTTTTTCTCTTAGATAAGTTATTAAAATGTATTTGGCGTCTCCGTTTAATTGATATTGTTTGTTGTAATAGGTGTCTTTATCGTCAAATGAAAATACTTGCGTGTTTGTCCAAGGTCCAGAGGTTGAATTGCTTTGTTGGACTTGCATTTTATTGTTATTGTTGTTGTCCTTTTTTCGAGCTCTAATGCTAATGAAAAGATCATCATAAATAACGTTTCCATTTCTTAAGTTAATACGAATACTTGCGCCATCACTTTTTAGTTTGGCTTTGTCACCTCCATTGCCAGTTGCTGCTTTATCTCCTTTGTCAACATTACCAGAAACAGTAGTAGAAGAATAGGCATGATCTCCGTTAATAGATGTAGGAGTACAAAGTCCTTCATCGGTGTTTAAAATTCCGTCATTATCTGCATCCAAATCGTTAGCGTCCATTAATCCATCTCCATCGGCATCTTCAATTACTTGAATGGTAACAGTTGCTTGCGAGCAGTTCGAGTAATCGATACCTACTTCACAAATTTCATAAACGATAGTGTAAGTACCTAACGGTACTGTATTGGTTACGTTAACCTGACCATTGCTATTAATAGTTACCCCTGCGTTTGTAGAGCTTATTTGTGATACGGTTACCTCCGTAACTTCTGTCGGGTTTGTGTTTCCGTTTAATACATCGTTTGTTAAAGCGTCTATAATAGTAGTTCCGGTAGCACCTTGGTTGTGGGTTCCTGCATCATTATTAGCAGTGATTGTTTGTTGTATGCCACATAATTCTATGTCGTTAGGAACAACACATTCAAATGAAGATCCGTCTCCTGTAGTTAATCCTCCCTCACTACCATTTGTTATATGACCAGCGAAACAAATACTACCACCATTGGCTCTGTTAAAGTAGGTGATTGCATGGCCACCAACACTTATTGCTGCAGGGTCATCGTAGCCTACTGTAAAAGAAGGAGGTGTGCTTGGGTAGCTAATAAAGTCATCTGTTCCATGTGCAATGGCATTGTAACTACTGGTGTTGTCTCCCCAAGAATATAAAATACCTTTATTATTGGAAGCTTCGTTTCCTTCTACAATGACAGCGGCACTTGCGTATTCTTCTGAGGTGTGAGAAGTAGCTAGATAAATGACTCCGGTTAAGTCTACACCTGCTGATTTTTGAATGGCGGTCCAAGAGTTAACAGAGCTTGTTGCTGAATTTATTATTTGTTCACTCGTACTTTCACCAATACCATATACTTTTTTATCTGTACCTAAAGCTAGCAAACCAGAAGCGCCTCCATTATCAAAGATGGTTGCAATGTAGCTGATAGATACAGGAGGAGCTGTCATTTTTGTCGCATATGATAAATTTTGAGGAGAAGCACCATTTCCTAGTGACACTTGATTACCCCATGCGTATATGTCTCCATTGTTTAGCAAGGCATATCCTCCAACTTTAGAACCTGTTACTTGTTTTACGTTGGTTAAATCTGTAGTAGCATTTGTTTTTACTTTTTGCCAAATACTAGTATCGGTACTCGTATTTCCGTTGGGAGCTGTATTTGATGAAGCTACCCATACTTTTCCGCTGTTTAAGGTTACAAAAAGCACATCAGAATTGGCGTGTAAATCTTTTATTTCGGCACCTGTAAAAGGTAGGTTTTTCATTTCAGCAAAAGCAGAGCCTGTTACAAAATTGGTGTTTACAACTTCTCCTGTACCTCCCCAGGCATATAGGCTTGTAGTGGTTGCTAAAAATGCTTGTCCATCAGTGTTTCCTGAGAGTGCAAAATGTCTGACCGTGCCTCCATAATTATATCCATTGGTGCTATTTATGACTGTTAGAGAAGTAGCGTCACTCCCCGTGGCAGCCATGTCTTCTCCCCATGCTACAAAGTCGCCACTAGCCGTTCTGGCAATACTTTGATGGTAAGAGGTAATTACTACATCATCACTAGGGTTAAAAACACCATTGCTTTGAACTGTAGGGCAAGACTGTGCGTGTATTGAAAAGGATGTTATTCCTGAAATTAGTAAGAGAATGATTCTTAGACCGAAGTTAGAACGAAACATTTCCCCAAATGTTTTCGTTAATTTTAAAATACTATACATAACTAACAATTTTTTGCGTTAAACAAAATAATACTTGTTGTAAAAAGCAGAAGTTTCTCTATCATGAAAGGTTTTTCTAGATAGTTGTCATTCTGATTTTTAGTTTTCTTAAAACGGGTTTAAGGAAACAATAAATTAAATATAATAGGGGCTGAGAATTTAGTGCAAATATACTGAAATTTGTGAATGTAAAAGTCGGATTTTAGTATATGTATGTTAAAGTTTTGTAATTTTAATATGAAAAGAAATGTTCTGTATTTAATGACTCCTTTTTAGAATAGGGAAGGGGTTTAATTCTTTTTGCCTGTTAATTAATTTTTAATAATTCTTCTTCTGTATAAACACCTGATTTAGGTTTTCTTTGTCTAAGAGATTTGATTTTTTCGATACTTATCGTGCTCGTTTTTCCTGCGAAATTGTTTTGTAGGTATAAAATTAAATTTTGGATGTCTTTGTCTTTGTAGGTTGGATTGTTTCCTAAGCCAGGCATGGTGGCACCTAATTCGTATAATTTACCATCAACATGCAATGGACCTGAAAGTCCGTGAAGTAAAATTAAGCCTAAGCGTTCTGCTGAGCCACTAACGTATTCTGAGTTTATGAACGGTGGTGCTAATCCGTCAATTCCTGCACCTGTATCGCCATGGCAGGTAGCACAGATGTTTTTAAATATTTTTTGTCCAGCTTTAATAGCTTTTGATGTTTTTTTCTTTTTGTTGTTGAGCGCTTGATTTTTTTTGTTGTAGATGCATGCTTTTAAGGCTTCGGTAAGTGAGTCTTTTTTGTTGTTTTGGAAATGACTTAAGTATTCGTTTTCTTTGTTATTTAAGCTGGATACAATTCCTTCAATGTGTATTTTTTTGGCAGTATGTCTTCGTGCAATTTCATTTAAAAAATCAAAAATAGGTGGGCTAGAGATATTTGCCCAATTTCCTAGAGAATTAGCAAGGTATAAATCGATAAGATCGTTGTTTTTAGCGTGTAGTTTTTTTATAGAATTAAAAAAAGTGGGAAAGTGATTTTTTGATGCGAATTTTTCTAAAAGAACCAAAGTATGGCTAATGGTTTTGGTATTGGTGTGTTTTTCAAGTATTTTGTTTAAGTAGTCAAAATCTAAGGCATCAAGTCCGTTTAGTGTATGCAGTGCATGAAGTTGTGTTATTGGGTGCTCTGTGTCGAAAACCATTTCTTTTAACATAGGGATAGCCGTTTGCTCGTAACGATAAATGAGTATGTGTTGAGCCTTGTCTCTAATCCAGCCGTTTTTATGTTTTAATAAGTTCAGCCATTCTGAAACAGTAAGTTTGTTTAAGTTGATTGGTTTGTTTTTAGTGGCGTTTTTTCTAGATATTTTTAAAATTCTTCCCATGCCAATTATGGTGTCCAATTCTTTTTTTGCGTAAAGGTTTTTTAAATAATCGGTTAAAAAAGCTTTGTCTTGAAGAATTCCTCGGTGCATATCCACAATGTACAAGTTTCCATCAGGTCCGTTAAATAAATTTACAGGTCGAAAACCTTCATCTGTAGAGGCGATAAATTCCTTTTTAGGTATGGCTTGTTTCGCATGGATGTCTATTGTATCAAAAGTTAGAATATTTCGTTTTATTAAATTGGCTTCAGGGGCGCAAACAAATGCGTTTTCAGAATATTCAGTAGGAAATTGATCTCCTCTGTAGATAACAGGTCCACAGGCAGCAGTTATGCGAATTAGTAAACTGTCTTTGTCTAAATTTCCTTTTACATATCCGCGGTTTACAGCAGTGGCGTGCAATGGGTATACTCTTTGGTCTGTAGTAAGGTATTTTGCTAAAGAAGCCTTTGGTGATTGAGCTTGGTTTTTGTTATGCGTATTAGGAAGTACCAAATCTCCTCTTAGTTGGGCGGAGTTGTTGTTAAAATAGATTCTACCAAAATTATCTTTACTAATACCCCATTGTCCTCTAAATGAAGTTTTTTCCTTGAGCCATTTTCCGTTTTTGCGTTGGTATCTAGAACTCGATTTGGCATTGTAAATCCAGTTGTCTAAATGCAGCATTAAGCCATTGGGTTGGTGTTCAACGTTTCCTCCATGTGTAAAGTTGGCATCTACCAATACTTTATTGATGGGTTTGTCATTTTCAATATCTACAAACCATAAATTTGGCGGTTCGGCATATAGTAAACCTCCATATACATGAGCAATAGCCCTGGGCAGTACTAAGCCATCCATAAATATTTTCGTATGATCTGTGATGCCATCATTGTCCCAGTCCTCCAGAATAGTAATTCTTCCATTGGGCATTTCTTCTCCAGTTCCTTCTAGGTTTTGCATATAACCTTTCATTTCTACAGTCCATATACGCCCTTTGTTGTCAAAGTCCATAGCTACAGGGGCCTCAATAAAAGGTTCTGAAGCAATAACATCTAGTTGGAAACCCTCTTCAATTTCATAGTTTTCTAAAGAAACCTTGGGCTCGTCATAATTTTTCCGACTACAAGCTGTTAGTAGAAGTAGTATTATAAGTGTCGATGGTTTAAATAGATTGTATTTAGTAAAGAAGTTTAAAATCATAAGTTGGATGAAATTTTGCAGCGAAGATATATAAAAATCCTTTTAAAATCAGTTGGTTGCTTGAGGTTTTGGCTCTTGAAATTGTTGAGATGAATCTTGATTTGGTTGAGGTATGTGTTTTTAAGAATTCTAATTAAGTACAAAAAAACAAAAAAATGTTTTTTTGTACTTGTAAGACTTAAAATAATAGTTATATTTGCACTCGCAAAACGAAAATTTTTGCTGGATTAAATTCCTCCTTAGCTCAGTTGGTTAGAGCATCTGACTGTTAATCAGAGGGTCCTTGGTTCGAGCCCAAGAGGGGGAGCAAAACAAAGAGTTACACGAAAGTGTAGCTCTTTGTTGTTTTTAAATAGTTTTTTTAAAAAAGTTAGCGGAGTTTCGTAAAACAAAAAAAAGCTAATCTCAGAAAGATTAGCTTTTTTACAAATTGCTTTTGTTGACCCACAAGGACTCGAACCTTGACTGACGATACCAAAAACCGGAGTGCTACCATTACACCATGGGTCAATTGCTTATTGCGGGTGCAAATTTAAGCTAAACTTTCAATCTTGCAAACGTTTTTTGATTTTTTTTTAATATTTTTTCTTGTGTGGTTGATTCACAGAATTTTAGACAGAATAAAAAATTTGAGGAAATTTGGAAATGAACTTGGAAACGAGTCAATTTGAAATTTATCTGTTAAAGATTCTAAAAAAGAAATCAAAATGAGGTCTATCGCGTGTGTTTCTAATTTTTATTCATTTTTAATTATTAAATTCGCATGCGCATTTTATAAAGAGCCCTATGTTTTTGACAAATTATAAGAAATTAAATATTATTTTAGGTTGGGTAGTTTTTGCCGTTGCATTGCTTACCTACACTTTAACGCTAGAACCTACAGTTAGTTATTGGGATTGTGGAGAGTATATTGCCACTTCTGTGAAATTGGAAGTAGGGCATCCACCTGGAGCTCCTTTGTTCCAAATGCTAGGTGCCTTTTTCGCAATGTTTACATCGGAATTGACGGAGGTTGCCAAAATGGTGAATTTTATGTCTGGTTTGGCAAGTGCATTTACTATTTTGTTTATGTTTTGGACTGTAACGAATTTGTCGAAAAAATTGGCTTTGAAGTCAGGAGAACTAACAGATAACAAGGCAATTGCTATATTAGGAAGTGGACTGGTTGGTTCTTTGGCGTATACGTTTTCTGATAGTTTTTGGTTTAGTGCTGTAGAAGCTGAGGTATATGCTATGTCTTCTTTTTTAATGGCTTTACTGTTTTGGTTGGCCTTAAAATGGGAAAACGAAATGAATGAGCCTAGAGGGAACAAATGGTTGTTGCTGATTAGTTTTGTGGTTGGACTTTCATTTGGGGTGCATATTCTATCGTTGTTGGTTATTCCTTCTATTGTATTTGTTTATATCTATAAGAATTATAAAAATCTGAACCCAAAGCAATTTGTAATTGCTAATGTGGTGGCTATTTTGGTCTTGGCTTTTGTGTTTAAATTTTTATTTCCGTTTACTTTGAAATTCTTTAGTGCTTCCGAATTGTTTTTTGTGAATTCTGTAGGAATGCCGTTTAATTCAGGAAGTGTAATTGCAGGTTTGGTTTTGGCCGCTGTCTTTTATTTTGGTTTGAAGTATACTCGAAAAAAGAAACAGTTCTTGGCAAATACCTTAACCTTGTCGGTGTTGTTTATCATGATCGGTTTTTCTTGTTGGTTAATGTTGCCAATTCGATCAAATACAAATACGACGATTAATGAAAATAATCCTTCAAGTGCACGTGAATTATTAGCCTATTACAATCGTGAACAATATGGGGATGCCAATGTTTTTTACGATACCTACTACTCCATCACGTTTAACAGACAGCAGAAAAAAGATGCTTCTGGTGAAAATGTGTACAAGGACGATAAGCCAAAATATGAAAAGGATGAAAAAGCAGGAAAGTATGTTATTGTAAATAATTACAAAAATTCGAGCCCTGTTTATACGGATGAACACAAAGGTTTTATACCGCGTATGACAAATCCTGCTGCTATAGAAAATTACAAAGCTATTGCAGGAATTGATCCAAAAAGCAAAGAAAGACCAAGCTTTTCAAAGAATATTTATTTTATGATGACCTACCAATTTGGGTATATGTACGGTCGTTATTTGATGTGGAATTTTGTGGGTAGACAGAATGATGTACAAGGAAATTTAGATTTATTGAATGGGAATTGGTTGAGCGGAATTGATTTTATTGATGAAATGCGCTTAGGACCTCAAACCAATTTACCGCAAGATGTAGAAAAGAATAAGGGAAGAAACACCTATTTCTTTTTCCCTCTTATTTTAGGGTTAATCGGATTGATTTATCAACTTAAAAAAGATCAAAACAATTTTTATACCTTGTTGCTATTCTTTGCGTTTACAGGTTTGGCTATTATTTTCTATACCAATCCAAAACCTTTTGAGCCTAGAGAACGTGATTATGCTGTGGTAGGTTCGTTTTATGTGTTTGCTATTTGGATCGGATTCGGAGTGTATGCGCTGTATGATTATTTAAAAGCATTTATGAGTCCTAAGACAGTGTCTATTGCTGTTACGGTAATTAGCTTTTTTGCAGTTCCTGCATTAATGGCTTCTGAAAACTGGGATGATCATGATAGATCTGGACGTTATAGTGCACATTTTAATGCCAAAGCTTATTTAGATTCTTGTCAGGAAAACGCCATAATGTTTACCATTGGTGATAATGATACTTTTCCGCTTTGGTATATGCAAGAGGTTGAGAATTATAGAACCGATATTAAATTGGTCAACAGTAGTCTTTTTGCTACCGACTGGTATATTGATCAAATGAAGCGTAAAACTTATGATGCGGCTCCTATACCTTCACAGTTAACACATGATCAATACAAGCATGGTACTTTGGATGTGGCTTATCATTATCCACAGTCAAAAGCACGTTGGGATATTAAAAACTTCATGACGTGGATTGCTTCTGATGATGAGAGAACTTATTTTGAAACAGATAATGGTCACAAAGAAAAATTCTATCCTACCAATAAAATTCGTTTAACGGTAGACAAACAAGCTGTGTTGGCAAATGGAATTGTTGCTGAAAAAGATTCAGCTTCTATTGTTCCTTTTATTGATATTGATGTTGATGAACAAGGTTTGACGAAAAATAGAATCTTGATGTTGGATATATTGGCGAATAACAATTGGAAGCAAGCTTTGTATTTTACAGGAGGTGCACATGCTGCTGAAGAATATATTTGGTTGAAAGACTATTTGCAGTTGGATGGTTTGGCGTATAAATTTGTGCCTATTAAAACTGAAAATAATGGTAGTATGTTTGAAATGGGTCGTGTAGATACGGATGCCATGTATGCCACTGTTAAAAATTGGGATTGGAGTGAAGTAGATACTTATAATGTTTATTTAGATGTAGAGTCTAGAAAAAATTCTATTTCATTTAGAAACAATATGATGCGCTTGGCAGATGCTTTGTTAAAAGAAGGAGATTCTGTTAGAGCTGAAGAAATATTAGATTTAAGCTTGGATAAAATGCCGATACGTGAATATGGACATTATGGAATTTGTTTGGGCTATCCAGATTATTATTACAGATTAGGAAAAACAGCTAAAGCACGCCTAATTTCTAATATGTTGATAGAAGTTTTTCAAGAAAATTTACAGTATTATGCTTTGTTTGATGAGTTTTATTTAGACGGTATTTTCGATGAAATTGAACGTAACTTGAATATGTATCGTAGTGTGTTGAGAGATGTAGATCGCTATGAAAAAGAGGGTGATTATGCGCAAACAATAAAAGTTCAATTTATAGAACATATGAAGCTTTACGAACATTTATTGGGTGAATAATACAAAAAACTATTGAATTCATTTTTCATAAAAATTCCAAAATGGTTCCAAAAATTATTGAAGAATTATATTTGGGCAATTCCTAAAACAGATCAAAAAACGATCTATTTAACTTTTGATGATGGACCCATTCCTGAAATTACGGAATGGGTTCTCAACGAGTTAAGGGAATTTAATGCAAAAGCTACTTTTTTTTGCATAGGTAATAATATAGAAAAACATCCAGATGTTTTTGAGGCCATTGTTTCGGCAGGACATCAGGTAGGAAATCATACTTTTCAACATGTAAAAGGCTGGAAGGAAAATTTGTCTGTCTATAAAGAAAATGTGCTTGCCACTGAAAAACTTCTTGAAGTGAAATTAGGCTATTCGCCAAAAATAATGCGACCACCTTATGGAAAGATAAAATGCTCGCAGTCTAAATACTTGCGAAAGTTGGGCTATAAAATTGTTATGTGGGATGTATTAAGTGCTGACTTTGATACGAACACAAGTGCAAAAGAATGTTTTTCTAATGTTTTAAAAAATGTAGAAGATGGTTCTATTGTGGTTTTTCACGACAGTGTAAAAGCAGCAGAAAATATGAAATATGCACTGCCTAAAGTTTTAGCACATTTTTCAAAAGAAGGTTTTGTATTTAAAAAATTGAATATTTAAGCGTATTGCTCTACCAGGCTGATCAGTGTGTTTGCATCCATTTCTCCAGACTGGCGCCATTTCATAGTGCCTCCTTTGTAAATAATAAAGGTTGGATTTGCTTTTACTTTCAAGGCATCGGCAAGAACTTCATTTTTTTCTATGTCAATTTTTATAACTTTTGCTTTGTCTCCTAAGGCAGCTACAACATGGCGTAGCACATCATGCGGATTGTTACCGGTTTTGTCCCATTCAAAATAAAAGTCAATTAATACAGGAATGTCTAAGTTAATAAGTTCTCCAAATTTTGTCATAATTCGTAAGCTTTCTATTTCATTGATTTTGGTTGTAAGTCTTTGTGAAAAACACGCGAGACCTCTTGCAATATACTGTATTTATGTTATTTATGAAAATAATTTTATCAAAGTGTAAATTTGCTTGTTTGCGTGCGTAAAATAGACAATGGTCTTAAACAGAAACTTTTTTAAATTGGGTGGCTTTTCAGTACATTTACATTCTTATTTAAACAACACTTTATGGCAGTTCAAAAACGGGTATTTTTATTAGATGCATTTGCATTGATCTTTAGAGGTTATTATGCGTTAATTAAAAATCCACGAATTAATTCAAAAGGTATGGATACTTCAGCCATATTAGGATTTACCAATTCTTTGTTAGATGTAATTCGTCGTGAAAAACCTGATTTGCTAGCTGTTGCTTTTGATAAAGGAGGGTCAGATGTGCGAAGGGATGCATTTCCTGAATACAAAGCCAATCGACAAGAAACACCAGAGGCTATAAAAATTGCCGTGCCCTATATTCATGAAATATTGAAGGCCATGAATATTCCAATTGTAGAAAGAGAAGGAATTGAGGCTGATGATTTAATTGGAACTTTGTCTAAGCAAGCAGAGAAAGAAGGCTACCAAGTATATATGGTAACGCCAGATAAGGATTACGCCCAATTGGTTTCTGAAAATATTTTTATGTACCGACCTGCAAGAATGGGGAATGGTATTGAAATTTGGGATGTTGAAAAAGTTAAAGAAAAATTTGAAATAGAAGACCCGCTTCAAGTCATTGATTATTTAGGAATGATGGGAGATGCTGTGGATAATATTCCGGGATTACCTGGAGTAGGAGATAAAACGGCAAAAAAATTCTTGAAAGCTTACGGTAGTATGGAGGGCTTATTGGCCAATACACATGAGTTGAAAGGAAAAATGAAAGAAAAGGTTGAGGCGAATAAAGAATTAGGATTATTGTCGAAACAACTGGCTACAATTATGTTGGATTGTCCAGTTACTTTTAATGCGGAAGATTATTTACTTTGTGCGCCAGATTTTCAAAAGGTAAATGATGTTTTTCAAGAATTAGAATTTAGACGCTCTTTAGAAACGGTCAATAAATTATTTAAAACTACAGAAACACAAAATGTAGCGCCTGCTACTGAAGAAAAAAAGACAGAAACACCAGTTGCCAATACAGCAAATGAGACTTCACAGTTAGATTTGTTTGCCAGCCCTTTGGTGGAAGAAGAAAAAGTAGTGACAGGTTTTCTTACTGTTGAAAATACAAATCATGTATATCAATACGTAAATTCTGCCATCGCAAGAAAATTATTACTTCAAAATTTATTGAAGCAAAATTCTGTTTGTTTTGGTTTGGAAACGGATGCTGCGGAATTGGTGATTATCGGAATTTCTTTTTCATATGAAAAAGGTAAAGGCTATTATGTGGCTTTGACTGATGAACATATATTAAACGATTTTAAAGCTTTTTTCGAAGAGCCTTCCATAGAGAAAATTGGACATAATTTAAAACGTGATAGTAAAGTTTTAGGGCAGTTTGGTGTATTGGTAAAAGGAGAATTGTTTGATACACAATTGGCCCATTATTTATTAAATCCAGACATGCGTCACCATTTAAATGTATTATCGGAGACCTATTTGAATTACCAAACAATTTCAAGAGAATCGATTGTAGGAAAAGGAAGAAATTTAGTAGCTTTTGATCAAGTGGCTATTGAAAATCAAGCAGCTTTTGCTGTGGAAGAAGTGGATATTGCTTTTCAATTAAAAGAAGTGTTTCAAAAAGAATTGGAAGCGAATAATTTGACCAAGCTATTTACAGAAATAGAAATTCCATTATTGAAGGTTTTGGCCAAAATGGAAATTGAAGGAATTAATTTAAATACCGTTTATTTAGCTGAGCTTTCTGAAATAATTACGAAAGATATTCAGGAGTTGGAAATGAGTATCTATTCACAAGCGGGTGAAGATTTTAATTTGGCTTCTCCAAAGCAATTGGGGATTGTATTGTTTGAAAAAATGAAATTGGTTGAAAAACCAAAGAAAACAAAAACAGGTCAATACGCTACCAATGAAGATGTCTTGTCGAAATTGGCGAGTGAGCACGAAATTGTTAGAGAGATTCAAGAATGGAGAGGTTTGGTAAAATTAAAAAGTACCTATATAGATGCTTTGCCAAATGAAGTAAATCCAAAAACCAAAAGAATTCATACAACCTACGGACAAACAGTGGCTGCTACAGGTAGGCTGAGTTCTAACAACCCAAATCTTCAAAATATTCCAATTAGAACGGAAAGAGGAAAACAAGTCCGTGAAGCTTTTGTGCCTAGAAATGAAGAGTATGTTTTATTTGCTGCGGATTATTCTCAAATAGAGTTGCGTATCATTGCGGCTTTAAGTGAAGAAGAAAATATGATTCAGGCTTTTAAAGACGGACAAGATATTCACGCTACAACGGCCGCTAAAGTTTTTAATATTCCTTTAGAAGAAGTGACAAGAGCGCAACGTAGCAATGCAAAAGCAGTAAATTTTGGGATTTTATACGGTCAAGGGGCGTTTACTTTGGCAGACCAAACTGGAATGACAAGAAAAGAGGCCAAAGATTTAATTGCTGCTTATTACGAAACCTATCCAACCTTAAAGGCATATATGGCCAAACAAGTGGATTTTGCTAGAGACAATGGCTATGTGGAAACAATTTTAGGAAGAAGACGTTATTTGAAAAATATCAATTCGCAAAACGGAATGGTACGTTCTGGTGATGAACGAAATGCGGTAAATGCACCTATTCAAGGAAGCGCGGCAGATATTATTAAAATCGCCATGATCAATATTCAAAAAACAATGGATGCAGGAACTTACAAATCCAAAATGTTGTTACAGGTACATGATGAATTGGTATTTGATATGCACAAAGATGAAATTGAGTTACTAAAACCGATCATTAAAAAGGAAATGGAAAATGCGTACACCATGTCTGTTCCTTTAGATGTTGAAATGGGGCAAGGAGACAATTGGTTGCAAGCACATTAATAAGGGATACATATATTTTAAGGAAATCATTATGAATAAAAAAAATGCCTTGGCATTGCTATGTGGTTTGTTTTTTACAGCACTTGTTGTAGCACAAAACAAAAAAGTAACTATTTCAGGAATAGTTCAAGAAAACAACCATCCTTTGCCGTATGCAAATGTGTTATTAAAAAAAGCAGATAATTCAGCTTTTGTATTAGGAACGGTAACCGATGACGAGGGACGTTTTGTATTGGTGGATGTAAAACCGAATAGCTATAGTTTGGAGGTTTCTTTTGTAGGGTATGATACAAAAACACAAAAGCTTTTTGTGGGGTCTATCAGTCCGTATTTAAGTTTGCCAAGTATCAATTTAGTTGAGACTTCTAATAGTTTAAACGAAGTTGTGGTTACAGGGAAAAAGAATTCTGTAAGTAATAAAATGGATAAAAAAACCTTTGCCACAAAAGATAATGTGAGTCAGGCAGGTGGTTCTGTTTTACAAGCTTTGCAAAATTTACCAGGAATTACAAGTCAGGAAGGTAAAGTATTGTTGAGAGGAAGTGATAAAGTAACCATTTTGATAGATGGAAAACAAACGGCCTTGACAGGTTTTGGTAGTCAGAAAAGTTTAGATAATTTACCCGCTTCTGCAATTGAAAAAATTGAAATTATCAACAGTCCGACTTCAAAATATGATGCCAGTGGAAATGCAGGAATCATCAATATCATTTACAAAAAAAATAAACAAGAAGGTTTTAATGGGAAAATAGGTTTGGTAGCTGGTGCCGGTGCTTTGTGGGAACGTCAGGAAAATTACCCTGGGGTTGGTGCGCAATACAAGCAAACACCAAAAATAAATCCTTCTGTAGTGTTGAATTATAGAAAAGGAAAATTGAATTCTTTTTTTCAAGGAGATTATTTGTACAAGGAGACGTTGAATAAAAATGAATTTGTAACCAGAACGTATAACGATGGGGAGATTGTTCACCGACAAACCAGACGAAATAGAAATACAGGTTTGTATACGTTTAAAACGGGTTTAGATTGGCAAGTAAATAAAACTGATTTATTGACAGCCTCTGTATTTTATAGTTTCGAAGATATTATTGACAACGGTGAGGAGCCTTTCTTTAACGAAGATTTTTCTACAAGAAATCGTTTGTGGGATTTTTTAGAAGATGAAATAAAAATTACGGCCATTGCTTCTGCCAACTATGAACATAAATTTAAAGAAGCTGGACATCTGTTACATGTTGGCTTAAATTATACCTTTCATAGAGAAGATGAAAAATACTTTTTTAATAATACAGATGTCAATTTAGTTAAAAGTGAAAATCATTTTGAATTGTTGTCTGATGAGCATGTTGTAGATGTGAATTTGGATTATACCAAGCCCTTAAAATTCGGTAAAATTGAAACAGGTTTAAAATTTAGACGAAGAAATATTCCTACAGACATGCAGTTTTTTGTAGATTCAGGTGATGCTTTTGTGGATCAAGCTGATGGAGGTAAAGCGACCTATACAGAAATTATACCGGCTGCTTATACCAATTATTTGTATGAAAATGAAAAGTATGAAGCGGAAGTAGGGGTACGTGTGGAATATGTAGATTTAACCTATTGGGTAAATGAAAATCATAGTACCTATGCCAGTAATGGATACCAGTATACGGAGCCTTTTCCTAATATGCGTTTGGCCTATAAAATTAATGAGAATAACAAAGTGTCGTTCTTTTACAACCGCAGAGTAGACAGACCAACGGAATTGGATATTCGAATTTTTCCAAAATACGACGATGTTGAATTGGTAAAAGTAGGAAACCCTGAATTGGAACCTCAATTTACGAATGCTTTAGAATTAGGTTATAAAACTACCTGGTTAAATGGTTATGTATATGCAGCAACTTATCATAAAATTGTAGATGCTACCATTGCAAGAATTGCAGCAAGAGATGCTGAAACGCCAACAACTTCTGTTATTTACAATGTGTATCATAACGCCAATAAAAGCTACAACACGGGAGTTGAATTGCTTTTCTCTCAAAAAGTTTCGCCTTTGTATTCTATGAGTTTAAATGCCAATATGTATCAAAATAAAATTGATGCTTTTACAGTCGTTAACTTGTTTCCGTCAGAAACAACGGTAACGACAGCGGCACAGGATATTGTTTCTGGAAATGTGAAATTAAATAATATGTTCCATTTGCCAAATCAGGTAGAAGCACAAATTTCAGCGGTGTATTTAGCACCAGATATCATTCCACAAGGAAAAGTTCAAGAACGTTTTTCTATAGATTTAGGATTTAAGAAAACCATTCAAAAAGGAAAAGGTGAAATTGTATTTAATGTTTCTGATTTGTTGAATACCATGGTCCTGAAAAAAGAAATTACTGCGGAAGACTTTAGTTATATAAGTGCAGATTACAAAGAAACACAGGTCGTACGACTTGGATACAATTATAAATTCTAATAACGCAAAGCATGTCATTTTTAATTTCCCCCAATAGGTTTTCGCTTTTAAAAGCTTTTACGGTTACATTTTTAATTTTTTCATTTGTAATACGAAGTGTTTTATATGTGACAGCCCTTGGAGAAATTGATTTTTCTATCATCACCTTGTTTAAAATATTTGGAACGGGCTTGTTTTTTGATCTTGGAAGTATCTCTTATTTTATTCTTCCATATGCCATTTATTTATTGTTGATTCCCACTCGATTTCATGGTTGTAAACTGGACAGGTGGATTACTTATTTTTTCTATTCTTTGTTGTTGTTTTGTGTGGTGTTTTCTTTTTTATCAGAAATTACCTTTTGGCAAGAGTATCAAAGAAGATTTAATTTTATTGCGGTAGATTACCTGTTGTATACCTATGAGGTTTTAGAGAATATCAATGAATCGTATCCTATTCCTTTGTTGGTTGGGGTTATCGTGTTTATTACGTTTGTCTCTATGAGAATTGTAAAACGTAAAAAAGCTTTTGAAAACACGTTTTGTTGTCGCTTAAATTTTGTTCAGAAATTAATTCCTACACTGTGTATTGTCTTTGTTACAGCGGGTTTTTATTTTTTCGTGCAAAACAAGTCGGCAGAGATTTTTGAAAATCGTTTTGAAAATGAATTGGCCAAATCGGGAATCCATTCTTTTTTTGCGGCTTACCAAAGCAACGAATTGAGTTATGATGATTTTTATGAGAAAATAGATCGAGACGCGGCTTTTCAGAAAATTAAAAAAATAGTGACGGTTCAAGGAGATTCTCTTCAACAAGAGGCGTTTAGTATTCGAAGAACGGTATTTAATAAGGGAGAAGAACTAAAGCCTAATGTAATTTTTATAGGTTTAGAAAGTTTAAACGCACGTTATTTACAGCGTTTTGGGAATGCTAAAAATTGGACACCGACGCTAGATTCTTTGTACAAAGAATCTATAGCCTATTCAAATTTATATGCTGTAGGAACAAGAACAATTCGCGGATTGGAAGCCATTACCTTGGCTATTCCACCAACGCCAGGTAGAAGTATTGTCAAAAGAAAGCAAACCAAACCTTTATATACCATAGGAAGTGTATTTAAAGAAAAAGGCTATTCAAGGACTTTCTTTTATGGAGGTGATGGGTATTTTGATAATATGAACAGCTATTTTGGAAACAATGGTTTTGACGTAGTAGACAGAAGAAAAAAACATCGATTGGACAAGCAGTTTCCTACAGAAAGAATCAATATAAACGATGATGAGGTAACTTTTGAAAATGCTTGGGGAGTTTGTGATGAAGATATTTACAACAAACTTTTAAAAGTGGCAGATGCACAGTTTGCGACAGCTAAGCCTTTCTTTAATTTTGTAATGAATAATTCCAATCATCAACCGTATACTTATCCAGAAGGTGTGGTAGAAATTCCTTCGGGAACAAGTAGAGAAGGAGCCGTAAAATATGCAGATATTGCCTTGAAACGATTTTTTGAAAAAGCGAAGAAAAAACCATGGTATAAAAACACGGTATTTGTGATCATGTCCGATCATTGTGCTTATAGTGCGGGAAGAACAGAAATTAATGTAGAAAGTTACCACATACCGGCCATGTTAATTAATGTACCAAATCAAGAAAATAAAGAAGTCGAAAAACTTTGTTCACAAATGGATATTTTTCCAACCTTGTTCGGTTATTTAAATTGGACTTATACAAGTAATTCTTACGGACAAGACATTCGTAAAACAAGAAAAGAAAATGAACGTGCCTTTGTAGCAAATTATCGCCGATTGGGTTTGTTGAAAAAAGACCAACTGCTTGTTTTAAATAGTGAAGGAAGTGGGAGTCAGTATTATTGGCAGCAAAAGGAAAATGAATTAAAGCCGACGACAAAAGATAGTTTGTCTTATCAAACATTAATAGCGTACTATCAAACCGCTTACGATTTGTATAAAAATGGAGGTTTGCAAGATCATTTAGCGGAGTGATCGTTTTAAATAGCTATATCATATTTATAACAAACAGTTCTTTACAGGGCTGTTTTTGTTTTTTGTATCTGTTTGGTCTTTCCTTTTCGTGAAAAATATTTATTGGTTTAGTTGGTCCTGATTTTAGAAGTTGATTTTAAGAATAGAAAGGGTTTGTAGGAGTCGTAGATTGCTTTGCTAGTAGCCTAAAAATCAAAGAATAAAAAAATACAATCCCTAGGTTGTTCTAACAGATTATTAATTGTATATTTGCAGCCCTTTAATAAGGGAAGAAATTTTTATTAATCAATACAAAAACTAATAGTGTATGAACACATTAAGTTACAAAACAGTATCGGCAAACAAAAACACCGTAAATAAAGAGTGGTTGGTTGTTGATGCGGACGGACAAACATTGGGTCGTTTTGCTTCTAAAGTAGCAATGCTTATAAGAGGTAAATACAAGACGAACTACACACCTCATGTTGATTGTGGTGACAATATCGTAGTTATCAATGCAGAAAAAATTGTTTTAACTGGAAACAAATGGACAGGTAAATCTTACATCCGTCACACAGGATATCCAGGAGGTCAAAGATCTTTAACGGCAACAGAAATGTTCGAAAAAGATCCTACTCGTTTAGTAGAGAAGGCTGTAAAAGGAATGTTACCTAAAAATAAATTAGGAGCAGCACTTTTTAGAAATTTATATGTATATGCTGGAACTGAGCACCAACAAACAGCTCAAGAGCCTAAAGCATTTAACTTAAACGACCTTAGATAATATGGAGACTATTCACAAAATAGGAAGAAGAAAAACGGCTGTAGCACGTGTTTACTTATCTGACGGAAAAGGAAACATTACAGTAAACAATAGAAGTTTTGAAGATTACTTTACAACTTCAACTTTAAGATATAAAGTACAACAACCATTAATGTTAACGGAGCATGTTGAATCTTTCGACATCAAAGTAAACGTATTTGGAGGTGGAGTAACTGGTCAAGCAGAAGCAATTCGTTTGGCAATCTCTAGAGCTTTATGTGAAATTGATGCTGATTACAGATTGGTATTGAAACCAGAAGGATTACTTACTAGAGACCCAAGAATGGTTGAACGTAAGAAATTTGGACAAAAGAAAGCAAGAAAAAAATTCCAATTCTCGAAACGTTAATCCGTTTTATTGGATTTTTATTCAATGCCCAATTTGGGCGAAATATTATTTTAAACAAGTTATCGAAGCCCTGTTTCGGCAGGGTTTGTTTAGCATCTAAATAGTTAAGACCGTTTTAGTAAACGCTACTTAAGTATTGCTATCCATAGAGAACGTAAACAAAACAAAAATGGCAAACATCGAAATTAAAGAATTATTAGATGCAGGTGTACACTTCGGTCACCTTACTAGAAAGTGGAATCCAAACATGGCTCCTTATATTTATACGGAACGTAATGGAGTACACATTATAGATCTTTACAAAACAGCAGCGAAAGTAGAAGAATCTTCAATTGCATTAGAAAAAATTGCAGCATCAGGAAGAAAAATTTTATTTGTAGCTACTAAAAAACAAGCTAAAGATATTGTTGCTGATAAAGCAGCTTCAATTAACATGCCTTACATTACTGAAAGATGGCCTGGAGGAATGTTAACTAACTTTGTTACTATCAGAAAAGCTGTTAAGAAAATGGCTCAAATTGATAGAATGAAATTAGATGGTTCTTTCGCAGCATTATCTAAAAGAGAGCAATTACAAATTGACCGTCAAAGAGCAAAATTAGAAAAGAATTTAGGTTCTATCTCTGATATGACTCGTTTGCCAGGTGCTATTTTTGTAGTTGATGTAAAGAAAGAGCACATTGCTGTTTCTGAAGCTCAAAAATTAAATATTCCAGTTTTTGCTTTGGTTGATACTAACTCTGATCCTAGATTAGTTGATTATGTAATTCCAGCAAATGATGATGCTTCTAAATCTATTGAAAAAGTTTTAGGATATGTGATCGATGCAATCGCAGGTGGATTAAACAACAGAAAAGCTTCTAAAGATAAAGCAGAAGCAGCTCCAGTTGCAGAAGCTCCAGCAGCAGTTGTTGAAACTCCAGAAGTAAAAGAAGAAAAATAAGAACCATTTAGTTTGTTTCGAAAGAAACAAAAAGTGTAACAAACAAAAAAAAGATTATCATGGCAGAAATTAAAGCTGCAGACGTTATGAAGTTGCGTAAAGCAACAGGGTCTGGAATGATGGATTGTAAAAAAGCCTTAGTTGAGGCTGAAGGGGATTTTGACAAAGCAATTGACGTTCTTAGAAAAAAAGGACAAAAAGTTGCTGCCAAAAGAGCTGACAGAGAATCATCTGAGGGTGCTGCAATTGCAAAAGTAAATGCAGATAATACCGTTGGTGTTTCTATAGTATTAGGATGTGAAACTGATTTCGTTGGAAAGAACGAAAGCTTTGTTGAGATGGCTACTAAGTTGGCTGAACAAGCTTTGAACTATACAACAAAAGAAGATTTCTTAGCGTCTGATTTCGGTGGAATTACTGTTGCTGAAAAATTAATTGAGCAAACGGGAGTTATCGGTGAAAAAATTGATCTTAATGACTTTACAAGAGTTGAAGCTCCTTATGTTGGATCTTATATTCATGTTGGAAACAAAATCGCTTCTTTAGTAGGTTTATCTGCTAATGTTGATGGTGTTGAAACAGTTGCTAAAGATTTAGCTATGCAAGCTGCCGCAATGGGTGCAAAAACTTTGTCTTACAAAGATTTAGATCCTGAATTTGTTGCTGCTGAAACAGAAGCTCGTATCGCTGTAATTGAGAAAGATAATATTGAATTAGGAAGATTAGGAAAGACATTGAAAAACATCCCTACTTTTATTTCTAAATCGCAATTAACTGACGAAATTATTGAAGCTACAAAAGTACAGTTACAAGAAGAATTGAAAGCTGAAGGGAAACCAGAGAAAATTTGGGATAGAATTTTACCTGGAAAATTAGAGAGATTTATCTCTGATAATACCTCTTTAGACCAAGAGCTTTGTCTTTTGGATCAAAACTTCATTAAAGACGAAAAGAAAACAGTTGCTGAATATGTGCAAACATTAGGTGATGTTTCTGTAGTAAACTTCTCAAGAGTTGCTTTAGGATAAGCTTTTCCGATTATAATATCAAAATGCTGTTTGAATTTTCAAACAGCATTTTTTTTTGTTTTTTTTTTACATTTTGTTTTTCGTATTAAAAAAAACAGTTTATTTGTCGTGGCTATTAGCTGAACATTATTATGAAAAGTGTTTATAGTTTCGAGCGTTTGGAAATTAGGAAGTCATATCCAAAAGCAGCTTATCAGATAGGCAATCGAATTTTAGAGCTAACTTCTGTAGTATCTTATTTTATTAAAATAGCAGCGGTTGTTTTTGCCAAATCAGGACAAAAACAGCTTACCATATAATACTATTTTGTAACTTTTAAAAACACTTTCCTCTAGGTTAGTGAAACTTACAATTTATATTATATTAATATTTGCTATTCAAAAAAAATGAAAACTAAATACAAAGATCTTATAGATCAAACATATTTTTTTCCGCAGGAAGAATTTTCTATGGAAAAAGATGGACTTAAATTCCATGGAATCGATTTAAATGCATTGGTTGAAAAATATGGTACACCCTTAAAATTTAATTATTTACCGAAGATATCAGAGAATATCAATAACGTGCACCAATGGTTTGCAAAAGCGTTTGAAAAACACCAATATCCAGGTAAATACCACTATTGTTATTGTACAAAAAGCTCGCACTTTAAATTTGTGTTGGAAGAGGCTTTAAAGAATGATATCCATATCGAAACATCTTCTGCTTTTGATATTGAAATTATTGAAAACTTAAAGAAAATAGGTCAAATAAAGAACGATTCCTTTGTTTTGTGTAACGGGTTTAAAAGAGATCAATATGTCATTAATATCGCTAATTTGATCAATAGCGGACATGAAAATTGTATTCCTATCATCGACAATTATGAAGAAATCAGTTTGCTGTCTGAAAGAATAAACGATCCGTTCAATGTAGGTATTCGAATTGCTTCTGAAGAGGAACCAAAATTTGCTTTTTATACAAGTAGATTGGGAATTGGGTATAAAAACATCGTGCCTTTTTACAAGAATCAAATAGAAAAAAATCCAGATGTAAATTTAAAAATGTTGCATTTTTTTATCAATACAGGTATTCGAGATACGGCTTACTATTGGAATGAATTGCACAAATGTTTGAAGGTTTATGTGGCCCTAAAAAAGATATGCCCAACATTGGATAGTTTAAATATTGGTGGAGGTTTTCCTATTAAAAACTCTTTGGTGTTCGATTATGATTATGAATATATGATTGATGAAATTGTCAACCAAATTCAAATTACCTGTGCTGAAGGGCATGTCGATCCGCCAAATATTTTTACGGAATTTGGAAGCTATACAGTAGGCGAAAGTGGTGGTGCTATTTACAAAGTATTGTACCAAAAGCAACAAAACGATCGTGAAAAATGGAACATGATTGATTCTTCATTTATCACCACATTGCCAGATACATGGGCTATCAATAAACGTTTTATTTTATTGCCCGTAAATAGATGGAACGATTCCTATGAACGTGTTTTGTTAGGTGGCTTGACTTGTGATAGTGATGATTATTACAATAGTGAACAGCATACAAATGCTATTTATTTGCCGAAATACGACAAAGAAAAACCTTTATATCTTGGTTTCTTTAATACAGGAGCTTATCAAGAATCTATTGGTGGTTTTGGAGGAATTCAACACTGTTTGATTCCTACACCAAAACATATTTTAATTAGTAAAGACGAAGAAGGAACTATAAAAACTGAGTTATTTGCACCTCAACAAGAAGCAAAAGAAATGTTAGAAATTTTGGGTTATGGAAACTAGAAAAACTTATGCAGGTATTCCTAATGAATACGCAACATCAAACAAGTCGAAAATTGTTTTAATTCCTGTTCCTTATGACGGAACAAGTACTTGGCAAAAAGGAGCTGATAAAGGTCCTGATGCTTTTTTAGAAGCTTCTGAGAATATGGAGTTGTATGATATAGAAACCGCTTCTGAGGTATACAAACAAGGTATTTATTTGGCTGATGCAGTGACGGAAAATTCATCTCCGGAAGCAATGGTGGCTGCCGTGCATGAAACGACAAAAAAATACATTCAAAAAAATAAATTCGTCACCTTGTTTGGTGGTGAGCATTCTATTTCTATTGGAAGTATTCGTGCTTTTAATGAATGTTATGATAATTTAACGGTGCTTCATATTGATGCACATGCCGATTTGCGTCCGGAATACGAAGGAACCAAATGCAATCATGCCTGCGCGGTATATGAAGCAAGTCAGACCACCAATTTAATTCAAGTTGGAATTCGAAGCATGGATGCTCTGGAAAAAACGATCATGGATGAGGAGAAGGTTTTCTTTGCGCATGATATGGCTACCAATGAATATTGGATGGATGAAGTAATTGATTTGTGTACTAAAAATGTTTTTATAACTTTGGATTTAGATGCATTAGATCCATCTATTTTTCCGGCAACAGGGACGCCAGAACCGGGAGGATTATTTTGGTATGAAACATTAGAGTTTTTACAAAGACTTTTTAATGAGAAAAATGTAGTTGGTTTTGATATGGTGGAATTATGTCCAAATGAGGTGCTTAAAAATTCAGATTTTTTAGCCGCAAAATTATATTACAAAATGTTGAGCTATAAGTTCAAAAATATCGAGGAAGGTGATGAATACACAGATTATTCAGAAAATGAATCAAAAAAAGCAACAAAATTTAAAGACAACGAAGATGAGTACTAAAGGGCCAGTATCAGAATTTATAGAAAAATATTATTTACATTTCAATGCGGCTACAGTAGTAGATGCGGCAGCAGAATACAAAGTGCAATTAGAAAAAGGATCTAAAATGTTGGTGTCTCTTGCTGGGGCAATGAGTACAGCAGAATTGGGGAAAATTTTTGCTGAAATGATTCGCCAAGACAAAGTGCAAATCGTTTCCTGTACAGGAGCTAACTTAGAGGAAGATATCATGAATTTGGTGGCGCACTCTCATTACAAGCGTATTCCAAACTACCGCGATTTAACTCCGCAAGACGAGTGGGATTTATTGGAAAAAGGCCTAAATCGTGTAACAGATACTTGTATTCCTGAAGACACGGCTTTTAGAAGATTGCAAAAACATATTTTTAAAATATGGAAAGATGCTGAAGAAAAAGGCGAACGTTATTTTCCGCATGAGTATATGTATAAAATGCTTTTGTCTGGAGTACTAGAAGAGTATTATGAAATTGATTTGAAAGACTCTTGGATGTATGCAGCAGCAGAAAAAAACTTACCCATTGTAGTCCCAGGTTGGGAAGACAGTACCATGGGGAATATTTTTGCTTCTTATGTAATGAAGGGAGAATTAAAAGCAAGTACCATGAAATCTGGAATTGAATACATGACGTATTTGGCAGATTGGTATGCGAAAAATTCTAAGGATGGTATTGGGTTTTTCCAAATTGGAGGAGGAATTGCAGGAGATTTTCCTATTTGTGTGGTGCCAATGTTGTACCAAGATATGGAAATGACAGAGATTCCATTTTGGAGTTATTTCTGTCAAATTTCGGATTCAACAACTAGTTACGGGTCTTATTCAGGAGCCGTGCCAAATGAAAAAATTACTTGGGGGAAATTAGATATTGATACCCCTAAATTTATCATAGAGAGTGATGCAACGATAGTTGCGCCACTTGTATTTGCGTCCATTTTAAATATGTAATAAAATGAAAAGAATTATTGTAGATTATAACAAACTGACGGAGGATATTTTAAATCTTTTAATTGAAAAATATCCTGACGGCTACGAGTCGGAAGATATCATCGCTTTTAAAAATTCTAAAAACGAAACCATAAAAGCTGTGGAAGTTAGAACAGAAGATACAGTGTATTTAGTAAAAGTGAGCAAGCAGTTAATCACTACCATGGAAAGTTTTGAAGACGACGGAGATTTTGAAAACTCTATCGATGATGACTATGCTGATTCTTTTGAATAATTAAAAAAAGTAAAACCATGAATTTTCACATATCATTACCGTGTACAAACTTAGAGGAAACGAAAAAATTCTATACGCAAACCTTAGGGGCAGCCTTAGGTAGAAGTGCTTCTAATTGGTTAGATATCAATTTGTATGGGAATCAGTTGACTTTTAATAAATCAGGGAAGTTTAATTTTGAGTACCCTAGCTATACCTTTGAAAAAGAAGTTTTACCTTCCTTTCACTTTGGTGTGATTTTAGAAAATAACTTGTGGTCAGATTTGTATGAAAAATTACAATCGAGCAATATTATTTCTAAAACTGATTTTTTAAAAAACAAAACGGGGGCACATTCTTCTTTCTTTATCAAAGATCCGAATGGGTATATTATTGAATTTAAAACCTTTACCACACAGAATACTATTTTTTCTAATACATAAAATACGAACAAATAAATACCTAAATAAGCTGAGGTACACTCAGTAAAACAATGATTAAAGATATAGAAAATATTGAGTTGCAACTTTTAACGCTTAATGATTATCAAGCGTTAAAGGCGGCAATGATTCAGGCATATCCATCCATGCCCGATTCTTATTGGAAAGAAAGTCATATCAAAGCCTTGATAGATAAATTTCCGGAAGGTCAAATAGTACTTAAAGTAAATAACCAACTAGCCGGTTGTGCTTTGTCTATTATGGTCGATTACGATCAGTTTGATGAGCATCATACCTATGCTGAAATTACGGGAAATTATACCTTTAGTACACATACCGCTGCGGGTGATGTATTGTATGGAATTGATGTTTTTATCAAGCCAGAATATAGAGGTCTGCGTTTGGGAAGAAGGCTGTACGATTACAGAAAGGAATTGACGGAGCGTTTGAATTTACGAGGTATTGCCTTTGGAGGTCGAATCCCAAATTATCATAAGTTTTCTGAGGAAATGGGACCTAAGGAGTATATTGAAAAAGTAAAACGAAAAGAAATTCATGATCCCGTTTTAAATTTTCAAATCTCGAACGATTTTCATCCTGCAAAAGTATTGAAAGGTTATTTAGAAGGTGATGAAGCTTCTAATGAGTTTGCTGTGCTTTTGGAATGGGATAATATTTACTATAAAAAAACACCTAAAAAGGCAAACGCTACAAAAACAGTGGTGCGTTTAGGTTTGATACAATGGCAAATGCGATTGTACAAAGATTTGGAAGAGTTGATGCAGCAGGCAGAGTACTTTGTCGATGCCGTTTCAGGATATCGTTCAGATTTTGCACTGTTTCCAGAGTTTTTTAATGCACCTTTAATGGCCGATAATAACCATTTGCCTGAATCGGAAGCTATTAGAGAATTGTCGAAACATACAGAAGCCATTGTTCAAAAATTTTCTGAATTGGCTATTTCTTATAACATCAATATCATTACGGGGAGTATGCCTGAAATGAAAGATGATTTGTTGTACAATGTTGGCTATTTGTGCAAAAGAGATGGGACTACAGAGCGTTATGAGAAATTACATGTTACACCTGATGAAGCGAAGGTTTGGGGTATGCAAGGTGGACACGAATTAAAAACCTTCGACACAGATTGTGGTAAAATAGGAATATTGATTTGTTACGATTCTGAATTTCCAGAATTGAGTAGACTGTTGGCCGATGAAGGAATGGATATTTTATTTATCCCTTTTTTAACGGACACACAAAATGGCTATTCTAGGGTTCGTCATTGTGCACAGGCTAGAGCTATTGAAAACGAATGTTATGTAGCCATTGCTGGTAGTGTTGGGAATTTACCTAAAGTGCATAATATGGATATTCAATTTGCACAGTCGATGGTATTTACACCTTGTGATTTTGCATTTCCTGCAAATGGAATAAAAGCAGAAGCGACAACCAATACGGAAATGATTTTAATTGCCGATGTAGATCTTTCTTTGTTGAAAGAATTGAATCAATTTGGTAGCGTAAAAAACTTAAAGGATCGGAGAAAAGATTTGTTTGAGTTGAGAAAAAGATAAATAAAAAGGCTGTTTGAATGTTCAAACAGCCTTTTTTTATGTAGAAATAATGTCACTTTTAATGAGGTAATTTGTCTTTTAAAACCCCATATAAGTAGGTTCCGAATACGGCAAATACAATAACGATTAGTATCGGTAAAAAACCTGCACCTGCTAGCGTAAACATTGGGCCAGGACAAGCGCCTGACAATGCCCAACCTAATCCAAACAGAATTCCTCCAAAAAGATATCGTTTAATGCTATAATCTTTGTCGTTAAATTCGATAGAGGATCCATCAAAGGCTTTGATTTTATATTTCTTTATAAGTGCTGTTATCAGTACGCCAAGAACTACTGAAACACCTATGATTCCGTACATGTGAAAGGATTGAAATTGGAACATTTCATAAATTCGAAACCAAGATGCGGCTTCTGATTTTAACATGGTTATTCCAAATAGAATTCCAATGGCTAAATAAGATAGTGATTTCATAGTTTAAAAAATTAAAGGGAATAGTAAATGAATCATGGTAAGTCCCCCAATAAAAAAGCCAATAACAGCAATTAAAGAAGGTAGTTGTAAATTACTTAAACCTGAAATGGCATGTCCAGAAGTACAACCTCCGGCATATCGTGTTCCAAAACCTACCAATAAACCACCAAGGGCAAGCAGAACAATGCTTTTAATAGAGGTAAATTGAAACAATTCGGCAGGTAAATAACTTGCTCCTGCGTTTTCAAATCCAAGGCTGTCTAAATTTTCAACAGTTGCTGGGTTTAAAGCAATACTCATATCAGTGCTTAAAAAATTAGTAGCAATAAAACCACCAATTGCAGCGCCTGTAATTACCAAAAGATTCCATTTTTGTGTTTTCCAATTAAATTTGAAAAAATCACTTTTATTCCCTGCACCACAAATGGTACATAAGGTTCTTAGGTTAGAGGAAACCCCGAAAGTTTTTCCCATCATTAATAATAGAAACATGACAATTGCAATCATAATTCCTCCTATATACCAAGGCCAAGGGCCGTAAATTAATTCCATGTGTGTTTTTTGTTTATAGTGTTGATGGACATACGTAATTTGTCGTTGCTATGTCCGATTCCTTAATAGCTGCAAATCCGCCGCTAATATCTGTGAAATTGTGAATACCTCTACTTTTTAAAATGGAAGCAGCAATCATGCTTCTGTAGCCACCTGCGCAATGAATATAAAAGCGTTCTTCTTTAGGGAAATCTTTTAAATGATCGTTTATTGCAGAAAGCGGTGTATTGACAGCTGAAGGAATTCGTTCAGATAAAAACTCTGAATTTTTTCTTACATCGTAAATAAGTGCATCTTCGATAGTGTCCTTTAGGGCTGCTGCTGAAATAGAATTTACAGTATCATATTCTTTGCTTGCATTCTTCCAGGTTTCAAAACCACCTTCTAAATAGCCCAAGGTATTGTCGAAACCAACACGTGCCATTCTGGTAATTGTTTCTTCTTCTCTTCCTTTAGGAATAATTAATAGGATGGGTTGTAAAGTATCTCCAATTAAAGCACCTACCCAAGGAGCAAATCCTCCATCTATTCCAATAAAAATTGAATTTGGGATATGACCTTTGGCAAATTCTTCTTGAGAACGTACATCTAAAATCAAAGCCTCACTGTCGTTGGCAGTTTTTTCAAAATCATCAGCATTTAAAGCATGAGTTCCAGATTGTATTACTTCAGAAATATCTTTGTAGCCTTGTTTGTTCATTTTAACATTTAAAGGGAAGTATTGAGGCGGCGGTAAAAGTCCGTCAGTTACCTCTTTAATGAACTCCTCTTTGGTCATGTCTTTTCTTAACGCATAGTTGGTTTCTTTTTGTTCACCAAGTGTACCTGTCGTTTCTTTGCTTAAATTTTTTCCACAGGCAGAACCTGCTCCATGCCCTGGATACACAATTAGGTCATCATGCAATGGCATTATTTTATTTCGCAAACTGTCGAATAATATTCCCGCAAGATCTTCTTGCGTCATACTCGCTGCTTTTTGAGCTAAATCAGGTCTCCCAACATCTCCTAAAAACAAGGTGTCGCCAGTAAAAATAGCATGTTCTTTTCCTGCTTCATCTAGTAATAAGTAAGAAGTACTTTCCATGGTATGCCCTGGGGTATGTAAAACTTTTATTTTGATATTTCCCAATTCGAAAATTTGTTGGTCTTCTGCAATTGTGGCTTTAAAAGTAGGATTTGCTAAGGGACCATAAATAATATCGGCACCAGATTTTTCAGCCAAGGTAACATGTCCACTCACAAAATCAGCATGAAAATGTGTTTCAAAAACATATTTAATTTTAGCGTTGTTTTTCGTGGCCATATCTAAATAAGGCTGTACTTCCCGTAAAGGATCTATAATGGCAACCTCTCCATTACTTTCGATATAATAAGCACCTTGTGCTAAACATCCTGTATAAATTTGTTCAATTTCCATTTGTTCTTGTTTTATGTTCGACAAAGTTAGTCTAAGGGTTTGTTCCTATTTGTAACCTTTGTTACGAAGGTTTTGTTGTTTTTGATTGCTGTGTTATTTTTTGTTGAAGGCTAGAAGGTGTGCATTTAAAATCGAAGAAACATACGGCTTCAAAGGTTCTTATAAATAAATTTTCTTTGCCAATAAGTTCTGCAATTCCTTCTGTGAAAATAATATCTCTAGTAGGGCCTATGGCTCCAGAAATAATGACTTTGATTGATTTAGCTTGCAATTCTTGAATCAATTGAAGGAGCATAAAATTGGCGCTACTATCTATATAATTAATAGCTTCCGCATTGATAATAATTCCTTTGATCTGTTTTTTGTTTTTGACCAGTCTTAAAATATTTTCGTTGAAATAATCTTTATTTCCAAAGTACAATTGTGCGTCAAAACGAATAATAAGTAAATCTTCTCGTTCTATAACATCCGATTCAAATCTGTAAATATTTTTATAGTAATCGCTGCCTTTTACATTTCCGAGTACGGCTATATGTGGTTTTGAAGTTCTGTAAATCATTAAAATAAGAGAGAGTAGTGTACCCAATAAAATACCTTCTGTGATACCAATAAATAAGGTGGTAAAAAAGGTGATTATATATAAGCTGAATTCATCTTTTCTTGATTTCAGCAATTGTTTAGGGAACTTAAGATCGATAAGTTTTGAGATAGCCACTAAAATAATTGCCGCTAAAACAGCTTTGGGCAAGTAGTAAAATAAGGGTGTTAAAAAGACTAAAGTAATGGCGATTATTGCGGCGCTAACCAATAATGCAATGGTTGTTTTGGCCCCTGTTTGTGCATTGACAGCCGAGCGTGAAAAACCACCTGTGGTAGGGTAGGATTGAAAAAAGGAACCAATTATATTGGCAAATCCTAAGGCGACTAATTCTTTGTTGTTGTCTATTTTGTATTCGTTTTGTTTTTCTTCTAAGGATTTTGAAACTGCTGTGGCTTCCATAAAAGCAACCAATGCCAATGTTAATGCTATTGGGAAAAGGGCAGAAATATTTTCCATAGAAAAACTTGGAATCACAAAATTAGGCAAGCCAGCTGGTACCGTTTCTACTAGAGCAATATGTAAATTAGAAAAATTGAAGAGGTAGGAAAATAAGATAGAACTAACCACCATAAAAATTCCTGAAGGTATTTTTTTAAGGTATTTATTGATGAGTATAATACTTAGGATACTTAAGAAACCAAGAACGGTAATGTTCCAATTGATTTCGAAAAAATGATGAATGATGGAGTTTAATTTTGAAAAGGTGTTTCCTGAATTGGAAAAGGGAATTCCGGTTAGGTTTTTTAATTGACTTAAACCAATAAGTAGAGCCGCCGCCGAAGTAAAAGCACTAATAATAGGTTTGGAAAGAAAATTTACTAAAAAACCAAATTTTAAAAGTCCTAGGAGCATTTGTAGGGTTCCCATAAATAAGGCTAGGAATACCGCCATGGCAATATAATTGTCAATTCCGCTTATGGCTAAAGCACCTAACCCGGAAGCGACCAATAAAGAATCCATGGCAACGGGACCAACAGCTAATTGCCTAGAAGTACCTAAAAAAGCATAGACGACCTGTGGGGTTAAAGCAGCATAAAGTCCAAATTCAGGTGGTAATCCTGCAATAAATGCATAGGCCATTCCTTGAGGAATTAGCAATACGCCAACCGTAATTCCGGCTATGATATCTTTTTTTAAATAAGCGGCCTTATAGGTAGGAAGCCAGACTAAAAAAGGAAATATATTTTTGAGCATCTATTTTTATTTTTAGCAAAAATAGAAGAGAACGAAAGTTCTGACAGTAACAATTGTTACAGTGCTTTTAAATATTCAATAGTTCAAGTGAATTTCTATGTAGAATGATGATTTTTTGTTGTTCTAACTTTTTTAAGAGTCTAGAAACCACCACACGAGAGGTGTGCAATTCATAAGCGATTTCTTGATGTGTAGTTTTTATTAGGGTGTTTCCATTGATCATGGCTTTGTCTTTTAAGTAGTTTAAAAGGCGTTCGTCCATTTTTAAAAAGGCAATTTTATCAATGGTATCTAATAATTCCAACATTCTTGCTTGGTAGCTTTGTAAAACAAAATCTCTCCACGATTTGTACTTACCCATCCAAATTTCCATGTATTGAATAGGTACCATAATAAGTTTGGTGTCAATTTCCGTAATGGCTTTAATTTCACTTTTTGCATTTCCGGTACAGCAAGTTAAGGTCATGGCGCAGGTATCTCCTTTTTCTAAAAAATACAATAGCAATTCATCTCCTTTGTCGTCATCTCTAAGTATTTTTATAGCTCCTTCTAGCAACAAAGGCATTTTACTTAAGGTTTGACCTACCTCAATTATTTTGGTTCCTTCGGGAATGTCTTTTAGCGTACTTACGTTGTTAATTTCTTCTAAGAGTTGGTCTTCAAAAAGATATCCATAATGTTTTTTTAGTTCTTCAAGCATATCAAAAAGTACAGCATAAAATTAGTTTGTAAAGCAGAGACTAATTTACTATAATTAGTTGAAGACTGATGTAAAAACAAGTATTTCTTTCCATATTTTTGCGGCATGGTATGGCTTTCAGATAAGAATAAGAATTTTCCGGATATTGAAAATGCAAACAAAGACGGTGTTTTGGCTTTGGGTGGAGATTTGTCTTCGGAAAGATTGATAAACGCCTATACAAATGGAATTTTTCCATGGTATTCTGAAGGAGAACCTATTATTTGGTATAGTCCGGATCCTAGAATGGTGTTGTTTTTTGACGAATTGAAAATTTCAAAAAGCATGCGTAAAGTGTTACGAGATAAAATTTTTACGGTCACTTTTAACACAGCTTTTGAAGAAGTTATTTATCAATGCAAGTCGATAGAACGCGGTGACGGATTGGGAACTTGGATTACCGATGATATGCAAAATGCCTATATAGAATTGCATAAAAAAGGAATCGCAAAATCGGTAGAAGTTTGGTGTGGTGAAGAGTTGGTAGGTGGTTTGTATGGTGTTGATTTGGGTGATGTTTTTTGCGGAGAAAGCATGTTTAGTAAAAAGAGCAATGCTTCAAAAGTAGCCTTTATTAGCCTTGCTCAGAAATTAGAAAAAGAAAATTACAAACTCATAGATTGCCAAGTCTATAACGATCATTTGGCGAGTTTGGGTGCTGAAGAAATTCCAAGAGCTATTTTTAGACAACTGCTTGAACAGTAGGGTTAACAGTGCTTGTGTTATTTCCAACCTGTAACTCCAGCCGATACAATAAACTTCATGACTTTACTAGAATCGATGTTTAATTGAGAAACGGAACTTGCATCCACAATAAATAATTCACCAGAAAAATTATAAGAATGTGGAAAATACACCGCTACTTTTCCGTTTAAACCTAAGGCAGATAAATCTTCTTCTGTAACAAATCCTAATTTTTCAAGATTGGATTCGTGATTGATTTTTACCAAAACAGGTTTGTTAAATTTTTTGTCCTTTCCAACAAAAGCAGAAAATAAATCGTTTAAAGCACTATGAATAAAATTTAATAAGGGAATTTTTGTGAGTATTTTTCTGAAGATGGCTTTTAAAGGTTTGGCAATAATTGTTTTTCCTAAGAAACCCACCAGTATTAAAAAAAGAACGATAGCTACAACTCCTAAACCTGGAACTTCTATACCAAAAAGAGCATTGATGAGTTGTTGTGAGTTGTCGTAAATAAAGATCAATATATTGTAAATAACATATGCGGTGATTCCTATTGGAGCAATATACAGTAGACCTTGAATAAAATAGGTGATTAATTTGTTCATAAGAGTTATAATAAAGTGTTTGTTCTGGTTTGATATCAAAAATAATTATTATTTTCATGTTGAAATCAAAAAGGCCACTTAGAAAAGCAAGCTTTGATTGTTAAAATAAAAATATGAATCGAAAGTACAGCTTTAAAACGATGAAAACAGCCTTTACCTTGATTTTGCTATTTTGCAGCTATGTAAATTATGCACAAGACTCCTATAAAAAACGGTATTATATTCCTGAAAAGCCAGCGTCAGAAAATTTGACCAAACGAAATAAAGATAAAGTAAGTTTAAAAACAAAACTGGCTAAAAAAGAGACGGTCTTAAAGTTGAAAACAAAAGACAGCGATGATTTTATTCAAACAGAATCGCTCTATAAAAACGTGAAGTTTAATGAAATAGGGATTAATAAGAAACCGAGTGTTTGGACGAAAATATTTAAACCAAATGTTGGGCGTATCAAAGGGAATGTGAAATTTGTGGACAATAGAATTTATATAAATCCTTGGTTGGCAAAAGTAGATACAACTGATTATTTGAATAGAGATATTTATTACTTTTTTGAATTGAAAAATAGACAAGCAATTTCGCTTACATTTCGCCAGTGGTCTTTTAATGCGTTAAGTGTGCCTTTGAAAATTAGATTTGCTGATGAAGTAGAATTTAGTACAGGAGCAAACTTAGGTGCTTTGTTTGGCTATACTTGGGGAGTTACCAAATTTGTGTTTCGAGAAAAAGTGGACAATGAAAGTTACGATTCTAAATTTACCACAGGTGTTTTTTTAGGAACAGATAACTTGGAATTTAATTATTTAGATGAAAACGATGAAGAAAAAGTTCAAAGAACTGCATTGATTTCTGTGGGAATGGGGTTTCTATATTCTTATCAAAAATTCACCTTTGGTATCACAGCAGGTACGGATTTAGGTTTGGGAAAACATACCAACCAGTGGAAATACAATTCAAAACCTTGGCTAGGCCTGTCTTTAGGTTATTCTTTATTTACATTTTAGCAACAAAGGTTTATATATATCAATAATTTATATTGTATATTTCTTTACAAAATAACCAATTATGACAGCAGCAGTTAAAACGTCTTTTTTAACCTTACTCGTTTTCTTTTTTTCTACAATTGCTTTTTCGCAAAATGATTCTATTCCAAATGCAAAAAAAGATTCCATTCTAAATACGCAACAAGACCAAACAAAAAAAATGATGTCGGCTATTGATTCTATCAATATGTCTGATAGTATTCAGCAAATAGTGTTGCAACAACAAATTAATGAACTTACCACTCGTGATAAAAGAAAGAAAGCACGTTTGCAGTTTAAAATAGATTCTTTAAAAAACGTACAAGTCTCTAGAGATTTAAAAGCCAAACAAGAAATAGATTCTTTGCGTGCCAATGCGAAAGGGGTTCCTGTGCTCTTTTTTAAAGATACGGTGTATTATATCTATTCGAAGTTGGGTTCTTTTTCTCCTTCAGAACGTGCAGAAAGAATTCAACATAAATTAGAAAACCTTATCAATAACAATAGTTATAAAGAAGAATTATTAATTATTGAAGAAGGAGAGGATTCTTTTGACTTGATTCATGGAGACGTAATTATTACCAGTATTACCAATAAGGATGCTTTTTGGGAAGACAAGCCTAAAAAAGAAATAGCAGAAAGTTTACGTGCTTTGTTGGTGGTAAAAATTAAAGATTACCAAGCACAGAATAATTTCTTTGCCTTGATAATACGTATTGTGGTATTGGTGTTAACCATTCTGATATTTTATTTTTTAATAAAATATTTGAACAAGGGAATTAAATATGTCAATGAAAAAATAAAACTAAAATTCAAACACAATATAAAGGGAATTAAATTTAAAAATTATGAATTCTTGTCGACAGAACGAGAGCTTCAAATTATCGACTTTTTATTTAAGGTATTCCGATACTTTGTCATCGCCTTTGTTTTGTATTTATCATTGCCTGTGGTTTTTAGTATTTTTCCAAGTACCAAAAGCATAGCAGATACTTTAATCGGTTTAATTTCTAGTCCGCTAAAAAACATCTTTTTTGGTTTTGTTAGCTTTATTCCATCATTGATAGCCATTGTGATTATCATTTTTGTAGCCAAATCTATCGTTCGATTTTTAGGGTTTTTGGCTTTGGAAATTGAAAAGAAAAAGTTGAAAATTCCAGGTTTTTATCCTGATTGGGCAAAGCCTACCTTCAATTTATTAAAAATCATCATTTATGCTTTTTCGTTTGTGGTTATTTTTCCTTATTTACCAGGAAGTGATTCCAACGTATTTCAAGGGGTAAGTGTATTTTTAGGGGTGTTAATTTCACTAGGATCTTCTTCTGCAATTGGAAATATTATTGCTGGTTTGGTGATTACTTATATGCGTGCTTTTAAAATTGGAGATCGTGTTAAGATTGCAGATACTACGGGAGATGTTATTGAAAAAACTATGTTGGTAACCAGAATTAGAACCGCTAAAAATGAAGATATTACCATTCCAAATGCATCTATTTTAAATGGTAGTACCATTAATTATAGTTCTAGTGCAACCAACCTAGGTTTAATTTTACATACAACGGTTACCATTGGTTATGATGTTCCTTGGCCTCAAGTTCATGAGTTGCTGATCAGTGCTGCAACGAGTGCTAAAAATGTATTAGACGACCCAAAACCGTTTGTGTTACAAACAAGTTTGGACGATTTTTATGTGAGTTATGAGTTGAATGCGTATACTAAAAAACCGAAATTGTCGGCAAAAACCTATTCGGAAATTCATGCAAATATTCAGGATAATTTTAACTCGGCACAAATTGAAATTTTATCACCGCATTACCGTGCAGAAAGAGACGGAAGTGGTTTGACCATTCCTCCAAATTATATTACAGATAAAAAATAACCTATGGAAAATGAAGTGATACTTTTTTTAAAAGAACTTGCAGAGAGTGATAGCTTAAGACGATTACTGATAATTTTTATTGGGGTTGTGATAGTTAGTATTATTAGTAAAATAATTTTAAAAAACTTAAATAAGAAAGTAAGAAGTACGGATAATAAGTACAAGACGAGAAAAATTATCAACCTGTTTAGTTATATCCTGTTTATTGCCATTGTTTTATTTGTTTACAATGATAAATTAGGGAATATTGGAACGGCAATGGGAGTTGCTGGGGCAGGAATTGCTTTTGCTCTGCAAGAGGTTATTATCAGTATTGCAGGTTGGGTAAATATTGTTACTACCAATGCTGTTCAAATTGGACAGCGCGTAAAAATTGGAGATGTAAAAGGAGATATTGTGGATATTGGCGTGCTAAATACCACACTTATGGAAATAGGAGATTGGGTAAATGGCGATTTGTACAATGGTAGAATTGTAACACTAACCAATAGTTTTATTTTTAAAGAGAAAGTGCATAATTATTCTAGTGAATATCCTTTTTTATGGGATGAAATTACCATTCCTATTCGTACAGAAAGTGATTACCATACAGCAAAAAAAGTATTTGCCGATGTGGCCAATGAAGTTTGCGGTGATTTTGCAGATAGAAGTAGAAAAAGTTGGCAAGAATTAGCCAATAAGTTTCGAGTGGAAGAAGCCAATGTAAATCCTGTAGTAACCTTAGTTTTTGATGAAAACTGGATCACCTTTACCATTCGCTATATTGTTGATTATAAAAATAGACGAAGCACTAAAGATGTGATGTTTACAAAAATACTCGATGAAATTGCAAAATATGATGCTATAATTATGATTGGTACAAGTACTTTAGAAATTACCAATATTCATAAAAATGATGCAGAGTAAGTAGTGCAAAGTTTAGTGTTTGTAAATATGTACATCTCTTTGAGGAAATGGTATGGTTATATTGTGTTTTCTAAACAATTCATCAATTTTAAAATGCAATTCACTTTTGGGCATTCTGGCTATAAAACTGTCTTTTAAAGAAACGGCTAATTGGAAGTTCAATGAACTGTCGCCAAATTCAGTAAAAAGAACGGTAGGTGCTGGGTTTTTTAAAACACTATCTACAGAATTTGCAGCTTCTAATAAAAGATCTCTAACCAAAGCAACATCACTTCCGTAGGCTACACCAACTTTTACCATTTCTCTTACTACGACTTCATTTTGTGTCCAGTTGTATAAAGTATTTGTTAAAAATAAATGGTTCGGAATGATTAATATTTTATTAGAAGTAGTCAGCATTCTCGTGGTTCTTAAATTAACACTGATTACTTTTCCTGTTTTTCCTTCCAGTTCAATAACATCATTTACTTGTAATGACTGATCAACCAATATGAGTACACCACTAATAATATCTTGAAATAAAGTCTGCAAGGCCAAACCAACACCAATCATTAAGGCAGCAGCACCTGTAAGAATAGCGGTAATTTCAACCCCGCTATTGTTTAAGGTCACCAAAAAGATGATTAAAAAGATAAAGTATTTGATGTAAGCAAAGAAATTAATGAATTTCAAACTATCATCATCTGATAGTTTTCGAGTCACAATTTTTCGAATAGCTCGTAACACCATAGAAGCTATAAAAAACAGAAGTACAGTTAGCAATATCGATTTTATAGAAATATGAACATCTGTACCAAAAGGAATAGAGATATTTAAAAATGTATTGACTGCATCCATTCTAAGGGCTATTTGTTTAAAGGACTTTAATATATGTAAAAGTACAAAGGATTTCTTTCCATAACTAGTCCAGCTTTAATTTTTCATAAGGAGCAGTAGCTTTTTTGTTGTAGCAATCCAAAAAGGGCTAATTAATAAAGTCAGTGAAATGACAATAATGGTTAGTTGGTATTCAAAGTCAGAAACAATACCTGAATAAAAAGCACTGGAAGCTAATAGAAAACTAAGCTCACCAATTTGAGCTAATAATGCACCGCCATACAGACTGTCTTTCCAGTTTTTTCCGAAATAATAAATAACCAGCGTATTGATGAGGTGATTGCAAAAGTAGACGGCAAATAATAAAAGTCCGACAATTTTAATATGCTCCATTAAAAATTTTAAGTCGATTAGCATACCAATGGAAACAAAAAAGATGGCGACAAATAAAATCCTAAAAGAGTGTAAGCTGTGGTGAAACCATTCTGTAGATTTTGATGCATTTACAACCATACCACCAACAAAAGCTCCTAACGCAGCGGATAGTCCGAAAAATGCGGTAGCTACGGCAAAACCAAAACAGACAATAAAAGCAAATATGACTTGCAGTTCGTGGTCGTTTTTTAGTTCTTCAGAATAAGGCAAGGAAAATTCTTTCTTTTTTAAAATCCAAAGAATACCTAAGGTGATTAAAATACCCCCTGTAATTTGTAAAGCTATTTCTTGTTTGGAAGGAGCATTGCCGCCTAAATAGTTGGTAATAATTAACAAGGGCACAATTAAAATATCCTGCATCAATAAAATACCAATAACGTTTTTACCAACGGTTGTCTGACTTTCATTATTGTCCTGTAATAATTTTATGATTACTGCCGAGCTACTCAGACTCATAATAAATCCTAAAACGACAATTCTGTTTACGTTCCATCCAAAAAATGAACCAATAATGGCAACCACAACTAAACTTGCACCAATTTGAATAAGTGTTCCAAAAGTCGGGATTTTCCAGTTTTTTACGAGGTTTAATAAACTGATTTCCATTCCGATAAAAAACAACAATAAAATCAGCCCAAATTCACCAATAACATGAATTATGTCTTCATCAGTTAGCATTTTAAAACCATGTTTCCCAATAAGAACACCAGCTAAAATATAAGCAATGATGTAAGGTTGTTTAAAATGACGTAAAATCATTCCTATAAGAATGACCACAATTCCCAATAGTACAAAACTGGATAAATTGTGATTAACAGCGGCTAGAAATACCATTTTTTATTTTTTTGAAGGAACTTTTATGAGTTGTTTGGTTTGAATTTTAAATTTAAAGCCATTTTTTTCTTTTAAAATAATAAACCATTCCTGCAAATACAACAAGCATAACGCCCCATAAAATAAAATAACCGTTTTCATGCTCTAGCTCTGGAATGTATTTAAAATTCATTCCATAAATACCAGCAATAAAAGTAAGAGGTATAAAAATAGTAGCGATAATAGTAAGTACTTTCATTACCTCATTCATTCTGTTGCTAATGGTAGACATGTACATATCCATAATTCCCCAAATCATTTCTCTATAAATATCAACACTTTCAGAAACATGAATGATGTGATCGTAAAGATCTCTTAGGTACAATTGTGTTTTTTCATGAATAAGCGGACTGTCGCTTTTTTCTATTTTACTAATCACTTCTCTTAGTGGAAAAACGGCGCGTCTAATTTTTAATATTTCACGTTTCAGAGCTTGTATTTCAGAAATAATATTAGATTCAGAATTGTTTTCAAACAGCAAATCTTCCAAAACTTCTATTTTTTCACCCATGGTTTCAATCAAACTAAAATAATTATCAATAATCGCATCCATCAATGCGTATTGAAGATAATCGGAACCTTGTCCCCTAATTCTTCCTTTGTTTAAAAGCAATCTTTCTCTTATGTGTTCAAAAACATCTCCTTCATCTTCTTGAAAAGTTAGCAAGTAGTTGGCTCCCAAAACCATACTTACGTTTTCAATTTTTAGCTGTCCGTCTTTGTCAAAATAAAGCATTTTAAGAACGGTAAATAAATAGCCCTCATAGTCGTCGTTTTTTGGACGTTGCTTGGTGTTGATAATATCCTCCATTACCAATGGATGTATTTTGTAATGGCTGCATAATTTTTCAATTTCATCCACATGATTTAAGCCATACAGATTTACCCAAGTAACCTGATCTGGAATCTCAAAAGACAGAACATCTGAAACCTTTTCAAACTCTTTTGTTTCAACGGTATTTTTATCATAATTAAAAACTTCAATATACAGTTCGCTATCGGTTTTGTTACCAATATAAACCATGGAACCAGGGATAAGTCCGTTTTTTCTAGAAATATTTTTACTCATAAAATAGGGCTCTTTTTAAAGAAACAATGATACAGTATTTTCTGAATGCTGCAACATGGTTTAAGATATCATTTTTTTTCCAACTATTAAAAATAAGCTATTTAATTATAGCACTAATTATTTACATTTGTCAACGTTTTGCAGCCAATTTGCAAGCGCAATTATTTTTTTGTAAATACTGGTTTTATGGACTTAAATAAAGAAATTATCATTTCAATCGTATTTTGTTTTTTGCTAATAGCAATCATACAATTGTTGAAATTCTCGGTTAAAAAATTTAGCATTATCCGATCGATAGATTTGAATAGAAAAAAAATAATAATCAATCTAGGTTATTTAGTGCTCTTCTCCTTGTTTGGCTTTTCTATGGCAATTATTTGGGGTGTTAATCTAAATCAATTTACGGTTTTCCTTTCTTCTATATTGGCCGTTTTAGGGGTTGGTTTTTTTGCGCAATGGTCTATTCTTTCAAATTTAACAGCCAGTGTCATCTTATTTTTTAGTCACCCTGTTAGAATTGGTGATCGAATCCGAATTTTAGACAAGGATTTTGATTGGTCAGGAAAAGTGATTGATATTACAGGTTTTTATTTTTTTATGAAGACTGATAAAGGAGAGTATATTACACTTCCCAATACCATGGTTATTCAAAAAGGAATAGAAATTTTATCTAAAAAAGAATTAGATTTTGATGAGCAATTGTAGGTCTTTTTTCTTTTGAACAAAAAGAGAAATATTTGCTTAAGTTCAATTTTATTTTTAAGAATCCAGTTCTGTAAATAGGTATTATTTAGTCGCTTAAAAATTCTTAAATTCAATTAGTCGAGTTATATTTGCTGCTCTAAATAAAACTTAGAGATTATGGGGATTACTAGTGCTCAAAAAATGGTGGATGATTGGATTAAGAACCACGGTGTTCGTTATTTCAATGAATTGACGAATATGGCTCAGCTTACCGAAGAAGTAGGAGAAGTGGCTCGAATTATTGCAAGAAGATATGGAGAGCAGAGCGAAAAAGAGAGTGATAAGAACAAAGATTTAGGAGAAGAATTGGCAGATGTTTTGTTTGTTGTTTTGTGTTTGGCAAATCAGACAGGAATTGATTTGCAAGAGGCATTTGATAAAAAACTAGATCTAAAAACAAAAAGAGATCACGATCGCCACCATAACAATGAAAAACTTAAATAATGTCGAATAATTTATTAGAAGTGCCTTTTTGGAAAGTAGCCTTGCGTTTTACTCTTGTTTTTTTAGTGGTTATTGCTATTATAATGACACTTGTGCAGTTTATGCAATACGAAAATTTAGATGCTATTTCAGAAAGTTTTGAAGACGGATCTTGGGTGCAATATGTTATAAATAAATTAGTGTTTGCTGTAATTTACGGAGCAGCAATGGCATTTTTCTCTAGAAGAAGAGAAAGAAAAAATCTTAGATAATTTACTATGAGTACTTTAAAATTAAACCACTTTACAGGAGAGGTTCAGCAAGAAATAAAAATTACAGGATCAAAAAGTGAATCCAATCGTTTGTTAATATTACAACAATTGTATCCGAATTTGGACATATTAAATTTGTCAAATTCTGATGACAGCAATTTAATGTTGAAAGCATTGGCAAACAAAGGCGAAGAAATAAACATAGGACACGCCGGTACTACAATGCGTTTTTTAACCAGTTTATTGTCGACCAAAGTAGGCTCTGATGTTATTTTAACAGGATCGGGGCGTATGAAAGAAAGACCTATTGGAATTTTGGTGGATGCGCTTAGAACTTTAGGGGCAGATATTAGCTATATAGAAAACGACGGTTTTGCACCTTTGCGAATTAAAGGAACAAAACTAGCTGGCGGAAAAGTTAGAATTAATGGAAATGTAAGCAGTCAATATGTTTCGTCTATTTTATTAATTGCACCAAGTTTAGAAAACGGAATTGAATTGGAATTTGAAGGAGCAATTACTTCTATTCCTTATATTCAAATGACTTTAGGTTTGCTAAATACTTTGGGTGTGCAAACTTCTTTTGAAGGGCAATTGATTAAAGTAGCTCCAAAAGCAACAATTGAAGATACTACGATTACCGTGGAGTCGGACTGGAGTTCAGCTTCTTATTACTACAGTTTGGTGGCCATGTCTGCCAACGGAAAAATAGAATTATCAGCCTATAAAAAAGAAAGCCTTCAAGGAGATTCTGTATTGGCGGAGATTTATAAAAGTTTTGGTGTAAAAACCACCTTTTTAACCAATACTATTTTGTTAGAGAAAATAGAAGGATTTAAAAATCCAGAGCATGTTTCTTTCGATCTAATAAAAGCTCCGGATATTGCTCAAACCATTGCGGTTACTTGTTTCGGAATGGGAATTTCTTGTGATTTGTCGGGATTACATACCTTAAAAATTAAAGAAACAGATCGTTTGGTTGCTTTGCAAAATGAGTTGACAAAATTAGGTGCAGAAATTTCTGTAACTGACGAAACATTGCATTTAAAAGCAGCAATAAAAATAAACAGTGAAGTTTCTATTGCAACCTATCAAGATCATAGAATGGCGATGGCTTTTGCGCCGCTTTTGTTAAAAACAACTATTTTAATTGAAGAGTCGGATGTGGTTTCTAAATCGTACCCAACTTTTTGGGAAGATTTTGCAAAGTTTCAATAATTGAGGAATTAGCCTTTAGCAAAATATAAAAAGTATCTATTTAAAAATACCTAACAGCTTTATAGTTGTTAGGTATTTTTATGAATTTCGAAAATCAATTCAGTACCCAATAAGAAAGTGACGCTTACAAGCTAAGTAAAAAGGGCTATTTTTCAAATAAAGAACAGGATTGTTTGTTTATTTTGAAATTAAACCGTAAAACACTTGACAACGCCTATTGCGATGTTGTATCTTTGCGGTCATTTTACTAAAACTATCAAATGAAATTATCAGCATTTAACTTTGAGTTACCAGATGAATTATTAGCAGAATACCCTGCAGAGCACAGAGATGAGGCTCGTTTAATGGTATTAAATAGAAAAGAACAAACTATTGAACACAAGATGTTTAAAGATTTGATCGACTATTTTGATGATGGAGATTTGATGTTGGTAAACGACACGAAAGTTTTTCCAGCACGTTTGTTTGGAAACAAAGAAAAAACGGGAGCTAGAATTGAAGTTTTCTTATTAAGAGAATTAAATGCAGAAAACAGACTTTGGGATGTGTTGGTAGATCCAGCTCGTAAAATAAGAATAGGAAATAAATTATTTTTTGGTGACGACGAAAGTTTGGTTGCTGAGGTAATTGACAATACAACTTCTAGAGGACGTACCTTACGTTTCTTATTTGATGGTTCTTATGAAGAATTTAGAGAAAAATTAACTTCTTTAGGAGAAACACCTATACCTAAATACATCCGAAGAGATGTAGAGGAAATGGATGCAGAACGTTACCAAACAATTTATGCAAAAAATGAAGGTGCTGTTGCGGCTCCTACTGCTGGTTTGCACTTTTCTAAACATTTAATGAAACGTTTGGAAATTAAAGGTGTTGATTTTGAAGCGTTGACTTTGCATGTTGGTTTAGGAACCTTTAGCCCGGTTGAGGTAGAAGATTTATCGAAACATAAAATGGATTCTGAACAAGCTTTTATTTCGCAAGAATCTGCAGATAAAGTGAATCAAGTAATTCGTGATAAGAAAAGAGTTTGTGCTGTTGGAACAACGGTTATGAGAGCTGTAGAATCTTCAGTTTCTTCAAATCAAAAATTAAATCCTTTTGATGGTTGGACACATAAATTTATTTTCCCTCCTTACGACTTTAGTATCGCAAACTGTATGATTACAAATTTCCATACACCTAAATCTACTTTAATGATGATGACTGCTGCTTTTGCGGGTTATGATTTCTTAATGGAAGCTTATGAGGAAGCGGTTAAAGAAGGATACAAATTTTACTCTTACGGAGATGCAATGTTGATTATCTAATCAATTTCTTGCATTTTATATACTACTAAAATCCTGTATCAATTTAGATACAGGATTTTTTATAAATATTCAATATTACAATTCGTATTTTTGCCAAGCAGTTTTACCGCTATTGGCTGAAATATTGCTTAACCTGAAATCTATTTTTAAAATGACCCTTAAAAAGAAAGACATTCGCGCCCTTACAAAAGAGGAATTACGAGATTTTTTTGTAGAAAATGGAGACAAAGCCTTTCGAGGGAATCAGGTTTATGAATGGCTGTGGAGCAAGTCAGCACATTCTTTTGAGGCCATGACCAATATTTCTTTGCAAACTAGAGAAATGTTAGAAGCTAGTTTTGTCATCAATCATATAAAAGTTGATGACATGCAACGAAGTAGTGATGGAACGGTGAAAAATGCCGTAAAATTACACGATGGTTTGGTGGTAGAGTCGGTATTAATTCCAACAGACACCAGAACCACCGCTTGTGTTTCTAGCCAGGTAGGTTGTAGTTTAGATTGTAAGTTTTGTGCAACAGCTCGTTTAAAACGCATGCGTAATTTAAATCCTGATGAAATTTACGATCAGGTAGCGGCTATCAATCAAGAAAGTTTGCTGTATTACAACCACAAATTGTCTAATATTGTTTTTATGGGAATGGGCGAACCCTTGATGAACTATAAAAATGTATTGGCTTCTATTGAAAAAATCACCTCTCCCGAAGGTTTGGGAATGTCTCCAAAACGAATTACGGTTTCAACTTCTGGTGTGCCTAAAATGATTCGAAAATTAGCTGATGACGGTGTAAAATTTAATTTAGCGGTTTCTTTGCATTCTGCTATTGATGAGGTTCGAACTCGAATTATGCCTTTTAATGTGAATTTTCCTTTAAAAGATTTAAAAGAATCTTTAGAATATTGGTATGAAAAAACCCAACGAGCAGTGACCTATGAATATGTGGTTTGGGAAGGAATTAACGACAACAGAGAGGCTATTAGAGCCTTGGTAAAGTTTTGCAAGTACATACCATCCAAAGTAAATATTATTGAATACAACCCTATTGATGATGGTGAATTTCAACAAGCAAGTAAGAAAGCAATCTCAGATTATGTAAGCGTGTTGGAAATGAATGATATAGTGGTCAATGTACGACGAAGTAGAGGAAAAGATATCGATGCAGCTTGTGGCCAATTGGCGAATAAGAGTGGAAATTAATTTGATATTCTCTAAGAAACAATTTAATATTTAAGGTCTCCTACAGAATAAAATTCTTATTTTTATCCACTTAATGAAAGCAGTTGAGCAAATAAAATATCCCATCAATAAAGAGATGGAACTCTTTGAAGAAAAATTCAAAGAGGCAATGCTTAGCAAGGTTCCTTTGCTGAACCGAATTACCTACTACATTGTAAGAAGAAAAGGAAAGCAAATGCGTCCTATGTTCGTTTTTTTGGTCGCCAAAATGGTGTCTAAAGGAGGTTTTGAGGATCGTACCTATAGAGGCGCTTCTGTTATTGAATTGATTCATACAGCAACTTTGGTGCATGATGACGTGGTAGATGATAGCAACCGACGAAGAGGATTCTTTTCCATCAATGCCTTGTGGAAAAATAAAATTGCCGTCTTAGTAGGCGATTTTTTATTGTCGAAAGGTTTGTTGCTTTCTATTGATAATGAAGATTTTGATATTTTAAAATTAATTTCAGTCGCGGTTCGTGAAATGAGCGAAGGGGAACTGTTACAAATAGAAAAAGCACGTCGTTTGGATATTACCGAGGATGTGTATTTTGAAATTATTCGTCAGAAAACAGCAACTTTAATAGCTGCTTGTTGTGCAATTGGTGCCGCTTCGGTGGGTGCTTCAGATGAAGAAATTAAAAAAATGCATGAATTTGGAGAATTGATTGGTATTGCTTTTCAAATAAAAGATGATTTATTCGATTATACAGATTCAAATATTGGTAAACCTACAGGAATCGATATCAAAGAACAAAAAATGACTTTGCCCTTAATTCATACTTTAAATACTTGTTCTGAAAAGGATAAAAAGTGGTTGATCAATTCGGTGAAAAAACACAATACTGATAAGAAACGAGTAAAAGAAGTTATCAATTTTGTAAAAGAAAATGGTGGTATAGAGTATACTATTGAAAAAATGGAAACGTATAAAAATAAAGCCTTGGCAATTTTAAATACTTATCCAGAATCTCAATACAAATCTTCTCTATTGACCATGATTGATTACGTGGTCAATAGAAAAAAATAAGTAGTTTTAGCGTTTCTTTTTGTTTACTAAGTCGAATTGCGTTTCAAGCTTCACACCGTAAAGCCCTTCTAATTCCGATTTTATTTTTTTGTAAAATTTTGTATCAGGTGGTAAACTTAAACTATTCCAAAAATCGACATCATAAGGTAAATCAATTGCTGCCATGTCTAAATCAATTCCATAATCTCTTAGTCTCATTTTTTTCTTATCTGTTTCAACAGAAAAGATTAAGGCTTCTAGCTTTAATGATGTTCTTTTAGCAATTGTGCTTCGGTAAGCTTTTGGTACTAAATCCTCTTTAAAAACCCATTCATTTTTAAAATAATTTAAAACAAGTTTTCCACTTTTATGATTTTTGTATAAGTATAAAGTACGACCTCTTTCTATTTTGTATATTTTATAGCTATCTATTCCAATATAAAAAGTAATTGTTTCCCAGTCTATTTTAGGGTTCTGACCTTTGATAATTAAAACATCTTCTCCTTCATAAGAGGAATTTCCATCTCTTTTCCAATCGAATTTTTTTAAATTTCTTCTATGTTGTCCTTCAATAGGTCGTAATGGGTTTAATTGCAGCATGGCATTTATAGAATGATGCCAGTCTTTGGCTTTCCAAACTCTATAATCTGCTGATTTTCTTGCTTGGGTTACCTGAACTCTTCCAACACCACTTGCCGGGCCTCGATCTCGATATTTTAAATAGTTTTCTACAAAAAATTTTGCTTTTGTACTTTCTGTGGTAGCTCTTCTAAATAGAATTTCCTTTACATGAGAGGAGCTCAAAGTGTTTTTCTTTAGATTTTTTAAGGCATTTAAAACATATTGTTTGGCGCTTAAAAGTTCCACATCATCCATCATTACCGCGCTTTCTTTTAGGATGATTTTTTTTTCCTGTTTTGCAATATATTCTTCTACTGTTATTTTAACAGAATTGTATCCTAATGAAGATATAGTCAAAGTATCTTGCATTTCATTGTTGGAAACGCTAAACGAAAACTCTCCTTCATCATTACTGGAGGTACCTTTACTTTTCGAAACAATACTTACGGAAGCATAGGGAATGGTCATTTGAGTTTCGTCCTCAATGACTCCATTCAGTTCTATTTTTTTGGTTTGTGCGGTTAATTGAAATAAGGAAATAAAAAGCGCAATAAATGTGCTGTGGAAAATGTATTTGGTTTGCATAGATAAAATTTGATAAAGCTTAAAGTTACAACTTTTTTTCCTTTGATAGGCTGAATAAATTGCATTGTCTAGATTTTGTATAGTTTAGTTTTTTTCTAACAATTCTTCTAAGAGTCTTCTATTGTTGGATAAACGAGGGATTTTATGTTGGCCGCCCATTTTCTTTTGTGATTTGAGCCAATCGTAAAATAAGCCTTTTTTAGCGGTGTGAATGGTAGGAAAAGCAAGCGTCATGTCTTTGTAACGCTTTGCTTCGTAGTCTGAATTTATGTTTTGCAAAGCCTTGTCTAAGTAGTTTGAAAATTTATGAAGGTCTGTAGGTGCTGTTTTAAATTCAATCATCCACTCGTGCGCCCCATTGTCGGTTCCTTTCATAAAAATTGGCGCTACTGTATATTCTGTAATTTCTGCGCCACTTTTGTTGCAGGCTATTTGCAAAGCAGCTTCTGTGTTTTCAATAATTAATTCTTCACCAAAAACATTGATGAAATGTTTGGTACGGCCGGTAATTTTTATTCGGTAAGGTTGTAGCGAGGTAAATTTTATGGTGTCTCCGATTAAGTACCTCCACAAGCCAGAATTGGTTGAGATGACTAAGGCATAATTGGTGTTTAATTTTACGTTTTTAATAGAAATGGCTTTGGAATTTTCTCCTTGGTATTGGTCCATAGGAATAAATTCATAAAAAATTCCATAATCGAGCATTAGTAATAATTCATCAGAATTATTTTGGTCTTGCAAGGCGAAAAAACCTTCGGAAGCATTGTATGTTTCGTAGTATTTAAAAGTGCTACTTGGAATTATTTTTTTGTATTGATCCTGATAAGGAGTAAAGTTAACCCCGCCATGAAAATAGACTTGTAGATTTGGCCAAACTTCTAAAATATTCGTTTTTCCTGTTCGTTCTAATACTTTGTTTAACAATACAAGCATCCAAGAGGGGACTCCAGCCAAACTGGTAATATCTTCGTGAATGGTTTCTTCAATAATGGCATCCATTTTAGCTTCCCATTCATCCATCAAAGCAATTTCTTGTTTTGGGGTACTGCTAATATCTGCCCAAAAAGGAAGGTTTTCAATGATGATGGCAGAGAGGTCGCCAGAATAACTGTTGTTGTCTTCGTAAATGGCACTAGAACCTCCAAGTCTTAGACTTTTACCAGAAAATAAATCGGCTTCTGGATTGTTGTTGAAAAAGATGGAAAGCATGTCTTTTCCTACATTGATATGACAGTATTCAATAGCTTCATCGCTAACAGGTATAAATTTACTTTTTGAATTGGTGGTTCCACTAGATTTAGCAAACCACTTGATGTTGGAAGGCCAGAAAATATTTTGTTCCCCTTTTCTACAACGTTCTATGGTAGCTTCAATACTCTCGTATTTCTGTATGGGAACACTGTTGCTAAAATCTTCATACGAAGTGATGTTTCTAAAATTGTATTGCTTGCCTATTTCGGTATTTCGAGCAATTTTTAATAGGTCTTGAAGTAGCTCTTCTTGAACTTCATTGGGATACTTAATGAATAAATCAATTTGATGTTTTCTTTTTTTTAGAAACCATGAAATTATAGAATTAACAAATAAAAAAGCCATAGCACTCAGTTAATTTTAGGGTATATTTGTTTTTGTAAAACAGCTATTCCTTTAGCGAGTTCAATTTAGTGAAATTCTTTTAAGAAGCAATTGTATCGTGTGTACTTGTGTTATTTAAAAGTTATTAATTTATGTGAAGGAATATATCAAACGAAAAGCATGCAGTACAAAGGCGTTTTAAAAAAAATGAAGACAGAGTTTTCTGATACGATTTCTTATTATTTAGAAATGGAGAATGATTTTTTAAATTTAAATCAGTTGCTAGATAGAACTATAGAATTACAGTTTGAAAGCTACCAATGTATGTGCTGTTCTAAACAAAAGAAAATATTTAGACAGGGTTTTTGCTACGAATGTTTTTACGAACAAGCACAGGCCGGAGATTGGATTATGAAACCTGAATTGAGCAAGGCACATTTAGGAATTGAAGATCGGGATTTGACCTATGAAAAGGCGGTGCAGTTACAGCCGCATATTGTGTACTTAGCGCTTTCAAGTGAAATAAAAGTAGGGGTAACCAGAAAAACACAAGTGCCTACACGTTGGATAGATCAAGGAGCAAGTAAGGCTTTGGCTATTTTGGAAGTCCCAAATAGATATTTAGCGGGTATTGCTGAAGTTGCATTGAAAGATTTTGTAACCGATAAAACTAGTTGGCAAAAAATGCTGAAAAATGTGGTTACAGCTGGCGATTTACAGGAGAAGAGAAATGAATTGAAGGCACATCTCCCCGAAGAAGTTTTGCCTTACTTCTTGGAAGATAATTCGGATGTTTATGATTTAAATTATCCTGTTTTACAGTATCCTGAAAAAATAAAAAGTTTAAACCTGGTAAAAGCGCATTCGTATCAAGGGGTTTTAAAAGGTGTAAAAGGACAATATTTATTGTTTGAGGATGGTACGGTTTTTAATATTCGTAACAACGAAGGCTTGGTGGTTTCGCTTCAAGTAAGCTAGCCTACCTCTCGACTTCGCTCGAGGAGACAAGTATTTAGAGTTTGTTCTTGGTTGATCATGAGTGCCTCTCGACTCCGCTCGAGGTGACAAGTATTTAGAGTTTGTTCTTGGTTAAGCTGAATACCTCTCGACTCCGCTCGAGGAGACAAGAATTTAAAGGTTGTTCTTGGTTGATCATGAGTGCCTCCCGACTTCGCTCGAGGAGACAAGAATTTAAAGGTTGTTCTTGGTTGATCATGAGTGCCTCCCGACTTCGCTCGAGGAGACAAGTATTTAGAGTTTGTTCTTGGTTGATCATGAGTGCCTCTCGACTCGGCTCGAGGTGACAAGTATTTAAAGGTTGCTCGTAGTTGAATAAAATTTAGATTTCGATAGAATTTAATTTATGTTAGCCTGATTGGTGTCAATTCAAGTCGAGTGGACTCAATTAATGTCAGGTCGAGCGGAGTCGAGACCTAGATTTTTGGAGTGTGTTTCATTTTGACATTCGGATAACAATTTTAAAAGAGTAAAGTCTCCTTCGGCTAAAGCTACTTTCTTTTTCCTACTCCATTTTTTGATTTTTTTCTCATAAAAGATTGCCTGTTCAATACTATTGAATTCTTGATAAAAGATTAGCTCAACAGGTCTTCTCTTGAAGGTAAAGCAGTTTTTGTTAATACCTTCATTATGTTCAGTGAATCTTCTAAAAAGATTATTTGTAACTCCTACATATAGAAATTCATCTCTACATTTTAATATGTATACATAATATTGTTTCATAGCAATAATAGGTGTTGCCTCTCGACTGCGCTCGAGGTGACAAGTGTTTAAATTTTGTTTTTGGTTAAGCTTGCATGCCTCTCGACTTCGCTCGAGGAGACAAGTATTTAAAGTTTATTCTTGGGTGATCATGAATGCCTCTCGACCGCGCTCGAAGTGACAGGTATTTAAAGGATATTTTCAGTTAAGCTAGCGTGCCTCTCGACTTCATTCGAGGTGACAAATATTAAAAATCTCTCTTAGTTTAAGAAAATTAGGTTTTGATAGAAATTATTTTAGATCAGGTTTAGCGGAGTCGATTTATGTCAGGTCGAGCGGAGTCGAGACCTAGGCTTTTGACAACTCTACAAAACGTTTGGTAGAATTTCTTTCTACCAAATCGGTTTTTATAATTTGTGTTGTCACTTCCTTGTTTAAATTTTTGTTCTCTAATTTGTCAATCAGCATTTGTGCAGCCGCTTCGCCCATTATTTCACCATGTTGACTCACCGTGGTAAGTGTTGGTGAAGAGTGACGTGCTAAAATTCCATTAGAAAAACCGATCACAGAAAAGTTCTCAGGTACTTTAAAACCTTTTTCTTGTGCTATTTTTAAAACAGTTACTGCTATTTTTTCATTGGTAGTAATAACACTGTCAATTTCATTATTGTCGAATAATGGTTTGATAATGTCTTCGTATTTTTTGTAGTCTTCTTCTTCTATGTTTAAAACCAAATTTTTGTTAAATGGAATATTTTGTTTTTCTAGTCCTTTTACATACCCATTGTAACGTAATTTTCCAACATTCATATCACTAATAGTGGAGATAAATGCAATGTTTTTACAACCGGTATTTACCAAGTGTTTTACTGTTTTTTTAGCAGCTTTGTAATCGTCAACAACAACTTTGTCACAACCTACACTGGTGGCAATTCTATCAAACATTACAATTGGTGTTCCTTCTCTAATAGACATTTCAAAATGTGAATAATCTTTTTTTAGTTCTGTTTCTTTGGCAATAGAAATAATAAAGCCATCAATACTACCGTTAGAAAGCATTTCCATGGTTTCTACCTCCTTCTTATACGATTCATTAGAAATACAGGTAATAATTTTATAACCATTGTCGTTGGCAACTTTTTCAACACCTTTAAAAATTTGTGCAAAGAAATAACTCAACATATTTGGAATAACAATTCCTATAGTTTTAGTCCGTCTTTTCTTTAAGCTAATAGCATTAAAGTTGGGCTTGTAGTTCTTTTTCTTGGCGTATTTTTGAATTTTATCCTTGGTCTTATCACTAATCTCATAACTGTCGTTTAAGGCTTTGGATACCGTTGAGATTGACACATTAAATTTACTTGCAATATCTTTAATAGTGATTTTTTTCATGGACTGCTGGGGTAAATCAGTTTTAAGGACTTTCTTCATAATTACAAAAATAGCTTTATTTTATCCAAAAATAGACTGAAATAGTATCGTTTTCTTTTTAGTAAACTTAAAAGTACAATTTTTTAGCATAGCATAAAAAAACGATTTTATTTAATTGCCAATTCTTCTTTCAAATCTGCTTTTTGGGGCTTGTTAAAAAATAGTTCGTAAATCATAAAACCAAAAACAACTAAATATTCCACAGCCACCAATGTTAAGTTTTCATGGTAACTGCTATCTGTATAGGCCGAGTAGCTTAAAATAATAAAGAAGCTCCAAACCAAAGGGAATTTATATCGGGTAAATAGACTTAAAAATAATGGAATGGCGATGTACCAAGGATGTACGATGGATGCCAAAGAATAATAAATAAGTATGGTGAATAGCAAAGAACTAAATAATATTGTAGGGTGTTGATTCTTTCTGAAAAAGCTAATTAGAAGCGTTGCTAGTATGACTAGGATAGGGGTGATTTTCCCTACAGATTGAATGATATTATAGCCTGTTACTTGGTAGCCAATTTCTCTAATTATATAATAAATACTAGCATTAAATTCGAAGTTTTGAAAGTACAAATGAATACTCGACATAAAATTATCAACTAAGGCTTGGCTTAAAAAAGGAATAAAAAATAAGAGATTCAAGCCACCCACAAGCACATAATAAAATACTGCTTTTTTAAAGCCTAATTTCTTTAAGAATACCGGCAAGAACAATAAGGGAATTAGTTTGACCGAAACGGAAAGCGCAAATAATAGAGCGGATAACACCCATTTGTTGGTAAACAGATAATACAATGAAGCTGCCAAGAAAAATAGCATGACTCCTTCAAAATGTAAATTCCCTGTCAGTTCCAAAATAACGAAAGGGTTTAATAAATAGAAAAATATTTGATGTTCAGATTGCTTAAAATGCCGCAGTAATTTTTTTCCGAAATAAAAAGTCCCAATATCTGCTGCTATAATGAGTAGGCGCATAACAATTGTACTTCCTACTAAATTTTTAGAAAACACAATAGCCGGAACCAAAAAAGTCAATTGATTGATAGGTGGGTAGCAGGTATAATGACTCCCATTCATACTTCCCATTCCTTTATATAACTCTTGTCCTTCAGGAACCAAACGTGTATTGGATTCAGGTAAATACAAATACGGATTTAGTCCTTCCCAAATCATACGGCCATCCCAAATAAAACGATAAAAATCATCAGATAAATTAGGCGTAGCAACTAATAAAATAAGTCGGAATAAAATAGCCGCTCCTAATAAAAAGGACGTGTTTTTTTTATTATCAACCACCAATTTTATAAAGGCAGTAAATAAAATGCTATACAGAAAAAGTAATTTTACAAATTCAGAACGATGCAAGTCGTAAGCAAAAACGGTATAAAAAATGATGGATACGAAAAGGAATAACCAAGTCGTTTTTTTTATATGTTGAAGCCCTAAATCCATTAGTTTTTTGAAAATACAGATTTAAAAAACACATAACCAAAGCCAAATACCAACATTAAATGAAAAGGAAGTAAACCAAAATCATAATTTTCAGAAGGTATTGCATTGGGTTTGCCAATGTATGCAACGAGTACAGAGCTTAGCGCTCCGAAAGCAAAGTATAAAGTAAGGAAGCCTTCAACAAAAACGCTTTTTTCTAATTTTTTTTGAATGTATTTATTTTTTTGCCACTTGTCTTTTAAGTTGAGCATGTTGAATTTGGGAGTTCTAACAAATTCACTTTTTTTACCCAAATGCCCTTCAGCAACGGCAATGCTATTGTGTAATGAAAATCCCATAGCTACAGAGAAAAACTTAAAGAACAAAACAAAATAATTGGCAAAACCTTTTACACCGCCTTGTTTCACTTCTTTGTACATATGCCAGTAACAGATAAAAAAGATTAAGGTACTTAGACCAAAGAAACTCATAGCAATAAAATAGATTTTTAAATCGTCAAAATAATTTTTTAGGTAAAGCATCGGAACACTTAAAACTCCGACAATTAACACATTTAAAAACATGGTGCTGTTTAATAAATGCAAAGCGGCATGAAGTTTTGTTCTAATGGGTATTTTTTTTGAGGATAAAATTCGCTTGATCATTTTTTGGAAATTCTCAGCACCACCTTTATTCCATCTAAATTGCTGAGATCTTGCAGCACTAATAGCCACAGGTAGTTCAGCTGGAGCAACTATATCTACTAAATATTTAAATTTCCAATCTTTTAATTGTGCTCTATAACTCAAGTCTAAGTCTTCTGTTAAGGTGTCGCCTTCCCAGTTGCCGGCATCCAGAATACACGTTTTTCTCCACAAACCGGCCGTTCCATTAAAATTAATAAAATGACCTCTGCTATTTCTTCCTACTTGTTCTAGGGTAAAATGTGCATCTAGGGCAAAAGCTTGAATTTGAGTTAATAAAGAATAATCTCTGTTGATATGTCCCCAGCGTGTTTGTACCACTCCTATTTTTTGATCCTTAAAATAAGGAACTGTTTTTTGCAGCCAATCTTCTTCTGGTAAAAAATCAGCATCAAAAATGGCAATGATTTCTCCTTTGGCAATTGTTAAACCTTCTTTTAAAGCACCTGCCTTAAAACCTGTTCGGTCGGTTCTTCTTATATGTTGAATGTTGTGTCCTAATGCTTGTAGTTTTTGAATTTGTTGAGCGGTACTCGCTACACTTTCATCCGTAGAATCATCTAGTACTTGAAATTCTAATCTGTTTTTGGGATAGTCGAGTTTGACAATATTGTCTAACAAGCGTTCCATTACATACAATTCATTGTATACCGGTAACTGAATAGTAACATAGGGGATTTCAGAACTGTTAGAAAGATCGTATTTCGGAGCTGTTTTGTTTTCTTTTTTAGATTTTTTTAAGTTGAGAAGTAAATTTAATTGCGCCAATGAAAAAAGAAAAATCAAAATAAGTGAGGCTATATAAACCAATAGAAGTCCATAGCCAATTGAAAATATAATTTGATTTGTTGTAATGAGTGAGATCATTATTTGAGACTGTATTTAAAAATCCAACTTAAAATTTTATAGCCCGCCATAAAAGTACCTTTAACCGTACCGGATACTTTTGAAACACCAATTCTATTTCTGTATTGCACAGGAATTTCTACATAAGTCATTTTTTGTTTCAAAGCTTTTAATTGCATTTCAACCGTCCAACCATAGGTTTTATCTTCCATATTCATGGCCAACAATTTATCGTATTTAATAGCTCTAAACGGACCTAAGTCGGTAAAATTGGCTTTGAAAAATAATTTCATTAAAAAAGTTGCCAACCAGTTTCCAAAAACTTGTTGTGGAGTCATAGCTCCATTTTGTCTATAGGCAGCTGTACGTGCTCCAATGACTAAATCAACTCCATCGTTTACAATAGGAGCTATTAGTTTTGTCAATTCTTCAGGGTAGTCAGAGTAATCACCATCTAAAAAAACAATAATTTCTGGCAGTTCTTTTTGTTGGCTAATATATTCCATGCCTTTTAAGCAGGCATAGCCATAGCCTTTTCGGGGCTCGTTTAAAACCGTAGCACCCGCTTCTTGGGCGTTTTTTACGGTAGCATCTGTTGAATTGTTATTGACAACAATTATTTCTGTTACCAAGTTTGGAATGTCTTTGACAACATTTGCAATAGCCTCTGCTTCATTATAAGCAGGAATAATAACTTTTATATGGGTCATAAAAGATCCGATAAATTATGTTCTTTTTCAAATTCTTTTAAATCTGTCCACTCCTTTATTTTGGTGTTTTGAACATATTTTTCGATTTTGAAAATTTTGTTGTTTTTATAGAAAAGACAAAAGCCGTCTATCTTATTTTTTTTGAACTGTTTTTTTGCTTCAAGGGTTTCTTTCTTTTTGTAAAATACCCACCAGTTTTCTCTTTGTCCGTTGTTAAAATGACCTTCTTCTTTTAGGCTGCCATTTGGGCTGTAAAAGTACCAATATTTATTAGGATTATTGTTTTTAAAATGGCCTTTCGAACTTAAAGTGCCATCAGAAAAATAAAACTTCCAATAATTATTTTTAGTGTTTTTCAACAGCCATCCTTCTTCTTTTAAAATACCATTTTTGTAATAGGCTTTATGGTACGTTTTGATCCCTTGACCATAGCTTGCAAGGCTAATAAAAACTAGGAAAAAGAAAAAGGACGGCTTCATGATTTATTTATTGTTTTTTATTAATTCTAATAAATCCACATCATTTCCTAACAAGGTTGGGTTTTGATCCAATCTGTTTTCTTCGGGACCATTTTCTAATTTTAAAACACCTCTAGGGCAAACTGCAGAACAAACACCACATCCTACACATGAGGATCGAACAATATTTTGGCCTTTTTGTGCATAGGAACGTACATCAATTCCTTGTTCGCAATAAGTAGAACAGTTTCCACAAGAAATGCATTGTCCACCATTTGTAGTAATTCTAAATCGCGATTTGAATTTTTGTACCAAGCCCATATATGCTGCTAACGGACAACCAAAACGACACCAAACTCTATTTCCTAATATTGGATAAAAACCGGTTCCAATAACTCCAGAAAATATAGAGCCAATTAAAAATCCATACGAACTTTGAATGTCGTAGGCAGAAAAACCAAAAGCAATTTCTTGCCAACTTTCAATTTCAGCAAAATAGGTATATAAAGTAAGACCAGTCATTCCCACTGCAAAAACTAAAACTCCATGAATTAACCAACGTTCTATTTTCCATGAAAATAAAGATTTACTCGATAATTGTCGGTAAGGATCTCCCAAAGTTTCCGCCAATCCACCACAACCGCAAACCCATGAACAGTACCATCTTTTACCAAAAAAGTAGACCATTACGGGAACAATTACTAAGGTCAATACAATTCCCCAAACCAACATAAATAGCCCAATCTGTCCTTGACCTAAAAGTCCCCAGTCTTTGTTTAAATCGAAAAACAAATCATAATCTAAGGGCCACGCATTTTTAAAGTCGAACCAAGGTTTGTTAAATGCAACTAATATTTCAGGAATTAAAAAGGCAAAGGCAATTTGGAAAAATAACACGACTGCTGTTCTAACCAATTGGTAGGCATTGTGTCTGTATTTAATAAACATTCTTACCGCAAAAACAGACATGACTGAGCAATACATAAAGCCATATAAAAACCACTGACTTGAAGGATTTCCGCTCAAACCTAAACTCACTTTGTTTACGGCTAAAATTGGGTTTACCAAATAATTTGGAAAGAAGTATAGTAATACATAAAAGCCAACAAAATAGGCAAAGGCAATCATTCCAATCCAGCCTCTATTGGTAGCAGCATGCTGCATAATTCCGTTATTTTTTATTCCTGCTGGTCCTAATAATTTATAGTCGGAACCAAATGCAATAACACCCCCTAATATGGCCAATCCAAATGTCAACCAAAAAAACAAACCTTGATTTTGTTGCGGCCATCCTGTAGCAGAGGCTCTTGCCAATGGGTAAATTAAATCTTTAGAGGTTTTGTTCCATTTCATCCAAATAATTTCATTCCATAAATCATTGATTTGAGCTTGGTAAGCTTGCACGCGTTTGTCAATGACTTGCTGTGCAATTTTTGTTTTTTTAGTTTGTTCAATTTTTTGTTGAAGTTCTGCTTGTAAATCGTAGGTATGCTGATTTGAAGCTGCGGCAATTTGCGTTATTTTGTTCGATAACTCAGACGCGCTTAATTCTTTGTTTACAATTTCTTGTTGTGCTTTCTCTACAAAAAAAGCACTTTTAATTTTTTGAGACGACCAAGTATCAAAAATTTCTTGTGAGACTTTGTTGGTTCCAGTAAATATACTTGAAGTAAAGATGATAAACCCAGTTAATGAGATGAGTAATCCTATGTTTTTAATTGTTTTCATGTGATGGGATTATGCTTTTAAAAAAATACGTTTCCAGCTTTTCGCTTTTACTTTTAGTTGTGTGTTGTTTTCTGAATTGAATTTTTCTAAAATTTCTTCTTCATGACTTGCAAAAAATTCAGGATCAAAGTTGGCGTCTTTTAAATGCAGCAATACTTCTTCAACGGTAGCCTTATTATTTAGCCAAGTATCAAAACGTTCATGTCGCAATCGGATACCAAAAGTGTTGATGCCTATAAATTCATGAGTGTTTTTGTCGTAATTTATATGAATACATTTTTTTCCTGACGCATGTTCCCAATAAAACCGATTTTCATTTTCTTTGGGCTGTGCCCATACCCAGCCGTAGGTTTGGTATTCTAAATCTATAAATTTAGCAGAGTTGAACCAATGCCCTGGATTGTATTCTTGAGGAGTGCCGCAAATAGTTCTTGCAACGGTTTCTCCCATCATTCTGCCGGTGTACCAAACAGCTTCAATAGGTCTTCTTTGTCCAATACCTTCATGCTGCTGAGCGCAATCGCCAATGGCATAAATATTTTTAATATTGGTTTGTAAAAGTCTGTCTACCAAAATTCCTCTACCCAATTCAACAGCGCTATTTTTTAAAAAATCTATATTAGGACTTACACCTGCTGTTAAACCAACAACAGAACATTCAATGGTTTCGCCTTTGTCGGTAACAATGGCTTTGGCATGTCCATTTTCATCCGAAAGAATTTCGACCAAATTGGTTTCTAGTCGCAAGTCTATGTGGTTTTCTAAAATTTCTTTATTAATCATTGCCGATTCTTCCCCAGGCAACACACCGTTCCAAAAACTAGATTCTCTCACTAAAAAAGTAACGGGAATATTTCTTGAATGTAGCATTTCAGCCATTTCAATTCCAATCAATCCACCACCAACTATAACGGCACGTTTGCAGTTTTTGCTGTTTTCTTCAAGTTTTTCAAGGTCTTGTTTCGAATACATTCCTTGTACACCTTTTAAATCTTGACCTGGCCAACCAAATTTATTGGGTTTAGATCCGGTGGCAATAATTAAATCATCATATGTAATTTCTGTACCATCACTTAAAAGCACTTTATTATTGGCGGCATCTACAGAAGAAACATACCCATTAAGCAAGTCGATATTGTTTTTTTTCCAAAACCAATTTTCATAAGGTTGGGTGTTTTCAAATTTCATATGTCCCATAAAAACATACATCAAAGCAGTTCTTGAAAAGAAATAATCAGATTCTGCAGAAATAACGGTGATTTTATGTTGACTTAATTTTCTGATATGCCTTGCAGCTGTAATACCAGAAACACCGTTGCCAATAATTAAAATGTGTTTCATGTTGCGATTTTGTAATTGAAGTTGATTAAATGTAAGCAAATTCTATGTGCTGGCATTTCAGTCGGAAGAATACGCTTGAAATTTCCCTGAATATTTAATTTAGAATAAATATAAATAAATAAGCTTTGTAAGGAATGTTTTTAGAAAGGTACTCTATAGGGGTAAAACTTTTGGGTATTCTAGACACCTACTTTAAATTTAAACAATGAAAAATAACTATGTATTTGCACTTTTAGTAGCGATAGTAATTAGCTTTAGCGCAACAGCGCAAGAGAGCAATATAAGAACCTATACACCTTCAAAATTATTGAAGCAAGGGCAGTGGGATGTAAAATGGTTCAATAATTTTTACAGCGAAACAGAAAATCCTTTTAGAAATAACAATGATCGTGAAAATTATTTCACCTCTACGTTTGAGATTTTTAGAGGGTTTTCAGAAAATTCACGTTTAAATTTTGGTTTGGTATTTAATGTAAAGTCCAATAATATTGGAGATAAAAGTTGGTTTTCTCCTTTGGAATTAAAAAATGAAACTGGAGTTTCTAGAGTCGGTTTGACCTCTATTGCACCGAGTGTGAGTTTTCAGCCTTTTAAAAATATTGGAAATTTTTCTATTCGCTCTTCTATATTTATTCCGTTGGTCGCCAATGAAACTGAAAATAATGTTTTTTTAGATAAAAATAGTTTTGTTTGGGACACCAAGTTCTTTTACGATTATACCTTACCTAGTGGTGATTTTCAAATTTTTACTGAAATTGATACGCAGTTAAATTTTGGGGATAAAGAAGAAGGTTTTGCCAACAATAGTTTAGGGCTTCCTGTAAGCGCTTTTTTGAGTTATTTTCCAACAAACAAGTCGACTATATATTTTCAAGCACAGCAATATTTTTTAATTGATTTGGGGAATGATTTTGGACAAGAATTTACGCAATTGGGAATTGGTGCTAAATATCAAATAAGCTCAAAAATTAATTTAGAAACCTCGTATACAAATTTTGTTCGTGGTTCAGATTCTGGTCTCGGAGAAACCATTAACTTTGGGTTGCGATTTTTATCTAACTAAATTAGAAATTTTTGATTCGAAACAGTTTCCTTTTTTTACTCATCATTATATCTTGTGCGGGTAGCGATACTTCACGAGATATAGTTGTTTTTAGCCAAAAAATTAATGGTCTTAGTTTTGTGGCTTCTAGAAATCATGTGGTTGCTGAAACGATTATTCCTGTTGTAAATTTGAATGCCAACTGGGTGACTTTAATGCCTTTTGGTTTTATGCCCAATGCCAATAGTGCTTCTTTAACTTTTGATCATGAACGACAATGGTGGGGAGAAAAGAAAGAAGGAGTAAAACAAGCTGGAAAAGTTTTTCAGGCGAAGGGTATAAAAAGAATGCTGAAACCTCAAATATGGATTCGTGGTGGTACTTTTACAGGAACAATTCAAATGAACTCGGAAAATGACTGGCAGGCCTTTGAAAAAAACTACGAAGCGTTTATTTTGGCCTACGCCGAAGTTGCAGCATCAGAAAATTTTGAACTTTTTTGTATCGGTACAGAATTGAATGCTTTTGTGGTAGCACGACCAAATTTTTGGAAACAAATAATTGTGAAAATAAAAAAAGTATATTCAGGCAAACTAACCTATGCAGCCAATTGGGACAGTTATCAAAACCCAACTTTTTGGAAAGATTTAGATTGTATTGGTATTGACGCCTATTTTCCATTGCATATAAATAAAACGGCAACAGTTAACGAATTGACAAAAGCGTGGGAACCTATAAAACGTGAAATAGCTAGCTATAGCAAAACACTTAAAAAATCAATTTTGTTTACGGAATTTGGATATCGAAGTGTTGATTTTACAGCGAAAGAACCATGGGAATCAAACACAGCAGGAGCTTACAATGTAGAAGCGCAAGAAAATGCCTTGCAAGCAATTTTCGAAACCTTTTGGCAAGAATCGTGGTTTGAAGGAGGTTTCTTATGGAAATGGTTTGATACTTACGAGAAGGCTGGAGGAGAAGGCCATACAGGATATACGATACAAAATAAAAAATCAGAATTGTTAGTCAAACAGCAATTTGAAAGAAACTAACTATGCATAAAATTATTACACTCTCTCTATTGTTTGTTTTTTCAGGAATGATAGGCTTTTCTCAAAATAATACTATTGAAAATTTTGAAATTTCTGGAAATAAAAAAATAAAAATGGCTTTTCTTAAAAGAGTCATCAACTTACAGGAAGGAAGTGTCTTGGATTCAGCAGTTGTAGAGCGAGATATTCGGTTTTTAAAACGATTGCCATCGGTTGCTAATGCAAGTTATACCATAGAGAAAAAACAAAATGGGCAATATCGGGTCGTTTATCAATTGGTAGAAAACTTCACCATTATTCCTTCATTTAATGTGTACACGTCTAATAATGGCGAGTTTGCCTATAGAATTGGACTTTCAGAATTTAATTTGTTTGGAAAGAATATGGTCTTTGGTGGTTTTTTTCAAAAGGATATTTACAATTCTTATGGAATTCATTTTAAAGCCCCTTATTTGTTTTCGAAAAAAATGGGCTTGTCCTTAGCTTACAAAGATTTTACCACGCAAGAACCTGTTTTTTTTGAACCTAGAAATCCTGTAGATTTTAAATACAACAATGTTTCCTATGAAGCCATGCTGTCCTATGAACTGGATATAAAAAACAAATTTGAAATAGGGGTAAATTTATTTACAGAAGATTACGAATTCAAACGAACAGAAGGAGATGAAAGACCGGATCCTCCAATAACTGAATTAATTACGGACAAACAGTTGTATAAATTTGTTTATGAGTATAATAATGTCAGCTATGATTATCAATATGTTTCAGGTTTTAAAAATATTTTTAATTACCAATATGTAACAACAAATGACGAAACCGCTTCTCCTAAATTTTCAATTGCTTGGAATGATTTCTTGTATTACAAACGCTATGGTGTTAGTGGGAATTTAGCCTGTCGTTTGCGTTTAGGCTTGGCAACAAATAACAATTCTCCCTTTGCGCCTTTTTCATTGGATAATAATGTAAATATTAGAGGTGTTGGAAATACCATTGATAGAGGAACAGGCGTGGTGGTATTAAACACAGAATATCGTCAAACTTTATTTGAGAGGAATTCTTTTAGTCTGCAAGGAAATGCTTTTGTAGATTCTGGTTCATGGAGAAATCCAGGAGGCGATTTAGGAGACTTTAGCCAGTCAGAAAACATTCGTGTGTTTTCAGGAGTCGGTTTGCGATTTATCCATAAAAAAATATTCAATGCTGTATTTAGAATAGATTACGGATTTGGACTTACTGAAAACACACAAGGAATGGTTTTTGGTATCGGACAGTATTTTTAATTAGCAACAGCCACCGCCATCATAATGATAGGTAGATTCACTAAAATAGATATCATCTCTTCCTAAAGCCTTAAGTGCTGCTGCGGTTTTATCGCAAATGGCTAAAGGTTGATTTTTTAATAGGGTATGACCTAAGCCGTCATCAAAATAATCTTCGTCACCATAATATATAGCAGCTTTTCCTGTAAAAATACACGGTCCATCTTCTGGCATTGGATCTTTTATAGCCGCCACTTCAATAGATTCTATATAAATCAATTCGTCCGTAGGATAATTTTTAGGATCTAAAATTCTGTACGGTTTTCTAGCTCTAATTTCTATGGTTCCAAAACCAGCATCTGTTAAGGCTTTTACATATTCTGCAATTGGTAAACTTCCACTCAAACACAAGGCACGCAATCGGTCGTCATTTCTTAAGGTTTCATTCATTGGCTGTTCACAGGTAGGGTCACTCATCACCAAACGTCCGTGTGGTTTTAGTACACGATACATCTCTTCGATGGCTTTTTTTAAGTCTTCTGCCTTAAAAATATTGAACAAGCAATTTTGAGCTGCTACATCAATACTGTTATCTGCTACATTTAAATTCAAAGCATCTCCTTTTACAAGCTCTACAAAATCACTTTTAAACCAAGAGTTTTGTTCTTCAGCAACTTTGAAGTTTTTTCTTGAGGCTTCCAGCATTTCATCTACAACATCAACACCTATAACACCTCCTTTTTGACGAGAGAAATAAGCAAATTGTAACAATTCCATACCGCCACCAACACCAACATATAATATTTTAGGATTGTTGCTCAAGTCTCTAGAATTGACGGTACTTCCGCAGCCGTAATTCATTTCTTGCATTATTTTTGGAATTTTTAATCCAGGTAACTCCCAAATAGGATTGGTGGTGCAGCATAATCCAACATCTGGCGTGAGTGCTGCTTCTTTGTAAAGGTTGTGTGTTGTATCTAAATAACTCATAATTTTTTGTATTTGTTACCCCGAACTTGTCGATAGGTACTAATTTATAGGCTTTTTATTAATTCTGTAAAAAGAATATTTAATTTGGGTTCTGCTTTGCCGGCCAATTCCATGATTTCAGGAATATTTATTGGAAGTAAATTATCAGGATCGCATGCATCTGTTAATACAGAAATAGCAACACAGGGTAATTCTAATTGGTTGGCGACAATAACCTCAGGTACTGTAGACATTCCTACAGCGTCTGCTCCAATAATTTTTAGGTATCTATATTCTGCTCGGGTTTCTAATTGAGGTCCCACAACGGCAGCATAAACCCCTTCATTTAAAGTGATATTTTTCGTGGCTGCTATTTCTTTTAATTTTGTGTTTAATTCTTTGGAATAAGGAGCGGACATATCCACAAAACGAGGCCCTAATTTTTCTATTCCTTTTTCCGCCAAAGGCGAACCTCCTTGCAAATTAATATGATCATCAATTAAAAATAAATCTCCTTTGGTATAATTCAAATTAATGGCACCAGCAGCATTTGAAATTAATAAATTCTGAACGCCTAGTTCTTTTAAAATTCGAATTGGAAAAGTAATTTCAGAAAAATTATAACCTTCGTACAAATGAAATCTTCCTTGGAGTGCAAGAACTTTTTTAGAACCCAATTCACCATAAATTAATTTTCCAGAATGGGATTCTACAGTAGCTAAAGGAAAGTTTGGAATATCGGCATAATCAATGCTAACTTCTGTTTTAATATGACCTGCTAATTGTCCCAAGCCTGTGCCAAGTACAATTCCTACAATTGGTTCTGTGATGTTTTTTGATCTAAGAAAAGCAACTGTTTCTTTAATTTTTTCAATCATTTTTATGGGATGATTATTTTTTTTGTAATTGTGTTTTTGTTTTGACTTATTTGAATAAAATAAATTCCTGTGCCTAAAGTGGCTAGGTCTATTCTGTTTTTTATTTCGGTTAAAATTACGGGTTTTTTAATGTTTTGCCCCGTTATGGAAAGGATATTTACCAAGGTGTTTTGAGCGTTAGGAAGCTCAATGAAAAGTTCTTTTTTATTTGCAATGGTTGGGTAAATGCGAAGATTTTGAAAGATTTCTTCTTTAACAGACAAATTACTGCAATCTGCTCCTTGGTTTGTTCCAAAAGTTCCTGTACCCCAATAATGGTTAAATTCTTTGCAATGAATAATAACATAAGTGTAGCTGGCTAAAGTTACTGCTGGATTCAGGTTTGTTAGATCGTAAGTTTGCGTTCCGTTAGCACTTTTTAGCAAGCCAAGATCTAGAGTGTTTGGGGTTTGAAGCACGCCACCAGGAGTATTCACCGTTGCCGATTCTGATAGATATACATGCAAGTCGGGACCTGCAGGAGTACTAAAATTACTGTCGAAGGACAAGGTTTTTGTTCCGTTTAGTAAAAAAGTTAAGGAAGCAGTTCCGTCTAAGGTATAATCGGGGCCGTCTTGAAATGGCGCTTCACGAAAACACTGCGCAAAGCTTAATTGATAGCTAAAGGCAAAAAAGAGAAAAAGTTTGGTAAAGAATTTCATGTTACAACAGGTTGTTTAACCATGAGTCGCTTTTTATGTCAGAAATTACATCAATATCATTGAGCTCCTCTAAATAATAGAGGCTGCCATTGTTTTTTAAATCTTTAGAAGTAGCACTTAGAACGGTTTCTGTACCCCAATTTTTATTTTCAAAAACTTCAGGAATCATACTTTTTAGACCTAGTAAATAATAGCCGCCGTCTTCCGAAGGACCTAAAACAGAAGTGTAATCGTTAAGTTTTTCAAATGCTTGTTCAATATGTTGTTGTTGCAAATCGTAGATGTCACTTCCAATAACAATGATTTTTTCAAAACCATTAGCAAAACCTTCCTGAAAAGCAGCTTTCATTCGGAAACCTAAATCCGTTCCTTGTTGTATTTTTTTTTGAAAATTAGCTGCAGTCCAAATATCGTTTTTCGGAATTTCTTCTGAATAAAAAACCCATTTGCTAACGGGAATATTTTCTGATATTTTTTTAGTGTGTAGCAGCAATTCAATGTAAATTTTCAGTGCTTTTTCTTCACCAATATCTTTTGCCAGTCTGCTTTTTACTTTTCCGAGTTCTGGATTTCGAGTAAATAAAATTAGTAAATTTTTAGTGCTCATAAATTTTTTCTCCTTTCAATAACCACTGACTCCATTCTTTTGAAAAAGTATGGACTTTGTTTGTAGCTTGGTTTTCTGAATCTATTACTTTTTTGGATTGATTTTTCCATTCAAAAATACCACCGTATAAATTGTAAACATTGGTATAACCTGCTTTTTTTAATTTTTCGGCAATGTCTTCAGAACGTATGCCTAAAGAACAATACACAACAATTTTTTGATCCTTGTCTTTAAGTAGTTTCTTTGTTTTTCTTAGCTTGAAATAATCATAGCCTACAAAAATAGCTTGTTCTATATGGCTTGTGTCAAATTCTTTTTTTTCTCTTGCATCTAAAAGAAGAAAATTATTTTTGTCTTCTTTGGCCAATTCTTCAACACTTATATATGGAATACTTTCACTATTGTGTTTTTGTAGTAATTCCTTTAATCCGTTTTGAGCCTTAGTGGATAGGCTGGATAAAAAAAGGAATAAAAAGATAAGTTTTATGTTCATAATTCTAGAATTTTATTGTTTTTCCTTGCAGAAGTTTTTCTGCTGCTGGTAAAATTTCCATATTGTCCCAAATACCGGTTTGCAAAGTGTTTGCATAGGTTAAAGGTAATTGGGCTTCTTTCATTAAGGCAATAGCTAATTTATAATTGTAATCTAAATTATGCTGTGAAATTTGGATCTTTTTTTCTTTAATTTCAAGAGTTGCATACCAAACTTTTGGAGATCCATCATTGGCAGGCATACCTATAGCGCCAGGGTTGAGCCAAGTTTTATCTTTGTGTGTTTCTGAAAAAGGCAATCCGCAATGGCCAGCAATAATAAAATCACTTTTACTAGCCTTAAAATTTTTAGATTTAACAGACCAGGGAGTCGATTTAAATATAAATTCCGAAACCTGATCATAAGCTCCATGTACAACGCTTATGTTTTTATTTGCATATTTAAATTGAAGATTGTTTGGCAGTGTTCTTAAAAATGCTAAAGAATTTGTAGACAGTTTTTTTTGAGCGTAAGGATACCACTGCGAAGAAAAAACATCACAACGAGAGCCTTCTGTAAAATTACAGCCGCAATTTTCTTGACCTTCATTTAATTGAATTTCAACATTTCCTAAAATACTATGTGCTCCCCATTTTTTTAATAGTTGAACGGTTTCTTCTGGCTGTGCACAATAGCCAATCAAATCTCCAGTACAAATACAATTTTCTGCAGGAATGTTTAAAATATGAGCCGTTTCAATCAATGCTTCTAAAGCTTGCAGGTTGCTGTACACTCCGCCAAAAAGGAGCAGTTTGTTGCTTTGGGTGCCTAGGTTTTTTATCTTTTTATCCATAGCGGTAATTTGTAAATAAGGATGCAACATAAGCTGCCCCAAATATTAATCCATAATAAAGAAGCGTATTTTCCTTTGGTGAAAATGAAGGATTCCGGAAAATAATTGAAAACGAGTAAGAAGCCAAAGATGATTCCGGTAAGCACACTTAAATAGAAACTGCTGCTTGTTGTTTTGTCGTTCCAAAATAAAAAAACAGGAGCCAATCCAATAACCATGGTTCCAGAAATAGTGGTTGCCGATAAAATTTCAGCATTAAAAAAAATGGGAAGTGTTCCTAAAACAGCAATGATAAGCATGGATATTCTTCCAAAAGAAATGCTTTTATGAATTTTTAAATCGATAGCAATTAATTTAGAAAAAGAAGAAAATGTAGAATCTAAAGTTGAAGCAGCTGAGGTAATCATGATAAAATTGATGACCAATAAAATTACGAGTCCAAATAGTTTTCCTACTTCCACGGCAGCCTGACCTGTCAACCCGTTTTGTTGTGCATAAATTCCTACAATACTAAATAGCACAATGCAAAGGCCGCCTAAAAGACTAGCCCACAAAAAACTTTTTAGTGTGACTTTTGGAGAGCTGATAAAAGCTCTATCGGTTAAAACGGGATCGTGAAAAGGATAACTAAACGATTGTAATATCGCAGCAAAAAATAAATTCAGCCCTAAATCAAAACTCCAAGTCCCTGAATACAGCACTTCTTTTGTAGAAAAATTGTCAGCAGAAAATAAATTCCACAAAATAACCGTTAACAAAACAGAAAACAAAATCATTTGAATGGCATCTGTAAAAATAGAACTGCTCAAACCACCTTTTAAGGTGTAAGCTAGTGTTAGGCTTGTAAAAATAACTATAGCCCAATAGTAAGTGGGACTTCCTTGAGCTCCAAAATACGAACCAATAACCATGGTATTGCTCCAAACTTCATTAAACAGACGAATGGCAATTAAAACAGAAAATAAGAGCATGGCATATTTTCCGAATTTCTGACTTATAAATTGGTGAATACTTTTAATACCTGCTTGGGTTCTCATTTTATAAATGATAATTCCTGCCACAGTAAAAGAAAGGTAATAACCCGCATAGGCAACTCCACCCACAATTCCGAATTCCAATCCTAAATTGGCGGCATTGGTAATACTTTTGGCAAAGATCCAAGAAATGACCAAGCTACCTGTTAAGACAAATATATTGGGTGCTTTGTTTTTACTAGAAGCCTTGTAAAAAGCATCGGTTGTTTTTACAAGGGGTGCTAAAAAAAAGAAAGCTAGACTAGATAGCAATACCAATCCCCATTGCCAAATTTCAATTTTCATACCTTAAGCAACAACTCCTTGGCAGCTTGAACCGGCACCGGCTGTACAGCCATAACAGTGATTTTTTAAAACGATAGTTCTTGTTGCCAACTCTTCTAAATTAAAATCTTTGATGTTTTTTGAACCTTTTCCTGAAATTGGTAAATGCAACATTTGATTGAAATCACAATCAAAGATAGTCCCATCAAAACGAACAGAAATCGTATTTCTACACATCACATTTTCTACAGCGGCTAGGTTGAAATTGTCAACCAACAAATGCATATAGTGCTCTACTTTGTCCTGATTTTTTAAGTCGGTTAAAAAACGACTGATTGGCATGTTGGTAATGGTGTACAAATTGTTAAAAACAACATCGAAATTCTTTTTCAACATTTCTTTGTAATCTCTTTCTAAGCCCATTTGGTCGCCAGGTAAAGAGGCACCACCAGGATTGTAAACCAAGTGTAATGTTAAATCACTTTCAACACCATATCCTAAGGTATTTAAAATTTGTAGTCCTTTAATAGAAGCTTCAAAAACACCTTCACCACGTTGTTTGTCTACATTTTCTATCGTGTAGCAAGGCATGGAAGCAATGACTTCTATTTTATGTTTTTTGAAAAATTCTGGAAGATAAGCATAGTCTTCGTGGAAAGTTAAAATAGTTAAGTTGCTACGAACAATTATTTTTACATTTCTCTTAGAGATTTCTTCGACAAACCACTTAAAATCAGGATGGATTTCTGGTGCACCTCCTGTTAAATCTACCGTATGAAAATTACCTTCATCCAAAGCAGCCAAACAAGCATTCATGGTTTCTAAGGTCATCAATTCTTTTCTAGCAGGACCTGCATTTACATGACAGTGGTTGCAAATTTGATTGCACAAATAACCTACATTAATTTGTAAAATATCTAATCCTGTAGGTTTTAATGGGGTGAAATTGTATTTCTGTAGTTTGTCGGTAAAACTTTCGATAGCTACATTTTCTAAATATTTTATTTCCTCTAAAGCTTTTTTTCTTTTCACTTCCGTCACCGGACTTCTTTTTGCTTTGGCTAAAGTGGCTTGTACTTTATTGTAAAGTGTAATTTGATCTTCTTCTGTATAGGTGCTCATTAAGGATGAGTTTTTGTTTTTTTAGGGGAATTTATTATGTAATTATAAAAGGAAACATTTTCGATTTATTCATTTAAATTCCAATTGTAGTCTAGGTAACGTACTTTTGCTTTTTTACTGATTGGAGTTTTAGAATATTTACTGATATAAGAAACAAGGTTTCCGTTTTGAGTAAAATCAGCTTGGTACCATTCAAATATTTTGGATAAGGTAATTTTCTTTTCGGTGATATTATTTCTCTGAGGATCGTTTACAAAAGACACCATTAATTTTTCTAAAGTGGCTTCAATGTTTTTTTCTGTAAAAGCAAAATTTGCAATTGGGGGACACGAAAACGAAGCACAATTTACACCCACATGAATTCTTGGATCTTTATAGTTTTTACGTAAAATTTCGTGTTCAATTTCATTTAAAGTCAATGTTTTTCCACCAACAGTCGCAATAGGAGCATGCCAGGCATCTTTTCCTTTTAAACGGATGTCCATGATACTTTTTACAGGGTAATGATCCGTAATTAATTTGATGGTATACGCATTGTAGGCGTTGATCCAAAAGGCTTTTACTGCATTGTCTGACCAACTTTTAGCAGGCGTTGTTTTTTTTAGGTAATCAATATAATGCGCTAAGTGATGTTTGTTTTTAATAATTCCTTGGTAATTAACAACACCTTCGTTGCTAATGTTTTCTTTTAACAAAGAATCAAAATGTGCTACTTGAGCAGAAAGTTGACTCGTAAATAATAGGAGGATTATAGCGTATAGGTGAAGCTTCATTGTAAGGTGTTTTTAAAATATAACTAGTTGGACGAAGAAGGGATAAATTGATTACAGAAGAACGAAATTAATTCATTGTTATTTCTTCATGCGCTTGTAAATGGAATCTTTTTCTTAAAATAAAAACGCCTAAATACAGGAAAGGAGTGTCTAGGGCAGCAACCAATATTTTAAATAAAAATCCGCTTAAAAGTAAACTTCCAAATACATCCCAAGATAGAATTTCAAAAACACATAATAAAGTTACAACGGTTAAAGTATCTATAAATTGAGAAGTAAAGGTTGAAAAATTATTTCGCAACCACAGGTGTTTACCAGCTGTTTTTTGTTTCCAAAAGTGGTAAATTTTTATGTCAATAAATTGAGCAAATAAATAAGCGAGCATGGAGGCTAAAACCGCAACAGGTGAGAAACCAAATACTTTGGTGTAAAGGTCATTATTTACAGGCGACCAAGAAGTAGCATTGGTGTAATTTCCTATGAGGACAATGAGAATAGAGAAAAAGGAAGCAAATATTCCGGTAATCACCACTTGGTTGGCTTTTTTCTTTCCGTAGATTTCTGAAATTAAATCGGTAATTAAAAAGGTAATTGGGTAAGGAAGTAAGCCTACAGATATTTCAAAAGGAAACCACCCGAAAGGATTCCAAAGAAAAAATTTCTGAAAAATTAAATTAGAGACAACCAAGGAAGTGATAAACAGCGACGCTAGAATTAAATAAATTTTAGAGGCTAGTAATTGGTCTTTTAAATTCATGGTTCTATTGTTGTTACGAAGGTAAATAAAAAGGTAAGACGATTATAGCTGTTTTTTAAACCTCTTCTTTGATTTTAGAAAGAATATCAATTGCTTCATTTTTGCTTTTGATATTTAGCTTCTGGTAAATATTACGAATATGGTATTTTACGGTATTTAATGAAATAAACAGTTCGTCTCCTATTCTTTTATTGGTATACCCTTTAAAAATTAAGAGAAGTACATCTGCCTCTCTTTCAGATAAATTATTTTCAGAAACTAAAACTTCTATATTCGTTTCACTAGGGTTACTACTGTTACTTTCTAAAAAATTTATTTTATGTAAATATTCCTGTATTGCTGTTTTAAATTGGTGATTTTCTTTTTGTAATATTTTTACTCTGTAGGTAATAGCATAGGTTAAAATCAGCATTTCAAACAGCGCACCAAATTTTACGGTTTTTAAAGAAACAGTGAATGTATTTAAGCCCCAATTAAGTGGTACAATAAATAGGACAGATGAAAATAAGATTAAAGAATATCCAACGACAAAGAATCTTGAGAATTTGTATTTCTTGGAGATGATGATACCAATTCCCCAATAATGGAGTAGTACTAGCATTGAGAAAGTGTCTCCTATGGCGACAAATAAAAATTTATTTGTGGGAAAAAATAGCAGATAACTACACATTGTAATAAAAAGTAAGAAGACTCCTGTTTTATTGCTTTTAGGTAAATAATAATTGATATTCAAAAATTGATTTGCAAATAAAGCCCCAGAAAAGCTTACGAAAAAGTGTGTTAAAACTCTGCCATACCTCGAAAAAAAGTTAGGTATTATCGTGTTTAATAATCCATCATAATCTAAAATAATGATTGTAATTACAATTAAAAAAAAACAGTAATACAGAAAAGTTTTGTCTTTTAAGGAAATGTAGAAGAAGAGGTTTACGATAAAGACCATCAATACAAATCCATAATAGGCGCCATTTATAAAATAGCTATATTTAGCTTCTAGTTGCCCTTGCTCATAGGTTTTCAGTTGCAATGGGAAATAAACTTCATTGTCAAATTGCACTCTTAAATAATAAACTGGATTTTCAAATTTAGAATTTACTAACAAAGAGAAATGGGTTTTGTCTAATTCTTTATACGGAACGATTTTGGAATTTTGAAAGACAGTAATTTTAGTAATATTACTTCCTAACAAATCGAAAACAATAAGTTTATTTAGAACATCTTCATTTAAAATTACTTTGAACCAATAAAGCCCATTTTCAAATCCAATATTTGGACTTTCTAATGGTTTTAGTTTTTTCTCTGAAATAGAATGAATTGTTTCTGTATTGGAAAAGTCCTTCGAATAAGAAATTGAAAAATCTAAATCTGCTTCCATTTTTGCATCCGCACAAGAATAAAAAGAAATTATTAGAAAGATGGATGAAAAATATAGAATAGCCTTTTTCAATATGAAGAATGAGTTTTATTGTTTTGAGATTGAGCAAAGCTACTCTTTTTAATTTACTTGATTTAGGTATTAGTTTAACGGTTTTGACTAAAACTACCCCTTGTGGGTGGGAAGAAAAGTATTGAAGGAGCCTATGTTTGCAAAGGTTTGTCAATTACATTTATTTAGAATAGAGAATGAAAAAGAATTTCCTTTTGTTGTTTTTCTTGTTAACCACTTTTTCCTATGCGCAAAATCATTGGAAAAAAATAGAGGTTAATGATCCTAAAAATAAAACAGCGCATTATAAGAGAAAAAAGATATCTAAAAATGAACAATTATATGCCCTCGATTTAGAGCGTTTTAAAATAGAGTTAAAAGGGGCTTCAAAAAAAAAGAAAGCTATTATCTCTCTACCCAATACTACAGGTGGAATTTCAAGATTTATGATAAAAGAAACGGTTGTTTTTGAAGGAGGTTTGGCAAAAAAGTATGCCGATGTTAAATCATATATGGCCAAAAGTATGGACGATCCTACGTTAACCGCAAAAATAAGTATGGGTAGCGATGGAATTCATATCATGCTTCTTTCGGTAGGCAATGGATTATTTTATATAGATCCAAACACAAAAGACAACACAACTTATGTAGCTTATAAACGCGAAGACTTGGTTGAAGGTCTAAATAATTTTGAATGTAAAGTAGTACAAGGAAATAGCGAAAGTTTGTATGTAAATAAAAGTGTGGTAACAAATGGTAAAGAAGGAAAATTAAGAGTTTTTAGATTGGCTTTGGCTTGTAGTGGTGAATATGCTCAATTTCATTTAGAAAGGCAAGGCATTGCTGAGTCTGCTGCAGAGAAAATCAAGAAAGAAGTTGTTTTGTCGGCAATGAATACTTCTGTCACAAGAATCAATGCGGTTTTTGAAAGAGATGTATCTGTTAGGATGCTATTAGTAGCGCATAACGATTCCGTAGTTTTTTTAGATAGTGAAACCGACGGAATTACAGAAGGAACACCCGCTAAAATGCTTAAAGAAATACAAGATATTTGTGATACGTATATAGGAAATGAAAATTACGATATAGGACATCTTTTTAGTACACAAGGTGATGGCGTTGCAGTTTTAGAAAGTGTTTGTGTTAATGGCTTAAAAGCTATGGGAGTTACAGGAAGGTTAGATCCTATTGGAGATGCATACACTATAGATTATGTTGCACATGAAATGGGACATCAGTTTGGTGCTACGCATACTCAAAATAGTAGTTGTAATAGAACCAATGCAACGGCAGTAGAGCCAGGAAGCGCTTCTACCATTATGGGCTATGCAGGTATTTGTGATTCAGATTCGGAAGATACTATTGAAATAGATATTCAAAAAAATAGCGATGCTTACTTTCATGCAGTTAGCATTTTACAGATGAATTCGACGCTTGAAAAGAGTGCTACTTGTGCAATGATTCTAGAAACAAATAACAAAGTCCCTCAGGTAAATGCCGGTTTTGATGTTAGTATTCCTAAAGCAACTCCTTTTATTTTAAAAGGAGTTGCCATAGATGCTGATAGTAAAAAAATGTTGACTTATAATTGGGAGCAAATAGATAATGAAATTGCCGTAATGCCACCAGTTTCAACAAATATTGGTGGGCCGTTATTTAGATCTTTACCTTCAACAACATCTCCAGAACGGTTTTTTCCTACTTTGGAAAGCGTTGTAAACGGGAGTTTTAATACCTGGGAGGTGTTGCCTTCGGTAGCAAGAGAATTGAATTTTGCTTTAACGGTTAGAGATAATTTTTTTGAAGGAGGAGCAGTAGCAAGTGATGAGCTTAAAATAACAGTAACAGAAGCGGAGCCATTTACGGTAGCAAATCCTAATACTATTGACTGGACTGTAGGTGCTTCACAAAGTATTACTTGGGAGGTGTCAACTACAAATGAATTTCCTATAAACTGTCAATATGTAAAGGTGAAATTATCAATAGACGGCGGAGTTACATTTCCAATTACATTAACTGAAAGCACTCCTAATAATGGTTCTTTTAATTTTACAATACCTAATTATCCAAGCACAAAAGCTAGAATACTCGTAGCGGCTGTTGACAATGTTTTCTATAATGTAAACAATACAAACTTTACGATTAAGGCTAACGAAAGTGGTTTTATGGTCACTGCAATTACAGATCGTAAATCTGTTTGTGTTACTGTAGAAGATTCCGTGACTTATGAATTATCCGTTCATTTTATGGATGATTTTAATGAGACTATTTCTTTCAATGCTACAAATGTACCAAACGGAGCAGCTGTTTCTTTTGTGCCCACAACTACTAATAAAGACGGTACCGTACTCATGACTATTAATAATTTAGCTAAAGTAGCGGCTCAAAATAAAGAAATTACTGTAGTCAGCACTTCCGCATCATTTACCCAAAATTCCTTTGTAAGTCTAGCTTTTTTAGATACTTTTCTTTCAGAAGTGACGACAACAAAACCCGAAGATAATAGCATCAATACTAATTTAGCGCCTATTTTATTTTGGGATATAATTTCAGAAGCCACAGCTTATGAAGTGCAAGTTGCTTTAGATAGCGCTTTTAATTCTCTTGTTTTAGAAACTAATTCTTTCACGAATTCATATGTGTTTTCAACAATATTAAAGGAGAATACAACCTATTATTGGAGAGTGAAAGCCATAAATAATTGCGGCGAAAGTGCTTATTCATCTATTAAAAACTTTACCACTTCTCATCCCTCTTACTGTACTTCTACTTTTACAAAAGAAGCAACGGGTGCAGAACATATTACCAATGTTACTTTTAACACCATAAATAATGATTCAGGAAATGACATTGTAGACGGGTATCAGGATTTTACAACCTTGAATACAATAGTCCAAAAGGGAGCTACTTATCCTATAAGTGTTGCGTATGATACTGCCGGTTTTCAGGATCATTGTTTTGTGTTTGTCGACTGGAATCAAGATTTTGAGTTTGATGTAGCTACCGAAAGATTTGATTTAGGTTCTGGTAACAAAAGTGATACTACAACGACGTTTGACATAAAAGTACCCGATGATGCCTTGGTAGGAAATACAAGAATGAGAGTTGTTATAGAATATGATGATCCAACGAATACTTATGGAGAAAGTGCTTGTGATGCAACTCACAAAACAGAATGGGGAGAAACGGAAGACTATAGAATTATTGTTGAACCTACTAGTCTTTTAAATACGGAAGATATAGTTGTTCCGAATCAATTCAGTTTGTATCCTAATCCTACAGACGGAAAAGTGAGTTTAACTTTTGAAACCCAAAGTGGAAATCCCATTTCTGTAAAATTGTTTGATATGGCGGGGAGACAAATTGAAGTGAAAAATTTTATCAATACAACTTCTATCTTTTCTAAAGAATTATTATTTGCTAATGTTCCGCCGGGTTTATATGTGTTGCGCGTTCAGCATGGAGAATATCAAATCAACAAAAAATTAATCTTTAAATAAGAAGCGCAATTCCTATGCTTTTTACTAAAAATGAAAAAGGTTTTTAAATGAAGTGGAAATGATTGCGTAAAGGGGCGTCTTTTCGAAATAAAAGGCCCTTTTATTAAAAACCACCTCTTTGGGGTGGGCTAATACACTAAGCATTTCAATAGTTTTGCTTCAAATAAATTAAAAAATGAAGTTTCCACTTTGGTTAATTACGGGTTTGTTATATGGGTTGTCATGGCCTATTTTTCAAGACATCAATCTATCTTTTTTAGCTTGGTTTGCTTTTGTGCCTTTGTTTGTTTTTTTAGAGAAGAATAAAAATGAATTTTTAAAAAGCATGGTAGGTAGTTATGCGGCTATGGTTGTTTTTGGCTGTTTTTCTGCGGGTTGGCTTTTTAATTTTTCGGAAGCAAAACTACAAATAGCAACTATCTTTTTCTTAGAAGAACTTTGGTTTTTTATTCCTTTTTTTATCTACTTTTTTATACAGAAAAAATTAGGAACGGATAAAGCATTATGGTTATTTCCTTTTATTTGGATGCTTTGGGAATGGATCTATCTTGATTTAGAATTTACAATGGGTACACATGTATCAGCCTATTCGCAAAGTAATAATATTTGGCTCATTCAATATATAGATATGACAGGTATGTGGGGTGTTTCTTTTTGGTTGCTCTTATTTAACGTACTTATTTTTAAAGCTTATAAAGCTGCAGGTTCTACTTTAAATAATATTCTGTTTTATAAAAAAGTAGCATTCTTATCTACAATTATGTTAGGAATTCCATTAATTTATTCAGCTATTTCCTATTCAAAGTATGCTACTTTAAAAGGAAGGTCAATTGAAGTAACAATTGTTCCAACACAGTATTCTGCAAGGTTTTTAAACAATCCTGAAAATAATTTTCGCTTAGTAGAAGAAACGCTTCATAGAACAGATGAAATAGCATTTATAAGAAAAGAAAAAGGGAAAACTAGCGATCTATATGTATGGCCAGAAACAGGGTTGCCATTTACAATGCAGCAAACCAATTTAAGTTCGTTACTTTTTGAAGCGGCAACTGATTGGGAAGCGGCTTTACTTACCGGAGGAAAAGGAATTTTAGATCGTACAAAAACAGAGGATCAACGAACTTATGTTTCTGGAGTTTTAATTTCACATAAAAATACACAACCAAAATACCATCATAAAACAGTATTAACTCCCGGACAAGAAGCAATACCCTATCATTCATTATTGGCTAAAATTCCGAAATTTCCAATAAAAACAACAGACCCTAGGTATTTTAAAAAAGGAGAAAATTCTGAACCTTTATTATTAACCACTAAAAATAACGAAGATTTTCTATTGGGAATTTCATTGTGCTATGAACAGTGGTATCCAAATCATTGGGCAGCCATGTCTAGAAATGGAGCTAATTTCTATGCTCATTTAGCAGGTGAAGGTTGGTATGGTAAGACTGGTTTTATGAATTTTATGACCAATGTTACGAGAATGCGAAGCATAGAAAATCGGAAACAAACTGTGCGAGCAGCCAATGTAGGTTTGTCTGGTTTTATAGATCAACTTGGCAGATTGCATGATGTAGCTGATAATGGTTCAATTCAAATTAAGACTTCTAATTTAAAATCTTCTGATGAGGTAACGATATATGCAGACAAACCCAATTATTTTCCGCTATTAATACTAGCAAGCTTTTTACTCCTTTTGTTTTTTCAATTCTATAATAACATATTCTATAAACTTTTAAAATAAACATACTATTATGAAAAATAACTACATTTTAATATTTGCACTAATTTGTGCTTTTTCAAGCTCTCAAAATGCTTCGGCAGGTCACTCACAACAATGTTTTGACACAAGGACCAGTGCTAAAATAAATCAAAGATTTAGTAGAACCTTTGGAGCTTGTCGTTCAAAAAAATCTGATTCGAATAAAAACAGTTCTGCTTTGGCGCGGAAAAACTTTAAGAATAGAAATCGAGCTTTAAAGCGACAGAATACTATTGAAATTACATATAACGATTTTTTAGACCATCTTTCTTTGGCTAAAACAAGGAACGCTTTGGTTTATGATAATTCTTTTACCATGGATATTGGTTATATAGATAGTGGCGAAAATGAAATTTGGGAGTTGCCAAATTTAACCAACTTAAATGCAGTTTCAATAAATTTTAATCACGTAGCCCCAGAGGAATCTGGCGTTTTAGAAGATTTTCCTGATGATGCAACACATGCAGTTTATAGTGAATCAGAAGATTTATATGAAATTTATAGTCTTAATGAATTTGATTTGTTTTTATATGGTTATGGTGAAATTGATGAGGAAGATTATGATGATGATGGAGATACAACAGAAAGAATTTCGGTGGATTATTATGGAACCAAATCTCCAGTCCCATTAAAATTAGGCGAAGGTTATGAAGGTATTGTTACATTTATAAATGAGGAACCTGAAGGTGAAGAGCTAGACTCTATACAATACAGAGATATATATTATGTTGTTGGGCAAGGTACTTTAAAAACTTTTGATGATGGAGATGCAGAGGCTATTAAGTTAATCTACACAGAAGAAACACGTGAATATAAAGACGGTGAAGTTGTTTTATTCGAAACTAGAGATGAAATTATTATTTATAGTAAAGAAGGACATTACGTTAGAGCTGGTATAAATAACCCTTGGAATAGTGAAGGTTTGGTTACTTTAAACGATATCAATTATCAAAAAGTTCAAGGAAAAACGGCGAGTATTGGAACTGTGGATTTAAATGAAGTAAAAATATTTCCAAACCCAATTGTTTCAGGAGAAATTTTAACGATTCAATCAAATATAGCATTGAGTTCTTATGTTGTCGAGTTGTATACAATTCAAGGTCAAAAAATACAAACATTTTCTTTGTTAGACGGAAATTCTAGTCAGCAATATAAAATAAAAGTACCAGAAACGTTGGCAGGTGGAATCTATTTCTACCAGGTTCATAACGAAAAAGGGAGTAGGGTGAAGACAGGGAAAATCCAAGTTTTGTAAAAGTGTTAATCACAAATAATAAACTATTCAAAATAAAAACAGTAAGTAAAATCTTATGAAAATTTGCCCATATTGTCAATCTAAGTACAGACGAAGAATGAAAAGATCTAGTTTTCTTAAAGTTCTTATAGGTACAAAACTGTATCAATGTGAAAATTGTCATGAGAAATATATTTACACCGTTTTTAAAAAAGTTATAAGAATAAGAAAACAAAGGCAGTTAGGTTTGTAAGGCAAAGAGGGGGAAAGTTGAGGTGAACTTTGACGAATTTTTAGGGGTAAATATTTTAAAACAAAAGCCAATCTCTATCCCTCTGCGCTTCTTAAACTTTGCTACTCTTTAAACAATGCTTACTTTTGCAGTCAAATTTGAAAACAATAAATATGAAAGCATATGTTTTTCCAGGTCAAGGTGCACAGTTCTCAGGAATGGGTCTTGATTTGTATGAAAATTCTGAATTAGCAAAAGAATTATTTCAACAAGCCAATGAAATTTTAGGATTTGAAATCACTAAAATTATGTTTGAAGGAACGGCGGAAGATTTAAAACAAACCAATGTAACTCAGCCAGCTGTGTTTTTACATTCTGTGATCTTGGCAAAAGTGTTGGGTGAAGAATTTAAACCAGACATGGTAGCAGGACATTCATTAGGAGAATTGTCAGCTTTGGTTGCTAACGGAACTTTATCTTTTGAAGATGGTTTAAAATTAGTAGCTAAACGTGCAGATGCAATGCAGAAAGCTTGTGAGTTACAAGCGGGAACCATGGCAGCTATTTTAGGATTAGAAGATGCTGTAGTGGAAGAAATTTGTGCAGCTATTGAAGGAGATGTTGTTGCCGCAAATTATAACTGTCCAGGTCAGTTGGTCATTTCAGGAGAATTAGAAGCTGTAAAAGCAGCTTGTGAATTGGCTACTGAAAAAGGAGCGAGAAGAGCTTTGTTGTTACCAGTTGGAGGAGCATTTCATTCTCCGTTAATGGCACCTGCCAGAGAGGAGTTGGCAGCAGCTATTGAAGCAACGCAATTCAATGAGCCTTCTTGTCCGGTATATCAAAATGTAGTTGCAAAAGCAGTGACAAATGCGGATGAGATTAAAGAAAATTTAATAGCTCAATTAACAGGAGCGGTTAAATGGACGCAATGTGCACAAGCCATGATTGCTGATGGAGCTACGGAAGTTATTGAAGTAGGCCCAGGAAAAGTTTTACAAGGGTTATTTGCAAAAATAGATAGATCTGTAGCAAGGAGTAGTGCTGCTATTTAAATTCTTTTCTAACTTTATTGAAAAGTTAAACGCAATAAAAAAGGGATGCATTTTTAAATGTATCCCTTTTTTTATAAAGTTTTTACTAAGAACTCAAAATTACTTTTGAGCTTGTTGCCATTTCCAAGCAGAGCTTAAAGCATCTTCTAAAGACAATTCAGTTTTCCAATTCAATTCTTTGTTCGCAATGGTTGTGTCAGCAAAAGCAGCAGTAATATCTCCCGCTCTTCTTTCTACAATTTTATAGTTTAGTTTTAATTCATTTACTTTTTCAAAAGCTTTTATGATTTCTAAAACAGAGCTACCTTTTCCAGTTCCTACATTAAAGTATTCAAATTTTTCTTTGTTATTTCCGTTGATCAATCTTTGTAATGCTGCAATATGTGCTTTCGCTAAATCTACAACGTGAATATAATCTCTTACAGCAGTTCCATCTACCGTATCGTAATCATCTCCAAAAACAGATAATTCCGCACGCATACCAGCAGCCGTTTGTGTAATAAAAGGAATTAAATTTTGAGGAACTCCTAAGGGTAATTCACCAATTTTAATTGATGGATGTGCTCCTACTGGATTGAAATATCGTAAAGCAATAGTATTCAAGCCATGGGCCGTACTTGCATCTTTGATAATTTCTTCACCAATTTGCTTGGTGTTCCCGTAAACAGATTCAGCAGCTTTTACAGGTGCTTTTTCTGTAATAGGCAATTCATCTGCTTGGCCATAAACCGTACATGAAGAAGAGAAAATAAAATTATCTAAATTTCTATCTCTCATTTCTTGTAAGATATATACAAGAGAACCTAGGTTGTTTTCGTAATAATCTAAAGGTTTGTGCATGCTTTCACCCACAGCTTTAAAAGCAGCAAAATGAATAATTCCATCTACAGAGTACTCGTCAAAAAATGCTTTTACGTCATTTTTAATTCTTAAGTCCACTTGAGCAAACTCAGGTTTGATACCCGTAATAGCAGTGATATTATCTAAAACATCAATGGTTGTATTTGACAAGTCATCAATGATAACTACATCAAAACCTTTGTTTTGTAATTCCACAACTGTGTGTGATCCGATAAATCCTAATCCTCCTGTTACAAGTATTTTTGCCATTGTTTTATTTTATAAAGTTAAGTATTGTATTTATTATATAATCTTGTTGCTCCTCTTCCAATTCGGTATGCATTGGTAAAGAAATAACTGTTTTAATTAATTGGTTGGTTACGGCAAAGTCTCCTTCGTTGTAACGCTCATCTGCATAGGCTTTTTGACTGTGCAAGGGTACTGGGTAGTAGATAGCATTTGGAATGTTGTTCTCATTCAAATGCGCGTGTAAGGCATCTCTATCAGCTCCTACAATTTGTAAGGTATATTGATGAAAAACATGGGTTGTATAATCAGCTGTTATTGGTGTAATAATTTTATCAGAAGCTGAAAAACCTGCAGAATAATAAGCCGCAGCTTTTCTACGAGCATCACAGTATCCATCTAATAATGGCAATTTAATTCTTAAAATGGCAGCTTGAACACTGTCTAATCTAGAGTTAACACCTACCACATCATGATAGTATCTTTTGTACATTCCGTGGTTTACAATTCCTCTAATAATATGTGCTAAGTCGTCGTCATTGGTAAAGATGGCACCACCGTCTCCGTAACAGCCTAAATTTTTTGAAGGGAAAAAAGAAGTGGTTCCTATGTTTCCAATAGTACCTGCTTTTTTAGTGCTTCCGTCTTTAAAGGTATAATCTGCTCCAATTGCTTGTGCAGTATCTTCGATAACAAATAAATTGTGTTCTTTGGCTACTTCTAAAACAGCCTCCATATTGGCACATTGTCCAAATAAATGCACAGGTACAATGGCTTTTGTTTTAGGAGTAATTGCCTTTTTTAAAGCCTCAATATTGATGTTGAATGTATCAGCATCTACATCTACTAAAACAGGTGTTAGTTTTAATAAAGCAATGACTTCAACGGTTGCTGCAAAGGTAAAATCAACGGTAATTACTTCATCCCCTTGCTCAAGTCCAAGACCCATCATGGCAATTTGCAAAGCATCTGTACCATTGGCACAAGGAATTACATGTTTTACATCTAAATAGGATTCCATGTCTTCTTGCAATCCCTTAACTTCTGGACCGTTAATAAAAGCAGTAGATTGAATAACATTGATTACGGCTTCATTAACTTGAGTTTGAATTTTTTCATATTGACTTTTTAAGTCAACCATTTGAAGTTTTTTCATATTGTCATTGTTTTTCTTAGGAGAACAAAAATACAAATTAATTATGCCGGAAATCAGAAGTATGAGAACAATTTAAGAGAATATTCGAGTATCTTTAAAGAACTAAAATTCTGATATCTATGGCAAAGATAAAAATAAAAATCTTATTAAGTGTAATAATTACACTTATTATTCTTGCATTCTCGTTTCTAAACTATCAAAAGCCTACTTATAAAGGAGAAATTGCGGTTTCAGGACTTCAAAATAAGGTAGAAGTTTATTTTGACGAAACCGGTGTTCCGCATATTTATGCCGAAAATAATTTGGATGCCTACAAGGCTTTGGGCTATGTACATGCACAAGATAGGTTGTGGCAAATGGAGCTGTTAAGAAGAATAGCTGCGGGTAGACTTTCGGAAATGTTTGGTGAAAAAACACTAAAAGTAGATCAGTTTTTTACGGGTTTAGGAATAGAAGAAGCTTCCAAAGAAACGATAGAAAACTTAAAAAAAGATTCAGAAACATATCAGTTAACGGAAGCTTATTTAGAAGGACTTAATCAGTTTATAAAAGAAGGCGTAACTCCCATAGAATATCATTTGGTGGGTGTTGAAAAAGAATTTTTTGAATTGAAGGATGTGTACAATGTGTATGGCTATATGGCTTTTAGTTTTGCAATGGCGCATAAAACGGATCCTTTACTTTCTGAGTTGAAACATAAATTGGGTGCCGTTTATTTGAACGAATTACCTATCGAAATCGATAGTTCAAAAACGGCTATAATAGGAACACCTAATTTCAAAAATGTAGCCTCCATTTCGAATTCATTGAATTCCGTTTTAGAAAAATTGCCTGTCTCAAGTTTTGTAGGAAGCAATTCATGGGTGCTAGGTCCAGAAAAAACAGTGAATGGAAAAGTGATTTTTGAAAATGACCCGCATATTGGTTTTTCCCAACCTAGTGTTTGGTATCAGGCGCATATAAAAACGCCAAATTATGAATGTTATGGTTTTCATTTGGGCTTAATTCCTTTTCCTATGTTAGGTCATAATAGGGAGTATGCTTTTGGAATGACGATGTTTGAAAATGATGATATTGATTTTTATCAAGAAGAAGTTCATCCTACAGATAGCAGCTTGTATCGATATAAAGAAACATATTTGCCTTATTCAGTTGTTGAAAAAACTATAAAAGTAAAGGAGGTAGCGCCTGTTAAAATTTTAGTAAAAAACACAATTCATGGGCCTGTAATAAATAGTTTGTTAGAAGGAATAACTTTCGAAACACCAATTGCTATGAGTTGGATTTATACACAGCAAGAAAACAAATTATTAGAAGCTTCTTATCAAATGTCTCATGCCCATTCGATGTCAGATTTTGAAAAGGCCGCAAGTATGATTCATGCTCCGGGTTTAAATTTAATGTATGGAGATGCAAAAGGAAATATTGGTTGGTGGGCTTCTGCAAAATTGTATAAAAGAAAAAACAATGCCAACCCGAAGTTTGTTTTAAACGGAGCCGAAGGTGAAGACGACCAATTGAGTTTTGTAGATTTTACAAAAAATCCACAATCAAAAAATCCTGAGTCCAACTACGTGTATTCTGCCAATAACCAATCTTTTGCGACTTTTTATGACGAGGGAGTTCTGAAAAAAAATGGGTATCAGGGCTATTATTTGCCTGAAGATCGGGCTAAGAGAATTGTTGATTTATTGGATGAAAAAGAGAAATTTTCTATGGAGGATGTAAAGGAAATGACCTTAGATGTTAGGTCAACTGCTGCGCTAGAATTTTTAAGTTATTTTAATTTAGAAAATCTTAGAAAGGAGCGTTTAAGTTCAAATCTTTCAGAGGCCATTGCAATTTTAGTGGCTTGGGACGGAAAGTTTACCAAGGAGTCGGTTGGTGCAACAATTTATATGAAATTGTATTATACTTTTTTAAAGAAAACAATGGAAGATGAAATGGGTGGTCATTTGTTCAAACAATTTTTAAATACGCATATTCAAAAAAGAACAAGTAATTATTTAATTGCAAATGAATATTCTGTTTGGTGGGACAATGTACTGACAACTTCAATTATTGAAACTAGAGAGGATATTTTGATGGAGACTTTGGTACAAACAATTTTGGATTTGGAGCATCAATTGGGAGATGATATTACTGATTGGAAATGGAGGCGTGTACATACATTAGAGCATAAGCACCCAATTGGAGAAGTGGCCTTATTGAGAAGTTTTTTTAATGTTGGGCCTTTTGATGCTGATGGTGGAAATGAAGTGTTAAATAACTTGCAGTACAATATTGATTCTACTGGAGTTTATAAAGTAAAAGCAGGACCTTCTACAAGAAGGGTAATTGATTTTTCGGACCTAGAGAATAGCTGGGAGATTTTACCCACAGGTCAGTCTGGAAATCCGTTTAGCAAACATTACAAAGATCAAGCGGAAAAATTTGTCAATGGAGATTTTGTAAAAATGTTGCTGAATGAAAAGGAAATAAAAAAATCGGAAGATTTATTGATTTTAATACAGGAGCTTTAATAGAGGGGGCTTCTAGCATTGAAAAAACAGGTGGAGACTTACTAGATCTGGTAAATAAAGTAGCTAGTGGAGGGATACATGCAAAAGCAAGGAAATTAAATCAAGATGATTTTATTCCATGGAAACGAGGAATGTCATTATAAAAAAAATAATTATAGATGACAAAATTTAGTTTAAAAGTATTGAAAAACAGTATCATTTGTAATAAGTACATATATTTATGATGTCTATAATAAAGTAGCCATCATGGTATATTTTTAATACTAAAAAAAAAAAACTAAATTTATCCCAAGAAATTAATTTTGAGGGTTTAGTTGTTGCGCTTTTATTTTTATATATAAGTAAAGTATTTTCTATATACTAAATGAATAACTATCTTCAATACATAATAAACTAAAACGGTATAAAGAGTGGAGATTAATGCATGAATTGTAATAACCTCCTATTGTAATTTTTTTTTGAAGATTTTGGTTTTAGTAAAAGAAAGTATAACTAGATAATGGTAATTAAAGATAATAATTTAAAACAAGTATTTAATAAGCACTACCAATCACTAGTATTGTATGCCAACCGATTTTTGTTTTTAAAAGACGAATGTGAGGATTTGGTTCAAGATGTTTTTGTTAATCTGTTGGAAATGGAAAAAACCTTTCCTAACGACATATCATTAAAGGTATACCTATATAAAATTGTACGCAATAAGTGCTTAAATGTTATTAAGCACAATAAAGTAAAGACTAAATATGCTGAAAATGCTATTCATTTAATAGAAGATGACAATTTGTTTTTAAAGCAAATGGTTGAACAAGAAATTGTTTATCAATTATATAATGCTATTGAAATACTTCCCAAAAGGAAAAAGGAAATCATTAAATTGAGTCTTAGGGGCTATAAGAATTTGGAGATAGCTGAAGAATTAGATATAAAAATTCAAACTGTTAAAACATTAAAATCTCAGTCTTATAAGATTTTAAGGGAGCAATTCAGCGAATTAAAAACACTTATTTATTTTTTATTAGCATAATTAAAATTAAATAAGTGTTTTTGTTTTAAAACGACGTTTAATTAATTGAATATAAGCTTGTTATGCTGTTTGTTAAGTCAATCTTGTTGTAGTGTTGTTTTTAAATTTTGAGCTTTTTTTTATTTTTTTTAAAAAAAAGGAACTTTTCAGTAGTACTTTATGAAAGTTTAGTTGTTTTATATATAAGAAATGTAAATCGATGAACGAAATTTTTCATATATCAAAGTTGATAATTAAAAAAAGATTAAAAACTTTGAATGATTCCGAAAGCCTTGAATTGGAGGTTTATTTAAAAAAACATCTTTTTTTAAAAGAAATTACAATTAAAGAATTAATAGATACTATAGAGTCATACCCTTTAGTTGATAAGGAAAAAGCTTGGAAATTAATAGAGGTAAAGGTTCAGAAGAGAAAAAACAGACCTGTTTTTGAACTGTTTAAAAGACCTTGGAGGAACGTTAGTGCGGCAGCAATATTTGTTGGGCTTTTAGCTACAGTTTATTTTTTTAATAATGATGTTGTTAATTCTAGTTTTGAAAAAGACTCAATAATTGTTAAGGAGAATAGTAATGTTATTTTACCTGGTACTAATAAAGCAACATTAACTCTAGAAGATGGTTCGGTTATAATTTTAGAAAAAAATATTACATTTCAAACATCTAATGCTAATAGTAATGGAGAACATATTGTCTATAATCCAGGCAAAACAAAATCAGAAAAGGTTGTATATAATTATCTAACAATTCCTAGAGGAGGTCAATTTTACATCATACTATCAGACGGAACAAAAGTTTGGTTGAATTCTGAATCTCAACTAAAATACCCAGTTGCATTTAATGATGGAGAAACTCGTCAAGTTGATTTAGTCTATGGAGAAGCTTATTTTGATGTATCACCAAGTACCGAGCATAATGGTTCAAGTTTTAAAGTGTTAAACAATTCTCAAGAAGTGGAAGTTTTAGGAACAGAATTTAATATCAAAGCATATAGAGATGAAACGAATATCTATACGACATTAGTAGAGGGGAAAGTCGTTATTGATAATGGTGTTTTAAAACAAAATCTAGAGCCAAATCAACAACTAAAATTAAATACTCAAGATAATAATTTTGTAGTTTCTGAGGTTGATGTCAAAGATGAAATTTCTTGGAGAGATGGGAAATTAAGCTTTAACAATGAATCTTTAAAAGATATTATGAAAATAATATCAAGATGGTATGATGTAGATGTAGTTTTTAAAACAAAAGAACTTGAGACTGCAGAATTTATTGGCGTTTTAGATAAGCAGCAAAGTATTGAAGAAGTTTTGTCTATTTTAAAATCGACTACTATAGAAAATTACGAAATAACTAACGATACAATAATACTTGAATAAATGACTGTTAGGTCTTATAAAAAAAACTAATTAAACAACTGAAAGCCTATGAAATAAAAAAGGGATAAAGTTTAACCCGCTAAAGTACAAACCTTTATCCCAAGACCATTACCAATCAATTAAATTTTTTAACCAATTAAATAATACACAAATTTATGAAAAATAAATTAATAAACTCCTATTTTTTATGGGGAAAGAGTATATTACGAGATATTATGAGAGCATTTATATTTTTATTTTGCGCAACATTTTTTGCATTCAATTCTCATAACATTGTATCCCAAAATTCTAAAGTTTTAATAAATAAAGACAAATCATTAACAGTAGATGAAGTCTTTCAAATTATTAAAAAGCAAACTGATTATAACTTCTTTTATGAAAAGAATTTATTTAAGGATTTTTCCAAAGTAAAAGTAAAAAAAGGACTCATTAATACGAATGATTTACTTAATAAAAGCTTATCTCAAGGAAATTTCATTATCACAGTTACTAATAACAATGGGGTTTTAATAAAAGAGAAAGCATTAGAAAATATTAAGGAATCCAATCAACAGCAACAGGTATCAGGCTTAATAACAGATGCTAATGGAGAACCTTTACCAGGAGCTAGTGTTTTAGAAAAGAACACCACAAATGGAGTGCAATCCGATTTTGATGGAAAATTTTCGCTAACTATTTCTAATAAGAATGCCGTACTAGTTATTTCTTATCTAGGTTTTGTTACTAAAGAAATTGAAGTAGGAAGTCAAACAAATATTAATGTTGCTTTAGTTGAAAATGCTGCTAGTTTAGATGAAATTGTTGTAATAGGTTATGGAACCGCTAAGAAATCAGATTTAACTGGAGCTATTGCTAGTGTTGATGTTGAAGGTGCTAGTTTACAACCTAATGCTAATGCATCTCAAATGTTAAGAGGAACTAAAGCTGGAGTTCAAGTTCGAGATAATGGTAGACCTGGTCAATCAGGAAATATAGTAATACGTGGAACTAATTCAATTTCGGCAAGTAATTATCCTCTTATTGTTTTAGATGGGATTATTTATTCTGGAGGGCTTTCAGATATAAACCCTGGCGATATTGAATCTATAAGTATTTTAAAAGATGCCAGTTCAACCGCAATTTATGGTTCTTTAGCTGCAAATGGAGTTATAGAAGTTACTACAAAAAAGGGTAAAACACAAAAACCAAAAGTAACATTTAATACTTATGCTGGTTTTTCTGATTTTGCAAACATTCCAACCTATTTAAATGCTAAACAATATTTAGCTGCGAGACTTGATGGAGAGATAGCAGACGGTAGTACGTTGCCTTTTCAGCCTGTAGAAGAAGCTAATATTGCAGCAGGAAGAACTATTAATCCTTTTGATGAGATTAAACAAAGTGCACCTATTTCAAATTATGAAGTAAGTGTTTCCGGTAGGGAAGATAAAGTAAGTTACTTCTTTTCTGGAGCTTATTCTAATGTGAAATCACCTGTAAAAGGAGATAATTTCAAAAGAATTTCTAGTAGATTAAATTTGACAGTTAATGCAACCGATTGGCTTAAGTTTGGTATAAACTCTGGTTATACATCTAGAGATGATTCTGGTGTTCGAGCAGATTTACAAGCAGCAACTTATTTATCGCCTTATGGTAGTTTATATTTAGAAGATGGGGTTTCTCCAAAACAACAGCCAATGGATATTGGGCTTGTGGCAAATCCAATATTTGATCATGACTTAGATGATAGATTGTCTATAAATAATACATTATTTGCTAATACTTTTGTTGAAGCTAATATTCTTAAGGGACTGTCTTATAAATTAAACGTAGGTTATACTAGAAGCGATTCTAAACTCTTTACTTACAGTCCTTCATATGAACCAGTAGGAAGACTTGGTTCAGGTTATAAAAGACATACAGAAAGACAAAATATAACCTTAGAGAATATCATAAATTATAAGAAAACTTTCAAAGATGTTCATAATCTAGGTTTAACATTACTTTATGGTATTTACGAAATAAGAGATCAAGGTTCTTCATTTTCTAGTAGCAATATTTTTAACGATGTGTTAAGTTATAATGCTCTTGAATTAGGAGAGAATTATCAAATTAATTCAGATGCTGCGGAGAACAAACAAAATTCTAGCATGGCTAGATTAAGTTATAACTATAGTAGTAAATATTTTATAGATCTTAGTATAAGAAGAGATGGTTATTCAGCGTTTGGAGAAGGAAATAAATTTGGTAATTTTCCTGCTTTAGGTTTTAGTTGGAATATTTCTGATGAAGAATTTTTAAGCAATTCCGATTTTATAGATTTTCTTAAGCTTCGTACATCTTGGGGTAAAAATGGTAATCGAGGTGTTAGAGAATACTCGTCTTTAAGTAGTATTGCAACCACTAATTATGTTTTTGGAGACGGTAGTTCTTCATATGTCGGATCTTATGCAACATCTTTTGCTAACCCTAGTTTAGGGTGGGAGACTACAGAGAGTTTAAATTTAGGTGTAGATGCTAAGTTTTTTAACAATCGTATCTCCGCTAGTTTAAACTATTATGTGAGTAAAACTACAGATTTATTATTAAATCAAACAATTCCTAACACAAATGGGTTTGAAATATTCTTAACAAATATTGGTGAAACGGAAAACAAAGGATTTGAGTTAGATTTACAAACTACAAACATTAAAACAGATAATTTCTCTTGGGATACAGGCATAGCATTTTCATTCAACAGAAATAAAATTGTTAAGCTTTCTGGTAGAGATTTAAATGAAGATGGTATTGAAGATGATGATATTGCAAGTGGTTGGTTTATTGGAGAACCATTAGGTTCTAATTTCGATTATGTATTTGATGGTATATATCAAGAAGGTGATGATTTTACATTAAATCCTTCTGGACAACCTGGAGATATTAGATTTAAAGATATTGGTGGAGGTGCTAATGGAGAACCAGACGGTGTTATAGATTCTAATGATAGAAAAGTATTAGGTAGTAGTCAGCCAGATTTTATAATGGGTCTTACTAACGTTTTTAGATATAAAGGTTTTAGTTTGTCTTCAACATTTTATACATCACAAGGAGGAAAGAGTCCTAACGCAACGCTTAATCCAGGAACTAATTTTTACGACCAAGCAAATTTTTTAAACGTACCATATTGGACTCCTGATAATCCAATAAATACAGCTGCTAGGATTAATTATAAAAACCCTTTAGGATATGGTTTTTATCAAGATAGAAGTTTTGTTAGACTACAAGATGTATCTCTTTCATACGATTTTTCATCTGAAATTCTTGAAAAAATAGGTTTTTCAAGGTTGCAAATTTATGCAAGTGGTAAGAACTTAGTAACATGGACAGATTGGAAAGGTTGGGATCCAGAGTTTGGCTCAGGTTTAAGAAACCCAGGAAGTAATGGGCCATTACTTAAAACTTACACTTTCGGTATAAACGTTTCATTATAACAAACAGATAAAAATTTAAGATTATGAAGAATAATATAATTATATTAAGTTTATTATCAATATTACTAATTTCTTGTAATGATAATTATCTTAATGAAGTGCCTTTAGATAGGCTTAGCCCTGAGAATTTATTAACAAATGAAGCTGGTTTTGATGCAGCAATAATTGGTCTATATCAAGGAGCAAGAGAAGAGTATGTAGTCGCTTCTAATATTTTTGAATATATGACGGTTAGTACTGATTTGGCAGAGTGGGGAAGAAATGATCCTAGAGGTAATAAAGACTATAGACTGTTAGATGGTAACTTAAATGCATCAATAGTTTATTGGGATTGGGCATATAAACTAATGATAGCTAGAGCCAATTTAGTTTTAGAGACTATAGATGACCCAAATATAGATATTTCTGATGCTTCAAGAGCAAATATAAAAGGTCAAGCATTATTTTTTAGAGGATATACCTATAATTTTTTAGCTAATATTTATGGAGGTGTGCCAATTGTTGGAGAACGTTTAAAAGTACCAAAGTTTGATTTTACAAGAAATTCAAGAGAAGAAGTTTTAATGTTCGCCGCAAATGATTTGGATGAAGCTTCTAAGTTATTGGCACTAGAAGTTGCAGATGGTAGAGTGCCAAGAGCTGCCGCTTTTCATGTACTTAGCGAGGTATATATTTCGTTAGGTATGGTTACAAATGATGACTCGTTTTACGATAAATCTATTGCAGCAGCCAGTTCTGTAATTAATAAAGAAGGTGGGGATTATGAGATAATGACTAGTCGATTTGGTCCAGCGAGTTCCATGCCTGGAGATGTTTTTTCAGATGTGTTTGCACATGGTCAAATCAATAAATCATCTGGTAATAAAGAAGTTATTTGGGCGCATCAATATGAATCATTTACTTTGGGTGGTGCTACTGTTCGTAATCTAGGAAATAACGGTCCACGTTATTGGGCTCCTTTTATTGATAGAGTAACCAGCCCTAATAACGTTACTAATGTACCAGCAGATAGTTTAAATAGGGGTATTGGTGTGAATTCACCAACAAACTATGTTAAGTATGATATTTGGAAATTAGACTGGAATGACATGCGTAATTCTAAATATAATATTAGACGTCAATTTTATTATAATGGCGCTGATCCCGAATATTATGGTAAACCAATTATAGTAGACCGAAAATCAGATGGCGAATTATATACAAAAAGGTTAGATGGTACTTTTACCGATCTAAAATTAGATACATTATCAAGATACTATCCATGGATTCGTAAAATTGATGGAACTCCTTTTAATGATGATGTAACAAGTGGAAGAACGTCTAAAGATTTATCTAGAATAAGAGTTGCAGAAACATATTTATTAAGAGCCGAAGCTTATTTTAGAAAAGGCAATAACGCTCAAGCTGCAATAGACATTAATATAGTACGTAATAGAGCAAATGCAATTACAATATCGGCTACAGATGTTACCGAGGATTTTATCTTAGATGAAAGAGCTAGAGAATTACTTGTCGAAGAGCCTAGATTAAGAACACTTATTAGAATGGGCCGATTGGTAGATAGAGTTAGAACTTATAATTCTGCACCATCAGCTATTGGAGGTATTTCGGCAGGTAATACCATACAGGATTTTAATCAGTTTTGGCCAATACCACAAAAGGTGATTGATGCAAACACAGGGGCAGAATTTACTCAGAACCCCGGGTATCCACAGTAAAATAAATACATTTAATTGTTTTAGTAGTTTAGTTTTTTTTAAAAGTATAAGGAGTTTTTATAAGATATCTTATTTAAATAAGAACTCCTTTGTGCTTTTTTTAATCTAGCTTCTAAAGTTTTAAAAACTGGGTAAGTAACGTTTATTTAACTAAAGCTTAATGCTTTATGGTTTTTTTTATGTTTCAATAACTCAATACGGATTGTAAAATTTAAAGGCAGATTATAAAAATATGATTTTTAATAAAATATTATACAAAAGTTTATTTCTTTTTCTATTGGTACAACTTGTTGGTTGCAAAAATGTTGAAAATAAGAAACAAAATTTAGAAGTAAAGAAAATATTATTACGTTCAAGTTGGCAAACAGTCAATATTGGAGATATAGCTCACACTCCTGGTGTTTTGGCATTATGTGAACAGTACATGCCAGATGTTGAAATTCGTCTTTGGGCTAGCGATGTCGACAATGGTGTAAAGCAAATGTTGGAAAAACGATTTCCTAATCTAGAAATTTTTCTTAGTTCCGATACTGTAGCATTACAAAAAGCTTTTAAAGAATGTGATTTTCTATTGCATGGTTCAGGGCCATATTTAGTAGAAGATAAAGATGTTGAACAATGGATTCAAGAAACCGGGAAACCATTTGGAGTTTATGGAATAACACTATCTAAAGTACCAACAAATATTGAAAAAATCCTAAATCAGGCAGAGTTTGTGTTTTTCAGGGATACTGTTTCATTACAATTGGCAAAAAGAAAAGGTGTTAAATCTCCAATTATGGAATTTGGACCTGATGGAGCTTTTGCTTGCGACTTAAGAAACGATTCTGCGGCACTAAAGTTTATGGCGGAAAACAACTTGGAAGAAGGAAAATTTTTATGCGTTATTCCAAAATATCGTCGTACACCTTATTGGAAAATACCAGGTAGAGATGCTCCTTTTAACGCAATAATTGATAGAAGAAATCAGGAAATGAAAGAACATGATTTAAAACCCTATCGAGATGCTATTATAGCCGTTGCAAGAGAAACATCCATGAAAATACTTATTTGCCCTGAAGATATGACTCAGGTAGCATTGGGTAAAGAAATGTTATATGATCCACTTCCGGAAGATGTCAAAGAAAAAGTGGTTTGGCGCAACCGTTTTTGGCTTACAGACGAAGCCTTGAGTGTTTACACTAGATCGGCAGGTTTGTTTGGGCTTGAACAACATTCACCAATTATGTGTATTGGAAACGGGATTCCTGCACTGGTTGGTCGTTTCAAAGAACAATCAAGTAAAGGTTATATGTGGCATAATATTGGTCTGAAAGAATGGTTTTTCGATAGTGATAATAAAGAACTTATGGATGGTTTAACTCCAACAGTTTTATCATTAATACAAGAGAAGGAATTAGCTCATAAGAAGACACAAAAAGCCAAAGAGTTTGTTGAAAAAAGGCAAGCTGAAACTATGGAAATACTAAAGAATGTCATCAATAAATAAACATAGTTGTTGTTGTTAAACTAAAATAGAAAAACAAGAATAATTAACCATTAAAAATAAAAAATGAAAAAATTACATTTATTTATAACCGTTTTTTTAATTACAATATCTGTATCTGGGCAATCCATTGCCAGATGGGTTTCAGAATCAGACCAGGTAACCGATCCTGGTACTTCTCAAGATCCTACAAGTGTAACAACTTACGTTAATAAAGACGGTATTTCTTCTATATACTTTATTTACGTAAATAAGGATAGAGAAATGGTTGTAGCAAAAAAGACAGGAGATGTTGTTGAGAGGAGTGCTGCGTACACTTTAGAGAATCCGCCAATTGAGAGATGGCATATCTGCCCAACCATTGGAGTAGATAAAAATGGTTATGTACACATTATAGGAGACATGCATAATCAAGGTTGGAAATACTTTGTTAGTACAGAACCAGAAAGTATTACATCATGGGATTATAAAGGAGCTGTTAAAAATGACCAAGGTGTGGTTACAGATACAGGGGTTTTGGAAGGTAATAGTATTACTTATCCTACCATATTTTACGGTAGCAACCGAGAGATGTTTATAGCATTTAGGCAAAGAGGCTCAGTTGAAACACCTGGGAACCATAGGGGTGGTGTAATTCGTTATGATGCAGATGCTAAGACATATACAAGTTTAGGTTCAAATTCTTATGACGATGGCGGTACAAATACTCCAAACACATTGGTTTGGAGTAATGGAAATGGTGCAGATGATTGTTGGTATAATAAAACAGGTATTAAAATCCATTTTGATGATACTAATAGGATGCACTTAACTGCTAGTTTAATAGATGTCTGTGTTGCTAAACCAGGCCCGGGTGAACCAAATGTGCCATATGCTGTAAATACTCATGTTATATATGCGTATTCAGACGATTTAGGTACAACTTGGCATAAAGCAGGTGGTGAGCCAATTACAAGTTTACCATTAACTGTAGATAATGCTTCAATAGTGGTAGACAGAACATCACAGACAGATATAAATGGAGGAGATGGAGAAGTTGGAGCCTTTGGTCCTAGCACTCCAATTGTTAGTTACCAATTAAGAGGAGGTAATAGTTACACTAGAAAGTGGGACGGTACAGAATGGGTCGAAATTACTCCACCAAATAAAGCTAAAGTATTTATGAGTGGTAAAGAAGGTTATACAGCCTGGTATAATGGTAAAACTATTGATTACTCATCTGATGGTGTTGAATGGGAACAACTAGCTGGACCATTACCAGGTGGTGTTTTTGGACAACAAGGAGGAATAGATAGAGAATATTTTAAGCAAACAGGTAACTTTCGGTACCATGGGAAATTTGATGACTATAAAAGAAGTAGCATTTTTACAATTTATAAAGATTTTTTAAGACCAAATATAGCAGTAGGAAAGTCGGTTACAACTTCTTCTAATTTTAATGAGGTATACACAGGAGATAAAGCAGTAGATGGTTTGCCTGACAGTAGTGCAAGTAGATGGGTTTCACAGACTGTTACGGCTACCACACCTCAAACAATTACAGTTGATTTAGAAGCTGATTATATTATAGGTGCGTTTGGAGTTAGAACAGGTAATTCTGGTAATTATAGTAATCCTATTAGAGATTATACTATAGAATACTTAAAAGACGATGGCACTTGGGAAAGTTTCTATAGTGAAACAGAAAATACAAATTCAAATTTTAAACATTCATTTTCTGAATTTACAACATCAATGGTTCGTTTAACTGTTACAAATGCACGAACAGCAGAAAATGGCTCTGACCAACCCGTTAGGTTGTATGAACTTGAGTTATATGGAGAAATAGCTCCTGTTAAACCCGTTTTAAAACCAAACGTAGCCTTAAATAAACCTGTAGAGGTTAGTGCAACTCCATATGCAAATTATAATGGAGAAAAAGCAGTAGATGGCGAAGATACTAATGCAAGTCGTTGGATATCAGATCCGGTTACAGAATCTAATGAGCAATGGATTGTGGTTGATTTAGGCGAAGATCACCTTATAAACGGGTTTGGAATGAGAACTGGAACAGGTGGAAATTATGCTAATCCAATTGAAAGTTATCGTTTTGAATACGAGGATGAAAATGGAGATTGGATAGTTATAACTTCGGCTTCAGAAAATACAGAACCAAATTATAAAAGTGCATTTGACGATGTTAGAGTGTCAAAGGTTCGTTTATCTATTCTTGCAACACAAGGAACCAATCAACCGACTAGATTATATGAACTTGAGGTATATGGAGAGTCAGTGCCAACTGCATCAATTAAAGATATAGCGAATAAAATGCAAATGAACATTTATCCTAACCCTTGTGATAGTATTCTTTACTTAAAAAAACCAACCTTTTATATTGGTAATTTAACAATATCAAATATGAATGGCCGTGTGCTTAAAACCATTTCTTCTAGTGAGCTTTTAAGAGGTATTGATATTAGTAAACTTAACTCTGGAGTATACTTTATTAGTGGAACTATAATTGGAGACGGAAAGAATGTAGCTAAGTTTATAAAGAAATAAGTTTTAAAAAAAGTCTAGTTGCTTTGATTTGGTTATCGAAATAACTAGACTTTTTAATAGGAAATAATTTAAGGAAGTTTTTAGCTAGAAGAAATTATAATTATTGCAGAAAAACATTAATTGAACACAAAAGTATTATCAGAAAATTATTTATACCACATACTATTTGAAATCACTGGTATTAAAGAGAATAATAAATTAAAATAGATAAATTATGATTACTTTTTTTATTTCAGTAGTAGCACTCATATTGGGGTATATATTCTACGGCAAGCTAGTGGAACGAATTTTTGTAATTGACAAAGAAAAGGAAACTCCAGCTCTATATATGAATGACGGTGTAGATTATATGCCGTTACCTAAATGGAAAACATTCTTGATTCAATTCTTAAACATTGCAGGATTGGGTCCTATTTTTGGAGCAGTTGCAGGAGCTATGTGGGGACCTGTAGCTTTTTTATGGATTGTTTTTGGGTCTATATTTGCGGGAGCTGTACACGATTATTTTTCCGGAATGCTATCTGTTAAACATAAAGGCTTAAGTATTGCTGAAATTGTGGGTATTTATTTAGGTTTTAATATTAAACAATTTATGAGCTTGTTTACAGTCTTGCTTATGATTATTGTAGGAGCCGTATTTATTATGGGACCTGCTAAAATACTGGAAAGTCTAACTCCAGAAAGCTTATCAATGTCTTTTTGGATATTTGTGGTGTTTGTTTATTACGTTTTTGCGACGATGTTACCTGTAGATCAAATTATTGGAAAAATTTACCCACTATTTGGTTTCGCTCTTTTATTTATGGCAGCAGGCTTAATCATAGCTCTTTTTGTTAAAGGTTATCATGTTCCAGAACTCACTTTTAATAACTTAACCAACTACCACGCACAGCCCAAAAAATTTCCCATCTTTCCAATGATGTTTATTACCATTGCCTGTGGAGCAATTTCTGGTTTTCATGCTACGCAATCACCAATTATGGCTCGTTGTTTAACTAATGAAAAGCAAGGTAGAGGCGTATTTTATGGAGCTATGATAACCGAAGGGGTTGTAGCCTTAATTTGGGCAGCAATTAGTATGAGTATTTTTGGAGGTGCAAGAGAATTAAATGATATAATGAATGTACATGGAGGCAATGCAGCATGGGTTGTGAATGAAGTATCAAACTCTTTGCTCGGAACTTTTGGAGGTTTTTTAGCGTTGCTAGGTGTAGTTGCTGCTCCAATTACCTCTGGTGATACAGCCTTTCGTAGTGCTAGGTTAATTGTAGCTGACTTTCTTAATTTTAAGCAAGAACCAATCCAAAATAGATTATTAATTAGTGTGCCATTATTTGTAATAGGTTACTTCTTGACAACTATTGATTTTGCTATTGTTTGGAGGTATTTCGCTTGGTCAAACCAAACACTTGCAATGATTGTACTTTGGGCTATTACGGTTTATTTGTCAAATGAAAGAAAGTTTTATTGGATAACACTCATTCCAGCATTATTTATGACTGCTGTTACGACTTCTTATTTACTTTTTGCTCCAGAAGGATTTAGTTTACCATTAACATTGTCTATCGAAATAGGAGTCACAGTCTCTATAGTTGTTTGCTGCTTTTTTTACTACAAAAAGTTACTTCGTTCTAGAAGGAATCGTATTAATATAAATATTTAAATAAAAAAATGGAAATTTTTAAATTTTGTAAAATTAAAAAATTATTAGGACTACTTTTTTTAGTAGCCACTATATCTTGTAAAGAACAACCAAAAAATGTACAGCAAATAGCTGATGAAATAAAGGTTGATTATTTAGCTGAATCTGAGAAAATATTTGACGATAGGATGGCGTGGTGGAGAGACGCGAGTTTTGGCATGTTTATTCATTGGGGGCCTTATGCAGTTCCTGCTGGGATACATAATGGAAAAGAAACCGATCATATTGGAGAATGGATAATGAACGATTTACAAATTCCGATTTCAGAATATGAAGCGTATGCTAAGCAATTCAATCCTAAAGAATTTGATGCAAAAAAATGGGCTAAAATAATGAAGGATGCAGGTATGAAGTACGTTGTCATTACATCAAAACATCATGATGGTTTTGCGCTTTGGGATTCGAAAATTTCTAATTATGATATCGTAGATCATTCAGTTTACGGAAAGGATTTATTAAAAGCGCTTTCCAAAGCTTGTAAAGAAGAAGGTATTAAATTTGGTTTGTATCATTCTATAATGGATTGGCATCATCCTATGGCACAGGGTAAAAATTATCCTAATTATGATGAAAGAGATAGCCTAAGAATAAATCCAGAGTTTCCAAAATACTATGAAAATTATCTTAAAGCTCAACTTAAAGAACTTATAGAAAACTATGATCCAGAAATTATTTGGTTTGATGGTGAGTGGATTCCTAGTTACACACATGAAATGGGCTTAGAACTCTATCAATATTTAAGAGAACTAAAACCTAGTATTATTATAAATAATAGAGTAGATAAAGGAAGACAAGGTATGCAAGGAATGAACAGTTCAGAAGGCAAGTATATAGGGGATTTTGGTACGCCAGAACAAGAAATATTAGAAAGTTCACCAGATGTAGACTGGGAGTCTTGTATGACTATGAATGATACTTGGGGATTTAAAATTAACGATCATAATTGGAAATCAACTAAAACATTAGTGCATAACCTAATAGATGTTGTTGCTAAAGGTGGTAATTATCTTTTAAATGTAGGGCCTAATGCAAATGGCGAAATTCCAAAAGCAAGTATTGAAAGACTTTCTGAAATAGGAAAATGGATACATGTTAATGGAGAAGCTATTTATCATACAGAAAAACTAAAGCATCATTTTAAACAAGGCGAATCAATTCGTTATATCAAGAAAAAGAATAGCGCTACAATTTATGCTGTTTCATTAGAGAAGCCTAAGCATAATTTAATCAACTTAAAATACGTAAAACCAATACAAGGTAGTAAGATTTATTTGTTAGGTTTTGATGAGCCACTAACATACAGTTTTACTGAAAAAAACGGACTTAATATAAAGATCGATAAAGAAGTTTTTAAAGCCGTTGGAGAAACCTATGCATATACTCTTAAAATAAAAGGAGAAGAAAGATCTGGTTTTTAAAAAAAAAATGAATTTCAATATATCAGTGCTTTAAAATGATAAATAGCACAGAGCCTTGTCATTTAACGACACACTTAATTTAAATAAAGACACATGAAAAAGCTATTCATAGCAACAGTCATTTCGGTATTAGTGTTCAATATCTCTTGGGCACAACATAAAAATACTTTAAAACAAAAAAAAGATTACTGGAACAATAATACGCCTTTGGTATCTTATCGTTTACCGCCTGCTCCAATAGGTTATAAACCAACTTATATCGATTTAGATAAGGATGGAGATCCAGATATTTTACGAACCATTACTCTTCGTAATACACCTGTTCAATGGATTGATGATGATGATGATATGAAAGTAGGAGATTTAGAAGGTGATACAGATAGTGATTGCGTGATGATTGATGTAAATAAAGATGGTAAATACGGCGATCGCGAAGACATGGCAGTGGATTGGATAGATACCAATGATGATGGAAAAGCAGATATGCAGGTATTAGTAGAGAATTCGAATCTTGACCAAGAAAAGATGTTTGGACCAGGACATTATATGTGGTCTTTAGATACAGATAAGGATAATGTTTTTAATTATATAGATTGGAATACCTTTAAAATTCGTGGTTGGCTTCATGAAGGAAATTCAAATTTTTTAGAAGATTACAATGGTCAAAGTGCTTTTTTAAAAATACACGCGCCAGCTTATTACGTTAACGATGTACGTTTAAATTGGGAAACCCCATTTTTATTTTTTGATAAAGATGCCGATGGCTTATCTGATATGGCTGTGCGAGTTGTTGATGAATTTATTGACGAAGGAAAACCAAGAGCTGAGGGTTTAAATTTATCCGGGAGTGCTAGCCTAATTACTTTAACTTATGATATGGACAATGATAATTCACCAGGAAATGAATTTGATTTCGATATGTCTTTTCGTTTTTTAGGTAAAGGATTTAACTATATGGATCAGGTTCATAAATTTACAAATAAGAGAGTTAGTGAAGCTGATTCCTTTTTTATAGATTCTCGTTGGAGAAAGGTTACTGAATTGATTTACCCAGACCATGATTCGGTAATGGATTTAATCTATAATAGAGGTAAATGGGATCAGATACACTTTGTGTTTGATGAAGATGATGATTGTGAACGCTGGGAACGGGTAGAACTTTATGATCCTTTAGACCCTTTTAAAATAGGTAGTAGAAATGGAGGATTAGATAATAATCCACAAGCAGATGCCATTGGTGATCGAGGCGAATGGGATATAGATAACAGCGGAAAAGCTAATTTGTATCTCTCAAAATTTGACGGTAGACTTCATTTGTATGGTGCAGAATGGGGTTGCTGGCGTATTGATCAATTGGCTTATTCGTACCAAAGTTGGGGTGGGCTTTATGATGGGTATACACCCCACATGGATCGCTTACAAAAGGAATTTTCTCCTTTTAGTACTATCAGATATGAAGATACAGACAATAATGGTTTTTTAGATAAAATTGAAATGGATATTGATGGAGACACAGTATTCGAAAAAACTGTTTTGCTTAAAGATTTAGGAATTGATGATAAATGTGACATTATAAACTCCTCAAAAATGACTTATGATGATTATAGAAAATTACACACTAAAATGTCTAGCAACATATGGAAACAAGCACAAAAAGCCATTGATGTAGCAGAAAATTATGGATTGAATACCTCATGGTACGCTTTTATGAAAAAACCAAAATCAGAAAATCAGAAATATCAATATGGATACTGGTTGCAGTTTTATATCTATAAGGATTTAATCCATAAAGCTATGGGGGAAAACAGCAGTTTAGCGATTGAAAAAATAGATAAAGCATATTTTGGTGGGCATTGGGAATTACTTTTAAATCACCGTTAACCGGATACAATACAAAAGTTGGATTGATACGTTTGTTATAGATTTTTAATAAATAAAAATGGTAATGTCTTATGTTATTATATGAATTTGGAACTCTTATGAATGGCTATCCAAATCTTATAGAGATAGTTTATATAAAAATACATCTATTTTATATGTAAATAAAACCCTGAAACATCACTGAAGCCAAATTAAAGGTGCTAAGTGTAAAACAATAAAAAAACATATTATTAATATGATAAAAACATTTTTTAGAAATATAATAATTTTAGGTACAATCGTATTTATTGTAACATCATGTAATTCAGAAGTCAATAGTAATATTGTAAATAAAGAGAATTCTTCATCTTATGTAAATAGATTTATAGGGTCTGGTGGTAATGGTGGAGTTACACCAGTTGCCTCGATGCCTTTTGGTATGGTACAACTTGGCCCAGATACAAGAACAAATGGTTCTGGTTATCACTATAATGATAAAACTATATTAGGATTTAGTCACGTACATAAAAGTGGTGGTGGATGTAATGATTTTCAAGATATTCTCTTTCTACCAATTGATTTATCGGTTAAAACTGATGACTTGCTTACTTTAAAGAGGGGGCAATTAATAGCTCCAATGAGACACGAAGATGAATTTGCTAAGCCTGGGTATTATGAAATAAATCTTTATGAGAATCAGGTAAAAGTTAAGTTAACAGCTTCATTGAGATGTGGCTATCAAAAATATAAATATAAAAGCAAAGGAAATAAGTCAGTTCTAATTGATTTGGAGCATGGTTCAGATAATGGATGTTCAATTGTGAAAGAACAGGATGTAGATACCGTTCAAATTTCTTCAATTAAAATTATAGATAAGTTTACTGTTGCGGGAAGTCGAATTTCGAGTGGATGGTCTCCGGAACAACACGTTTATTTTTATACTACTTTTTCTCATCCAATTAAAAGTGTTAAAATTTATAACAATGACACAAAAATTAAAGACACATCGAAAGTATCTGGAAACAACATAAAAGCAATTATAACTTTTGATGATAATATCGGCGACTTAGAAATAAAAACAGGCATTTCACCTGTAGATATAACGGGAGCAAAAAGAAACTTAAACAAAGAAATATCTAATTTAAGCTTTGATAAAGTTAAATCTAATTCATCTGATGCATGGAGTAAGATTTTGAATATGATAAATATCAAAACCAAAGACACTAAAAAGAAAGAATTATTTTATACCGCCCTATTTAATACAATGCTCTATCCTATGCTATATTCTGATACCGATAATCGATACAGAGGACCAGATAGAGTCATTAGGAATACTAATGGATATTCAAATTATAGTGGAGTTATGGGGTTATGGGATACTTTTCGAGCTGCTTGCCCTCTTCAAAGTGTTTTGCATCCAGAAATAATGGAAGATTATATAAAAACGAGTCTTGATCACTACAAAGTTTCGGGACAATTGCCTATTTGGACTTTGGCAGGAACGGAAACATATCAAATGATAGGATTACCTGCAATGCCAGTAATTACAAATGCGTATTTAAATGAAGTAAGAGGTTTCGATATAAATTACGCTATGGAAGCTATGAGAGCATCGGCAATGAAAGACACAATTGGTTATTCTATGGGATATTTTGTTGGTTTGGAAAATTACAAGAAATTAGGATATGTTCCCTGTGATTTAGAAATGGAATCTGTTGCAAGAACATTAGAATATTCATTTGCTGATAAGGCAATTGCTGAGTTTGCTAAACAAACAGGGAATAAACAGGATTATGTTTACTTTAAAAATAGATCTTTAAGTTATAAAAATATTATAGATCCTGAATCTAAGTTTGCTAGAGGTAAGACCGCAAGTGGAGATTGGAAAACACCATTTAATCCCTTACAATCTGAGCATAGAAGAGATGATTATTGTGAGGGTAATGCATGGCAATGGACGTTTTTTGTTCCTCATGATTTTAAAGGTCTTGGGGGAGTATTTGGAGGAAAAGATGTGCTATTATCACGTTTAGATTCACTTTTTACTATAGATTCCAATATACATGGTAAAGATATATCAGGTGATATTACAGGATTAATTGGGCAATACGCACATGGTAATGAGCCTAGTCATCATATTGCTTATATATACAATCATTTAGGAAAACCAAGGAAGACACAGCAGTATGTTAATGAGATTCTTACCACCCTTTATGACAATACACCGGACGGGATTTGTGGCAATGAAGACACAGGACAAATGAGTGCTTGGTACATTTTTAGTTCCATGGGTTTTTATCCAATGGACCCTGTATCTGGAAAGTATGAGCTAGGAGCTCCTTTATTTGATGAAACAACTATAAAATTACCTTCTGGGAAAAAGTTTGTAATTAAAGCTATGAATCTATCAGAGGATAATAAATATGTTAAAGAGGTATATTTAAATAATATAAAACTGAATAGAAACCAAATTACTTTTTCTGAAGTTTTGGAAGGTGGAGAACTTCTTTTTGTAATGACTAATTAATAAAATAACTATGACAGATAAAATAATAAATAGATTCTATTACTTTTTACTAGGGATTGTAATTTGCTTTTTTACATCTATTGATGTAATTGCCCAGTCAGAACTTAGTAGTTCACAAAAAATACACCAAAACGATATATCTTACTTTAAAACAGGGGATCGAGTATGCTTTGTAGGAAATAGTATAACTAATAATGGTGAGTTCCATCATAATATATTCTTATACCACCTTACGCGATACCCTGAGCAAGAGTTAGCCTTTTTTAATTGTGGGATATCTGGAGACAAAACTGGTGGAGTTCTAGCACGAATGGAGGATGATATTTTAATAAATAATCCAACAGTAGTAGTAATCATGTTGGGTATGAACGATGTTAATCGCTCTTTGTATGGCTTAGAGGAAGCAAGTGAAAACAGAAAAAAGCGTATGGAAGCGGCTATTACCTTGTATAAAAATAATTTTATTGAAATTGTAAATTTATTTTTATCGAAAAACATTAAAGTGATATTGGAAAGACCTACAATTTATGATCAAACAGCAAATTTGGAAACACTTAATCATTTTGGAGTAAATGATGCACTTAAAACTTGTGCTAACTTTATTGATGAGGTTGCAAAGGAATACGAGCTTTCGGTGGTAGATTATTGGACTATTATGAATAAATTAAATAATGAGATGCAAGCAAAAAATCCATCTGCTACTATTACAAGTAAAGATCGTGTTCATCCTCGTTCTACAGGGCACCTTGTTATGGCATACCAGTTTTTAAAGGCTGAAAATGCTCCAAAATATGTATCAAAAGTTGTTATTGAAGATAATAAGCAAATTAGTAAAACTAAAAGTACCAATTGTGAGATTAACTATGTAAAGAAAAGCAAAAATGATATTGTGTTTTCGGTTAAGGAAAATGCTCTGCCTTTTCCATCAGTACCATCTCAGAAAGAAGGACTAGACTTAGTTCCTTTTAATGAGGAATTGAATATTGAATTGTTACAAGTTGTTAATTTATCATCCGGATCATATGAATTAACAATTGATGGTGTTTTGATTGATATATTTTCGGAAGTTCAGTTGAATAAAGGAATTAACCTTGCTAATTACCCATTAACACCACAATACAAACAAGCATTGAAAGTACGTGAAGTACTCGAAGAGTTATGGAAGCAGGAGGCTAAATTGCGAGACATAAAGTTTATCGAATATAATAAGTATTATAAAGATTGTCCAAATAAAGAAAACCTTACTAAATTAAAGCCTTATTTGGAATCGGTGTTTTCAAAAAAGTATACAAGTTCTTATCATCATAGAAAGCTTCAGGATTATTTAGAGTATAAGCCAAACGAATTAGAAATTAAAGCAAGCCTTAATAAGTTAAGAGCGAAAAGTTTTGATTTAGCTAAACCTGTTAATCACGTTTTCATGATTAAAAAAAGTAAAACCGAATAAGTAAAAACTATAAAGCAGTATTGCTGATTTTATGCAAAATTATTTTTTGCATTTAACTGCTACAATTTAAAAATAAGTATGTTTCATTTTTCGTTGTGTTATTTGTTTTGCGTTCTTGTAAACAAAATACATTGCGTTTTCGGTAGTTAATAATCTTGATATAAATAGGTCTTTTGAAACCGTAGAACTTATAAAAGAGTATCTGAAAGCTGAGGATTTAGCAAAAATCTGTAGATTTATTAATTTTAAAATCAAACTAAAAAGACTTCTGGAAGCAATGAAAAGCTTCTTGTATAAGTATAAAAAAACCGAACAGATTTTTAAAATCTGTTCGGTTTGAAATTTAAAAGTGATTTTCTTTAATCAAATAAATCAGAAGATAAATAACGATCTCCTCGGTCGCAAATAATGGCAACGACTACGCCAGATTCTAATTCGTTGGCCACTTTAATAGCGGTGGCCACAGATCCTCCACTGCTCATTCCAGCAAAAATTCCTTCTTCTTGCGCCAAACGTTTTGTCATAGCTCTTGCTTCTGCTTCGCTAACCTCAATAATTCGGTCTACTTTTTTGGCGTTAAATATTTTAGGCAAGTATTCTTTTGGCCATTTTCTAATTCCAGGAATTTTAGAACCTTCACTCGGTTCTGCCCCAATAATTTGAATGTCTGGGTTTTGTTCTTTTAAATAGGTAGAGGTTCCCATAATGGTGCCTGTAGTTCCCATAGCCGATACAAAATGCGTCACACTTCCTTTGGTGTCTCTCCAAATTTCAGGTCCTGTAGTTTTGTAATGTGCTTTCCAATTGTCTTTATTAGCAAATTGATTTAGCATAATATAACCACCTTCAGCTACTTTTTTGTCTGCATAATCTCTTGAGCCAATAATTCCTTCAGCAGCAGGTGTCAAAGTAACTTTAGCACCATAAGCACGCATGGTTTGCGTTCTTTCTTTGGTAGAATTTTCAGGTAATACAAGTTCAATTTCTATTCCTAGTATTTGTGCAATCATAGCCAGAGCAATTCCTGTGTTTCCACTCGTAGCTTCAATTAAAACATCTCCTTTTTTGATAACGCCTTTTTCAAGTGCTGTAGCAATCATATTATAGGCTGCTCTGTCTTTTACACTTCCTCCAGGGTTGTTTCCTTCTAATTTTAATAGAAGTTGCACGTTTTTATTTTCTACTAAATTTTGACTGATAACTAGAGGCGTATTTCCTATTAAGTCAACTAATTTTTTAGGTTTCATGTTTTTTTAGTTTTTAGTTTTTGGTTTTAAATTTTTAGTTAATATAACTCACAACTAAAGATTTAAGACTCACAACTAATTTTACTTCTTTTCTTTAATTTTTACATCGGTTGTGGTTGTGTTTAATACGACCGACTCTTCGGGAATAGTACGAGTTACCCACGCGTTTCCTCCTACAATACTATTTTTTCCAATCACGGTTTCTCCTCCTAAAATAGTAGCGTTGGCATAAATGCAAACATGTTCTTCTACAGTAGGATGACGTTTGGCATCTTTCATGTCTTTACTTACACTAAGGGCACCTAAAGTAACTCCTTGGTATATTTTTACATACTTGGCAATTTCTGCCGTTTCTCCAATCACAATTCCAGTAGCGTGATCGATAAAAAAAGGAGAATCTATTTTTGCACCGGCATGAATATCCGTACCCGTAATTCTATGCGCGTATTCACTCATTAAACGAGAAAATAAGAGCATGTCTAATTCGTATAATTCATGACTTAAGCGATAAATGGCAATAGCGTAAAAGCCTGGGTAAGCCAAATAAACTTCTTCAATATCATTAGAAGCAGGGTCGTTATCTAATATAAACGAGGCATCTTGATTAAGCTTTAACAAGACTTCTGGTAATTTTGCTAAAAATTTATCCCAGATTGAAGTGCATAACTCCTCTGGTTTTTTACAAGCAATTACAGAAATTTCCTTGAATAATATTTCTAACTCATCAATACTTTCACTCAAAGGTGCATTGGTATCAAAAAGTGTGTAGAATAATTTTTCTGTAAATTTTTCTGTTTTTGTCTTAATTCCGTAATTAATGGAAGTGTGGTTTTTTAATAAACCAATATTTTTAATAATCAGATCTTTTGTCATGATTACGCTGAGATTGTATTGTTAAAATGAAAAGTTTAAATGTAAGTTATTTTTAGAAACAGCAACAACAACGCAATAAAGAATATTGCAATAAGGCGTGAAAAGTATTTTGTTGTTTGTTAGAAAACATAAAATTCGTCTAAAATATTGAAGCAAAGGTACTAAAGTAAAACTACTATTCAAGTCGCAAGGCTTTGGTTTTTCTTACAAAAAAAGCCTCATTAAAATAATGAGGCTTTGTGTGATTTTATTGCGAAAAATTAAGCTTTGATATTACATCTCTCCATTAAGATGTGTAAGTCTTCGTCGTTAATTTCTTTTTTCGTGTCTGCAAATTTTAAAAACTCAGGGTATGTTGCGTCCAATTCTATTTTGGTCAATTCGTATCCGTTATTTTTTAATCTATAAGCTAATGCCGCACGTCCACTTCTTGCTGTTAAAACAATTGAAGATTCTGTAACTCCAACGTCTGCTGGATCCATAATCTCATAAGTTTCTCTGTTTTTAATAACTCCATCTTGGTGTATTCCAGAACTATGTGCAAATGCATTGTCTCCAACGACAGCTTTGTTTGGTTGAACTACCATACCCATATGTTCTTGTACCAACTGACTTGTACTAAATAACAATTTGCTATTTACGTTCGTGTACAAGTTTAAATCAGGATGTTGTTTGAAAATCATCACCACTTCTTCCAAAGCAGTATTTCCAGCACGTTCTCCAATTCCGTTAATTGTACATTCAATTTGTCTAGCCCCATTAATAGCTCCAGAAACGGCATTGGCAGTTGCTAAACCTAAATCATTGTGACAGTGACAAGATAAAATTACATTTTCAATACCTTTTACATTTTCTTTAAGGTATTTAATTTTTGCTCCGTATTCTTCAGGTAAACAATAGCCCGTTGTATCAGGAATGTTTAAAACAGTAGCTCCAGATTTGATAACGGCTTCACACACACGTGCTAAGTACTCATTGTCAGTTCTTCCAGCATCTTCTGCGTAAAATTCAATATCTTCTACAAAACCTTTGGCATATTTAACAGCTGCTTGCGCACGTTCAATAATTTTTTCTGGTGTAGAATTGAATTTAAATTTAATATGAGAATCAGAAGTTCCAATACCTGTATGGATTCTTGGTCTTTTAGCGAATTTTAATGCCTCGGCAGCAACCTTAATATCATTTTCATGAGCTCTTGTCAATCCACAAACGGTTGCGTTTTTTACCAATTTAGAAATTTCTTCAACAGATTTGAAATCTCCTGGGCTTGAAACCGGAAAACCAGCTTCAATAATATCAACACCTAAAAGATCAAGCCTTTCAGCAATGATTAATTTTTGACCTGTATTTAGTTTACAACCAGGGACTTGTTCTCCGTCTCTTAAGGTTGTATCAAAAATTTGAACTTTATTATCACTCATTTTCGGTGGTATTTATTGTATTAGGAAATCAAAAATATACTATTGACTAGAATAAATGCATGAATAAAATGATTCGTTTACTATACCAAACTATTGGATGCGTGTTGTAATTTGTTGTGGTTTAGGTTTTTATAGAGTTCTTGGTTACGATGGCTATTTGGTTTTTTTAATTTTTTATTGCAGATTCTTCTATTGGGAAATAGCCTATTTAAATCAATTAGTTTAATATTGTATTGAGATTGGCAAAACGTGTACAATTGCTAATTGTACTTTTTTTAAGAAACTATAAAATGGCAATAGAACAAAAAGATTCTCTATTTACTTTGATCAAATCTCTTTCAAAATCTGAAAAGAGACAATTTAAATTATATGTGGGAAGATTAGGGGGGAATGCAGACGCTAATTTTATGTCACTTTTCAATTTATTAGATAAAGCGACGTCTTATAATGATGAGCTTGTTTTGAAAAAAACGCATATAAAGAAGCAGCAAATATCAAATACAAAAGCACATTTGTATAAACAAATTTTGGTGAGTTTGCGCTTAAGTCCTATTCATCAAAATACACGAACTCAAATTAGAGAGCAATTTGATTTTGCTACTATTCTCTATAATAAAGGGCTCTATAAACAAAGTTTAAAAATTTTAGAAAAAGCTAAAAATCTGGCTGTTAGTAAAGAAGAATTTACCTTGGCGCACGAATTGGTGGAGTTAGAAAAGGTGATTGAGTCTCAGTATATAACAAGGAGTATGAGTGATCGGGCTGATGTTTTGGCGGTGGAAGCTAAAAATATCAGTTTGAAAAACGTAACCGTTAGTAAATTGTCAAACCTTTCTTTGCAGTTGTATAGTTGGTTTTTAAAATATGGTTATGTTCGTAATGATAGTGATTTTAATACCGTAAACGATTATTATGAGGCACGGTTGCCAAAATATGAATATGCTACTTTAGGGTTTACAGGGAAAATGTTTTTGTACCAAGCAAAACTTTGGTATGGTTTTATTACCCAAGATTTTTTGTCTTGCTATCGTTATTCTCAAAAATTGGTAGCCTTGTTTGACGAGTATTCAGACATGAAGCAATTGCATCCGGTATTTTATTTAAAGGCTGTAAATTATTCATTGGAATCTTTATTTTATTTACAACAGACCTATAAATTCAATGAGACTTTAATCTCTTTGGAAGACTCTATTGAGTACCAACGTTTTTTTGTAAATGAGAATACGCAGTTGCTTTCAAATCTTTATTTGTACCAACATAAAATAAACCTGTATTATTTAGAAGGAGAATTTACCAAGGGAACGGAGTTTGTTTCTGAAGTATTGGGTCAAATCAAAGCCTTTGGGAAAAAAATTGACCAACACCATGTCATGCTATTTTATTATAAAATTGGCTGTATGTATTTTGGGGCTGGAGATTATAAAAATTGCATTCTTTATTTGAATAAAATTATTGAAAACAAAGATTTAAAAACAAGAGAAGATTTACTATGTTATACCCGAGTTTTAAACTTGGTGGCGCATTATGAATCTGGTTTAGATGAAGATATTGACGAGTTGATCAAATCGACCTATAAGTTTTTATTGAAAATGGATAACCTGTACGATGTACAGCGAAAAATGATCAAATTTTTAAGAAACCTGACCTCCTTATATCCTCATGAATTGAAAGATGCCTTTAAAAAATTGTATGCAGATTTAAAAGAATTTGAACACCATCCTTACGAAAAAAGAGCTTTCTTGTATTTAGATATTATTTCTTGGCTAGAATCTAATATTGACGGGGTTCCTGTGGAAGAGGTGGTCAAGAGAAAAATGAGATTGAAAATGTAAATTTTATAAATTTCTACTTGGCTCCGATTGCCAAATGGAATTCTATTAAGAAGCATGCAAATTAGCCGTTCAAATGAAGCCTAAAAAATACTATTACCTTATTAAAATCCAATATTTAGGATTTCGATACCATGGTTGGCAAGTACAACCACAGGTAAAGACAGTCCAAAAAATGGTAGAGAAAACAGTGGCCTTTGTTTTGGGGCAAGAGACCTATTTCAAAGTCTTGGGGGCAAGTCGTACAGATATGATGGTGTCTGCAAACGAATCGGCATTTGAGTTGTTTTTAAAAGAAGAAGTGGATCCTCAGGAGTTGTTTTTTAAATTGAATAAAAGTCTACCAAATGATATCCGGGTTTTAAGTTGTGAAATAGTGGATGCAAATTTTAATATCATCCATGATTCTAAAGAGAAAGAGTATCATTATTTGTTTTCTTCAGGTGAAAAACCACATCCTTTTTGCGCTCCTTTTATGTTAGGTGTTCATGAAGAATTAGATATTTCATTGATGAAGGAAGGGGCGAGATTATTTGAAGGAGTCCATAATTTTCAGAGATATGCTTACCGACCTTCAGAAAAAACTATTTTCGAACGAGAAATATTTTCAAGTCAAATTGTTGAAAATGATATTTTATCGGCGAATTTTTTTCCAAAAAAAACATATTTATTTAAAGTGAACGGCAACGGTTTTATGCGCTACCAAGTCCGATTAATGATGGGGGTTTTATTGCAATTAGGAAAAGGCGAGGTAGATTTAGATTTTGTAAAACATACCTTAAACAATCCATCTTCAGCGACTTTAAAAGAACTAGCACCATCTTCAGGCTTGCAGTTGTATAAATTGCAATTTTAAGAAAGTTTTTTGTTCATGTAACGAAACCATAAAGGAGGAATTAAGGCCAGTAGCATCATGCCAGGGTATCCTGTAGGTAATTGTGGACTTTCAGGATGAGAATTTAAAATTTGGTATTTTTTACTCCCATTTTTATGATGGTCGGAATGGCGAGATAAATTAAATAATAATAATTGACCACTTGGATGATCTGAATTCCAGGAATGCATCACGTTGGGTCTTTCGTAATTTTCACCTATTTTTTTTCGAAGTAAGCCGTAATGCTCTATGTAGTTTACCGTTTCCAAAAGCAATATACCAAACAGCGCAGCTCCTAAAAAAGCGATAAAAGATTCAAATCCAAAATAGAGGTAAATGGCATTCAAAAGAATGATATTGCTTATGCTGTAAAAAATCATTCTATTTCCTGGGCATAAGCTTTTTTTGCCAAGACGTCTTACACGTTTTATTTCAAGTTGCCAAGCTAACAGGTAGCTAGAAAAATGTGAACGAACCCAAAATTGATATACAGATTCGTTTTTTCTTGCGGTAGCAGGATCTTCGGGTGTGGCAACTAAATAATGATGCCCTGCATTATGGTAAGGAAGAAAATGTGAGTTTAAAGAACTTAATAATAATAACTCTCCAAGTAGTTGGTAAAAGCGGTTGTTTTTGTGGCCTAATTCATGACCTATATTCAAACCTATTATTCCGCATGAAAGTCCCATAGCTGTTATTTTTCCAAAATAGGCCAGGCTTAAAAATTCGGTAGTTTTCATAATTGTTAAAAAATAAAACAATAATAGGTATTGAATAGGCACTGCCAAATATAAAGGCCAGCTGTAAATAACTTTCTTCTTCTCTTGTAGGCTTTTAGTTCTATTGAAGTTTTTAGAATTGGGTTTTAGGAATAATTCAATAAAAGGTAGAGCTCCAAAGAATATAAAAAGTGCTAAAAAAGTTTGATAAGAACTTTGGTTAAAAGACAAGTGTACAACTATAGGAAGGAGGTAAACGGTGAAATATCGCAATCTTTTCATTTTATAGAATTGTAGTTGAAATTAATTTAAGCTTTTAAAATTAGGAAATATTCTGTTGTAAAATTAAGTTTTTGACTAAAAAACAGACTTTTATGTTTGAATTTGATAAAATAAATTTCATCTTTGCATGCGTAAAAAATGAAAATCAACAATCAAAATAGTATCCTCTGCAAATACCTTGTCATTTTCGTCAAGTGGTAATTAAATGTCAGCTAGGTATTATTGAGAAAATAAAATAAGTTCCTTCCTAGTTTTGGAAGGTTTTTTTTTGAGCTTTATCATTGTAGAAAATAAAAGTTAAAAACTTGTTTTTCAGTGGTTAAAGGTTCTTTTTTTGTGATTGGATAGCGTAGAACAAATAGAGTTTAATAATTAAAAAACCACTTAGTATAATACATTTGCTAGTGAAATAGCAAGACGTAAAGTTGTAAGCAGTTTTAGAAAATAAAAAAAATAAGAGAAATGGCATTAAATAAACACAGTAGTAGATTAACACAAGATGAGTCTCAACCAGCATCACAGGCAATGTTATATGCCGTTGGTTTTTCTGATGATGACATGAATAAGCCTCAAATCGGTATTGCAAGTACAGGTTATGATGGAAATCCATGTAACATGCATTTGAATACTTTAGCAGCTGAAATTAAGAAAGAAGCAAACAAAGCAGGTCAAGTTGGGTTAGTCTTTAATACTATTGGTGTCAGTGATGGAATTTCTATGGGAACATCAGGAATGAACTATTCATTAGCTTCTAGAGATATTATTGCAGATTCTATGGAGACTGTAGTTAATGCTCAAAGTTATGACGGTTTGATTGGTGTAGTTGGATGTGATAAAAATATGCCGGGAGCAATTATCGCTATGTTGCGTTTAAATCGTCCATCTATTATGGTGTATGGTGGAAGTATTGCCTCAGGAAAATACAAAGGAAGAAAATTAAATATTGTATCTGCATTTGAGGCTTTAGGGCAAAAAGTAGCAGGTGAAATTGATGAAAAAGAATACAGAGAAATTATCAAAGCTTCTATTCCTGGAGCTGGTGCATGTGGTGGTATGTATACTGCAAACACAATGGCTTCTTCTATAGAGTGTATGGGAATGGCTTTGCCATATAACTCTTCTATTCCTGCTGAAAATCCAAATAAATTATCTGAGTCTGAGCGTACTGCTGCAGCCATGAAAAATTTATTAGAATTGGATTTAAAGCCAAAAGATATTGTAACTAAAAAATCGATTGAAAATGCAATTGCTTTGGTCAATGCATTGGGTGGTTCTACAAATGCAGTATTGCATTATTTAGCTATTGCTTATGCTGCTGATATTGAATTTACTTTAGAAGATTTTCAAAGAGTTTCTGATAAAACACCTTTGATTGCAGATTTAAAACCTTCTGGTAAATATTTAATGGAAGATGTTCATGGTGTAGGAGGAACTCCTGCAATTATGAAATATTTGCTAGAGAATGGTTATTTACATGGAGATTGTATGACAATTACAGGGAAAACATTGGCAGAGAATTTGGCAGATGTAGAAGCAATGGAATTTGAAGATCAAGATGTGATTTTCCCAACGGATAAAGCATTAAAATCATCAGGTAACCTTCAGATTTTATATGGTAACCTTGCAGAACAAGGAGCGGTAGCTAAAATTTCTGGTAATGAAGGATTGGTTTTTGAAGGAAAAGCAGTTGTTTATGATGGAGAGCAAGCAGCAAATACTGGAATTTCTAATGGAGAGGTCGAAAGAGGAGATGTCGTCGTCATTCGTTATGTTGGGCCAAAAGGTGGACCAGGAATGCCAGAAATGTTAAAGCCAACCTCGTTAATTATGGGAGCTGGTTTAGGGAAATCAGTAGCTTTAATTACTGACGGACGTTTTTCTGGAGGAACGCATGGTTTTGTTGTTGGTCACATAACGCCAGAAGCACAAGAAGGTGGTTTAATTGGTTTGGTAGAAACTGGAGATACCATCGCTATTAGTGCAGAAGACAACTCAATTACCTTAAAAGTTTCTGAAGAAGAAATCGCAAATCGTAAATCAAATTGGGTACAACCAGCATTGAAACATAATAAAGGAATCTTATTTAAATACGCAAGATCTGTAGCTTCTGCTTCAGAAGGATGTGTAACAGATAAATATTAATTAACTTTTAGCCATTAGTCATTAGCCATTAGCTAAAGGCAAAAAGCTAAAAGCCAAAAGCAAGCGAATAAAATGAGCTTAAAAACAGAAAGAATCTCAGGATCGGAAGCAGTAGTAAGATCACTATTGGCAGAAGGTGCAGATTTGGCTTATGGTTACCCAGGTGGTGCTATTATGCCAATCTATGATGAATTATATAAATACCAAGACAAATTACACCATGTATTAACTCGCCATGAACAAGGCGCGATACATGCTGCACAAGGTTTTGCAAGAGTTACAGGTAAAGTAGGGGTTTGTTTAGCAACTTCTGGACCTGGAGCTACAAATTTAATTACAGGTATTGCAGATGCACAAATTGATTCTACACCATTAGTGTGTATTACTGGTCAAGTTGCTTCTCATTTATTAGGTACAGATGCCTTTCAAGAAACAGATGTAATTAGCATTTCTGCTCCTGTAACAAAATGGAATGTGCAAGTAACAAAGTCACAAGATATTCCTGCTGCCATTGCAAAAGCATTTTTTATAGCTAAGTCTGGTAGACCAGGACCTGTTTTAATTGATATTACAAAAGATGCACAATTAGGAGAATTGGATTATTCTTATGAGAAGTGTACTTCTGTAAGAAGTTATAAGCCAATTCCAGATACGAATGTGGAGCAATTAAAAGCTGCTGCTGAATTGATAAATGGAGCTAAAAAACCTTTTATTGTTTTTGGACAAGGAGTTATTTTAGGGGAAGCGGAAGCAGAATTAAAAGCATTGATTGAAAAAGCAGGAATTCCTTCTGCTTGGACAGTTTTAGGTTTGTCAGCATTGCCTACAAATCATTATTTAAATGTTGGTATGGTTGGAATGCACGGGCATTACGGTCCGAATAAATTAACCAACGAATGTGATGTGTTAATTGCAATTGGAATGCGTTTTGACGACCGTGTGACGGGAACTTTGGAAACCTATGCAAAACAAGCAAAAGTGATTCATTTTGATATTGATCCAGCTGAGATTGATAAAAATGTAAAAACGGATGTAGCTGTTTTAGGAGATTCTAAAGATACGCTTGGAAAAATTTTACCATTCATTAATGAAAATAAACATGAAGAATGGCACAATGAATTTAAGAGATATAGAGAAATTGAAAACGAAGCGGTGATCAATCCACAGTTAAAACCTACCAAAGAAGGGTTAACTATGGGAGAAGTTATCAATCAAGTAAACAAGGAAACCAAAGGAGATGCTATTATTGTATCTGATGTTGGTCAACACCAAATGTTTACCGTGCGTTACGCCGATTTTACAACAACTAGAAGTAATGTAACTTCTGGTGGTTTAGGAACAATGGGGTTTGCATTGCCAGCGGCTATTGGAGCAAAAATGGGTGCGCCTAAACGTGAAGTAGTTGCTTTTATAGGAGATGGTGGATACCAAATGACTTGTCAAGAACTAGGAACAATTTTACAGACGGGTGCTGCGGTTAAAATCGTGGTATTGAATAACGAGTTTTTAGGAATGGTACGTCAATGGCAGCAATTGTTTTTCGATAAACGTTATGCGTCCACAGTTATGACAAATCCAGATTTTATAAAACTGGCAGAGGCCTATGATATTCAAGCAACAAAAGTTTCTAAAAGAGAAGACTTGGCCGGTGCTGTAAAAGAAATGATAGCTTCAGATAAATCTTACTTTTTAGAAGTAATGATTGAAAAAGAAGACAATGTGTTTCCAATGGTGCCAACTGGAGCAAGTGTTTCAGATGTTAGATTAAGCTAGTATAGGTTTTGAGTTTTTTAATATTGAATTTTAAGTTAAAATAAAACAATTCAATAATTACACAATTCAACGATTAAACAGAAAAGAATGGAAGAATTATTTACAATATCAGTATATACAGAAAACAACCCAGGGTTGTTGAATAGAATTGCGACTATTTTCTTAAAAAGACATATCAATATTGAGAGTTTGAATGTTTCAAAATCTGAAATTGAAAATGTCCATAGATTTACAATCGTAGCTAGAATGACCGAAGTTTCTGTAAAGAAATTGGTAGGGCAAATTGAAAAACAAATCGAAGTTATTAAAGCCTATTATCATAGAGATGATGAGATTATTTTTCATGAAACAGCTTTGTATAAAATAGCATCAAGTTTGTTGTTTGAGAAAAGAGAGATTCAAAATATTATCAAAAAGAGTCATGCAACAATTGTTACGGTAAACCCAAAGTTTTTCGTAATTGAAAAAACAGGCTTTAGAAAAGAAACAGAAGCATTGTATGATGAGCTAGCGCCTTATGGAATTATGCAGTTTGTAAGAACAGGTAGAATTTCAGTTTCTAAAACAGAAATGAGAATTTCTGAACAGCTTAAGAATTTGTAAAAACAATTAAAAAAGCTAACAGATATTGCATCTTGTTAGCTTTTTTTATGAGATAATCCTTAGATTATTAAGATATAAGCTAAGGATTTTATATTTTTGCAGACGCAATAAAAAATAATAAGAGAATTGATGCGTTTGGTCTAGCTAAAGGCTTGTTAACTAAATAAATCAGTTTAAAAATAAATTAACAAACAATAGAAAAATGGCAAATTATTTTAACACACTTTCTTTACGTGAGCAATTAGAGCAATTGGGACAATGTGAATTCATGGATAGTTCAGAATTCAATGGAGGTGTAGAAGCATTGAAAGGTAAAAAAATAGTTATTATTGGATGTGGAGCTCAAGGGTTAAACCAAGGGTTAAACATGAAAGATTCAGGATTGGATGTGTCTTATACATTAAGACCAGCTGCAATTACTGAAAAAAGACAATCTTATTTAAATGCTGTTGAAAATGGATTTGCAGTTGGAACTTACGAAGAAATGATTCCTGCAGCTGATTTGTTAATCAACTTAACTCCAGATAAACAACACACCGCTGTTGTAACTGCAGTTATGCCATTAATGAAACAAGGTGCTACTTTGTCTTATTCTCATGGATTCAACATTGTTGAAGAAGGAATGCAAGTAAGAAAAGATATCACTGTAATTATGGTGGCTCCTAAATCTCCGGGTTCTGAGGTTAGAGAAGAATTCAAAAGAGGATTTGGAGTTCCTACATTAATCGCTGTTCACCCTGAGAATGATCCAGAAGGAAAAGGATGGGATTACGCAAAGGCTTATGCTGTAGGTACTGGTGGTCATACTGCTGGTGTTTTACGTTCTTCTTTTGTTGCTGAAGTAAAGTCTGATTTAATGGGAGAGCAAACAATTCTTTGTGGATTGTTACAAACAGGTTCTATCTTATGTTTCGATAAAATGGTTGCTGAAGGTGTTGATGCTGGATATGCTTCTAAATTAATCCAATACGGATGGGAAACAATCACTGAAGCTTTAAAGCATGGTGGTATCACAAACATGATGGACAGATTGTCTAATCCTGCTAAAGTTGCTGCATTCAAAGCATCTGAAGATTTAAAAGATATCATGCGTCCTTTGTTTCAAAAGCATATGGATGATATCATTTCTGGAGAGTTTTCTTCTACAATGATGGCTGACTGGGCAAATGATGATGTAAACTTATTGACTTGGAGAGCTGCAACTGGAGAAACTAATTTCGAGAAAACTCCTGCTGGAGATGTTGAGATTTCTGAGCAAGAATACTTTGATAATGGAGTGTTAATGGTTGCTATGGTAAAAGCTGGTGTTGAGTTAGCTTTCGAAGCAATGACTGATTCTGGAATTATTGATGAGTCTGCTTACTACGAGTCTTTACACGAAACTCCACTTATTGCAAATACAATTGCAAGAAAGAAATTATTTGAAATGAACAGAGTAATTTCTGATACTGCTGAGTACGGATGTTATTTGTTTGACCATGCTGCAAAACCTTTAATTGCTGAGTACGTGAAAAACGCACCAAGTAATTTAGTAGGTCGTCCATTTAACGATGGTGACAATGGTGTTGACAACAAAGAATTGATTGAAATCAATGCTGAAATTAGAAATCATCCAGTTGAAGAAATTGGTGAATTCTTAAGAGAGTCAATGACTGCAATGAAAAAAATCGTTTAAGTTTTATACATTTTACATAGTAAAGCCTGACAGACTCTTTCGTTTGTCAGGCTTTTTTTTGTTTTAGATTCATTAAATAGTATGCTATGCTTTATATAACCGCATTTTTATTTGTAAAAGAAGGGAAAGAACATATATTTCAAGAATATGAAAACCTTGTATTGCCATTGTTGAAAAAGTATAACGGGGAGTTGATTTATAGAGTTAGACCAAAATCGGAAGCCTATATTTTTAGTAACGATGAAAAACCCTATGAAATTCATTTGTTAACTTTTCCGTCAGATATAGATTTTAAAAACTATGTAAATGATGAGGAAAGAAAATCATTCGAGCAGTTAAAAATACAAGCTATAAAAACAAGCTTTTTGGTAAAAGAAACGCAGTTATGATAAAAATAGAAAATGTGTTAAAAGCACAAAAGAATATCCAGGGAGTGGTTTTAAATACACCTTTGGATTTTATGGAGAATTATTCGAAGGAATACCAAGCGACAATTTCTTTTAAGCGTGAAGATCTACAAGTAGTTCGTTCTTATAAAATAAGAGGTGCTTATAACAGAATTAAAAATCTGAATAAAAAAGAACTTGAGAATGGTGTGGTTTGTGCTAGTGCAGGAAATCACGCTCAAGGAGTAGCTTTGGCTTGTCAGAAATTAAAGGTGAAAGGTGTGGTTTATATGCCAACAACAACACCGCAACAAAAAATCGGACAGGTTCGTATGTTTGGTCAAGAATATATTGAAATTGTATTGGTTGGTGATACGTATGATGCTAGTTATGAGGCTGCGGCTTTGTACTGTCAAGAAAAAAAAGCAACCTTTGTGCATCCTTTTGATGATTTAGATGTGATGGCAGGGCAAGGGACGGTTGGTTTGGAAATTATCGATCAGTCAAAAGAAGCGATAGATTATTTGTTTATTCCTGTAGGTGGTGGTGGTTTGGCAGCAGGTGTTACCAGTGTTTTTCAAGTTTTGAGTCCCAATACAAAAATCATAGGAATTGAGCCTGAAGGTGCGCCTTCTTTAAATACTTCTTTAAAAAATGGTGTTAATACGGCTTTAGACCATATTGAAAAATTTGTAGACGGGGCTGCTGTTAAGAAAATGGGTGAGACTTCCTTTAAAATTTGCAAAGAGTTGCTCTATGCGGCGAATACGGTGTCTGAGGGGGCTGTTTGTTCTACTATTTTAAAAGTGTACAATGAGAATGCTTTGGTGGTGGAGCCTGCCGGTGCCTTGTCTGTTGCAGCTTTAGATTTGTATAAGGAAGAGGTTAAAGGGAAAAATGTTGTTTGTGTGATTAGTGGTGGTAATAATGATATTACCCGAATGGAAGAAATGAAGGAGCGTTCTTTATTGTATGAAGGATTGAAGCATTATTTTATCATCCGTTTTCCTCAAAGAGCAGGAGCGTTAAAAGAATTTGTAGTAGATGTTTTAGGTCCAAACGATGATATTGCTTATTTCGAATACACGAAGAAAAACAATAGAGATAAAGGTCCAGCCGTAGTTGGTGTGGAGTTAAAAGATAAAAATGATTTTCAGCCTTTGCTTACGCGAATGAAAGAAAAGGGGTTTTTGGGAGAGTATTTGAATGACAAACCTGAATTGTTTCAGTTTTTGGTTTAGTGGCAAGTATTCTAAATAAGGTCTTTAGTTGTAGGGGCTTGAATCGTCAAGTTTTCTTTTAAAACAGGATGAATAGCTAATATTACGTGTGTGTAAATGTATTCCATTTTCTTTATTACAACTGTTAAAACCGTATTTTAATTTTCCATTTATTGAGTTATTTATGCTCTAATTTAGTGAAGGTTGACAGTTTTTAAATTTTTTTCTGGCAAATGGTAGTTGTCTAAAGATTTGATGCTCGTATTACTCAGAACTTCTTTTTTTTGTGTTGGAAAATTGAATCATAAACCGTTAATTTGTAAGCCAATCAAAAATAATAATAAATGAAAAGAAGTCTTTTTTTACTAGTATGTACGTTTTTTTTAGTAGGGTCAAAGCTAACAAGTGCTCAAGTCAATCAGGATAAGTTAGGAGCATGGTATATGTATTTTTTTGATGCTAAGTTTGAAGATAGTCGCTGGGGGGTGCAAGGAGATGTTCAATATCGTAATTGGGATCTTGGAGGAGATTTAGAACAATTATTGATTCGAAGTGGAGTAACATACAGACCTAAAAATGCAAATGTGAAGTTGACATTGGGCTATGGTAATATAACATCGGGTACTTATGGAGATTCCAATGCGAAGAGTTCAGAAAGTAGAATCTATCAGGAAGTATTGTTTCCAGTGAAATTCGGAAATCGCATGTATACGAATCATCGTTTTCGATACGAACAAAGATTTGTAGAAGGACAGGATTTTAGAAGCCGTTATCGCTACAATTTGTTTTTAAATATTCCGTTGAATACAACTAAAATAGAGGAGAAGACGCTGTATTTATCTTTTTATAATGAGCTATTTATCAATGCGCAACGAAATACGGGTAATGGATATACAGTAGAATTTTTTGATAGAAATCGTCTATATTCCGCAGTGGGTTATGTGTTAAGAGAAGGGATGAAAATTCAATTGGGAGTTATGAAGCAGAGAACCAATACTTGGACGAAGAGTCAATGGCAAGTGAGTCTACATCAAAACTTCTAGCACGCGTCCCAAATAGGATCTTTTGGTGTAGGAGCTTCAATGGTCAATTTTTCTTTTAAAACAGGATGAATAAAGCTAATTTTACGTGCGTGTAAATGAATTCCTGCATCTTTGTTGCTGCGATTGAATCCGTATTTTAAATCGCCTTTAATTGGGCAGTTTATGTTGGAGAGTTGTGCTCTAATTTGATGATGTCTACCTGTTTCTAAATCTATTTCAAGTAAGTAATAATTGTCTAGAGTTTTAAGGGTTTTGTAATGTAATATGGCTTTTTTAGTATCGTTTGTTTCCTTATTAAAAACGGTCGCCTTGTTGTTTTTAGGGTTTTTTCTAAGATAATTAATAAGCGTTCCTTCGGTTTGTGAAGGTTTGTTTTTAACCACAGCCCAGTAGGTTTTGTCAATGGTTTTCTCTCGAAGCATTTTGTTCAATCTTTCAAGAGCTTTTGATGTCTTGGCAAAAATTACAATGCCGGTAGTAGGTCTGTCTAAACGATGAACTACGCCTAAATAAACATTGCCGGGCTTGTTGTATTTTTCTTTGATGTATGCTTTTAATAAATCGCTTAAAGGCGCATCCCCTGTCTTGTCTCCTTGAACCAAATCTCCAGTTCTTTTGTTGACGATAATCAGGTGATTGTCTTCAAAAAGAATGTCTAGGTTTTTAGCTGTGGATCTCATAGTATGGTAGTTGGTGTCGGGTATCGAGTATTTATATCAGTTCGAGTGTTTTTGTGAAATGCAATGAAACAAAAATGTATCGAGAACAGTTTGTTAGCAGTGAATTTCATAATTTGGTAGCTAGTATTTTGTCGTGAATTGTGTTGGTGTAGATTATTTGTTATTTTCTTTAATATTCACTTTTCACTTTTCACTTTTCACTTTTCACTTTACACTTTTCAGTTTTCATTTTTCACTTTTCCAACAGTATATTTAATTACTCATTACTTGATTTTCTCAAATCTTCGTTTATCTTTCCAATAAAAGCTAGTAGTTGGTCTCTTCCTTCATGTGATGTAGAAGAAGTCACAAAATAATCAGGGAAAATATCCCATGAATCTGCCAATAACTTTTCTTTATAAGTGGCTATGTTTCTTTTTAAAACAGTAGGTGAGAGTTTGTCTGCTTTTGTGAAAATAATGCAAAACGGAATTTGATTCTCTCCTAGAAATTGCATGAAATCCATATCTATTCTTTGTGGCTCATGGCGAGAATCAATCAAAACAAAGGAGCAAATTAGTTGTTCGCGTTGTGAGAAATAATTTTTTATAAACGATTGGAAAGTTCGTTTTACTTTTTTCGAAACTCGTGCATAACCATAACCAGGTAAATCTACTAAAAACCAATTGTCATTGATTCTAAAATGATTTATTAATTGGGTTTTTCCTGGGGTTCCCGAGGTTTTTGCCAATTTTTTTTGATTGGTCAGCATGTTAATCAATGACGATTTTCCGACGTTAGATCTTCCGATAAAGGCATATTCTGGAATACGTTCTTTAGGACATTTGCTTACGTCTGAATTGCTGATTTCAAAAACTGCTCTTTTTATTTGCATGATTTTGAGTGTAAATAAGGTTATAAAACAACAGGATTTAGAAAATCTAAATCCTGTTAGGTATGTTTTTAAATATTGTTCTTTTTAAACCAAGTATGAACAATTTCGTTGAAGGTTTCCGGATGTTCTTTCATTGGAGAGTGACCGCATTTTTCAATCCAAAATAATTCTGAATTAGGCATTAGTCGATCAAAATCAACAGCAACCTCGGGTGGTGTAACACTGTCTTGTCTTCCCCATACCAAACAAGTAGGTATGTTAATTTCAGGAAGGTCCTTCGCCATATTATGTCTAATCGCACTTTTGGCAAGAGATAAAATTCTTAGTACGCTTCCTCTGTCGTTAACAATATCGTATAAGTTGTCAAGCATTTCTGGAGTTGCGTGCTTAGGGTCGTAAAACACAGATTCTGTTTTTTGACGTAAATATTCTCTATCGCCACGTTTTGGATAACTGTCACCCATTGCGTTTTCATACAAACCAGAACTTCCGGTAAGTACTAAAGAGTCTATTAGTTCAGGATGGTGTTTGGCTAAATACAAAGCGATGTGACCGCCTAGTGAATTTCCAATCAAAACAACACTGTCTAAGTTATTATGCGCTATGAATTTTTTTATAAATAACGAAAAGTGCTTCACATTAGTTTTAAGTAATGGTAAGCTATATATAGGTAACTCAGGTACAAATACTTTGTATCCGTTACTTGAGAAATAGGTAAAGACGTCATCAAACATACTAGCAGTCCCCATTAATCCATGCAATAAGATCATTGGTTTTCCTTCTCCGCCCTCTTTGTATGTGAATTCTCCTTTAGTAATTAGGTTTTCGACCATTTTAAAAATCAGTTTTTTAACAATTGACAAATGTAATCTTTTTTTTGTAAAAAACCATTTCTAAGGATTTAGATAAAATAATGTTAAGGAGCTTTTTTAATTGTCGGATTTTGAGTTCTCTAGGTTTTATGTGGGATTGTGTGAAACTTATCAACAATGTGGGGTAAAGTGGTAAAAAGTGGCTAAAAAATAGTATTTTTGACCCTTAAATACAGGTTTAGAAGTTGGAAGGATTAATTGGAACATATGAGTGCAAAGCAGATTCTAAAGGTAGAATGATGCTTTCATCTGCTTTAAAAAAGCAGTTGGATCCTGTTCTGCATGAAGGTTTCGTTTTAAAACGTGCTGTTTTTCAACCGTGTTTAGAGCTGTATCCCATGAAAGAGTGGAATGCAATGATGAAGCAAGTAAATAGCTTAAATCGATTTGTAAAAAAGAACAATGATTTTATAAGGAGATTTACTGCTGGAGTTAAATTAGTCGAGTTGGATGCGTCCGGTCGCTTGTTAATTCCTAAAGATTTGCTAGCATTTTCAGGAATTACCAAGGAGGTTGTTTTGTCTTCTTCGGTAAATATTTTGGAAATTTGGGATAAAGAGAAGTATGAAGCGGCGATTGATGAAGCTACAGTTGATTTTGCTGATTTGGCTGAAGAGGTAATGGGAACAATAAATATTGAAGGCGATGGAGGAGTATCATAATCCGGTGTTATTAAAAGAAAGTGTGGATGCATTAAATATCATTCCTGATGGAGTGTATGTAGATGTGACTTTCGGAGGTGGAGGTCATTCAAAAGAGATTTTGAGTCGACTTGGAGAAAATGGAAGGTTGTTTGCTTTCGATCAAGACCCTGATGCGCAAAGAAATATTATTGATGATTCTAGATTTACTTTGATTCAAGAAAATTTTAGATATATCTCACGTTTTTTACGTTTTTATGGTGTGAAAAAAGTGAATGGTATTCTTGGAGATCTAGGGGTGTCTTCTCATCAATTCAATGAAGCTGAACGTGGTTTTTCTACTCGTTTTGATGCAGACTTGGATATGAGAATGAATAAGAAGGATGAGTTGTCTGCCTACCAAGTTATAAATACCTACAGTGAAGAGCGTTTGAGTGATATTTTGTTTCATTATGGTGAATTAAGAAATGCTCGTGCACTTGCTGCTAAAATAGGGGAAGAAAGAAAAATAGAAAAGATAGTGACTAGTTTTAGGTTGAAAGAAGTGTTGCAGCAGTTTTTGCCGAAAGCGAAAGAACATAAAATATTAGCGCAGATTTTTCAAGCAGTAAGAATCGAGGTGAATCAAGAGCTCGAGGTTTTGAAAGAATTTTTGCTACAAACCCCTGAGTTGTTGGATGTGGATGGTAGGTTAAGTGTCATTTCTTACCATTCGCTTGAAGACAGATTGGTGAAGCGATTTATTAAAAATGGATTGTTTGAAGGGGAGCCAGAGAAAGATTTTTATGGAAATATAGATGTTCCTCTTAAAAGTGTTGGTAAAATGATTATTCCAACAAGAGAGGAAATAAAATTAAATAACCGAGCAAGAAGTGCAAAGCTTCGAATTGCGACATTAAAAGTGAAAAAATAGAAAAATGAAGTTTTACAAACTTTTAAAAGGTGGTTTTTTAACCGATGAAGGGGCGTTTAAAAACTGGCGGATTATTTTGTTCGTTGTTTTTCTGTTGTTGTGTATGATAACGAGTTCGCATAATGCCGATCAGAAAGTCATGCAAATAGCAAAAATGAATAAAGAAATGAAGATGCTCAAGGCATTGTATATAGACTCTGGTACTATTTTAACTCGTATGAAAATGGAATCTAGTGTTAGAGAAAAAGTAAAAGGTGAGGGTTTAGGTTCGTCAAAAACACCACCAACAAAAATAAAAGTAACTTCAAAATATAACTAAATTGAAAACAGAACAAAAAAGCATATTAAACAGACTGTCAGTAGTTGTCGGTTTGATGACGCTTTTTCTGCTAGTTATTTTTATTAAAATTACCCGTATTCAATATATAGAAGGAGAGAAATATCGAAGTCTTTCTGAAAACCGAACCGTTAGAAACGATACTATTTTTTCTAATCGAGGAAATGTGGTTTCTGAAGATGGAAATTTATTAGCCACTTCTATGTCAAAATACACCATTCGTATGGATGTTGTTACTGTGAAGAATGCGGTGTTCGAAAAAAATATCCGAGCACTTTCCGAAGAGATGTCAAAAATGTTTGGCAAGCCTGTCTCTGAATACCAAGCTTACTTTAGAAAAGCTCGACGAAATAAAAACAGGTACCTTCTTATTGCTAGAAATCTAGGGTATATGGATTATTTGAAAGTGAAAAGTTTTCCAATTTTTAGATTAGGAGCAAATAGAGGTGGGTTTATTACGGAGCAAAGAACTGTAAGAGCGCATCCGATAGGTAAAATTGCGGAGCGAACTATAGGGCATGGAAATGTTGGGATTGAAGGTGCGTATGCTGATTATTTGAAAGGGAGTTTGGGTTGGCGAATGAAGCAGAAAATAGCCAACAATCAATGGAAACCTATTAATGATAATAATGAAGTTGAGCCAAGGGATGGAAGTGATGTAATTACAACATTGGATATAAATGTTCAGGATATTGCACATCATGCACTTTTAAAACAATTAGAAGATTTTGATGCTGATCATGGTTGTGTTATTGTTATGGAAACAAAAACGGGTGCTGTAAAAGCGATTTCAAATTTGGGTCGCACTTCAAGCGGTAAATATTACGAAAGGTTGAATTATGCGGTTGGAGAATCGCATGAGCCTGGTTCTACCTTTAAAGTGGCTAGCTTATTAGTGGCTTTAGAAGATAAAGTGATTGATACAGGAACTATTGTAGATACTGAAAAAGGTCGAATTTTTATTCATAGAAAAAAAGTAGAAGATTCTCATCATGGTGGCTATGGGAAAATTTCTGCAGCTCGTGTAATTGAGGTTTCTTCAAACGTTGGAATTGTGAAAATAATTCAAGAGCACTACGATAAGAATCCGCAAAAGTTTGTGGATGCAATTAATAATTTGGGACTAGGTTCTAAATTGGGCTTGAGAATAAAAGGAGAAGGTTTGCCTTATATACCTAGCCCAAAAGATAAAAAACGTTGGAACGGTATTTCATTAGAATGGATGGCCTGGGGTTATGGAGTGTCTTTAACGCCCTTACAGATTATTACTTTTTACAACGCCATTGCGAACGATGGGAAAATGGTAAAACCTCAGTTTGTAAAAGCTTTGCGAACAGAAGGGAAAATTGATCAAGTTTTTGAGCCGGTTGTTTTAAAAGAAAGAATTGCTTCTCAAGAAACAATAAAGAAATTAAGAAGAGTGTTGGAAAATGTAGTAATCAAAGGAACTGCAGATAATATTTATACTCCTAATTTTTCTATGGCAGGAAAAACAGGAACGGCTAAAAAGGTGGTGAATGGTGTGTATTCGAATCAGGCTTATGTGGCTTCTTTTGCAGGTTTTTTTCCGGCAGATGAACCGAAATATTCTTGTTTAGTTGTTGTGCATAATCCTGATAAAAAGAAAGGCTATTATGGGGCTACAGTGGCGGCACCGGTGTTTAAAACCATTGCGGAAAAAATGTATGCTTCGGCGGCGATAAAAAGACAAGTGACAAATTCCTTACCGCAAATAAAATTGTTAAACGAAGATGTTGAGGAGTATTATAAAGTAGTGAATTCAGAAATTAAAACTATGCCGAATGTTAGAGGTATGGCCGGTATGGATGCCATTTCTGTTTTGGAAAATTTAGGATTGAAAGTGCAGTATGAAGGAATTGGAACTGTAAAGTCACAATCAATCCGGAAAGGAGAAAGAATTACAAAAGGTGCTACCATTATTTTGAAGCTGAGCTAATGAAGAAATTAAAAGACATACTAAAAAATGTAGCCATCCTTAGTTTAAGCGACGGGACTTCTGAATGGGTGAAAGATATTATTTTTGACTCTAGGAAAATTTCTGAAGGAAGTCTTTTTGTGGCTCAAAAAGGAGTGTCTTTTGATGGGCATGCTTTTATTGAAAAAGCAATTGAATTAGGTGCTGTTGTTATTGTTTGCCAAGAATTACCTTCTGTACTAAAGGAAGAAATTGCTTATGTGCAAGTGGTAGATAGCGATTTGGCTTTGGCTTTAATGGCTTCTAATTATTACGACAATCCTTCTTCAAAATTAAAATTAGTTGGAGTAACCGGAACCAATGGAAAAACTACGGTTGCTACTTTGTTATACGATTTGTTTCAGAAATCTGGGTTAAAATCGGGCTTGTTGTCGACAGTTAAAATAAAAGTAGGAACTAATGATTTTCCTGCTACGCATACCACCCCAGATTCAGTTACGATAAATAGTTATTTAGCTAAAATGCTAGCAGAAGATGTAACACACTGTTTTATGGAAGTGAGTTCGCATGGAATTCATCAAAAAAGGACAGAAGGCTTAGATTTTGATGGGGGTGTGTTTACCAATTTAACACATGATCATTTAGATTATCACAAGACATTTGCAGAGTATAGAGATGTGAAAAAACTGTTTTTCGATTCGCTTTCAAAAGAGGCTTTTGCCCTGGTAAATAGCGATGATAAAAATGGACGCATTATGCTTCAGAATACAAAAGCAAAAAAAGTGACCTATGCCTTAAAAACCATGGCCGACTATAAAGCGCGTATTTTGGAAAAAGGCTTGTCGGGAATGTTGTTAAATATCAATTCTCAAGAAGTTTGGTGTCGATTGATTGGTGATTTTAATGCCTATAATTTGTTGGCCATTTTTGGAGTAGCGGAATTGTTAGGAATGGAGTCTAATGAGGCTTTGTTGCTAATGAGTCAGTTAGAGAGTGTAAATGGTCGTTTTGAATATAAAATCTCTAGCGAAGGAATTGTTACCATAGTTGATTATGCGCATACACCAGACGCTATAAAAAATGTTTTGGAAACGATTGAAGGAGTTCGTACTGGGAAAGAAAAAGTAATTACTGTTATGGGTTGTGGTGGAGATCGAGATAAGGTAAAGCGTTCTAAAATGGGGCAAGTGGCTTCTACGTTGAGTGATCAGGTGATTTTTACGTCTGACAATCCACGATTTGAAGATCCTCAATCTATAATAGACCAAATAGAATCAGGTGTTTCAAAAGAGCATTTAAAAAAAACCTTGTCAATTCTTGATAGAAAACAGGCGATAAAAACGGCTTGTCGAATGGCAGAGTCAGGAGATATTTTATTAGTTGCTGGAAAAGGGCATGAAACCTATCAAGACACAAAAGGAGTAAAAACACACTTTGATGATAAAGAAGTGTTGGAAGAAGTATTAAAAGAATTAGAAAAATAACCCCAAAATAATAACGAATACAATGTTGTACTATTTATTTGATTACTTAGAAAATCAATACAATTTGGCAGGAGCAGGTTTGTTTCAATACATCTCGTTTCGCTCATCTGTTGCTTTTATTATGGCATTGGCTATTTCTACAGTTTTTGGAAAAAGAATTATCGATTATTTAAGAAGCATGCAAATTGGTGAGTCAGTTCGTGATTTGGGATTAGAAGGGCAAGTGCAAAAACAAGGGACACCAACCATGGGAGGTCTGATTATTATTGGAGCTACTTTGTTGCCGGTTTTGTTATTGGCAAAGCTTGATAATATTTACATCGTTATTTTGTTGATTACCACGCTGTGGATGGGAACCGTCGGTTTTATTGATGATTATATAAAAGTATTTAAAAAAGACAAGGCGGGACTAAAAGGGAAATTTAAAGTCTTAGGTCAAGTTGGTTTGGGGGTAATTGTAGGGGGAATGTTGTTTTTTCATCCTGAGGTTACCATGAAGGAACAATTGCCTACGCATCAAGTGGAAAGAAATACGGAAAATGGAGTGCCTAAGCTTTTTGGGGAAGCGCATAAAACAGTGAAAACTACGATGCCATTTATAAAAAATAATGAATTTGATTACTTCAAGGCTATTAGTTGGTTGGGTGAAGATTATAGAAGTTGGGCTTGGTTGATCTTTATTCCGGTTGTTGTTTTTATTGTTACAGCGGTTTCAAATGGTGCCAATCTTACCGACGGAATTGATGGCTTGGCAGCTGGTAGTTCCGTAATTATTGTTGCTACCCTCGGTGTTTTTGCTTGGGTTTCTGGGAATATCATTTTTGCAGATTATTTGGATGTCATGTATATTCCTAATTCTGGTGAAATGGTAATCTATATCAGTGCTTTTGCGGGTGCCTTGGTCGGTTTTTTATGGTACAATACATTTCCAGCACAGGTTTTTATGGGAGATACGGGGAGTTTAACTATTGGTGGAATTATAGCTGTAATTGCGGTGGCTACACGTAAGGAATTATTGATTCCTGTTTTGGCTGGGATTTTTATGATTGAGAATTTATCAGTTGTGTTACAAGTGTTTTATTTTAAATATACCCGCAAAAGGTATGGAGAAGGAAGAAGAATTTTTAAAATGGCGCCTTTGCATCACCATTATCAAAAATCTGGTTACCATGAAAGTAAAATTGTAGCAAGGTTTTTAATTGTGGGAATTTTACTAGCAGCCATATCTGTAATTACATTGAAATTAAGATAGTTGTCAAATGAAAAGATTAGTGATACTTGGCGGAGGAGAAAGTGGTGTGGGTACGGCCATTTTAGGAAAGCAGCAAGGCTTTGATGTTTTTGTGTCAGATAAAGGATTGATTAAAAAAGAGTACCAAAGAGTTCTTGAAAATAATGCCATTCAATTTGAGTCTGCCAAACATACGGCTGAGAAAATTCTGAATGCCGATGTGGTGATGAAAAGTCCGGGTATTCCCGATACGGTGCCTTTGGTGGTTCAGTTAAGAGAACAAGGGGTTTCTGTGGTTTCAGAAATTGAATTTGCAGCGGCGTATACAAAAGCGACAATTATTGGAATTACAGGGTCCAATGGCAAGACCACGACCACAATGTTAACGCATCATATTTTAAAAAAGGCGGGGTTTAACGTCAGTATGGCAGGGAATATTGGGCAGAGTTTTGCGCAACAAGTGGCAACAGAAAATCACGATAGTTATGTGTTGGAGTTGAGTAGTTTTCAGTTAGATGGAATTGAAAATTTTGCCCCACATATTGCAATGATTACGAATATAACACCCGATCATTTGGATCGATATGAGTATCAATTCGAAAACTATATTGAATCAAAATTTTTGATTACAAAAAATCAAACAGAAAAGGACTATTTGATTTATGACGCTGATGATAGCGCAATAACAAATTGGTTAAATAAAAACAAAGTAAAAGCACAATTGATTCCTTTTTCTTTAGAAAAAGAAATAGAACAAGGAGCCTGTGTTGTAAAAGATAAAATACAAATGAAACTAAATAAAGAAACTGTAACTATGGATATTTCTAAAATCTCTATAAAAGGAAAGCACAATACCAAAAACGCAATGGCTTCTTCTTTGGCAGCCCAGATGATGAAAGCGAGAAGGCAGGTGATTAAAGAAAGTTTGGAGGATTTTGAAGGAGCTGAACATCGTTTGGAAAAAGTATTGCGCATCAATGGTGTTGATTATATCAATGATTCAAAGGCAACCAATGTAAATGCAACTTTTTATGCTTTGGAATGTATGGAAGCACCAACGGTGTGGATTTTAGGAGGGGTAGATAAAGGAAATGACTATTTGGATTTAATGCCATTGGTTAGAGAGAAAGTGAAAGCAATTATTTGTTTGGGAGTTGATAATTCAAAAATTATTCAATCTTTTGGAGGTGTTGTGGATACGATTATTGAAACACAAGGTGCAGAGGAAGCTGTTAAAGTGGCCTATAAGTTATCATCAAAAGGAGATACAGTACTGTTGTCGCCAGCCTGTGCAAGTTTCGATTTGTTTGAAAGCTACGAAGATAGAGGTAGACAGTTTAAAAATGCAGTTAGACATTTGTAAGCACCAATAAATTAGAGTAAGTAAATGAACGAACTATTTAAACATATTCAAGGAGATAGAGCTATTTGGGCCCTCGTGGCAATTTTGGCTGTGTTTTCATTTATGCCTGTGTATAGCGCAAGTACAAATTTGGTGTATGTTGTAGGAAATGGTTCTACAATGGGGCATTTGGTGAAGCATGCTGTGTTGTTAGCTATGGGGTTTGCCATAATGTTTGGGATTCATAAAATTCCTTACCGCTATTTTAGTGGAGGTTCGGTGTTGTTGTTTCCTGTGGTGTTGGTATTGCTGGTATTTACTTTGTCTCAAGGTTCAACTATTGGCGGTGCAAATGCAAGTAGATGGATTCGAGTACCTGTGCTAGGTGTTGGTTTTCAAACGTCCACCTTGGCTTCCTTAGTTTTAATGGTTTATGTTGCTAGGTATTTGGCTCGTAAAAAAGATCAGGTAATTGTATTTAAGGAAAGTTTGATTCAGTTGTGGTTGCCTATAGCAATTACCTTAATGTTGATTTTGCCTGCTAACTTTTCTACCACTGCCCTGATTTTTTTAATGATTCTAATTCTGACTTTTATAGGGGGGTATCCTTGGAAGTACATCCTCGTTATTATAGGTTCCGGAATTGTGATTTTAGGAATTTTTGTATTGATGGTGAAAGCCTTTCCTGATGCCATGCCTAATAGGGTAAATACTTGGCAAAGCAGAATTGAAAGCTTTTCTGATAAGGATGCCGAAGAAGGTTATCAGGTTGAAAAAGCAAAAATAGCCATTGCAACGGGCGGACTTACAGGTAGAGGTCCTGGAAAAAGTAACCAGAAAAATTTCTTGCCGCAGTCGTCTTCCGATTTTATTTTTGCCATTATTATAGAGGAGTATGGTTTGGTAGGGGCTTCAGTGGTCTTGTCGTTCTATTTCTTGTTATTATTCCGAATTTTAGTCGCAGCAAAAAAAGCAGGGACCGTTTTCGGGACTTTATTAGTCATAGGTGTGGGCTTGCCAATTATTTGTCAAGCTTTGATAAATATGGCGGTTGCCACCAATATATTGCCTGTTACAGGACAAACACTTCCCTTAATAAGTAGTGGAGGTACCTCTATATGGATGACGTGTTTTGCTTTGGGAATTGTGTTAAGCGTTTCTTCAGCCAATGATGTTACAGAAGAAGAATTAGAAGTGGAAAGTGAAGATCCATTATCGATTTTACACGAAACAATTAACGAATAGAAAATTAAATTATCAAAAAGGAACTAAACATATTATTAAGTGGAGGTGGAACAGGTGGTCATATCTATCCAGCCTTATCTGTAGCTAATGAATTGAAAGCGCGTTTTCCAAATGCGAATTTTCTTTTTGTGGGGGCAAAAGGTCGTATGGAAATGGAAAAAGTGCCCAGTGCTGGCTATCGCATAATCGGACTTTGGATTTCTGGTGTGCAAAGAAAATTGACCTTAGATAATTTGTCATTTCCTTTTAAGCTGATAAGCAGTCTTTGGAAATCTAGAAAAATCGTTAAGGAATTTAAACCTGACATTGTTATTGGAACAGGTGGATTTGCAAGTGGTCCGGTTTTATACATCGCAGGTCAAAAAAATATTCCTACCCTTATACAAGAACAAAATTCGTATCCTGGTATTACCAACAAATTATTGTCAAAAAAAGCAAATGCTATTTGTGTGGCTTACGATCATTTGGAACGGTTTTTTCCAAAAGAGAAAATTATAAAAACAGGAAATCCTGTTCGTCAAGATTTGTTAAATGTGGCTTCCAAAAGAGTAGAAGCACTTGAGTTTTTTGGTTTGGATAGTGCCAAGAAAACAATTTTGGTTTTAGGTGGTAGTTTAGGAGCAAGGTCAATAAATCAATTGATAGAAAAGGAATTGGATTTTTTAAAATCGCAAAATGTACAAGTCGTTTGGCAATGTGGTAAATTCTATATAGATACGTATCAAAAGTTTGATCAGGAAGCAGGGGTTCAAGTGCATGAATATCTTAACAGAATGGACTTGGCTTATGCAGCTGCTGATATTATTATCAGTCGTGCTGGAGCTAGTTCAATTTCTGAATTGTGTATTGTTGGTAAGCCGACTGTTTTTATTCCTTCGCCAAATGTTTCTGAAGATCATCAAACAAAAAACGCCTTGTCTATTGTAAAAGAAAAGGCCGCTGTTTTACTTAAAGAATCGGAATTGGACGGATTTGATCAGGTGATGTCGAATTTACTTAAAGATAAAGAGCAGCAAAGTTTGTTGTCGGAAAATATTAAAAAATTAGCACTTCCAAATGCAACTAAAGATATTGTGGACCAAATAGAGAATTTATTAAAAGAGAAGATTTGAATTTAAAGGATATACATAGGGTTTATTTTATTGGTATCGGAGGAATCGGTATGTCTGCTATTGCACGCTACTTTTGTGAGAATGGAAAAGAAGTTGCTGGGTATGATAAAGTTCCGACGGAAATTACCAAGGAGCTTTCTCTTTTAGGAGCAAGTATTCATTTTGAAGATTCTGTAGCAAAAATTCCTTCTACTTTTAAAGAGGAAGCGCATACTTTAGTGGTGTATACTCCTGCAGTTCCTAAAGATCATCAGGAATTAAATTTCTTTTTTGACAATCAAATTCTAACCTTAAAAAGAGCACAGGTTTTAGGTGAAATTACACGCAATACCTTTTGTTTAGGAGTTGCAGGTACGCATGGAAAAACAACCACTTCTTCAATTTTAGGGCATATTATGAAGGAGTGCGGAACGGGGGCGACTTCTTTTTTAGGTGGGATTACAGAAAATTACAATTCCAATCTGATTTTAGGAGAAGATAAAGTTACCGTAGTAGAAGCAGATGAGTTTGATCGCTCTTTTTTAAGGCTTTCACCAAACATTGCGTGTGTGACTTCTATGGATGCGGATCATTTGGATATTTATGGCGAAAAAGAAGCTTTAGAGTCGACTTTTAAAGAGTTTGCAGGTCTCGTGTCAGGTACTTTGATTGTAGCTAAAGGACTTCCGTTAAGAGGGTTGACCTATGCGGTTGGAGAGGAAGCAGATTATCAAATTTCAAATGTTACAATACAGAAGGGAGCTTATGTGTTTGATATAAAAACACCTACAGAAACATTAAGTGGTGTTCGTTTTAACTTACCAGGGAAACATAATTTAGCCAATGCTTTGGCAGCTGTTGCAATGGCCGATCAGTATGGAGCTTCTTTGCTAGAAATAGGAAATGCATTGGCCACTTTTAAAGGGGTGAAACGACGTTTTTCATATAAAATTAAATCAGAAAATTTTGTATTGATTGATGATTATGCACATCATCCAACAGAAATAAATGCAGTTGCCGATGCAGTGCATGAAATGTATCCGAATGAAAAAGTATTAGTCGTTTTTCAACCCCATTTATTTAGTCGGACAAAAGATTTTATAGAAGATTTTGCAAGCAGTTTGTCGCGTTTTGATGAAGTGCTCTTGTTGGATATCTATCCCGCACGAGAATTGCCAATTCCAGGAGTGAATTCTGAATGGTTACTCGGTAAAATTACCATTAAAAAGAAACAATTGTTGCTAAAGGAAGAGGTGTTAGCTGCTGTGAAAACTACGGAATCGAAAGTTGTGGTAATGCTGGGTGCAGGTGATATTGGTGTTTTAATTGAAGAGGTTTCTAAAGAATTACTAAAAGTAGAAAATAAGGTATGAAAGAGAATATTGTCTTTATGAAAAGTATCGTTTTACTGCTGTTGGTCGTTTTTTTGTATGGATTTACAACAAAGCGAAATGATCAGCGAAAAGTACTTGCGCCTATCGTCGAATTTTCGAATGGCGACAATTTATTCTTGTCTCATGAAATGGTTAATAAATTGTTAATACAAAAAGTGGGTCGTGTGGAAAACGAGCCGAAATCCTTAATAAATTTACATGAATTTGAAAATAGGGTGAATGAAAATTCACTAGTAGAACATACCAAGGTTTATATGACTATTGATGGTTCTATCAAAGCCCTAATTACACAACGAACACCTGTAGCTAGAGTAAACACTGGGTCGGAGGTTTATTATATTGACAAGCAAGGACTTAAAATGCCTTTGTCAACTAATTATTCCGCTAGAGTTTTACTGGTTTCTGGTGCCGTTACCGAACAAGATATACCTGCTGTTTTTTCTTTGGTGAAAAAAATAAATGGAAATGAGTTCTTAACAAATTTGATTGTTGGAATTCATAAATATTCCACGAGCGAGTATGTTTTGCAGACAAGATTGTTCGATCAACACATACAATTGGGTAAAATTGTTGATTTGAATACAAAATTTAAAAAATTGGAGGCTTTTTATAATAAGGCAATTCAAGACAAGGATATAGAAAATTATAAAACGATTAATTTAAAATACAACAACCAAGTTGTGTGCACAAAGGATTAACTTATGGAAACAAGGAATATCTCAGTTGGATTAGACATCGGAACGACGAAAATCGTAGCCATGATTGGTTGTAAAAATGAGTATGGTAAAATTGAAGTTTTAGGAATTGGGAAAGCGAAAAGCTTAGGAGTTAAGCGCGGAGTTGTAAATAATATTACCCAAACCATACAATCCATTCAACAAGCTGTAGAAGAAGCCGAAAGTGTTTCTGGCTTTGAAATTAAAGAGGTTGTTGTAGGAATTGCAGGTCAGCATATAAGAAGTTTGCACCACAGCGATTATATCACTAGGGAAGATGCTGATAAAGTTATTGATGAAGGAGACATTGACAATTTGATCAACCAAGTACACAAATTAGTGATGTTGCCTGGTGAAGAGATTATTCATGTATTGCCACAAGATTTTAAAGTAGACAGTCAAGAACACATCAAAGAAACCATCGGAATGTATGGAGGTCGTTTAGAGGCGAATTTTCATGTGGTGGTAGGTCAGGTTTCTTCTATTAAAAATATTGGACGTTGCGTAAAAAGTGCGGGGTTAGATTTGTCTGAAATCACTTTGGAACCTTTAGCTTCTGCTTCTGCGGTTTTAAGTCAGGAAGAAAAAGAAGCCGGAGTTGCTTTGTTAGATATTGGTGGTGGAACAACTGATTTGGCCATTTTTAAAGATGGAATTATTCGCCATACAGCGGTAATTCCTTTTGGAGGAAATGTCATTACAGAAGATATCAAAGAAGGTTGTTCTATTATAGAAAAACAAGCAGAGTTGTTAAAAGTAAAATTTGGTTCGGCTTGGCCAGGAGAAAATAAAGAAAATGAAATTGTTTCTATACCAGGATTAAGAGGTAGAGAACCGAAAGAAATTACCTTAAAAAACTTGTCTAAAATTATTCATGCCAGAATAACAGAAATTGTAGAGCAAGTTTATTTGGAAATTAAAAATTACGGTCACGAAACACAAAAAGGAAAATTAATTGCAGGAATTGTTTTAACCGGAGGAGGAGCTCAGGTAAAACATTTAAAACAATTGGTAGAATATATTACAGGTATGGATACCCGAATTGGCTATCCAAATGAACATTTAGCAGGTGGTTCTGATGAAAGTTTAAGCAGTCCCTCTTTTGCAACCGCAGTTGGTTTGTTAATGGAAGGTTTGGCGAAGCAAGAGAAGTTAGAAAAGTTGGAATCTACAGAGGTTCAAGAAGAGGAAATAATAGAAGAGGTAGATAATGCTGACCCTATTGAAACACCAGAACCTGTAGTGGAAGAAGCGCCAAAGAAAATAGTATCTAAAAAATCCATATTTGAAAAGTTTTCAGAACGATTCAGAGAGTTTTTAGATAATGCAGAATAAAGTAAATAATAAAAAATATAAATAGTCAAAAAGATACAGTTATTATGAGCAGCACAGAGTTTGATAACATTTCATTTGATATGCCTAAAACACAATCCAATACCATAAAAGTAATTGGAGTTGGTGGTGGCGGTAGCAATGCCGTAAACCACATGTTTCAGCAAAACACAAAAGGTGTAGATTTCGTCATCTGTAATACAGATGCACAAGCATTAGACAACAGTCCTATCCCAAACAAAATTCAATTAGGTGTTTCCTTAACTTCAGGTTTAGGAGCAGGTGCCAATCCAGAAATTGGAGAAGAAGCAGCCAAAGAGAGTTTAAAAGAAATTCAGGAAATGTTGACCACTCAAACCAAAATGGTGTTTATTACCGCAGGTATGGGAGGTGGAACAGGAACCGGAGCGGCCCCAATTATTGCAAAAATTGCAAAAGATTTAGATATCTTAACAGTTGGTATTGTTACCATGCCTTTTCAGTTTGAAGGAAGAAGACGCACGCAACAAGCTCAAAAAGGAATTGATGAGCTAAGGCAAAATGTAGATTCTTTAATTGTGATCAATAACAATAAATTAAGAGAAGTATACGGAAACCTAGGTTTTAAAGCAGGATTCTCAAAAGCTGACGAAGTGCTCTCGACAGCTTCAAGAGGAATTGCAGAAGTTATTACACATCACTACAAGCAAAATATTGACTTGCACGATGCCAAAACGGTATTGTCTAACAGTGGAACAGCTATTATGGGATCTTCAAAAGAAGCAGGTGCCAATAGAGCTAAAAATGCGATTGTAAAGGCTTTAGATTCTCCATTGTTAAACGATAATAAAATTACAGGAGCTAAAAATGTGTTGCTTTTAATAGTTTCTGGTGAAGTTGAAGTTACCTTGGATGAAATTGGAGAAATCAATGATTTTATTCAGATTGAAGCAGGTTACGATGCAAACATTATTATGGGTGTTGGTGAAGATGAATCGCTAGGAGACGCTATTGCCGTAACTGTTGTAGCAACAGGATTTGCTGCCGATCAACAATGTGATATTACAAATACAGAAGTAAAACGAATTATTCATACGTTAGAAGACGAGCAAAAAGCGACTTATAATTTTGGTGAAAAGAATTCATTGCAGCAAGTCATTCAAGAGCGTACACCTGAAGCTCCTAAAGAGCCAAAGAAAATAGTACACTTGTTAGGTGATGAAGAAGAAGAAGTACCAAACGCAATTGTAAAGACAACTAGTTTTATTCAAAATTTAGATGTGGTTTACGAAGAAGTACTTCCTGAGGTTAAAGCGGAAGAAATTACTTTGAAAGAAACAGTTTCTTTAGATTTAGAAGATGATTTTGTCATTCATGATGCGGTAAAAAAGACGCCTACAGAAGAAGAGAAAATAGAAGAACAAGTTCAAATGGATTTGTTGTTTGATATGCCTGTAGTAGACCATACAGAAGTAAAACAAGAAGAACCAGTATATTTTAACCTGGAAGACAATGCAGATGAATTTGTGAATTCAATTGAGGTTGTCGATCCTGTTGAAGTAAAGCAAGAAGTTCCTGAAGTAGAAAAAATAACAAGATACACTTTAGAAGAAGATACAGTTGCTGTTAATGAAATGGAAGTAAAGGATGCTATTGAAGTGACAAAAGAAGCTCCGAAAGTAATCCGTTATAGTTTAGCTGATTTTGAAAATGTTGAGCCTACTATTAAAAATGCATCTACCATTGATATCAATGAAATTAATGTAGTAGACCATAAAGTGGTAAGGGCAGAGAAAGAAGAAATGACATTTGAATTAAAAACTAAAAAAGCAACGAAAGTTGAAGATATGGAAGTTTTTGAAGCAAAAGAAGTTTCTCCATTAGACCTGACAATTTCGGAATTGCAACAAAGAACAAATTCTCGAAGAGAAAAAATGAAAAAATTCAACTATAAGTTTATGAACAATGCCAGTCAAAATGTAGACGACATTGAGAAGCAACCGGCTTATAAAAGAATGGGAATAGATTTACAAGATGCACCAGCTTCAGATGCGACTCAATCTAGAACAACATTGAGCGTAGATGATAATGATGAAATTCAGTTACGATCTAACAATTCGTTTTTACACGATAACGTAGATTAAGGAATTTACCCCTATTGATTTAGAAAATCCTTGCTGTAATGGTAGGGATTTTTTTATGCAATTAAATTAAAATTTTAGCGGGCTATTTTATTATATTTGCTTCTTAAAATTTAGAAGATGAGTTTACAGAAAGATATTATGGAGCAGTTAAAAGCTGCAATGAAAGCAAAAGATACTGTAGCGTTAGAATCGTTAAGAGCTGTAAAGTCGGCTATATTATTAGCACAAACAGAAACTGGAGCAAAAGAAGAAATTTCTGAAGATCAAGAATTAAAAATTTTACAAAAATTAGTAAAGCAACGTAAAGACAGCGCTGTTTTATTTACAGAACAAGGAAGAGAGGATTTAGCAGCACCAGAATTGGCGCAGGCAAAAGTGATTGCACAATTTTTGCCAGAACAAATGAGCGAAGAAGCGATCAAGGATATTATTTCAAGTATTATTGCTCAGGTAGGAGCTGCTGGAATGAAAGATATGGGAAAAGTAATGGGATTGGCTTCTCAACAATTGGCAGGTAAAGCTGATGGAAAAACAATATCAAATATCGTAAAACAATTATTGAGCTAAGTTTAAAATTAGTTCAAAAGGCCCCGTAGTTCAACTGAATAGAATATCAGATTTCGGCTCTGAGGGTTACAGGTTTGAATCCTGTCGGGGTCACGAATAAAAGCAAACACTCTATGAAATCAAGAAGCTCGCTTCATTGATTTCATAGAGTGTTTGCTTTTTAAAAGCGGAGCTTTATCAGGAAAGGCGCAGCCAATCCTGTTTTTCCAAAGCGGAGCTTTCTCAGGAAAGGCGTAGCCAATCCTGTTTTTTCAAAGCGGAGCTTTATCAGGAAAGGCGCAGCCAATCCTGTTTTCAAGGTTGAATTCATTCCCGAATGATGGTAGTTCAGTCTAATATTATTTTTCTTCAAACAAGGACTAAATCAAGCGCTGATGTTTTTGCTCTGCAAAGAGGGAGGTCCAACTAATTCAACGAAAAAAAGCTATCTTTAAATCCAAATTTTCAGGATTTTATTTAAAGCTATTAGAAATAGGGCTGAGCTGAAAAAAAATCCTAAAATCTATGTTTTAGAAGAATATGTCCATGTTGTAAAACGAGAATAGTTTTAGTTTTATGAAATAATAAATTAATAAATACCTGATTATGAATAAAAAGTTAGTAGGAGTAAACGCAGTTTTACTTTTCGTTATGATTGTTTTGTCTAGTTGTTCTAATACCAAAAAAGATGAGACACCTTGGATTAGTATGTTTGACGGGAAGACATTGAATGGTTGGTCTATTATTGGAGGTGATGCAAAATACAAAGTAGAAGATGCAACTATCATTGGGGAAACCGTTCGAAATACTCCCAATACTTTTTTAAGATCAGATGCATTGTATGGCGATTTTATTTTAGAATTAGATTATAAAGTAGATCCTACCATGAATTCTGGTATTCAAATAAGGACCAATAGTTTTCCAAATTATAGAAAGGGTCGTGTACATGGTTATCAAGTAGAGATAGATCCTTCAGCGCGTGCTTGGAGTGGTGGTATTTATGATGAAAGTAGACGTGGGTGGTTAAATCCATTAACAGATAATCCAAATGCGCAAAAAGCCTTCAAACAAAATGAATGGAATCATTACCGCATTGAGGCTATTGGCGATACGATAAAAACATGGGTAAATGGAGTAGCCGCTGCACATTTAATTGATGATAAAACAGCAAAAGGATTTATAGGTTTACAGGTGCATAGCATCAAAGAACATCAAAAAGAAGGGACAGAAATAAAATGGAAGAATGTTAAAATTCTTACGAGTGATTTGGCAAAATATTCGATAAAATCTACTGTTGAACCAATTGTCACAAAAAATAATTTGACGATCGATGATAAAAAACAGAGATGGGAATTACTTTGGGATGGAAAAACAACGAAAGGATGGCGTGGAGCTAAATTAGAAGATTTTCCTGAAAAAGGTTGGGAGATTGAAAATGGAGAATTGACAGTATTGCCGTCAGGAGGTGCAGAATCTAGTGCTGGTGGAGATATCGTTACTGAAGCTTTGTATGGCGATTTTGAATTGAAATTAGATTTTAAATTAACCCCTGGTGCTAATAGTGGAATTAAATATTATGTGGATACTGAAATTAACAAAGGTCCAGGCTCTTCTATTGGTTTAGAATTTCAAATCTTAGACGATGCACTTCATCCTGATGCCAAATTAGGAAACCATGAAGGAAGTAGAACTGTTTCTTCTTTATATGATTTAATAAAAGCAGATCCTAAGAAACACATGAATGCTATTGGTGAATGGAATTCTGCACATATTATTTCGAAAAATAAGCATGTTGAACATTGGTTAAATGGCATGAAAGTTTTAGAATACGAGCGTGGTAGCAAAGAATTTTTGAAATTGGTTTCTGAAAGTAAATATAAAAAATGGAAAAATTTCGGACTCCTAGAAAAAGGGCAGATTTTATTACAAGATCATGGGGATAGAGTTTCTTACAAGAACATAAAAATTAAAACTTATAACGAATAATATGAGCAGTAGAAGACATTTTATTAAAAAAGCAGCCGTAGGTGCCGTTGGAGTAGCTTTAGGTGGTGCAACAAGTTCAACAAACGCCATGAGTGCAAAAAGTTATTCCAAAATTATTGGTTCTAACGATCGTATTCATGTAGCCATTCAAGGTTTAGGAAGACGGTACAATGCGTATTTAGGTGCTATAGCGGCAAAAGAAAGCAATGTTGAATTGTTGTATTTGTGTGATGTAATGAAAAAACAGCGAGACAATGCAGCAGGTGTAGTTTCTAAAGTTTTAAAAAACAAACCTGTTTTAGAAAACGACATTCGCAAAATAATTAATGATAAAGATGTGGATGCTATTTTTATGGCAACACCAGATCATTGGCACGCACCCGGAGCTTGTATGGCTATGCAGGCAGGCAAACATGTGTATTTAGAAAAACCATGTAGTCATAATCCAAAAGAAGGGGAGTTGTTAGTGGCTTATCAACAAAAATACAATAAGATGGTGCAAATGGGGAACCAACAACGTTCTTCTATGCAGTCTCAAGAAATAATTAACGATATTCATAACGGAATTATTGGGGATGTATTTGAAGCAACAGCTTTTTATACAAGTAAAAGAGGACGTGTTCCAAATCCAGTACCTGCAAACCCACCAGAAGGATTGGATTGGGAGCTTTTTCAAGGGCCTGCACCAAGAAAAGCCTATGCGCATGATACTTGGAATTACAATTGGCATTGGTATGGTTGGGATTATGGTACTGCCGAAATGGGAAATAATGCGACACATGAATTAGATATTGCACGTTGGGCTTTGGATGTAAAATATCCTGAACGTGTGAGTGTAAATTCTGGTAAATTTCATTTTAAAGATGATGGCTGGGAGATGTATGATACGATGGAGGCTAATTTTGAGTTTTCTGGAAATAGAAGAATTAAATGGGATGGACAAAGTAGAAATGGTTACCGAAAATTTGGAGCAGGAAGAGGGACCATTATTTATGGATCAAAAGGTTGTGTATTTATAGACCGTGATGGGTATAAATTATTTAACCAAAAAGGAGAAGTGTTAAAAGAAAATATAGTGAAAGGAATAGAATCAGGTAATACGCTTGGAGGTGGAGGGAAACTTTCAACAGCACACACCTTGAACTTTTTTGATGCCATACGAGGAAAAGCACCTTTAACTTCTCCAATTGAACAAGGGGTTGTAAGTCAGATGCTAACGCACTATGCAAATATTGCCTCAAGAACAGATAGTGCTTTTGAAGTAGATGAGCAAACTGGACGAATTTTTAATAGAGAGGCCATGAATTTATGGTCTAGGTCGTACGAGCCAGGTTGGGAAATTAAGCCGGTTTAATTTTTTAAGAATCAAGAATCTTAAAAAAAAATCAACTCAAAAAAGAATACTAAAATCAATAGTAGAGCTTATAATATGAATATGAACTATTTACAACAACGCGTTTTATTTTTTAATAAAGCGCGTTTTGCGTTTTTTACGATTTTAATTTTAGGCTTTTCAAGCTGTGAAATAAAAAAAGAAAACATCGAATCGACTAAAAATTGTCCGAGTGGATTGACTGTTGAATACATTCGAGAGCCCTCCAAAGTTTTTATTGTAGATGAGAAGCCAGAGTTCGGTTGGCTTGTTCCAAGTGTGGCAATTTCCCAAACGGCCTATCAAATTATAGTGGCTTCTTCTGAAGAATTGCTAAAAAAGAACAAAGGAGATGTTTGGGATTCAAAAAAAGTACTAACAAATAATTCGAGCAATGTATCTTATTCAGGTAAGGCTTTAGAAATGGGTAAAACCTATTTTTGGAAGGTTAAGATATGGGGTCAAAAAGGAGAAGAAACTGGCTTTTCTGCAAGGCAATCCTTTCAAATGGGAAGAGCTGCACATACAATTACGTCAGCAAATAGTTTTCAAACCGACAGTATCAAGCCTCTTAAGCTCGCCAAAACTGGTGAAGGTGCTTATTTTGTAGATTTAGGAAAAGCTGCTTTTGCAAATCTTCAATTTGAATATAAATCAAAAGTTAGGGATACGCTGATTATTCATATCGGGGAGGAATTAATAGGGGGTAAAATAAATAGAAAACCCCAAGGAACTATTCGATACCAACAAGTAAAAGTTCCTGTAAGTCCTGATAAATATGTGTATAACTTAGCCATAAAGCCAGATAAAAGGAATACAAAAAAGGGGGCTGTACTTTTGCCAAATACGTTTCCTGTGCTCATGCCTTTTCGCTATGTAGAAATGGAAGGTTTAAAAACTTCAATAAACAAGAGCGATTTTACACAGTTAGCTTTTCATAGTTATTGGGAAGAAGAGGAAAGTCATTTTAAAAGTTCAGATACAGTTTTAAATCAAGTCTGGGATTTGTGTAAATATTCTATCAAAGCCACCACTTTTGCAGGGGTTTATGTTGACGGAGATCGAGAGCGAATTCCTTACGAAGCTGATGCGTATTTAAATCAATTAAGTCATTATACAACCGATAGAGAGTATGCGATGGCACGGCAAACAATTGAATATTTTATGGAGCATCCTACATGGCCTACCGAGTGGCAATTGCATGTAGCGCTTATGTTTTATGCGGATTATATGTATACTGGAAATACAGAATTGATAGAACGGTATTATGATGATTTAAAACATAAAACTCTAGTAGAATTACGACGTGAAGATGGCTTGGTAAGTTCTCTAAACGCAACGCCCGAATTCATGAAAAAATTAGGATTTAAGAGTTCGAAAGCTAAATTAAAAGACATAGTAGATTGGCCGCCCGCGCAAAAGGATACGGGTTGGAAATTAGCAACAGCGGAAGGAGAACGTGATGGTTTTGTTTTTACGCCTATCAATACGGTGATCAACTGCCTGTATTACCGAAATGTTGAAATCATGCAAGTCTTTGCCCAGCTGCTTAATGAACCTGAAGATGAACAGTTTTATAAAGAATTGGCTATAAAAGTAAAAAAAGCAATCAATGAAAAACTACTGGATGTTGACAGAGGTTTTTATACAGATGGAGAAACTACAGCGCATGCCTCGTTGCATTCCAATATGATGGCCTTAGCCTTTAACATTGTTCCTGAAGCACAAGTGAAATCTGTAGCTGATTTTATAAAATCAAGAGGTATGGCTTGCAGTGTTTATGGTTCACAATATTTGCTAGAGGCCTTGTACAATGCAAATGAAAGTACATATGCTTTGCAATTAATGACTTCCACAGAAAACAGAAGTTGGTACAATATGATTCGAATAGGATCTACCATGACACTTGAAGCTTGGGACATGAAATACAAACCAAATTCAGATTGGAATCATGCTTGGGGTGCGGTGCCTGCCAATGCAATTCCACGTGGCTTGTGGGGAATACAGCCGAAAGCAGCAGGTTTTTCTATTGCTTCAATCAAACCTCAAATGGGAACCTTAAAAACAAGTAGCGTAAAGGTGCCAACAATTAAAGGGGCTATCAAGGCGGATTTTGTTTTGCAGAATTCTAAAAGTGAAAAGTATACTATTGAAATCCCAGCCAATATGACGGCAGAATTTGAAGTCGTAAAGGCAAAGAAAGTCCTTTTAAATGGTCAAGAAGTTGTGTTGACTTCAGGAATTATTCAATTAAATTCTGGTGAAAGTATTTTGGAAGTGAGCTATTAATTTTTTTAACGAAAAAGGTTAGTACATAAAAAAGGTTGCCAATGATATCGAATCATTGGCAACCTTTTTTATATAAACTAGCTGCTTACATCAATTTGTTCCTTCTGTGCTAGGACAGTAATATGTAAATTAAAATGGTTAAAAATACCAGTATAGCACCTGCTATATTTACTTTCGACCAAGATTTTTCTTCAATGTCTTTTTCAACATACGGATTTAGATGTCTATCTCGTCCGGCATATTTAGAAACTAAAAACATAATGATAAAGTTGAGCACAAATTCAATTCCCCATAAATGCACAAAATGAATGTCTATATCTAAAATAAATGTCGCTAAAATGTAAAAGGTAAAACCGAAGAAAAGTCCTGCTTTGGCGCCTTTCGTTGTAATTTGTTTAAAAAAGATACCTGCAATAATGATGGATGAAATTGGAATAAAAAAGATACCGTTTAATTGTTGTAACAATTGGTAGAGTCCTTCAGGTGCATAAGCTACTAAAGGAGCCACGGCAATAGCAATGATGGCTAAAACGACAGAAGACATTTTACCGTATTTTACAAGTTTTTTATCAGAAGCATTTCTATCAATGAGTTTTTTGTAAATGTCTAAACAAAAAATGGTACTTGCCGAGTTTAGAACACTGTTAAATGTGCTTAAAACAGCCCCTAAAATAATGGCCGCAAAGAAACCATAAAGATAAGTTGGCAATACTTTTTTCACCAACATAGGATATATCAAATCAGGCGTTTCATAAAATTGATCTTGAAAATAATAGAAGGCAATTAAACCAGGGAGTACAATAATAGCAGGGACAAATAATTTTAAGATACCTGTATAAATAAGTCCTTTTTGTGCTTCAACTAAATTTTCAGCACCAAAAGCACGTTGTATAATGGCTTGGTTCATTCCCCAAAAATACAATTGGTTGATCATTAATCCAGTAAATAATACAGAGAAAGGCAATACAGAATCTGGTTTTCCGATAATGTCAAATTTATCAGGAGCAAAATCATAGACCGTGCTTAATCCTTCAAACATATTTCCATTTCCTATTTGATAAAGTGCGATTGCAGGAATTAATAAACCACCTAACATCAGTCCAATTCCGTTGATAGAATCGGAATAAGCAACGGCTTTTAAGCCGCCAAATATAGCATACAAAGAGCCCATAATTCCAATAACTAAAACTGTATAAATGAGTGATTGTTCTTTTGTAATGTGAAACATTTTCGAGAAATCGAAAACACTTTCAATATTAATGGCCCCAGTATACAATACTATGGGAAGCAAAGTAATAACAAACGAAGACATGAGTAAAAGGGCTACTATAGAACGTATGGCACCATCAAAACGTCTTTCTAAAAATTCAGGAATGGTAGTCAAACCCATTTTCATGAATTTAGGAATAAAGTAAATGGCCGCAATAACCAGTGCTATTGCGGAGGTGACTTCCCAAGCAATGACAATAATTCCATTTTTATAGGAACTACCGTTCATTCCAATTAAATGTTCTGTAGAAATATTGGTTAAAATCATGGACCCAGCTATAATAGGTCCGGTTAAACTTTTACCCGCTAAAAAATAACCTTTCGAGGTTGTAAATCTATCTTTACGGAGTTTATAAGTCGTGTAAAATATGACGAATAATGTAAATCCGAAAAAGCCTAAATAAGTATAAAACATGGCAAAAGTTGGTTTGGTTGGTAGGTGTTAGCTTAAAATTTTAAGGTGTCTGGTAAGTATTTTTTCACCAAATCTTCATAATAGGGTTTTAGTGCTTTTACATCAGGTTTTACAGGCGCTTTTGTGTACAAATCATAAGGGTTAAATTTCTTTACCCATTCAAACATTTCTATATCCTTTTCATTCATCAAATGTGTATATGATTCTTCGCGATGTTGCGAATAAAACGAATGATACCTTATAATATACAAGGCTGGTTCTGGTAAATAATTTTTTAATATTTGGTACAAATATTCGTCGTGTCCCCAGCTCATTTTTACCTTGTCTAATCCACAGTTAGGTGAATAAACTCCGTATTTGGTATTGAATTTTGGGTTTGAATAATCAGGATTTTCTTTAAAGAAGTCAGGATAAACAATTGTTTCTGCATATTTACAGCCCACCGGAAAAGTATCTCCAACCACAGCCCATTGTGGTTCGCCAAACAAGCATAAAACTTTGCCGATATCATGTATAAAACCGGTAAGGACAAACCAGTCAGGATGACCATCAGCACGGATAGCTTCAGAGGTTTGAAGTAAATGTTGCAATTGATCTAAATCAATATCAGGGTCGCTATCATCTACCAAAGTGTTTAAAAAATCAACAGCTTCCCAAAGCGACATTTCTTTTTTGTCGAATTTCAAAAACTCCGCTTCTTTTTTACAAACAAAATCATAAGTCTGGTAGGTATGATTTATTTTATAAAACTCCCTCACAGTTTCCAAACGTTCCGAATCTATATAATTTCTAAATTCTTCTTCTGTTTTTTCTTTTGGCCCTTCCTTTGTTTCTTCTGGATAGCGTTCCTTTAGGTTTTCTTCCCAATCGTCTATATTTTCCATTGGGTTTTTATTTGTTGTGTCTTGCATCTTGTATTTTGTTTACTATTCAATTGTAAATTCTTGATACAAGATAGCAGATACTGTTTTTTTTTAGATGGATAAATCGCTCAAATGAATGGATGAAATAGTTGGGTTTTTGAGACGCGTCCTCATTTTTTTAATGGACAGATTTCAGTTTTTTTTTAATGTGGTAAATTTAAAATGTAATCAAACTAGTAAAGGTGCCTATGGCTTTAGGCTTGTATTTCCATGTTTTTGAATAAAATGTCCATCTAGGCAATAGTTTGATTTACTAGTTTTAACATAATATTAATAACCTTTAATATCAAAACTAAATTTTAACTAAACAAAACAGAATGGAGAAATTAAAACTTTTATTGATTGCCTTATGTATAGGCTTTAGCGGTACCATGTGGTCTCAGAATAAACTATCAGGACTGGTAACCGATGCTCAAAACATTCCCGTACCAGGTGTAAATGTCCTAGTTAAAGGAAGCGCAAAAGGAACAGCAACAGATTTTGATGGTGCGTATCAAATGAATGTAGCTAAGGGAAGTGTACTTGTCTTTTCATTTGTTGGATTTCAAACAAAGGAGGTAACTTTTACAGGTCAGTCTTCTTTAGATGTTCAATTAATTGAAGATTCATCACAATTAGATGAAGTCGTAGTTATTGGATATGGATCGGTTAAGCGAAGCGATTTAACAGGTGCCGTTGCTTCTATTAGCGCCGAGACGATTACCGAACAGAAAAAAACGAATATCGGTCAGGCTATTCAAGGTAGAATTGCTGGGGTTGATGTTAGAGCTTTGAGTAATAAACCCGGTGCTCCTTTATCTATAGATATTAGAGGAAACACGGTGATCAAAAATACAGAAGCGGGTCGTGATGGTATTAGTGATAGTGTAGGTAGTGATCTTTCAAAACCTTTATATGTAGTTGATGGAGTGTTTTTTGATGATATAAATATTTTAAACCCTGCGGATATTCAGCAAATGGATGTTTTAAAAGATGCTTCTGCAACGGCAATTTATGGTGCAAGAGGTGCAAACGGGGTGGTTATTATTACCACTAAAAATGGTATTGAAGGAAAAACAGTTTTTAGTTATGAGGCAACACTAGGTGTGCGTACTGCTACAAATATTCCTGATTTTTACAATGGTGAAGAATATGTTGGTTTTGTAGATAAAGTATTAAGAAGTTCTGCTTGGAAAGGCCTATTTAAAAATGGCTATGTGGGAACAGTGGAAGATTACAATACAATTGCTGTAGATTTATCAAGAGAATTTAAAAACACCAATGAAGAGGAAGACAATGTAGCTAACGGACGTTATACCGATTGGGCTGGTGATTATAGAGAAGCAGGAATTCAGACAAGTCATAATTTGTCCATGTCTGGAGGTCAAAACGGACTAGTATACAACGCCTCTATTGGTTATTTAAGTGATGAAGGAGTGATGGGGATTGAAGCTTTTGATCGTTACAATTTAAGCACTTCATTAACTAAAAAAGTATCGGATCAATTTACGGTAGGAATCAAAGCCTATTTAGCATTGTCTGAAAGAGAAGAAGGAAGTAGAGAACTTTTTAGAAGTACCCTTCGTTTGGCACCAACAGTCAATTCATTTGATCCTGATGGTAATGTAATTTTATTTCCGGACGATCAAGATGGTCGTTTTACAAATCCTTATTATGATGCATTGGGTGCTTGGAGAACAAATACAAGATCATTGGATGTAATTGCCAATGTGTTTTTACAATATAAGCCAACAGAATGGGTAAGTTTTAAAACCCAGTTTGCTCCGAATTTAAAAAATACACGATTTGGTGAATACAGAGGCTTGTATACAAAAGCGGCTAGAAACGATGCTTCAAGAATACAATCTCATTATGATTCTTCTTATAAAACAACCTATACTTGGGATAATATAGTAGATTTTGATTTTGATATCACGGAAGCACAAAATTTAAAAGCTACCTTAATTTCTTCTGTGTATTACAGACAAGATGAATGGAGTAATATTGAAACAAGAAATTTTGATACAGATGCCTATTTATACTACAACACATCCGCAGGATTGGATGTAAGATCGTATAGCACAAATTATAGAAAAGAAACATTGGCCTCATTTGCAGGACGTGTAAACTACAGTGTTTTAGATAAGTATTTGTTCACTTTTACAGGTAGGTATGATGGTTCGTCTAAATTGGCTGTAAATAATAAATGGGCATTTTTCCCATCTGCAGCATTTGCTTGGAAAGCTAGTGAAGAAGACTTTTTACAAGATACAAGCTGGTTAACGAATTTGAAATTACGTTTAAGTTATGGTGAATCTGGAAATGATAGTCCTGTTTCTCCTTACCAATCTTTGGCTTTTTTAGGTGGGTCAGATTATTTATTCGGAAATACACATACCAATGGTGTACGTGTTGGTGGCTTGGCTAATTTCGATTTGACATGGGAACGTTCTAAAGAGGTAAACTTTGGTGTTGATTTTGGAGTGTTTAACAATAGAATAAACTTCGGTTTAGAATTGTATAGAAAAAAGACAGTAGATGCCATTCTTTCTAAAACCTTATCAAACATTACAGGTTATGGATCTGCTGTAGGTAACTATGGTTCTGTTGAGAATAAAGGTATTGAAATTACTTTAAATACGGTAAATGTTCAAACAGATGATTTTAAATGGACGACAAGCTTGAATTTTGCAAAGAATAAAAATCAAATTTTAAGACTAGACGGTGATTTAGATAAAGAAACTTATGGTACACATGGAGTATTGCAAGTAGGACAACCTGTTGATGCAATTTACAGCTATGAGGTTGAAGGTATTTGGCAAATTGATGAAGCTGCAGAAGCTGCTGTTTATGGTCGTTTTCCTGGTCAATACAAATACAAAGATCAAGACAATAGCGGGACTCTTGGAGCTGAAGACAAAGTGGTATTAGGACAAGTTTCTCCAGATTGGATTGGAGGGATGACAAATACATTCACTTATAAAAATTTAGATTTGTCGGTACAAATTTATACAAGACAAGGATCTTTCGGTCACTCTGAGTTTTATTCTCACTTTGCTCCTTATAATGGAGACGATGCAAAGTTTAACAGTATTAATTTGGATTTCTGGACGCCTAATAATCCAGATGCTAAATATCCAGCTCCAGAATATGGTCACCCTGGTGAATGGTATTACGAAGATTTAAGTTTTGTACGCGTTGGAAACATTGGTGTAGGCTATCAATTGTCAGATGCTTTATTGGATAAATTTAAAATGTCAAGTTTACGATTGTCATTGGATATTCAGAACCCATTTACGTTTACTAATTACGAAGGTCCAGATCCGGAAACAGCTTTGCAAAATTCTTACAATGCTGGGTATATGACAAAAACAGTATTATTTGGACTTAAGATATCATACTAAATATTTAAATTTTATTAAAGATGAAAAAAATAAAAAATATAAATCAAATTCTAGTCTTGCTAGGAGCTACACTTTTGTTTAGTGCCTGTAATGATTTTATAGAAGAAGAAATTTATAATCAATTAGCTAGTGAAAACTTCCTTGACGAAAGCAATGCCGACCAATTGGTAGTCGGTGTGTATGGTGATGTTAGAGGTGTATTTAAAAACGGTGATTATAAATTCTCAGGAACAGATATTTTTACGACTCAGTTAGAATTATTTAATAACTCAAGTAGTAATGATTATGTGGGGTTTAATGCGCCACAAACCAATGGTGTTTGGAGTGGAAATTACGGGGTTATTTCTAAAGCGAATACAGCCATCAATAGATTTGAAAATCAGATAAGTTGGAGTCCTGGGAAATTGGCAGATAAGACCTATGGAATTGCTCAATTAAGAGCGTTAAGAGCTTTGGCTTTTTACAATTTGGTACAGCAATATGGGGGTGTAGTTTTAGATTTAGAAGAACCATTAAGTATTCGTAATGATTACAAACGTTCTACAGAAGAAGAAACTTTCACCTTGATCATTAATGAATTAGAAGCGGCAATTCCTAATTTAAAAGACGCACCAGAAACGGGTCGTTTTTCAAAACGTGCTGCACAACATGTACTAGCTGAAGTGTATTTAACTAGAGCTTATAAAAGTTATGGTGAAAGTACAGATTTTCAAACAGCAGCAGACTTGGCTGTTACGGCCATTGATGGATATGATATTAGATCACAATCTTTTGAGCAGGTTTTTGCTTACGACAATCAAGTAAACGATGAAATTCTTTTTGCTGGGCAATGGGGAGATACTGGTTTTTCCTCAGATAGAGGAAATGACAAGCATGCCTTTGTTATGTACCAAGTATTTAATTTACCAGGTGTAAGTAGAAAAAATCCATATGGGGTAAAAAGTAGCAATACAATGCTAACCCCCTATTTTTATTCTTTGTTTGAAGATAATGATACTAGAGAAAATGTAACTATTCATAGAACAATTATTGCAGATGAAGATAGCGGATTGGGTGCGGATGTGATTAAGGCAGGAGATACCGTAATTTATTACCCTAAATATGCTTTGGGTGAAACAGAACTTAAAGACAAGTTAGATCGTTACTGGGTGTATCAACCAGATCAATATTTATTTGGAAGACCTGATGATGTTGATGGTGTCAATTATAAGTATTCACTAAATCCAGAGTTTATCAGTTTTCCTATTTTGAAAAAATTTGATGACGAGATTTTTGAAGAAAATGGAAGTGGTGCTCGTGATAGTTTTATTTTTAGAATTGCTGAAACACATTTAATTGCTGCAGAAGCTTTTCTTGGAGCGAATAATACCACACAAGCTTTGTTTCATTTAAATAGAGTTAGAGAAAGAGCAACCGGTGTTGTAAACCATTATGCTGCCATTGATTTGGATGTGATTTTGGTTGAACGTGCACTAGAATTAGTTGGTGAAGAAAATAGATGGGCTGTGTTAAAGCGTATGGGGAAATTAGAAGAAAGACTTGTACACAACCCTCATTATGTGGATCATGGAGCTTTTGATGCAACAAAACATTTATTGCGTCCTATTCCAATCAAAGAGATGGAACAATCTCCAGAAACCATGACACAAAATCCTAAATATTAATAGTAAGTAGTTCATAGTTTTTAGTTAGTAGTATAGGTAGGCAACTAATTGCCTACCTATAATTTTAACAATTTAAAAAAGTAAAAAATAAGTTCTCTGAAACTAAAACCGGAGTACTTGTAAGCATTAAATTTTCTAGACTTTTCGTTAAAGGCAGGTCTTACATATATTAAAAATAGCACCCATAACAATGTCAAATAATAGCCCAATAACAAGTGTAGTTTGTTTCTTCTTTTTATGTTTTTCGCTGCTACTTTCGTGTAAGTCGATAGAAAAAGATACGGCTGTAATTTATTTGATACATGGTGAAAATGCGACAAATGTTGAGCTAGCAACCATAGAGGATTTAAAAAATGATTTGGAAAAAGTTGTAGAAATGAAAATTTCCATTCTTTCTGAAAAAGAAAATATTCCTAAAAATGGAATTGTTTATATATTAGGAACAACAAAGTCTAATTCTATCCTGAAAAAATTAGCAACAACTAAAAATATTCATCTTTCCAATAAAATACCAGGAGCGCGAGGTGGTATTTGGGCAAAAACAAAATCGAATACAGGAACAGTACAAATTGTAATTGCGGGTTCTGACGTACAAGGCTTTCAATATGCTGTTTACGATTATTCAAAGGAGGTTTTAGGAATAGATCCGTTAAGTTATTGGACAAACAAATTACCGACTCAAAAAAATACACAAGATGTTTATCATTTTGATGAAAAAACAATTGCCCCACCCAAAGTGCCAATTCTAGCCTATTTTGAAAATGATGTAGATGAGTTAGCGAATTACAGAGGAAAACTTTTAGAATATGATTGGGAGAGTTATACAGCGTTAATTAATTCTTTGGTAAGATTGCGATACAATGCCATTCAATTTTTTGATATGTTGGGCAGACCTGAATTTTTTATCAGACCTGAATATAAAAAGTTGAAGCCCGATTATCAAATAGATTTAGCCTATTTGGATAAAATGATTGATTATGCCAAGTTAAAAGGCATGAAAATTCAAATCGATTTTGAACTAGGCTATCAAATTCATCCCATGGCAGAAGAAAAAGCAGAGTGCTGGTCTACTTACAAAGAAGATTGGATTGCCAATTGGAAGTATTATTTAGAAGAAACTCCCCTAAAAAAGACAGATATTTTTGTTTTGAGACCTAGAAATCAGGTTTGGGATTGGGAATATAAAAGTTCATGTGGAGAAGATAAGATAGAAGTATTTAACGATGTTTATAAAGAATTTGGCAAACTTGTAGCTACATACAATCCAAAAGGAATCAAAGTTGCTATTTGTTATTCTGATGGAATGGAAATGTTTAACGAAGGTTTTAACCCTCCAAAAGATTGGATTGTTGTTTGGTCAGATCATGGTTTTGGCGATTTTAAACACCTGCCAAAGGAAACAAAGGGCTATCCATTTGGGACTTATATGCATGCTGGTTATTGGTTGAATCATACGGTGCATAACCCCTATCCAGAAAAAGTAGAAACGGAAATGAAAAAAATGTTTCAGGACTATAAGGCAACAAACTACTGTTTGGTAAATGGGCAAACCTTTAAGCCTTTTTTGTTGAATATTGAAGCCTATAGTGCCGTGTGTAACAATCCTGAAACCTACAACGGGACTGCTTTTTATAAATCGTGGACGGAGCGCTATTTTGGTGAAGAAGTTTCTCAATATGCCGTTTCATCAATGCAATGGCTACACAAAGCACAAGAAAACAGAAAGGGATATGTAGAGCATTTATGGGAAATTCGTGAAGCTATTGCTTATTTATCAAATGCGCCCATTAGAAGACCAGGAAAAACACCTGTTCCTTTTAGTTTTGAACGTGTTGAGAATGATTTAGAAAACACCAAACAGGTCGAATTTCATTTGAACAAGGCTTTACAGGAAGCAGAACATGGCTTAGAAAAACTGAATTCCACAGATAATTTTTATCATGCCTATATTTATTTACCTGTGGTTTTGTATTCAGATTTAATAGTGTTTGAAAGAACACTACACAAAATGGCGCTTTTAAAGAGAGAATTTGAAAGAACGAAAAATAAGAAATTTATAGAGGAGGCAAAAGAACTAATACCCCTTGCCTCTAAACAATTGGAAACTGTATATGAACGAAGAGAAATAGGTGATGTAGATGAGAAATGGAAAGATTGGTATGCGCTAAAAAATCGGCGACAGAATAATGGTTTTCCTACACCAGAAATGCTAGAAACAATACGAAAAAATTTAAATAAGTTACTTTAAAACAAAGATATGAAACTAATAGAAATTCTAAAAAACGGGATTATGAGTATAGGTTTTATACTTGTTTTTATGGTGGCTTGTAGCGTTGACAATAAGGTTCCTGTAAAAGAGAAACAATTGGTAGATAAAGTATACCCTTTGCTCGATACTGAAAATTCGAGATGGTTTTTCTTTTCCTCGGCTAGTCGTCCATTTGGAATGGTAAACTTAAGTCCAGATACGCAAATTGGAGGTGCTTGGGGAAGTGGATACCGCTACAAAACAGATACAGTGAAAGGTTTTAGTCATATACATGCATGGCAAATGTCTGGAGTTTCTGTGATGCCTGTTACCGTTTCAGAAGAAAACCAAAAAACGGTGTATTCCGATTTTTATTCAAAATTTAGTCATCAAACAGAAAAAATAAAACCAGGATACCATTCATTGTTTTTAGATAAATTTCAAATTCAAGCAGAGTTAACAAGTACAAAACGTGTAGGTGTTCATCAATATACATTTCCTGAAAATAAACAAGCAGCCATCCTTTTTAATGTCAATACCCTGTTGGGACCTTGTAAAAATTCAGAAGGAGTTTTAGTGAAAAATGCAGCAAAAGAACTTTCGGGAAAATTGGTCATGGAAGCTACACATAGAAGACCAAAACCACTAACCGTTTATTTTAAAGCGATATTTAATTCAGAAATTACAGCTATAGAACAGGATAAAACTACTGGTAATTATTTGGTGCAATTAGCAGAAACAGATGGAAAAGTTTTGATGAAAGTTGGTGTTTCCTATACATCAGTAGAAAATGCAAGTCTGAATATAAAGCAAGAAGCAGCACATTGGAATTTTGACGAAGTGGTATCAGCTTCGAAAAAAGAATGGAACGATTTGTTGGGGAGAATAGAAGTAAAAGGTGGAACAGAAAAAGAACAACAAAGATTTTACACCGATTTATGGCATGCCTTGCAAGGACGAAGAATTATTAGCGATGTTTCTGGAGCCTATCCCGACAATACAGGAAATCAGTTTAAAGTAGGACAGCTACCCTTAAATGAAGAAGGAAAACCAAAATTCAATCAGTACAATTCGGATTCTTTTTGGGGTGCACAATGGACTTTAAATACACTGTGGGGATTGGCTTATCCTGATATCATGGAAGAATTTGTACAGTCATTATTGCAGTATTACAAAGATGGAGGTTTGGTGCCAAGAGGCCCTTCCGGAGGGAATTATACTTATGTAATGACGGGTGCGTCTTCAACCCCTTTTATAGTAAGTGCCATTCAAAAAGGAATTGTAAAGGAAGATTTAGAAAATACCTATCAAGCTTTAAAGAAGAACCACATGCTACAAGGAATTATGGGGAAAGCGGGGTATGAACATACCACAAACTTAGGAGGAGGTTTGTCGTATTATATCAATAATGGTTATGTCCCTTATCCCATTCCAGACGGTAAGTTTGGTGGGCATCAAGATGGGGCTAGTATGACCATGGAATATGCTTATCAAGACTGGACTTTGGCGCAATTGGCTAAAAAGTTAAAGCACACAGAAGATTATGTCTATTTTGCAAAGCGTTCCAAAAACTACAAAAATGTGTATGACCAAATATCAGGTTGGATGCGTCCAAAAAATGTGGAAGGTGTTTGGAAAAAAGATTTTGATCCGTATCAAGTAGAAAATGGATTTATAGAATCTAACGGAGCACAATCTACTTGGTTTGTTCCTCATGATTTGAAAGGATTGGCAGAATTAATGGGAGGAAAAGAAAAGGCGATTGATAAATTAAATAAGCAGTTTATAGCTGCGGAAAAATTAGGGTTTACAGCTGGGAATTCTCATTCACAAGAATTACACCCAGAGTTTCGACGGATTCCAATCAATTATGGAAATCAACCCTCTATACAAACGGCTTTTGCCTTTCATGACTTGGAAAGTTATCATTTAAGTCAGTATTGGTCAAGAAAAGTAGTGCAAAGTGCTTTTAGTGGTTTAACTCCAAAAACAGGATATAATGGCGATGAAGATCAGGGTTTGATGGGGAGTTTGTCTGTTTTAATGAAAATAGGATTGTTTCAAATGAATGGAGGAACGGAAGAAAATCCTGTGTACCAAATCGGAAGTCCTATTTTTGATGAGGTTACAATAAAACTTCATCCAGACTATTACGGAAATAAAACATTTACCATAAAAACCAAAAACAATAGTGCAAGCAATGTGTATGTCAATAAAGTGGAGCTGAATAACAAAGCCATTCAGAATTACAGCGTATCTCATAGCGATATAATCAACGGAGGTGTCTTATGGCTAGAAATGTCCAATAAGGAAAATCATTAAAAAAACATGAAATCTATATTAAAATTGCTCATCGCTTTTTCATTGTCTGTGGGTTTTACAGCGTTTGCACAATTAAAAAACAAACCCGAACTGAACGAAGCGTTTATGGATATGGGCTTTGGAATTTTTGTGCATTGGAGCTTAGACTCTCAATTAGGTAGTGTGATCAGTCATTCTTTGGTAGGAGCGTCAGACGATTATGTAAATCGCTATTTCAACGAACTTCCAAAGACCTTTTACCCAAATAAATTTGATGCAGATGAGTGGGCCAGGCTTTTTAAAGTAGCCGGTGCAGAATATGTGGTTTTTACAGCAAAACATCACAATGGCTTTTGTATGTGGGATACAAAAACAACGGATTTCAATATCATGAATACACCTTATGGGGAAGATATTGTAGGGCAGTTGGTAAAAGCTTTACGCAAACAGAACTTAAAAGTGGGTTTGTATTTTTCGCCTGAAGATTTTAGCGTTTTGCACAAACAAGGGCATGTAATTTCTCGCAAAGGAAAAATGACACAAATTACGGCAAACGAAGAACTTTTTGATTATGATAAAGTTCAGGTAAAAGAACTTATAAAAAATTATGGACCTATTGATGTCATGTTTTTTGATGCTTTTCAAGCAAAACCGATGGCGCAATTTGTGCATACAATTGACCCAAATATTGTGGTGACTAGAGGAGAAATGAAAACACCTGAGCAAAAAATACCAGGTGGAGCCTTGTCAGGGCCTTGGGAAACTTGTATGACAATGGGAACACAGTGGCAATACAAACCAACAAATGAAAATTACAAAAGCGGGACTGAACTCATAGAAAAGTTGATTGAAATTCGCGCGAAAGGAGGAAATTTCCTGTTAAATATTGGCCCCAAACCAAATGGAGAAATTCCAATAGAACAAGAAGAACGCTTACGAGAAGTTGCTCTTTGGATGTTTGTCAACAATGAAGCTGTAAAAAATGTAAGAACCGTTCCTACGATTGTTAAAGACGGGGATATGTGGTTTACAAAAAGTAAAAAAGACAATACCGTTTATATTTTTATAACAGGGCAAATAAATTGGTTTAAAGGTTTTAGACGCAATTTTTTATTGAAAAACATGAAGGCGACCAAAAACACAAAAGTTTCGGTTTTAGGGCAAAGTGATTTAGTGGTGGAGTATTGGCCAGAAAATACGCCAACCACAAGGTATAAACAGCATGATGAATTGTTAGAAATTTCTGTAAGTAGAGCGCATAGATTGTACAATGATAAAATTTGGCCAAATCCGATTGTGGTTAAAATTACAGATGTAGAATTTATTAAAAAATAAGAGCAGGATGAAAAATCTAATTTTTAAAAGAACGTTTTATTGTTGTTTCTTTTTAGGAACGATGCTAACAACTAGTACAATTGCACAAACTTCTACTAAAATGGACTGGTGGAAGGATGCCAAGTTTGGAATGTTTATGCATTGGGGCTTGTATTCGCAAACTGCTGGGTATTGGAATGGACATATGGCTAAAGGAAATGAACATTTTATGATTCATGAAAAAATTTCATTAAAAGAATATGGAACCATCGCCAACGATTTTAATCCTGTAAATTTTGATGCCGAAAAGTGGGTGCTTACAGCAAAAAATGCAGGGATGAAATACATCATTATTACCGCTAAACACCACGATGGTTTTGCCATGTTTAATTCTCCTTCAAACGATTATAATATTGTAGATAGAACCCCTTATGGCAAAGATCCTATGAAGGAGTTGGTCGCTGCCTGTCATAAATTCAATATGAAATTTGGGTTTTATTATTCTTTAGGTAGAGACTGGGAAGATCCAGATGTGGCCACCGATTGGCCCTATAAAGGAGGTCGAAGTAATTTGGTAGATTACCCCAATGAAGACCTAAAAGTATATAGCCGTTATTTTAAAAGAAAGGTAAAACCACAGCTAAAAGAATTGTTGACTCAGTACGGAAAAATTGATGTGATTTGGTTTGATACCCCTGAATTGATTAGTCCTGAAGAAAGTAAAGAATTAAGAGAGTTGATTTTAAATATACAGCCCAATTGTATCATTAATAGTCGTATAAAACATGGCTTTGGTGATTATAAGGTGACTGAACAAAAAATAGTAGAAGGTTTAGAAATGGAACCTTGGGAAGCCTGTATTACTATGGGGAAAAACTGGGGCTATATTGAATATGATACCGTTTATAAATCGTCGGAATTAATGAGCAGACAATTGTTGGAAATTGTAAGTAAAGGCGGGAATTTATTATTAAATAATGGACCCACCGCAAAAGGAGAGATTACAGATTTGGCACAAGATCGTTTGGCTAAAATGGGGAATTGGATCCAGAAAAACTCGGAAGGAATTTATGGTTCTAAGCCATGGAAAATTCAAAAAGAACTGCTGGATAAAAGACCAGAACAAGCAAAACAAAAGCACAGCTCTTCAGAAGAAAATACGATGAAGGACAACGAAAATGATGCAACATCAAAAGCAGTTTTTCCAGAAATACGATTCACTTCAAAAAATAATTTTGTCTATGCTTATGTGTGTAGTTATCATGAAGTTAAGGTGAAAATAAAATCTTTAAAAGATGAAAAAATAACAAAGATCACTCAGCTTGGAAATAATAAAAAAGTACTTTGGAAGCAAACCAAGGAAGGGATTCTAATTGAAATGCCTGTGTATCACGACAAAGAAATTCCAATAACTGGTTTTAAAATAGAATACTAATTACAAATATTGAGAATGAATATTTTGAGAGCTAGAATCGTATTAATTTTTTCGCTGATTTCTTTAGGGATATCGGCTCAAACTAAAGTTAAAGAAAGCATATCCAAAAAATTGAATGCGCTCCAAGTCATTGGTAGTCATAATTCGTATAAAATTGCCATTGAAAAACCACTTTGGAATTATTTGAACTCCATTGTTGATCCAAAAAAAGCAAAAGCTTTGCAATATGGTCATGTTTCCCTAGAAGATCAATTAAATTTAGGCTTGCGTAATTTAGAGTTAGATGTGTTTTATGATCCGTTAGGAGGATATTTTTCCAATCCGAAAGGTTTGGAAATCGTGAGAAATATGGGTAAAGAAGCTTTAGTTTTCGATAAAGAAAAAAAACTAGAACAGCCAGGGCTTAAAATGTTTCATGTGCAAGATATCGATTTTAGAAGTCATTATTTGCTTTTTAAAGAAGGCTTAGAAGCTTTAAAAAAATGGTCTATGTCACATCCAAATCACAGTCCCATTTTTATACTAATCAACGCCAAAGATCAAAAAGTAGCAGGAACAAGAGACCCTTTTCCTTTTACTGCAAAAGCATTGGATTGTATTGATGTTGAAATTAAACAAGTTTTTTCTGAAGAAAAATTGATCACTCCAGATTTGGTGAGGGGTAAATTTAAAACGCTGGAAGAAGCCATACTTTCAAAAGGTTGGCCAAAATTAAAAGAAGTAAAAGGTAGGTTCTTATTTGTTTTAGATGAAAAAGAAGCTAAAATAAATAGGTATTTAGAGGGGCATAAAAGTTTGCAAAACCGAGTGCTTTTTGTGAATAGCAAAGAAGGGAATCCAGAGGCTGCTTTTAGAATTGTGAACAATCCCATAAAAGATTTCGACTATATAAAAGCATTGGTGTCTAAAGGCTATATGGTGCGTACTCGAGCTGATGCGGATACCAAGGAAGCACGTATAAATTCTTATACTAGACTTGAAAAAGCAAAAGCATCGGGAGCACAAGTTATTTCAACCGATTATTATAGACCCTCTGAATTTTTTCCATCGAGCTATGAGGTTAATTTCATAAAAGGTTCGTTTGAACGAATAAAAAAGTAGCCATCGGTTTCCGAGGCTTGCTATTAAATTAAGTTTTGATAGATTTGGGAAAGCAAGAAATGGAATGTGTTTTCCTAAGAAACAGGACGAAAAATTAGTTAAGTGCCATCGTAAAAATGAATTTTTTAAAAAACATATTAGTTATTTTTATTTGGACGAGTTTGTTTTCTTGTACAGAAAAGAAAGAGGCGATTCCGACAAATTTTCGAATTGCATTTTTGGCAGATGTACATTTTCAGGATATCTATGCTTCTTTTTCGGATGCCAATTATAAAGGGGTTAAGAATAAAGAAACTGGAGAATTCGTGAATATTAGGACCATGAAAGCTCAGTTAAAGTCGACACGAATTTTTAATGAAAATTATTTTGCATTTCTAGCAGCCTTGGAAGATATTTCTAAAAAAGGCATAAAACACGTGGTGCTTCCTGGCGATTTTAGTGACGATGGTCAGCCTATTCATGTAAAAGGTCTGACAAAAATATTAGAAGCATATTCTAAGAAACATGGGATGTCTTTTTTTGCCACAACAGGAAATCACGATCCTGTCAGACCCTTTTCTAAAGAAGGAGGGAAATCAGATTTTTTAGGAGAAGGAGGTAAAGAACAGGCTATTTTAAGTTCTGTAGCATTAAAGAAAGACGGTCACCAATACGAGTTGAAACCCATTTTTTCTTCAGAAATTAAAAACTGGGGCTATAAAGAAATACTAAATGAAATGCACAATTTCGGTTTTTTTCCAAAAGCCGAGTATGTGTATTGGGAAACACCGTTTTCAAACTATTCTTATGAGCATTATTCCCTAAAAAAAGCCTTGGAACAATCTGGTTTAGAAAGAAGAAGCTATCCCTTAAAAAATAAAGAATTGCATTTGCCCGATGTGAGTTATTTGGTTGAACCTGTTGAAGGAATTTGGCTTTTGGCCATAGATGCCAATGTATATGTGCCTCAAAACAATATTTCGAAGTTTTCTGAAAATCCGAAAGATTTTTCTGGAGCAAGTATTGGTTACAATAAGGTGCTTTTACAAAAAAGTCATTTGATTGATTGGGTGAAAAAAGTGGCAAGCAAAGCCCAAGAAAAAGGCAAGGTTTTGATTGCGTTTAGTCATTATCCGATGGTTGATTTTAACGACGATGCTTCCGAAGAATTAAAAACACTTTTTGGAGATGGTAAGCTGCAATTGCATCGTGTACCCAATGAGGATGTTGCTAAAACTTTTGCCGATGCAGGATTAAAAATTCATTTTGGCGGTCATATGCATATCAATGATACCGGTGTTAGAACAACCGAAAAAAAACATACTTTATTTAATATTCAAACCCCTTCATTGGCCGCTTATGTACCGGCATATAAGTTGCTGACCATTCAGTCTGCTACTGAATTTGAGGTGGAAACAATTGTCATAGATTCAGTAGCTCATTTTAACCGTTTGTTTTCTTTGTATGAAAAGGAATACAAACACTTGCAAGAAATTGAGTCCAAATATTTATGGAATAAAGAAATTCTTACAGCGACGAATTATAAAGATTTTACAGCATTGCATTTAAGCGAATTGGTTAGATTACGTTTTTTGATTAATGATTGGTCTCCTGAATTTCTTAAGAAATTAAGCAATTCAACAGGAAAAGAATTACTTTTAGATGAAAGTCTGAAAAAGAAGAAGAAGGAAATTTCTGAAGCCCTAATTGCTGAAAATTTGAGTTTGGAAATGTTTGAAAAATGGACAGGCTTAGAAATGATTCTTGCTTTTTACAAACTTAGAAGCGCCGATGAATTGGCTATTGCAGATATTGGTGAGCAACGTTTGGCTGAATACCTTTTTGTGTGCAAGCAATTAAAAATGGCTACCGACTTGAATTTGTCGTTGTGGGGAACTGTTTTTTTTAAAACGGCCAACGGACAGCCATCCAATCATTTTAAAATTGATTTAAAAGCAAATACGATACACCGTGTCAAACCTAGAAATTACAATGATAATTAGTTCATGAGAAAAAAATATTTTTTACTATTCTTCAGTATGATTTGTTGTTTGTGTTCTACTTCTCAGAATATAAAATTTGAACACTATGATCATAATTCTGGCTTGTCGAACAATTCAGTAAGGCATATTGTACAAGATAAAGAAGGGTTTTTATGGTTAGGTACTTTTGCAGGTCTGAATCGTTTTGATGGGTATCAATTCAAACCTTATTTAAGTTCCTCTTCTAAAGACAATACAATTTACAACGATGATATTACCGCCTTAGAGTTGGATGACGCATCTAATAATTTATGGATTGGGACACGAAAAGGTTTGACTTTGTTTAAAACAGATAGCTATACGTTTACTACTTTTTTGCCAGAAAAAAATAATCCGAATAGTTTGCCAGATGAAGAAATTCGAGCTGTATATGTAGATAAATTTAAACGTGTTTGGGTAGGAACAAAAACCAAGGGTGTTTACATGTTCTATCCCAAAGAAAATAGATTTGAAAAAGTAAACATCAAAGGTTTTGAGTATGTAAAAGAAATTTTTGAAGATAAAAATGGACATATTTGGGTGGGTAGTTATGGAACTGGATCTGTGGCGAAAATAAGCTTAGATAAAAAAGGAGCTGTTGCGCAACTTCAAACTTATACCCTAAACATAAATAATTCAAAAGATAAAAACCCCTACATCAATTTTATTTATGAAGATGCTAAATCAGATATTTTTGTAGGGACGCGTGAGGGGCTTTATAAATTAGATAAAGAAAACAATATTTTTAAAAATCTTTATATTGAAGATGATACCATAAGAGAAAATTTAGGGCCTTATTTTTTGTCTGTAGCTCGCTCGCCTGAAGGAAAATATTGGGTAGGTACCTTAGGAGGTTTGTTGGTTTGTGATAATTTAGAAGCCATTGCTACAGGGGATTTCAAAAGGCATTATGCCGTATTGTCTAATGACACCTCTTTAAAAGATAATTTGGTGTCTGCTTTGTATTTTGATCCGGCAGGTATTTTATGGATCGGAACAGGGGATGGTTTGGATCGGTATGATCCCTATCAAAATCAGTTCAAATTAAACAAAGATATTTCAACCTATATCGATAATCAAGCGCCTCGTGTAAGAGGTTTTTCTGAAACCTATGATAAAAAAGTAATTATTGCTACTCGGCATAATGGTTTGTTTATTACAGAGAAGGAGGAGATTGTTCCTTTGTTTCATGAGCAATATGATATTGCAAGTATTTTCTCTGATGATGGAAAAATATTTTATTGCGGACTTTGGAGCGGGAAAATTTTGGTCTATAATTATTTAAGCAATAGTGCGAAATTGATAGATGTTGGTTTTGAAAAATCGGCAGTGCTAACTTTTTTGAAATTAGAAGCACATAAAATTATGGTGGGGTCTTTTGGAGAAGGTGCCATCGTGTTAAATAGTAAAAGCTTACAAAAAGAGGCCTCTTTTGGACGAATACTTGAAGGAAGTTCCATCAATAAAATTGTTTTTGGAAGCCAAGCAAAAAGTATATGGTTTGCTACGGAAGATGGTGTAGCACAATACTTACTCAATTCAAAGAAAATTACAAAACACAATGCTACTGCCAATAAAAAATTCTTACCGCACAACAATGTAAGTGATGTTATTGTCGATGCTTCTGGCAATTTGTGGGCAGCCACTCGTTTGGGTTTGGCTAGGTATGATGCACTTCAAAATAATTTTAAAGCCATGACAGCTCCAGAAGAACTGGCTGGAAAATGGATTTCGGACATGGTGTTAGATTCCAATGGCGATTTGTGGCTAAACATGAATAACAATAGCATTGCGAAATACAATACAACGACCAATAAAACAAATATCTATTATGTAAACAGCGGTTACAGATTGGATGTTTTTAGCTCTAGTGGTTTTTATCACTTTAATAATTCACAGATTTATTTGGGAAGTAAAAATGGAGTTATCTACTTTTCACCCTATACAATTAAAGAAAATTATTGGTCGCCTACCCCTTTTATCACAGAGTTTAAAGTTCAGAATAAAGAAGTGTATTCTGGAATGGAAATTAACAATCAAAAGTTTCTTCCAAAGAACTTAAACTTCGATAAAAACATTGAACTTGATTATGACAATCGTAATTTTTCTATTCAATTTTCAAGCCCTTCTTTTTCAAATGAAAGGCTGAATAAATTTGAATATATGTTGTTGGGCTTTGATGAAGACTGGATTTCTACAAATAGTAATTCTAGAACTATTCAATACACCAACCTGTACCCAAATGATTATGTATTTAAAATGCGATCCAGCAATAGTAATGGTTATCTAAGCGATGCGGTTTCGTATAAAATTAAAATTTCACCACCATTTTGGCTGACCTACAAAGCTTTGTTTTTAGCGGTGCTTATTTTAGCTTTGGTGTTTTATTTGGTACGCAGAACTATAAAAGATCGGATTGTATTGAGACAACAGTTATTAACTGAAAAATTAAAACAAGAAAGAAATGAAAAGCTGAATAATGAAAAACTTCGATTTTTTACAAATATTTCTCACGAATTACGAACGCCATTGACGCTGATATTAGGCCCAGCAGAGCAGCTAATTAAAGAAGGTGAAAAAGCAGGCAACAATTACCAGCAAACAAAATCTACATTAATTTATCAAAATGCAAAAAGACTGCTGAATTTAGTAAATCAAATTTTAGATTTTAGAAAAGCACAAACAGGAGCGTTAAAATTGAAGGTTTCCAAAACAGACATTTTATTGCATTCTAAAACCGTGTTTGAAACTTTTAAAGATTTGGCGAAGGATAAAAATATTTCTTTCAACTTTATCAGTGAAAACAATTCTATTGAAGGATGGATTGACAATGACAAGTATGATAAGATTTTATATAATTTGCTGTCGAATGCTATTAAATTCACCAATAAACAAGGGAGTGTTGATATATTTATTAGTTTAAAAAACGAAAATAAAAATCGCCTACTTTTAGAGGTAAGCGATACCGGAATTGGAATTCCTTTTAGAAGTCAAAAAAATATTTTTAAACGATTTTACCAAACCTCAAGTAGCAAAGAAAATAATACGGGTTCAGGTATCGGTTTGTCCTTGGTAAAGTCGCTTATAGAACTACACAAGGGAACAATTTCTTTTAAAAGTAGCCCAGGGAAAGGAACTATTTTTACCATAGAAATCCCTATAAATCGAACAAATTACACCAAAGAAGAAGTCTTTGAATTTAGCACAGCGGTTATTGAGCCTGAATTGCTAAAAGTAAAGCCCACTAAAAAAATATTGCAAACTACTGGTTTAAAACAAAAAATATTGGTTGTCGAAGACAATGCCGAATTAAGAAATTATTTGGTCGATTATTTGTCTGATTACTACAAAGTATACAAAGCAGAAAATGGTGAAGAGGGCTTAAAAATATGTAAACGAATTAAACCAGTGGTATGTGTTGCCGATGTGATGATGCCTATTATGGACGGTTTGGAATTTTGTGAAGCCTTAAAAAAGGATGAATTTATAAGCCATATTCCAGTCATATTATTGACGGCGCTTTCAGAAAATGAAGATAAGGTCCGTGGTTATGGAGTGGGGGCTGATGGGTATTTGGTAAAACCTTTTGATCCGAATTTGTTAAGAACTCGAATTGTAAATATTATCAATTCACGTGTGGAATTAAAAACGAAATTTTCGGGGGAGATTGAGAGTGAAATAAGTTTGTTGACACATTCGCCAGTGGATGAGGTTTTTATGGATAAAGTAACGCTGTTAATCAATGAAAATTTAGCCAAAACAGATTTGACAACCACTTTTTTATGCAATGATTTAGGAATGAGTTCTTCCAATTTATATAGAAAAATAAAGGAATTGACAGATTTGGCACCCAATGAATTTATTCGAACAATTCGTTTAAAAAAAGCGGCGCAATTGCTAAAAACTAAAAAGCACAATGTAACCGAAGTCACCTACCTAGTAGGTTTTAATGATCCCTTATATTTTAGTAGATGTTTTAAAAAACAATTCGGATTTCCACCAAGTAAATTGATCAAATAAAAGTGCCCTTATTAATGTTTAATAATTCCAAAGAATAAAAATTATGAATGAACAAAAAAAAGTACCTGTTGTAGCAAAAAAAGCCTTGATTCCCTTTATTTTGGTCACGTCTTTATTTGCACTTTGGGGTTTTGCCAATGCGGTAACAGATCCTATGGTGCAAGCTTTTAAAAAAGTTTTGGAATTGTCCAATTCACAAGCTGCTTGGGTACAAATGGCTTTTTACGGTGGTTATTTTTGTATGGCATTGCCAGCCGCAATGTTTATGAGAAAATATTCTTATAAAGTAGGTATACTCATCGGTTTGGCATTATATGCCGTTGGTGCGCTTTTGTTTTATCCTGCTGCCATTACAGAGCAATTTTGGTTTTTCTGTTTGGGGCTGTATGTGCTAACCTTCGGATTGGCGTTTTTGGAAACTGCAGCAAACCCTTATGCTTTAGCAATGGGACCAAAAGAAACGGCAACACAACGTTTAAATTTGGCGCAAGCTTTTAATCCTGTGGGTTTATTAGCAGGTTTGTTTGTAGCGCAACATTTTGTTTTAAAAAATTTGAAATCGGATGACATTGAAAATTTTAGTGCTTTGGATGAAGCTTCGAAAATATTAATCAAAACTTCCGATTTATTAGTGATACGTAATCCCTATGTTATTTTAGGATTGGTACTTATCGGAGTTTTTGTGTTGTTTGTAATTAGTAAAATGCCGCAATCAAAAGAAGAAGGAGCCTTACCTAGTATGAGAGGAACCTTTGAAACTTTAGGAAAAAATAGAAAATATGTACTAGGGGTGCTTGCTCAAATTTTATATGTAGGCGCTCAAATTATGTGTTGGACCTATATTTATCAATACGCTGAAGGTATTGGAATGGATAGTGTAACTGCAGGTTATTATCAAATGGCTGCCTTTGTGATTTTTACCATTGGTAGGGCAATTGGTACCTATTTGTTGAGATTTATGAATTCAGGAAAACTCTTAATGTCTTTTGCTGTTTTGGCCATGCTTTTCGTTTTAGGAACAATTTTTATTCACGGTTTGGTTGGTTTGTATTGCTTAGTTGGCGTTTCTTTCAGTATGTCTTTAATGTTTCCAACCATTTACGGTATTGCCTTAGGCGACTTAACAGAAGAACAATCGAAAGTAGGTTCAGCTGGTTTGGTTATGGCCATTGTGGGGGGTGCGTTAATGCCAAAATTGCAAGGAATAATTATTGATTTCGGTGGTAATGGAGTCGCCGATATAAAAATAGTAGGCGTGTCTGAGGTGAATTTTTCTTTTATTTTACCATTGTTCTGTTTTTTATACATCACTTGGTATGGCTTTTCTGTAAGCAAAGAAGTAGAAGTGTGAATCGCTAAAAATTAAAAGATCTATAAAGACAATATGTATTTATATTTAGCTCATAACTTTTGGGCTTGCTATTGCTTTTAGTACATTTGAGAATATTTAGCGTTTATACACTCATATTTTTTACAAATGACAGAGCAAGTTGAAAAAAAGTACTCATTGCAATTGCTATTTTCTTATTTTTTGCTGTTTTGTTTGTTTTGTTCTTGCTCAAAAAAAGTACAACAAACAGAAGGAGAAAAACTAGTGAGAATGCATTGTGCCAGTTGCCATTTGTTCCCTGAACCCACTGTTTTATCTAAAAATATGTGGTTGGAAAATGTGCTGCCTAACATGGGACATAAAATGGGAATGACGCATCATGGCCCCGTGTATTATGATGCTCAAGGGACAGTAAGTAAAACAGACAATCCTGAAATGTTATCGCAAGCGGAATGGGAAAAAATCGTGCTTTATTATAGTCATTTTTCTTTACCGTCCTATATTCCGAAACCAGAAACTATTTTAGAATCGACTCAAGTATTTGAGGCTTTTGCATTTTCAAATGATTCTATAAATAATAATTTTATCACCTTGGTTCACTATGACAGTCTGAATCAAAATTTACTTCTTGGAGATGCTGAAAATTCGTCTTTGCATACTCTTACTGCTTTAGGGAAGTTGAAGGAAACTAAAAAGCTTAGCGCAGCACCCGTAAAAATAGTAGTCAAAGACAGCATTCAATACCTGCTTATTATCGGAGAATTAAACCCTTCTGATGCTTCTAAAGGAAAATTATATGTAGGAACAAAGCTGATCGATTCTTTGATAAGACCTGTAGATTTTTTAGTTCAGGATGTTGATTTGGATGGTTTTGAGGATATTTTTGTTTGTAATTATGGGAATACTATTGGCGATTTTTCCTTGTACCACAATCTGAAAAATGGTACTTACAAAAAAGAAGTCTTGTTTTCTGGTTCTGGTGCCATAAAGGTGGTAAGTGTAAATTTAGATGCCGATAAAGCAAATGAAATAGTTGTTTTGTTTGCTCAAGAAAAGGAGTCTTTACTAATCTGGGATGTTGAAAATGGCGTATTCACAGCTGAAAAAGTTTTGCAATTTCAACCCGCTTTTGGAAGTGTCGATTATCAATTTAGAGATATAGATGCCGATGGCGACCAAGACCTAATTTTATGCAATGGCGACAATGCAGATTTGTCTATGTCTTTAAAAAAGGAGCATGGCGTTCGTATCTTTTTAAATAATGGGCACAAGAAATTTGAAGAGTCTTATTTTTATGCAATGCACGGAGTTAGCAAAGTGGCTGTGGAAGATTTTGATTTGGATGGCGATTTGGATATCATGTTAATTTCAAACTTCGGGAATTTTGCAGATCCAAATTTTAAAAGTGTTCAGCTTTTAGAAAATAAGGGTGGTCTAAATTTTCAAGCCCAGCAAATAAAAAAACTTCCTAATTTAAGATGGCAAACCATGGATGTCGCAGATGCTGATTCTGACGGAGATTTAGATGTCTTTTTGGGGGTGTTTGGCATGAACATCGGCCCAAAAGAATCTATCGTCAAAAATGAAGGAAATATAAGTTGGGTAAAACTTGAAAATAAAACCAACTAATTTTTTTTAATTGCCTACTTTCAAAACAAGAAGAGATGTTATGCTTCTGGAGTAAAAAGAGCATTCTTGAATATGTTGTTTCCTTCTAATTTCAAAGCAACCGATAGCTTGCATCTTACTTTTTCTTGATTCTTAAAATAATAAATGAAACTAATCAAACTGTTTTTTTTAAACAATTATGTTTAGAAAGAATGTGTTTCGTATTTTCATTACTTGATTTATTAACAAGCGGGGTGTTGTGTTTTTTGTTTTAAAGAACTTGAAATTTCTACTTGAATGTTTAAGTTTTATAAAATCAGGTGTTTGTGTGTTTTTTTTGAGAGGTAATTGTTAAAATGAGTGTTCACAGTACAGTACAGGACACTAATATTTTGCATATGTTGTAAAATTGTTAACATATAATTATGATTTTTTCGAGATCATATTGTAAAACTATTTTAATCAATTATTCAAACTAAAACTAAAACTAATGATGGAACTAAAAAATGTAAACCGATGCAGTTATACCAGGCTTTAAATGCGTGAACTAAATAAATCAAATTAATATGTTAAAACTCAAACTTAAAATGAAGCAAAAATTAAAAAAACGATTTCCTGTTTCTGGGGTCTTGTTGATGCTTGTGCTTGTACTTTCCAGTTTTTCAAGTATTAGTCTGCAGGCTCAAAATATAGTGTCAGGGACGATCTTCGATAAAGATGGATTACCGTTGCCGGGTGCAAATGTTATAGAGAAAGGTACTAAAAATGGTGCGATAACGGATTTTGATGGAAATTATAGCATCGCTGTAGGTGCTAAAAGTACGTTAGTTTATTCTTATATCGGCTTTGATTCGCAAGAGGTAGCTGTTAATGGAAGGAATAAAATTAATATAACCTTAAAAGAAGGTGGAGAAGTATTGGACGAGATAGTAATTGTTGGTTATGGTACACAAAAGAAAGAGAGTGTAGTAGGAGCAATTACTCAAATAAAAGGGTCAGAATTATTGGATAGGTCAGCGGGTATCTCAAATGTTGAAGAAGCTTTACAAGGAAACTTACCAGGTGTTACAACTATACAGGGTAGTGGTATTCCAGGTCAATCGGATATGCGAATATTTATTCGTGGTCAAAGTTCTTGGAATGGTGATGGAGGTCCGTTAGTTCTTGTTGATGGTGTAAAAAGGTCTATGACGGATATAGATATGAATGATATTGAAAAACTTTCTGTGCTTAAGGATGCTTCTGCTACAGCTGTTTTTGGTGTTGAGGGGGCTAACGGAGTAATATTAATAACTACGAAGCGTGGTCAAACCGGAAAGGCTCAATTGTCTTTAGCAGTAAATACGACCATTAAAATGGTTTCTAAACTACCTGAAAAATTAGATTCTTACGATGCAATAATGCAAGCGAATAGTTCTATTATGAGAGAATTAGCTATCTCACCAATTGGATGGGGAGATTATACTCCAATGAGTATCGTTGATAAATATCGTAACCCATCTTCTTTAGAAGAGAGTTATAGGTATCCTAACGTTAATTGGGAAGATGAATTGTTGAAAGATTTTGCCCAAGATTATAGGATTAATTTATCTGTTCGTGGAGGAAGTGATACGGCCAAATATTTTGGGAGTTTAGCTTACCAAACGGTTGATGATATTTTTGATGGTGGAAAATACGATAGTGGAAAAGGCTATTTAGGTGAGTATAATTATGAGAGATTTAATTATCGAAGTAATATTGATTTTAAGATTACAAAAAGTACAGAGCTTTCTGTAAATCTTTCTGGTTATATAGGGATTAGAGAAACACCTAGTAATTTAAATACAGTAGTTAATGGTATTTATGAAATTGCACCTAATTTGTATACCCCAGTATATCCAGACGGCTTGTATGGTCAATATAAGGATGATGGGTTTGGGATCACGAATTCTATTGTAAGTTTAACAAATACGGGATATGATACATTTAAGAATTTTCAGGTAAATACGGATTTTATTTTGAAACAAAAATTAGACTTTATAACAAAAGGTTTGTCTTTTAAAGGTCGATTTTCACTTGATAATAATATGAGAAGTAAACAATCCTTGGTTGATAGAGGAGGAAATGATGTTGAAAATTTGACGTATAGAATTTATGATGGGGATAACGAGACTTTTTTATCTCCTGAAGGTGTAAACGATTTTGATTTTGTTCAGACTCCGTGGACATTAGGTTCTTCAAGTGTAGAGAACGGTCAGCGAGAACGTAGGTTAGTTTATGATATGTCATTTAACTACAACAAAACTTTTGCAGATAAGCATAATTTAACAGCTTTATTCTTAATGAGAAGACAACAAGCTGCTAAAGGTAGTGTGTTTCCAAGATTCCGTGAAGATTGGGTTGGAAGGGTAACCTATAACTACGACACTAGATATTTTATTGATTTTAATGGGGCTTATAATGGTTCTGAAAAGTTTGGTCCAGGGTTTCGTTTTGATCTCTTCCCTTCTGTAGCTGCGGGATGGACGGTGACGAACGAATCGTTCATGGAAGACGTGAATTGGCTAGATAAACTTAAATTCAGAGGTTCTTATGGAGTTGTTGGGGATGATAATTTTAGTGGAAGATGGAAATACGTAACACAATGGCAAAATGGAGGATCTGCATTCATAGTACCTAGTAACTATACAGGAAGATCTCCATATGTTTTCTATAAAGAGGCAAGTGTTGGTAATCCGAATCTTCAATGGGAAACAGCGGTTAAGTACAACTTCGGAGCAGAGCTTTCTTTGTTAAATGGTTCTCTAACAGCTGAGTTTGATTATTTTGGAGAAAATCGTGACAATATTATTGTTAGAGGTGAAGATCGTAGTGTACCAGATTTCTTCGGAACTGCACCTCCTGATTTTAATGCAGGTAAGGTTGAGGTAAGAGGATTTGAACTTGTACTAGCTGGAAATCATACATTTGATAATGGCATAAATGCTTTTGGTAACTTCAATTTCACCCATTCAAGAGATAAGATTATTGAAAGAGAAGATCCTGAATTTAGACCTTTTTACCAAAAATTTGCGGGTTATGCAATAGGGCAATCTAGATCGGCTATTCCTAATGGCATATTAACGAATTGGGATGATATTTATATGTCTACACCACAAATTACAAATCAGGATAAAACACGAGTTGGTTATTATGATGTTGTTGATTTTGATGGAGATGGTGTTTATAACAGTTCCTTTGATAATGCTCCATTTGGTTATACAAATCGTCCACAGAGTAATTGGAGTGCTACTTTAGGGGCTCGTTACAAAGGTTTCAGTATTTCAGCTCAATTGTATGGTACACAAAATGCTCAGAGAAGTTTTGGAAACAGAACTTTTGGTAATCAAACACATTTGATTTTTTCACAAGACATAGATTATTGGACAAAACAAACTCCTAACAATACGGATACTCAGCCTGCATGGAGAGCTCAAGGAGCTACAAATCCAAGAGATAACTGGTATGACGCATCACTAACGAGGTTAAAAGCGGTTTCGCTGTCTTATGACATTCCGAAAAGTGTGTGTGAAAAATTAGGGATTAGTAAACTTAAAATTTTTGCAAATGGTAATAATTTGTTTTTATGGACAAACTTACCAGATGATAGAGAGTTTAACGGTAGTGTAACTGCAGATTCAAGTTTCAGGGGAGATTATCCAACCTTGAAAAGATTTAACTTCGGTTTTAATATGAATTTTTAAAAAGAAAAAGGAATGAAAAATTATATAATAAAAATATTATTTATTCTGGTACTTGTATTATCGTATTCGTGCGAGGATTACTTGGATAAAGCGCCAGAATCTGACTTAGATCAGAATGAGGTTTTCTCAACCTTTAACAATGCACAAGGATTTGTAGAGGAAATGTATGCACTAGTTGTAGATTACGGAACCTCTGGACATACTTTTCAAGATTACTTATATGGTGATGATGCGCATGGTAACAGAACATGGAAACCAAGTTATAAAATTGATAATGGAAACTTGAATGGTTTAAGAACTGATAATTACAGTTATTTAACGCCATGGAAAGGAAGCGCTTTAGGTTCTACCAACAACAATACCAATCAAGCTAATGCATCTAGAAGACCTGGTGTTTATGATGGAAGTCTAAAAGGAATTCGTAATGCCAATATTGTGATAGAGAATATTGATTTAATGGTAAATGCAACGGATGAAGAAAGAGATGTTATTCTGGGGCAAGCTTACTTTTTTAGAGCGTATTTTCATAATGAAATAATGAAGTTTTGGGGACGTTTTCCTTATATAAAAGAAGTTTTAGTGGGTGACTTTTCTTTAGCTCGTCCTGCAACCTACAAAGAATGTGCTTTAGAGGCTAATGAAGATTATAAAAGAGCAATTGAGTTATTGCCTGTTGATTGGGATACAATGTCTTACGGTGAAAAAACCTTAGGAGATAATGGAGGTAGACTTACGAAAGGTGCAGCATATGCTTTTCAAGGTAAAAACCTTTTGTTAGCGGCAAGTCCTTTAATGAAAATTAATAACGCACCTGGTATAAATACGTATGATTATGATACCGAACTGTGTGATATGGCTGTTGATGCCTTTGCAGGGATTTTGAAATTAGATGATCAAGGACGTTATGATTTGGCTAGTTGGGATAATTATGATGAAGTGTTTTGGAAAACACCAGCAGCTAGAATGATGCCTGGTGGTACGGAGTTAATCTTATCTGCTCCTGGTGGAAATACCGCTCAAGCAGAAAGATTTATGACCTCAGGAATGGATAGAGATATTCACGGTAGGTCTGGGTCCGAAATTTCTAGTCCAACACATAATTTTATTCATAACAATTTTGGGATGTCTAATGGATTATCAATTGAAGACGATATGAGTGGAAACTATGGACCTACATTGTATGACCCTACGAAACCATTCGAAAATCGTGATCCACGTTTTTATAGATGGATCGTGGTAGATGGAGATCCTATTGGAACGAAAGCAAGTATTCCGGCAAAACATAAACAAGCTCAGCTTTTTACTGGTGGTGAGCATCGTAGTACAGGGAGTGATAACCAACCTTCTACAACGGGATACATGCGTAAGAAATTTTATCCTGTAGAGAATGGAGAATTACATAGTAAATGGAATAGAATTATAGGTCAATATATGGGAGCTCTTTTACCAATGAGGCTTACAGATGTTTATTTAATGTATGCGGAAGCATTGCATGCTTCTAAAGGAGCAACTGTAGCACCTGCTTCTTATCCATTAACGGCAGAAGGTGCTATTAATTTATTGCGAACTAGAGCAGGAATTCCAAACGTACATCCATCAATTGTAGCTGATAAAAATAAATTTATGGATGAATTGCGTAGAGAAAGAAGTGTCGAGCTAAGTTATGAAGCTCATAGATGGGTAGATATGCGCCGTTGGGGAGTAGCACATCTAGAAAAGTATAGAAGGAAAACAGCTTTTGAATTTCCACAAGACCATTCATCATTTACAGAAAGGTTACTTGTTGAAAGACTTTGTGAATATCCTAAACATTATTGGATACCATTTGAGGCTAAACAAACTCAAATATATGAAGGTTTCGATCAAAATCCTGGATGGTAGTTTTATACAATTCGTTTTAATTAACATAAACAAAAAAAATGAAGAAAAATAAATTATATAGGTTGTTTACACTATCATGCTTGATGTTGTTTTGCTTTTGTAATGTTGCAAACGCTCAGAAAAAAGGAATAGATGTAAAAGCAACAATAGTTGATGAACAAGGTAATCCTATTAGTGGAGTTACTGTTTTTAGTCCTAATGGAGATGAAGTGTCTTCAGACGTTAATGGGCAATTTGAAGTTAAACTGGCTAATGATGAGTCTATTGTTATTAGTAAAAAGGGCTATGAATCAGAATTGATAGTTATATCTGATTTAACAGGTAATATTACTTTGGAGAAATCTCAATTCTTAGCTACCGAAGATGATGAATTAAAAATGGGGGTTACCAATAAAGATCGTCGTAACATAGTTGGGTCAATTTCGTCAATCAACACGAAAGATCGTTTAACGTTTGATAATACACAGTATGTTAGAGATTATATCAATGGTTTGATGTTAGGAGTTAAAGGTTCCGCAAATGTTAGAGGATTAGGGAATGCACTTTTTGTGATTGATGGTGTAATTGGTCGTGATCCAAATATATTAAATATGGAGGAGGTTGATCAGATTACGGTTCTTAAAGATGCGAATTCTGTAGCTTTATACGGTAGTCAAGGGAAAAATGGAGTAATTATTATCAATACCAAACGAGGAAAAATAAATAGAAAAGAGGTTAATGTGAATGTGCGTTCAGGTTTTAGAACTGCATTGGCTTTGCCTAACTATTTAGGATCAACCCAATACATGGAGCTTTTTAACGAGGCTAGAAACAATGATGGCTTAGATGATTTTTATGACCAATCTCTAATAGAAGAATACAAAACAAGTTCTAATAAATTTAAGTATCCAGATGTTGACTTTTATTCTAAAGAGTTTATTCAACCTTTTGTAAACTCAACAAACGTTACAGCTGAGTTTTCTGGAGGGAATGAAAAATCTCAATATTATGTAAATGTTGGTTGGACTGGAAATGAGGCATGGGTTAATATTAATGAAGACATCAATGCAGGTACCAACCGTTTTAATGTAAGAGGTAATATTGATTTTAAAGTAAACAATTGGATTACTAGTAGTCTTGATGGAGTTGCAATCATTAGTTCAGATAGATCGTCAAGAGCTAATTTATTGAGTGCAGGTACTTCATTTAAACCAAATGCTTATGCACCATTGTTACCTTTAAGTATGATAGATACAAGTAACGATCCTGAGTTTGCTGGGCAAGTAGCTTCGGCACGTACCTTTAATGGTATGCTTCTAGGATCAACGCAAGCATTACAGTCAGATGCACCTGTTGCAATGGCAATTGCGGGTGGATATCAGAACAATGTGTTTCGTTCTACGCAGTTCAATAATTCAATTAATTTTAATTTAGATAAAGTTACCGAAGGATTGTCTGCTAAAACCTATTTGAGTTTTGATTTTTATGATTCATATAATGTAACGATTAAGAATCAATTTAAAACCTATGAAGTAGATCGAAATAACAACGACTGGGATAAAGATAAAATTGTTAATTTTCAAGCGTTTGGTGATGACAAAAAAGATTTAACCGAAAATATTGGAACGAATGGTTTTGTCTCTAGATTTGGATTTTATGGTTTGTTAAATTATAAGAAGACAATTAAAGAAGATCATTCAATAGACGCTACCTTCTTAGGGTATATGAATTCTGAAACAATTAATAATGTAATTCAACCAAATAGTGATGCGCATCTAGGACTTAATATATCTTATGATTTTAAGAAAAAAATGTTTGTTGATTTAAGTGGAGCCTATGTACATTCTGTTAAATTGGCGGAAGGTAACAGAGGGGATTTGTCACCAACCTTAGGAGTAGCATATATTCTTAGTGAAGAACCGTTTTTGAAGGACAATACCATTGTGGATTATTTGAAAATAAAAGCTTCAGGGGGTATTATTAAGTCTGATAGTGGAATTAATGGGTATTATACCTATGATTCAAATTATTCAGAGGGATCAAACTTTAATTGGGCAGATGGACGAGTAAACAGTAGACAAAACGTTTCACAAGGAGAAAATCTAAATTTAGGATATGAAGAACGTGTTGATTTGAATATTGGTTTTGAAAGTTATTTAATGAAATCAATTTGGTTAGAGTTTAACTTTTTTAAATCAGAACTTGATAAGCAAGTAGGGTTTTTAAGCGACCAATATCCTTCATACTACAATACATTTAGACCTTATGATAATTACAATAAGGATACAAATACTGGTTTTGAATTTGGATTGGATTATAGTAAAAAGATTAAAGATTTTACAGTAAATGTAGGAGCTAATGTTTTATACAACCAAGTGGAAGTAACAAAAAGATCTGAAGTAAATGAATATGCCTATCAAAATAGAGTTGGGAAACCAACATCTGCAATTTTTGGTTTGGTTGACGAAGGATTTTATTCTGTAGATGATTTTTATGCTGATGGAGATGGTAGTTTGGTTTTAAAAGATGGTTTAGATGTACCCGCCTTTGGTGATGTTCAGCCAGGAGACATTAAATATAAAGACCAAAATAATGACAACATCATTGACAATGATGATAATGTTGAAATTGGAATGGCTAGTAGTCCATGGTCTTACGGTGTAAATTTGAACTTAAAGTATAAAAGATTTAGTTTGTTTGTTCTTGGTACAGGGCAATTTGGAGGAGATGCAATGAAGACGAATAATTATTTCCGAGTAGATGGAGCTGATAAATATTCAGAAGTTGTTTTAGGTCGTTGGACTGAAGAAACAGCGAGTACGGCAACATTCCCAAGATTATCTTCAGGTGCAAACCAGAACAATTTTAGAAATTCAACTTTTTGGATGTACGATACGAGTTTCTTTAAAATTAATCGAGCTCAGTTAACGTATGAATTTGATAAAAATGTATGTACGAGCCTAGGAATGAAAGATTTTAGTGTGAATATTTCTGCAACGAATCTTTTTGAAATAGCTAAAAATAGAGATATTCGTCAGTTGAGCATTGGTGGAAACCCTCAATTTAGATCTTTAACTTTTGGTTTAAGAACGTCATTTTAATTTAATCACAAAATTTAGATAAATGAAAAATTTAATAAAATATATTTTAGTTGTGTTGGTTTTTACTGGCATGATTGCATGTGATAAGTTAGAGCCTATTGATGAGAACAGGTTAGACTTTGATTATGTAAGTAAGACACCCCAAGCTGCTGAGGGAATATTGTTGCAAGGTTATTCAGGATTGATTAGTCAGTATTCATTTTCTGAAGCTGCCACTGATGATGCTGTAAATAATATTTTGAACAATGGCTACAAAAGAATGGCATTAGGTGAGTTAAATGCTCAATACAATCCTGCTTCACGTTGGAATAGTTTTGAAAGAGTGTTTTTTGTGAATCAATTTTTAGAAATTATTAACGCAGGAGAGATTGTATGGAATAGAGACGAAGTTATTAATGAATTGTTTTATAAACGACTGAAAGGAGAGGCTTTGGCTTTGAGAGCATTGCATCATTTCTATGTGCTTCAAGCGCATGCGGGGGAAGATGCTTCAGGTCAATTGTTAGGAATTCCTTATTTTACTGAGTTTATTGGGGCCGATGGTAATTTTAATATACCGCGTTTATCCTTTACGGCTTCTATTGAAGCTATTATGAGCGATTTTAATGATGCACTTACTTTATTGCCAACCGATTATTCTGATGATGCTGGAGCAGTTGATGCATGGTATTCAGACGTTGATTTCGGTAAGTATAAAGTTGCAAATGGGGCGCAGTACAACCTACGTGTTTCAGGAAGAATTGTAAAGGCTCTTAAGGCACGTGTGGCTCTTTTTGCAGCAAGTCCTTCTTTTTTAAATGGTCAGAGTGGTTATTATGATGTTGCTGCAGATATGGCTAGTGAAGTTTTGAATACGGTTGGAGGAATTGCAGGAATGGATCCTCAAGGAGTTGAATTTTATGCAACCGACGACAATCTGACTAGTGGCGAAATGTTATGGCGTAGTTCTGTTGGTGGTAATAGTTCAACTTATGAAGAAAGAATTTTTCCTCCATCTGTAAATGGAAAAGGAGAAATTAATCCAACACATAATTTTGTCATGGCATTTCCAATGATAAATGGATTGCCTGCAACAGCTGGAAATGGCTACGATGCCCAAAATCCATATGCCAATAGAGATCCTCGCTTGGATAAATATGTTGTTGTGAATGGATCTTCTTATGCAGGTGGAACTATTAATACTGGAGTAGGTGGAAAAATAGATAGAATTGATTCTATTCAACAATTTTCTACAACTACAGGATATTATTTAAAAAAATTATTACGTCCAGATGTAAGAATAAATAATGATGGAACTACAAATGCTAAGCGACATGTAAACGTGTATTTCAGATATACAGAGTTGTTTTTAATTTTAGCAGAAGCAGCTAATGAAATTAATGGTCCAGATCATTCGATTAATGGAATGTCTGCACGTGATATTTTAGGGGCAATTCGTCAAAGAGCCGGAATTACGCAACCTGATGCTTACCTAGCTTCTATGACTACCAAAGAACAAATGCGTGAGTTGATTAGAAATGAACGCCGTATAGAGTTGAGTTTTGAAGGACATAGATTTTGGGATCTTAGAAGGTGGGGTATGGCTTTAAATGAAGCAGCAAGTGGTTATTTCCATGATGGGTCTGCTTATGTAGAACTTCCTTCTGTTGAAATTAGAAATTACCCAGCGCACGCTATATATTTACCTATTCCTAATGCCGAAACTTTAAAGTTCAATGAACTTAAACAAAATAATAATTGGTAAGAATGGGGTATTTAAAATTAACTAAAACATTAAAGATGAAAACAAAACTATTAATATTCGCTATGGCTATCGGTTTGATGGCTTGCGAGAATCAGGAGAATGTGTTTGAAGATTTTGGTTCTACAGCTGTGTATTTTCCTTATCAAACACCTGCTAGAAGCTTGGTGTTAGGAGAGTATGATTTAGGATTTAACGATAATGATAATGACCATAAATTTGAAATAGGAGTAATCATGTCTGGGGTTTATACTAATAAACAAGACAGAAAAGTATATTTTGAATTGGCACCAGACTTAATTGATCCTGTAGCTTTAGGTGTAACTTCTACAAATGTAAAAGTATTGCCATCTGCTTATTATACAATTGAACAAGAGAGTCCAGTAACGATACCGGCAGGTTCAACTAAAGGTAGAATTCCAGTACAGTTGAACGATGCTTTTTTTGAAGATCCTCTTTCATTTGCGGGTGACGATGAGGTAAATTATGTGATTCCTTTAAAGATTACTGATAAACAAGAATTGGATACGATATTATCTGGATTGGCTCTTGAGGATGTTCTAGCTCCTATGAGAGTAAGAAATGACGATTGGCAAATAGTTCCAAAAGATTACACGCTATTTGGAATCAAGTTTATGAATAAATACCAAGGTGTTTATTTACGTCGTGGCGCTGATGAAAAGACAGATGGAGCTGGAGTAACAGTAAGTACTGTTTATAGAGATGAATTCGTAGTAAGAGACGAGTTGGTACCCGTAACAACTAGTGGAAGGCACAGTGTTGAATTGTCAAATATTGTTCGTAGAGCAGGAGAAGCAAGCCCGGGAAGTGTTAATATAGATTTGTCCTTTAATGATGAAGGTGTTTGTACTATTAGTAGTTTCGGTGACGATGCTTACAATGTGTCTGGTACAGGTGAGTTTGTACAAGATGGAGACGAATGGGGTGGTGAAAAACGAGATGTTATTTATTTGGATTACCAATATACAGATGCGGTTAATGCTGAAACTCATGCAGTAAAGGATACATTGGTATTGAGAAATAGAGATGTTAAATTTGAAGAGTTCACTCTTGAGTTTACAGAATAATATTTTGTATTCCTTGAGTATAAAGTAGGATTCAAATGGAAAAATAGCGAGAGTATTCTTTCGCTATTTTTTTGTTTTAAATTGCTAGTGAACAATCCTAGTTTATATACGGATATACTTGGTTTTCAGGTTGGTTTCTCGAAGGTAATTCATACGCTTGATTAGAAATTTAGTTCTGAAATGTTTTTTTCAGGACAGTGCAGGATAAAGTTAGTTTTTACGAGTCTTACATTTATGCTAGTATTAGCATATTTAGATTATTTTAGGTTCGCTCTCTTAAAATAAAAAGAATAATTCTTTAACAGTTAATTAAAATTTAATGTTTAAAATCAAATTTTTATTCGGACTAGTATTGTCTGTCGTGTGTTTAAATAAAACATTGGCTCAAGACAAACCCAATATCATTTTTATTCTTACAGATGACCAACGTTTTGACGCCATTGGTTATGCAGGAAATCCATATGTTCAAACCCCTGAAATGGATGCTTTGGCAAAGTCTGGAACCTATTTTAATAAAGCCATCGTTACTACACCTATTTGTGCTGCAAGTAGAACTAGTATCTTAACGGGACTTTATGAACGATCTCATAATTTTAATTTTCAAACAGGAAATGTTAGAGAGGAATATATGGATAATTCTTATCCAAGATTGCTAAAAGATGGTGGGTATTATACTGGTTTTTTTGGTAAATACGGGACAAGATATAACGAATTAGAAAAGCAGTTTGATGAATACGAATCTTATGATAGAAATAACCGTTTTAACGATAGAAGAGGGTACTACTATAAAACCATAGAAAAAGATACGGTCCATTTAACGAGATATACAGGTCATAAGGCATTAGAGTTTATCGAGAAAAATTCTACAAACAAAGAACCATTCTGTTTGTCTTTAAGTTTTAGTGCTCCTCATGCCCATGATAAGGCAGAAGATCAATATTTTTGGCAAAATACAACAGATCATATTTTAGCAAATACTACAATGCCAAAACCTGCTTTGGGAGATGATAAGTATTTTGAAGCACAGCCTGAAATTGTAAGAAAAGGATTTAATAGATTGCGTTGGACCTGGAGATACGATACTCCTGAAAAGTACCAGCATAGTTTGAAAGGATATTACAGAATGATTTCTGGAGTTGATCTAGAAATCAAAAAAATTCGTGAAAAATTAAAAGAAAAAGGATTAGATAAAAATACGGTAATCATTGTAATGGGTGATAATGGCTATTTTCTTGGAGAACGTCAAATGGCAGGGAAGTGGTTAATGTATGACAATTCTATTCGTGTACCATTAATTGTTTTTGACCCTAGAGTAAACAAACATCAGGATGTTGATGACATGGTATTGAATATTGATGTTCCTCAAACAATAGTTGATCTTGCTGGTATAAAAGCACCAAGTTCATGGCAAGGGAAAAGCTTGTTGCCTATTGTAAAGCAGGAAACGAATACAATGTCTCGAGATACTATTTTAATTGAACATATTTGGGACTTTAGTGAAATTCCTCCTAGTGAGGGTGTACGTACCAATGAATGGAAATATTTCAGATATGTGAATGACAAAACAATAGAAGAATTATATAATTTAAAGAAAGATCCACAGGAAATTAAAAACCTTGTTGGTAAAAGAAAATACAAGAAGATATTAGAAAACTTAAGAGCTAAAACGGATGAACTGATTAAAAAAAACAGCAATGAATACAGAGCTGCACCAACAGATTTAACTGTTGAATTGATTAGAGAGCCAGAATCAGAAGTGAAAATTTTTGATTTGAAACCTGAATTTGGTTGGACGGTGCCTTTAGGAGCTAAGTTTCAAGGAGCCTATCAAATTTTAGTTGCTTCCAATAAAGCTACAATTGATGCGAATAATGGAGATGTTTGGGATAGTGGGAGAGTAGCGTCATCAAAATCTACAGATGTTGAGTATAATGGAACTGAATTAGAAGTTGATAAAACGTACTTCTGGAAAGTTAGAATTTGGGATGAAGCAAATAGATTAGTAGATTATGCAGAAGCACAACAATTTACAACAGGTAAAAGTGATTCTTATATTATTTCTACGGAAAATAAATTTGTTAGATCGGAGGTGAAACCTGTGAAATTTGAAAAAAGAGGAGATTTCTACTTTATTGATTTTGGTAAGGCCGCATTTGCAACAATGAATTTTAGTTATAAAGCTAAGACTGCCCATACTATTACGGTCAGAGTTAGTGAGATGGTAGATGAGAAAGGAAATGTCAACAGAACCCCTCCTAAGAAAAGTAATATCCGATATCAAGAGATCAAAGTGGATGTAAAACCTGGACAAACTGAATATCAAATTCAGGTACAAACTGATGAAAGAAATACAAGACCAAACAAAGCAATTCCATTACCAAAAGGTTTCCCTGCTCTAGTGCCATTTAGGTATGCAGAAATTGAAGGAGCAAAAGAATCGGTATCTGCTGATAATTTTACACAATTGGCATTTCATACCTATTGGGATGAAAATGCAAGTAGCTTTAAAAGTAATAATGAAATCTTAGATCAGGTATGGGATTTATGTAAATATTCCATTAAGGCTACAACTTTTAACGGATTGTATGTAGACGGAGACAGAGAACGTATTCCTTATGAAGCAGATGCTTATTTGAATCAATTAAGTCATTATACAACAGATAGAGAGTTTGCAATTGCAAGGCGTACCATAGAATATTTTATGCAACATCCTACATGGCCAACTGAATGGCAACAACATGTGCCTTTGCTGATTTATGCAGATTATATGTATACTGGAAATACGGAATTGATTGAACGTTATTATGAGGCATTAAAGCATAAGTCTTTATATGAACTGTCTAATGAAGATGGCTTGATTACTTCAACAAAAGTTGACAAAGCCTTTATGAAAAAATTAGGTTTCCCTGAAGGGTATAAAAAAACTTTAACGGATATTGTAGATTGGCCTGGAGCTAATTTTAATAGAAGTAAAACTAAAGGTGAACGTGATGGCTTTGTGTTTAAACCTTACAGTACTGTGATAAATTCATTTTTCTATGAGAATATGAAGATAATGGCTGAGTTTGCAAAAATTCTTGGGAAAACACAAGAAGTGCTGGATTTCGAGTTAAGAGCAGCCAAAGCTAAAAAAGAAGTAAATGAACAAATGTTTGATAAAAATCGTGGTATTTATGTAGATGGTATTGGTACCGACCATGCCTCTTTACATGCAAACATGATGCCTTTAGCATTTGGATTGGTGCCAGAAGAACATTTTGAGTCTGTTATTAATTTTGTGAAGTCTAGAGGAATGGCTTGTAGTGTTTACGGTGCTCAGTTTTTAATGGATGGTTTGTACAATGCAGGTGAAGAAGATTATGCTTTGAAATTATTAACGGATACTTCTGATAGAAGTTGGTATAATATGATAAAAATAGGTTCAACGATCACTTTAGAAGCTTGGGACAATCAATACAAAAATAATTTAGACTGGAATCATGCTTGGGGAGCCGTACCAGCAAATATAATTCCAAGAGGATTGTGGGGTATTAAGCCAAAAACACCAGGTTTTGGTATCACAACTATTAAACCTCAGATGAGCAAGTTAAAATCGAGTGAAATAGAAGTGCCTACTATTAGAGGTGCTATAAAGGCAAAATACACTTATAATGGGGCTAGATTGCAAACCTATGAAATTGAGATTCCAGGTAATATGGTGGCTGAATTTGAGTTGAATAGTTCGGACGGTAAAGAATTAATCCACAATGGGAAAACTGTGCCATCTGCATTTGAAACCATTAGATTAACACCAGGTAAACACATTATTCAATTGAAAATTAATTCATTTTAAAATAAAATCTTTAACATAAATTTTTAAAGATTGGTTAATGCCATATGAGATTGCTTTAAAAGTTAATATCATATGGTGTTTTTTTTAGTAAAGTAGAATTGAAGTGTTATGAGTTTTTTTAAAAGCATATAGATGAGAAAATATTACAACATACTATTATTGTTACTATTTGTTTCCAACGTAAATTCTCAAAAAAAGATAGAAGTAACCTTGGATAATTCTTCAAGGGTAACTGAAGCAAATGAAGGAGGGCTTTACTTTGCAGGAAGCAAAAATGTAAATTACAGGTTCTCTCAAAGAATAAGTCCACATGGAGATTGTGTCGATGTGGTCAATGGTTATGCCTTTGTTACTTGGTATAAAGGAGGTATGGAGCATCGAAATTTGATGTTGTCAAGAAAAAATTTAAATGTCTCTAATGCACCGTGGGTGACTATAGAGTTTCCGCATAAACATGTTGGGCAAGGAGGAGAACTTTTAAATGGTTCGGGTATAAGAGGAGATTCGCATAATACAGCCGCAATAGGTGTTAGTACAATAGACGGAACAATTCATATACTTTATGATATGCATGCCTATCGATTTTCTTCATTGCCAAATTATTTTTTTAACTATTCTGTTTCAAAAACAAATAAAGCATTTGTTCCTGACAATGAATTTACCATTGATATTTTTAATGCAAAACGGAACTATTTAAAATCAGGTGGAGATTATGAACGAATGACTTACCCAATGATTCATAGAGCCGATGATGGTAGTTTAATTGCTCGATTTAGAAAAGGAGGTTCAGGAAATGGTGATATTCTTTTTGCACATTATGATGGTACGTCGTGGAGTAATAATTGGTTGTTTCACGAGGGGACCTTGTCTTCTCCAAATACAAATAATTTGTATGGGGGTGAACGTTTTCTAAATGGTAAGTTTTACAGTGGATTCTCAATTCGATATGCAACAAATAGCGATGCCAATACAAGTAATGGATATATGCTGAATAGTGGGTTGTACTATGCATATACAAACGGAATACCTAAAAATTCATCGGAGCTATGGTATGATGTAGATGATGCTGTTATTTCATTACCAATCAAAAATAATAGCAATCCTAGTTTAGACCCAGTTCAATTTGCACAACCAGGTGATGATTATGGTACAGCTTCTTTACCACGAACTTCTTCTGATCCCTCTTGGACAGTTACTGAAAATGGGGCGATACACTTTGTAACACGTGTAGATGATACGAATGTTCATTATTTTAAAAAAGCTACAGATGCCAGTTTTTCAAGTGCTTCGAGTGGATTAATTCCAAACCCAGAAGTAAGAGGTGAGTTGTACAGTTATAAGAATTATGTTTTTATGGTGGAGATAATCTCAGGAAAGGTAGTTGTAAAAACAACACCAGAGGGAGAGAATAATTGGAAAATTGTTTATCAAGGATCCGGAACCAATTCGTTTGAACATTTTGATGCTTTTGTTTCTGGAAACAAACTTTATGTTTATTTAATGGAAGATACGGGTAATAATATCGTAGGAGTTGGTGATAAGCGTCCACTGTATTTTCAAGAGTTTACTTTATCGGAGGTAGAAGCCGATGAGGTAGTTGACAATTTGTTAATGGAATCAGAAAATTATACTACCGCGTCAGCTGGTATTGTAGTTGGTTCGAATTCAGCAGCATCTGGGGGGCAATATATTGATGCATTTGCAGGATCTCAATGGCTCGAACATAAGTTTCAAGTGGTAACTCCAGGGGTTTATGATTTTATCCTTTTTGCAGCGAATAGAAATAAAGATGACTCCATAATGGATGTTGAAATTAATGGAAGTTTACATGAAGATGTTTTAATAACAAGAACATTCGATTGGGATGTGTATCTAGAAACAAGAATATCCAACATTAATTTGATTTTAGGGGAGAATACAGTTAAGATTACACAACGGAAATCTTTGTCAAGTGAACCTGATAAAATTGAATTTGAGTTAAAATCGGATTTAAGTGTTTCAAAATTCACCAATCAAAACATAAGTATTTACCCCAACCCAAGTAGTGGGGTTTTTCATATAAAATCAAATGCGAATAGCCTTTTGTATTGTTTGGCAAATATAAATGGACAAATTCTTGAAAATGGAAAGATAATAGGAGATAAGGTGGATTTTTCTTATTATTCTCAAGGAGTATATTTTTTGAAATTAATTGATGGAATCAATACTTTTGTAAGTAAATTGATTATCAAATGAAACTGATGCAATACTTTTTTGTTTGAGTTTTACTAGTTAGACTTTTTTTGTAGGTGTAATTCTTGGTTATTTAATAATATCAATTGATTGCCGCACAGTACAGGACAGATGCCTTGCGTACATATTATATTTTTAGGGTTTATAAATAAGAGAATTTGAGTTTTCAAATTTTAACTAATTCATGAGCATGAAATTTAAAGAGGTTTTTGTTTTCTTTCTATTGGGTATTGTGGTTTTTGCTGAAGCGCAAAATCCAATCGTGCCGAATAAAGGTTTAAACGATCCTCATATTCATATTTTTAATGATACGGCATATGTTTATGCTTCGCATGATAAATCCATTGAGAATAAAAAATTTATTATGGAAGACTGGTGGGTTTGGTCATCTCCAGATTTAGTAAAATGGACAAAGAGAAGTGTCTTAAAACCGATCGATACTTATATAGGAAAAGAGTTTTCTCGTTGTTGGGCAACTGATGTTGCGCAAAGAAATGGGAAATATTATTTTTATTTTTCAGAAGGTAATGAGCAAACAGGTGTAGTTGTTGGAGATACTCCGGTTGGACCATGGAGAGATGTTTTGGGAAAGCCTCTTTTGTCATCAGAATTAACTCCAACACATGAATATGATATGGCTGTTTTTGAAGATAATGGAGAACATTATATCATTTTTGGAGTTTGGGATTATTATATAGCCAAGTTAAATTATGATATGGTCAGTCTCTCGGAAAAACCAAGGAAATTAATAATCAATAATCCAAAAGGACCTTATAACCTTGATGGTGAAAATAAAGAAAAACCTACTGATGATAAACCTTTTATGCATAAGTACAACGGGAAGTACTATTTGTCTTGGGGCTGTTTTTATGCAATGTCTGAAAATCTTTATGGTCCCTATGATTACAGGGATTCAGTAATTAAAAAAGAGAGTTTTGCAAAAGGTTATGATGCACCAACTTGGCCAACTGGATTTAAACAAGGAAGGCACGGTTCTTTTTTTGAATGGCACAAACAATGGTATTTTGTTTACTGTGATATAAGCCAAACAGGCAATCGTTATTTTAGAGATGCTTTTATAAGTTATATTCATTACAAAGAGAATGGAGAAATGGCTGCTATTAGAGTGGATGGTATTGGAGTTGCAAATTATGATGTAAATCAACAAAAAATTGAAGCAGAAGATTATTTCAAAGCAGATGGCTTAAAAAAGCAAGAGTTTGATTCTAATTTTGTAGTTACGACAAGTGCAAATAAAAGCTACTTAAGTTTTTCAAATGTGAAAAATTTAACTGGAAAAACTAAAATTAAATTAAATGTAACGTCATTTAACGGTGGCATGTTTACAGTACAAATCCGAAAAGATCAGTTGGCTGGTGAGATAATTGGTGTGAAAACATTTCAAGTAGCATCAAAAAAAATGCCTGCACAAAACATAGAAATAGATTTTAAAAATACAAAAAACACAGAGGATTTGTATTTTTTATTCACACAACATAATGGGAAAAGTTTGTCAATAGACTCTTTTTCATTTTTATAAACAAACATAATTCAATAATTAAAGTCTCTTATGAAGAAAATACTTTATCTATCGGTAATCGCACTTGGAGTTTTGTTCCAGTCTTGTGATAAAAAAGAAGTATCTACAAAAGATTATAAAGATGCATCCTTGTCTGTTGATGAGCGTGTAGAAGCATTGTTACCACTACTTTCCTTAAAAGAAAAAGTAGCCCAAATGCGAATTTTTCATGCAAATATTGGCGTTAAATCTGATAAAGATGGAAAACTAAAACTTTCGCAAAAAGTAATTAAAAAACTGGAAATAGGTATTGCTGGTATAAAAAATCCAGGAGAGCATATTCATCCAGTTGCCGCAGCAAAATTAAACAATGAATTGCAAAAGTATATTATTGAACACAATCGCTGGGGAATTCCTGCATTATTTGTAACAGAATCCTACAATGGTGTAGATGCAGAAGGATGTACTAAGTTTGGTAGACCTATAGCCTCAGCGGCCTCGTTCAATCCTGAATTAACGAGAAAAGTATGGGATGTAGTAGGAAAGGAAGCTCGTTTACGTGGAATGCATATGTGTCATTCACCAGAAGCAGATTTGGTGCGTGATCCTAGATTCGGACGTATGAGTGAGGCATTTGGAGAAGATACTTATTTAACAACTCAAATGGTAACAAATGCTATTATAGGGGTTCAAGGAAATTATGAAGGTTTAGGAAAAGGAACTCATATTGGAGCTGTTGCTAAGCATTTTGCAGGTTATGGTCAAGTTCTAGGAGGAACAAACTTTGCCGCAATTGAAATTTCAGAACGCACCTTGATAGATGAAATTTATCCACCTTTTGAAGCAGCCGTAAAAGACGCTAGAACTTTAGGTATTATGGCTTCTCATGGCGATTTAAACGGAGTGGCTAGTCATGGAAATCCAGAATTGTTAACGGGTGTACTTCGTGATCATTGGGGGTTTAATGGGTATGTAGTGTCTGATGCAAATGATATTGGGCGTTTGCATTATTTTATGAAAGTTGCAGAAACACCAGAAGCAGCTGCATTAATGGGGTTGACTGCAGGTGTTGATATCGATTTATATGCAGAGGATGCATATGCACTTCTGCCAGAAATGGTGAAGAAAAACCCTGAAATTGAAAAATTGATTGATAGATCTGTTAAACGTGTTTTAAGAACTAAATTTATTTTAGGTCTGTTTGATAATCCGTATGTAGATATTGAACAAGTAAAAAAAGAAGTACGCTCTGAGGCTTCTTTAAATTTGGCTAAAGAATCGGATTTAGAATCAATTATTTTGCTGAAAAACGAAAAGAATACCCTGCCGTTAAATAAAAATAAAGCAATAAAAATTGCACTTTTGGGACCGCTTGTAAAGGAGAATACAAAAGCCATGTTTGAATCTGTAACAGGTGCTAACATTAAATTTGTTGAAGAAAAAGGATTTCATTTAACAAATGAAAATAAAGGTGCGCCAAGTTTATTGAAAAGAGATCCAAAAGCCATTGCGAAAATGCTAGCAATAGCTAAAAAATCAGACCTGTCTATTTTGTTCTTAGGAGGAGATGAATTTACCTCAAAAGAAGCTTTTTTTAATAATGCAATTGGAGACAGAGCAACTATTGATCCTGTAGGACCACAAGATGAATTGATAGAAAAAATTAAAGCACTTGGAAAACCTGTAATTGTTGTTTTAAAACATAGAAGAACCTTATCTATCAATACAATTTCAGAAGCAGCAGATGCGATTTTAGATACTTGGGATTTAAGTGAGTTTGGGGATGCATCTACTGCAAGAATCATTTTTGGAGAAGTTTCGCCTTCAGGAAAACTACCCGTAACGGTTCCAAGGTCAATTGGTCAATTGCCTTATCATTATAGTATGAAAGAAATTAATTATAAAAAAGGTTATTTATTTGTTAAAGACGGACCCATTTATCCATTTGGTTTTGGTTTAAGTTATGCAGATTTTAAATATTCTGATATAAAAATATCAAATTCAACAATTTCAGAAAATACAGAATTGGAGGTGAGTGTTACCGTAACAAATACAAGTAATATTAAAGCCAAAGAAATTGTTCAAATGTATGTGAAAGATGAAATAGGGTCGGTTACAAGACCTGATAAAGAATTAAAAGCCTTCTCTAAAATAGAATTAAATCCAAAAGAAAGTAAAGTAGTAACATTTAAAATTACACCTAACATGTTAGAATTTACAGGGATTCAAATGAAAAAAATACTAGAAGCAGGAGATTATAAAGTAATGATAGGTGCTTCTTCTAATGATTATTTAGAAACAACGTTCAAATTAATAAAATAAAAAAAATGATTAAGAAATTAATTTTACAATTCGTAATTCTGCTAACACTTGTTAGTTGTTCAGTTGCTAAAAACACAATAGTTCAGAAGGATTTAAATGCGGCTGAAATCAAGCAATCAATGATCAAAGCATTAGAATGGCAAGAAGCGCATCCAATCATAGCAATAGCCCCCACCGATTGGACAAATGGAGCATATTATGTGGGGGTTTCTAGAGCTCATAAAACAACAAAAGACATGATGTATATGGCAGCATTGAAAAATCAAGCTTATAAGAATGATTGGCAGACTTATGTTCGTTTGCATCATGCTGATGATATTGCGATATCGTATAGTTATTTATATATTGGAATGAATGATAAAAGGAGAAATTTTGTAGATTTAGAACCTACAAAAAAGTTTATCGATGCGCATTTATACGACGATGATAGTTTCAAGTCTGGGACTCATATAGGTAAAGAAGGGAAAAGTATTTTATGGTGGTGGTGTGATGCTTTATTTATGGCCCCTCCTGTAATTAATTTATACGCAAAACATACCAATCAGTCCAAGTATTTGGACGATATGCATTCGTTTTATTTAGAAACTTACAAGCAATTATATGATAAAGATGAGCAATTGTTTGCTAGAGATATGCGCTATGTTTGGAAGGGGAATAAAAAAGATTTAAAAGAAGAAAACGGGAAAAAAATATTTTGGGCTAGAGGTAATGGTTGGGTTATAGGAGGCTTGGCGTTAATTTTAGATGATATGCCAAAAGATTACAAACACCGTGCTTTTTACGAAAACTTATATAAAGATATGTCGGCTAAAATACTTGAACTTCAACCTGAAGATGGTTTGTGGAGAACAAGCTTATTATGTCCTGAAAGTTATGATCATGGAGAAGTAAGTGGGAGTGGATTTTATACTTTTGCTTTAGCTTGGGGAATTAATAATGGTTTGTTAGATAAAAAGCATACGCCTGCTGTAAAAAAAGCATGGAATGCCTTAGCAGCTTGTCAACATGAAGATGGTCGAGTTGGTTGGGTTCAGAATATTGGAGCTTCACCAGAACCAGCATCTTATGACAGTTGGCAGAATTATGGAACGGGTGCTTATTTATTAGCAGGTAGTGAGGTGTTGAAGTTAAAATAAGTTCTCTTAAAAAATAGATCATCGTATCGAAGCCATTACTCTTTTTAGGGTGGTGGCTTTTTTTTGCTTTAGGTATGCCCGTGTTTTCATGCTTAAGTTTAGCCCGGTATTAGGTTGTTGTTGTTGTTGTTGTTGTTGTTGTTGTTGTTGTTGTTGTTGTTGTTGTTGTTGTTGTTGTTGCGAACACTGTGCAGAACTTTTGTAGTTGTGTCCCTATAAACTTAAAATTACCTACTTACTGTTTTAATAGGTTCCAATAAGAATAAAAATAGCTGCTATTGCAGCGTTATAAGCTTTTACACTTTCAATGTCGAGACAACAATTTCAGTTCTGTTTACCAAGCACTATTGCAGCTTCATTCAATGTTAATGCAATGAATAGAAACTTTTATTTCTAAATTGATAGGCTACAATATTGACGGATTTAAAAGTCAGAATCAAAAAAAAATATAAAGTAGGTAAGTCCTTTAAGGTATTCAAACAGGAATCTATTTGCTGAAATTGGCTAAAGGAAAAATAATAAAAAACCAATTTATTAGGCTTAGGTATGTTGTGTGCCCAAGCAGCTAAAGGTTTTTTTGAAGAATTCTGCTATTTTAAAAATAGAATAAGGCTTTAAAGTATTGGGCAGGACAGTGCAGGATTCTTAGAGTGTTGCGACTGTGTAATTTAGCTGTAACTTAATTAAAACCACTTTTTTATGAAAAAAATTACATTTAAAATTATCGCATTTTTAGTATTTGTATTGGCTGGTATTCAGGTGCAAGCGCAAGCTTTTGTTACTGGGACAACAGGTGTTTATAAAATTAAAAAACAAGGAACGAGTCTTTATTTAACACAGTCAAGTTCTACAGAAGATTTAACCTATGAAGCTGAAGCACCTGGTAGTGATACGCAATTATTTGAAATAGACAATCACCCTAGCGGATCGCATTATTCTATTACTTCTAGTATTTCAGGAAAAGGAGCTATAGAGACCTTAGTTACATCGGGTACTGCATTTCCAGCAATTGGTTGCAAAGGGAATGCTGCTGGAGGTTCAGGGCAACATGATCAATGGAATCCTACTAGAGGTTCTGGAACTCAAATTTTTTTGGAAAGTGATGCAACAGGAACTTCATGGTCAGGTATCGCAAAAAGAAGAATTGGAGTAGTTGGCTCTGCAGATGAAACAGATGCAGTAAAGCTAAATGGAGGTAGTACCATAAGCTTTGACTTCGTTTTTGTTTCTGTATTAAGTACTAAAGAAAATGTGCTTGAGTCAAATGAATTAACGGTGTATCCAAACCCATCAAACAATGGTCAGTATAAATTGAATATTGAAACGGAATGGTCAGTATATTCTTTGTTAGGTGCTGAATTGTTAAATGGAAAAGGAAAAAGTATCGACTTATCGGCTTTTGCAAAAGGAACCTATGTTTTAAAAACAGCAAACTCAAATAAAGTGCTTATTTCAAATTAATAATATAGTAATCAGTGTGAAAGGGCTATTCCAAATTTGTTTAGGATAGCCCTTTTTCTATACATTTTATAACAAAAAAAGCAGGGCTTTCAGGATACTACAGGACTCTTTGAACTACGGACTGTACGTATATTTAAGGAATAATCAATTAAACTACAAAACATGAAAAAAATTACATTTAAAATGACCTCTTTTTTATTTTTAACATTTATGACGCTTCAGGTACAAGCTCAAGTATATGAAGAATGGACTCAAAATGGTTGGTATACAATTGGCGTACCTGGTGAGGATCTTTTTATGACAATTAATGCTTCAGGTGATTTAGAGTGGGCTGCAAAATTACCAGGCGATGATGAAAAACAAGTATGGGCTATAGTAGATCATGTATCACCAGCATCTACCGGTTATATGCAAATTACCGCAACTATTGCTGGTGAAGGAAACTATACCATGGGTACAATACCTGCAAATATAAGTGGTAAAAATACTACGCTTACGGTTAGACTAGGCGATCCGATAAGTGACAACACCGCTGAAAACTATGGTTATGATCAGTTTCAAAGAAGAAAATCAGCTACCAATAATGGTGGAAACGATGCGTTGTTTATTAAAACACCAAGTGAAGGTGGTTCGAGATACGGTGTAGCGCCATCTGCAGCAGGTGACCCTGTGCAATTCGATGGTGGAGGAATAGATAAACTTGAATTTAAATTTGTATCTGCATTAAGTACGAACGAATTTGATTCAGCATCTATTATTGTTACAAATCCTGTAAATAATCAGTTAATTATCAATGGGCTTCCTACTACTGTAAAGCAAATTTCAGTATATTCTTTACTTGGGAGTGAAATTTTAACCAAAAAAGTTGAGGGACAAGTATCTTTTAGTACAGATGTAAGTACACTTCCGAGTGGCGTATATGTTGTAGAAATAATAGGAATAAGTGGAAAACATACCGTGAAAGTAATAAAACAATAAGTTCGTTATTCTATTTTACTTCGAACAGGAAATCCCTTTTAATTAAAAGGGATTTTTTGTTTTTAGTAAAGAAATTTTTAAATAACAAAATCCTTTAAGTTTTCTCAGTATAGTACAGGATACTGCTAGGCTATTTGAAACCTATATTAGTAGAGTTTTTAGCGGAGTTTTTTTTGGTTAAAAAGAAGGCTTAATTTAAGGAATCTGATTAAGTTAAATTACACCATCCTATGAGAAAAATTGAAGTAGTGTTATGTGCCATACTCTTTACAAGTAATGTGCTGTTAAGTACAGTCCAAAGTCAAAATAAACCAAATGTGCTTTGGATTACCTGTGAAGATATTAGTCCATACATAGGGAGTTATGGCTTTGAACAAGCACATACACCTCACTTAGACAGACTAGCAGATCAAAGTATTAGATATACAAATGCCTATGCCAATGCGCCCGTTTGTGGAGTTGCTCGAGTTACTCTTTTAACAGGAATGTATGCTCCAACTATTGGAAGTCATAATTTTAGAACCAATACACTGCTTCCATCTGTAATTCCAGCATATCCAAAAATATTTAAAGAAGCAGGTTACTATTGTACCAATAACTATAAACGAGATTACAATTCTAGTTACGAAACAGATCGTACTTTATGGAGTGAATCTAATAGCAAAGCACATTACAAAAACAGAAAAGAAGGACAACCTTTTTTTTCCGTGTTTAACATCAAAACAACACATGAAAGTCAGCTGGCAGCAGATAAAATTAAAGGGTATGTTGAGCGAGGTGAGATACCTAAAGAATCAAGAATACATCCTTCAAGTATTGTGTTGCCTCCCTACCATCCAGATGTTCCAGAAGTTAGAGAAGATTGGGCACGTTTTCATGATTTAATTACCTTAATGGATAAAAAAGTAGGCAGTCTGTTACAAGAACTAAAGGATAAAAAACTAGATGATAATACAATCGTATTTTTCTTTTCCGATCACGGAGGTATGCTTTCTCGTTCGAAACGTTATTTGTATAATGTAGGAACACAAGTACCTTTTTTAGTGCATGTTCCTAAAAAGTGGCAGCACCTAGTTCCAGATTATAAATCAGGAAGCACAGAAGATAAAATAGTGCGATTTGTAGATTTTTCAAAAACAATCGTATCGGTTTTAGGATTGCCTGTTCCTGAAAAAATGCAAGGTAAAGTGTTTTTAGGAAAAGAGATGGAAGCACAACCTAAGTATGTACATTTTTACAGAGATCGTATGTCTGAACGTTATGATTTTAATAGAGCGGTGACAGATGGCGAGTACTATCTGATTCAAAATTTTGTTCCGCATAGACCTCGTGGACGTTCAACTCGATATGGATATACGGTGCAACAAAATTGGAGAGCCAATGAAGAGAGTTTTGCAAATGGAACATCAAATGCTGTGCAAGCACAATTCTATAAACCGAAAAATCCAGTGGAGTTATTTAATACAAAAAAGGATCCTTATCATATTAAAAGTATCGCTAATGAAACGGAGTATCAGCAAAAATTAGTAGAGTTGTCAAAGGAATTAGATCGTTGGATGCTAGAGATTAAGGATATCGGATTGATACCTGAGCCTATGTTTCATGATCTTGTTGGTACGGGTAAAAAATATGTGACCATTTATGAATTTGCGCAAAGTGATGATTATGCTATTGAGAGAATTTTACCGATAGCAAAAATTTGTGCCAAAGGGGATGTTTCTAATAAAAAGGACTTCTTGAAATTTCTATGCGATAAAGATCCAATTGTTCGTTACTGGGGCGCTTATGGGATTTTTAGAATAGCAAAGGATGATAAAAAACTTCAAAAGGAATTAAAAAAACGAATAGCAAAAGAAAAAATTCCTGTAAACCGATTGATATTGGCTCAAGCATTAGCGGTTTCAGGAGATAAAAAAAACGCATTTGCATATCTATATGATGATACAAAATCGGCAAGAGATGGTTTCGTGTTTTTGTTCGGTTTGAATGCCTTGCAGTATTCTCATACGGATGAATATTTGACAAAACAAGATTGGGTGTTTTTCAAAAACAAAAAATTCACAACAGATGATGCAGTGGATAAATTTGGTAAAGAGTATAGCAAGAGAATCATAAACGATGCAATAAAACTTTGGCCTCAAAGAAGGAGGGTGGATTAATTTATAAGTAAGTAAAATAGAAAAATAAAAGAGTATGTGTAAAAGATTAAATAAACTAGCTTTAGTTGTCATTGGCGTAACAATGCTTTTTTCTTGTGGAGTTAAAAAAGAGAGCTCAGTAGCTGTAGCAGGAGAAAAGAAACCAAATATATTGATCGTATTAACGGATCAATTAAGAACTCAAGCTACAGGCTATGGGGGCGACCCAAATATTAAAACACCACATATAGATAAATTAGCTTCTATGAGTGTGAATTTTAAAAATGCAGTATCCGGAATGCCCGTTTGTACTCCGTATGGAGCATCTTTATTAACTGGGCAAAGACCGCTCACTCATGGTTTGTTTATGAACGATGTTCAGTTAGATACGAACGCCATATCTATGGGGAAAATCTATTCAAAAGCAGGTTACGACACGGGATATATTGGTAAGTGGCATATGGATGGGCACGGCAGACAGAGATTTATACCACCTGGAAATAGGCGACAAGGGTTTCAGTTTTGGATGGCCAATGAATGTACACATAATTACAATCGTTCTGTTTATTATGATAACGATGATCCAAAACCCAAATATTGGAAAGGTTACGACACTTTTGCTCAAACAGATGCAGCTTTGAAGTATATGGATTCAAAAAAAGATACGAATAATCCTTTTTTATTAGTGCTTTCTTGGGGAACGCCACATGCACCATATCATACGGCTCCACAGGAGTATAAAGGTATGTTTAAGCCAGAAAACATGAAGCTTAGGCCTAATGTTCCTGAAAAAATGCATGAAAGAGTAAAGAAGGACTTGGCAGGGTATTACGCGCATATTGCAGCAATTGATGATATGGTAGGAAAAATAATAGACAATTTAGAAGCAGCAAATCAGCTTGAAAATACGATTATTGTATTTACATCAGATCATGGTGATTTACTTGGCTCGCACGGTGCTTATAAAAAGCAACAGCCTTATGCTGAATCTGCCCAAGTTCCTATGTTGTTTTATATTCCAAAAGCTTATAAAATAAAGCCAGGTAAAAGAGATGCTTTGATAAACTCAGAGGATATTTTACCTACACTATTAGGTCTGTCTAATATACAGGAACCAAGTAGCATTGAAGGGTTAAATTATCGATCTTATATGGAGGGTGCGCAAAGTGATATTGGAGAAGAAACCATTCTTACTTGTGTCCAGCCGTTTGGACAATGGAATAGACCTGTGCATCATGGAAAAGAATACCGAGCTTTGGTTACTCAAAAGTATACGTATGTAAAAGATTTAAAGGGACCATGGCTATTGTTTGATAATCATGCGGATCCTTATCAAATGAATAATTTAATAGGTAAGCCAGAGTTAGCGAAAATACAAGCTGATTTGGAAAATCGATTGCTAGCTCGATTAAAGAAAAACAAAGACGAGTTTTTGCCAGGCTTGACTTACATAAAAAAATGGGGGTACCCAATAGATAAAACAGAAACAGTTCCTTATAGACAACATTAATTATTTATGAATAAAATATTTTCAATATTTTTAGTAGTTTTCATTGCAATTTCAGGGTTTTCCCAGATGAAACCTTACGATCTTAAATTAGAATATCGTTCGAATCCAGAAGGTGTTGATGTTATAAAACCAAGATTTTTTTGGAAATTAGAATCAAAAGAAGCAGCGGAATATCAAACAGCTTATCAACTTTTAGTCGCAACATCAAAAGAAAATTTAGATAAAAATATAGGTGATGCTTACGATTCTAAAAAAGTAAGAAGTTCGCAAACTACTCAGGTAGTATACAAAGGCAAAAGCTTAAGGTCTACCTCTCAGTATTACTGGAAAGTAAAGGTTTGGGATAAAAACCATAAAGCTTCTAAATGGAGTGCATTAGCTTATTTTTCAACGGGTTTATATAAAAAAGAAGATTGGAAAGGAGCGCAATGGATTGCATGGAGAAATCAAGAAGAATGGGCAGAAAAATGGTGGGGTAATAAAGAGGTAGAATCTAAAGCCTTGCAATTTCAGTTGCCAAGTTATTTTGGGGCTAGTATGACCTTATGGGAACGTTATCAATTTCATCATGATAGCCCGTATGATGCAGCTCCTTTGCTCCGAAAAGATTTTAAAGTAACTAAAAAAGTAAAAACAGCCAAAGCATACATTAGTGGAATTGGGTATTATGAATTGTTTATCAACGGAAAAAGAATTGGAAATCAAGTTTTAGATCCGGGATGGACAGATTACAGAAAAACAATTTTATACGCTACCCACGATATTACAAATGAGCTGCAAAGCGGAGCTAATTTGGCAGGAGTTATGCTAGGTCGTGGTAATTACGGGCAGTTAGCTTACGATCATTGGGGATTTTATAAAAAAGATGGTTATATAGGTCAGCCTAAATTAATGTGCCGAATAAGAGTAGAATATGAAGATGGTAGCGAAGAAAATGTAATTAGCGATTTAAGCTGGAAAATTACAGGAGGTCCCATTATTTATGATGGCCCACACATGGGAGAAATTTACGACGCAACAAAAGAAATTCCGAATTGGAATTTAGCCAACTTTGATGCTTCTAGTTGGGAAACAGTAAAACCATCTCCGCATCCAGGAGGTGAGTTGGTGTCGCAAATGTGTCAACCTATTCGTGTTACCAAAACGTTTAAACCTGTAGAAATTCAATCTAAAGGAAATTATGGGCAATGGATTGATACCGGTACAAATAGTTCGGGTTGGATCAAACTTCGTCTTAAAAACTTAAAAAAAGGACAGCAAGTTTTAATTTTTTATGGAGAACATGAAGACCCAACTTCTAGTGGTCAACCAGGTCGTTGGCAACAAATGGGGTACATTGGTAAAGGAGCAAAAGAAGAATTTGCAGAATGTCGTTTTTCCTATAAAGGGTATCGTTACGTACAGGTTAAAGGGTATAAAACCAAAATAACGAAAGATGACGTTGAGGTAAAAATTGTACATTCTGATGTGCCAAGAGTAGGGCATTTTGAATCTTCGGATAAAGTAGTAAATGCGGTTGATGCTATTTGTAGAAAGTCTTTAATTTTTAATTTACATAGTATTGCTACCGACTGCCCAAACAGAGAAAAAAACGGATGGTTAGGAGACGTAGTTACAGGTATGGAATTTGGTATGGCAAACTATGATTTGGCAGCATTAATGACCAAGTTTACTCGTGATATTTGGGATACTCAAAATGAAGCAGGTGGAATGGCAGCCATTGCACCAGCAAATGATTATAGAACAGGGAGGTCTACTTTATGGTCTTCGGCAGGTGTACATGTGCCTTGGTATATGTATACCTATTATGGAGATACAAGGTTGTTTGATGAATATTGGAAAAAAATGATGTTATGGGTAGACTATTCTTGGAAACATAACAATGTAGCAGAAAAAGATGGCATGTTTACTGAAATGTATAACGACTGGGTAACCCCTTATGATAGAACATATAAAGGAGGAGGTAAACCAGGAGGAAATGAGGTGATAGCTTCTATGAATTTTTATTTAGTTTTAAAACGTTTGGCTATTATGGCAGACAAGCTAGCTAAGAAAAAAGATAAAAAACGTTTAGAACAACAAGTAAAACGTATCCATGCAGGAATTCAGAAATGGGCTTTTGATAAAGAAAAAGTAGAATACGCAGGGTTAAAACCGTTTAATGAATTTTTACCTGTGGTAAATATTTTGGCACTTAATTATGATATAGTTCCAGAAAAATACCGTGAACAATTGGAGCGAAAAGTAGTTGACAATATCGTAAAAGATAAAAATTACCATTTGTGGGGAGGTGTGTTTACAGTACATTCTGCTTACGAGTATTTGCCGAAAAATGGTTATGCAGATATGATGCATAAAGTTGTGGTAAATGAAGAATGGCCTTCTTTTGGTTGGTTGATTAAAGAAGGAGCCACAACATTACCAGAGGGATATAAGTTTGAATCTTCAGATATTCATCATTTTATGGGGGCTGTAGATAATTTTTTTTATCGCCATATGGTCGGTATTAATTTCGACGAAAATACACCAGGCTTTAAAGAAATAATTCTAAAACCCAACTTTATAGAAGCAATGGATTTTGCGAAAGCAAGTTACAATTCGATTCACGGAGAAATAAAAGCTGAATGGAAAAAAACAGCTAAAGACACCTATGAATATTCAGGAACAATTCCTGTTAATTGTACTGCAAGAATTATACTTCCTAACAAAGCTGTAGATGTAAAATCAGGTGTTTTTAAATTCAATATTAAAAAATAGCTTAGGTTATTTGGTGCCTAATTGTTTTTTCATAAATGGATTGCCGTTTAGAAGTGTTTTAAACTGAAGTAAAGTTTTTAAACAGGACAGTACAGGATGATATCTGTTGACTAGAAAATTAGTTTTATGGTCAATAGATTTCGATTGCAGTGCTTTTTTTTAGTGAACGCTATAAAAATAGAAATAAAATCAGTTGAATACTATGACAAATAAAAATTCATTGATAAATAAATAGTGAAAATGGTGAAGAATATTCTGATTTTTTCTTTCATATTAGTCGTTTCTTTTTCCTTAAAAGCTCAGCTTTTTAAACAAAATTTTAGCGAATCAACTACAGTTTCTGATTATGTTAGCAGTGTGCCGGATGTCGGGAAATTTAGTGGTGTTAGTAATAGCTCTAATACACCTACAAGTATAATCGGGGGTAAATTAAGGTTTGAAAAAAAGGCAGTCTCTTCATCTTATTTTTACCGTACACCAAATCCTGCACTTTCTCCAGCTCCAACATTTATACAATTAAAATTCGATTTTGAAGTCACAAATAATGATCCCAATCACCCAGATAATCGTAGAGAAATCCCTTTTTATTTTGGACCAGCTTACTCAAACGAAGCTTCTTCAATTACAAAATCATTTTGTGCTTTTGGACTAGGAATAAGTGAAACCTCAGGGAGCTTTTTTATAAAGTTAATTGGAAGTTCAGGTACAAGTTCATCTGAGTTTTCAGGGAATCAAACAATTACATTTGTCGCAAATAATTCGGGTACTTCACAAACTTATGAAGCTCCAAATTCAAGTACAGAAACTATTGCAAATGATACTTGGGAAATATGGATAGGAACAACAAAAGTTTTTAATGATATTAGTGCCAATAATCCTGACTTAGAATTAGGTAGTTTTAAATTACAAAATAATTCATTTTTACCTTTAGCTACTTTAGATTTTGATAATTTTGAGTACAAAGATTTTTTAAATGATTATGCTCCTAAACCAGTTACAAAATCCTTAGTACACCCACATATATGGGTAACAAATTCAGATAAGCAAAAGATATTGGATAATATTGCAAACTTTACATGGGCGAGTAGTCTGTTTAACCAGCTTAAAACAAGGCAATCTAGTCTTAAATCGAGTCATAGTTCCAATCCAACTGCTATATTAAATCAAATTCCTGCAATACCCGGTGACAGAACACAACACCGTAATAGACTTAATGCAGCAGCAGAATCGTCTTTTTTATATTACTTAACAGGAGATGAAGACTATGCTCAGTTATCTGCAGATATTTTAAATCAATATGTGAAATTAATAAGTGTTCAGGATCCTTTAAGCTTCGAGTTTTATACGGGGAGTTTTAATCATTTAATTCCACCACGTGAGCTTTTTCCAAGAGTTGCTATGATTTATGATTTTGTACAACCTTTTTTGTCAAAACAAGGAACTACAGTTTATGATTTGGATAGTGGTACAAATGTACCGTTTAATTTTACTACTTCGCAAAAAGCATTTGAAGTGATGGCTGATAATGTGATACAAGTAGGTGGGAATAATTCTAATCATCCTGTTTTAGAATTACCAGGAGGTTTGTATAGCGTTTTGAGTATGGAAGATGACGCAATTAGAGCTGCTTATTTTGATAAATTGCTAAATGGGGCAGCCAATTCTAAACAACCTGGGATAAATTGGATGTTGGATCGATTTAGCGACGGGGATCGTTTATGGCCGGAATCTACAGGTTATGCTAAGTTTACACATTCTATTTTTTTACAAGCTTTAAGTATTGCAGATCGCTACAAACCAGAATTAAATTTATTAGATAATAATAAAGATCTGTTAGAGAGTATCTTTATTTATGAGAATTTTTTATATCCAAATGGGGCTACTATGGCTTATGGAGATATTGGCAGAGATTTCAATGATCATGCACCTATTTTTCGAAATGTTTTGGCAATTGCAGCTAAAAATGGGTATATGGATATAAAAGAAAGAGCGGCTTCAACCCTTAGAAAAATTTATACAGCAGCAGGAGGCTACGCACCCCTTATAGAAGACCAGCGACTAGAATGGAACAACCCACTACAATTATTATGGGGTGTTAATATAGGCGACGAAGTAAGTGCTCTAGGCGAACCTCAATATGGAACAGTTACAGCTACGCATGCTGGTGTTGTAATGCAACGTAATTATGTAAAGGCAGATAATGAACAGTATGGGCTCATGTATTATACTGGAGGTGGTACTTATGTACATGCCCATGCAACAGGGTTAGATATGGAGTTTTATGGTGCAGGTTATGTAATCGGGCCAGATCATGGTGGGGATGCTGCTGGTTATGGTACAACGCTTCATGAAGAATACGCTGTGTCTCATGCCGCTCATAATACCATTATAGTAAATGGAACTACTAAACGTGGTGTTCCAAGTTCTGGAACCTGGGATAATATTGTGGATCCCATTGTATTGCAAGCAAGTGAACCAAAAGTAAAAGCAAATCCAATAGCAGAAAATTTTAGTTTTTCTACGCAGTTTTTAGACGATGGTATAAATGATTTAGACCAACAAAGAACAAATAGCATCATACGCACAAGTCCAACCTCGGGTTATTATGTTGATATATTTCGATCTGTTTCTAATGCAACAAATAATTTTCATGATTATTTATTTCATGGCTTAGGAGATGTAATGAAAATAAAAACAGGTGAAGCTTCACTTGCTTTATCCAATACTCCAAATCGTTATCCAGCAGAGTCAGGAGCCCCTCGTAATCAACCAGGTTGGCAATATTATACGAATCCAAAAACATCGGCACTTACGAGTGATGCTATTACGGCTAGATTTGATTTACAGGCAACGAATGCTTATTTACATGTGAGCGTTCCGGGAGGTGTTGATAAAGAATATAGTTCTGCTTTAGCTCCACCAACACAAGATGTAAAAAATGGCTATGATAAAAAAGATACGCAAATGTTTATCATGCGTAAATATGGAGAAGCTTGGGATAAACCTTTTATAGCAATTTATGAATCCTCTGGAAATTCCGAAAGTACCATAATAGAAACGTCGACTATTTTTTATAATGACAAAGTAGTCGGAGTTAAAGTGGTGTCTGAAGTAAATGGAGAAAGAGTTACAGATATAATTTTATCGAATGATAGTTCGACAGGGAATAGTATCTTAAAAGCATATGATATTAGTTTTAAAGGGAGGTTCGCCGTGGTTCGATTGAAAGTGAAAAATGGAGTTACCGATGTGTCAATGTACATAGGAGAAGGAGAAGAGCTTCGTTTTAATGGAGAAGTTTTTAAAGCAGATCAGGAAGGAAAAGGAATCAAAAAACTTGCTTTAGATTATGCGTACACCTTTCCAATTACTGCTGAGAATTTCTTAATAGAATCTATTGGAGAAACATGTGCCTCTAAGAGAAATGGAAGTATTCAAATAGACGCTGCCGTAACGAGTAATTACGTTGCTAGTATAGCTGGAAATTCCTATCATTTTTCGAAAAAAACAAGTATTGAAAACTTAGGTCCCGGTACGTATGACTTGTGTATAGCTGTGGAAGAAGAATCGTTTGAGCAGTGTTATCAAGTCACAATTGTAGGAGGAGCTAATTTAAGTGGTAAAATTGATGTGAATAAGCATTCGGCCGTAGTTCGTATTTTGGAAGGAACCGCACCCTATACGGTTTTTAAAAATGGAGAAACTGTTTTAGTAACCAACGAAACTAATTTTTCAATTAATGTAGATCATGGAGATAATCTGCAGGTTCAAAGTAAATCTGCTTGTCAAGGAGAACTTTTAAAGCAAATTAATTTGTTAGAAGATATCAAAGCCTATCCTAATCCAACAAAGGGGACTTTTATATTGTATGTCCCTTATAGTTTAGATACTATTTACTTGGAGATTTATAATGTATACTCACAACTAATAGCCTCAAAAACTTACGAAGTAAAAGAAGGTAAAGTAGTATTGAATATAGTGAATGAGTCAAGGGGTTTGTACTTTGTGAAATTGAATTCAGATAAACCGATTTTTGTAAAAATAATAAAGAAATAAATAAAGATGAGAAAAGCGTATTTATATTTAGTAGTACTAGTTAGTTTAACATATTCATGTGGAGGTGGAGACGGAGAGGATGGAGGTCCTGATAGTTCGGTTAATAACGCACCAACAGTGCCAAGTCAAGTTTATCCATTAAATAATACACTTTGTATCGATAATGAAATAAATTTTCAGTGGAATGCTTCGTCAGATGAAGATGGAGACGCGATATCATATGAATTAGAGATTTCAGAAATGAGTGATTTTTCAAGTTTAATAAAAGAGAAAGAAGTAGGTGGTCGATCTACGACTATTTTATTAGAAAAGGGAAAATCTTTTTATTGGAGAGTTAGAGCATTGGATGCTCGAAATATGGAGAGTGATTTTTCAGCTGTAAGTCAGTTTTTAACGGAAGGAGAAGGTGTTTCCAATCATTTGCCATTTGCGCCAGAATTGGTTTCGCCAGAATTAGATGAAACAATAGGCGGAGCAAATGCAACTTTGAGTTGGACTGCAAATGATGTAGATAATGATTCACTACTTTTTGATGTGTATTTAGATACGGCAAGTGCGCCGGTAACAAAAATTTCAGAAAATCAAACAGCCACAACATTTAATGCAACAGGTTTGACGGCAGCAACAACTTACTATTTTAAAGTAGTTGTAAAAGATGGAAAAGGTGGAGTTACCATTGGTCAAATATGGAGTTTTAAAACGAATTAACAGGTTTTTTCAAGGGGAGTAATTTCTTATATCAAATAGATTAAGATTTTAATTGGCAGGATAGTGCAGGACAATGTCTAGTGAGGTTCTGTTTAATTTTAGAGATGAAGTTCAGGTATATAGCAATTCTTTTTAGCCGATTAAAAAAAGAACCAACGTTGCCGATGTAAATTAATTGATTTTATGAAAAAAAAGACGCACTCAAATTATTTTAAAATTAACAGTTTTGTCATCCTTTTGTTAATGATCACAAATTTATTTCCAAAGAAAATTTCAGCACAAGTAACGTTTTTGGAAAATTCTGTAATAACTGATGAAGCATTTTACTTTTGGAAGGCAGACGATCCAAAACCCTACCATTATGCGCCGGCTATTAATCCACATGGTAACTGTGTCAAAGTTTCTAATGGTTTTGTTTTTTATACTTGGTATCGTGGTGGTTGGGCAGATCGTACTTTGATGGTTTCCCGTAAGAAAATTGGAGAAGGGTCATGGATACATGTTGCACTTCCTGCAAAGTTGAGTTTGGTAGGAGGTAAAGGAGATACGCATTTAACTACAAACATTGGTATTTGCCCTATAGATGGCACTGTTCATTTGATGTTCGATCATCATAATGAAGATTTAAATTATATAAAGTCTAAGAAAAACATTGCTTTCGGTCCAGATAGTGACTTTACCGCAGCCAATTTTCTTGCGCAACAAAATTATTTAATTCCAGGGAAAAAAGTTAATGGAGTTACCTATCCTGATTTATTTAACAACGATCAGGGTGAAATGTATTTTGAAAGAAGACTTGGATCTGCTGTTGGTGGAAATATTGTAATGACGTATTATGATGGGAATTCTTGGTCTCCTGAAACTACTATTATACAAGGAACGGGGCCTGAAGTAAGTCAGGGAGAACGAAATTTTTGTTATGGGACTGCCTATTTTTTCAATGGTAAATTTTACTACGCATATTCACCAAGATGGGCAGAATCACCTACTACTTTGGGAGAGGGGATTTATTTAATGGAACTAGGGGCACGTATGAATGATAAAGCAACTACTGTTGATGGTAAAAGTTATGATTTACCCATTATCGATCATGCTCCATTCTTTATAGCGGATCCTAGGAGTGTTCCGAGTACTGCAGGTTGGGCAGGTGGTCCTCAGGTTGCCATTTCTCCAAAAAATGATATCTATATGTATATCAAACCCAAAAACACTGATCATTATAACTACCTTAAAAAAGATGGTGAAACAACATTTACTGTAGATCGAAATAAAGGTTCTTTAGGTGCTATGTACGGGAATCGTATGTATAAGTTCATCATGACAGGTGGTGATTTTGTAATTAAAAGTGCTTTGGCGGGTAGCTATGTATGGCGTGAAGATTTTCGAAAGAGTGTTGGGGTGAATCTTAAAAAAAGTATTACGATCATGGACAATGGCGTAATTGCAGCTGTTTTTAGTGAGAATAAAAGTAGTGATAAAGTGCCAGTTCATTGTTTTGTACTTCGAATTCAAAAAGAAGAATACCAGCCACAAACTATTAATTTTGGAGCCTATTTAGAAAAGACAGAAGGTGATCCGGATTTTATACTAAGTGCTTCGGCAAGTTCTGGTTTGGAGGTTTCTTATACTTCATCAAATACGAATATTGCACGTATTGTTGATGGTCATAAAGTAAGAATAATGGGAGTTGGAACTTGTGATATAATTGCACATCAAAGTGGAAATGGCGTTTATGAAAAAGCAGCCGATAGGTCGAAAACTTTAGTGATAAATTCGAATGTTTCAAAATCGAATCAAACAATCGAATTCAATTTACAGTCAAGCACACATACTTGGGATAGTGCAGACCAGGTATTAAGCGCTACAGCTAGTTCAGGTTTGCCTGTGCAATACGAAAGTACAAATACTGATGTTGCGGTTGTTGTAGATGGAAAATTGCAGGTGAAACGTGCAGGAACTACTGCAATTAATGCTTTACAAATAGGCAACAGTACGTATAATGCTGCGCCTATTGTAAGTCACGAATTTAATGTTCCTAAGCGTCAACAAGTAATTACTTTTCAAGATATTCCACAAGTAACTTCTGGAGATAGCCCATTTAGTCTTCAAGCTACGAGTAATAATTCTGATGCAAATCTAAGATTTGTTTGTCCTAATAATCAAGTTGCCATTGTTTGGAATGACCAGGTAAGAGAAGTTTTAGGCGCAGGAAGTGCAACAATTACTGTTACGGCAGAGGAGAATGAATATTATACTGCGGCTCAAGCCACGAAAACAATTACTGTAAAGCCAAAAACGCACCTTCTTCCAACTGAGATTGAAGCTGAATATTTTACAACGAAAAATGGTGTAAATGTTACAAGATGGAGTAATTCTATTTTTTACTTGAATTCTTGGAATACCGATGATTTTGCCGAATATACGATTGATGTGCCTAGCGACGGAACTTATCAAGTCGAAGTTTTTGCAGCATCCCCTGGATCTTTAAAAAAATTAAAAATCATGAGTGGTTCTACCAAACTTAGTTCTATCTCGCTTACAGTAACACCAAGTCTTACCGTTTTTAAGGGGTCTAAAGCAAATATTTCACTTAAAAAAGGTCTTCAAAAAATTAAAATTGTAGGTGAAGTCGGTGGTTTTAATTTTGATCGAATGAAAATAACCAATGGTCAATCTAGTGGGGGAGTAAATGAAGGAGGTAGTGAGGTAGGCGTTTACCAGCTTGTAAATGTTGCAACGGGAAAATTTTTGGGTGCAGCGGGAAGTTCCCAACCCGTTATGATGCGTGATTCAGGTGATGGCGTAGATAGAAAATGGGAATTTGTTAAAACGACTATAGAGGGGGTAGATTATTATAATATAGATAGCAAGGACAATGGGATATTACGGGCTACAGGAAGTGGATTTGCAACAGGTGCTTATTTAGTAGTAAGTACAACAAAAGCACCGCCAGCGAATGATTCAGATAAAATTTGGACTGTTCATCACGATGAAACAGACAATACTTTTAGGTTCGAAGCAAAAAACACAGGTAGATTTTTGTATCACCAAACAGATGACAAGTTTTACAATCTTACAGTCGATGCAAATGATGAAAGAAGTAAATGGCAAGTTATAGGTACTGGCGGACCATTGCTAAATGTTCATAAATACGAATCGAATATTTCTTCTTTAAAAGTATATCCAAATCCAACTAAAAATGAATTTACCATAGTTTGTGAAAAATCAAATGGATTTAAGGTTGAAATTTATACCATTTTAGGAACAAAAGTGTTTGAAAAAAAGGTCGTTGGAAATAGTACAGAGATAACTGAAAAATTAACAAGGGGTATTTATCTTGTCGTTTTAAAAACGGACGATCAAAAAATGATTCAATCGAAATTAATTGTTGAATAGTTTAAGTCAATAATGAATAGGGATATCGTTGAACGGATTATAGGAATAAGAAATATGGAAAGAAGAAATTTTATACAATTGTCAACACTGGCGGGATTAGGCTTGTCAATTCCATCGGGAAGTGTTTTTAATTCTTGTTCGAATCACCCAGAACATTCCGTGGAATTTAAAAAAATGATAGCAGCGCTTCTAAAAGATTGGTGTGATGGTATGCTAAAAGTACAAATAAACAATCCCGCTAATTTAGAAGAGCATGGTGCGCTAGATTGTCCTTCTTGTTTTCATATTCACGGGCGTTGTATGGACGCAGTCTATCCTTTTTTGTATATGGCAGACATTAGTGGTGATAAAAAATATATAGAGGCTGCAAAATTAGTGATGACTTGGGCAGAAAATAATGTCTCTCAAGAAAATGGAGCTTGGACTGTAATCCCAAATCCAAAATCGTGGAAAGGAATTACTGTTTTTGGCGCTATAGCTTTGGCTGAGGCTTTGCATTATCATGGTCATGTTTTAGATGAAAAAACACGTAAATCTTGGACAGAACGTTTGACGAAAGCAGGGCAGTTTATTTATAAGGAATTTACGATAGATTTTACCAATATAAATTACGGAGGTACCGCCATTTATGGATTGGATTTAATTGGTGATGTTATAGGGAATGAAGATTTTAAAACAAAAAGTGCAAAACTAGCAAATGAGGTAAAAAGGTATTTTACAAAAAATGAAGGCTTGTTGTTTGGCGAATGTAAAAAAAGTTCAAGTAAGTTAAGTGCTAAAGGTTTACATGGGGTAGATTTGGGGTATAATGTAGAAGAAACATTGAATAGTCTTGTAATGTATGCTTTAAAACATAAGGAGGAAGATTTATTGCAAATCGTTACAAAATCTTTAAATAGTCATTTAGAATTTATGATGCCAGATGGAGCTTGGGACAATAGTTGGGGGAATCGTATGTATAAATGGAGTTACTGGGGAAGTCGTACTTGTGATGGAAGTCAGCCAGCCTTTGGAATGATGGCACACATAAATCCAGCTTTCGGAACGGCAGCGGTTAAAAATACAGAATTATTAAAACGTTGCACTGCAGATGGTTTGATTCATGGTGGACCACATTTTGTGTCGGCAGGAATAAAACCTTGCGTACATCATACCTTTGCGCATGCAAAACCTTTGGCATCGATGTTAGATCACTGGGAACACCTGCCAGAAATAAATACAAACACAGCTCTTCCAAGAACAATGGCTGATGGCGTAAAACACTTTGACGATTTAGATGTTTCACTTTTTGCACGAGGCGATTGGAGAGGAACTGTAAGTGCTTATGATGCCGAGTACCATTATAAATATGATTATCGTCAAGCTTCAGGAGGTGCGTTAGGTGCGTTGTATCATAATAGAGTTGGGCTATTATGTGCTGCAAGTATGGCAGAGTATCATATGGTTGAAAAAAATAATCAACAGTCACAACCTGGAAAAGATATTTGTTTAACGCCGCGAATTGAAACATTTAAAGATGAGGTTTGGTACACAAACCTTTATGATTTGCCAGCCACTGTAACTAGTAAAGATGAAAATGGTAATGTTGAATTACTAGCAAATGTAAAATTGAAAGATGTTGATAGAAATGTAATTGAAAATACAGCTTCAGAGTTTTTTATATCATATATCTGTTCAGCAGATATTATGAAAATTAAAGTAAATTCAAAACAAGTGGTTTCAGAGCCAACCGCATTTGTGTTACCTATTGTTTCTCCAAATAAAGAAGTTTTTAATCAAGTAAGCGATACAGAAATAAGTATTCAAAAATCGGAAGGATTGGTTACTGTAAAAGCGAATGTGCCTATCAGAATAAAAGAAATGGAAGGCTCAAGAACTTTTAATATGGTACCAGGAGTCGAAGCATTGCCTTTAGAAGTATTTTTTGAAGAAGGTATAAAGGAACTGCTTATTTCATTAACAGTAAGCTAAAACTACAATTTTAAGTATGTATTTTACTTAGGTTTCTAAATTTACCAGGTGATAATCCCGTTTTACTTTTAAACAATCTGTTAAAATAATAATCAGATTCAAAACCTAGCTCATAGGCTATTTCTTTTTGGTTTTTTTCGGAACTTAACAATAGCTCTTTAGATTTTTCAACTTTTAATAATAAATAATACTGCAAAGGAGAAACACCCGTTTGCTTTTTAAAGTCTAATCTAAATTTAGAATAGCTCACACCCAATTCGGCAGCCATTTTTTTTAAGTCAATGTTTTTATTAATGTTTTCATACATTAAACCTTTTGCTTTAGAGACCATAGAGTTTAGGTCTTCTATGTTGTTTCCTCCGTGCTTTATGTTATGGAGTTCTGCCATAAGTTGCATACATATACCCGAGGCTAATTTTTGAAACCCAAAAGGTTCTTCATCAAATAATTTAAAAAGGGAATTAAAATAATTTAAAACTTGAGGTTTATTGCATTTAGATATTACAGGCTCATTAGGCGTAAAAAAACCATTTGATAATAACTGATTGGCTATGTCACCAGAGAATCCAACCCAGCGTTCTGTCCATCCTGTTTTTTTTAACGGTTTGTATTTATGCCAAACTCCAGGAAATAATAAAAAAAGGTCCCCATCAGATACTTTTAGAGGTCCACTTTCTTTACTTTCAAAAAAACCTTCGCCTTTGGTTATAAGCACAACATGAAATTCATCTAAAACACGACCTCTGTTCCAAGTGAAAAAATAATTATCTGGATGGTCTTTTGGAGGGTAATTACTGTTTTTTTCGATAACAGTTCGTCCTAGGTTATTTATGTAAAAACCCCATTTTTTATCATTTTCAAGAGTTATTAGATATTTTCGGTACGTGTTTTTCATATCATTTTGTGCAACTAATATATCAAATTGTTAATTGATAAATAGTGTTTAATTATAGAAATTTATAAAAAAATAAAGTCCCTACTTCAATTTAAAATAAAGCATGTTTTCAAATCTGTGTTTTATGATAACAAACAGGTAACATGTATTATAAGATTTTTAAATTATTACAAATGAAAAATAAATTATTAAGTCCATTTAATTCAGTTTTTAAAGTTGTTATTGTTACCGTTTTTATGTTAACAATAATCAGTTGTAATTCAAAAATTAAAAGCGAGGTTACACCAATAGATCTTAAATGCGAATACCGTGAAGATCCGTTAGGAATAGATAATGTACAACCAAGATTAAGTTGGAAAATTATAGATAAAAATAAAACCCGTGGTCAAAATCAAACAGGGTTTCAAATAATAGTAGCCAATAGTATAGAAAATCTAAACGCAAATAAAGGTGATGTATGGGATTCTGGTCAGGTTTCAGATGCGCAATCTGTTAATAATATATACCAAGGTAAAGCATTAACTTCCGGACAAATTTGTTATTGGAAAGTTCGTGTTTGGGATGCATCTGGTAGCGTTTCTAATTGGAGCGAGCCAGCCAAATTTGCAATGGGATTGTTAAATGAAAAAGATTGGACAGGCGATTGGATTTACAAAAACGACCAAACAAAAAAAGATCATAACTGGTACAGAAAAAACGTAACACTTACTGATGTTCCAGAATCTGGACTTATATACGTGGCTTCTTTTGGATACCACGAAGTTTATGTGAATGGCGAAAAAGTAAGTAATGCTGTTATGAATCCGGTGTATTCGGTAATGAAAAAACGTTTACCGTATTTAACTTATGATATAAAAAATCACCTTAAAAAAGGAGATAACGTTATTGGTATTTGGCACGCCGCAGGATGGGCTAGATGGGGAAGAATGGTTGAGTATCACGATGCGCCGTTTGTATTTAAAGCGCAAGCTACTATTTCTGTTGCAGGTAATAATTTGGTTTTAGCAACAGATACAACCTGGAAATGTAAAAAAAGTTACAGCGCGTATTACGGGCCTTGGGATATTTTAAATTTTGGTGGTGAAGTCATTGATGAGCGTTTACGTGAAGATGATTGGAACAAAGCAGATTATGACGATAGCAATTGGGCAAATGCCGTTGTTTTCAATCAGTCTGATGCAAAAGAAATTGGTAAAGCCGATATTTATTTGGGTTTAAAAGGAGCTAAAGTTGTAGAAAGCACCGATAATAATCCGCCAACAAGTAAAATAACCGCGACTCTAAGTGCGCAAATGGTAGAACCTCAAGTTAAGTTTAAAGAGGTAAAACCTATTGGTGTTCAAAAAAATAACGATGGTACTTACGTGGTAGATATGGGAGAAAACTACACAGGTTTCTTCGAGATGAATTTATTTAACGGTTCAGAAGGCGATACAGTTACCTTCGAAATTAGCGACCAGTTAGGGCAAACTTCTTCTTGGCAACAAAGAAGTATGTGTATTTTTGATAAATCTGGTAAAGGTCATTTTACCAATCGTTTTAATTTAGCAGGTGGTCGTTGGGTTACTATTCAGGGGATAAATTACAAGCCAGAATTAAAAGATATTAAGGGGTACGTAATTACAAACGATCGTAAACAGATTAGCAAATTTGAAAGCTCTAGCGAACTTTTAAATAAAATTTACAAAATTAATTTAGACACTTATATCGCAAATACTATTGATGGTATTTTGGTAGATTGTCCGCATCGTGAAAGACGTGGTTGGGGAGAAGTTACCGTAGCAGCTATGTACGGTGATGCTTTACCTAATTTTGAAAGCGGTGCTTATATGGAGCAATACGCACAGTTTATGCAAGATGCCCAAGCAGATAATGGTAAAATGAGAGCCGTAATTAATGGTGATGATTTTAACTTTTTAATGTGGATGGCAAACAGCCCAATTACCATTTGGGAAACGTATAGAATGTTGGGCGATAAAAAATTACTTAACAACCATTATCCAGCATTAAAAAAATGGATGCATTGGCTATACGAACATTCAAATTACAACACAGGCGGAGCGTTAAAAGTAGGGAAGCAAGGTTCTATGGCTTTTCCTGGTTTAGGAGATTGGTGTACGCCAAGAGGTAATTTCTGGACATCTAGTAACTCCCCAGAATCAGCTCATTTTAATAATTGTGTGTATGCTTTTATGCTAGAATCAGCAAAAAATATTGCCGAAGCATTAGATAAGGATGAAGATGAAAAAGTTTTTGCAAGCCGTTTAGAGGTGCAACGTAAGGCTACGCATAATGAACTTTACAATCCTGAAACAGGGAAATATGGCGAAGGACATCAAGTAAATCAGGCTTTTGCATTAATTGCAGGTATTACGCCAGAATCAGAAAAACAAAAGGTATATGATAATTTGGTAGACCAAGTATTGTATAAGTTTCCATATTATGATACAGGTAGTTCTGGTCAGGCACTTTACACGCGTTATTTTACCGAGTACGGCGAGCGTATGGATTTAATTTACGAACTACTTCAAGATAAACGCCACCCAAGTTATGGGTATTTTATTGAGCAAGGAAAAACGGTATGGCCAGAGCGATGGTCTGCGGTAGGTGGCAGTCAAATACACACGTGTTACACAGGTATTGGTGGTTATTTTATCAAAGGTTTTGGAGGTATAAGACCAGATTCTGAAACATTTGGAATGAAACGTTTTATTGTAAAACCTGCTCCGGTAGGCGATTTAACGTACGCTAACACAGCTTATACATCGATGTATGGCGATATTGCTGTAAATTGGAAAAAAACGGATAATTCAGCAGTTTTTCAAGTTGAAGTTCCTGTAAATACATCAGCTAAAATATACATTCCGGCTACTTCAAGTCAAGATGTTTTAGAAGGTAATGTTATTGCAGAAGATGTTGATGGAATTAATTATACAGGCACAGAAAAAAGTGATGCCGTTGGAAACTATGTTATTTATGAAGTTAGTTCTGGTGTGTACAATTTTAACGTGACGCAACTTCCAAAAACAACCTATCCAGAGCCGTTAAATCAGCAAGAAAATTTAGCTTTAATAGCACGAATGAATGCGTCTTCAATGACTATTAAATCTGATAAATTACCAGTTTTTGAAGCTTTTAGAGCGAATGATGAAAATATTGAAACGCATTGGAAAGCAAGTGGTTTAGAAAAGGAATGGTTAGAGATAGAATGGGTGAAGCCTGTAACTTTCAATACTATTGTACTTAAAGAAATAGACAAGCATATCACCAATTATAAAATTCAATATTTAAAAGAAAACCAATGGGTAGATCTTGCTAACGGAACTTCTATTGGAGATCTTAAAACATTCAATTTTGAAACGGTTACATCTAAAAAATGTAGATTATTTATCACTAGCGCTAAAGATAAACCTAGTGTTTCAGAATTTGAAGTGTATCAAAAATAAATAGTTGAATATCATACTACAAACAAAATTTATAAAATGAATAATTTCTTCAATACAAATCTAAAATGGGTAGGCGGTACTATGCTGACTATACTTTTTTTAGCATTACTATCTAGTTGTAAATCTGATAATTCAGAAATACTTGAAGTGAATGATTTGCGTTGCGAATACCGAGTAAATCCTTTAGGTATAGATAATACTGCGCCAAGATTAAGTTGGAAGTTAGTTGATCAACATCAAAAAAGAGGACAAAAACAAACAGCGTTTCAAATACTTGTTGCGAGTAGTTTAGATAATTTGAACAATAATATTGGCGATTTATGGGATTCTGGAAAAACGGAAACCAATGCGTCTGTAAATAATGTTTACGCGGGTAAAAAATTAGCATCTAACCAAGCCTGTTTTTGGAAAGTAAAAGTTTGGGATGCTACAAACAAGGAATCTAATTGGAGTGATTCTGGTAAATTTTCAATGGGACTTTTAAAATCAGAAGATTGGAAAGGGGATTGGATTTACAAAGCAGATCAAAAAAAGACCGATCATAACTGGTATAGAAAAACGTTTACACTTTCAGAAAATGCGACTTCGGCTTTTGTGCACGTAGGATCTTTTGGTTATCATGAATTGTATGTGAACGGTGAAAAAGTTACCGATAATGTATTGAATCCTGTGGCATCTTATATGAAAAAAAGGATTCCTTATTTAACATATGATATTGCTGATAAATTAAAAAAAGGAAACAATGTTATTGCGGTATGGCACGCTGCTGGTTGGGCACGTTGGACACGTATTCGAGAATATAGAATGGTTCCGTTTGTATTTAAAGCACAAGCAGAAATTGTTGCAGGAGGAGAAAATATTACTTTAAGTACAGATGAAACTTGGAAAACTAAAAAAAGTAATTCTGAATATTATGGAGATTGGGATATACTGCGTTTTGGAGGTGAAACGATTGATGATAGCAAAAGAGAAGACGATTGGAATACTGCACAATATAATGACAGCAATTGGATGAATGCAAGTGTGTACGATTATGAAGTTTTAAATGCTAAAATACCTGAAGGTAACAATATAAGTTTTGCCTTAAACAGTAATAAAAACAGAGAAGTTCGTGCATTGTATAGCCCAATAAAAGCTGAGTTAAGCGCTCAAATGGTAGAGCCTCAAGTAAAATTTAAGAAGATAAAAGCTATTGGGGTTGCTAAAAATGATGATGGAACCTATCGTATTGATTTAGGAGAAAACTATACAGGTTTTTTTGAAATGGATTTGTATAATGGAAAGGAAGGTGATTCTATTTTGTTTGAAATTAGTGATCAGACCGAAAGAATTATGAATTGGAGTCAAAAAAGTAAATATATTTTTGGAAAATCAGGAAAAGGAAAGTTTTCCAACCGGTTTAATGTTGCAGGAGGACGTTGGGTTACCGTTTATGGGTTAAAATATGAACCTAAAATAGCAGATGCAAGAGGTTATGTAGTGACTAACAATCGTAAGCAAATCAGCAAATTTGAATCTTCAAGTGCGCAATTGAATCAAATTTATCAAGTTAATTTAAATACCTATTTAGCCAATACTATGGATGGTATTTTGGTCGATTGTCCACACCGTGAACGACGTGGTTGGGGAGAAGTTACTGTAGCTGCAATGTATGGTGACGCGTTGCCCAATTTTGAAAGTGGCGCGTATATGGATCAATATTTACAATATACTAGAGATGCACAATTTCCAGATGGTCAAACTAGAGCCGTATTAAATGAAGAAGATCGTCCGTTTTTAATGTGGAAAGCAAATAACCCACTAACAGTTTGGGAAACTTACAGAATGTTAGGCGATAAAAAAGTACTAGAAGATAATTACGAATCGATGCAAAAATGGATGACTTGGTTGTATGAGCATTCTAATTACAAAACTGGTGGTGCTTTAATAATTGGTGAACAAGGAAAAAGAGAAATGCCAGGTTTGGGAGATTGGTGTACGCCACGTGGTAATTTCTGGACAAGTAGTAATTCTCCAGACGCAGCACATTTTAACAATTGTTTATATGCTTTTATGTTAGAAAATGCGATGCATATTTCAGAGGCACTGAATAAAACTGAAGATGCGCTAGCTTATAAAAATAGATTGAAAGTGCAGCAAGAAGCAACCCATAAATTGTCTTACAATCCAGAAACGGGTAAATATTTAAAGGGGTATCAAGTAGATCAAGCTTTTGCACTTTTATCGGGAGTAACACCAGCATCAGAAAAAGAAAAAGCAGAGGCGCAATTGGTTAATAATGTCTTGTATGATTTTCCATATTACGATACAGGTAGTTCTGGGCAAGCCCTTTATACACGCTATTTTACAGAGTCTGGTGAGCGTATGGATTTAATTTATGAGTTGTTAAGAGACAAACACCACCCAAGTTATGGTTACTTCCTAGAACAAGGTAAAACAGTATGGCCAGAGCGTTGGTCTGCGGTAGGAAATAGTCAAATTCACACTTGTTACACAGGTATTGGTGGGTATTTTATTAAAGGTTTTGGTGGAATTAGACCAAATCCGGAAAGTTTAGGAATGCAAAATATGATTATAAAACCAGCTCCTGTTGGCGATTTAACCTATGCCAATACAGCATATGAATCGATGTATGGTAATGTGGTTGTTAATTGGACAAAGAAAGCAAACACAGCTACGTTTCATATTGAAGTTCCTGTAAATACAACAGCAAAAGTGTTTTTGCCAGCAATAAGTAAAGAGGTTATAAAAGAAAGCGGTGTTTTAGCTGAGAATACTGAAAACATAACTTATGTAGGAACAGAAAAAAATAAAGCTGTTGGTAATTATGTGATTTATAATGTTACCTCAGGAGTTTACAATTTTAAAGTAGATGAATTGCCTGTAACTCAATTTATAGAACCGTTACAAAACACAGAGAATTTGGCAAAATTAGGTAGAATGAATGCATCCTCTATGTTTATTCAAACAGAAAAACTACCCGTTTTTGAAGCTTTTAGAGTGAATGATGAAGATGAAGAAACGCGTTGGTTTGCTACAGAAACCAAAAATCAATACCTAGAAGTAGAGTGGGTAAAACCTCAAAAATTTAATAAAATTATTATTGATGAATATGAGAATAATATTACCTCATATAAATTACAATACTGGGAAAATGGCAAATGGAAAGATATTGTAATTGGTACCACTTGTGGTGCAAATAAAACGCATAAATTCGATGCTGTTACAGCTACAAAATGTAGAATTTATATTAGAGATGCTAAAAAAGCACCATCAATTTCAGAAATAAAAATAGATCAATCTAATTAAATAAAATGGAGGTCTTAAGATTTAGGTATTTTATCACTTTATGTTGTGTAGCCCTTTTTTGTGGTTGCACAGCGTCTCGTATTGTAATTGCTAAAGAGGTAGATGCACATAATTATTTGTCTAAAGTAAAACAAGAACTTTTAAAAGAGTGGCCAGATAATAAAACCATAAACATTGTATTTCACGGTCATAGTGTGCCGTCGGGGTATTTTAAAACACCAAATGTAAATACACTAGCTGCATATCCGCATTTGGTTTTAGAAAAGTTAAAAGAAAAATATCCGTATGCGGTAATAAATACTATTGTAACAGGTATTGGTGGAGAAAACTCTGTAAAGGGTGTTGCTAGGTTTAAAAATACTGTTTTAAACCACAAACCAGATGTGCTTTTTATAGACTACGCTTTAAATGATAGACGTGTTGGTTTAGAAAAAGCTAAAAAAGCGTGGGAGTACATGATAGTAAAGGCATTAAAAAATGATATACTTGTTATATTATTAACACCTTCTCCAGACACGAGAGTTGATTATAATAACCCTGAAAACGAATTAAAACAGCATGTAAATCAAATAAGGTTGCTCGCCAAAAAGTATAATGTTGGTTTGGTAGATAGCTATAAAGTATTCGAATTTCTTTATGCTGATAAAGAGGAATTGAATAGTTATATGGCACAAATAAATCATCCTAATAAAAAAGGACATGAGTTAATTGCAAACCAAATTATTAAATATTTTGAATAAATAAAGATTATATGAAACATTTTTTATTGCGAAGTATATTAGTTAATACTCTACTAATGGTTTTAATACTAACATCTTGTAACGCTTCAGGGAAAAAGAGTTTAAACTCAATAGGTGAAAATAGCATTGCAGATGATAAGTCTAATATCTTGATTTATTACAATGAACTTCATTTACAATTAGTAAAAAAACGAATAAAAGAAAAGGATAGTTATTTCATTAATAAGTACCATGAGGTGTTAAAAGAAGGGCATGCGGCGTTGGATTATGTGGCGGATCCTGTAACAAATAAAACCCAAATACCACCTAGTAAAGATCTACACGATTATTTAAGTTACGCGCCTTATAGATGGCCAGATAATTCTAAGCCAGATGGCTTGCCTTGGATTGCTCGCGACGGTATAATTAATCCTGTGTCACTTGGTGCAGATACAGATTTTAGCAGAAATACAGCTTTTTTTGATGCCATAGAGAAGCTAACATGGTCTTATTATTTTTCAGAAGATAAAAGGTTTGCAGAAAAAGCGATTGAATTGATAAAGGTTTGGTATTTGAATCTTGAAACTAGGGTAAATCCCAATATTAATTTTGGTCAAGCAGTTCCAGGACTTGCAGATGGAAGAAAGGCCGGAGTACAGGAATGGTGTCAGCAATCTCAAGTAATCACAGCAATGCAAATGTTTGAAAACGATGGGATTCTACCAATTGACGTAAAACAAGGCATGGATATTTGGTTTAATGATTATCTCCATTGGCTTATAACCAACCCTATGGCAATAGAAGCGGGTTTAACTAGGCAGAACCATGCAAATCATTATAATTATCAAGTAGTCGGGTTAATGATGTATCTCGGTAAAAATGAAGAAGCTAAACAGGTGGTTGAAGAAGCTAAACAAGCTCGAATTGCAGATCAAATTATGCCAGATGGAAGTCAGCCTAGAGAAATGGGAAGAACCAAATCTGTTCAATATGCCACTTTAAATTTATGGTCTTTAACCGAGTTAACGCTTATGGGGCGAAAATTAGGTATAGATTTATGGGGTTTTGAAACTGAAGATGGCAGAAGCCTCAAGAAGGCTTATTCGTATTTAACTCCTTTTGTGTTAGGTACTGAAAAATGGCCTCAGAGACAAATTACCGAAGGCGGACCAGAAAAAGCAATTAATAAGTATATGGTACCAGTGTTTTCTATGGCATCTACTGCTTTGGACACCATATTAATAGATTCTAAATTTAAAACTTATACTAATTTGAAGCCACTTGATGCTTTAAGGTATCCACCGATAAATCTTTTACACAGAAAAAAATAAAAAAGTATAAAATGAAAAATAAAAGAATATTAACTACTAAGAGAATTTTTAGAACATTATCGGTTTATGTATTTCTCTTTATTATTGTAGGTAGTTGCAATACTGATAATGCAGAAAAAACACATAAAGATTTTTACAGTAGTTTCCAAAATCCACCAGCCCAAGCACGTCCATTTGTTCGTTGGTGGTGGAACGGAGATAAAATTAAAGCGAAAGAATTAGATCGAGAATTGGAGTCGCTGCATAGTGTAGGTTTTGGCGGTGTAGAAATTAACCCTATTGGTATGCCTGCAGCTCCTGATAATGGAGATAAGTCCTTAGTTTGGATGAGTGACGAATGGATTGATATGGTAGTACATGCTTGTATAAAAGCCAAAGATTTAGGCATGATTACCGATATGATTGCGGGAACGGGTTGGCCATTTGGTGGAGAGTTTCTTAAAGACGATGAAACTTGCCAGCGAATGGTTTCCGATAATGTGGCTTACAAAGGTGGCGAAACTATTTCTGTAGACGAGCCTTTTCTTATCAATTTATATAAAGAAAAATATAAAAACTACCGTGCTCAAAAACACATTAGTAAACGTACAACTTATAAACTATCGCATGTAACCTTAGTGCCAGAAAATTGCGAGAATGCAAATGAGGTGATTGATCTTAATAAGCATTTAGATAGCAACGGAAAATTATCTTACAAGATAGAAAAAGAAGGAGATTACTTTTTAAGTTACGGCTTAGTACAACAAAATTTTAGAGATGTAACATTAGGTGCACCAGGTGGTGCAGGCCCTGTAATGGATCATTACAAAAAAGAAATGACCTTAGCATATTTAAATAGATTAAAGAAAATTTCTGAACGATCGGGTTATCCTTTAAGCGATTTAATAAGAGCCTTGTTTTGCGATAGTATAGAAGTTTCTGGAGCAAACTGGACCGATGGTTTTGCTGATATTTTTTATAAAACCTATGGTTATAAATTAGATAATTGGATGCCTTTTGTGTTTTATTTAGCCTATGATGATTATTCAAAAGATAAATATTCTAAAAATTTCACTCCAGAGTTTAAAGATCAATTAAAGCGTGTACGTTATGATTATAATAAATTATTGGTAGAAACATTCTTAAAAAACTTTACCCAAACTTATAAAGATTTTTGTATAGAAAATAATGTGTTATGCCGTTACCAAGCATACGGAACACCATTTTTAATGGGGCTGTTAGATGGTAATATGATACCAGATATTCCTGAAAGTAATAACTGGATTTATACCGTAGAAATGAAAGATTCTATCTGGAAATGGAAAGAAGATCATGGGTATATGCTTTGGAATATGCATGCATCAGCAGGGGCACACTTAACAGGAAAGAAAATTACAAGTAGTGAAGCATTTACCAATTTACATGGGGTTTTTAAAGCAACTCTAGAAGAGATAAAGCAGCATGATGATATGAATTTTATTACAGGAATTAATCATACTGTAGTGCATGGTTATAACTATTCGCCACCTGAAGTTGAGTTTCCAGGATGGGTACGTTTTGGAACTTATTTTAGTGAACATAATACATGGTGGGAGCATTTAAACCATTGGACAGGTTATAATGCACGTTTATCTCATGTATTTCAAAATTCGCAAGCAGAAAAATCGGTGGCTATTGTTGGCCCAACTGCAGATGTTTGGGGTGATTACGGATTAAATAGAGGGAAACTGCAAGATAACTTAGGGTATTTGTATAAATTATGGGAGCCTATCAGTCAGTTAGGGTATTCGTGTGAATATATCAATCAAAGAGTTTTAGAAGGATCTGTAATTAAAGATGGGACTATTTCTTTTGGTGATATGACTTATGATTTACTTGTTTTAGCAAGCTTAAAATCGATTAGTCCAGAGGCTGCAATCATTATAAAAAACTATGTAGAATCTGGAGGAAAAGTAGTGGTTGTAGATCAAATGCCAACAAAATCATTACATTTTAAAGATTTTGAAAAAAATGATAACATTGTAAAAAGTACTTTAGATAAGTTGTTGGCAGAAAATCCTAAATCTTTCATTCAGGTAAAAGAACCAAAATCTTTAGATGACTTATTGCCATGGACAGAACAGATCTTAAAAGAATCTAAAATTGCTGCAGATGTTGTCATTAGCAATCCAACAAAAAAGGTGTATCAATTACATCAGTTTACTGCTGATAAAGATATTTACTTCTTTACGAATATACACAGGTTCGAAACCACCAATTTTGATGCTAAATTTCCTGTTGAAGGGAAATACCCTTGGGTTTGGAATCCTGAAACAGGAGAAAGAACACCGTATTATTACGCTTCTAAAACAAATGAGTTAAGCATCAGTTTAAAACCTTTAGAGTCTTTATTATTAATTTTTGAAGATGAAAAACCATCTGTAAAAGCTGTTCCTGTAAGCACTAAAATAAAAGATTCTAAAGTATTAGATGTTAATTGGACCGTAACAGGAAATCAAATAGATAAGCAAACTTTTACGTGGCAAATGAAAGAACTTATCGATTTTAGCAAATCTAATGATAGCACACAAAGTGGTTTTGGTGGAAAAATAATTTATAAAACAACGGTAAGTAACACAGCAGGTTTTACACATTTAGATTTAGGCGATGTAAACGAAGGAGTTACAGAGTTGTACATAAATGGACAAAAAGTAGGGAAACGTTGGTACGGAAAAGCACTTTATGATATAGCAAATTATCTTAAGAAAGGAGATAACGAAATAGAAATTCATTATACCACAGTATTGGCAAACTACGCCAAATCGCTTAAAAATAATAAAATGACAAATGGTTGGACTAGACGATATAAAGATTTAGTACCAACAGGTATACAAGGACCTGTAAAGCTTTTAAACTATTAATAATAAGATTAAGAAAAAGATATAACAATGATAAAAGTAGGATTATTTGGTGTCGGTTTAGATACCTATTGGCCACAATTTGAAGGTTTGTTAGAACGATTAGAAGGCTATCAAAAGCAAGTTGCAGACAAAATGCAAAGTTTTGGGGCAGAGGTAATTAATGTAGGCTTGGTGGATTCGCCTGTAAAAGCACGAGAAAAGGCTCAAGTTTTGAAAACTGAGGATGTAGATATCCTTTTTTTATATGTGTCTACCTATGCCTTATCATCTACAGTTTTACCTGTCGTTCAAAAACTAGGTTGCCCAATTATAATTTTAAATATACAGCCTGTAGCTGCGATAGACTACGAAAGTTTTAACAAACTAGGAGATAGAGGAAAAATGACAGGCGAGTGGTTGGCACATTGTCAAGCGTGTTCAGTGCCAGAATTAGCAAATGTATTTAACCGTTCGGGGATAGATTATGAATTTGTTACAGGGTATTTAGATGAGCAAGCGGTTTGGGACGAGATTCAAGATTGGATAGATGCAGCTAACGTGGCTTCAGTAATGAATAACAATCGTTTAGGTATTTTAGGACATTATTACTGTGGTATGCTAGATGTATATTCAGATTTAACGAAGCAATCGGCAGCATTTGGCACGCATATAGAAATTGTAGAAATGTGTGAGCTTAAAAGGTATAGAGATGAAGCTACAGATACGGAGGTAAATGAAAAAATTAAAGAATTTCATACCACGTTTGAAGTGGTTGAGGCTTGTGAGGAAGACGAAATAAAACGTGCAGCTAAAACATCTGTAGCGTTAGATAAATTAGTTGAAGTACATAATTTAGGATCTTTAGCCTATTATTATGAAGGAGATTCAGGAAATGAATATGAAAATATTGTAACCTCTGTTATTGCAGGAAACACCTTATTAACAGGGAGAAATATACCTGTAGCTGGCGAGTATGAAGTCAAAAATGCACAAGCCATGAAAATTATGGATGCCTTTGGTGTTGGTGGTTCTTTTTCTGAGTTTTATGCTATGGATTTTAACGATGATATTGTGATGCTCGGGCATGATGGACCAGCACATTTAGCTATAGCAGAAGGCAATGTACAATTGGTTCCGCTTCCTGTATACCACGGTAAACCAGGTAAAGGATTATCTATTCAAATGACTGTAAAACATGGCCCAGTAACCTTATTATCTGTAGTAGAAGGTAAAGACGATGTGTTTTTATTGGTTGCCGAAGGTGAATCTGTAGAAGGGCCTGTGTTACAAATAGGAAATACAAATAGTCGTTATCGTTTTTCTATAGGTGCAAGAGGGTTTATGAACGAATGGTCTAAACAAGGACCATCGCATCATTGTGCTATTGGCGTAGGGCACATAGGAAATAAATTAGGAAAACTTGGTAGACTTTTAAATTTAAGGGTAGTTTGTATTTGTTAGTTGGATGTATTTTGAAACATGACACATCAGGATATAGAAAGGGTATATCTGTACTATTTTCGTTCTTTTAATTTTATTGAAAGAATGAAAAAACTAATAGCTGTATTTTTAGTAGTATTACTTTATTGGTCTTGTGATAATGAACCGAAATCGAAAGTTCCAAACATAGTCATCATAAATGTTGATGATATGGGTTGGAAGGATGTTGGTTTTATGGGAAGTAAATATTATGAAACACCAAACATAGATTATCTTTCTAGTTTAGGTATGGTGTTTACAAATGGTTATGCATCAGCAGCTAATTGTGCGCCCAGTAGAGCCAATTTAATGACAGGGCAATGGGCACAGCGCCATGGCATTTATACAGTTAGTCCCTCAACACGAGGAAAATCTGAAAACAGAAAACTAATTCCAACTAAAAACACACATACTTTATCTCCAAAGCATATTATTTTACCAGAGGTTTTGCATAAAAACGGTTATATAACCTGTCATGCTGGCAAGTGGCATTTAAGTGACAATCCTTTAGAATATGGTTTTGATGTTAATATCGCAGGAGGGCATAATGGGCTACCTAAGAGTTATTACCCACCCTATAAAAATGTTAATATCGAAAAAGGTAATAGCCAGTATTTGACCGATTTGGTTATGGAAAATGCTTTAAAGTTTGTAGATACCGTTCAAAAACCATTTTATTTGAATTATTCGCCCTATGCGGTTCATGTACCTATAATGGCAGTAGATAGTATTGTGCCTAAGTATGAGAAAAAATCACCTTGGAAAGGTCAGGGAAATCCAGAATACGCTTCTATGGTAGACAATTTAGATAGAAATATTGGGTTACTCATCAATAAATTAAAAGAAAGAAATCTTTTTGATAATACCTTAATTGTTTTTACTTCGGATAACGGCGGTTTGTATGGAATAACCAAACAAAAACCATTAAGAGCTGGAAAAGGTAGCTATTATGAAGGTGGTATTAGAGAGCCTTTTTTCTTTGTATTAAATGGTAAGATTCAACCGAATACGAAGAGTGGCATTCCGATAACGAATTTAGATATTTTCCCAACGGTATTGGAATATGCAGGTATTGATGCTAGCTCGTTTCAATTGGATGGTAATAATTTATCACCTGTTTTAGAAGAAGAAGTACAGGTTTTTGAACGTCCTTTATATTGGCATTTCCCAATTTATTTACAAGCTTATAATGTAAATGATAATGAAAATCGAGATCCATTATTTAGAACACGCCCAGGATCTGTCATAAGAAAAGGAAATTGGAAGCTTCATTATTATTTTGAAGATGATGGTGTTGAGCTATATAATTTATCCCAAGATATTGGAGAAAGATATAATCTTGCAGAAGCAAATCCTGAAAAAGTAGAAGAGTTATTAAAGCTTTTGAAGAAATGGTGGGAAAAAACAAATGCACCTATTCCAAAAATTCAAAACCCGGAGTATGTTAATAAAATTTAGTGTAAATAAATTTCATATTTAAAATATTATGCAAGCAATATTAGGAGTGCTATTTCATTCATTAGGAGGCGTAGCCGCAGGTAGTTTTTATATGCCGTACAACAAGGTAAAAGGTTGGTCTTGGGAAACTTATTGGATGGTTGGTGGTGTCATGTCGTGGTTGATAGTACCGCCAATTGCGGCATATTTAACTGTCCCTGGTTTCGTAGGTATAATCACAGCAAGTTCTAGTACTATTTTAAGTTTTACCTTTTTAATGGGATTACTTTGGGGTGTTGGAGGTTTGTCTTACGGGCTTGGTGTACGTTACTTAGGGATGTCTTTGGGTAATTCTGTAGTACTTGGTTTTTGTGCTGCTTTTGGTGCTATAGTACCTTCCATTTATTACAATATTAATCCTGAAGCAGGAAAAACATCTTTTACAGATATGTTGGCCGATTCTGGCGGACAAGTTGTATTACTTGGTGTTTTAGTGTGTGTGTTAGGAATTGCAATTTGTGGAAAAGCAGGAGTTCTAAAAGAAAAAGAACTATCCGATGAAGAAAAAAAGAAAAGTGTATCAGAATTTAATTTGGTAAAAGGGCTAATAGTAGCTGTACTTTCTGGTATTTTAAGTTCTTTTTTTAGCTTTGGTATAGAAGCAGGAAAACCTTTAGCAGATGCTGCGGTCGAAGCTGGTTACGATCATTTGTACTCAAACAATGTCACATTTGTTGTCATTCTTTGGGGCGGATTGGTGTCTAATTTAGTGTGGACTACTTTGTTAAGTATCAAAAATAAATCTTATAAAGATTTTACAAATAAAAGCACACCAATATCAAAAAATATTATGTTTTCTGTATTAGCAGGAACCATCTGGTTTATGCAATTCTTTTTCTACGGTATGGGAGAAAGTAAATTAGGGAATGGTGCTAGTTCTTGGATTTTACACATGTCTACTATTATCTTAACAGCAAACCTTTGGGGAGTGTATCGTAAAGAATGGACTGGTGTTGCTAAAAAAACAAAATATACCATTACAGGTGGAATTTTAGTGATTCTTTTATCTGTAGTTTTAGTGGGAATAGGGAATTCTATTTAGCGCTTGTATTACTTAAATAGTAACATGACAGTACAGGATAATTACAACGGGTGGTAGGGATAACTTTACACACCATGATTTTTTATTTTTAATTCGTCAAAGAATTGGAAGTAGTAACTCTTAAAATGTATACTTTTTAAATCTATCTTAAAATCAAATTCCATTAAAATGATAAAAAAACAACCGTTATTGTCTATTGTATGGATGGCATTAATTTTCATTTCTTGTAAGGATGTCACAATTTCAAATACAGCCATTGCTTTTGATAAATTGGTAGTCAATTCAAAAGAGAATCCAACAGCTATAGAAAGTGAAGAACCTCTTTTTTCATGGCTTGTAAATGCTGAAGGATTTAATAAGTCGCAATCAGCTTATCAAATATTAGTAGCATCTAGTTTAGAAAAATTAAATAACAATCAGGGAGATTTATGGAATTCTGGTAAAACGGAAGATGCAAAATCTACTTTTATAAAATATAAAGGAACAAAACTTAATGCAGTAACTGCGTATTACTGGAAAGTAAAAATTTGGGACGAGAAAAAACAAGAATCAGATTGGTCTGAAACTCAAAGTTTTCAAACGGGGTTGATAGATGAAGCAAATTGGGGAGACTCAAAATGGATAAGCCTAAATAAAGACACAAGAACATCAGAACATAGTTTTCGTGAATACAAAACAGGACCAATGAAAGCGTCTATCATGGTTAATGGGCAAGCAGCATCTTATTTTAGAAATGTTATTAATACAGAAAAAGAAATAGAAAATGCACAAGCTTATATTTGTGGATTGGGGTATTATGAGCTTTATTTGAATGGTGCTAAAGTAGGCGATCATGTTTTAGATCCTGCTCCTTCTAATTACGATAAGCAAGCTTATTATGTAAATTATGATATTTCGGAACAACTAAAATCAGGGAAAAATGCTTTTGGAATTATTTTAGGAAATGGTTTTTATGGCCAAGATATTTCTTGGAAAAGAGATCCAGAATCGGAAAAAGATATGTCTTATGGCTCTCCAGCAGTTCGGTTTTTGGTGAATGTAACATATGTAGATGGAACTAAAACTACATTTTATACAGATGAAACATGGAAAGAATCAACGGGGCCAATAGTTTTCAATAATATTTATGGAGGTGATACCTATGACGCCAATTATGAATTAGGTAATTGGACTACTGTTAAATATGACGACAGTTCATGGGGGACCGCAAAAGAAGTAGCACCTAAAGTCAAAAAAATAAGTGCACAACAAATTCCTGCAATTAAAAAATTAAAAGAATTTAAGCCGAAAAAGGTATTTAAAGCTCCAAATGGAGATTGGATTGTAGATTTTGGACAGAATATTGCTGGTTGGGTAAAAATAAATGTAAAAGAAAAAGAAGGCCAACTTATAGAAATTACAACAACAGAAGCCTTGTTAAGAAATGGAAAAGATATTTTTCAAGGTTCTACAGGTGGTGGAGCAAATGGTATGGCTCAGGTTTATAAATATATCTGTAAAGGAGGTGAAATAGAATCTTGGGAGCCAAAATTTAGTTATCACGGTTTTCGATATGCAAAAATAAAAGGGGTGTCTACAAAACCAGACAGCAAAATGATTAAAGCTGTTTTAGTAGCTACAGATATTCAAGAAACAGGAAGTTTTTCTTCTTCAGATGCCTTGTTAAATAAAATGCATCGTATTAGTAAGTGGACCATAGTTGATAATGTTCATGGAATTCCAGAGGATTGTCCGCATCGCGAAAAATGTGGTTGGTTAGGAGATGCACACGCGTTTTGTGAATATGCATTATATAATTATGACATGTATGATTTCTATAAAAAATACATGGAAGATATTCGTACTCAAATGAGACCAACTAAAGGACATAATAATCCTGAAATTAAATTTCAGGTACCAACAATGATCGCTCCTGGAAAACGTACGTCAAGCTATGCAAAAATTGATTGGGGTGTGGCAACCATGTATTTGCCTTGGTATAATTATTTGCATTATGGAGATGATTCAATTGTAAAAGAATATTACAAAGAGATGAAAAGCTTGACGAATTTTTATTTGTCATATAAAAATAACAATGGCATCATGCAAGATGGAATGGGAGATTGGTGTCCGCCAAGTTGGGATAGAAGAAAAAACCCAGGAGCTATGGAATGTAATCCTATTATCTCGGCAAATGCTTATTTCTATGATGTCTTAGGCATTATGGAACGTTTTGCTAAAGTGAACAACGATAAGGCCTATGAAGCTAAAATGAAAAAAGAAAAGCAGGAGTTAAAAGCAGCTTTTAACAAAGCTTTTTTGGTTGAGGTTTCAGGAACAAATCACAAGTGGTATCAAAGTCAAACAGCTACGGTTCAGGCCTTGCAGTTTGGTATGGTGCCAGAAGCTGATTTAGAAAATGTAGTGAATGGATTGGTTCATGACATTGTTGACGTTAAGGGTGGGCATCATTCAACGGGCATTCATGGAAATAGATATATTTATACTGTTTTAGCAAAACATGGAAAAGCAGATTTAGCCTATGAAATTTTAACAACGCCCGATTTTCCAAGTCAAACCTATGTGATGAATAATGGATTTACTACTTGGCCAGAGCGTCAGTTTGAATGGGAGAAAATGGAAGGACCAACGAATTCGTTAAATCATCCTATGCACAGTGGTTTCGCAGCATATTTCTTTGAGTCTTTAGGTGGTGTGAAATCTTCAAATAAAGCAACAGGTTATAAATTATTTACCGTGAATCCAGAGTTTTCAGCAAAAATAACAAGTACGAATGTTTCAATACCCACACCCTATGGAACTATTCATAATTCATGGGAAGTAAAGGAAAACATTTTTTCAATGAATTTAGAAGTTCCTTTTAATACAAAAGCACAAGTTGTACTAACGAATAAGGAGTTAGAAACTTTAAAAATTAACGGCGAAAGCTTTCAAACATATCAAAAAGAAAATAAGGTAGAAATTGTTGACGATTCAGGAATACTATTGGGTTCAGGTGTCTATCATTTTGAGTATTTAAAATAAAAAAGAATTTAATGTTTATGGGGAAGTTCATGATAATAAACATGCGATATGCATGTTGCTTTTTTATGTTGTTTGTTACTTTTGTAAATGCACAAATTACAATCGAGGAAAAAAGTATTTCTATTGTAGATTCAAAAGCGCTGACAATAAAAGGTAGATTTGGACAAGCCATAAATGGCAGAACGTATCAAAAAGATGCATTGGCCTCGCATAAAGGGTATCAATATATTACTTATTATAATCAAAACCGACGTGTCTGTATTTCCAGAAGAAGACTTCCTTCAGGGCCTTGGAAAACCATACAGTTTTTAGATTACGATTTTAAAAGTGACGATTCACATAATATTGTTTCCTTAGGTATTTGTCCTAATGATGGTACTATTCACTTGGCATTTGACCATCATGTGTACCCTTTGCATTATCGAGTTTCAAAAAAAGGTTTAGCTACAAATCCTGAAACTATGGAGTGGAATGCGGCTTCATTTGGTCCCATTAAGGGAGAGTTAGAAGAAAATAAACCTATCAGAATAACGTATCCAAAATTTTGGCAAACTCCTGAAGGTAATCTTCAAATGAACTATCGAAGAGGAGGGTCCGGAAATGGAGATCGTATGTTGGTTGATTACAATGCCCAAATTGGGAGATGGGAAAATACTAGACAAATAGACTCGGCTTTAGGGGAGTTTGAAGATCAGTTGGGGAAAAGTGAAACACGTTGTTCTTATCCCAATGGTTATGACTATGATCCTAGCGGAAGGCTTCATGTAACTTTTGTATGGCGAGAAAATAGTCAAGGGGCAAATCACGATTTAATGTATGTTTATAGCGATGATCAAGGAGTTACATGGAAGAACAATAAAGGAAAGTTGTTTGCAGAAATTCCAAATGTTAATTCACCGGGCATAGTGGTGCACTCTATTCCAAGGGTATTCGGTTTAATGAATGATCATGGTCAGGTAATAGACTCAAAAGGACGGGTTCATGTGGTCATGTTTCATGGAACTAAAGAAACAATTGAAGCAGCAGGCGGCAAATTAGGAGCAAGTCGCTGGGGACCAAAAGCAGCGCAACGGTATTTTCATTATTGGCGCACTAAAAAAGGAAAATGGAATAGCTTAGAATTGCCAATGGCAGTTGGGAATCGACCTAAAATTTTTTCAGACAAAAACGACAATCTGGTAATGATTTACTGTGGTACAACAAATACGTCAATCAAAGGAAGAAGTAATGATGCCGATGGAGAAGATTTAATTGTAGCAGTGGCGACCGCTAAAAATAATTGGCAAGATTGGCATATTGCACATTCGGTAAAAGGTCCGTTTATGAATGATATGTTAGGCGATATTTATCGTTGGAAAAACGAAGGTGTTTTGTCTATTATGCTTCAAGATGAACCAATTGCTATTAGAAAGCCAAGCGTCTTACGAGTTGTCGATTTAAAAATAAATTAATAAGTAATAATACTTAAGTATAAAATATTCTTAGAGAATCGTTAAGTTAACTACGGTATTAACACTTCTGTAAAGGTAGTTTTTTCAAGAATGCATGATAGGTCAGGATAATATTTATGCAATGCTTACTTATATTTGAAATTATCATAAATAAACAATGAACTTATGAAAATATACAATTCAACATTTAGCAAATTATTTGGTTACCTACTCGTAATTACTTTTTTCGCATGCAATTCAAAATCAGAAAAAAAAGGAAGTACACAGGCAAATGTGTTGGCTAAGTCTACTACAGGAAGTTGGGGAGATCAAGGTGATGGTACTTACGTAAATCCCATATTGAATGCAGATTATCCAGACTCGGATATTGAGCAAGTTGGTGATACGTATTATATGATTACCTCTAAGCAACACATGTCTCCTGGAATGCCAATTTTGGAATCTAAGGACATGGTGAATTGGACAAATGTTGGACACGTTTTTAATGACTTGTCTTGGGGGCCTGAATACAATTGGGATAGAATGAATGGTTATTCTTTTGGTGTTTGGGCTGGTGATTTAGCATATCATGAAGGTACTTGGTTTTGTTATCAAATAGATTATCAGCATGGTTTAATGGTAACTACTGCGAAGGATATTAAAGGGCCATGGAGTAAGCCTAAAATGATGCTTCCAAAATCAGAAGTATTGGATGATCCTGGGGTGTTTTGGGATGAAGAGGCGCATAAAGCTTATATAATTATTAATACTGCAGGAAAACAAAAAAGTTCAACCAACAAGATTGAAGGGAACGAAAACAGAATTTATGAAATGAGTTGGGATGGTACTAAAATCCTAGACGAGGGTAAATTGGTGTATACAGGTATGGGAGCAGAGGCTGCTAAAATTTATAAGATTGAAGGTACATGGTACATTTTCTTAGCGCAATGGACTATTGGTGACAACTCAACAAAACCGGGTGTTAAAAATCCGAAAAATGATAGGAAACAAATTGTATTGCGTTCTAAAGAAAGTATTTATGGTCCTTATGAAGTAAAAACTGTGATGGAAAAAGGGACGGCATTTAACGATAGGAGTTGCAGTCAAGGTGGATTGATGCAAGCTCCAGATAAATCTTGGTGGTATATGCATCAATTAATTCAAAATGATGATATCCCGTTTCAGGGAAGACCACAATGTTTGGCTCCTGTTACTTGGGTAGGCGGTTGGCCAATTATTGGAGTTGATGAAGATAATGATGGTATTGGAGAGCCAGTCAAAAAGTATAAAAAACCAATTATGGGCTATCCAATCGCTGCTCCGAGTTCTGACGATGATTTTTCTAAAGAGAAACTAGGTTTTCAATGGGAATGGAATCACAATCCAAGAAATACACATTGGTCATTGACAGAAAAACCGGGTTGGCTGCGTTTAAAAGCGAGCAAAGTTTTACCTCATAAAAAAGGTTTTGGCCCCAATATAAATCAGTGGACGAATAATGATGGGTCAGATTCGGATTTTTGGAGAGCTTGTAATACATTAAGTCAACGTATAATGGGAATTACAACAGGTACCGCTGTCGCTAAATTTGATATATCAGGAATGAAACCACATCAATTGGCAGGTTTTGTGAGATATGGTGGTGTATATAATTTATTAGGTGTTGAGGTTGATGAAAATGGAAAGAAGAATTTGTTTTATATGAATCCAATGTCAGAAAAAACAAAAGGGCCAAAAATAACAGGCAATGAATTGTATATTAGAACTTCAAATATTGTGAATCAAGCCATCTATGAGTATAGCTTAAATGGGGCAGAATTTAAACCATTTGGTCCCAAATTTACAATTGCCTTTGGAAAATGGACGGGAGATAGATTAGGTTTCTTTTCTTGGAACGAAAAAGAAGATGCTGGTCATATTGATGTAGATTGGTTTAGGTATGATTATGATGGTCCAAAAGCAAAAAAAGAATAATGAAACAGCTAACAATTCTATTTTTAAGTGTTTGCTTATCGGCTTGTATTGGTAAAAAAAAAGCTGTTAAAAAGGATGACTTTAGGTCTGTTTTTAATGGCGAAAATTTAGATGGTTGGCATGGAGATTCTACTTATTGGAGTGTTAAAGAAGGTCGTTTAATTGGAGAGGTAACACCTGAAACAATTTTAAAACGCAATTCTTTTATTATTTATCAAAAAGTACAACCCAAAGATTTTGAGTTAAAATTAGAATATAAAATATCGGAAACGGGTAACAGTGGAATCAACTATAGAAGTAAACTTATGGATACGATTCCTTTTGCTCTAAGCGGTTATCAATGCGATATTGATGGGAAAAATAGATACACGGGGCAAAACTACGAGGAAAAAAAACGAACAACTTTAGCTTATGTTGGTGAAAAAGTAAGTATCCCACCAATGCCTAGGAATATTTCTAAGAACAGATTGCGTAACAACGTAAACAAGAATTGTTGGCAAACTAGAACAATACTTGATACTTTGGGTAGTAGATTACAATTGAAATCGCACATTAAATCAAACGATTGGAATAAAGTTCACCTTATTGTTAAAGGCAATCGTATGCAGCATTATGTCAATGGTGTTTTAATGAGTGATGTTTTAGATTTAGATACCATCAATAGAGTAAACAAAGGTTTTCTTGGTGTTCAAGTTCATATAGGGCCACCAATGAAAGTGCAGTATAAAAACATTAGAATAAAGTACTAGACTTATTATTAACTGCAATATTTGTATTCAATTGTCTAATTGATTGAAGGTAGTAGCTTGTAGTTGCAAGAATTCGATTTTTTTGATGTAAGAGATGGTAAGTGTTATTTTCCTGTATTCATCCAAAGTGTAACACGCTCTAATTTGTCAAAAGGAGGATAAATATATACACCACCTGTGACCATATCCATAAGCCCATCTTTATTAAAATCACCTAGTTCTAATGTAATTAAGTGTGTTGGAGATTTTGCTATGGTATGTTTTTTAAAAGTATTGTTACCATTGTTTTCCAGTAATATTAAACTTTCGGCAGATGCTTTGTCCCAATAATTAAAGCCACTAACAACAAAAATATCTTCGTCATTATCTTTGTCAATATCAGTAGTTCTTGCACTAAAAGCACCTGGGAAATTAGTAATAGGGTAATGTTTAAATTTTAAATGGCCTAAATTCTTAAGCCATTGTACTCCATGCCAAGGTCTTGGAAGCGGAGGTAGGTAGTCGAAAGCATCTCCGTTAGTGTAAAGAATATCTAGCTTTCCGTCTTTGTTTATATCTGTGATTGAAATACCACTAGATCCATAATCTTGGTTACTAGCACCCCATATTTTTTTAGATTTGAAGTTGCCTTTGCCATCATTTTCAAAGCAATATATGGTTTCCCATTCTTGGGTTACTAAAGAAATAATATCTAAATCATTATCTAAATCAATATCTATTAATTCTACATTTATGGGGCCAGAAAGATTTTGTAAGCTATGATTTTTAAAGGCCCAATTTCCTAAGTTTTCGATCCAAGAAGTTTCTCCATCATCATAACCAAATTGGGCAGTAGCTAAATCTATATCTCCATCGCCATCTATATCACCCGCTCTTACATCGGCAACACGAGCTATGTTTTCGAGGACAATTCTTTTAGAAAAATTATTTTCTCCATCATTTTCAAGAACAATAATTGATCCGATTCTGTCATTGTTTGGAAAAAGCATGCCCAGTAACGCAACAATTAAATCCTGATCACCGTCTTTGTCAAAATCAAAAATTTGAACATGTGCAGGTGCTTCAATACTGTCTGCAACTATTTTTTCTGTAAATGTATCTTTAGGATGTTGACTAATTATAGAAATCGTATTGTTCTTAATGTCACATACGACAACATCTAATAACTCATCTTTGTTGATGTCACCAATAGCAAGATTTGAAATTTGTGGAGGATCTTCAAATTTGTTTCCAATTGCAATAGGCGTAAATTTAGTTAAAATATTTTTTAATGATTTATTTTCATTTTGGATTTTAGCTTTTGCTTGTTCATTCGTGTTTTCTTCACGCTCTTTGTTTTTACAATTGATTAGTAAAACGGAAAAGAAAAACAAAAAAAGAACTGTATGTTTTTTTTGCATAGTTAGTGTTTTGTTGATGTTTTGTTGATGCTTACAAGGTAGTTAGTAAGGCAATCTACTTCAAAAGTTGTAAGACTTGGCTTTGGCATTTTTTTACTTTTAAACAAAATTGGTTTTTCGAAATCTGGATCTATAATTGATTTTTTAATATAATTTTCATCAAAGAAAACGGTATATTCTTTATGATTTCGAATTACTTTAGTCTTAGTTCCTAAGATTTTATTTAATGAAGGTCCGTAAAATTTGGCTCCAGATAAAGAGTGGCAGGTTGCACAGCCAACTGAAGTAAATAATTCTTGTCCTTTTTGTGCTTTTTTAAAATTGATTTTTTCTTCCGAATTTTTACATCCAAAAAATAAAGATGAAACAAATAAAAATACAAAATACACTGTTTTTGTGTTATTTCTTTTTGAGGGATACATTATTGAATTTCATTTTAAAAATACTAAAACGAAAGTACATAAATTAAAAAAATCAGGTGTGTAATTTTCTTAGTTTTATTGATGTTCACCTTGGTTTTTGTTATTTTAGCTAATTAATTTAATTGAAATGAATAGAAAAAAAATATTACTGACTATTTCGTCTATAGTTGTTTTTTGTATGGGGTTGTCCTATTTTTTAATCAATAAAAATATTGAAAATCAATATGCAAATCGATTACCTGAAATTCCAGATTTAAACGATACTTCAATTTCATTTCAAAAATATATTGTAAATGTCAATGCAAAGACGATTAGCAAACCTTCTGTTACCAACCTTGGTAAGTTAGGAATGATATATCATGCTAATAATTATTTTGAACAAGCAGAAGTATGCTATCTATTGGCTATTGAACGAGCTCCTAAAGAGTGGATTTGGAGTTATTATTTGGGATGTTTAAAAAGAGAACTTAGTGATTCTGTAGATGCAATTAAGAATTTTAATAATGTTTTAGAAATTCAACCTAATATATACTTGGCATGGTATTACAAAGCTGAAGCTCACAACCAAATAGGTGAGACGACTCAATTTGAAGAGTTACTTGAAAGCTTAGTAGGAATGGATAAGAAATATTTTGTTTTAAAGAATACTAAAAGAACGTCTTATTTTCCGCTATCAGCTTATGCTAGTTTAGAATTGGCAAAGTCTTATCATAGTAGCGGTAAAGTTTTATTGGCAGAAAATCAACTAAAAAAATTGATTGCTAGTGAGAATTCATTTGGCCCAGCGTATAAACAATTAAGTATCATGTATGCTGAAAAAGGGAACAGAAAGTTGAGTGAGTATTATTCAGAGCGATCAAAAGATTTAGAGGACTATAGATCTCCGGTGGATCCTTGGTTAGATAAGTTAAGCTTCCATTCTAGAACTGAAACGTATTTATTAAAACAAATTGAAGATGCCATTAGAAGTAATAATTTACTTTGGGCAATGGAGTTGGTGGATTTTAGTTTGAAAAAAATTCCCGAAAATAAATATATAGTTTCTAAAGCCATTCGACTATATCTTTCTATGAACATGGGAAGAAAAGCACTCCCTTATTTAGATGTACATTTGGAAGCTTTTAAAAATGACTATAATGAGATTATTGGTGTAGGAAAAGGTTTGTCAAATTCGGGGCTTAAAAGTGCCGCTAAAAAATATTTCTTAGTAGCTGAAAAAAGTGAAAATCAAAAACCTGAAACGAAATCTAGATTAGCAGGATTTTTTTTCGATAGGTTAGGTATGAAAGAGAAAGGTGTAGCTTTAATGAATGAATTAGTAGCGCAGTACCCAAATGATCCTGCTGTAATAGGAGGAGCCACATTTTTAGCTATACAACAAGGAGATTTGATAAATGCAAAAAAGTATTTATTGAGATTAGAAAAACTGGATTCTAAAAACCCGAGAATTAATATTTTTAATGGAATTTTAGCAAAAAATGCTGGAGATGTAAAAGGGGCAATAAAATATTATGAATCGGCATTTAAAGAAACTCCAGACCAAGTATTTATAATAAATTACCTTACCGATTATTATAGAAATAATAAAATGTGGACTGAACTAGCTGATGTATATAAAACGGCTTTAAAATTTTCCCCTAACAATCCTTTCATTCAAGAGGCATATGGTTCTTTTTTAATTAATTGTCCAAATGAGCATATACGAAACCCTAAGCAAGCAAAAGAATTTAGTGAAAGAGCATTGATAAATTATAGGTCTGATATGCGAACTCAGGTCGTAGCTGGGCAGTCGTTAGCGATGGCTTATTTTCAATTAAATGAAAAGGATAAAGCTCTTTATTATCTTCAAAAGACTATAAATACCGCTAAAGATGCTCGTTTTCCTAGAGAATTCATAGCAAGTCTTGAAGGAAAGTTACGTGAGTTTAAAAAATGACAAATTAAATGTTTTCTAATCGTGATTGTACAGGATGCTATCTTTGAACTAACAAATTATTTTCGAAGTTAACTTGTAAAAAATAGTTATGTTAAAACAGCTTAGAAAAACAGTAATTTATTTAGTCTTGATACCATTAATGCCCATGTTATCTCAAGAAGCTACTTGTAATGGTTTACTTCCTTTCGAAGAAAAAGAAGGCTTGTTAACTATTGAGATGGAATCAGGAGTTATCAATGATAACAGATGGAAAATTGGTACGGAAACGGAAACTATAAATGGAGAAAATAGAGATACAAATTATTTGTATTGGTCCGGTTCTGAGTCATTTAATAGTCTTTCTAATGCGCCAATTGTTTACAATGTTAAAATAAACAATCCTGGGACTTATCGTTTTGCATGGAGAATGAAAGTAGGCCTAGGGATCTCCAAAGGAGAACATAATGATGCCTGGTTAAAAATTGATGCGGAAGATTTTTATGGGGTGAAAAATGGAGCAAAAGTGTATCCTAAACCTTACTGTAACTCAAGTGATGATTTGACCTGTGCTGCTGGAACTTCCACAGATAATTTTATAAAGGCTTTTGGGAATACCTTGGATTGGGTATTTGTAACCAATACAAATGACCACGTTGCACACAGAGTATTTGTAACTTTTAATGAAGCTAAAGAATACACAATCACGGTAGATGCAAGGTCTTCAAATTTATTTATAGATAAAATGGTTTTAAGAAAAAATGGCATTTCCGATAGTTCTGCTTTCGATTTAGACAATGAAGCATCTAGTTGCTACGAAGCTTTATCTGTTGATGCCCAGAAAATAAAAGAAATAAAAATATTTCCCAATCCGACAAAAGCTAAACTTGCTTTAGCAAACCTACCTCTTAATTCAAATTTGATAATTTCAAATGCCTATGGGGCTGTTCTAAAAAAACTTACTACTTCGAACGCATCAGAAACAATCGATATGACTAACTTTCCTAATGGTATCTATTTTATTTCAAGTACAGATCGAGATGTGCACTTCTTCAAAAAAATTATAAAGTACGAATAGTTTTTCTTATTGAATTGTGGGCAATGAGCGAAACAAAATAAGCCTTTAAATTTGAGTTTTTTCTAACTCCTAACACCTCAGGACACTTTTTTTATTTTAATTAATGAAATTTGTAAGGCTGTTAAATTATAGACAGCTGAAATTAAATATATTATAGATGTTCGTAATCAATAGAAAAATACTTTTTAGTGTAGCTTTTTGCATCACAAGTGCCTTGTTCTTTTCGTGCTCAAGTGACCCGGTTGAAGAAGAAATAGTTGTAACACCAAAACCAGAAGAGCCTGAGCCAGAAGGTCCTGTTACCGTTGATCCTGATAAAGTGGTTGCTATAAATACAGGTGCTGTAGTCGGAGAATTGTATAACTTTTGGTCTACACGACCAATGATTAATCAAACACGATTTACGGGAACTGGATTTACTTCTAGTCTAGTTGGTATTAAGCCCTATGTAAAAAGCTATAATTTGGTTCGTGTCTTAGGAGGAAGAACTGATGATAAAAATAATTTTTATAAAGGAGTTGATGCTTCTGGCAAAATTATTACAGATTTCAGCGACCTACTTACTAGTATGAGAGCTTTTATGAAAACCGGATTTAAACCTAGGATCGTATTAGACAATGTGCCTTGGGATATGAGCGGAGATCGAGTAGTTGATACTTATGGGAATTCTAAGCCGCCAATTAATTATGATCTTTGGAGACAATATATAAATGCTTTTTTACAAACACTAATCACAGAATTTGGTCAGAATACAGTGAAAACTTGGCGTTTTCGTGTTGCCACAGAACCTAATTATACACCACACCATTGGAGAGGAACAAGGGATGAATATTTCAAACATTATGACATAACGGTGGATGAAGTTTTAAAAGTAATTCCTGATGCTATCATTGGACCAGGAAACTTGTTGACAGAAGGTGCTGCTACCTGGACGACTGATATTATTGATCACTGTGCTACAGGAACCAATTATGCTACGGGAACCAAAGGAACAAAGATGAGCTTTTTCTGTTTGTCGTACTATGAGAAATTAGATCAGAAAACAATAAAACTAGAAGAAAAAATAGCGCCCTATAGAGCTAAATTAAATAGTTATCCGCAGTTTAAAGATATTCCTTTTGATATTCAGGAATTTGGGATATTAAAAGGTGATAATGGAAAAAGAGGACTAAGTTTAAGTGATGCTACTGAAGTTGGGGCAAGTTGGTATGCTACCATAGCAGAAATGGCATATCAATATAGGATTTCAGAAATATATGATTGGGGGCAGGAATCTACAGATGGATTAGCTACAGGAAGAAGAAATGTTACAGAGATGTTCTTGAAAATGGAAGGGGGTAATCGACTTGTTGCAGAACATAATTTTAGTGGATTTACAGGTGTAATTCCAGTTGTAAAAAATGGTAGAATTTACATATTGGCATACAATCACAATACAACAAGAAGTAGTACTGCAAGTAAAGTTATGTATCCGGTAATTGAAGGAGGTGAAGTATCGAGTACTAGTACATGGAAGATGAACGAATGGACGATTGATAAGACGCATGGTGTTTTTATGAATGAGTTGTATAAAGATGTAAGAGCCGCAGGAGTTGCAAATAAAACAACCAGTAGTGCTCGTATATATGGAAATAGACCAGATGATTATTTTGAAGATGGCTGGAATAGTGTATTTGACGCTAATAAGACTAAATATGAAAACTTGGCAAAGTTGCCCAAGACTATTGATGGTACACTTATTGAAGTCAGGGATACTAAAATTACTTTAAAAGTAGAACTTGAGCCGCACAGTGTAAAACTTATTGAACTAATACCGCAATAGTAATTTTCAAAATCAAGTTTAAAGTAAGTGTCTAAGAGCAAATATTTGTGTTTGTTCTGCAAGTATTGTTCTTTAAATAAATGTACTCCTGTTCTTTTTCTAAATCTTAAAAAAGGTTTAGAAAAGGAACAGGAGTTTTGTTTTAGAGTGACTAAAAATAATTGTTTGTCACTTCATTTTATAAAAAATAAGTGAGCATGTATTGGTTTTAATTGATGTCTAGAAATTTGTTTAGGTGAATTTTCTCCTTTTTTACTTTATGTTTTTTTTAAAATAGTTGTTATATAGTGTTTTGTCTTTGGGTCATGACAGTACAGGATAGAGCAGGCTAGAGCAGGATGGTATTGAAAAGGTCTTGCTATAGTTTTAATATCTAACAATTAAATATCTAAACATTTATGAAATTAAAAACCACAATTAAAACCTTTCTGAGTTTTAGGAAAACTTGGATATATGCTGTTTTTGTATTGGCATGCGTGTCAATTTCAAATGCTCAATCGGTTTCAGGAACCGTATTTGCCGATGGCCAACCACTGCCGGCAGCAACGGTTCAATTAAAAGGAACTTCTGTTGGTACGAGTACCGATTTTGATGGAAATTTTACAATTAAGGCAAATGCACAAAGTGTGCTTGTCATTAGCTATGTTGGTTACGCAACAAAGGAAGTATTGGTAGGAAACCAATCAAAATTAAGAGTTTTATTAGAATCAGATAATCAATTAGACGAAGTTGTTGTAATTGGTTATGGAACCCAGAAAAAATCTGATTTGACAGGTTCGGTATCTTCTGTTAGCGCCAAAGACATTACATCAAGTCCAGTAGCCAGAGTTGATCAAGCATTGCAAGGTAGAGCTTCTGGAGTTCAAGTAACTCAAGTTAGTGGTGCACCTGGAGCAGGTACGGTTATAAGAGTAAGGGGTGGGAACTCTATTACTGGTAGTAATGAGCCTCTTTGGGTTATAGACGGTATTGTAGTAGGGACAAATTTCAATTTGAACAATATCAATTCAAATGATATCAAATCTATTGAGATTTTAAAAGATGCCTCTTCTATTGCGATATATGGTTCTCGAGGTGCCAATGGTGTGGTTTTGGTTACCACAAAAAACGGTAGAAGTGCCGGTTCAGGAAAACCTGAAGTAAGCGTAAATCTTTATACAAGTATGCAATTGGTTCCAGAATTACCACACATGCTTTCACAGGTAGAGCAAATTGCTTTTACGAACGAAAGTGCTCGTTTTAGATCGGCAGCTGAACCCTTTCCGGGAAATCCTTCAGATTACCCAAATAACAATTGGTATGACTTATTATTGGATGCATCACCAATATACAATGCGGATGTTTCCATATCAGGATCTACGGATGATGTGAATTATTATAATTCACTAAGTTATTTTAACCAAGACGGACTTGTGAAAAGTTCTGGTATTGAAAAATTTATTTTCAGATCCAATTTAGATTATAAACTTAGTGATCAATTAAAAACAGGATTTAGAGTTAATTATTCAAGAATTATGCAAGACAATGGTTTGGCTAGTTTTGGAAATGCCTTTGCAACTTTACCAACGCAACCTATTTACAATGCAGATGGTTCTTATAATGGTTTCGATGATGTGATTGGAGCTCCGTTTTCAAACCCAATTGCTAACATTGCCTTAAATACCAATCAAACATTTTCTAATAATTTGTTGGCAACGGTTTATTTAGAATATAGTCCTTCACCAAAATGGACTGTTAGATCAACTTTTAGTCCGGAAATTAACAATATCAAACAGAACAGGTTTACTTCAAGTCAGTCACCAAATTTCCTGTCTATTGGCGTTACCGATGGAGGTAGTGCAAGTGTTAGAACTGTTGCTACTAATGGTTGGAACAATGAAAATACAATTCAGTATGAAACAGATATAAATAAGAATCATAGCATTACTGCACTTGCAGGTGCTTCTTTTCAAAAAGTATACACAGAAAGTGCCATGGCAGAAGCCTATGGTATCACAAGTGATGCTGCGGGGTATAATAATTTGGGTTTTTCTGAGCCAAGTAGATCTGTTGTATCAAGTGATTATTCTGGTTTTCAGGTTGCTTCATTCTTTGGAAGATTGAACTATACTTTTAAAGATAAATATCTATTTACTTTGGTGGGAAGAAGTGACGGTAGTTCTGTTTTTGCAGAAGGAAATAAATTCGAGTTTTATCCATCTGTAGCAGCGGCTTGGAAGGTTAGCGAAGAATCTTTTATGCAAGATCAAGATGTATTTAAAGACTTGAAGCTAAGGGCTAGTTTTGGTAAATCAGGGAACCAAGCAATTGGAGCTTATAGAACATTGGGTTTGTTGACAGAAGCGAATACGACATTAGGTGGGGCTGAAAATCCTGGGTTAACTTTAGGTAGACCGGCAAATCCTAATTTGAAATGGGAAACTACAAATTCTTTAGATATTGCTTTGGAAGCTTCATTTTTAGGAGGTAGAGTATTTACAGAATTGAATTACTACTACAAAAAAACGGAAGATTTATTATTAGATGTAACAATTCCTAGACAAACAGGCTTTACAAGTCAGTTACAAAACATAGGTTCATTGGAAAATAAAGGATGGGAATTTCTTGTAAATTCTACCAATGTGACCAATGATCATTTCACATGGAAATCTACTTTGACATTATCGGCGAATAAAAATAAGATTTTAGATTTAGGAGATGTAGATTTTATAGACGTTACTGTTGATGAGATTTTAGGTTCTGGGAATACTCGCTTAATTGTTGGAGAGTCAGTACCCGTGTTTACAGGTGCACGATATTTAGGAACATGGAAAAGTCAAGATGAAATTGATGCTTCTGGAATTACAGATCCTACTGTTGTCGGAGGAGCACGCTATGATGATATTAACGGAGATGGGATTATTTCAAGTGAAGATTATGTGGTTTTAGGCGACCCCACACCAGATTTGATTTTCGGTTTTGAAAATACACTTCGGTATAAAAATTGGGATTTTTCATTCTACTTTCAAGGAACTACAGGGAATGAAGTGTTTAATTTAAGAACCCGGAACCATTATTTTAATCGTGGTGAAACAACCAAATTTGGAGATGTAGCAAATCGTTGGACTCCTGAAAATCCAACTTCAAACATTCCTAGGGCAGGTGGAGATTCCGTAACTGGAACACCTCCAAATTCAGAATATGTGGAGGATGGATCTCATATTCGTCTTAAAACATTGAAATTGGCTTACAACGTTCCTGTTGATAAATGGGGCTTAGACTCTATTAAAAATGCCACAATTTATTTCTCAGGTAATAATTTGTTACTATTCTCAAACTTTAGATTAATTGATCCAGAAGCAAGTAATTTTGGAAGAACAGGTTTAGGAAATATTGCACAAGGTTATCATAATGGATCCTATCCAAATCCTAGAGTTTTAACACTTGGGTTAAATGTAACTTTTTAACAACTATAAATTAAAGAATAGATATGAGAACAAAAAACATATTTTTATACGCCTTCATAATTTTCACCTGTTTTGCTTGTGAAGATTTTTTAGAAGAAGACCCAAGAGCCTTAATCGCACCTGAAACATTTTTTGCTTCAGAAAGTGATGCCAGACAGTTTATGAATGGGTATTATGCGATTTTAAAAAACAATTCAATTTATGGTCAGGTAGGCCTTGATGTTTTTTATGACAATGGAGCCGATATTATTGAACCAAATCGTTCGGCTAATTTCTTCGAGCCAATGGGGAATTATTCGTTAACAGAAGCTTCAGCAGATGTGTCAACTCAAAAAATGAGTGTATCTGATACTTGGAAAGATTTATACAGAGTAATCTTAAATACAAATGTTATAATTGAAAGAGTAACTGGTAATGAAGCTATTTCACAAGTATCACAAACCGATATAATTGCTGATGCTAGATTTGTAAGAGCATTGTGTTATTGGCACATTACAAATTTATGGGGAGCTGCTCCTTTTTATACGGAAGTGCTTACTCTTGAAGAAATAAGTTCGCTAGGAAGAGTTGATGAAGCAATTATAATTGATGCCGTTTTAGAAGATTTACAATTTGCACAAGCCAATTTAAAAGGGGCATATACGGGGAGTGAAGCCGGTAGAGGTTCTAAATGGGCAGCAGCATTAATTGAAGCAAAAATTTTAATGCAACAGAAAAAATGGGACGAAGCTTTAACAAAGTGTTTGGAAATTATCAATCAATCACCACATAGTTTACAGTCCACCTATGCAGCTGTATTTGATCCTAATAATGAATACAATTCTGAAATAATTTGGTCTTTAGATTTTGCAAAAGATATTAGAGGACAGTTTGAAGAAGGGGTAGCTGATGCAGATGGTAATTTAAACCCTGTTTTTGGAAATGGAAATTGGAGGCCAAGTATGTTTAATCCTAGATTACGTGATGAACCCAAAAACACCGCAGATAGAAACGCATTGAAAGATGCTCTAACAGCAAGAGGAGAGTCGTTTAACGGTACAGGTTTGCAAATAGCATCAATGGATTTTGCAGAGAAATTTCCAGTAAATGATTTAAGAAGACCCTTAAATATCATGGATAGTTATTTAGGGTATGATTTGAATTTTCCTTATATGGCTAAGATTATGAACTTATCACTGGATACTTCTCCTCGTTTCAATCACTCTGACAATAGAATGGTTTTTCGATTAGCAGATGTGCATTTAATGGCGGCTGAATGTGAAAATGAACGCCCAGGTGGTAATCCAACTGCTGCTTACGAATACATCAAAGAAATTAGAGAACGATCTTATGCTACCGTTGTTGAGGCAGAAGCAATTAAAGGACTAACACAACAGGAGTTTAGGGAAGCTATTTACGATGAACGTAAATGGGAATTAGCTGGTGAAGCTTGGAGAAGATATGACTTGATAAGATGGGGGATTTTAACAGATGTCGTTTCTAATTTAGAATATCGATTTTGGACCCCTGCCGCTAACATCAAACCGTGGCATGTCAAATTGCCTATTCCTTTACAAGAATTGATAAATAATCCTATCTTATTAGAATCAGATCCAACAAATAATGGATATAGATAATAGTTAGTTTTGTTTTAGTAGTTCAGAAAAGATCGAGATATTTTTATTTCGGTCTTTTCTTTTTTTAGGACTTATCGGTACAGTACAGGTTACAGAATAAGGTTGCGAAATATATCTTGCAGTAGTTTTCTTTAATTTATTCTGTTATGAAATATACCATTGTTTGTTTTCTGTTTTTAGGTACCTGTTTTATGGGGTTTTCCCAAATTAAACACGGACTTAGAGACGAAGTAGGTCGGCATATTGTTCCCCGAGGGTTTGTTGTGAATACAAATGATGGAAGAGGAGAAGTATTCTTTAATAGCGATGATTATATGAGAATGGTTAGGATGGGTGCTAACACACAAGTTGTGCGCTTAGAATTAGGTAAGCTAAGTTATTTTCCTGGAGGAAAATTAGAATCAAATTATCTTTTAAAACTAGATTCACTAGTGGCGTTAGGGAAAAATGCAGGAATTAAAACAGTTTTTAAAATGACTGTTTATGGGGTAGATAAATTTATTTGGGAAGATTTTTGGGAAAATAAAAAACAAGAGCACGAAACCTATATAGACGCTTGGAAAGTTATTTGGAAAAGATATGCTGATACAAGATCAGTTTTAGGATATGACGTAGTCAATGAGCCAAGAAAATTAACCAAGAAAATTTCATATACAGCGTTAACTAATAAATACCTTATTCCTTTATATCAAAAAATTATAGACGAAAGTCAAAAAATAAACCCAAACAAATTGATACTCTTTCAGTCTGTTTTTATGAACAAAGGGGAAGCCATTGATAACAATCAATATGCGGAAATAAAAAAGCCAATATATAGAAAAAATATCGTGTTTGCACCTCATATTTATCAAGATAAAAAAGAACTTGTAAAAACCGTTATGGATCGTTTTGATAAAGAATCCGATATATTAAAAGCTCCAATTCTTATTGGAGAATGGGGGTTTCCAACCTTCGCTAAAACCGATACCTTGATCAGTGGGAAGTTAGGTCAATTAGAATACAGAGAACTTTATATTAAAACGGCTGAAGTTTTTGATAGAATGGGGGTAGGGTCAATTAAAGCTTGGTTTTTGGGAAACCGAAGCATGCAAAATTTTTTGCCAGGAGGCCCTTCAACTTGGTCTGTTTTTAGTGATGAAAAAGCGGCGGGAACTGTAGAGAGAAAATATATTACAGACATTATTGCCAGGCCTTTTCCGCAAGCCATTGCCGGAGATATTCATTCTTTTTTATTCAACCATGCTACTCGGACTTTGGATTTAAAGATAAAGACGGATAAAGCGAAAGGAATGTCAAAAATATTTATCGGAGCTAATAGGCATTATCCTGATGGTTTTTCCGTGCTAATAAATGAAGATTTGGTCTTGTTTTACAATCCAATTAAGAAGGTAGGATTGGAAGTGTATAAATGCCCGAAAGATGTGGATCCTTCAAGTTTTGTTTGGGATGAGATGCAGCAAAAATTAATAGTATTAAAATGGCCCAAGGATACAGCCATTTTAAAAATAAAAATTGCTCCGGGTATCAGGAATTTTGAAGTAAAGTAAATTAGGAAATCGTTAAAGTTAAGTTTATGAATAAATTAGTAGTTATTGGAATTTTTGTTTTTTCAATTTTAAGTTGTAATTCAAAAAAAGGAAATACAATAGTAAAAAGTCAAGAAGACACTGAGATAGCCAAAAAAGTAGACGGACTTATTTCACAGATGACTTTAGAGGAAAAAATAGCTGAAATGACGCAAGATGCTCCTGCTAACGATAGGTTGGGAATTCCTTTTATGAAGTTTGGTGAAGGGTTACATGGCTTGTGGTATGATGGAGTAACGGTGTATCCGCAGGCAATAGCATGTGGGTCTACATGGGAACCTGAATTGATAAAAAAAATGGCTGCTCAAACAGCATTGGAAGCTCGTGCGTTGAATATTACACATTGTTATTCGCCTAACCTAGATGTTATTGCAGGTGACGCTAGATATGGTAGAGTTGAAGAATCTTATGGAGAAGATCCTTATTTGGTTTCTAGAATGGGAGTGGCATTCATACAAGGAATGCAAGGTATGGGTGCTGAGCGTTTAGATAAAAACCATATTTTAACAACAGCAAAACATTTTATTGGGTATCCAGAAAATAGAAGAGGTATAAATGGAGGTTTTAGCGATATGTCTGAACGTCGTTTAAGAGAAATATTCTTACCTCCTTTTGAAGCTGCTGTAAAAGAAGCTCAAGTAGGTTGTATTATGCCAGGACATCAGGATTTTAACGGTGTGCCTTGTCATATGAATTCATGGTTGTTAAACGATGTTTTACGAGGAGAACTCGGTTTTGATGGTTTTTTAGTATCGGATAATAATGATGTAGGGCGATTGCAAACCATGCATTTTATTCCTGAAACAAGAGCGGAGGCTGCAATTTTAGGATTAAAAGCGGGTGTAGATATGGATTTGGTTTTAGGAAAGCCTTTAGAATTATATACCTACCATGCAACAGTATTAAAAGATACATTAGAAAAAAATCCAGCACTTGTTAAGTATGTAAATCAAGCAACAGCCAGAATTCTTACGGCAAAACATAAATTAGGGCTTTTTGGTTCGGAATTGAAAGCGGTTAAAAAAGATACGGTTGTAAGTACAAAAGAGCATCAAGAATATGCCTACGAAATGGCGAAAAAGGCAATGGTTTTGTTGAAAAATGACAATAATTTATTGCCGTTGGATATGTCTAAAATAAAATCATTAGCTATTATAGGGCCCAATGCACATGAGAAGCAGCCTAAAAAAGGAACCTATTCCTTATTAGGCGGATATTCAGGATTGCCTCCTTATTATGTTTCGGCCTTGGAAGGAATTACAAAAAAGCTTGCTGGAAAAGTTCAAATTAATTATGCAAAAGGATGCGATCTGTTAAGTAATTCAAAAGCAGGTTTCTCTGCGGCTATTTCTGCTGCAAAAAAATCAGATGCCGTGGTATTAGTCGTAGGTGGTTCTAGAAGAACTGGAGGAGAAGGTGTAGATCGCTCTGATCTTAATTTATTTGGAGTTCAAAATGATTTGGTCGAAGCTATTCATAAAACAGGAAAGCCAGTGGTCGTAGTTTTAATTAACGGACGTCCGTTAGCGATTAATTATATTGCTGAAAATATTCCTTCTGTATTGGAAACTTGGTATTTGGGTATGCGATCTGGTGATGCTATCGCAGATGCAATTTTTGGAGATGTGAATCCTGGTGGTAAATTAACGGTTTCTTTTCCAAGATCTGTAGGTCAGCTTCCTGTCACTTATTTAGAACGACCAGATTTCATAGGTTCTGGAAAGGGATTGTATAAAGAAGCGAATAAATCTGCCCTGTTTCCTTTTGGATACGGATTGAGTTATACAACGTTTTCATTGGGAACACCCAAATTGAAAAACAAAACGATTGCTAAAAATGGAACGACAACTATTTCTATTGATGTAACGAACACAGGAAACAGAGTTGGTGATGAGGTTGTACAAATGTATGTACGTGATGATTATGCTTCTGTAGGACGTTACCTTAAAATGCTAAAAGGTTTTGAACGTATTACATTACATCCAGGCGAAACAAAAACAGTAACTTTTAATTTAGGATTTAACGAACTAAATATTTTAAATCAAGAAATGAAGAAAGTAGTGGAACCTGGCACGTTTACAATTTCTTTGGGAACATCCTCTAAAAAAGAAGATTTAAAAACGAGCACTTTAAAGGTGTTAAAATAAATAGCACTTTAAGAATTTATAGATGAATGGTATGTGTAAAGTAATAGCAAATATATTTTATTTAGTTGTCCTTAGTTTAGGTTTTATAGCTTGTGGTACAAATAAAACTAATAAAGCGGTTTTAAGTAGCAATCGAGTTCGTTATAATTTTAATTTGGATTGGAAATTTGTAAAAGACAATCCAGATAAAGCACAAGTTAAAGATTACGACGATGCTGCATGGTCTACTATTAGTTGTCCACATACTTACAATGATATTGATACTTTTGATGATTTTAGTTTAGGGCATCATGACGGAGAGTCGAATCAATGGAGAGGGACTGTTTGGTATAGAAAACATTTTACCTTGCCAAAAACAGCCAATGGAAAGAAAATTTTTATCGAATTTGAATCGGTACGACAGATAGCGGATGTTTACGTAAATGGTGTTTTCTTAGGCCAAAATCAGACAGGTTTTATACCGTTTGGTTTTGATTTAACTCCTCATATAAAGTTTGGAGAAGAAAATGTGATTGCCGTAAAAGTAAAGAACGACAGAGCAGATCATTTTAGAAAAAATTTTCCACTAGTTTGGAATCATGAACATTGGCATCCAACGCATGGTGGGATTTATAGAAATGTATTTTTACACACCATGGATCCACTTCATATAACTTTACCCTTGTATGATAATTTAAAAACGGTTGGAACTTATGCATATGCAGAGAATGTTAGTAAAAAAAGTGCAACTATAACGGTAAAGTCAGAAGTGTACAATGAGTACAAAGACATTAAAAATGTTGTTTTTGAATCTTTTATAGTAGACAGTGAAGGGAATATCGTACAAAAAGGAATGGATGCACATAACATAGGAGCAAATGAAAAATTTGTTTTTGAAACTCAAATAACCATAAGCAATCCTAAACTTTGGTATACGCGTTATCCTTATATGTATAAGGTAGTATCGGTTGTAAAACAAAACAATATAGTTTTAGATAGTCAAGAAACTCCTTTAGGGATAAGAAGTTTTGAATTTAATAAAGATACAGGTTTTCACATAAATGGAGAATATGCAAAATTACATGGATGGGGGCAAAAACCAACAAACAGTTGGGCAGGCCTTGGTGCTGCTTTGCCAGATTGGTTAAGAGATTTTACTTATAATTTAATGGATGAAGCAGGTGGGAATTTTATTCGATGGGGACATTGTGCTGGATCTCCTTCTGAGATTGCCATGGGGGATAAGTATGGTTTTGTAACTTTAATGCCTGGTGTAGCAGGAGAATCTGAAGATGAAGGCGAAACTTGGGATATTCGTATTGCGGCTTTTAGAGATATGATTGTCTATTACCGTAACCATCCTTCCATTTTTATTTGGGAAGGTGGTAATTGGGCTGAGTCTGCTGCGCATTATGAAGAAATATTGAATGTAATTAATACTTACGATCCCAATGGGAAAAGATTGATGGGGAATAGGCGAGCTGATAATTCCGCTTGTTCTGAGAGATATGTGAGCATAGAGATTGGTACAGAAGGATGGGAAGGAGAATATCCAAATTTACCAATAATAGAAAGTGAGTATTGTAGAGATGAAGCTCCTCGTAGAGCTTGGGATAAAAGTTCTCCTGATGCTAATTTTTTCAAGCATCCAAATATCAAACGCAATACTTATAAATTAACGTCAGAAGAATTTGCGGTTCGACAAGCAGATCATTGGTGGAATAAAATGGGAAAAAAACCTTACCATAGTGGTGGGGCTAATTGGGTGTTTTCCGATGGTCCTCATGGTGGTCGATGTCCGACAGAAGTGACAAGAGCCAGTGGAGAGGTTGATGGTGTTCGTTTACCAAAAGAAGCTTTTTATGCCTTAAAATCTATGTGGAGACCAGAGCCTCAAGTTCATATAGTAGGGCATTGGAATTATGATGACGATACACAAAAGTCAGTTTATGTGATTTCAAATTGTTCCTCTGTAAAATTGTTTTTAAACAATGAATTGCTAGGTGTAAATGCAGAACCCGTTAATGGTTATGTTTATAAATTTGATAAAGTGAAATGGAAATCTGGCGAACTAAAGGCTGAAGGATTGATAGATGATAATTTGCGTGTTTCTCAAATTAAAAAAACGATTGGAAAACCGGTTGCAATAAAATTAACGCCAATAACAGGGCCTAAAGGATGGCGAGCAGACGGTTCAGACATCGCATTGATAGATGTTGAAGTAGTAGACAAAGACGGACAACGCTGTCCGTTAGATAATGGAAGAGTGGATTTTACTATTTCCGGGCCTGCCATTTGGCGTGGAGGATACAATAGTGGAAAAGAGCATTCTACGAATAATTTGTATCTAGATACCGAATGTGGTATTAATCGAGTTGCTATACGTTCTCTTTTACAATCTGGTCAAGTAACAATTACGGCAAATCGACCAGGGATAGAGCAAGCGACGATTCGTTTAAATTCGAATATGGTAAGTTTAGAAGGGGGATTGACAACTGAAATGCCACAAACTTTTCAGGTAATAGCAAAGGAAGAACCATTGCCAGCTCATACGCCCTACATACCACCATATGTGCCAGGAGTAACAAATACAAGCAAGCTTTTTAAGAAATTTAGTTATACTGGAGATGCTCCAGCAACCTTAAGAAAGAATGTGTTTTGGGGAAAGAAAGCCTATACCGATATGAATTATAATTATACCGTTATTCCTCGATATTTAACAGGTTCAGAATATGTAAGAGTTCCTAATTCAGATAGTAAATATTGGGCCAGAGATCTTTTGCAATTTATTGCAGGTGCCAACATGACTTTGTATGTTGGGCATGATGATCGAGTTCCTCGTCCAGAATTTTTAAGAGAGGCATATGTTGATACAGGTGATGATTTTAAATTAGGGAATGTGACTATGTCTTTGTTTAAGCGAGAGGTTTCGGAAGGAGAAAGTGTTGTTATGGCAGGAAATTGTGATGGAGATGCTCCTGAGGCTGCTAGAATGTATGTAGTCATTGCTAAAAAAAAGGAATAAGAAGTATTTCAAAACAGAAGTATCGTTTTAAATAAAAAGCCCAAAAGATGAAAATAAATATAAAAGTAATGGTCAGAAGATCCATAATTTTATCAGCTTGCTTCCTAGTAGTTGCTTGTAAAAATAAGCCGGCATTTGATAAGGTTTCTTTGGAACTACCAAAAAGGCCTAATATTTTATGGTTGGTTACTGAAGACATGGGGGCCTATATACCTCCTTTTGGCGATAAAACAGTAAAAACGCCAAATTTAAGTCGATTAGCCCGTGAAGGGGTAATTTATCCAAATTTGTATTCAACATCTGGGGTGTGTTCTCCAAGTAGAGCAGCCATAGCTACAGGTATGTATCCTTCAAGTTTTGGGGCAAATCATATGAGAACTACTTCCAATACAAAACAAACTGGTTTAAAAAGTTACGAAGCAGTGCCGCCATCCAATGTAAAAATGATTAGTGAATTATTACGAATGCATGGTTACTACTGTTCAAATAATTATAAGGAAGATTATCAGTTTAAAGCCCCAGTTACGGCTTGGGACGAAAGTAGTCCGTATGCACATTGGCGCAATAGAAAAGAGGGGCAGCCGTTTTTCTCTGTTTTTAATTTTACGGAAACACACGAATCTGGTTTGTTTGAGCCTTATGGGTTTAGACAAATAGAAACTAGATATTATCATGCGGGTGATAGAAATTACAACTGGAAACAGAATGGATTACCTGATGCTAAAAACAGAACTTTAGAAGCGGAAACACCGATTCATATACCTAAAACCACAAAATTTGAAATTCCACCCTATCTTATAGACAATGAGATAACCCAGCGAGACATGTGGAAATTATACAACAATATTTGTGAAATGGACAAACAACTTGGTATGGTGTTAAGGCAATTGGAAGAGGATGGTTTGTTAGAGAATACCATTATTTTCTTTTATGGAGATCATGGAGGTCCGCTTCCTAGAGAAAAACGTTTAATATATGACTCAGGGTTAAATACACCAATGATTGTAAGATATCCAAATAAACTTGAAGCCGGTAAAAAAGATGAGCAGCTCATTAGTTTTATAGATTTTGCCCCAAGCTTACTTTCTTTAATAGGAGTGGAAGCTCCTAAGTATATGCAAGGGCAAGCCTTTCTTGGAGAATATACTGCAAAAACGAATCGGAAATATATTCATGCGGCTGCAGATCGTTTTGATGAAGTGACAGATGCGATTAGAGCTGTTAGAGATGATAGATTTAAATATATTAGAAACTACAGACCAGAACAAGGCTATTATTTACCGCTTGCGTACAGAGAAAAAATCCCTTCTATGCAAGAATTATTGCGCTTACGTGATGCTAGAAAATTAAATGCGATTCAAATGCAATGGTTTAGAGCAAAGAAACCGAAAGAGGAATTGTTTGATTGTGAGAAGGACCCTTTTGAGTTACATAATTTAGCGGATCATCCTGAATATTTTGGTAAGCTTAAAGAGTTAAGAGAAGAAATGGATCGTTGGTTAACATCGATAGAGGATGTTCCTAATTATCCCGAAGACAAACTTATAAGTAAGCTTTGGGATGGGCACGAAAACAAGCCGGTTACTTCAGAACCGCATATAGCCTATTTAAATGGTGAAATTTCAATAAAATGTACTACGGAAGGAGCTTCTATAGGATACAAAATAAAATCCAAAGAAGGTCAATTTCCTAAGACGTGGAGTGTTTACCAAGAGCCATTTTCTGCAAATGAGGAAATGATTGTACTGGTGAAATGTCATCGAATTGGGTATAAGTCATGTAAAACGATAGAAATTAAAGTCGCCGAATTGAGAGAATGACGAATGGTTTTAGTAGCTGCGTCCTTTTGTAAATACAAATAAATAATAAAAAATTTGAGATGAGAAAACATACTTTATTTTTAGCAATTGCATTCACGATTTCCTTTGCTATTCATTCACAAGCTATCAAAGCTCCTTTGGGAAGAATTGCTATTGTAGCTGATGGGAATTCGCCAGATCCAGATGATTTGGGAGGAACAGCTGTTTCGCTAGCTTTATTAAGAGCAGCGGGGTTAGAAGACCGTTTGGTTCACTATTCTCATAGTTGTGATTTGGTGGTGTTGCATAGAATTTCAGCAGCAGCTGAGAAAGAAAGACATGCGATGATGCAGACTGCCTGTGATGGGACTGCAAGAAGATGGGGAGGGTTTGAGCATATAACCTTTTTAGATGCCAAATGGCAAACAGATCAAACCATTAAAGATTTGAGAAAGGCTATTGAAATGTCTACTGAAAAGGATCCACTATGGATTGTAGAAGCAGGAGAACCTGATATTATCGGTTTTGCCTTGGCAGCAAGTTCTGAAGAGAAACGTAAATATGTGAAAATAATCACACATCATCCAGCAAATGACAATGCTGGAGATTTTTATAAATGGCAAGATATTTTAGATTTTGGAATAGAAGAAGTTCGAATTCCTGATCAGAATATCAAACTTAAGGTTGAGGAGTCTCAATGGAATTGGGCAATGGATCATTCAGATTCCCGTATTCAATTTATTTGGTTGATGGGGAAAATGGCAGAAATTGATAATGTTGTTAAGTTTCAAAAAGGAAAATGGGATTGTTCAGATGCTGGTATGGTTCTTTATTGGATTACAGGGGCAACTAATGGAGGTTTGCGGCAAGGTGAAGTTAAGGATGTGAAATCAATATTGTTAAAATCCTTAGAGAAGTAAGTTTTTATTTTAAGGCTGCATAACTTTTTATGGCGATAAGATACTGATGAAAACAAAGATTTCTTTTTGTATTATTGAAACTCGTTTATTCAATCATATGAACAGCAAGCTTGTTTTATTTAACAAAAATTAATTCATGAAAAAGACACCAAAAAAAATTGTAACATTTCTTCTAGTTCATGTTTTTGTTTTTTGTGCCATCGGACAAAATCCTATTATTGATAACAGTGGTATTTCAGATCCACATATAAGAGTTTTTAAGGATACTATTTATTTGTATAGTGGTCATGATGCTTCGCCAAACGATAAGTTATGGATAATGAAGGATTGGCGTGTGTTTTCAACAACAGACTTGATTGATTGGAAACATAGAACGACCATTCGTCCAAAAGATAATTATATGGATGCGAGTAGTTCTGATTGTTGGGCAAGTGATGCTGCTAGTAAAAACGGGAAATATTATTTTTATTTTTCAGATAAGAAAAGAGGCGTTGGAGTGATGTCAGCTACATCTCCTGTTGGACCTTTTGTTGATAAATTAGGCAAAGCACTCGTTTCTCCAATGCATGATCCAACTGTTTTTATAGATTCGGATAAAAATAAGACAGCCTATATTTTGTATGGAGACAAAGAAGGAGGTGGTTTTCGTTTGGCTAAGTTACAGGATGATATGATGTCTTTATCTGAGCAAGCAAAAACAATTTCTATTGTTGGAGAAGAATGGAACAGTGCTCCAGAATGGATGGATAAAAGTTATCTGTTTAAAAATAAGGATACTTATTATTTAAGTTGGGGAAGAGATTATGCTACGTCGAAAAATATATATGGGCCCTATAAATGTGTCGGAGCTTTAGGAAATGGCCATCATTTAAATGAATTTGCCCACGGAAGTTTTTTTAATTGGAAAGGTCAGTTTTATCATATTTGGTGCTACTATATTAGGCCTGGGTATAAATATAGAGAATCAATTATTTCATACTGCCATATCGATACAAATGGAAAAATACATACAGATACAGCTTTTCTAGATCAACATTTTAAGAATGGGGTTGGGCAATACAATGCGTCATGGGATAAAATTGAAGCAGAATGGTATTATGAAGTATTTGGGGATTTAAAAAAGGAATTGATCCAAGAAAAGGAATTTGCTTTGTCAAATTTTAAGAATGAAAATGGAATTCGATTCGCAAATATGACTTTTGATAAAGCATATAGTAAGTTTGTGTCAAATATTTCTTTTAAAGGGGAAAAAGGAGTACTTGAAATAAGAAGGGATAGCGTAAAAGGAGAACTTTTAGGTGCGATAGATTTAAGCAAGGCCAATAGTTCGGGGCATTTTCAAAAAATGGAATCTAAAATAGTTGTTTCCAAAGGAGTGAAAGATATATTCCTTGTTTATAAAGGTTCAAATAAAGCAATGCTAGCATTAGATTGGTTTAAGTTCGAGTCATAGTGATTTAGGTGTTTTTAAACCAGTGGTTTATGTTTTTTAGGATTTTTGGTGCCCCTATATCATACTTTTCATTACTCAGGTTTCCTTATGTTTGGAGCTATTGTCAAAAGCAAAGAATTTATTCCTACTAAAAAACAGTTAGAAGAATTTTATTTGCGAACTAAAAAATAGCTCTCAATTGATAAAACAGAATTATAATACTATTTATAAGGTATTCATTTTATGTTGTTGTTTAAGTTTCCTTAGTGTCAAGGCGCAAGTAACACTTTCAACTGATTTTACGAATGATGACTTGAAGAAGTCAAGCTTACAAAATATATGGGTCGTAGCAAATCGGATCAGTCCTGAAAATGGATCCAATATTCGTTCAGGGATGAAAATGAATATTGTAAGAATGATTGGTGGCATAAAAAAAACGGTCAACGGTGTTGCTCAAAAAGATTTAGATTTTGACCCTTGTCATTATGATTCCATTAAAAGTACCTATGTTTATAATTGGGAGCCGCTTATTAATAGACTAAATAAAATAGTCCACTCTCAAACGGAAATTCTTCAAATAGCATTAGATCAGCCACCTTGGGCTTTTCAATATGGCTATACTTTTATTCCAGAGGGTACTTGTGATAAGGTACATTTTAGAGAGAATGAAGAAATTTCGCATTATGGGAATTCATTACCTCCAGCGGATAAACAAGCATACCATGATTTTATAAAAGCATTGATAAAAAAACTAGTTGATACCTATGGAAAACAAAAAGTTTTGTCATGGAGATTTAGAGTAGGGTCAGAAATAGAAACCCCTGACCATTGGTATGGTACAAAACAAGATTTTATTGAGCACTTTGCCAATACGGAAAAAGCAGTTCGTGCAATTCTACCTACTGCAAAAATAGGAGTTCATACAAGAGCTCCTGGTTTTTTGTACAAAAAAGGAACTGTGTTAAATTATAAAGGTGAGTCTTTTGCTTCCTTTGCAAACGACCTTATTACGTATAGCTACGATAATAATCTCAGCTACGATTTTTGGGGGATATCAGATTATGTAATTATTAACAATGCTATGCATAGAGATATGTTAGGAAAATTTGATCAGTTTTTTGCTCCTCTTGTAGAGCATCCAAAATGGAATGCAAATGCAACGATAGATATAATGGAGTACGCAACTGTTACAACCATGAGTGGTGAGGATATGAGAGGGTTTATTAATTGCGCTACTTCACATAAAGAAATTGTAGAGTTGGCTTATTCCAATTTGTTTTATAAAAATAAAGAGAAAGGACTTGATTCCTTTTATAGATGGGGAAATAGAATTGGGTCTAAGAATTCTCCAGCAATTTCGACTTTAAATACTATGCAAGGAATGCAGCATTATAAGACTTTGAGTAAGGGTAGTGCGAACGCTTCAAACAACATACTTGATGCTGTTTTTGCGAAAAATGAATTTGAAAATAAATTTGATGTTTTACTATACAATTATAGCGTAAAATCTCTTGATTATATTGAAGCTGAGCCTGTAACCATCTTGTTTAAATCGGAGTATCCAGTCGGTACGGTCGTTAAATACAGAAAACTAAAATATGGAAAATCACATAATAAGCTACAGAACTTCTTGCTTAACGGTGTCCCGTCTGATTGGGTTAAAAAAGGAAGTGATTTAAAAGGAGATCCTAAACGAACGCTAACCAAAGTGGGTGTAGAGGCTTACGGTAAGTATACAAATCCAAATCCACATAAATACACAGGCTGGTTTGAGTTAAAAAGTACCGCCCGAATGGATGGGAAAAAGGGGAGCGTAATCAAAATGAATACGTTAGTTTCTTCGTTTTCATTTGAAAAATATGAATTCAAAATTGTGAATTTATAAGGCGCTAATAAGTAATGCTGTTTTCGGAAAATAAAAAAAATATAGATTTAAAATTCTAAATATATTGTTTGGGATTGCTTTATGCTCTTTAAATTTACGACTTAGTTTTAGTACTTAAATTATAAATTCCCTCTTTAAAAAGGCTTGTCTAGGTTTCTGTACAGGGGGGGGGGATTTAGGAATAAGTAGTCTTTTGTTTTGTTTAAGTTCTTGTTTTATAAGTCTAAAGGCCTTGTTTTTACTGGATTTGAATTTTTCGTTACCCTATTTAAGACTTTTGGTTTGAGCACTTCTTCTATATTTGTTTGAAACTAAAACTTAACTATTATGATAGACCAAATTAGATTGGATGTAAATTCTAGGGTGCCAAAGTACATACAGATTATTGACTCGATCATGCATAATATTTCTAATGGAAACACTCGTATAGGTGATAAAATCCCATCCATAAACAGATTAAGTGAAGAATTTTATCTTTCTAGAGATACGGTGGAAAGAGCCTATAATGTTTTGAAGAAACGAAAGGTTATTGTTTCTATCCACGGGAAAGGAACCTATGTGGCAAAAACACATACGGTTAGTAAGCTAAATGTTTTGTTTTTAGTCAATAAATTTAGCACGTATAAAATGCAAATCTATAATTCTTTTTTAAAGGAATTGGGAGACAATGCGCATATTGATTTGCATAGTTATCATTGTGATGAAGCTTTGTTTTTAGAGCTAATAAATAAATACAAATCGGAATATGACTATTATGTCATCATGCCTCATTTTAGATCTGAAAATTTATCGCATATGAATTTAACAGAAAAAGCAAGGCTTGCTATTAGTAAAATTCCACAGGATAATTTGGTGTTATTAGATAATAATCAGCATGAATTAAATGGTGATTTTATTGAAGTGTATCAAGATTTTGAAAAAGATATATATGCGTCCTTAGAATCGGCATTGTGTAAAATATCAAAATACAAAAAGTTGGTGCTATTTTATCCTAAAACCGCTTTTTATCCATACCCAGCTGGAATTTTAAAAGGTTTTATGAAGTTTTGTGGATGTAATGGCTTTGATTTTGAAGTTCGTAATGAAGCTTCAGACGACATGGTTTTGGAAGAAGGTAGTTTGTATATCACTATTGAAGAAAGTGACTTGGTTACGCTAGTGAAGCAGATTAGAGGATCTGATTATCAAATGGGTCAAAATATAGGGGTAATTTCTTATAACGATACTTCTTTAAAGCAACTCTTAGGAATTACTGTTGTCTCGGCAGATTTTGATGCAATGGGCAAAGAAGCTGCTAGTATGATTTTCAATAAAACCAAGAAGAAGATTAGAGCACCTTTTAATTATATTGATAGAGAATCTGCTTAATAAATACCGTTTTATCCATGGGATTATAAGTGTTTTCTTAATCTGTCAGTACTGTTCAGGAGAGTTATTACGCGACTATTAATTTACTTTGTTAGGAACGACTTATCGTTGTTTTTTAATTAATACGAGCATCAATGAAATACATCCTGTTAAAATATTTTAAGCTATATAAGTTTGCAGTTTCTATTTGTATATTCTTGGTAGTTCTTAGTTGTAATAAAACTCCAAATGCCAAACAAATAGTTGCTAGCAAGCCTAACATTATTTTTATACTAACAGATGATCAACGCTCTGATGCTCTTGGATACACAGGTAATAATTTAGCGTATACACCAGAAATGGATAAGTTGGCCAAGCAGGGAGTTTTTTTTAAAAATGCCATTGCTACTACTCCAATTTGTTCCGCTAGTAGAGCAAGTATTTTTACGGGCTTGTATGAACGCACGCATCGATATAGTTTTAGTTCAAATAGCATAAAAGGAGCATTTATGAAAAATGCCTTTCCTAAACTATTAAAAGAGTCGGGCTATTATACAGGAATGTATGGGAAATTTGGTGTAAAATATAATGGGTTAGATTCGTTATATCATAAATATGAAAACTATGATTTACGCTATGATCGAAAAGATATTACCAGTTATTATTACAAAACATTAGGCAAGGATACAGTTCATTTAACAAGGTATACTGGAGAAAAAGGAATAACGTTTATTAAAGAAGCTCCAACGGATAAGCCTTTTTGTTTACAATTGAGTTTTAGTGCACCACATGCAAGTGATAATTCAAAAGAACAATATTTTTGGCAAAAGGAAAATGACCATGTTTTAGCAAATGCGACGATTCCACCTGCAAGAAATTCTAGTGACACATATTATGATAAATTACCACAAATTGTTAAAAATGGATTCAATCGGTTAAGATGGTTTTGGAGGTACGACACAGCTGAAAAATATCAACACAGTGTGAAAGGCTATTATAGAATGATTGCTGGAGTAGACAATGAAATAGGAAAAATAAGAAAAGAACTAGTAAAGAAAGGCATAGCAGATAATACTATTATTGTATTAATGGGAGATAATGGTTTTTTTCTAGGTGAAAGACAAATTGCAGGGAAATGGCTGATGTATGAAAATTCCATCAAAGTCCCACTTGTTATTTTTGATCCACGAAATAAGGAGCATAAGGATATTGAGGATATGGCTTTGAATATCGATATTCCTTCAACAATACTAGACTATGCTGGTTTGGAACAACCAAAAACCTGGCATGGTAAAAGTTTAAAAAAACTGATTGAAAGTAAACAGGTAACTAGCAAGCTTAGGGATACCGTTTTAATAGAACATATTTGGGAGTTTGAAAATATAGCGGCGAGTGAGGGAGTACGAACCGATAAGTGGAAATATTTTAGATATGTTGAAGATAAAACAATAGAAGAATTATATCATTTAGAAAAGGATCAGAATGAGCTTCAGAATCTTGCTGAAAATCCAGACTATCAAGATACTTTAAAAAAATTACGACAAAAGTGCAATAGCTTAATTGAGAAATACAAAGATTCAACGGTGTTGGTTCCGAAAAATTGCAGTTTAAAAATAAATGAAAATACGGTTTTTGATTGGTTCTATTCAAAAGAACCAAATGAGCAATCAGCATACCAAATAGTAGTGTCTTCTTCAAAAGAAAAGTGCATAAATGGAATTGGTGATGTTTGGGATAGTAAAAAAATTCACAGTAAAAGCACTCAAAGTGTTTTTTATAATCGTGATGCCTACGTATCTAACCATGATTATTTTTGGAAGTTACGTGTGTGGGATGAATTTAATAGACCCGGAATCTATTCAACGCCAATTAAATTTAATTTTAAGGGTGAATAATATAAAATCTTTAAATGCGTCATCACAGTTCATGACTGTTGTGTCGTTATTCAAGACTATATTTATAGGATTATAAGTCTAGACTTGAGGTCTTTAGTTTTGTAGTTAGTTTTAGTTAGAAAAGACCATTTGTTGAATGACAGAAGGTCTTTTTGCATTTAAGGTTCTTAAAATAAACAAGGTGTTTTTTTGGATAAACCAATAAGAAGTTTAATTTTATAATTCAATAAAACAAATCCCTATATGACTCGTAAATTAGTGTTTTTTCTTTTTACACTTAAGTTCCTTTTTTTATATGGTCAAGATGGCGGATTTCACTTCAAATATTTTTCTACAACTGAGGGTTTGTCAAATAACTCAATTATAGCAATTGAGCAGGATTCGAAAGGACATATGTGGTTTGGAACAAGAAATGGACTGAACAAGTTTAACGGTAATGAATTTGTAGCCTATAGGAATGATCCAAAAGATGTAACGAGTATCAGTAACTCTGATATATTAGATGTTTTAGAAGACCGAGATGGGAACATATGGGTAGGAACCTATAATGGATTAAATAGATTTGATCCCAAAAAAAACGCTTTTGAACGCTATTACCAGAATACCAAAGACAAAAATTCAATAGTTAACGGTGTTGTTATTTGCAGTAAAGAAATGCAAAACGGAGAGCTTTGGTTTGGTACGGCAAACGGAATTTCTATTTATAATAAAAAACGAAATAATTTTACGAATACCTTTTATGGCGATGTGAAAAAGGAGGCCTTTGCCTATAAAAACATTCAAAGTATTTTTCTTGATCAAAACAAACAAATTTGGGTAGGAACAACTAAAGGTTTAGCCAAACTTGAATCGAGAAGCAAAGGGAAATTTGTTTTTAAAGAATTTAATAGGAATGAAGAAGAGGCGAAGTTGTTTATTCAAGATATTATTGAAGTATCGCCTGGGGTTTTAGGTATTGCTACAAAATACAATGGTTTTTTTCTGTTTCATATTGAAACGCAAAAATTTAGTAGAACTAGTTATACAGAAATTCACAATGATATTGATGTTCGTGTTTTGCAAAAAGACGATGAGGGGAATTTGTGGTTAGGAACAACTGGAGGTGTATTTGTTATTACTTCTGCAAAAAAAGTTATCCATTTAAAGGAGAATAACGTAGAGAATTCTGGCATCAGTCAAAATTTTATAAAATCAATTTTTAAAGATCAAAGTGGTTCTATTTGGTTGGGAACTTATACGGGTGGTGCAAATATATGGAGTAAAACGAATGAGAATTTTATTCATATTAAAGATAATAAAGTTTTTAATAATGTTGTTAACTCTATTGTGTATGATGATAAATCTAATGTGTATTTTGGTACAGAAGGTGGCGTTATAAGTACTTTGGATAAGGATGGGAAGATTTCACATGTATTAAAAGTTCCATATCCTAATAGTAAAGTTGCCTATGCCGTGCAAACCATGTTGTATACAAAACCAAATTTATTATGGGTAGGGGTGTTAAATCATGGGGTTTTTGTGTACGACTTAAAAACAAAAAAACAGCGTAAAGATATTATTTCAAAGGAACTGAAAAAGTATTTGAAAAATACAGGTGTTTTTGCAATAAAGGAAGGGAGTCATGGTGATTTTTGGATTGGTACCTTCGGAAAAGGTATTGTAAAGTACAATGTTACGACAAAAAAAATCACAAAAATTAGAAGACCCACGATTCGAACGAATATTATAAAAACCATATTTCTGGATGATGATGGGAAGATTTGGACAGGAGGTTTAGGGAGTGTCAATGTATTGTCTCTTAATGAGGTAGGGAGTTACGATGTTGCTAGGTATTTGGTAGGTGGCCGTTTTTTATCTTATAATGTAAAAACAATATTTAAAGATAAAAACAAAAACATTTGGGTAGGAACAAATTCTAGAGGGCTTTATAAGTTTAATGGTAACGATTTTGAAAAAGTGGTGGTTGCTGCTGAAAATCCAATTTCTACAGTAAATACAATTTTAGAAGATGATCAACATTTTTTATGGTTGAGTACAGATAAAGGAATTGTTAAATTCGATGCGCGAACGAAAGAATCTATTGTTTACAAGCAAAAAAGTATCGAAAGTAAAAATGATTTTAGTCCGAACTCTGGCTTGAAATTAAAGAATAATCAATTTTACTTTGGCGGACTTCAAGGTATAACAACTTTTAATTCAGATAAAATTATTAAAAACGAATATGCGCCTAAAGTTTTATTATCAGATTTAAAATTAAAAAATGAGACCGTTAAGGTAGGAGATGACAATGAAATTTTATCAAAAAGCATTATTTATACAACTAAAATTAAACTTGCTTATGACAATGCTAATTTTTCCATTAGTTATTCACTACCTAGTTATGTAAATCCGAGTGGAAATAGTTATGCGTATCGCTTAAGAGGATTAGATGATACTTGGACGTATACTGAACAAAAAGAAGCGTTTTTCACATTGCAAACTTCCGGAAGCTATGTTTTTGAAGTAAAAGGCGCTAATAATGATGGCGTTTGGAATGAAAATTCCACTTCCTTAGAAATTATTGTTACACCAGCACCTTGGAAAACTTGGTGGGCCTATACAACATATTTTATATGTATATGTGGCGCTTTTTACGCTATCTATTGGATATTACAATCCAAAGCAAGGTTGCAACATAAATTGGCCTTAGAATATGTAGAAAGTAAACGAAATAAGGAATTGAACAATGCAAAATTACAGTTTTTTACCAATATATCACATGAGTTTAGAACTCCGTTAACTCTTATTCTAGGACCGTTACAACAGATTTTGAATAACTACACCGGGACAAATGCAATTTATAAAAGACTAAAAATTATTGAAGGTAGTGCCGATCATTTATTAAGACTGATAAATAGATTAATGGATTTTAGAAAATTGGAAAGTGACCAATTTGAGCTAGAGGCAGCTGAAGGAAATATTGTGAAATTTTTAAGAGAAATTTTTCTCTCTTTTTCGGAATATGCCAAACTAGGAGCCTATGAGTATACATTTTCTACCTCTCAAAATAAAATAAGCATGTATTATGATCGATATAAACTAGAGCGTGTTTTTTACAATTTAATTTCGAATGCATTTAGATATACCGAAAAAGGTGGAAGTATTGCTATTTCAATAACTACAGAAGATGGAGAACTAGTTGTAAAAATTAAAGATTCAGGCGTTGGAATCGCCGACGAGTTTTTAGAAAAAATATTCGATCGTTTTTTTGAAGTTCCAATTCATAATAAAGCAAAAGAAAATTATAATAAAGGGACTGGAATTGGACTTTCAATAGCTAGTAATATTGTTAAGTTGCATCATGGAACCATTTCGGTAGAAAACGTAAAACCTCATGGTGCTGAGTTTACAGTTCGATTAAAGTTAGGAAAAGAACATCTTTCAGAAGTTGAAATAATGAAAAACTTTAAAATGAGTGATGATGTTTCTCAATATGTTTCTCAAATTAACGCGCCAAAAATTGAAATAACAAATGATGTAGAAGATTTATTGAAGGAAGAAAAGAAATACACCCTTCTTATTGTTGAAGATAACCCTGTATTGCGTTCTTTTATTAAGGAAACCCTAAAACCTGATTATAATATTGTTCAAGCAGAGAATGGAAGAGTGGCCTTGCAATTAGCTAAGAAACATTTACCAGATTTAATAATCAGTGATGTTATTATGCCAGAAATGGTGGGGACTGAACTTTGCTCAAAGATAAAAACAAATATAAAAACCAGTCACATACCCGTAATACTGCTAACATCACGAACGTCTTTAGTATATAAGTTTGAAGGGTTGGAAAGTGGCGCGGATGATTATATTAGCAAACCTTTTAATATAAAAGAGTTTAAGCTGAAAATTAAAAACTTATTAGAATCGAAAGAGCGCATAAAAGAAAAGTTTTCTTCAGAGGATCATTATGCGGCATTTGACGTCTCCCTTACATCCTTAGATGAAGAATTACTTAAAAAAGCATACAAAGTAGTTGAGGCTAATTTATCTAATGAAGATTTTGGTATTGATCTGTTTTGTGAAGAAATAGGGGTGAGTCGCTCCATGCTTTTTACAAAAATAAAGGCATGGACTAATCATACACCTAAAGATTTTATTCAGGAAATTCGATTGAAAAGAGCTGCAAAATTATTGGAGTTAGATAAATTAAGCGTGGCAGAAGTTGGTTATAGAGTAGGGTTTAAAAGACCGAAGTATTTTAGCCAATGTTTTCGAAAAAAATATGGTTTGTCACCAACGGAGTATGCCGATAAATTTAGCAATCCTAATTAGTGGACTAGGAGTTTTACTAACGATACTTTAGTAAGAATTTTTTAGAGTATTTAAAATCGTTTTGTTTTTTTAGATAAAGATAAAACGATTTTTCGTTTTATCCTTTTTAGTAACCCGGTGCTGTTGTAATAATTGTAGCGCCTCTAGTTTATCTGTTAATCATGACAGAACAGGATGGATTAGATTTTTCTCTTTTGTACTATTGAAGATGAGCGTTCTAGTTCCCCACTTTTTAGTGTCTACTATTTTTGCTTTTTTCATCAATACATACCTTAAATAAAAAACCTCATGCAAAGACTTGCTTTTAAAATGAAATTAAACAAAGGGCAAAAGGAAGCTTATACAAAACGCCATAATGAATTGTGGCCAGAGCTTAAAAAGCTGCTAAAAGAGAATGGTGTGAGTGAGTATTCGATATTTTTTGACGAAGAAACCAGTATTCTTTTTGCTTTTCAAAAAGTATCAGGTGAAGGTGGTTCTCAAGATCTAGCAAACAATGAAATTGTGAAAAAATGGTGGGATTTTATGGCAGATCTTATGGAGGTTCATCCAGATAATTCACCGGTGTCAATTCCATTGGAGGAAGTGTTTTATATGGATTAATTATTTTAAAAAAAATAAATAGGTTTTTCTCTTAGTTATCACGAGTTTATTGTTTTAATAGTAAATATAAATAATACAGGACAGTGCATGATGCTGTTTGGTAGGGAAATTTAGAAATTGCTTATTCATAGAAATAAACAATTTTAACATGAAATGTAATTCGTTCGTAAATAAACAATTAGTTATACTAATATCTATATTCTTAGGGAGTTTTCTTTCGACTTATGCACAGGAAGTAGCCTTTGAAAAAGAAGTAAAAATCACTGATTTTGGATTGCATTTTGATGGGGCTAAAGTGGCCGATGCAGGTGGGAGTAAAGACGTAAATTCACCGTTTGATTATTTTTATGGACGTAATATATCGGCGCATGGAGATTGTATTAAAACTTATGGAGATTATGTCTTTATGACATGGTATCGAGGAGGTAAAGACGATCGTCATGTGATGTTGACACGCTACAATACGTTAACGGGTTCTATGGCTACAATAGAATTTCCGCATAGACATACAGGGTTTAATAATCAATGGTGGATCGGAGAATCTCATAATACGATAGGTATTGGAATTAGTCCATTAGACGGTACAATTCATTTATTATATGATATGCACGCCTATCATAAAACACGGCCTACAGATGGCAGTCTAGCAAACGACTATTTTAGATATTCTCACTCTGTTAAGAATCTTACAATAGTACCTGATTCTGAATTTACCTTGGATAAATTTGTGAAAAATAGTTCTGGAGGCTATAAGCATTTGAGTTTAAATGGAGGAGTTGAATATTCAAATTTTCAAGGGTTAACCTATCCTCAGTTTTTCTTGAATGATGCCGGTGACTTATTTATGTACATGCGAGAAGGGGGGAATAATAATGGCGCGTATAAATTTTCTAAGTACAATGCTAGTTCTTCGTCTTGGTCAAATTTCACGCACTTTAATGTTTTAAATGCTAAGAATCATGCTTCGGTTTCCTATAATTGGGGACTTTATGGGAACATGAAATATATTGATGGGAAAATTAGAATAGGTTTTCAGCGCAGAGAAAATCATTTAGACAAATATCAATACCAAAATGGTGTGTATTATGCATATTCAGACAATCAAAATGGAACAGATAGTTGGAAAAGTCATTCAGGAACATCGTTTAGTTTACCACTTTACGACGCCGATTTCATAAAAGTGATGGAGCCTGGTGATTATGTGCAAACCACTCAAACAGATAAAGTATATATTGTAGCCGATTTTGATTGGACAGTTACAGCTAAAGGTGATGTACATATTATAAGCAAAGTAAAAGACAATGAAAATAATGTAACAAAATCTTTACACACCTATAAACCTGCAGGAGCTACGGAATTTATAACATCGGAAGACTTTGCTGGAGGAACATCAATTTATACTTCTGGAGAGAATGTTTATATTATTGGGTTAACAAGTAGTAGACGTGTTTTTGTAGATAAAGCTGTTGGTGGAACCAATAAATTTACACGGGTTTATGAAGCAACATCGGGTAGAGTATTTGATCACGGTAGGGTGCATATTAATAAAGGGAAACTTTATTACTATTTAATGGAGAAAAAAACGGGTAATTCGCAACCTATTTATCTACAGATAATTGACTTAGGAATTGTTGATGAAGATCCTAAAGAGGAAAATAATTTTACGATACAAGCTATAGGAGAAACTTGTGAAAACAAGAATAATGGCATATTAATTATCAATGCAAAGGCCACTCATGATTATGTGGCTACAATTAATGGGGTAGATTATGATTTCACAAAAAATAAAACAATTGAAAATCTTAATCCAGGGACCTATAATCTGTGTATAGAAGTTATTGGAGAGGATCATGAGCAATGCTATGAAGTTGTTATTGATGGATACGTAAGTTTAAGTGGAGGGATACAAATTTCGGAACAATCTGCAATTGTTTCTGTAGCTACAGGGAATGGTCCTTTTAGAGTTTTCAAAAACGGAGAAGAAGTTTTGGAAACCTATGATATAAATTTCTCAGTTGCTGTACATCATGGGGATGAGGTTGAAGTGAAAAGTAAAAGTGCTTGTCAAGGTGTTATGACTAAATCTATTAATTTGTATGAAGAGATTACCGCATATCCAAATCCTTCAAATGGTAATTTTGAATTGTTTGTTCCTGAAAATTTGAAAAGTATTTTTATAGAAATTTACAATGTTCAATCTCAGCTAATAACTGCTAATGAATATTCCGTGAATCGTGGTAAAGTTTTTATGGATATGTCAGACCAACCTAATGGAATCTATTTTGTTAAATTAAATTCAATGCTACCTACATTTATAAAAGTTGTTAAAAATTGATTAAAGCTGAAAAACTACTTCTAAAAAAAGTTTTTTTTTGAACGAATTAAATTCATGTTTCCTACTTTTTACCTTAAAGAGGAGGATGGTGTTTGTAATGTGAGTATTTATTAAAAAGCAGTTACATTTTTATAATTTTAAAATGTTTCTAGAATGGTTGAGTTTTAGAAACAGTGTATGGCATATATCAATACTTAGGTTGGTTTATAATAAATAATCATTTGTTTAAGATTACTGGAAGTTTTTAGCGGCCATATCAATAAAAACTACAGAAATTAAATAATAAGAACCATATCAGGTGGCCACAGTATATCTGAACAATTACTGAGTTCCTGAGGCTTCTAACCGCTTTTTATAAAACAATTCAAAAATCAAAATAAAAATGAAAAGACGTTCGTTTATAAATATTTCGGCAATTGGAAGTTTAGGTTTACTATTACCTATGCATGCTTGTGTCGGGGCAGGCAATAAGTATAAAGTTGTATCTCTTAATGATATGACAGCATTTCAAAAGCAATCCTTCCAACTTTTAAAAGTTTGGTGCGATGCAATGCTACGCGATCAAATTCATGATAAAAGCAAGTCTGTAGAAGATGGCGCTTTGTATTGCCATGCATGTAGTACAATTCATGGACGTTGCAATGATGCTATTTACCCTTTAATGTATATGGCTGATGCAACGGGAGATCAAAAATATTTAGATGCAGCAATCAAATTAATGGATTGGTCTAAAAATGTTGACAAACCAGACGGAAGCGGAAGTTGGACAAATGATATAAACCCTAAATCATGGAATGGTATTACCGTTTTTACGGCAATTGCCTTGGGTGAAGCCTTGCATCATCATGGTCATCTTTTGACTAAGAAAATGAAAAAGAAGTGGGAAGAACGTTTGAAATCTGGAATAGAATTTGTTTATCGGAAATTTGACATGCATTTTAGTCATATTAATTATAGATTTACAGCTATTTATGCACTTCGTTTTTTAGGAGCATACTTTAATGAAGAAAAATATATTGTAAGAAGTAAAGAATTTGCGGCACTTATTCCAGAATATTTGACTGAGCCAAATAAACTCATTTTTGGTGAAGATAAGCCAGATAATGATAAAAGCATTAAAGGTTTGTATCCTATAGATTTGGGCTATAATGTAGAAGAAACATTAAATGGAGTGGTTCAGTATGCTCTTATAGAAAAAGATGAAGCATTATTGCAATTGCTTACGGAGTCTATGAATGGACATTTGGAGTTTATGTTGCCAGATGGAGCATGGGACAATAGCTGGGGAACTAGGCAAAATAAATGGACTTATTGGGGAAGTAGAACTACGGATGGTTGTCAGCCTGCGTTTTCATTAATGGCAGATAGAAACCCTACTTTTGGTACGGCTGCAGTTATGAATACGGAGTTGTTAGCACGTTGTACCGTAAATGGACTTTTGTCAGGAGGATTGCATTATGAAACACATGGAGAAAAACCATGTATACATCACACTTTTTCTCATGCAAAAAATTTAGCTTTTGTATTAGATAACAGTGAAAAAATAATGAGTGTAAATAAAGAGCAGTCGTTGCCTAGAAGTTCCAATAATGGCGTAAAGCATTTTCCGGAATTAGATGTTTGGTTGGGTGCAAGGGGGCCATGGAAAAGTACTGTGTCTTCTTACGATCAAATATGGAAGAAAAAATATTCTGTAGCAGGAACAGGAGGTGCGTTAAATGTATTATGGCATGAAAAAGTAGGGCCTATATTTACTGCGAGTATGGCTGAGTATTTATTGGTTGAGCCTAATAATCAGCAACCACAACCGGGTGAAGATTTTTGTTTGACACCAAGAGTTGAGCGTATTGTTGAGGGGGAGTGGTTTACGAATATCTATGATTTAAAAGCGAAAGTAAGCTACAAGGATATAAATGATAGGATTAATTTTGAAATTGACACCACTTTAACAAATAGAGAAAAGAAAGCCTTAAATGAGGAGGCTAATTTTAAGTTGAACTATATTTTTGATACAGAAAAAACCATAATAAGGGCAAAAAGAACTTCAAAAAAAGACAATGGAGATGTCTTAGTATTGCCAATAATTTCATCAACAGGAGAAAAGGTGGTTCAGGTCTCCTCTAAAATTATAGAAATTCATAAAAAAGAAGGAGTTGTAGTGGTAGAAACAAGTGTGCCATTGCGAATAAAAGAATCTGAAAAAGCTAGGGTTTTTAATCAGGTGCCAGGAATGGAAGCACTTCCAGTAATGGTGGACTTTCCAAAAAATTACAAAGAAGTTATTTGTACGCTACAAATAATTTGATTAATCATATTTATCAGTACAGAGCAGGATTGTTTTTCTATAAAAAAAAGGAATCTTGCTTTTCTATTTTAAACTTTTTCTTATGAAAAAAATCGTGTTTTATATTTATGGTTGTTTTGTGCTTTTCAGTTGTTCAGGTAACAGTGATCATGTTATTTTAGAAGAAGAACAAGTGCAAGAAGAAGGAAATACAATTCCACTCATTCCAAATGAAGGTATTCCCAACCCTTTCAATTTATTTACTGTTATAGATGATGATGTTGAGCGAAAAAACTTTAATAAAGTTGCAAAATGGTACGAAGAAGAAGCAAATAAACAAATATTCAAACTTTTTGATGGTGATGAATATATTGGAGAACGAAAACATGCTAGAACGGAAGCAGGTCAGGGCTTAAAATGGAAAGAAGGAGCAGAGTGGCATATTTTAGAAGCTACAATGAAACCAAGTGGTAAGCTAGATGAGACTTATACTATTGCACAATTATTTGCAGGCTGTTGTGGACCACAACTTAGAGTGGAAGTTAGAACCAATGGAAGAATCAATGTTGGGTCTAGGGCCAATGGTAATAGTCGAATTTCTACGGATGAAGATTGGGCAACAGGTAATAAAAGTTTCAAAATAAAAATAAGGAGTAACGGAAAAGAAATGGAGGTGTATTTCAATGATGAACTAAAGTTTACTGGGATTTCTGAAGAAAGTACAAAAGGAAACACAGCGGCACTTTATCATTTTAGATGGGGAGTATATTCCAATAATAAAATGATAAAGAATTTAAGTAATACCGTAACCAATATTACAAGAGAATAGAAATTTAAGTTATCCATACCATGAAGATTCAATATTTTTTTTTAACATTTAGTATTCTTGCTTTATCAGTTTTAAGCGCTTGCTCCATAAATGAACAATTAAAACCAGAAGAACTAACTGTTTCAGAAAATTTTAAAAATCCGATCGGATTTTACAATGCTAAACCAACATTTTCATGGAAACTACCTGTTTCTAATGATATTAAAAAGCAAACAGCGTATCAAATCGTTGTGGCTAGTTCTTTAGCATTATTACCAAATAAGGCCGATTTATGGGATTCGGGTAAACAAGAAAGTCCACAATCTACTTTTGTAAAATATAAAGGAAAAGCATTAGAGTCAAAACAAAAAGTATTTTGGCAAGTTCGGTATTGGAATCAGGATAAAAATGTTTCAACATGGAGCACAGTAAATACTTTTGAATTAGGCTTGCTTCATAATAGCGATTGGAAAGCCAAATGGACTGGATTAGATACGGCTAAAGATAGTATCAAAGGTGTTCGGAAGTTTTTAATACACAAACCTCAGTATTTAAGAAAAGGATTTGACCTGTCTGCTGATGTGGCCTCGGCAAGATTATACATCACGGCTAAAGGTGTTTTTGACGTGCATTTAAACGGAAAAGATGTTAGTGATGATGTAATGACCCCAGGCTGGACGCCCTACAATCATCGGATTGAAACGATGACCTATGATGTAACTCATTTGCTAACTTCAAAAAAAAATGTTTTAGCCGTGGAATTGGCTTCTGGTTGGCATTCTGGTAGAATTAGTAGAGGGAAGGCTTTGTATCAAAATTTTGCATCACCAAAAATATTATGCCAATTGGAAGTAGTTCTGAATGATGGTTCTAAACAAACAATTGTTTCTGATGAAAGTTGGAAAGGAAGTACTTCTGGTCCTATAAGATTTTCGGGAATTTATGATGGAGAAACCTATGATGCAAATTTTGAAATGCCAAATTGGGCGACTTCTAATTTTGACGATACAACATGGGAAAATGTGGAGGTTGAGGCTATTGAAGCTGCTGTTGAGCTAAGGCCAAAGCGGCATAATACAGTTAAAGTAAAAGCAATTATTGAGCACGCAGAAGTAGTTTCAGTAACGAATACTGCAGCTGTTTTTAATTTAAAACAGAATATGGTGGGGGTGCCAAAAGTAAGCGTACCAATGAAAAAAGGAGACACTTTAAAAATTCGCTTTTCTGAAATGTTATTATCCGATGGAACTTTTTATACAAAAAATTACCGTTCTGCAAAATCTACAGATTATTATATCGCCGCTAAAAATGGTATTATTGAGTATACACCTAAATTTACATTTCATGGGTTTCAATTTGTTGAGTTGAGTGGCTATGATAAAAAGGCTACCCCAGACGGAACATGGGTAAAAGGTTTGGTGCAACATTCTAATTTTGAGAAAAATGGGGCTTTTACATCGTCTCATCAAAAGTTAAATCAATTACAAAGCAATATTACTTGGGGCCTAAGAGATAATTTTTTCGATGTGCCTACTGATTGCCCACAACGTGATGAGCGTTTGGGTTGGACTGGTGATGCACAAGTAATTTCACCAACAGCTATGTTTAATTATGATACCCATTCTTTTTGGACAGCTTGGTTGCAAAGTATGCGTGAAACACAATCGGAACATAGTAATGGTTTAGTTCCTTTTATTATACCCGATGTACTTCAAAACAACAATGCAAGTTCGGGTTGGGGTGATGCCTGTGTAATCATTCCTTGGGATCTTTACAATATTACGGGTGATATAAATGTCTTGGAAGAAAATTATGAAATGGCAAAAAAATGGGTTGCTTATTACCAATCCAAGTCTAAAAATTATATTCCTAACATGTATTCCTTTGCCGATTGGTTACAGCCTTATCCTGAGAAAGACGGGAAAATTGGAAATAGAGGAGATACGCCAAAACCACTAATCAATACAGCTTATTTTGCACATTCTGCACATTTGGTTTCTAAAATAGCAAAAGTACTTGGCAAAACGGAAGATCAAAAAAAATACCAAAACCTATACGAGTCTATTGCGTCTGCTTTTGAAAATAAGTTTTTTGATGAAAATGGAAAATTCAAAAATAAAATACAAACTCAAACTAGCTATTTACTTGCGATACATTTTGATTTATTAAAACCAGAAACAAAACGAAAAGCACAAAAACATTTACTTGCCGAAATTAAGAAAGCAAATTATCATTTAGGAACAGGCTTTTTAGGAACGCCTATATTGCCAAAGGTTTTAGATGCGATGGGAGAAATTGATTTAATGTATAAAATTTTATTTAAGGAAACTTACCCGTCCTGGTTTTATTCGATCAATCAAGGGGCTACAACTATGTGGGAACGTTGGAATAGTTTTAGTAAAAAAGATGGTTTCAATCCGCAAAGTATGAATAGCTTGAATCATTATGCTTATGGAGCAATAGGGCAGTGGATGTATGAACGTATCGCTGGACTCTCACCACTTTCGCCTGGGTATAAAAAAATTAAAATTGCACCTGTTCTAAATGAAAGATTAACATCGGCTTCAGCAAGTGTTGAAACATCTTTTGGTGAGGCTTTATCATCCTGGAAAATAGAAGAAGGTATCTTTTATTTAGAAGTGGTAATTCCACCAAATACATCTGCAGAAATCTATATACCATTTGGTAAATTAGATGATTTATTGGTAAACGGAAATGCTTTCAAGAAAACAGTAAATTTAAAAATGATAAAATCTGATCAATCAAACAAAATAGTAGCAGAGCCTGGTACCTATAAATTTCAAACTAAATTTTAAAACATGTTTAAAAAAATAAATTTCAGATATATCTTATTCGCCGTTGGGTGCTTTACTTTTTTTAGTTTTGTTTCCTGCAAAGAAAAAGAAATACTAAAACAAGCTGAAGATTTAACCGTCTCTGAAGGGTTTAAAAATCCGTTAGGATTTTACGATTCTAAACCAACATTTTCTTGGAAATTGCCAGTTTCTAAAAACGTTAAAGATCAACAGTCATATCAAATCATCGTAGCAAGTAATCCGAAACTTTTACCAAATAATGCTGACTTGTGGGACTCTAAGAAGCAGAGTTCTAATCAATCATCTTGGGTAAAATACAATGGAAAGAAATTAACGTCTCGCCAAAAGGTATATTGGCAAGTAAAATACTGGAATCAAGATAATGAGGCTTCTAAATGGAGTGATGTCAATCATTTTGAATTAGGTTTGTTAAACAATAGTGATTGGAAGGCAAAATGGATAGGCCTGCCAACTAAAGAAGAAAAGGTTTTAGGAAGTCAAGATAATATTATTCACAGACCCCAGTACCTAAGAAAAGGTTTTGAATTGTCTGATGATGTGATTTTAGCAAGGTTGTACATAACTGCTAAAGGTGCTTTTGATGTAACTATTAATGGAGAAGATGTAAGTGATGATGTAATGCCACCTGGATATACACCCTATAAAAAACGAATAGAAACCATTACTTATGATGTGACCGATTTGATAGAATCTGGACAAAATACAATTGGAATAGAGTTAGCCGCTGCTTGGCACTCAGGAAGGTTGGGATGGATGAAGTCTTATTGGAGTGATACAGAATCGCCAAAAGTACTTTGTCAGCTAGAGTTGACGATGAAAGATGGTGCTAAAGAATTGATTCTTTCTGATGATACTTGGAAGGGAAGCACAAAGGGACCAATTAGACTTTCAGAAATTTATGATGGAGAAACCTATGATGCCAATTTTGAAATGCCAGAATGGACAACAAATAATTTTGATGACAAAAATTGGGCATCGGTAAATACTTATGTGGTGACCGATAAAATTAAACTTGAGCCAAAAAGGCATGCCACTGTAAAAACAAAAATTAGAGTAACCTCCAAAGAAATAATTGAAAAAGGCAAAACTGTTATTTTCGATTTAAAACAAAATATGGTAGGTGTGCCCTTAGTAAAAGTACCGATGAAAAAAGGGGAAACATTGAAAATTAGATTTGCAGAAATGTTAGCTCCTGATGGTTCTTTTTATACAAAAAATTATAGAAGCGCTCAGTCTACAAATTATTATACGGCGGCTGAAGATGGCCTTGTAGAATGGATGCCTAAATTTACTTTCCACGGATTTCGTTATGTAGAATTAAGTGGGTTTGATACATCTAAAAAGCCAACAAAAGAATGGGTAACAGGTCTGGTTCAGTATTCTAATTTTGAAGATAACGGGACGTTTACATCGTCGCATGAAAAATTAAACCAGTTGCAAAGTAATATCGTTTGGGGACTAAGAGGTAATTTTTTCGACATTCCAACAGATTGTCCGCAACGAGATGAACGTATGGGATGGACGGGTGATGCGCAGGTTTTTGGACCTACATCCATGTTTAATGCCAAAGTTCATAATTTTTGGGCAAGTTGGTTGCAAAGTGTTCGCGAATCTCAATATGATAATGGTGGAATACCTTGGGTTGTACCTGACGTTTTGAATAATAAAAAAGTGAGCTCAGGTTGGGGAGATGTTTGTACAATTATTCCTTGGAAAATTTATTTTAGATCGGGAGATATAAGTGTTTTAGAAGAAAATTATGACATGATGAAAAAATGGGTACAACATCATCAGGAAACGTCAAAAAAATATATTTCTCATATGAATTCGTTTGCCGATTGGTTACAACCGTATCCTAAAAACGGAAAAAATAAAGGAGACACATCTCATGATTTAATAGGGACTGCATTTTTTGCACATTCAGCCAAGTTAACAGCAAAAACGGCTGCCGTTTTAGGAAAAAAGGAAGATCAAGAAAAATACGAAGCTTTGTATCAAAATGTAGCGCAAGCCTTTGAAAATACATTTTTTAACAAAGGAAAAGTGAAAGAAGTTACAGCAACTCAAACTTCCTATTTGTTAGCATTAGCATTTGACTTATTGTCGGATGATAATAGAGAAAATGCCAAAGCACAGCTATTGGGGAAAATAAGTGAAGCGGATAATCATTTACGTACGGGGTTTTTAGGAACACCTTTATTATCAGAAGTTTTAGATGAAACAGGAGAAATTGACCTCATGTATAAATTATTGTTTAATGAAACCTATCCATCGTGGTTTTACTCAATAAATCAAGGGGCAACAACTATTTGGGAACGTTGGAATAGTTATAGTAAAGAGGAAGGCTTTAATCCGATGGATATGAATAGCTTAAATCATTATGCTTATGGAGCTATAGGAGAATGGATGTATGAGCGTATTGCAGGAATTGCTCCTTTGGAAGCGGGTTATAAAAGAATTAGAATAGCACCCGAAGCAAGTCAACCATTAACTTCGGCATCTGCAAGTTTAAAGACAACTTATGGAAAGGTGTCAAGTTCTTGGGAAATTGTAAACAATAGTTTTAAACTGGAAGCTACAATTCCACCAAATACAACTGCAATAGTCATTGTTCAAGGAAACACCAATAAACAATTGTTGGTAAATGGAGTCGCTGTTGAGATGGTTGCTGGAGTAGAGTTTGTTGGTAAAAAGAAAAACTGTTTTGAGCTTTTCGTACAGCCAGGAACCTATAAGTTTCAAACAATTATCAAATAAAGAATAATGAAAAAAATAAGTTTACTACTGCTTTTTGTGATTTTCGATTTTGTATACTGCTACAAGATGTTAGCCCAAGAACAACCAAATGTAGTTGTCTTTTTAGTTGATGATTTACGTCCTGAGCTTGGTTGTTATGGTAATCAATTAGTGCAAAGTCCTCATATTGATGCTTTGGCAAAAGACGGAGTCTTGTTTCAAAAAGCGTATGCACAGCAAGCCATTTGTGCACCTTCTAGAATGAGTATTTTAACGGGTTTAAAACCGGAAAATATTGGTATTTATTCCATTTTTACACCCTTACGTAGTAGGCATAAAAATAAGGTAAGCTTACCTCAGTTTTTTAAATCTAATGGTTATACAACCGTTAGTGTTGGTAAAGTTTATCATCATACCACAGATGATAAAGCTAGTTGGAGCATTCATATTCCAAAAGAGTCTAATTCTTGGGTAAAACCGGAAAATCTGACTTTAATTGATAGTTTGAAAAAAGCGGGTATCAAGTCAAATGGACCTGCTTTTGAATGTGTAGATGTTGCGGATGAAGCTTATAAAGATGGGCGTGCTACAAAAAAAGCAATAGAAACACTCCAAAAAATAAAAGACGACAAGTTTATGATGTTTGTCGGCCTAACAAAACCACATCTTCCTTTTAATGCTCCTAAAAAATATTGGGATTTGTATGAAGAAGAAGATTTTAGCGTACCGGCAAAAGTAGCTCCAAAAGATATGTTTAGGTTATCGTTATCAAAATGGGGGGAATTGCGTAATTATTATGGAATACCAAAACAAGGTCTTTTAGATGATGCCACTTCTAAAAAGCTAATCCACGGCTATCATGCTTCTATTAGTTATATAGATGCTCAAATGGGAAAAGTAATGAAGGCTTTAGAGGAGCTTGATTTACGTAAAAATACACTTGTTGTTTTAATGAGTGATCACGGTTATAAATTAGGTGAATATGGCGCATGGTGTAAGCACTCCAATTTTGAAATTGATGTAAATGTGCCTTTAATTATTAGTAGAGAAACTAGTTATAAAAAACGTGTAACGAATAAAAAATCAAATGCTTTAGTAGAAAATGTAGATCTATTTCCAACCTTGGCGGAAGCATGTGGCTTAACAACACACGCACTAGATGGAAACAGTATATTGTCACTTGTAGATGCGCCAAACAAGAATTGGAAAAAGGGGGCTTATAGTCTGTATCCTAGAGGAAAAAATATTATGGGATTTACTTGTACCGATGGACAATTTAGGTACACAGAATGGTGGAGTAATACAGATGATAAAGTAATTGATAGTGAATTTTATACCTGTAAGCAGGATTATAAGTTAGAAAATAAAAATCTTATAGAAGAGACTATCTACGAAAAGGAAGTCATCAGAATGCGTCAATTGTTGAACAGTCAGTTTCCTCTAAAGAATAGATCTGCATATCCTCAATTAGATAAGTAGTTTTCTTGTCTAATTTGAATATAACTAAATTATTATCATCATATCGTCATAGTACAGGATAGACCTAGAGGCAGTCTTACTTATTTTTAAATTTCTTTTCAATCGTTTTAGGAACTTAACTTGTTATAACTAAAATAATAAAAAGCAAATATTGGATTGAAAATTAGTGTAATAGCCTCGGTAAAACGAGCGTTCTGTCATATATGAATACTATGAGAAGTAATTTTAAAATAAAAAAAAAAATAATTTTTGCATTCGTAATTTTTTCAATGCAATGTTTTTCACAACGTATTGAACGTGATTTCAATAACAATTGGCAGTTTATTTTAGAGGATAAAGATGTCTTTTCTAAAGAAAACTACGATCATAGTTCTTGGACAACTTTAAATGTTCCACATGATTGGTCTTTTGAGAAAGGAGTTCGAAAAGGTGGTGATCAAGGGCAAGGAGGTGGCTATCACGATGGAGGTATAGGTTGGTATAGAAAAACTTTTGAGGTGAGAAAAGAAAGTTTATCGAAGATCACTTACATCAATTTTGATGGTGTTTATATGAACAGTGAAGTTTGGGTAAATGGAAATCATTTAGGAAAACGTCCATATGGTTATATAAGTTTTCGATATGATATTTCAACGTATTTAAAAGAAGGGAAAAATACAATTGCGGTTAGAGTAGACAATTCTTTGGAGCCTTCGGCAAGATGGTATCACCCTTGTGGAATCTATGCAGCCGTAAAATTAATCGAAGTGAATCCTGTGCATTTTAAACCTAATGGAATTTTTGTAACCACCCCAAAGATTAAGAGCGATAAAGCGCTAGTGTTTGTTGAAACTGAATTTGAAGGGGATTCAAACAATTTGAAGTATGCCGTTCAACTCTATTCTGCTTCTGGAGATTTGCTAACATCGGGACATAAAGAAATTAAATCTTCAAAGGAGAAGATTTTTTTGATAGTTGACGTTCCAAGCTTATGGAGTCCAGAAAGTCCAACATTATATAAAGCTATTACCCAAATTTTAGATGGAAAAAGGGTAATTGATGAAATTGAAACCACTTTTGGATTTAAAACGGTGAAATGGGAAGCGAAAACGGGGTTTTGGTTGAATGGAGAAAATATAAAATTAAAAGGTGTTTGTGAACATTGGGAAGGAGGTCCTGTTGGTGGGGCCTGGACAAAACCCTTGTTGCGATGGAAACTACAATCGTTAAAAGATATGGGAATCAATGCCATTCGGCCTTCTCATAATCCAACACCTCCAATGTTTTATGATATTTGTGATGAGATTGGTTTGTTGGTAATGGATGAAATTTTTGATGGTTGGCACAAAAAAGCACCCCAAGATTATGGAAAACAAGCTTTTGATGAGTGGTGGCAACGTGATGTTACAGAATGGATTACTAGAGATAGAAATCACCCAAGTATTTTTGTATGGAGTTTAGGGAATGAAACGCATAGTCCAATTGGTCCAGAATTAGTGAAATTCGGAAAAAGTTTAGATCCAACAAGATTATTTACATCAGGTGCAGGTAATCCTGAAGATATGGATATAACCGGAGTTAATGGAGGTTCAGAAACGAAATCGTTTATTGAAAGCCGAACTTTTGACAAACCCTTTATTTCTACCGAAGCGCCACATACTTGGCAAACAAGGGGGTATTACAGAACGCAAACTTGGTGGAGAGACAATGAATTGCCTGGTACATATGAGCTACCAAACCTAACTGAAAAAGAAATATTTTTTTACGAAGGGATCAATCCGAAAAATTGGAGAAATAGAAAACAAAGCTTTAATTCTTCTTACGACAATGCCACGGTTCGTGTATCTGCAAGAAAATATTGGGAAGTCATGCGAGATAATCCTTGGCATAGTGGTCATTTTAGATGGACCGGATTCGATTATTATGGAGAAGCTGGTTTGGTGCATGGTGGGTTGCCTTTTAATTTGTTTATGGGTGGTGCTTTAGATGTAGCAGGTTTTAAAAAGGATTTGTTTTACTTCTATAAAAGTCAATGGACCGAGGAGACCATGCTGCATATGTTACCAAGTTGGACGCATCCAAGAATGAAAAAAGGTACTGTTATACCAGTTTGGGTATATTCTAATACTGATGAGGTTGAATTGTTTTTAAATGGTAAATCTTTAGGTAAAGACAAACCAGGAACAATTTGGAATGAAATGCAATGCGAATGGATGGTGCCATATCAAGAAGGAAAGTTAGAAGCCGTAGCTTATGTTGATGGAAAAGAAGTGAAAAGAACATCTTTTTCAACCAGTAAACAGCCTTCAAAATTAAAAACAAGTATTCAAAAGCTTGATGCTGAAGATAGTTTTACTACAAGTTATATTGTTACTTCTGAAGGATTGGACGCTAATGATAATTTATATCCATACGGAGAAAACAAAGTCTATTACAGTATTCAAGGTGATCTCAAGAAAATTTCTATGGAAAATGGAAATCCGATTGATCCTACAAGTAGAACAAAATCGGATCATCGAGCTTTGTTTTTCGGGAAATCGAGATTGTTTTTAAGAGCGTTGCCAAATGCAAAAAAAGCTTCACTAATAACAGCTTCAGTTTTAGGAGATAAGGCATTATATACTTCTAATAAAATTACCATCGATGCAAAACAGGTTTCTGTCTTAGGTGAGAATTCAGTATCAAATTTGGAGATTTTTTATACGGTTAATGGAGAAAACCCAGAAACGAATGGGATCGTTTATACAGGAGCTTTTGAAGTTCAAGAGAATACAACAGTAAAAGCCATTATAAAACAAGATGAAAAAAATGTTTTAAGAATGGAGGAAACTTTTGGTGAAAACGAAGGCTTGTTTTGGGGAGATGAACATTCTAAAGATATGTGGATTGGGAGAGGTGTAAATATCTCTGCAGAAGAAGGGATTTTAAAAGGTGGGGCAAAAGCTAGTACTGACGCCCATCGTTATAAAGGAAGTGGATTTGTACGGTTTGACGGTAAAGAAGGTGCCATCACATTTTACCAAGAAAATGATGGTGAAGAAGGAGATTACAGTATGCGTTTTAGATATATGCACAACAATACTGATAAAACTCATCCAATGAAATTGTATTTGAATGACGAATATATTAGGACTTTAGAATTTAAATCAACTGGAGGTTGGGAAAAAGAATGGAAATTCGTTCCTGCTATATTAAGACTTAAAGCTGGAGCTAATAATATCAGAATAGAAACAACAGGTAAGAGTGGCCCTTTTATTGATGAACTTTTTATTGACTAAAAATGAAATTTATTAGAACTTATTTTTTTTCATTACTGTCATTTATTATTTTATTTTGTTGTCATGACATAAATAAGAATAGTACTTCAAAGGTTTTGTATCCATCTGATTTGGTGCAATTCCATAAAAATGTTAGGAGTTATTTTGTGAATCTGAAAATAGATGACGCTACTATTGAAGATTTATTGCACGATTTTCAGAAAGAAGGTTCATGGTCAACAATAGATTATACCAATAAAATTAGAGGAGGGTGGCCTGTAAAAGATCATTTACAATATGTTCAGAACTTCGCAATTAACTATAACAACAAAACATCAAAATATTACGCTGATAAGGAGTTATTGGAGAAAATACACAGAGGTTTAAATTTTTGGTTGGACCATGATTTTTTAAGTACCAATTGGCACGATCAGCATATTGGTGTTCCTGAACTTTTGTTACCTACACTTTTTTTAATGGAAAATGAACTGAGTCAAAAGCAGCTAAAAAAAGCTGTAGTTCTGCTCAATCGTGCAAAAATTAAAATGTCGGGTCAAAATAAAGTTTGGTTGTCAACCAATGTAATGTTACGTTCGTTATTGTTAAGAAAACAAGACTCAGTTGCTATTGCTAGTAAAGCCATACAAAATGAACTTCAGAAAGCAAATGGTGTTGGTGTCAAGTCGGATTGGTCTTATCATGAACATGGAGCACAATTACAATTTGGAAATTATGGTTTGTCGTATTTAGAAGATATGATAAAATGTTACACCCTTGTGAACAATACTCCTTTTGAATTTGAAACCGATAAAATTAAATTTTTACGAAATCTAATACTTAAAGGACAGCAATGGGTAATTTGGAAGGGAACCTATGATGTCAGTGCATCTGGAAGACAGCTTTTTAAGAATGAACAATTGAAAAAAGCAGCACGTTTAAAAGCTTGTATTCAAAAAATGAAATTTTTAGATACTGCTCATGTAAAATCTTATGACAAGGCTTTAGATCTTAAAGGATTGTCAGGAAATAAGCATTTTTGGGAATCTGACTTTCAAGTCCATCGAAAAAAAGATTTCTATTTTTCGGTTAAAATGAGTTCAAAACGGGTTGTGGGTACAGAGTCCGTTAACGAAGAAAATATTCAAGGGTATCATCTAGGAGACGGTGTTTCGTTATTGTCAACTCACGGTAAAGAATACGAAAATATTTTTCCATTTTGGGATTGGAAAAAATTACCAGGAACCACAATAATACAAGATAAAGAACCACTTCCAATTATTAAGTTTAGTGGTTTTAAGACCAATAGTGTTTTTGTAGGAGGTGTAAGTAGTAGTGAAAATGGGGTTGCAGTTATGGATTATGATCGTGATGGTTTAAAGGCTAAAAAATCATGGTTTATGTTTGATGATAAAATAGTTTGTTTGGGAAGTGGTATTTCTTCAAATACAAATTACCCTGTGACAACTTCAATCAATCAGACTTTTTTAAAAGGAGGTGTTTTAATAAGTAAAAATAATAAAATAGAAAAAATAAGAAGATTGCGTAATGGTTTACAGGTTGATTGGGTTTTACACGATACTATTGGTTATCTGTTTCCAAATGGAGGTAAAGTCAATCTTTCAGCTCAAATTTTAGAAGGAAGCTGGTACAAAGTTGCGAAACGCTATCGAGCTGTTATTTTAACAGAAAACATTTTTAAATTATGGTTGGAACATGGTTCTCAACCTAAAAACGGTAAGTATAGTTATATTCTCGTTCCTAATGCATCAAAAGAAAAAATGATGGATTTAAATACGAAGAGCCCATTTAAGATCACCAATACTGAACAGCAACAATCTGTAGAAACGGTAGATCATAAAATGGCAGGTATTGTTTTTTATTCAATGGGAACTTCAAAAATTCATGGAGGGGTTTCCGTAGATAAGCCCTGTATTTTGATGATAGAAAATCAAACAAATGAATTGGCCTTGTCAATTTGTGATCCCTCTCGTAAATTAACTACGATAACAGTTTCAATTGCTGGAAAATATAAGGCTAAAGGTAGTCAGTATAGTAAAGGGAAAACACATATTAAAATACTCTTTCCTAAAGGTAAGGAAGCAGGGAAAACAGTAAAATATAATTTTAAAAAATAAACAAAACCATGAAAAAAATAGGAAGTACTCTTTTAATACTGTTCTTAGGTGTTTTTACTTTTTATGGACAAGAGACGTATAGTATTTTAGAATCTGGTTTTGAAACTCCACCAAATGAAGCCAAAGCCCGAACATGGTGGCATTGGATTAGTGGAAACATATCTAAATCTGGAATAACAAAAGATTTAGAAGCTATGAAACAAGTGGGAATTCAAGAAGCACAATTGTTTAATGTACATTTAGGTTTTCCTCAAGGTCCTGTAAAATATTTAAGTGATGAATGGTTAGATCTTTTTCATTATTCAGCAAAAGAAGCTAAAAGATTAGGGTTAGAACTCACGTTTCATAACAGTGCAGGTTGGTCTTCTTCAGGTGGTCCGTGGATTGCACCAGAATATGCCATGCAAACTATTGTATTTACTGAAGTTACGGTGCACGGCGGAAAATTATATAAAGACCAGTTAGCACAACCTAAAGCCAAATTAAATTATTACAAAGATATTGCCATTTTAGCATTTCCTAAACCTAAAGAAATGATTAAAATAGACAATTTAGATTATAAAAATCTTTCTGATCGTATTCGAAATCATTTATTACCAGATGCTAAATCAATTGCAGTTTCGGCCGTAATCAATAAAAATGAAATTATTGATTTGACATCAAAAGTTAGCAAAGAAGGTTTTTTGGAGTGGAAAGCACCAAAGGGAGAATGGGTTGTTTTGCGAATTGGTCATACAGCGAAAGGCAAAAATAATCATCCAGCACCAGATGGAGGCCGTGGATTGGAAGTAGATAAAATGAGTCAAAAAGCAGTGGACGTTTATTGGGAAGGTGGTATACAGCCAATTATTAATAAGTTGGGCGATTTGATAGGTACGACAGTTAATAATTGCCTAATAGATAGTTATGAGGTTGGAACTACCAATTGGACCGCTGGTTTTGATGCTGAATTCGAAAATCTAAGAGGCTATAATATGTTTTTATATTTACCAACTTTAGCAGGGTATTATGTTGAAAGTGGCGAAATTACAGAACGATTTTTGTGGGATTTTCGTAGAACTATTGGCGATTTAATGGCAAATAATTATTACGGACATTTTCGAGATTTGTGTCATAAAAATGGGCTTAAATTCTCTGTAGAACCATATTGGGGACCTTTTGATAATATGCAAGTAGGTGCTACTGGAGATATTGTCATGTGTGAGTTTTGGAGCGGTGGTCATCCGTTTTTTGATTCTCCTAAATTTGTGTCCTCTATAGCTCATTTAAACGGAAGTGCAATTGTAGGTGCAGAATCTTTTACTGGTATTGGTGGTTGGAATGACCATCCAGCACAATTGAAATCTATTGGAGATCAGGCTTGGGCGCAAGGTATCACACGTTTTATTTTTCATACCTATGTGCATCAACCTTGGGATGTAGCTCCAGGTTTGGCTTTAAGTTATCATGGTACCGATTTTAATAGATTAAATACTTGGTGGGCTCAAGGAAAGGGATTTATGGATTATATTGCTAAATCACAGTTTCTACTGCAACAAGGTAAAAATGTAGCCGATGTTTTGGTTTTTACAGGAGAATCTTCGCCAAACACAGCTTTTTTAATGCCCGAAATAAAAGCAATGGGTTTTGATTATGATTTAATAGGCGCTCATAAACTAAAGGAGCTTACGGTGAAAGATGGAACTATTTATTCTTCATCAGGAAATGCATATCGTGTGCTGGTATTACCACAAAGTAGTTGGATGAAACCTGAAACACTTTCTAAAATTGAAGCATTGACAAAAGCTGGTGCAACTGTTATTGGTGAGCGCCCTAGTAAATCACCAAGTCTTGAAAATTACCCAAAGTGTGACGAAAATATAGAAGCTCTCGCTAATGAATTATGGAATACAAGTTTGGTGAAAGATAGTTCTATTAGTACTTTTTTAAAAGAAAATAACATTCCTGCTGACTTTAAGGTTGAAAGTAACGATGCATCAGATATTAGTTTTATACACCGGAAAACTACAAGTGCAGATATTTATTTTGTAGCCAATGCTAAAAAAGAAAGTAGAGCTATTTCAGTAACATTTAGAATAGCTGGAAAACAACCTGAATTATGGAATGCTGAAACAGGAAAAATAAAAAAGATTGCTGTTTGGAAAGACAATTCAAATGGGACTATTAGTATGCCTCTGCAATTAGGAATGGAGGAATCTGTATTCATAATTTTTAGAAAACCGATAGCTAATAAAAACCACCTTGTTAAAGCTACAATAGCAATAGAAAATCCTGTTTTAGAACCGCTTTCAAACTTAGAAATTATAAATGCCGATTATGGTACATTTTTACAAGATGGCTTAATTGATATAACTAATAAAGTTGCCAGTGAGCTTAAAGATGGCAAATTAGATTTTCAAATTTCTAGAGCTTTTTGTGATTGTGATCCTGCTATGGGGTACAAAAAAGAATTTAGAATGGAATATCAAAAAGGTCAAACAATTCATCAAATTCATGCAGAAGAAAAAGAACAAATAGTTGTTGATTCAGAAAATGAAGAACTTAAAGTTTTAAAAGCTGTTTTTGGAAAGTTTAAAGCCGAAACAAAAGGTGTTCCAGGAAATTATAAAACATTTAATATTACAAACAAAATAATTGACTTGGTAAGCGATGGAGTGTTGAAAATTGCTGTAAATAATAAATTAATAGACCGTAAAATAGCTGATGGTAAGAATGTTGGATTACGAATAAAGTATAAAACTGATGGTGAAGAACGTATTGTATTTGTTCCTGAAGAACAAGTCGTAAATCTTTCAAAAGACATTTTGAAACCTGAGCTTGTTGTTACGAATGATGAAGTAAATTGGATAACGCCTTATGCCGGTAAAATGAATGTTACAGACACATCCGGTAAAATAACAAGCACGACAGTAAAATCGGTGCCAAAACCAATAGAATTATCAGGTTCTTGGGATGTGTCCTTCAAATCAAATATTGAAGTTGTTGCCAATTCAACTTTTGATAGTTTGAAGTCTTGGTCAGAATCTTCAAACAATACAATACGTTATTTTTCGGGAACAGCTAGTTATAAAAAGGAATTTAATCTTCCTAAAAAGTTTCTAAATTCGGAATATACTTTGGATTTGGATTTAGGAAGTGTGGCTGTAATTGCCGAAGTTTTTATCAATGGAAAAAATGCTGGAATATTGTGGAAAGCACCTTTTAGAATTAATATAGATGACTTTGTAACAAAAGGAAAAAATATACTTGAAGTTAAGGTGACAAACTTATGGCCTAATAGATTAATTGGTGATGAAAAATTAGAACTTGATTTTGAAAGAAAAGGAGATAAAACAAAAAGTCTACCTGATTGGTTGGTTAATAATACACAGCGTCCTTCAGAAAGGACTACGTTTCCCTCTTGGAGTCACTATGATAAAAAAGATCAATTATTAACTTCTGGTTTATTGGGGCCGGTTAAAATTATAGTTTCGAGAATAATAGAACTAGAATAAGAAATGAAAAAAGTAAGGGCATACACTAGATTTTGGCTATTTGAAGGATTGAAAAGTCAAAAGAAAGTAGATTGATTTCGTAACTCTGGATATTTCGATTCTCGGGTTTTTGCTAGTTGTTAAATGTGAAATTACTCTACCAATTTTTTTTACCAAATACTACAGGACAGATAAGGATACTATTAACAGGTAATCTACATACGTTTGATGTTATCAGTAAGCTTGTTTTGTTTATTAAATGTAATTCTGTTAAAAAAGAAGAAGATATTTATAAGTGAAATTAAAATTTTTAGAGTAGAATAATAAAATTATGAAAAACATTCACTTTGTATTATTGTTTGTATTGCCTTTGTTTTTTTCATGTAGTACTGAAAAAAAGAAGCTACTAAAGGAAGATCTGTCTATGCCAAATGTGCTGTTCATTGCCGTCGATGATTTAAATAATTGGATCACTCCAATTGATGGGTATTCAAATGCAAAAACACCAAATTTTGATAGGCTAGCGTCTATGGGGGTTACTTTTACCAATGCACATGTTCAAGCTCCTTTGTGTGGTCCATCCAGAGCTTCAATTATGACAGGTTTACGTCCTTCAACCACTGGTATTTATGGGATGACACCAGATAATAAAATTAGGAGAAAGGAAAATCCGTCAACAAAAGATATAACTTTTCTACCTGAATATTTTAAGAATAATGGTTATCACACTATGGGTATAGGTAAGTTGTTTCATATTCATTCGCCAGATAATGTGTTTGATGAATCTGGAGGTCGTGTAAAAGGCTTTGGACCTTACCCAAAGAAAAGGTTTATTTGGGATGGTTTTGGAAAAGGTGTCAGAGGAAAACATGGAAGAACAAGTACAGACTGGGGCGCTTTTCCGGAAAATGATACGCTAATGCCAGATCACCAATCTGTTAACTGGGTAGTAGATCGATTAAACAGAAAATATGAGAAGCCATTCTTTTTAGGACTTGGTTTTTTACGAGTGCATGTGCCTTTGTATGTGCCTCAAAAATGGTTTGACATGCATCCGTTAGAAGGAATAAAAACACCTCCTTATTTATCAGATGATTTGAAAGATATTCCATCGGTTGGAAAGCAAATTAACGATTTACCAATGATGCCTTCCACAGAATGGGCTAAAGAAAGCGGTGAGTGGAAAAAAATAATACAGGCATATTTGGCTTGTATGAGTTTTGTAGATTCGGAATTGGGTAGAGTTCTAGATGCTTTGGAAAAAAGCAATTATGCAGATAATACAATTATCGTTTTATGGTCTGATCATGGTTATCGATTGGGAGAGAAAGGAACATTTGCAAAGCACGCATTATGGGAAACAGCAACAAAAGCACCATTAATGTTTGCAGGACCAAACTTACCTAGAGGTAAAAAAATAGCAGCACCCGTTGAGATGCTTTCTATTTATCCAACTTTGTTAGAATTAACCGGATTGCCTGTATATGCTAAAAATGAAGGAACTAGTTTGGTTGCAATGATGCAAAATGACAAAGGATTGGAAACGACACATGCCATTACAACTTTCGGAATGAACAATCATGCTATTAAAAAGGATGGTTATAGGTACATACAATATGAAGATGGTACGGAAGAATTTTATGACCATAGAACAGATCCAAATGAATGGAAGAATGAAGCTCTCAATCCAGAATTTAAAAGTAAAATAAACGAATTAAAAGAGTTGTTGCCAAAGGTAAATTCAATATGGGATTCTGAATCGAATTATACATTTCAGCCATATTTCAAAAATCAAAAAATCAGAACTAATGGGAAAGGGGCTAAACATCTAAAAGTAATTGGTGCGGATAGATAAAAAGTAGAATGATTTTAGTGAAACTAGTAATATTAAACACTTGTAAAAGAAATAAAATGAAAAGATATATATACATACTGTTATTGGTTATCATAATAAAAGCTAATGCACAATCCTATCCTTTTAGTTTGCCTGACAATTTGGAGGCTACCATTGAAATAACAAGTCACTCTAGGCAAACCTATAATAATTTACAATTAGGAACGAACATCCATCATTTTAAAACTACTCAAGAAAAGAGTTTTGTAAATAAGTTTGACCCTATTACCGTTCGATTTCCACATGGGTTATGGTCTAATTGGTACGATTGGAGACGTGACGTTTCTCGAGTTTTTGGTGAAGAGAAGTTTTTTTACGAACAGGGAACAAACAAAACACCTAGAGAAGAAACAATTGGTTTGTTAGAAAATATCAAAACATTTGATAGAGGGAATATTCAAGTTGGAATTGAGGGGTTATCCGAGTTAAATTCGGCGAAAAAATTTCAAAATGGAAAAGGTTATGATATGATGTGGACCTTTAATATGAGTGCCGATGGTGCAGATTTTACAAATGGAAGTCCTGAAAGTGTTGCTAGATATAAGGATTTAGTTGCAAAAGGTTTTGAAGTTAAAGATGTTGAAATGGGTAATGAATGTTTTTACCCTGGACAAAGGAGTTCTATAATACCAAATGCAGCACAATATATTGCAAGAGCAAAATCTATGTCTGCAGCCTTAAAGGCACAAGATCCTAATATTCGAGTTTCCATTCCTTTATTAAGAAGAACCAGTTGGGCAAACCCTAACTGGAATAAAGATTTAACTGCTGATTTGACTTATTTCGATGCTGTGACGGTGCATACTTACGTAGGCTCCGATCCTGATAATGCCGCAAATAGTGATGAGGCTTATGGAACAGCGCTTACAGCACGTAAAACATTATTAGCTTCTGTAAAAGATTTTGCACATAAAGTAGCGCCAACAAAACCTATTTGGTTGACAGAGTGGGGTGTGAAATCAGGTGGGCCTAACGCAGTTTCTGCACTAGGTGCGGTAGATTGTTTTTTGATGATGAGTGAGAATCAAGATGTTTTTGACCGGGCAAATTGGTTTAGTACCAATGGGAAATTAAATTCTATGGTTGTTTGGGAGAAGTATTTTGATTCAAATAACAAAGAAAAAGAAAGGATAAAATATCCTTTGGAAAAAACCTTATTTGGATCTGCCTATGAAATTACTCGATCTGTTTTAGAAAACAGTCAGTTGATAAAAAGTACAGTAGATGTTGCTAGTATTGCCAATGGGGTAAAGGCGGTAAACGCACGTGTTGTAAGAAAAGATGGCAAGACGACTGTTTTTGTTGTGAATTTAAGTGATAAAGAAGTGCCATTTTTAGTTAAAATTGATGGAAATGAATTTTCGAATTCATTTGTACATAAAGCCATGGCATTTACTTCTATGGGAGAAGAGAGAGCTGTACCTATAGATGTTGATCCATTGACATTGGTAAAAGAAGGTACGGGCGGAATTACTTTGCCTAAGTTTTCAATCAATACGATTGTATTGAATTCTTCTGGAATTAAAGATGTATTTGTGATTTCATCTGATAATTATACGATTAAAACGACAGGAGAAACTTGTGAAAACAAAGAGAATGGTCAGGTAGTTATTGAAGCAAAACAAAGTCAAAATTATACGGCAACATTAAATCAAGTAGCGTATAGTTTTACAAATGAGCTCACAATTAATAATTTAATACCTGGTATATATGACTTATGTATTACTATTGAAGGAGGTGATTATGAGCAGTGTTTTGAAATAACAATTGATGAAGTTCAATCACTTGCAGGAAAAATGAATCTAGTTAAAGATAAAATGTTTGTGGATATAGCTGAAGGAAAAGGTCCTTATGTCATAGAAAAAAATGGAATTTTCCTTAAAGAAACAAATCAAAAACAATTTGCTATAGAAGTTGGGCATGGTGATAAAATTGAAGTTAAGGGGGCATTCGATTGTCAAGGTTCACTTTTAAAGAATATTGACTTAATGTCAGAATTGAGAGCGTATCCAAATCCAACAAACGGAGCCTTCGAAATTTTGATGCCAATAAGGGCTGAAAATGTTCAGATACAGGTTTTTAATATGTATTCAAAACAAGTGTTCAATAAGCAATTGAAAGTAATGGATGGTAGGGTTTACCTTGATATTTCGTCTATGGCTAGAGGAATATATATGGTGAAATTGAATTTAGAAAAACCAATTGTATTGAAAGTAATGAAAGAATAGTAGCTAGCTGATTGTTTTAGTAGATGAATCTTTATGGGATCCTCTACTAAAATAGGTAGTTGTTTTTTTTGAACTAAATAGAATTTCAACAATATCTCAAATACGATGCATTGGTTTATGAATCGTATTTGGGATATTGCTAATTACGTAATTACTGAGTGAGCAATAGAATTTTATGAACGTTTACTTTTTCAGGGGATCAAATCTATTCTTAATCAAATTAAGGAGTTCTGTAGTTTTAGCTATAGAAACAAACTATTCGTTTTGAAAAGAAGCTAGTTAAAGGGAGTTTCTGTCTATAAAATTAAAAGGTAATTTTACGCTTCCTTTTTCTTTGTTTAATATCATTTGTGCCGCAGCTTCTCCCATAACTCTAAAGTCTGTAGATATTACAGTAATTCCTAAAAGTTCCTTAAGTGGGGTGTCGTTGTAGGAAATAATGCCTATGTCTGTCCCTAGAATATATTCGTCTTCTCTAACTTGTTTAACTAAATCAACCAGGTCCGATTCTTCTATCGTAATAAATAAATCACCCTTTTTTAAAATCATATCATAATAGACTTTATCCAAAATTTCAAAGTCTAATTTATACTCTGCACAAAATTTTCTAAACCCTTGCAATATCCTTCTAGGGTAAGGGTATACCGCTTTATTAGGGTATATTAGCATTATTTTTTTGTACTTCTTAATTTTAGATATACCTTTGATCAGTGCCGTGTAAATGTCGTTTTCAAAATCTTGATAAATTTTTATAAAATCGCCTTCTATTCCCAATCTTATATTATCAAGAATAACCAATTTGTCTAGAGGAATCTTTTGAATTGCTTTAATCACATTTTCAGTGGCACTTACATGCTTTAGGTCTTCTGTTTTAAAATGTGGCATAATTATAAAATAATCATAGGCCAACTTATTTTTGTCTAATAAATTTAAAAATAAGGTCTCATCACAATGATATATATGTAAGTCGGTGTGGCAATTGGCTCCTATGGAATTTATAAAATTATTATAGGTTCTTAATTTGTATGAACTCAATTTATTGATTAAAAATAAAACATTAACCTTTGAGATTAACTTTGTTCTTGAGATATAGTATCCTTTACCTCTAATAGAAGTAATTATGTTTCGTTGTTTTAAAATGCTATAAGCCTTTTCTACGGTATCTCTAGATAAATAAAATTCCTCACTAAACATATTGATAGAAGGAATTTTTTGATCCATAGTTAAGTTTCCTGAAGAGATATTCGCAATTATAGAATCTATAATTTGTTGATACTTTGGAATTCTAGAATTCTCATCAATCCTTATGAATTTATTCATGCTCATAGTTAATCTGCTTTAGGAAAACTTAATTAATAGATAAAATTCATGAAAAATTTTATCTGTTAATAGGTACTTGTGATTCAATTAAATGAAATCATTTATGTTGTTCTTTATTCCTTCATAAACGATTCTGCTTTTTCAACCATTTTAATACTACCACAAAAAATTGGAACTCTTTCGTGCAATTCAGTAGGTTGAATATCCATAATTCTTTGGTGGCCATCGGTTGCTTTTCCTCCTGCTTGCTCGGTAATAAAAGCAATAGGGTTGCATTCATACAATAAACGCAATTTACCTTTTGGAGCTTTTGAACTTGAAGGGTATATGTAAATCCCGCCTCTGATCATATTTCTATGAAAATCAGAAACCATAGAACCAATATATCTGAATGTATAAGGCCTGTCTTCTTCTTCGGCTTGACAATATTTGATATAATTTTTGACACCTTGTGGAAAATGTGCGTAATTCCCTTCGTTGATAGAGAAGATGTTACCTGTTTTTGGAAACTGCATGTTTGGATGCGATAAATAGAAACTTCCGATTGCAGGATTTAAGGTAAATCCGTTTACTCCATGTCCTGCTGTATACACAAGCATGGTTGAAGTTCCATAAACAATATAACCCGCTGCTACTTGTTCGCTACCTTTTTGTAAAAAGTCTTCTTTTTTAACGGGCATTCCCAACGGTGTTACCCTTCTGTAAATAGAAAAAATAGTACCTACTGAAACGTTTACATCAATATTTGAAGAGCCATCTAAAGGATCCATTAATACAATGTATTTGTTGTTGTGTGCATTGTTTTTTCCTTGAATAATGATAAAATCATCCTCTTCTTCGCTTGCTATTCCACAAACAATTTCTCTATTTATTAAGGCAGATTTGAATACTTCGTTTGCATAGATGTCTAGTTTTTGCTGATCTTCTCCTTGAATATTTGTTTCGCCAGCTGCTCCTAAAATATCAACTAACCCAGCCTTGTTAACTTTGTGGTTTACAATTTTAGCGGCCAATCTAATGGAGTTGATCAATCGTGAAAGTTCTCCAGAGGAATACTTAAAATGTTTTTGATTGTCAATAATAAACTCACCTAGAGTAATATGCTTTTTATTCATAATGGATTCGCTTTTTGGTACTTTTAACAGGAGGTTAGGTTTTAATTCAAATTAAAGGGTAAAAATAGAATTTGAAATCAGGTAAGTCATCCTGCACTATCCTGATATTGAAGCGTATTGTTATGTATTAAACATCCTTAATACATAGATTGAAAATAGGTTCAGTAAAACTTGAGAATAGAACGAACTAAAAAGGTATTATTTATTTACCATCATTTTTTTTAAAAGAATTCTTATAAACGTTTGTTGTTGTTTTGTAGGCAAGCTATTTTTTCGAGAGTATATTTTATAGACTTTGCGCCTATTTCAATGTGAATCAGAAACATTCAAAGGGTGGTTGCAACATTTACACCCCTTAAATGATAAGTATACCTTTAGGTTTTAACTTAAATTTGTGGCAATTGTAGGACAAGTCGTATGACACTTTCCTAGAATTAAGTATTCAACTTATAAACAAATACAGATAAAAATGAATAAATTTCTTTTCTTACTACTAGTTTCTAGTTTCGTTTTTCTTCAAGGAAATGCCCAAGAAAAACCTATTTACAAAGCAGAAAAATGGGAAAATCCAGAATGGGAAAATCCAGCTATTTTTCAAATGAATAGAGAGGCGCCAACAGCTACTTTTTATAAATATCCAAATGCAAAAGGAGCTTTGAAAAATGAGAGTTGGAAGAACTCTAGTAGGTATGCATCTTTAAATGGAAGTTGGAATTTTTATTATGCTGAAAATGTTTCTACACGTCCAACAGATTTTTATAAGAACGATTTTAGCTTAAAAGGGTGGAGTACAATTGACGTACCCTCTAACTGGGAAATGAAAGGATTTGGAGTTCCTGTATATGTAAACCGAATTTATATTTTTCCTGCCAATCCTCCTTTTATACCTCATCATATAAACAATGTAGGTAGTTATAAAAGAGATTTTGAAATTTCAGAAGATTGGGATGGAAAAGATATCTACTTGCATTTTGCAGGGGTAAGTGGCGCTATGTATGTTTGGGTAAATGGTGTAAAAATCGGTTACAACGAAGGAAGTAAAACTGCGGCAGAATTCAATATTACGGAGGCTGTAAAACCTGGTAAAAATAATGTGTCTGTGCAAGTGTTGCGTTGGTCAGATGCCAGTTATATGGAAGATCAGGATTTCTGGAGACTGAGTGGAATTGAGCGAGATGTTTATGTGTATGCTGCTGATAAAGTAACGCTTAGAGATTTTAGAGTAACGGCTGATTTGGAAAATAATTACAAGGACGGGGTTTTTAAAGCAAATCTGAAATTAACGAATAAGACCAAAAGAACGGTTGAAAACGTGATGGAAGTAAAACTGATGGATGGTGCTAAAGAGGTCTATTCAGCGGTAAAAACACTACAACTTAAAAAAGGAAATAACAGTGTTGATTTTGACCATGTGCTTGCAAATGTAAAAACATGGAATGCAGAACATCCAAATTTATATACCTTATTGCTTGATTTAAAAGATAAAAAAGGTAAAACAATTGAGGCGACTTCGATTAAGGTCGGATTTAGAAATATAAAAATAGCTAACAGTCAGTTTTTGGTAAACGGAAAAGCTGTTTTGTTAAAAGGAGCCAATCTTCACGACCACAGTGATACCGAAGGACATGCCATTACTGAAGAATTAACCATGAAAGATTTGGAAGTAATGAAACAAAATAACCTGAATGCGATTCGTTGTAGTCATTATCCAAAAGATCCTCATTTTTATAGAATGTGTGATAAATACGGTTTTTATGTGGTAAATGAAGCCAATATAGAAACGCATGGTATGGGAACAACCAATCAAGGTTTAGATAAGAATAAAAAAGCGCAAGCCATTCATCCTGCATATTTACCAGAATGGAAGGCAATGCACATGGATAGAACCGTAAGAATGTTTGAACGCGATAAAAATTATCCATCTATTGTGACTTGGTCGTTAGGAAACGAAGCAGGAAATGGAGAAAACTTTTTTGCAACTTATAAATGGTTAAAGGAACAAGATTCAACAAGACCAACACAATACGAAGGAGCTTTGAATTATGCAAATTCCGACATTCAAGCACCTATGTATTGGACGATTGATAAAATGATTGCCTATGCAGAAAACAATGCCAAGCGACCATTAATTCAGTGTGAATATGCACATGCTATGGGAAATAGTACAGGTAACTTTCAAAAATATTGGGATGTGATTGAAAAATACGACATCATGCAAGGTGGTTTTATATGGGATTGGGTAGACCAAGGAATTTTGACTAAAAATGAAGACGGTGAAGAATATTGGGCTTATGGAGGAGATTTAGGAGGAGATATTTACAGACACGATGTAAACTTTTGTTTGAACGGAATTGTAAATCCTGACAGATCAGCACACCCTGCTTTGCATGAAGTTAAAAAAGTATACCAGTACATAAAGTTTAAAGCTTCAAATTTAGCAGCAGGTGAAATAGCTATCAAAAATATTTATGATTTTACAAACTTAAGTGCTTATAAGTTTAATTGGGTGCTGTTAGAAGATGGAAAAGAAATTGCCAATGGAGAATTACCGCAGCTAAACATTCCTTCTTATGCAACGAAAACGGTAAAAATTGATTTACCTACTTTGAAAAATAGTTCGGCGGCCTATCATTTAAATATCTATGCCCTAAATCGAATTAAAACCGATTTAATGCCTGTAGATCATGTAGTGGCTTTTGAACAGTTTGCACTTGTTAATGAAAATTTGGCACAAAATGTAGAAGCAACAAAAGAACGTATTTTAATTGCTTCTGAAAACAATACAGCTACAATTTCTAATGCAAATTTTGAATTGAAAATTGACGAAAAAACAGGGAAGTTAACCGCTTTGGATTATGGTTTTGGAAATGTTTTGGTAGAAGGAATTTCAACGAATTTTTGGCGTGCTGTTACCGATAACGATTTTGGAGCGAAGTCGCCTGTAAAATTAGAAGTTTGGAAAAAAGCAACAGACACGCAAAGTTTAAAAGCTTTTAGTATTCTTAATAAATCGAAAGAAATTTCACTTTCAAAAAGAAAGAAAGCTAAAAAAGTAAAAGGAAGTGTTCAGGTACAAACAGTATACGATTTGCCTTCCGTAAAAGGAGTAGTTACCGTTGTCTACACGATTTATCCTTCTGGAGAAATTGCCGTAACAAATACCTTGAATGGTATCGATGGAAAATTACCACACTTGCCAAGGTTTGGAAATAATTTTATTCTGAAAAATGACTACCAAAATGTAGCATGGTTTGGTAGAGGTCCTTTTGAAAATTACAATGATAGAAATACAGCTGCATTGGTAGGGGTTTATAAGGCTCCGGTGGCAGATTTGTATTTCCCTTATATCCGTCCGCAAGAAAACGGATATAAAACCGATGTTCGTTGGGTAAGCTTTACAGATGCACAAGGAAATGGAGTTGAAATTAAAGGAAATCAGTTGCTAGGATTCAGTGCACATCATCAATACAATAGCGATTTTGATAGTGGAAAAGCGAAACAACAACGCCACACAATTGATGTCAAAAAGAGAGATTTTGTAAATGTAAATATCGATTACAAACAAACAGGAGTTGGTGGCGATAATAGTTGGAGTGCTAAAGGTTTGGCGCACAAAGAATTTAGAATTCAGCCAACCGAAATTGAATATACCTACCATATACTTCCTTTAAAAAAATAATCGATGAAATTTTAAGAGATGGTATTTAGAAATAATATTCAAAATATAGTTTTAGTGGGCCTTCTTGTTTTTTTAACAAGTTGTACGAAAACCAAACAAAAGGTGTTGATAATTGGAGATTCTATTTCAATAGGATATACACCTTTTGTAAAAGAAGCTTTAGCAGCAAAAGCAGAGGTGTTTCACAATGTTGGCAATGCACAACATACTAGAAATGGTTTGGAGAAAATTGACAGTTGGTTAGGAGATAAAGAATGGAATATTATTCAAATTAATTGGGGATTGTGGGATTTGTGTTATAGAAATCCAACCAAAACAGGACCCAAAAGTAGAGATAAAGTCAACGGTGTATTAACCAATGAAATTGATGTATATGCTGCTAATTTAGAAAAACTTGTGACAAGAATCAAGGAAAAATCGAATGCCAAAATTATTTTTGTAACCACAACTTACGTCCCAAATAAGGAGCCAGGGCGTTTTTATAAAGATGTGGCTAAGTACAATGCAGTAGCAAAAGAGGTAATGGATAAAAATGCTGTTATAGTGAATGATATCTATGAAAAATCTATTCCAATCCATATGCAATTTGGAAATGGAGAAACTGATGTTCACTATTCAAAAGAAGGTTACAAGGAGTTGGGAATTATTATTATGGAATTTCTTGAGGAAGTAATAGAAGATAAAAATAGTTTTTTTTAGTAGTAGTACTGAGTTTAGTTTGAAAGTAGGCCTTAAAGTAAAATTTAAGGCCTTTTTTTTGCTTTTTAATGAATAGCTACAACTTATTGATACATCTTCTGTTGCTATTGTTTTAACGGCTTGTCTGTGTGTATATTCGTGTTAGATTTAAGTAATTTACAGGTAGTTGTTCGTTGGTCTATAGGTGCTTTCTAATGTGTTTATAGACGATTGTTCGGCAATTTTGTTTCTTGTTATTGGGTTCTATCGATAATGTGCTATTAGTGCTTTAGGCGTGTTTGTATAGCTATGTGAAATAGTTGTGCTCACGTTTATGAGGATTAGAGCAAACTAGAGTAGGAGTCAAAATAAATTGTAGGATATCAATAGAAATGCTATGCTTAGCATGTACTTAATGAAAGTCAAGTAACTTGATAATGGGTATTAAAATAATAATGTAGTTACTGATGCTATTAAGTGAATATTGGCATATGGCAACAAGCAGGAATGGTGATAGATTATGTGCAAGTAATTAATAGGTATTTGTACAGAAAAGAAAAACCCTGGGTTAAGTTTTACACTTAAAACAGGGTTTTCAATACGATACTAAGGTATGCGATTACAGATCAAACTGGTTGACACCATCAACAATTCTATTTCTAAAGGTCAATACATCATTTGCTTGATAGCTAGATCCATTAAAGTCGAAAGAGTAATTAAGTGTAATTTCTCTTGTGCTTGGATTGTAGAAAGAGCCATTGTCATCAACAATCGTCACACCGCCTGCTGCTGTAGTAATAGTAATGGTATTGTCTTCAGCAACCGTTAAATTTAATTTTTTGTCTGCACCTACCAAATCAGCAATACCATTGGTAACTAATGTTGTTGGAGCTACCATAGTTAATTCTAAAACATCTGTAACTCCTCCTGGGTAGCTAATCGTTTCTACATTCGTTCCGGTTGTTTTAACAAATTGTCCTGTTTGTATATAATTACCAAATAATTGGTTGATATAGGTAAAGCTAATGACCGCTGTTTGGTAATCTACCAATATAGAATCTGCTTTTACAACATTGTCTAATTGAAAACCTAAAGAGTAGTTATGCCCTAATGACAAAGCATCACCTAGGAAGTTTAAAGAATCTGCTTTTACATAAACAAACCCTTGTGTTTTTCCTGCAGGAATAATTATTTTATTGTCAGCGTCATTTCCGTCTTTATCTAATAATTGGTAATAGTTAGCAGGTAAAACTGTTTTACCAGCGCCTGTTACCAAGGCATCATCTAATGAAAAAGTTACTTCTACATCTTCAGTATTACTTAGTCTTCCGCCTAGCACAACACCCACACCAATTTGCATTCCTTCTCCCATAATAAAAGAGCGGTCAATTTCAGGTTTAGGTAAATATACAGAGGTGAATTCAAATTCATTGTCCACAAAATCTTCATAAGAACATGATGTCGAAATTATAGCGACAGCAAGAACCAATATTTTGGAAAGAAAGTTTAATTTAATTTTAGTCATAATCTTAGAGTTTAGTTTGCTTACCAGCCTTTGTTTTGTTTCAAGTTTTTATTGATCAACACTTCGCTATAAGGTAATGGTAAATAGAAGTTTTTAGCATCAAATGCTCTATTCTCTACTTCCATAGTTTCATAAGAAAAAGTAGCGTCTGTATTTTTTGTGATCTTCATTCCTTTAATAGCTTCGGTGTTTTCAATTTCTTTCCATCTTCTTAAATCATGGAATCTTTCACCTGTAAAACACAATTCAATGCGTCTTTCATTTTTAACTAAATTCATGAATTCAGTTACATCAGCAGAAGCCGTTGTTAAATAAGTGTCAAAAAAGTATCCAGCTCTTTGTCTAACTTTTGCCAAAACATCTTTAGCAGAAAAGGACAAGCCAGCAGGAGCAATGTTTACAACTCCGTAAGCGTTTGTTACGGCTTCCGCATAGTTTAAATAAACTTCTGTAAGTCCTAATTGAACATACACTTTAGGAAGGGTTGTGGTTGCTTGCGTTGCAGAAGGATCAAAATTTAAGTTGTTCAAATATTTTTTCAAATAGTATCCTGTTCTAGTTCCTTCATTTGGAATAAAACCACCAAAGTTGTCTAAACCTCCTTGGAAAATTTCTAAAGCATTAAATTCTGAACATAATTCACTGTCAAAACATTTGTCGCCATTGTAGAAGATAAATTTGTAAAATCTACTATCTCTGTTAGCATATGGTGCAGTTGCATCATAAGTGCTCGTTGCAGATGTAATAGGTTGTCCATTTGCATCAGGAAATGCATCTACTAAATTTTGAGATGGGTTCACTTCTCCTTGTCCGTATAAAGTCGGAGGGTACAAACGATTTTCTAGAGAATTATTATTTCTTGAGTTACGCATTCTCCAAATATGATCTGGATTGTCTTCGTTTTCGAAATTATAAGATTGTAAAGATTTTAAACCACCATTTTGAACAATTACGTCATGCGTTAAGCTAGCAGCCAATTCCCATTTAGCAACATCATTAGTTGGGTTAAAAGCAGGGCTTGCAGCAAATAAAGCGACCTTTGCTTTTAAAGCATAAGCGGCCAAACCACTAGCTCTTCCTATTTCAAGCGCACTAGTTCCAGGGTTAACTGTTTCTAGTCCTTCATATCTTAAAGGCAGGTTTGCAATAGCAACATCTAAGTCAGCCATAATTTGAGCAACACAATCGTCATAGGTATCTCTGCTTAATGAAGCATAGTCTTCGTTTTCTAAAATACCATTTACAATAGGGAAACCTAACATGGTTCCATCCTCAGCAGGACCTCCAAAAACTTTTAATAATTCCCATTCAGCCCAAGCTTTTAAGAAATGTGCTTCACCATAATACCTGTTCACAATAATATCGCTTAAAGGTTTGCTTGCTTCAGAAGGTAAGTAAGGCAAACCTGTATCATGAATCAGGTCGATGTATAAATAGATCTGTCTGATATTGTCATAAGACTGCTGCCATACATAATTGTAAGGGTTGCTAGTTGGTGCCCAGTTACCTCTTGCCAAATCTGTTTCAGCAGAATTTAATACCGCGTTATCCGTAAGGTATTCTACAGAAAAGTCTGTAAAATATCTAAATGAATAATCCGTGTATATATCGTTAATAATACCTCTAGAACGTTGTCCAGATGTTGTTACTTCTTCTTGTTGAGTATATTGAATTGTATCCTCTAAAAAGTCACTACATCCTGTAATGCAAAGCATTAAGGTAATGAATGTTAATATGTTTTTAGTAAATTTCATTTTTTTATGTTTTAGCTTTTAACTTATTAAAAATTTATAGAAGCACCTAAAGCGAAAGTTCTCATCATAGGATATTCAGAAAAACCTGCTGTTAAATCTTCAGGATCTAAATCTTTTATTTTACTAAAGACAGCCAAATTACTACCTCTTAAAAATAATTTCACATCGTTAAATGGTCCGTTAGCAACTACTGATTGTGGTAAGGTAAATCCTAATTCAACGTTTGCTATTTTAAAATAACTACCGTCTACTAACCAATAATCTGAATTTTTATAATTATTAATACTTGTTAAAGTACTCAATCTTGGGTTTGCATTTCCGTTAGGTAAGTTGCTGTTTACGCTTCCATAATAGTTTCCTAAACCACTATGTTTGTAGTAGGCATTAGAATTAAGGTTGATGTCGTAATCTGTTACACCCATTCCTACCATGTCAAAATTGATTCCTTTGTATTTGAATCCAACTGTAATCCCGTAATTCAATCTTGGAGTGTTGTTTCCAATAGCACGCTGATCTCTAACATCAATTACATTATCTCCATTTTGATCAAGGTATTTTATATCTCCAATCTGAACAGTCCCAAATTGTGGCAAAGCACTTCCAATATTTTCAGCAGTAAATAAACCATCACTTACATACCCAATAATATTGTTTTCATCTTCACCTTGTTGCAATCTATATTGATCAGGATAAGGTACTTCAGCAATTTTTTCGCCAACTATTTTATTGTAACCAGCATTTGCGCTTACATAATATTCAAAATCATCATGACGATCATTAAATGTGAAATTTGCATTGAAACCTTTATTTCTTCTATTGATAAAATTCAATTGAGGTAAATAAACGTCACTTCCTAAGGCAGTTGCATACAACTGACTCGCTTTTGTCAATTGATCTGTGATTTCAATATTAAAGTAGTTGAAGTCTAATTTAAATTTCTCTAAAAATCCTACTTCTACTCCTGCAAATAATTGATTGTAAACAACCCAATCAATTGCCGTATTACCCGTTGTGGATACTCGATAACCTAAATTATTTTGAGTTGTGTTTCCTGTACCACCATAATACATGGTTCCGTTGGTTCTACCTCCAGACCAAGTGTCTAAATAATAAAAAGTAGACGCTGTGTACTCTGTTCCAATTTGACCATAAGAAGCTCTAAACTTAAGGTAATCGATTGTTTCGTTATCGTTTAAAAAGTCTTCTTTTGAAGCAATCCAAGCGGCACCAACAGTAGGGAAAAATCGTGTTCTGTTATCGTCAATAAACTTAGAACTACTACTAGCGTTTACATTGGCAAATAAAATATATTTGTTATGCAATGCAAAAGATGAGTTTAAGTTAAAAGTTAAGTTACGTTTGTCAGGTTGACCTGCATTTGTGTTTGGTTCGTAGTACAAAAGATGGTTGAAATTTAAATTTAAAACGCCTTCCTTCATGTTTTTTACATAACTAAGATTACCACCGTAAGCAAAGTTTCTTTGAATGTTTGATGTTGTTCTTCCTACAGAAAGATCTAAAGATTCGTTTTTGTTAACCTTTAAGGCTAAAGAATCCAATCCTGAAATATCTTGTAAGTTTTCTAAGGTATACAAACCTGGTTGGTTATTTGTTTGAAGAGAATGTGAATTAAAAGTTCTCATCATAAAATAAGTATCATAAGTAAGTCCAGGTACATATTTCCCTAAATCAAAATCTAAACCGATATCAAAAATCATATTGGCTGAATAATCTGTTCTTGAACCTCCACCTTCTAATTCTGATAATAAATTCGTGTTAAATTGATTGTTAACAATATAAGCAGAATCACCAACTTTTAATGGAAATGCATTGGCAGGCGTATTGGTAATCCATCTAAAAGTATCATCAGGACCAATAACTGGTCTTTCACTTTCGCCAAAACGACCATAAACACTTGCGTGTGCACTTATAATATCATTAAGTTTTGTGTCAATTTTCGTTCTAAAAGTAATATCTCTACCATCTATATTTGTCCCAACTTTTTCTAAACCTTGCCAATCTGAATAACCAAGGAACGCACTATATGAAACTTTTTCTGTTCCTCCATAAATATTAAGTGAGGCAAAATTAGAAATTGAAAAATCGTTTAAATAAGTTTCCTGAGTATTAACATTCGGGAAGTTAATTGGGTCTGATCCATTTTTATAAGCTGCAATAGCTTCTGGGCTATAAATAGCTGGAAGTCCGTCATTACTAGCTGCTTGGTTTACAACATTTGCATATTCTGAAGCGGATAATAAATTAGGTAGGCGAGGTGCTGTATTTACCGCTTGTTGATAGGTAACCTCAACTGTTGGTTTTGCTACGCGACCTCCTTTGGTAATTACATAAATAAGTCCGTTGTCTCCTAAGTTTCCTAATAAAGAATTAAAGGAAGCATCACTAAGAACAATCACTTCTTCAACTTCTCTTAAATCTACTTGCAATCCTCTTGGCTGACCATCAATTAAAAAAGAAGGTGTTCCTCCATTTAAGTTATAGGAATAACCACCTCCACCAGGCGTGTTACTTGTTCTAACAATTCTTAATCCAGGTACTCTCCCTTTTAGGGCATTCATTAAATTATCTCCTGGAGCCTGTCTTAATTCATCTCCAGAAATTCTAAAGATAGCTCCGGTTGTTTGACTTAAATTAAAAACGCCAAAAGGTGTTTTAAGAAATTCATCACTGTTTTTTATTTGTATGGTATCTTGTAGTGCTAAATTATTAGATGTAGTAATTTGTGCTACACCTATATTTATAGCGAAAACATTAAGTACGCAGAAAATAAAAAATTTTAATTTTTTTATGGTTATTTTCATTTGTGTTTGTTTAAAGTTTTTAGTTAATGGTATTTCGAGTATGGCAATACATTTTACCAACCATCTGTTTGTCTAAATGATGGAACTGCTTCAATTTCACCTGAAGGAATTGGCCACCAATAATTTTTTTCGCTAAACGTTTTTTTCAAGTCACTTTGTTCTACATTTTCATAACTAAATCCTGTAGGATAAAGTGCAGACACGCTACCTTGCCAACGCATTTCTAAAAACTCAACTTTTAGGTTCTCTTCTAAATGAGCTGTTTTCCATCTTCTAATGTCGTCATATCTAAATCCTTCAAAACAAAATTCAATAGCACGTTCATTTCTAATTCGTTCTCTAAGTAAATCTTTAGACCCTGAGTAAGCTGCATTTACATTTGGCATTCCCACTCTATTTCTAATCATATTTACTGCATCAAGCGCCGTTAAGCTTTGTCCAGGAACAGCACCGTTTGGTCCATAGGCTTCGTTTGCTGCTTCTGCATAGTTTAAGTAAGCTTCTGCCATTCTAAACATAATATTATTCGCATAATAGTCTAACTGACCTTTCCATCCCTGTGTTAAGAAAAATCCATTAGGGATCCACTTTTTAATACGCAAACCTGTACGGTTTTTTACTTGCCATAAACGGTTGTTTGGTGTGGTCGGACTGTGTAAATCCAATCCGAATTTATTATTTTCATTTACGATGGCTAAATCTGCAGCTCCTGATTTATTCGTTGCATTTGCCGTAGTTACTGTCCAAGGTGTACCATGATATAAAATAGCGTTGTAAAATCTAGGATCTCTATTGATAAATGGTTCTTGTGGGTTGTAGGTAGGGTCGTCTTCAATTGGCAATCCATTTTTTGTCTCAAATTTTTCTACAAAATTAGCTAAGGCTCCAATATTCATCGGATTGTTATTTCCTTTTGCAATATCAAATCCAACCGTTAAATAGGTTCTTGGAAGAGGCGCTAAAGTACCACCACCACCGGCTGTAAAATCATTTACCTCCATAAAGATAACTTCTTGTGGAACTACCTTTGATTTTCCAGGACCTACAAACATACTTCTGTAAGGCTCTAATTGAGCAGGTTCGGGAACAAAAAGATCTGCACCGTCATGGTCAACATCCATGCTGTTAGCATTCGGAGCATTTACAAGTGAATACAAACCATTTGCGTTGGCATAGTTGATAAGGTTTGAAGCAGCTGCTGCCGCATCTAACCAAGCTTGTTGGTCGTCTGTTGTGTTTACTAAAGGACTTGCAGCAAATAAAGTAATTCTAGACTTTAATGCCATGGCAGCTCCTCTTGTAGGTCTTCCGGCGTTTTCTGAAGACCAATTGATAGGAAGCAAGTCAATAGCTGTATCCAAATCGTTTAACATGTCTACTAAATTACTAGCATACGATTCTCTTTCCTTTTCCAAAGGCTCATTCAAACTTAAGTTTTGTTTTAAGTAAATAAGACCTCCATGACGCTTGGTAATTAAATGATGGAAATAAGCTCTTAAGAAATAAGCTTCTCCTTCTAAGTTAGCTACTTCTTCAGGAGTTGAATTGTTTATTTTATTGCTGTTTGCTAAAAAGCTATTTACTGTACTAATACCCTTCCAAGATTCAAAATATCTTGACGTAAAATTAGGAGTTACTGCAGTTGCAGGATTTGGAGCTAGGTTTATCAAACTTAAATAATCTGAATTTGCGTAAGCCATATATCTTTCTGGCACACTATTTCCCATTCTTCCTGGATAGCCTTCTCCAGACATAGTCATACCTGGTAATATGTCTGGTGAACTTCCTTTTGCACTTACTTCTGAAATTAGATAGGTATAGGCCCCATCTAAATATTTTCTAGCCAAACGAATGTCACTAAAAACATCATTTTGGTCTAATCCGTCAAAATCTTGTACTTTGTCTAAATAATCTTCACAGCTACTAAAAATGCTAGCTAAGATTAAAATGTATGTATATAAAGTTGTTTTCATAATTTTTAATTTTAAAAGCTCATATTTAAACCTAGATTAATTCTTTTCAATATTGGGTAAGAACCAGGAGAGTTTCCTTCTGGATCAGCATATTTCATATCAGAAAAAGTAAGTAGATTGGTTCCGCTTAAATAAATTTTTAACTTTTTGATGCTTTTATTGTCTTCCATATTAAAGTTATAACCCACATTTAAACTTCGTAACTTGATATAATCCAGACTAATAATTCTAGCGGTGGTTGCAGCGGCTAAATTTGGATTGTCTTCGCCAACGTGTAAAGCTGGATATTTAGCATCTGTATTTGTAGGTGTCCAGTAATCTAATTGCTCATAACGTCCTGCAGAAACACCGCCTGGAAGCGCATAGGCTAAACTGCTATTTACAAGTCCTTTATGACCTTCAATACCATTAATTAAAGCGCTTACCGACCAACTTTTGTAAGATCCACTTAGTTGTAAGCTATAAGTATGTTGTGGTGCATTTGGTAAATCAAATCGAATTTGATCTTCTAAATTGGTACCTACAACAGTTCCATTGGCATTGTAATCAATATATCTGTAATCTCCCAATCCAGGAGCACCAGCATAATTAGGGTAGTTTACAAGCTCGTCAATGTTTTGGAAATATCCATCTGTTTGTAATAAGGCAGAAGCTCCCGCTGGTTTTCCAGCAACCTTCGTGTATTCTGGGGTTCCGGCTCCATCTGCTGCACTTTTAAGAATTCTATTTTCATAAAATCCATAAATAGCAGTGGCAGAATATTTAAAGCCACCATCAGTTCTGTTTTTATAACCTAATGTAATTTCGTAACCATGGCTTTCCGTGGTATTTAAATTACCGAAAGGAAGTCCTGTAACAAAACCAGCATATCCAGGGATGGTAGCAGAAGGTCTAGCAATTATTCCTTCTCTGTAATCTTTGAAAAACTCAACTTCTCCTGTAATTTTACTATTGAAAAGTCCAAATTCAACACCAAGGTTTTCTTTAGTAACTGTTGACCAAGTTAATTCTTCATTTCCAAGTTGTGTTTCTCTAATTACTGACAAACGACTGGTGTCACCTTCTCCAAAATTATATCTCCATGTTGGCCTTATATTAGCAGTTCCGCTAATATTGTCATAGAAACTTAAATATTGCCATCGATTCGTTCCTAATCCACTTTTTGTTCCAGTTTTACCATTAGAATATCTAATTTTAAAATTGTTGATGGCAGGAATGTGCTCTTTTACAAATTTTTCTTTTGCTAAGTTGATACCTACAGAGTAAGATGGGAAAAATTTAAAACGTTGTCCTCTGGCAAAAGTTTCATCACCATTGTAGGAACCATTTATTTCTGCAAAGTAATGTGCATCGTAATTGTAAGTTGCTCTACCTACCCAAACTTCTTCATAATAAGGGAAAGCTGTATTGAGAATTCTATTGTTACGACTAACAGCTGCTAATCCTGTAACGTTGTGTTTTCCAAAAGAACGCTTGTAGTTAAGTTGTGCTTTTAAATAGGTGATTTCTTGGGTGTTTTTAAGACTTTCACTTCCTAAATTAAAATCGAAAGGACGTTCGTAATCCGCTCCTTCAAAAGAGTCCCAAGTACCATCACGTTTTAAATCGTATCTATCCAATCTTGTCTCTAAAGAAGAATCAAATTTTATTTCACTTTCAGTTTGGTAATTACTAACGTAATTGTATTTACCAATAAAAGTTAAACCTTGTGTAATGAAATCTAATTCTTGTTCTAATTGAAAATCTATAGAGAAAATAGTTTTTAAAACATTTTTAGATCCACTTAAGTTGTTACCTACACTTACACTAATTGGAAATCTGTTTTCTGCCAATCCTGGATAAAGAGGGTCAGGATATTGTTCCATAACTTCAGCAGGGTAATAAGGTACACCTCCACCTGGAGCAATGGTATACAAACCTAAAAAGTTTCCACTTCCACCAGCTTGGTTACGATCTTCAACACGGTTGCTAATACTTGTTTTTAATTTTGTTGTTTTCGTAAGCTTAAAATCTAAATTTCCACGAAACGAATATCTTTGAAATTTATATTCTGGGTCAAAGTTGAAAAACTGTTCTGAATTTGTAATATCTCCTTCTTGTAAATATCCAGCAGAAGCATAATATTTTACAAATTCATTTCCACCTCTAACAGAAATAGATTGGTTAAAACTTGTCACAAAATCTTTTGTCGTATAGTCTACCCAATCCGTATTCGGATAGATATAAGGTAAATCTCCATTTTTCCAATGCGCTAAATCTGTTGGCGAAGAATATCCCGTATTAAAGGCTGCATCATTATAAACACCAACATTACGAGTGCTTTCTGCTGTGTAAGCATCTAAGGAATCGTAAGTGTCAGGATATAATTTCATAGAAACCTCACTCGTAACACTTACTACAGGTTTTCCTATTTTACCACGTTTGGTTGTGATAATGATCACACCATTGGCACCTCTAATTCCGTATACAGCTGTTGCAGCACCATCTTTCAAGGTACTAACAGTTTCTACATCTCTAGGGTCAATATTAGCAAATCCTCCAACAACTTCCACTCCATCTACTAAAATTAATGGATTGGCATTACCACGAATATAAATATCTCCGTCATCTGCTCCAGGTTGCCCTGTACTTTGTACAATGTTAAGTCCTGCAGAAAGACCACTTAAGGCATTCGTAATATTAGCAGATCCCGATTCTAGTAATTTTTCACCCTTTACTTGGCTAATAGCACCAAGAACACTTTCTTTCTTTTGGCTACCGTAACCCACGATTACAATTTCATCAAGTTCCGAAGCGTCTTCTTTTAAAACAAGCTTGATTGTTTTTTGAGTTTTAATAGCAATTTCTTGTGTTACAAAACCGATATAGGAAAAATTTAAAATTTGACCCTGTTCAGCTTTAATTGTGAAATTTCCATCAAAATCTGTAATAACACCTTTGGCGGTGCCCTTAATCATAATGTTAACACCCATAAGAGGTATTGCTGATTCATCTGTCACTGTACCCGAAACAATGGTTTCTTGTGACCATGCCGAAACAAGACTAAAACAGCACAGAAAAAGTGTAATTATCTTTAATTTCATAATTTAGTTAGTTTATGGTTTTATTGTTTATTCAATCCTAAAAAATATTTTTAAGATTCATACCTACAAATCTAGTAGCTTTTGGGGTTTTGGTTTTCTCAATTAAGGGGTTAAAATGTTGCTAAAGTTTTCATAATTTTTCAGAAAACCTTAAAAACACTGGGCTCCCGAATATACAGTATGCAAGTAGTAAGTCTTTTGAGAAAAGTTTTAGATTAAATTGAAAGTCTTATTGGATGCTGATTTCATCTACTAAAATTTCATGATTATTGACTGATTCGAGTTGTATAGTATTTGCTCCCCTATCAATTTGAATGGAAGTTTTTACTTTGTTCCAATCATTTCCTTTGTGTTTTGTGTTTGGTAAAAAGAGCTTGTTTTGTACGGGCTTTCCATTGACAATAACTTTGATCGCTGTTCCTGAAGTGTTGTCTGTTTTTGAGCTGTAACGAATGTATAAATCTGCAGAACCTGCACCGCCATCATTTTCTTGGTACCAAGAAATAGTTGCTCCTTTTTTAGCCATACTCACAAAGCCTTTTCCTTTATAGTTTTTTCCTTTTGAAGAAATATGAGCTTTTTTTAGTGTAGCTTCTTCAGCTTGTTCTCCTATTTCTACATCGTTAGCTATGGTTTTATTCCAGGTAAATCCTTCATTTTTTCCAAATTTTTCCTCTAGAATTTGTGTTGACTTTCCATCAACTACGAGCAGAGCTTTTACTGTAGTTTCTGGTTCAATAGCAAAACTTCCTTTGTAAAGAGTAGCTTTTTTTGTTGGGGTTGCTCCATTTATTGTATAATAGATTTCAATATTAGGATTGATTTTAGTGCCTCTTAAATTGATGATTTTGCTATCTATACTTACTAGGTTGGAAGTGATTAATTTCTTTTCACCTAAAATACTGCTAGCTAATAAGTTGATGTTGTCTGTTGCATTGGTGCTTGTAATATAAGCACGGGTTAATCCATAAAAGGCTTTTCTATGATTGGGGCCTACATGTTGTTCTACATCTACAGGGCTTCCGTTATCTAAAGCTTTAATCCTACCGGCTCCAAATACATTAAAAAAGGTTCTGTTTTCTCCATAAGGATAAAAGGTTCCGTTAGCATCTGTAGTGGTTACTCGTACTTGAACTAGATCGTCTTCTACAGTAGCTAAAGAAGCTCCATCTACAGACAATGCAATTTTAGAAGGTTGGTTTGCTGTTTTTACAATTTCTTCTGAAGCCACTTTTCCGTTTTTATAGCCAACAGCTTTTAAGGTTCCGGGTTTCCATTTTACCAACCACTGACATTGCATTTCTTCCCAAGCGGTTCCTGGTTTTTGTTTCCCTAAAGAGGTTTCATCAAAAAATAATTCTACTTCATCGCAATTAGAATATACCCAAACTGGAATATCTGTTCCTAAAGCTACTTTTGGATGGGTCCAATGCGGTAAAACATGCACCATTGGTTTGCTAGTCCACTGACTTTGGTATAAATAGTACAAGTCTTTTTCAAAATTTGCTAAATCAATAGCCCCTCCCATAAAAGCTCTAAAAGGCCAACCTCCATGTACATATCCTGCTTCGCCAATATAATCGTGACCCGTCCAACGGAAAGAACCTGCATAGGCTGGAACATCTCTTAGTTGCTCGATGTTTAAACGTGAAGAAACACGGACAGTTGCATTGTCGTAACTTGAATTAAATATTTGTTTTCTGTTCTTTTTTTTGCTCTGTTCGGTCCAATCGTGTGTGAAAACTTCCTTTTCTGTTAAATCTGCAATAAAATAAGGTCTTTGGTTTTTGTTAGGAAAGCCGTCTCTAAACCAAGTTTTGGTTCTGTAATAACCTCTTACTTGCCAAGTATGTGTGTTTTCTGTTCCAATAAAAACTTTTCCTTTTTGATGCTTTTCTAAATTTTCTAAAAACCCTTTCTTTTCACTACCACCATTTACACCTAAAACATTCATTTGGTCTGAACCTGAATGCCCGGAAGTTACAGGACGAGTAGGGTCCAAAAGATTGCATTCCGCTACTAAGTCTTTAGCAATAGGACCACGAGTTTCGTTACCAACACTGTAAATCACGATAGATGGGTGATTTCTGTCTCTTTTGATCCAATCGGTTAAGTCTTGTTTCCACCATTTATCAAAATGATGAGCTCCATAATCGTTTTTGGCTTTTTTCATCCATCCATCAAAAATTTCATCCATCACTAGCATTCCTAGTTTATCACAGATATCATAAAACTCAGGTGTTTGTGGGTTGTGAGCTGTTCTTATAGCATTCACACCCATGTCTTTTAATTGTTGAATTCTAAACTTTAAAATTTTGTAAGGTACTGCAGCTCCTAAAGCTCCTGCATCTTGATGGTTACAAACTCCTTGTAGTTTTACGTTTTTACCGTTAATCCACATACCTGTTTCTGCTTTCCAAACAATATCACGAACACCAAATTTGGTTTCTACAATATCTACCACCTTTTTACCAGATAACAATTCAGTTTTTAACGTATACAAATACGGTGTTTCTACTGACCAAAGTTTTGGATTTTGAATTTCTAAACCTGATTTTACAAGGGCTTCCTTTTCTAGTTTAATTTTGTCTACGGCAGTGGCTACTACCACTCCATTTTTATCAATTATAGAAGTGACAAGATTTATTTTTTTACAATCATCATTTGTATTCGATACTTCGGTTTCTACAAAAACTTGATTGCCTTCCGTTTTAATAAAAATACCATTTCTGTTGATTTGCGTATTGTTTTTGATGTCGATCCAGGTATGTGCGTAAATTCCACTACCCGTATACCAACGTGCTGAAGGTTGTTTGTCATTATCTACACGAACTGCAAAGGTTATCGTTTTTGAGGTTGAAACAGCTTCGCTAATATCGTAAGCAAAAGAAATCCACCCGTAAGGTCTGGTGCCTAATTCTTTTCCATTTGCCCAAACAGTGCTATTCATAAATACACCGTCAAAAGCAATTTCTATCTGTTTTCCTTTCCAATTTTCAGGAACTGTAATGGTTTTTCTATACCAACCGAAACCAGCAGGTAAATAACCACATTGTGCACCCATTGGGTTGCTTTCATGATACTCACCTTCAATACTCCAGTCGTGAGGTAAGTTTAAAGTTCTCCAAGTAGCGTCATCAAAATTAACCTGTTCTGCTCCTGGAATGTCTTGTTGTATAAATTTCCAATTTGCATCAAAGCTAAGTCTTTCAACGTTGTTTGTTTTAGGATTGTTCTTGTTTGCATATCCTGAAAACAGGCAGCAAAGAATAAAAAGTAATGCTAAATTTTTGATCCTCATTTTTTAGTTGATTTATTTTGATTCTAATGATGTTCAAATATATCTCCTTAGCATTTTTAGTGTATATCAAAAATGACCTACATATGTTGCAAAAATAACAAAAGCTTAATGATTATGTAAGTTTCTATTCTTATTTAATGTGTGTTGTTTTTTTAGGTGAATGATTTTAAAGATGTTTTTGAAGTTTACATCTTCATTTAAAAACGACTTTCTTGAAAGTAGGGCTGCGTGCTTTTTTAGAAATCTAAATGAGATGGTTTTTACCGTTTTTAAAGGGTTTTAAAGTAGATAAGTAACATTACAACCCCTTAATTGAGAAGTTTGTAACAGGGCTAGCGCTTATTTTTGTGTTTAACATTTCTATCGGCCTTTGGGAAGGATAGGGTTTAAGCAAAAATGGCGGTCCGTATAAAAAGCTATGTGATTTGAAAGTAGCAGCTGTCTTTTGTTTTTAATAAATATTTCGAAGTACCCAATACAAATAATAAAATCAAAGTTTACAATGAAAAAAAATATAGCAGTCCTTTTTACCTTATTAATTTCAGCTTTTATATCTGCGCAAACGACTATTTATACCAACGACATGGATTATGTTATTGGGGATGCAAAACAAGCATTTATTCAAAATAAAATTACGACAGAGACACAAGCAAAATATTTATTAGAGGGGATGAAAAACTTGGGAGTAAACGGTATTCGTATTCCTATTTTTGCTGATGGACACACCCCAAACAAACCGATGTTTGATTATTTTTATAAACTAGCTGTAGCAGAGGGGTTTCCTATTTTTGCCAACCCGGCTCAATCGAGTGGAGGACACAGAGTAGCTTGCGGAATGTTAAACGGTGAGCTTTGTCCTGTAAAAGATGACAACAACAAAACGGCCACCTTAATAAATAGAATTGAAAGCTTTGCTTCAGAATATCCTTGCAAATGGATCAATCCTTTTAATGAAGATGGAAGGCCTGGACAAGCATGGAGTAAAGAACAAATCAATACTATTTATGGTTATTTAAAAACAAATGTAAATGGTGCTGAATTGATAGGGTCTTGTGCTTGGGGAATTCCTGCAAGTATTCAGGTAATGAATGAAACAACTATGAAAGATAATATTACAGTTGCCGCTACGCATAATCTTGGATACAATCATGAAGATTGGGATGATTTTATAGCGGTAGCCAAAGCGGCAAATTTACCTGTTTGGGATTCTGAGGTAAATCATAATATTGGAGAATCTAACAATAGAGGTACTCGTATAGAAGTTGCTATTGCAGCTAAGGTAGACGGTTTGGTGATGTACAATATTTGGAATACGATCAACTTAAGCAACGGATCTATAAACAATACAGGAAGAGTTATGATGGATATCTATTTAAAGGAAATGCCATCTTTGACTCCGAATTATAAAATAAATAATGGAGATTGGATTGAAAACTCGGCGGCACTTGTTGCGCAAGGAAATACAATTCAACTAGCTCCTTTACCAAGTAAAGGTACATGGAGATGGAATGGTCCCAATGGATTTACCGCAACTACAAGAGAAATTTCGATCACTAATTTTAATTCAAACAATTCAGGTCGATATGTCGCTTCTTATACAAGTCCTGAAGGAAATGTAAATCATCTTACAGTTACCGTGGCCTTGCAAAACGAAACTCCAATTGTTATTACGCCATATTATCAAATAGATGGAGGTAGTTGGAAAACAAATACAACGGTACAGGTTAGTGAAGGAAGCAAATTGGTACTTGGACCTAATAGTTCTTCTACCGGAGGGTGGACATGGAAAGGACCTAATGATTTTTCTGCAACAAATAGACAAATTACAGTTTCTGGCGATATTCCAGAAAGTGCTAGTGGAGTCTATCAACTAGCACATATTAATACTAATGGAAATGGAGCGATAATTAGCTATAACATTGTTGTTGAACGTTCCGAAGTGCCTTTTCCAGATCCAAATGCACGCTATTATATCGATTCTCCTGAAAGAAATGTGCGATTGGGGGCAGATGGGAGCAAGGCAATTGCAACTTCAAGAACAACTACAGGCTATCAAGTAGAATGGACAGTAAAAGAATCTACGACAGCAGGTTATTATTACATTAATTGTATTGGTAGTGTCGCTAAACCTAGAATTAGAACCCAAAGAAATACAACGCCGCAAATGATTGGTTCGGCCTCAACAGGTGGTCAAACAAAATGGCGCTTGACAGAAAGTGTCAACAGTACTTTTTATTTAGACACGGCCTTAGATAAAACAGCTTATCCTCGATTGCAAATTAATGCTAGCCAAGAGCCTGCCATGATTAATAGCTTTACAGAAGATGGCAGTGTTCGATTTACGTTTACAGATACTAAAAAAGGATTTGTTGGAGATGATGCTCATTTAGCAGTTGACGATTTTTCAAAAAACGCTTTGGAATTATTGTTTCCAGGAATAGCTAACAATCAAGGAAAAGTGTTCCAACCATTAAATATGATAAACGGAATTACAGAATATGAGTTAAACATCTACAATATTCACGGGCAAAAAGTATTTACTTCAAATGCTATTGAAAATGGATGGAGTCCGAGTATTGATAAAAAAGGAATATATAGCTACAGCGTGAACTATCAAATATTTGGTGGACGTACAATGCGTCAAAACGGAATGTTTTATTGCAATATAAAATAAATACTAAGAACGCTATTAATGCTAAAGCAATATGTTTAGAGGTTAAAAAATTTAAAAATGAAGATAAAATTAAATACTTGGAGATTCTTGATCTTGTTGATACTGGTCGTTTCTAGCTGTACAACGAATTCAAAAACAATAAAAAAAACGAATAAAGTTGCAGATACGGCACCCAATATCATTGTCATCTACTTGGATGATTTAGGATATGGGGATGTAAGCTGTTATGGAGCTACAGAATTGCAAACTCCCAACATAGATGCTTTGGCAAATGGAGGTGTCAAATTTACCAACGGATATGCATCTTCTGCTACCTGTACACCTAGTCGCTATGCAATGCTAACAGGAATGTATCCTTGGAAAAATAAAAACGCTAAAATATTGCCAGGAGATGCACCTTTATTAATAGACATCAAACAACAAACCTTACCAAAATTACTTTCTAAAGCAGGCTACCAAACCGCTATTATTGGAAAATGGCACTTAGGTTTGGGAGCTGGATTTGTCAATTGGAACGAAACCATAAAACCAGGTCCTAACGAAGTTGGTTTTGATGAAGCATATATTTTAGCTGCAACTCAAGATAGGGTGCCTACCGTTTACATTGAAAACGGAAACGTGGTAAATCTAGATAAAAAAGATCCTATAGAAGTAAACTATAAAAAGAATTTTAAAGGGCAACCTACTGCAAAATCAAATCCGGAGATGTTACTCATGAAATGGCATCACGGACACAACAATAGTATTGTTAACGGAATTCCGCGTATTGGATACATGAAAGGTGGTGAAGCTGCTAAATGGACAGATACCGACATGGCAGATCACTTCTTAACTAAAGCACAAACCTATGTTAAGAATCACAAAAAAAATCCTTTCTTTTTGTACTACGCAATGCAACAACCACACGTACCTAGAACTCCTCATCCACGCTTTGTAGGAACATCTGGAATGGGGCCAAGAGGTGATGTTATTTTAGAAGCCGACTGGTGTATTGGTGAATTCATGAAAACTTTAAAAGAAGAAGGAATTTTAGAAAACACATTGATTGTTTTTTCTAGCGATAACGGTCCTGTTTTAAATGATGGTTATTATGATGATGCTGTAGAAAAATTAGGAAAACACGATCCTAAAGGAGGTTTACGCGGAGGTAAATACAGTTTGTTTGAAGCCGGTACACGTGTTCCTTTTATTACTTATTGGAAGAATCATATCAAACCTAGTGTATCTGATGCTATTGTTTGTCAAATGGATTTATTGGCCTCTTTAGGAAATTTAGTAGGTATAGAAGAAGCTACAACGGATAGTAAAGATTTGTTAAGCACTTTGTTAGGACAAGATAAAAAAGGCAGAGATCATTTAATTATTGAAGCAAAATCGAACACCGCTTTACGTAGTGGAGATTGGATGATGATTCCTCCTTACAAAGGAAACGCTATGAATAAAAAAGTGGGTACGGAAACAGGTAACACTCCTGATTATAAGTTGTATAATCTTAAAAAAGATAAAGGGCAGCAACACAACTTAGCAAAAGAAACCCCTGAAAAGTTGGAAGAAATGATTCAGCTTTTTAAACAATTAAAACAATAAAAATAATTCTATGACCACTAAAAATTTAAGTTTACTGCTCATTTTTTCAGTAATTCTATACAGTTGTAAAACGACGAGAATTCAAAAGAAAGAAAAAAAGCCCAGTATTATTTTTATCATGGCCGATGATTTAGGCTATGCCGATTTGGGAGCCTATGGGCAAACGAAAACCAAAACACCAAACTTAGACAAATTGGCTGCTGAAGGAATGGTGTTTACCAACCACTATGCAGGATCAACGGTTTGTATGCCGTCGCGTGCAAGTTTGTTAACAGGTTACGATCAAGGGCATGCCAGTGTTAGAGGAAATCCAGTTTGGACAGAAAGTGGTAAACCTGTAAATCTAAAACGCAATGAAATAACAGTGGCTACAGAACTTAAAAAAGTTGGATACAAAACAGCTGTTATCGGTAAATGGGGACTTTCAGAAGGTGTAGATAATGAGAATATGCCATCAGAACACGGTTTTGATTATTTTTTAGGATACAAAGAACACCGCCATGCACATCATTATTACTGGGATACCTTATACCACAATAACGATCCGTTTATTTTAAAAGACAACAATTTTGCGCTAAAGCAAGGGAAATATACGCATGATGTTTTTGTAAATGAAGCTTTGAGTTATGTAGAAAGAGAAAAAGACAATCCGTTTTTTCTATATGTCGCCTTAACTATTCCCCATTTAGAATTAACCGTTCCGAAAGAATCTAAAGAACCTTACTTAAACTTAGGATGGCCCAAGCGTAAAATGAATACGAAAGGGCATTATAAAAATGATGCAGAAGGAAATACGACCTATGCAGGAATGATTTCTCGCATGGATAAAGATTTAGGGAAGTTATTCAGCAAATTAAAAGAATTAGGAATTGAGGATAATACCCTTATTGTTTTTACAAGTGATAATGGGCCTGAATATGAAAAAAAGGATCGTTTTTTTAATAGTAACGGAGCGTTAAGAGGTGGGAAAAGAGATTTGTATGAAGGAGGAATTCGTATTCCATTTATTGTGAAGTATCCTGGTAAAATTGCTCCTGGATCTAAAAGTGATCACATTTCTGCTTTTTGGGACTTTTTACCTACGGCTTGTGAACTTGTGGGGATTACACCAACTAATAAAAATTTAAATGGAATTTCTTTGGTGCCAGAGCTATTTGGAAATCAGAAACAACAAAAAACACACGATTATTTATATTGGGAGTTTAACGAAAAACAAGGGCCTATCCAGGCTATTCGTAAAAACGATTGGAAATTGGTTTGGAAATTGGAAGGGAAACCTGAGCTATACAATCTTTCATCAGATTTAAGCGAAACCAAAAATTTGGCTTTGCAAGAATCAGAAAAATTAGAAGAAATGTTAGAACTGTTAAAAACAGCAAGAACTGAGCATGCGGAATTTCCTTTAACAACAAGAGCTATTGTACTTAAAAAAAGAGGCAACAAATAATATGAATAAATTAGCACTTTTTATCTTTTCCGTTCTTCTTGTTAGTTCAGCTGTGTTTGGACAAACAAAAATATTTTCATTTGAAAATAATATAGGTATTGTGGAAGAAAATGGAGTTGTAACGCTTTGGGAAAATCAAATTGATGGTTTTGGCAATGCTACGCAAACAAACCCAACTTTGGGAGGAGAGAAATTATTAGAGACCTATCCCGGAAAAGTAAATATTGGTTTTAGCAGAGAAGGTTCATTTCTAGAATTAGAAGGTTCAAATACGACTATTTCCGACAATAGCTATAGTCTTTTTTATGTCGGAATTGCCAATCCTGTCGGGAAACCCGCATCTCTTATAGGAAACTATGATGTTCCTGGGAACTTTAATAATTGTTCAGGAATTCGGTTTTTAAAACTAGCAGATAATCGCATTGCTTTTGATTATGCAAAGCCAAATTATGTTCGTGTTATTTTAAATACTATTCCTGGAGATGGCTATTTCTTTTTCGGATTCACCATGGATGCCTCAGGAAACTATAAATATTTTGACAATACTTCTCCTGATATAAAAACAGGAAAAATTAGCAACACCATGGTTCCTAGTCAAAATGAAGATTTAAAATTCAACCTTTTTGAAGAAAGAGATGGTTCACATACCTACAACCATACGGAAGTTGTGGAAATGTCGATGTTTGATGATACTTTGTCTATTACTGAATTTGAAAATGAATATTCCAGATTAACGAATGCATATCCGGAACTTGTTACTTCTGAATTTTCCGTAACAAAAGTTTTGCCTATAGATGATGATTTTCGTGAAGGCATAGCTGCGGACGCCTCAATCGTAGTAACTTTTGATCAATCTATAGATGAAACTTCAGATTACCCTAAAGTTTTTATAAATAAAAGTGAAACGGAAGCTTCTGGAAATTGGGTGCTTTCACCGGCAAATGTATTGACGTTTACACCAACCGAAAATTGGCCAGCCATGGCATTGGTTACTTTAAAAATTCAAGAAGGCCTTCGTTCTACTGAAAATGCAATTATTGGATTAGCGCAACGTGACACCTATAATTTTATAGTTGATGCAGCGGAAACCTACGCTTTTGAAAGCTATCAGTTAGAAGAGCCAATAGCGAGCCTAGATTATGTTGCTAGAACAGGTGAGTCGATCATAGGTCATAAATTACCTATAAAGATTACCACACCAGTTATCAATGAAAATACAACTGCAAAATTTCCTGTACATATTTTTGTTCATGGTGGTGGTTGGATTGGTGGAACATTTGAAACCTCTAGCGCAGATTATTCTTTGCATAAAGATTATTTAGCAAAGAGTTTAGGTATGGTCACTTTGTCTATTTCTTACAGATGTGTAAGCTCAGGTGGAACTTTTTCCTATGCATTGGAAGATTTAAATAGAGCCTATCAATGGGCAATAGACAATGCGGAGACGTATAATTTGGACATGACGAAAGTGTTTTTTAGCGGAGGGTCTGCAGGTACTCCATTAGCAGCCTTGGCTTCTCAAAGATTACCCAATATTCTTGGTTTTATAGGTTTTAATGGAATTTATGATTTTGTAAATGATACCGGAGATTATGGGGCAGGAAATTGGTACAAACAAGATATCCCAAGTGAAACAGAGAATTCAGCAGTATTTCAGTTAAGTGAGCAGCCACCAGCAACTATTTTAATGCATGGTGATGGAGATACTACCATATCGCATACACAAAGTACCCGTTTTTCTGATGCTATAATTGCTAAAGGAGGAAACGCCAAAACGATTATTTATCCAGGTGAAGTACATTCTTTTTTTAGTAGAGGAAAGCCAGCACATGAAGATGTTTTTTATGAAATGGCAAAATTTATAACGGAAAGACTTGAAGAGGCTAATTTAAGTATAAATGAAACTCATAAAAAAGAAACAGAAATTCGAGTTTATCCGAATCCTTTGAAAAAGGGAACTGCACTAAATATTAGCCTACAGTCTAATTTTAATTCTGAAGTAATCCAATGTCAAATAATCAATCAATTGGGGCAAGTAGTATTGGAAGCGTCTATAAAATCGCTTGAAAAACCGAAGCTATTTAGTTTAGATACCAGTTCTTTAAACGACGGGTATTATATGCTTAGAGTAACATCAAGCAACATGACTGATACCATTCAGTTTATAATTGACTAATCTGAAAAGAATATTTTATTTAAGAATACATTCAAAAAAAAGTAAAAATTATGAGAACCCTTACATTGCTGATCTGCTTATTTATTGTCTCTATTACCACTGTGAAAAGTCAAACCAAAGTAGTATCCTTAGAAAATGCGAAAGGTATAGTGGCCGACAATTTAGGTTCTGTGACGCTATGGGAAAACCAAATTGATGGTTATGGCAACGCTACTCAAAGTAATACGAATCTTGGTGCGGAAGAATCACAAGAAACATATCCTGGGAAAACGACGGTTCTTTTCAATAAGGATGGGTCTTTCCTTGAGTTGGAAGGGTCAAGTGCTCATATTTCAGATAATAATTATAGTATTTTTTATGTAGGAAAAGCAAACCCTGACGGGAAACCAGCATCATTAATTGGGAATTATGATATTACCGGATCCTTTGCAACCTGTAAGGGAATTAGATTCGTAAAAAGTTCAGACGGAACTATTTCTTTTGACTATGCAAGACCCAATTTTGTCCGTACTGCCATGAGTAAAATAGAAGGTGACGGATTTTTCTTTTTAGGATTTACGATGGATTCCGCAGGGAACTATAGCTATTTTGATAGTAGCTCTCCCCTAATAACAACAGGGAAGTTTAACAATACAATGGTTCCAAATTCAGAGGAGTTGAACTTAAATCTTTTAGAAGAAAAAGATATTGCTGCTACCTATGGACATACTGAAGTTGTTGAAGTAATCATGTATGACGGAACACTTGATGCAACAGCGTTTCAAAATGAGTTTGACAGATTAGCTACAGAATATGCAGAGCTTGTGACTGCAGAATTTTCTGTGACGAATGTTTTACCAGCAAAACGTACAGGTTTACCTGTAAATTCAAATATTACCATTACATGTGATCAGCCTATAGATGCAAGTTCTGTTTTTCCGAAAATTCACATTGATAAAAGCGAAGAGGAAGCTGCTGGAAATTGGGTTTTATCTCCTTCCAACACGCTTACATTTACGCCTACTGAAAATTGGCCAGCTAATGGATTGGTGTCTGTTCAAATACAAGCAGGATTAAAATCTACAGAAGGTGTTGCAGTTGGTTTGGCCAATGGAGCTACATATAATTTTATAGTAGAAACAGATGAAGATTTTGGTGCATCAGAAAATATAGTGCTGACAGCTATTGCCACGGTAGATTTTCCGCAGGCAGGACATACATTAGGTTTAAAAATGAATTTACCTAGTAATAGAGCTCATAAAATGCCAGTTCATTTTTGGATACATGGTGGGGGTTGGTCTGGTGGTTCTGCCGCTGCTTCTGCTGGGGCTTTTTCTCCTCATGGTGAATATTTGGCAGAAAACTTAGGGATAGCAACTTTAGGGGTTGCTTATAGATGCTCAGGTTCTAGCGGAACTTTTTCTTTAGCGATGGAAGATTTAGCGACGGCTTACCAATGGGCGCTAGACAATGCTGAAACATACAATTTTGATATGACGAAAGTGTTTTTTAGTGGAGGGTCTGCTGGAACGCCCTTAGCGGCATTAACAGCACAGAAATACGAAGGTGTTATCGGATTTATAGGCTTTAATGGAATTTATGATTTTGTAAATGATGCCGGCGATTTTGGTGTAGGAAATTGGTACAAACAAAATGTGCCTAGTGAAACTGCAAATTCCGCTTTTTTTCAATTAAGCGATACGCCTCCCGCAACCATTATGATGCATGGTGATGCAGATACTACGATATCATATACTCAAAGTACTTTGTTTGCTGATAAGATTAATGCTAATGGAGGAGTCGCAGAAGCTGTTATTTATCCTGGTGAAGTACACGCCTTTTTCAACTCGGGAAAACCTGCCTATGAAGATGTATTGATTGAAATGGTCAATTTTATATCAGCAAGACTGAAAGCAGAAGAGAATTTGAGTGTAGGGAATATTGACAAAGAAGCAAATCAATTGATTGCCTTTCCAAATCCTGTAAAAAAAGGAGACGCTCTTAATTTTCAATTAGAGGCTCATGTTTATAATGGAAATTTAAAAGTGCAGGTAATTAATCAATTAGGGCAGGTAGTTTTGAATACGGCTTTCTCTCCTAAGCACACTAAAAATGCATTGCATATAGAAACCAATGATTTGAAAAGTGGGAGTTATCTATTGAAGTTAGTAGACAATTCAATTTCTGAAACTGTCAATTTTGTAATTCAATAAAAAAAACATAAAAATTAAAATAATAAAAGATCAATAATTAACCTAAAACCAAAACGAATGAAATTAAATTACACGTATATAATCGCATTATTTTTTGCGATTAATAGCTTTGCCCAATCCAGCTCTTGTGGTAATGTAGTTGATGATACTTTTTCCGCAGCAGGTGCTTTGCCAGAAGGCTGGACAGAATATAGTACTTCGGGGAGTGTCACCGTTGTAAATGATTATTTGAAGTTTAATCTTGTTCAAAATACTCCTTCGGCCTATCGAACTTTTGCGGCCGTTTCTAATAATTGTTCTTTTTCTTTCGATGTTCAAGGAAGTCGAACTACGATGAATTTTCAGATGGACTTAGTATCTTCTGAAGGAAAATATATTGCTAGTATTGCTTTAGGAAAGGGGACTACAGATATAAAATATGCAACTGCTATGGTAAATACAATACCTGGAACTTATGTTGCGGGTGTTATAGGAACGTCAAAGTTTGCTAAGAATAAGAATTATTCTCTGTCTATGTATGTTGATTTTGATAATCAGACGGTAGATTTTTATAATGATGGCTTGTTAACATTAGAGAATATTCCGTTTTTGGAAACAACGACTAATTTTGCAAAAGTTGATGCAAAACTACTGTATATGTATAGCAACTCAGGAACGGCTTTTCTTGATAATTTAACGGTTGTCGAAGCTAATGAGAGTAGAATATCATTGTCTAATGCTATTGAATTTTCCCAAAAGGCAATTAACGCTGCTATAGTAGGAGATAAATACAACCAGTATCCACAAACTGCTGTAGATGCTTTTCAATCGGAAATAGATAATGCCAATGCGGTACTTGCAAATTGTGAATCTGCTTCTGCAGCGATAGATACTGCAGTTTCAGATTTGCAAACAGCGGAAACTACCTTTGGAACAACCAAGGTAAATGATCCTGTTTTGAAATTGTATTCTGGTTATGATTTTTCAGGAAGTGAGCATGAAGTATACTGTGGTTATTATAATGGAGGTTTAGGAACGTTTGAAGATTGGGCTGTTTCCTTTAAATTAGAAAAAGGATATATGGCTACTTTTGCTCAAGATATAAATGGCTTAGGGGTAAGTAAAATATATATTGCTCAGGATGCAGATTTAGAAATTAACTTGCCTGCTGCTTTGCAAGAGACTATTTCATTTATACGTGTGAGTCCTTGGTTTACTGTAGGTAAAAAAGGAAGTTTAGGTGATGTAAAATGGACGACCTCGGATAATTATAATACTTCATGGTATTATAACTGGGGCTTGGCAGCGACTAATGAGAGTTCAGAATCGAAATTTGTTCCAATGGCATGGAGTAAGTCTGATAACTGGACCTCATTAGCAAAGATGGAAGCCGTTGGACAGAATATGTCATTCAATCATTTGATGGCATTTAATGAACCCGACAATTCAGGACAATCGAATTTGACGGTTGAACAAGCTTTGGAGGCTTATCCTAAATTATTGGCTTCCGGACTTAGATTAGGAGCTCCAGGGGTTGAGAATGTACAATACAGTTCAACAAATGATTCTTTTAATGAAGATTCTTGGATTAAAGAATTTATGGATTCATGTGTTGCACGTGGCTATCGTGTAGATTTTATTCCTGCACATGATTATGTTCGTCGTTCAAAGTCTACTTTCTTAGAGCGTTTTAAAGGTCTTCATGATCGATATAACCTTCCGATTTGGGTGACGGAATACAATTATGGAAATCCAAATATGGGATCTGCAAATCTTACTGTGGAACAAGGATATTCAAATATAAAAGGCTTGACAGAAGTTCTTGAAGGAGCTGATTTTATTGAGCGTTACAATTGGTATTATTTCTTTGGAGCCGCTTCTGGTATAGGTGGTATGACCAATGGAGAACTGAATATTACTGGGCAGTTTTATCGAGATTTTGAATCTCCAGCTCCTTCATATATACAAGAAACATATGAACAAGGCGAATTGTCGGTAGCTATTAATTCAGTAGCATCAGGATTCGTAATTTCTCCTACAGTCGTTACAGAAGGGGTTTTTACAATAAAGAATTTGGATAGAGTTGAAAACGGTCGTTTAGAATTAGCGATTTTTAGCACCACAGGGCAGCTAGTAAAAAAAGTGAGCGATATCAGTGGTGTTGTAAATGTAAGTTCGTTGTCACGTGGCGTTTATATTGTTAGAATAACATCTGATTTAGGCTATTTTACACAAAAAATTATTATTCAATAATAATTATAGCGTTTTAAGATAAAGAACTTAATTACCTATTTGCAGCGTTTATAAGATACTTATAAACGCTGTATTTGTTTGTGGCTATAAGACTTGCTATAGTTTTTAAGCAACAAATTGACACCTTAATTGAGAATTTTAAAACCTTCAAAAATCTTTACTTTGTCTAAGAACCAAATAGAGTTCTTTTATAGCTCTCTAAAGATTAAATTAAAACCAAAACGAATGAAACTAAATTACACGTACATACTCGCACTGTTTTTTGCGATTAATAGCTTTGCGCAATCCAGCTCTTGCGGTAAGGCGGTGGATGATACTTTTGAAGAAGGAACAATTCAATCTATCGGCTGGACAGAATATAATACTTCTGGAAGGGTTACTGTGGAAGGGGGTAGACTAAAGTTTAATCACAATACAACCATGCCATCGGCGTTCCGTACGTTTAGTCCGACTTCCGATAATTCTTCTTTTTCTTTTGATGTTACTGCTACACGAAATACGGTAAACTGTCAAATAGATTTAATTTCTTCAACAGGGAAGTATTTAGCAAGTACTGTGGTAGGAAAAGCAACGCCTTCTATTAAATACTCCACAACCATGGAAAATGGAAATCCTGGTGGTTTTATTCAAGGAACTCCTTTTGAGAATTTTTTGAAAAACACGGTGTATACGCTTGAAACCAAAGTGAATTTTGACACGAACACGGTTCAGTTTTATAACAACGGGTCGTTAATGGAGGTGAATGGAGTTTCGGATACGCCTTTTTTAGAAGCCGCTGAAGATATTGCAAAAATTAATATTCGTTTAATTTATATGTATGGAAATAGTGGACAGTTTTATTTCGACAATATTTCATTACTAAGTGGCGCAGCCAATCGTTTGCTTTTAGCAAGTAATACAACTGCGGCGGAAACGGTACTTGGTTCAGCTGCCATAGGAGATAAATACAACCAGTATCCACAAGATGCTGTTAATGCTTTTCAAACGATCGTAGATGATGCAAATGCAATACTAGCCGATTGTGATTCAGAATCGACTGCAATTGATGCTTCTTTGACAGAATTACAAGAAGCACAAGCAATTTTTGAAGCATCTTTGGTCAATGATCCAGTTTTAAAAATTTATTCAGGCTATGAGTTTACAGGTGAAGAACATGAAATATATTGTGGTTATTACAATGGTACTTTGGGAGAATACGATGATTGGGCTGTTTCCTTTACCTTGGATAAAGGGTATATGGTCACTTTTGCAGAAAATGTAACCGGAACCGGAGCAAGCAAAGTTTATATAGCTTCAGAAGAAAATTTAAGAATCAATTTAACGCAAGATTTACAAAAGAAAGCCTCTTTTATACGTGTTTCTCCTTGGTTTGATGTGCATAAAAAAGGAATGGCAGGAAAAGGTACAGATGTAATTCAAGAGTTTGACAATTCATGGCATTATAACTGGAGTATTTCTGGACTAGATGTTCAAAACGCTAAATTTGTTCCCAACCAATGGGGAGGTGGTTCCGTAGCCAATGCAATAAATTTAGGGAAAAGAATGGATATTGCTCATTATATGGCTTTTAATGAACCGGATGGTTCTGAGCAAGCAAATATGACAGTTGACAAAGCGATTGAAAAATATGAAGACATGTTGGCTTCTGGTTTGCGATTGGGCTCACCTGCCAATAAAGACAATGCAAAAGGTGGAGTATGGCGCGATGAGTTTATGACCAAAGCCGAAGCAAAAGGCTATCGTGTAGATTATATAGTGGTGCATTATTACAAGAAAACTTCTGCACAAAATTTTTATAATTGGTTAAAGGCAATTCACGATAAATGGAAACGTCCTATATGGATTAAAGAATTTAATTACGGAGCAACTTGGACAGATCAACCTGCTTCAAATGAAGCGGCAGGTGTTGGCTTAGAATCTTATATGAATATGTTGGACAATACAAGTTTTATTGAGCGCTACGCAGTCTTTACATGGCAACCAGATAAACCGGTTTATTCATTGATGTCAGTTCGTAACCCTGTAACCTTAAGTAGTTCAGGAATTATGTATCGCGATCATGCCTCTCCTGTAGCGTATACGCAAGAAGTATATAAACAAGGGGAACTGTCTGTAGATATCAATTCAATTACTTCTAAAATTAAAATTTTTCCTACTGTAATTACCAATGGTGTTTTGAATTTGAATTATTCTGAAGATTTAAAAAAGAATGCCGTAGAATTAAGCATTTATACAAGTGCGGGTAAACAAGTAAAGAAAGTACATGAGTTGCGTTCTGAAATAAATGTGAGTACGTTACCAAGCGGAATGTATGTAGTTAAAATAGCAACGAGTTTAGGAGCTTATACAGGAAAAATTATTATTCAATAAATAGTTGGTTTTTGTAATTTAAAACAGAAATTAGCGTATTCTTTTTGAGGTTTGTTTTTACAATTATTTTGTGAAAATAAACCTCTTTTTTTTGATGAAATTCAATGTTTTTTCTAATTGAAGTAGGTGTTTTTTTTGGGCTCTATTTTGATTTTAATTGTCGTTTTTTGAATTGTTTTCTGATAAAAATTAACAGAGTCTAAGATATGAGTAATATCTGTTTGATCTTGGATAGCTTAAGCTTTATCAACGGTTATGTAATTGTAAGCAACAAATTGACACCTTAATTGAGAATTTTATAAGTGCGAATTATCTTTACTTTGTAAGTATAAAGTTTTCGTTGCGTTTACTTTATAAATAGAAGTGATGAGAATGTTGTTTGAAAGCTGTAAATGATCAATACCATTCTCTTCAAAAAGTAAAAATATTTTAAAGAATTTTAGAGGCTATAAGCCAAAAATAAATAGGAAATATGAGGATAGAAAAATACACTAGTAATTTCAAAAGCACATGGATTGTTTTACTTGTTTGTTGTGTTCATTTTACGGGCTTTGCACAAAAGTATGTGAACGACATGGATTATGTTTTAGGTGATACAAAGCAAGCATTTATTACCAATAAAGTGACTACTCAAACACAGGTTGATAATTTGTTGTTAGGGTTTAAAAATATGGGAGTGAATGGTGTTCGTATACCTCTTTTCGGTAGAGATGTTAATGGCGTAGATTTGAACCCGAACAAACAAATGTTTGATTATTTTTATATACAAGCTTTGGCGCAAGGCTTTGTTATTTTTGCAAATCCAGCACAAGGAGGTGGAGGTCATAGAGTTGCTAATAATAGGCTAAATGGTAATGGTGCAACCGAAGGTGAAGATGCTGGTGTAAAAGGTGTTCAAGCAGCAACTGATGAATTGGTAAATAGAGTAATAGAATTTTCAAATACCTATCCAAATTGTAAATGGATCAATCCTTTTAATGAAGATGGAAGGGCTACTAATAGTACTTGGAGTATCAGTCAAATCAATGAAATATATCAAAGACTTTACAATCATGGTTTAAATGGAGCAGAGTTAATTGGTCCTTGTACTTGGGGCTTGGTTGCAGGTATTGATATGTTAAAAGAGACGAGGATCACTGATTATATTACTGTTGCAACGGCACATAATTTAGGTTTTAATCATAATTTGTGGGATGATTTTATTGCTTTAGCTGATGCTGAAAGCCTACCTGTATGGGATTCTGAGGTAAATCATAATGATGCCAAAGGGACCGGGACGCGTTTGGAAAAAGCAATAGAAAATAAAGTTGATGGATTGGTTTTATACAATTCATGGAATACAATTAGTTTAACTACGGGGTCTATAAATGCTGGCGGAGAAGCAATGATGGCTTTGTATTTAGATGAAGTTGAAAAAGTAAACTTGGCACTTAGTGGTTTTGCTTCGCAATCATCTACAAATCCAAGTTTTAATAAAGAGGCTTCTTTGGCTATTGATGGAGATACCAATGGTAATTTTGGTTCAGGTTCTGTTACAGTGACAAATAGTGAAGCAAATCCATGGTGGCAAGTTGATCTTGGATCGAATAAAACAATTGGAGAAATTAAAGTGTATAACAGAACGGATGGATGTTGTAAAGCAAATATGAGCAATTTTACCGTGTCGGTTATCAACAGTAGTGGTGTTACAACCTATTCAAAAACCTATGATACCTATCCAGATCCTTCGGTAGTTGCCGATGCAGGTGGTGTGCAAGGGCGAATTATTAAAATTCAATTAAATGCAACCGCTGGCTTGACTTTAGCAGAAGTTCAAGTTTTTGCTCCAGATGAATTGTCTGTAGGAACTATTGAGGATGTAAATGTAAGTGCCTATCCAAATCCTGTAGTTGATAAATTAACTGTAGAAACACCAGATGTAGAATTCGATCGTTTTACACTTTTTACTATAAACGGTCAAATAATTTTAAAAGGAGATTTGCACAGTACATCTAATGAAATTGACATGAGCACTTTTTCAAAAGGAATTTATGTATTGAAGTTGGAAGGTGCTAAGTATGCAAAAACCTTTAAGGTTGTTAAAGAGTAGTTGAGAAAATACACAGTGTTTTTCTTAAGAGCTTGTATTCATCGGGTAATTTAGATAGTGGTACATATGTTAGATAAAAAATACAACGGAATTAGAGGGATATTTATTGTTTTGATTCTTATTGTAATCCATAGTAATGGATTTGGTCAATCTATTTATACCAATGACATGGATTATGTTGTTGGAGATGTGAAGCAGCGTTTTATAACGAAAGATATCACAACAGAAACAGAGGCCGATAATTTACTAAAAGGTTTTACGACCATGAAAGTAAATGGTATTCGTATCCCTATTTTTCCTGCAGGTTGGGATTATGATGAAAATATAATGAAGTATTTTTTTGAGCAAGCTAAATCTCAAGGCTTTCTTATTTACGCAAACCCTGCACAAGATTCAGGTGCACGAAGAATTGCTAGTGGAAGTCTGCGTAGTGCAGATCTTATTGCTACTAAAAATAATGCAACCGCAACGGCTACTGTAATAAATACAGTTTCACAGTTTGTTTTAGATTATCCAGGTCTTAAATGGATCAATCCATTTAATGAAGATGGACGCGTGGATGCAGGTTGGACTGCCGCCCAAATTAACGCCATTTATAGTGGTGTCAAGTCAAATATGGAATCTTTTTTTGCGAACGGAGACATTCCTAATGTACCAGAATTGATAGGTCCTTGTGCTTGGGGTATTCCTGCTTCAATAAATGTCATGAACAATACCAATATTGGCGAGTATATTACAGTTGCATCAAGTCATAATTTAGGTTCTAATGATTCTTCTTGGGCTACGTTTATTACGGCTGCTAAAAATAATACTACCGGCGGAGTGGCAAATCCGTTGCCTGTTTGGGATTCTGAAGTAAATAACAGTATTGGTAGAGATGGAAGTACAACAACACGAATAGATGCAGCTATCGCAAATAAGGTAGATGGTTTGGTTATTTATAATTCAGGGAATAATATATTTAAAGGGAGTGGAGAACTGACAGCGCTCAACGAAATTTATATGTCTAAGTATTTAAAAGAAGAAGTTACTCCGGATTTAGGTGTTAATCTTGCGCTTGACGGAACAGCAACACAATCATCTGTTGGATACTCTGGGGCTACTGCAGATAAAGCCATTGATGGTATTACTGATGGTTTTCTTGCAGATAATTCTTTATCAATTATAAGTGGTAACGACACACCGCCCTATTGGGAAGTAGATTTAGGGGGCGATAATGAAATAGGTTATATCAGAGTATTTAATAGAACAGACAATTGTTGTAAAAATAGGTTAGAGAATTTTACAGTGTATGTGAGGGATGATAGTGGAATTACGACATATTCTAAAACCTATACAAGTTATCCTGATCCGTACGTGATTATGGAGGTAAATAAAACGGGTAAAATTGTTCGAGTTGAAGCAAATACTTCTGGAGTTGCATTGAATATTGCTGAAGTCGAAGTTTATGAAAAGTCAGAATTGTCAGTAATAGAGAATGAATTTAGTAAGGTGGCTATTTACCCTAATCCCGTTAAAGATATTTTAACAATTATGACTCCAGATACGAATTTTGATAATTGTAGCATCTATAGTAGCAACGGACAGTTAATTTCTACAACTAATTGTAAAGAGAATGCCAATAAAATAGAGCTTGATTTCAGTGAGTTTTCAAAAGGAGTTTATTTGTTAAGATTAAGCAACGCAAAAAGCTCAAGTACTTATAAAATATGTAAAGAATAGTTTTAGTAGTTTTAAGTTAATTTAAGAGAACAGCATCCTTGGTAGGTGCTGTTTTTTTTGTGTCAAAATTGAAGTGTTTGTAACTTCTTAGAAGTCAGGTTTTACGCGAAGAAAAAAGAAGTCTTCCTTTTATGCCTGTTTAGGTTTTGTGCAACATTTAGAGGTGTCAAATGAGAATTATATTTTGATTAAAGTCGTTAATTTTGAAATATCATAAGGGATGATTTAGGTTTTTTATGAAAAGTGTTTTAAATATAATTGTACGACCCCTTAGTTGTTTTTAGCAGAAGTTAAAAAATATAAATCAAAGAAAAATGAATAATAGAAAACCTTTTTTATTGCTTTTTGTCGTTTTGTTTTTACAGCTTTCTTATGCACAAGAAAACAAAGGCCTAATAAACATTGATACAAAAAACGGTCATGAAATAAAAATAGGTGCTAGTGGATTTAATGTTCGAATTGCAGATAAAAGTTGGAGTTATTTACATCCAGATTTTAGAGAGGCGGTTCATCAATTAAAACCAGGTTGGTTGCGTTATTTTTCGGGTACCATGGGAGATGCTTTTAGTAGTGCTACGGGGCAGTATGATATAGATTATGCCATGATGTTTGAACATCCTAAACAATATCTAAAAGGTTATCGATTTACAGAAATAAAAGGACCACATCGCATTATTGATTTGTACGATTTGTTGAGTGAAATTAATGGAAAGCTAATTGTTACGATCAATGGTTTTTCCGAAACTCCAGAAATGACTCGAGAGTTGGCTAGATTTTGCAAAAACAATCATATAGAAGTGGCTACTTGGCAATTTTGTAACGAACCTTATTTTTATGTGCCACATAGAGAACGTTATTGGTGGAATAGTGGTTACGATTATGCAGCAAAAATGAAACCGCATGCGGATGCCATAAAAGAAATTTTTCCGGAAGCCTTTTTGACTTTAAATAATACTTGGGATGGTATTTGGGGATTTATGAAAGAAATCAATTCCTACCAAAAAGAAAATGGTGCCTATTGGAACGTATTTTCTAAACATTCCTATGCGCCACATACGGGTAAAAAGGAAAGTCAAAGCAATGCTTACAAAAGGGCGAATACCAAACTTTTAGAAGCAACTTCGCCAAAGGCAATGAAAGAAATTGAAAACTATACTTGGAAAAATGTGCCGATGGTAATTACGGAGTTTGGGGTATGGAATAAACCGTTGAACGGAATTTATTCAAGCATTTATAATATTGAATATATAATGCGTCAGCTAAATCATACAAATACCTGGTATGTAGGGGCGCATGAGGTGAGTAGTAAATACGGACCTAAAAAAAATATAAACAAGCAAATTGAAGCAGCCTTTGAACAGGGAGTTTCTTTAAATACGGATAGCATTCCGACAGGGATTTCTAAAACATTAGAAGGAAAAGCCTTTGAAATTTATCATGAAGTCACCAACCAAGCTGATTTTATTTTTAACAGCTCTATTTCAAACGGTTTTAAAGCACCTGGATTGAAAAAAAGGGTTGAGGACGGTTGTTTTGCACAAGCCTATAGAGGAATTAATGGTTTTGATTATTTGGTAGTAACCAATAGAACAGCAATGACCAGAGAATTTCAAATTTCTATTGATGGAATTTCCTTGCAAAAAGACCTAAGGGTAAATTATATAACTGCCGATTCCTTAGGTGTAAAAAATACAGAAATTCAAAAGGAGATTTTTAATAAGGGAAAACTAAACATTCTTCCTTTTAGTGTGTCTGTAGCTAAATGGCCAACCCAAAACCATACAAAACCTGCAACTCCAATTATTTACAAAGGAGAAGTGTTAGCGGAAAGTATTCAGTTAACCTGGGGGGGAATTGAAAATGTAAGTTCTTACACTATTTATTATGGTGAAGAGTCAAAGAAATTAAAGAATCAAGTAACAGTAGATGCTGGCTTGGGAACTAGTTTGAAAATTGATGAATTAAAAAAAGGAGAGAAGTATTATTTTAAAATGATTGCAGAAAATAAACAAGGAAAAAGTGAGTTTTCGAATCAAATTCAATTAAAAAATACAGCTCCTAGTCAGCCAGAAATATTTAAAACTTCAAGAAGAAATACGACGGCTACTCTGTTTTGGAAAAGTGTGCCAAATAGTTCTGGATATCTGTTAAAATATATCAATAAAAATACAGGAAAAACCACTTTAGTAAAAGCGAACAATGTATTTGGTTATAGAGTGGAAGGTTTGCAGTACAACATTCCTTATCAATTTTCAGTAGCTGCTTATAACGGTAAAGGAAATAGCAAGTTTTCTAAAGAACACACGTTGGTACTTTCTGAAAAAGTTCCATTTAGTCCAAGAAATATTTCGGCCATTAGAAATTCAGAAGGAAGTGTAGATGTAAAATGGAAGGAACAGGATTCCGTTCACCCTGGAACTAGCTATAATGTATACAGAGGAGATGCACCGCATGTCTTCCAAAAAATAGAGAGTGGTATTAAGAAACCATTTTTTAAAGATACAGAAGCGGTTAAGGATAAAGTTTATTTTTATACCGTAAAAGCAGAAACTTCAGCAGGTGAAAGTAATTTTTATCCAAATATAGCTACGCTTTACAGTCAGGATGAAAAGTATAATATTGACATTGTATCCATTGAAAAGAAAGCCGATGGATTTTTGTTTCAGGTGGAATTTAAAAATATTGTAGTACACGGCGATTATTCTTATGGCTTGAAAATAGAAAATATTTCCTATTTAACGGTAGAGGAGCAACTGATAAAAGGAAAAAACATGTCGTTAAATAGCAAAGCATTTGAGGTATTTGTTCCGTATACCGAATTGGCTAAAAAATCAAAATATGCGGTAAAAGCATTTATTCAAACAAAAGGGAAAAGGTTTTTTAGCAAATTGCCAAATAAAAATATTCAAACAGATTAATTTCAATATAAAATAGTTTCAAATAATGAATGCATTAAGATTATTTTTCATCTTACTAATAGCAACCTCATGTCAAACGCAAAAAGAGGCAAAGAAAGTAAAGAATTCCGTAGTAAATAATTCACCAAATATTGTTTACATTTTGGCAGATGATATGGGCTATGGCGATATTTCAGCTTTAAATCCAAATTCAGGAATTCAAACACCTCATATGGATCAAATAATAAAAGAGGGTGTTCATTTTACAAATGCACACACAAATTCATCGGTTTGTACACCTACAAGGTATGGAATATTAACAGGTAGGTACGCTTGGAGAAGTCGATTGAAAAAAGGAGTTTTGTACGGATATGATGTGCCATTAATAGAAGAAACTAGGCCAACAGTTGCTTCGTATCTTAGAAGTAATGGTTACACAACCGCCTGTATTGGAAAATGGCATTTAGGTTTGGGGATGTCGGCAAAGGATTCAAATAAACCAATAGGTTCCAAAAATGGAAGTGATAGCAATGTAGATTTTAACAAGAAAATAAAAGGGCCTAATGCCTTAGGATTTGATTATTCTTATATAATTCCAGCTTCTTTAGATATGCCGCCATATGTATATATAGAAAATGGAAGAGCGGTTGAATTGCCTACAGAACAAACAAAAGGGAAAAACCAAAACAAAGAAGGACGTGGTATTTTTTGGAGAGCAGGAGAAAAGGCGCCAAGTTTTGTGTTTGAAGAAGTATTGGATAATATTACAAAAAAAACAACAGCATATATTGATGGTAAAAAGGAGGATACGACCCCTTTCTTTATCTATTTTCCGTTAACAGCACCTCACACACCTTGGTTGCCGGTTGGTAAAGCCGTTGGTTCTTCCAAAGCAGGTCGTTATGGCGATTTTGTTGGTATGGTTGATGATGCAGTGGGTGCCGTTGTTGAGGCTTTAGAAAGAGCCGGTAAAATAGACAATACTTTAATTATTGTAACTTCTGACAATGGTTCTCATTGGAAACCTGAAGACAGAAAAAAGTATGCGCATCGTGCAAATTATATTTTCAAAGGACAAAAAGCCGATATTTATGATGGTGGACATAGAGTGCCTTATATTGCAAAATGGTCAGGGGTAATTCCTGCAGGATTGCAGTCCAATCAAACCATGTGTACTACAGATTTGTTGGCAAGTATTTCAGGAATGTTAAATAAACCATTGCAAGATAATGGTGCTGAAGATAGTTACAACCTTTGGCCAGCTTATGTTTCTTCTGTTGAATCGCCAATTAGACCAGCCATAGTACACCATTCATTAAGTGGTATGTTTGCTATAAGAAAAGGGAAGTGGAAATTTACGCCTAACCTAGGTTCAGGTGGATTTACAAAGCCAAAGTTAACCTATCCAAAAGAAAATGAAGCACCAGGTACTTTATATGACATGGAAAAGGATCCAGAAGAAAAAAATAATGTTTACAAAATGCATCCTGAAATTGTAGCAGAATTGACACATCTTTTAGAACAGAACCAAGCACAAGGTTATAGCAATAAGTAGGCTGCTTTTTTATAAAACGAATAAAGATTTTTAATAAAGTTTAAATAAATTAAAATGAAAGAAAAAAAAGGGTTTCGGCCTATAAAATTAATTGCCAACTTAATAATGCTTCTTGTCTTTTTAGCGATCAGTGCTTGTTCTAAAAATGCTACAGACTTTTCGGTAAAGTCGCCAAATGGGGAAGTGAATCTTGTATTGAAAAATGAAAAAGGGCAATTAACTTATACTTTAATTAAAAATGGAAAAGAATTAATAGCAGCCTCCAAGTTTTCTATTTTACCAGGAGTGCAAACAAAAATCAATAGCCATGTTTTAAATTCTGAAAATAATTCATGGCAGCCTGTTTGGGGGCAGTTTAGTGAAATTAAAAATGAATATAACGAACTGGTTTTTGATTTGTCACTAGAACATACAACTGCAAAATTATACCTACGCGTATTTAATGATGGAATTGGAATTCGATATGAGTTGGAAGGATTTAAGGAAGGAGCAGAAGCTGTTTTTTATTGCGAATACAATTTGAATAATAGGGATGAATTGTATTCTCCAAACGGAGAGAATCCGCCTTTAGGACCCATTTCTATTGAAAATTTAACGACGTTTAAAAAACAACCACGATTACTGACGCCTTTGGTTATTCATAACTCAGAGAAGTCGTATTTGTCATTATTGGAATCTGATTTATTTGTGGCGCCAGAATTTGGAACCATAAAATTCAAGTATGCTAAAGCTAAAAATTTATTGGTTTCTGAAAACAAAACAAAACTGAAAGGCAGTAAAGTTACAACGCCATGGCGTGTTATTTTGGTAGAAGAAAAAATAGGAGATTTAGTAACCAATACAGTGCCTTTGAATTTAGCAACTCCTAATCAAATTGAAGATCCTTCTTGGATTGAGCCAGGAAAAGCACTTTGGGATTGGAGAGTACACGATTACAAAACTGAAGATGGTTTTGTTTACGGCGTAGACACAGAAAGTTACCTAAGATTTATTGATTTTGCCGCGAAAAAAGGAATAGAATATTTTTTAATTGATGCACATTGGTTTACAAAAGTGACGAAAGGTCATTTTGAAATTACAGAAAAATTAGATCTTGAAAAGGTTTCTAAATATGCGAAAACAAAGGAGGTAAAACTGATCCTTTATTACGATAGGCATAAAGGTAGTTTTGGCGACGAAGGCTTGTTTTCTTATTTCGAGTCGTTAGGAATGAGTGGAATTAAATATGGCTTTATGGGGAATAACGTTTCTTTTACAAGTGATGCAATTCAGCAAAGTGCAAAAAATCATTTATTGGTAGATTTTCATGATTCGCCAGTTCCTTTTACAGGAATGGAAAGAACATTTCCAAATGCAATAACTAGAGAATATTGCCATGCCCAGCAAGATTCAAGAAAAGCGTTTACGCCAGAAACTTTTATCAAAATGGCGCTGATCAATGCAATTCAAGGGCCTTTAGATATGAACAATGGAAACTTCGATTTAATAGGTATTAATAAAGGAGATCGATTAAAAGGACCTAAAAAGAAAAACACCTATTTCTCAACAGTAGTTTCAGAAGCTGCAAGAACATTGGTTATTCATAGTGGTTTAGTTTGTCTTCCAGATGCACCAGAGTCCTATAACAAAAAAGCAGATCTTTTCGAGTTTATTCAAAAATTACCTGTTGGGAAATGGGATGAAAGTCAAGTTTTAAGTAGTAAAATTGACGATCATATTTCTACAGCAAGAAGATTTGGTGAAGAATGGTTTATTGGCTCTGTTGCCAGTAAAAAAGGAACGTCTCTAGCTGTCAATTTTGATTTCTTAACTGAAGGAAAAACGTATACGGTTAGCTATTATGAAGATACCAAAGAAACCCATGGAATGACAAATCCTGAGGAGTACAGCATAAGAACAGGAAAAGTAAAAAAAGGAGCTATCATAAATATTACCATGGCACCTGGAGGTGGACATTGTATGTGGGTTAGACCAGAATTAAATTAGCATTATGAAAAAAATATTTTATTCAGTAGTTGTTGTACTTCTTTGTATGTCTTGTAAAAACAAGAAAGAGGAAACTGTTGTGAGCAAACCCAATGTATTATTTATACTAGTAGACGATTTGGGCTATGCCGATTTAAGTGTTATGGGGAGTGCATATTATGAAACTCCAAACATTGACAAAATAGCAAATTCAGGAACTGTTTTTACAAATGGTTATGCAGCCTGTACCGTATGTAGCCCTTCTAGAGCAAGTTTAATGACAGGTCAAAATCCTGCCAGACACGGAATTACACAATTTGAAGGGAAAAGAAATAGTGGGCAAGCATGGAAAGAGCGTAAACGTTATACCAAGTTGTTGCCACCAGAATTCAGACATCATTTAGATTCTAGTTCGGTTACCTTAGCAGAAGCTTTTAAAGAAAATGGATACACTACTTTTTTTGCAGGTAAATGGCACTTAGGTGGTAAAGAACAAAAATCATTGCCAACAGATCATGGCTTTGATGTTAATATTGGTGGAAACCATGCAGGAGGTCCAAGTGGAGGTTATTTTTCACCATTTAATAATCCAAATTTACCAAACATACCCGAAGAAAAAGGGATGAATTTGTCGATGAAATTGGCAAGTGAAACCAGTAAGTTTATTACAAAAAATAAGGATAACCAATTTCTTGCCTACCTTTCTTTTTATGCCGTTCATAGCGGAATACAAACAACAAAGGAAAAATGGACAAAGTATAGAAACAAAGCTGAAAAAATGGGAATCCATGAAAACGGCTTTGAAATGGAACGTGTTTTACCAGCAAGAAAATACCAAGACAATCCTGTTTACGCAGGTTTGGTAGAGCAGGTAGATGATGCCATAGGAACCGTCATGAAAACATTAAAAGATTTAAACTTAGATAAAAATACCATTGTTGTTTTTACTTCGGATAATGGGGGGGTAACTTCTGGTGATAATTTTTCTACCAATCAATTAAGTTTAAGAGGAGGAAAAGGATACCAATGGGAAGGAGGAATTAGAATTCCTTATTTTATTCACGTTCCTTGGGCAAAACAAGCAAGTGCAAGCGTGGATGTTCCTGTATCTGGGGTAGATTTATATCCAACATTATTAGATTTGTCAGGTTTGCCATTAAAACCAGAGGCGCATAAAGATGGTGTTAGTTTAAAGCCTCTTTTATTAGGAGGGAATATTGAAGAAAGACCTTTGTATTGGCATTATCCTCATTATGGAAATCAAGGAGGAGAACCAAGTTCTATAATTAGAAAAGGAAAATGGAAATTGATTTATTATTGGGAAGATTTACATGCTGAATTGTATGATTTAGATAGCGATATAGGAGAACGTAATGATCTTTCAGCCAGCAATCCAGAAGTTGCAAGTCAAATGAAAACACAGCTTTTAGATTGGTTAAAATCTATGAATACACATTATGCTGAAGTGGATTCAGAATGGGATGAAAAGGCTCGTGCAAAATGGTTAGAAAGACAAAGAACTAAAACATTGCCAGGACAAGAAAGACAACGTAAAAGAATGTTAGATCCTAATTGGAAACCAAATAAAGACTGGTGGGGTAGTGAAGTAAATTAAAATATAAAATGGTGCATTCAAAGGGAAAAGAGCATAAATGTTATCAAAGGGTTTTAAGTTTATTAACTTATTTTATAGGGATTGTTTTTTTCTATAGTTCTTATGCTCAAGAGCGCTCAAAGACTCCCAATTTTATAATCATTTTTACAGATGACCAAGGGTATAGTGATCTAGGATGTTTTGGTTCTCCTGATATTAAAACACCAAATATTGATAAAATGGCTGTTGAAGGTATGAGGTTTACAAGCTTCTATGCACAAACAGTTTGTGGGCCTTCACGTGCAGCATTAATGACTGGGTCTTATCCTTTAAGAAATGCACGCAATGACAATGGAGAATCGCCACATCCAAAATTATCCTTAAGCGAAATAACGATTGCAGAAGTATTAAAACCTATAGGGTATCGTACAGGAATGATTGGTAAATGGGATTTGGCAGGGCATCATCACGCAAAATTTAATCCAGATTTACTTCCGTTTTATCAAGGATTTGATTTTTCATTCTTTACACCAACAAGCAACGATGCTAAGGTTCATTTGCTTAGAAATAAGGAAGTTGTTCAGTTGAATGCAGATATGTCGACCTTAACAGAACGTTATACCGATGAAGCTCTTGGTTTTATAGAACGCAATACTGAAAAACCCTTTTTTTTGTATCTGGCGCATACCATGCCACATACCTTGCTTGCTGTTTCAGAGAGGTTTAAAGGGAAATCTCAAGGTGGTTTTTACGGAGATGTTATTGAAGAAATTGATGATAATGTAGGACGTGTTTTAAAAAAACTAAAAGAAACAGGATTGGATGAAAATACCTATGTAATTTTTACAAGTGATAACGGTCCGTGGTGGATTAGAGGAGAGCATGCAGGACATTCTGTTCCTTTGAGAGGTGCTAAAACTTCTGCTTGGGAAGGTGGCTTGCGAGTGCCTTTTATTATTAGGGCGCCTGGAAAAGTTCCTGCGGGTACAACTTCCGACTTGGTAACGGCGACTATTGATTTGTTACCCACAATCGCAAAAATAGCCGGTGCAGAAAAACCAACAGACAGAGTGCTTGATGGTCTTGATCTATCAGAAATTTTCCATGGTACATCAAAAGAGTTAGAACGTCCGTATTTTTATTACCAACACAAAGAGTTGCGAGCCGTAAGAATGGGGAAATGGAAGTTGCATTTACCGCATAATCTAGATTCAAAGTCGATAGCTTTTAAAAAATGGCCTATTCATATTGCGCCAAAAGACAGAGTCCTTTTTTCTAAAATGATGCTTTATAATTTAGACGATGATATTGGAGAAACTCATGATATTTCTGATCAATATCCAGAAATTGTAGAAAAATTGAGTATGCAATTAGCATGGGCAAAAATGGATATTGGAGATGCTAGCAACCGAGGGGTAAATACACGTCCATTGGGTAATGAACCTTATTTTACACCAAACAATTTGATAAAAGCAAAAAAATAAACCTTAGACGTGCTGTGTCTCAACAAAAAAATAAAAATGAAAAATAATTTAATGATTTTTAGAATCCATATCCTTAAATGGTTCTTATGTTTTATTGTTATCAACTTTAGTTATGCACAAAGCAATCAAAAACTATCATTAAACGGAAAATGGGATTTTAAAACAGATCCTTATGCACAAGGAGAATCTTTCAAATGGTTTGCAAAAGATTTGAACACGGCTTCTTGGGATACCATGACGGTTCCTGGAAATTGGGATTTGGTAAATGAGTATGCCGAATATGTGGGAGATGCTTGGTATACAAGAACTTTTACTGTTGATGAATATTTAGATAAAGAAGCAGTTCGTTTAGTTTTTCAATCTGTTTATAACGATGCTAAAGTTTGGGTAAATGGGCATTTAGTTGGTGAAAATGATTTAGGCTTTTTACCTTTTCATTTTGATATTACGCAGTATCTAAAACCTGGCACCGAAAACAGATTAACCTTATTGGTTAATAACGTTTTTAAAACTGGAGCTATGTGGAATTGGGGAGGAATTAGAAGACCTGTTTGGTTAGAAATAACGCCAAAAACGCGTATTGAATTTCAACATATAGATGCTGTTCCTAACTTGAAAAAAGGCAATGCCGCGTTAAACGTTAAAATAGTAAGTAGTAATAATACTAAGGTAGCAAAAAAGGTGCTATTTAATATCGAAATAAAACATAAAGGAAAGGTTGTCGCAAAAGGGAAAGTAAAAACGACAATTTCTGCGAACACAGATAGACATATTGTAAACTGGTCATATACCTTACCAAAATCTAAAGTAAATTTATGGCATTTTGACTTTCCTAATTTATACGAATCTACGGTTACCTTATCAGAAAATAAAGAAATTTTACATACAAATTCTGATCGGTTTGGTATTCGAAAATTAGAAATAGACGGTTTAAAATTATTATTAAATGGAGAAAGTATTCGTCCAGTTGGATTTAATGTAGTGCCTGAAGATCGATTTACAGGAAATACATTGCCTTTAGAACGTATAAAAGAAGATGTAGATTTAATGAAAAGTTTGGGTGCAAATATGGCACGATTAAGTCATGTGAATTTACCAAAAGAATACATCGATTATTTAGATGAAAAAGGAATTTTAATTTTTGAAGAAGTAGGGCTTTGGGGGAAAGATGTTTTAGTAGATCCAGCACACCCAAAACCAAAAGAATGGTTGCAACGAATCATCGAAAATAATTATAATCACCCAGCAATTGTAGGGTGGAGTGTAGGTAATGAATTGGGTATGGCCTCTAAAAACCCAAAAGTAAATGCGTACGTAAAAGGGGCTATAGAAATGGCAGAGAAATTAGACCCAAATAGAATTGCAGTTTGTGTGTCTAATTCGGCAAATAATTCAGCAAAGGAAGCGACCATGTATGCCGATTTAGCCATGCTAAATGGATATCAGAATTGGGGTAAAAAAGTGGATGGTACTTGGAAAAATCATAAGAAACCCATTTTTATGTCTGAGTTTGGTAAAGAACTAAATTCTGAAGATCCGAGTTTTGGTGATATTCCTGCCGAAAAAATGATGAATGAGCTACGAAATAAAGAATATGTTTTAGGTGCTTCTTTATGGGCTTTTAACGATTACAGAAGTACATATCATGGCAAAGATGGATGGAAAACACCTCCTTCACAAAATAGAGCCTGGGGAATTGTTACTTCTTTTAGAGATAAGAAAAAGGGTTTTTATAGTATTCAAAAAGAATTTAGCCCTATAAGAAATTTGACTGTATCTAATTTAAATACAGTAGAAGGAAAGGCAAAAGTGACTATTCAGCCAAGAACAAAACTAGACATTCCTGCAAATGTATTGAGAGATTATAAAGTACAGTACACGCTATTTAATTCTGATTTTAAGGCTGTTGAAACAAATGCACAAGTGGTTAAAACCATATTCCCTGGAGATAACGCATTTGATATTTTCTTAAAATGGAATGCTAAAGAGAATTTAAGTATGCTAGAAGTTAGTTTCTTAGATCCACAAGGTTATAAAGTTCATACAGACCTTATTAAGTTTCAGGTTCCGAAACAGCCTGTTATTACATTTGCCAATACAGCAAACAGTGGTATTCGTGTTTTTTATGATAAAAATAAAGATGCAGAGGCGTTTTATATTCGATATGAAAAAGACGGTTTGTTTTTCAATACAAAAAAAACAACTAATAATTTTATTGATATTGAGGATAAAAAAATAAAACAAGGTCATGTTTGGAATTATCAACTGATAGCAGTCAACAATAAAGGAGAGAGTATTCCTTCTAAAACAAAAGAACTTACCAAAGATGAAGATGAATTACCGCCAATTATTTGGAATACAAAACATACTGAGAATGGTGTTTTTATAGCTTTTACGGTCTCTCCAGACGATTATTTGTATGAAGTAGTTTATGGCACGAGTTCTAATACTTATGATAGAAAATTAACAACCAAAGTACAAGGTGTTTTGAATATTCCTAATATTAAAAAAGGCACTCCAATTTATTTTAAAATGAGAGTTATCAAACAATGGGGATTTGCTAGTGAGTGGACGCAAGAGATTAAAAGTGAATAAAAACTTGAAGTAGTATGAATTTAATTAAATCAATTTTAGGTAGTTTCTTGTTGATGATGTTTGGTGGTCAATCTTTAATCGCACAGCAAAATCAAACAGAAATAAAACCTGCACAACAATGGTTAGATACCAACGGAAAAAATATCAATGCTCATGGAGGTGGCGTTATTTTTCACGAAGGTGTTTACTATTGGTACGGAGAGCATAAATTAGAAGGAAAATCAGAAGCTCAATTTGCCGATGGAGGCATCCATTGTTATTCTTCTACAGACTTAACAAACTGGAAAGATGAAGGGCTTGTTTTAAGTGTAGATTATAAAGATGAAAAACACGATCTTGCTTATGGATGTATTTTAGAAAGACCTAAAGTGGTTTACAGCGCTAAAAACAAAGAGTTTGTGGCGTACTTTAAATTGTATTTAAAAGGTGTTGGCTATGATAGTAATTATGTTGGTGTAGCGGTTGCTAATAAACCATCAGGTCCATTTGTTTATCATCATAAGTTTCGAGGAGGTGGATCGCCTAAAGGTTCTGGAGATTTTTCTATGTTTAAAGATGATGACAATATGTTGTATCATTTAGCAGTGCGTAAACCAGACAAGGCATTTGTAATCGGGAAAATGGATGCTGATTACTATTTCCCAGAAGGAGATTATCAAGTTTGTAAAGGTGTAAAACTACATACAGAGGCACCTGCAATTATCAAAAGAAACGGAATATATCACATGTTAGGGTCGGGCTCAAAAGGTTGGAATCCTAATCCTGCTCGTTATCATACTACCAAAAATATTTTAGGAACATGGACTTTTCATGGAAATCCTTGTTATGGATTTAATCCTTTAGATGGTCTAGGTATAGAAAAAACGTTTGGAGGACAAGCATCGTATATAATTCCTGTTCACGGAAAGAAAGATGCTTACATCGCGATGTTTGATATTTGGAAACCCAAGAAACCAATCACAGGAAGGTATATTTGGTTGCCTATTGATTTTCCTGAAGGAAATATGGCTGTATCATGGTTAAATCGTTGGAAAGTAGCTGTTTTTGATAAATGATTAAATGGATTTTAAATATCCAAATAATGATACTATAAGTTAACAATGCACACAGATAATCTATTAATTAGAATTGAAAAAAAAGAATCCTATGAAATTTAAAGTATTGGTCATGTTTTTGGTCAGTGTATCCATGATGCAAATTGCTGCTCAAAACAAAAATAATCAAAAAATAGTATCAGGTAAGTTATGGTTTGATAGCAAAGGAGAAAGGATAAATGCCCATGGAGGTTGTGTTATATTTCATGATGGAATTTATTACTGGTATGGAGAACATAAAGAAAAAGGACGCTCTGAAAAAGAGCATGCCGATGCAGGTGTTCATTGTTACGCTTCTAAAAACTTAGTAGATTGGCACGATCAAGGTATGGTATTGAGCTTAACTAAAAAAGATAGTTTAAGCGATTTAGCTTTTGATGCCAACCAAGACCGTCCTAAGGTAGTGTATAATAAAAAAACGAAAAAATTTGTTTTGTTTTTTAAACTCTATATCCGAAAACATGGTTCTAAAACCGCTTTTGTAGGAGTTGCAGTTTCTCAAAGTCCATCAGGTCCTTTTAATTATAGTCATAAATTTCTAGGAGGGAACTCGCCTAATGGAACAGGTGATTTTGCAATGTTTCACGATACAAATGATGAATTATACCATATAACTGTTAGAAAACCAGATAAAAAGTTAGTAATAGGTAAAATGAGAGACGATTACTTATTACCAGAAGGAGTGTACCAATTAGCTAAAGGTATTACCAAGCATACTGAAGCTCCTGCCGTATTTAAAAAAGAGGGTATCTATTATATGTTAGCATCAGGAAGTACTGGTTGGTCAGCAAACCCTGCAAGGTGCTTTACAAGTACATCTCTTTATGGGCCTTGGGAGTATAAAGGAAATCCATGTTTAGGCACAAATCCCAATAATAATTTAGGTCCAGAAAAAACGTTTGGAGGCCAGTCTACTTTTATCATACCGTTTCAAGGAAAAAAGGATGCCTTTATTGCTTTTTTCGACATTAATAAACCAAAGCATCCTTATGATAATTTATATATATGGTTACCAATTGATTTTACAAATAACAAAATGACTATTAATTGGATTGATTCGTGGGATTTAGATTATTTTAAATAATGAATTTTACTATATCATAGCATTTTAAAGTACTTTTTAGATGTAGTAGGTTTGGGTTATTTTGTCTGTTTTTTATAAAAGATAGACAAAATCACCCATTTTTATTGTCAAAATGACCCCATTTGATGTGTAAGGAAGAAGTAGTTTTATGTTTTTAAAAACTTTTTGAATTAGCACCCCTAAAAATGAATGTTTTTTTAGATAAAATAATTTAGGAAAGGATAAAAATAGAAACACATAAAAAGAATGAAAAAGGCACTGCAAATTTTTATTTTATTCGCATTTCTAGGATTAAATGCACAAGTACAAGATACCGTATCTGTTAATTTTAAGAAGACAATTAAGAAAAATATAAACAAAGGTATTGCATCAGCAAACTTATGTTGGTTAACAGATTCTGATTTAAAACAACCCAATAATACGCAGTCTATGGTAGATGCCATCAAAGAAATGGGATCTGGGTCTTTGCGTTTTCCTTACGGACATTTGGCCGATAATTATTTATGGCATACGCCACCTTTTAATGATACTGCACAAGGTTTAAGACCAAAAGTAGCAACGATGTTACAAGCTCCAGGAATATGGGATTGGGCTGTAAATAAGGATGGTAGTTTTAAAGCTGCCATGGATTTTGATGAGTATATGCAACTGTGTAAAAAGTTAAATATTAAACCATTGGTTGTTGTAAATGTTTTTTCTTTTAAATACAAAGGTGGTCCTACTTTTAAACAACTTGTAGAAAGTGCTGTAGCCTGGGTAAAATATGCAAAGAAGAAAAATTACCATGTAGAATATTGGCAAATTGGTAACGAAGTAGATCATCATCCAGATGTTTTAACTAGAGATGAATATGTAGCCTGTTATCAGGAAATTGCATCCGCAATGAAAGCGGTAGATGCTAGTATTAAAATTGGTCCTGGAACTCTTAGTAGTGTAGGTTATTTTAATCAGGTGGTTGCAAAATATCCTAAATTGATCGATTTTGCTTCTGCGCATCAATATATGTGGAGTTATAAAGATTCGCTTACTAGTTATACTATTTGGAAAGAGCATGCAGATCATTATATTCCTAATATTTTAAAAATGCAGAAAGCGGTGGCTAATTCGGTAAAACCTAATATGGAAATTGTAATTACCGAAACGGGTGTAACCCCAGATAAAGGAATGGGTTCTGTAAATAATATGCATAAGGCTTTATGGTATTTTGATGTTTTGATGAATCAAGTTAGTCTACCAAATGTGGCGTATTCTTATTTTTGGGGAACACATTCTCCATGGGGAGGCAATAAAGACAATGATAAAAATGATTTAGGTGTGCTTTTTAGAGTTGATGATAATTCTCGTAAACCCATTGCAGAGGTAATTAAGCTTGTAAATGAACATGTTCTAGACAATATGGTAGCAACCACACAATTTTCTGGCTACATTAGAACCTTTGCGAGTAGCAGTAATAATGGAGATAAGCTTGCTGTTTTTTTAATGAATAAAAATGATGAAGCTCAAAAAGTAGTCTTAAAGTTGAGTGCTTTACCAGGTGATATAAAGGCGTTAAATCGATTGGAATATAAAGGGGAATCGGCAGAAAGTAAAACCATAAAAATTATTACATCAGAGTCGGTTTCTATCAATGATAATTATATAGAATTAACACTTGCTCCATTGTCCATAACGGTTTTAGAAAATTAGGGAAAGAGTTTGTATAGATATTACTAAAAACAACATAGGTTTCGTCAAAATTTTTTGCTTGAGAAAATAACAATTTTTAAGTGATTTAGACTGTATGAAATAACCAAAATGAATCCTTATTTGAAACAAAAGGATTCAATGCAAAATAAATTTGTTTTTTAATTTAGTGGCAGGATGTAAAAACAATTTATGGTCATTGATATTAAAAAAAATCTGCTCATAATCAATTTAAAAATCAATAAAATTATATTTTGAAAAAACGACTCATTAGAAGTATCAATTATCTAAGTTTTTCATTTCTTTTATGTATGATTTCTTGCAATACAGTGAAGCAAGAACGTAAAGTTAAAGAAGAAAAACCAAATATCATTTTAATCATGGCCGATGATATGGGCTTTTCAGATCTTGGTTTTATGGGCTCAGGGATAGAAACCCCAAATATTGATCAATTAGCCTCTGGCGGAATGGTTTTTAATCAATTTTATAATGCAGGAAGATGTTGCCCAACTAGGGCTTCTTTATTAACCGGTTTATATGCGCATAATGCAGGTTTAGGTTGGATGACTGCGTCAGATTTTGGTCTGCCAGGATATCGAGGGACCATCAGTAAAAATAGTGTAACACTTGCTCAGACGTTAAAAACAGCAGGCTATAAAAATTACATGACAGGAAAATGGCATGTAACTTATAATAAAAATATGGAGCCAGGTCTAGATAATTCTAATTGGCCTATTCAAAGAGGGTTTGATGAATATTACGGAGTTCTTTCTGGCGGTGGAGGGTATTATTTACCAACAACTTTAACTAAAAATAATGAAAGACTGACGCCTTCAAAAGATTTTTACTTAACGGAGGCAATTAATAATTCTACAATAGAAATGTTAGAAGATCATTTTGAAACAAAAAAGGATACTCCTTTCTTTTTTTATGTAGCACATTATGCACCACACAGACCTTTGTATGCCTTAGAAGATGATATTAAAAAATACAAAGGAAAATTTAGTAAAGGATGGGATTATTTTAGAGAGCAGCGTTTTAAAAAAATGACCGAAAGTGGTTTGTCTAATAATTGGGCATTGAGTCAACGACCAGAAGATATTCCGGCATGGAACAGCTTATCAGAAAAGGAAAAAGCCATGTGGGAAATGCGAATGGAAGTTTACGCTGCACAAATAGACCGAATGGATCAAGGAATTGGGCGCATTATAAAATTACTAAAAGAGAAAAATGAATTAGACAATACCATTATCGTTTTCTTATCTGATAATGGTGGAAATAAAGAATCGCAAGGAAAGAATTTTGATGTGGAAAGTATGGCAACTCTTGGTGACAAAAATTTTAACCAAAGTTATAGAAAAAATTGGGCTAATATGAGCAATACTCCTTTCCGCTTGTATAAAAGTTCTAACCATGAAGGCGGAATCAGTACGCCATTAATAGTGCACTGGCCTAAGAAAATTAAACAAGGTTCTATTACAAATCAGCAAGGACATGTCATCGATTTTATGCCAACTTTAATGGAGCTTGCAGGAGCGAGTTATCCAAAATCTCTTAATGGAAATAATATAAAACCATATCAAGGTAAAAGTTTAGTTCCTGCTTTTAAAGGTTCCGTTTCTAAAAGTGGTCCTTTATTTTTTGAGCACGAAGCAGACAGAGCAGTTATTGACGGCGAGTGGAAATTGGTTTCTACAAAATCGTTAAAAGCTCCTTATGAAGGGAAATGGGAATTGTATAATTTATCTGTAGATAGAGCAGAAGAAAATAACTTAATAGATAAACATCCTAAAATTGCTTTAGAACTCGAACAAAAATGGAATGTTTGGGCAAAAGAGAACAATGTTTTACCACTAGATGCTAGAGGTTGGGGCGTAAAAATAAAAAGTGATATCCATACTTCAAAAAAATAAAAAACGAATGAAAATTAAATTATTATATATCAGCATAACGCTATTTGTAGCACAAGCAATGGTTTATTCTCAGAACACTGCTCAAAAGCCAAATTTTGTCATCATACTAGCGGATGATTTAGGTTATGGGGACGTAGGGTTTACTGGAAGTACACAAATAAAAACGCCTAATATTGATGCTTTGGCAAAAACTGGAGTTCAATTCAATCAAGGCTATGTTTCTGCGCCCGTTTGTGGACCTTCAAGAGCGGGTTTAATGACCGGGAGAAACCAAGTGAATTTTGGTTTTGATAACAATCCTATTGTAAATTTACCTCAGTTTGATGAAAACTATGTTGGTGTTCCTTTAAGTGAAAAAACAATGGCAGATCGATTGGCTTCTTTAGGATATACCAATGGGTTGATTGGTAAATGGCATTTGGGAGAAGCAGATCATTTTCATCCTACCAAAAGAGGATTTCATGAATTTTGGGGCTACCGAGGTGGTGGACACAACTATTTTGCCTACAAATCTGATGGAAGTACCTATAAAAACAAGATTGAAAGTAATTACAAAACACCACAAGAGATTACCTATTTAACAGATGACAAAGGAGATGAATGCGTTAATTTTATAAAACGACATAAAAAAGATCCGTTCTTTTTATATGCCTCTTTTAATGCTCCTCATGCTCCTATGCAAGCAACAAAAGCTGATTTAGAATTGTATTCAAATATTAAAAACAAAAAAAGACGTACATATGCTGCCATGGTACATCGCTTAGATGTAAATGTTGGAAGAATTATAAAAGAATTAAAAAAACAAAAAGTATATAAAAACACTATTATTGTATTTTTAAGCGATAATGGTGGACCATGTGACCATAATAGTTCTATAAACGCACCGCTTAATGGTCAAAAAGGAATTTTGTTAGAAGGTGGAATTCGAGTTCCTTTTATTGTTTCATATCCTAAATTACTAAAAAAAGGAATTTATAATCACCCCATTACCTCTTTAGATTTAACCCCCACCTTTGTAACCTTAGCAGGCGGTACAACAAATGCAAAAGACAAATTAGATGGTGTAGACATTATGCCTTATTTATTAAATCAGAAAGAAGGAAAACCACATAAAACCATGATGTGGAGATTTACCATAAGTGGAGGAATTAGAAAGGGAGATTGGAAATTAATCAGATTGCCAGATCGTTTACCCATGTTATTTAATTTAGATAAAGATCCATCTGAACAAAACAATGTTGCTAACAAACATTGGGATTTGGTTGCATCAATGCTTAAAGAATTAGGCGATTGGGATGTTTCTACTCCACAAATTTTATACCTAGAAGGGGCTCGTTACAGAAGAGAACAAGTGGATTTGTATGATAGTAACTATCAACTCACTCAACCTCTTAAAACAAACTAACACAAATGAAAACCAGTTTACTAAAAACCAGCTTACTATCACTAATCCTATCGTGTTTAAGCTGTAAACCTTCTCAAGAAAAAAATATTAATATACAAACAACTATAGTAAAAACTACTAAAGGGGAAATAACTTCCGTTTCTGGAACAAGAAACATAAGCGGTATTTATCCACATTTAACAACGTATGCACACGCAAAAGAAAACGGAACCTATAATTTTGGGAATGAATGTGGAATTGGAGCCTTAGCTGTTTGGAATGAAAAGTTGTATATGATTAATTATGCAGCACATGAACCTAAAGGAAGCGAACACAAACTGTATATTATTGATAAAAACAAGAACCTAAAAGTGTTTCAAGGAAGTATTGGCGGTACACCTGCTGCTAGAATGATTCATCAAGAATCCAATCAATTATTGATTGGTCCTTATGTTATTAATAGTTCTGGGCAAGTAAGAGTAATTCCTATTAAAGACATGAAAGGTCGTTTAACAGCTATTGCAAGACATTTAAAAGACCCTGAAAACAAAGTATACTATTACGATATGGAAGGAATGCTATATGAGGTAAATGTACATACCTTAAAAGTAAAAAAATTGTATCACAATCCTTTACCTGGTTGGCACGGTAAAGGTGCTTATACCAGTCAAAACAAACTAATACTAGCCAATAACGGAGAGCACAAACACGAAAGTAATAAAGACTGGAAAGTAGTTCTAGAAAACCAAAACAACAAAGAGGACAATGGAATTCTAGCGGAGTTTAATGGTGAAAATTTTAAAGTGATAGAAAGAAGACAGTTTACAGATGTTACCACTAAAAACGGAATTAACGCAGTGCCAAACGACCAATCTCCCTTATGGGCAATGGGTTGGGATAAAAAATCGGTAAGATTAAAGGTGTTAGAAAATGGTGAATGGAAAACCTTTTTATTACCAAAAGCAACCTATAACAATGATCCTTCTCACGGCTGGTTTACAGAATGGCCAAGAATTAGAGAAATTGGTGATGGTAAAATGATGATGGACATGCATGGTATGTTTTACGATTTTCCTTCAACATTCTCTCATTCAAATTCAGCAGGAATTAAACCAATAGGTTCACATTTAAGATATATTCCTGATTTTTTAAGTTGGAATAATAAAGTTGTTTTAGCTACTGATGAAACAAGTATACAAGGAAATCCTTATGCAGGTCAGCCACAATCTAATCTTTGGATTGGCGAACGTGAAGAACTTGGTAATTGGGGACCTAAATCTGCTTATGGTGCTATTTGGATCAATGATGAAGTAGTAGCTCTAAAACCATCACTTCCTTTTTTAACAGCAGGGTTTGACAATAGAATTCTACATCTAAACAATCTTAAAAAAACACCCGTTAACATTACTATTCAGGTTGATGAAACAGGAACCGGAAGCTGGAAAGAATTGCAAACAATAGCATTAGGAAAAGAAGGGTATCAATATTATATTTTTAAAGAAGATGTAAAAGCAGAATGGGTACGATTGGTTGCTAATAAAACTAGTAGATTAACGGCTGCTTTTCATTTTACAGGTCATAAACTTAAAAATAGTACGGATGGAAAAGAGTTGTTTAAAAGTCTTGCAGACATAGATGAAAACAGCAAAGTATCTCACACAAAATTGTATAGTAATAAAATCAATTATAATTTAAGTGTGTATGCAGGAGGCATAGAAAATAACAATTTTAAAAACACCAACTCTTATGAGTTTTTAAAGTATGATTTTAAATTTGTAAAAGGGATAAAAGATAGTACAGCTACAAGTGCCTTAAAAAATAAAAAAGTTGGAGAAGAGGTTGATTTTTTTAATAAAAAATCAGCAGCTACATCAGCAGCAAAAGAAAATGATAAAGAGATTTGGTCAGAAGATGAGGCATCTGTTATTTTACATGCTGAAAATTATCAAGTAAGATTACCAAAAGGGCATGCTAAGTATTCAAATCAATTTTCGGCAAAAACATCTCGTGTAACTAGAGAAGTTGAATCAGAAAGAGAGTTGGCTAATATTTCGGGTACATTTTATGAATTACCGCTTTATAAAGTAGGTAAAGAACCTTTGTATAAAATGATGCGTCCTGTTGCAACACATAACAAACAAATTACAGAATTTAATACTTGGAATGGTTTATTGGTTTTAAGTGGCGTTAAATTAGATGCAGAAGCATCAGAACATGTGTATAAATCTGATGATGGTAACGTTGCACTTTGGTTTGGTGGTATTGATGATTTATGGAGTTTTGGAAAACCTGTTGGAGAAGGTGGGCCTTGGAAAAATACCCAAGTAAAAGCAAACCAATTATCAGATATGTATTTGATGACAGGTTATGACCAAAAATCAGTTGTTTTAGAATCGGATGTGGATACACAATTTGAGCTATTTATCCATATAAATCATTATTCAGACCAACCTGTTTTGTTTAAAATATTCGATATAAAAGCAGGACAAAAACTAAGCTATAAATTTCCACAAGAATTTAGTGCACACTGGGTACAAGTAAAATCGAGTAATAATTGTAAAGCAACCGCTTGGTTTGTATATAAATAAAAAGAAACCTTGTAGAATATACAAAACAGACCCTATTTCTAGTCAAAATTACCCCGCATCACATTTAAAGAATAAGTAGTTTTAGGGTTTAAAACAAATTTCAACTCCTGCAAGGTTTCCTATTGAAATCGGCTAGGTGATGCCAACGTAAATATACAAATAAGAACAATCAAAAATAAATAAGATGAAATTACAACAAATTACATTGATCTTAGTCTTAATGCTATTTATAAGCTGTAGCAAACAAGCTCAAAAAATGAAGGTTACATATGTGGGCAATGCGGCATCAAATGAAGGGATGCATGTTTGGGGATCTTCTCCTGTGCAAGACAAAGATGGAAAAACACATTTATTTGCTGCACAATGGTCTACAAAAACACAACCTAAAAACTTTAGTGGATGGTTTAAAGATTGTGAAATTGGTCAATATGTAAGTGATAGTCCAGAAGGACCTTTTACATATGTAGGTGTGGTTGTGCCAGACAAAGATGGTTTGTTTAATTCGCCACACAACCCAACTATTAGCAATATTGACGGACAGTATCAGCTTTGTTTTATTGTGAATGAAAACAACGATTTAAAAACACAACGTATTGTAATGTATGTTGCCGATGATTTAAACGGTCCTTGGAAGCCTGCAAAAGGAGGAGAAGCCGATGGTACTATTTTACGTCAAACAAAAAATCCTGAGGTGTGGAATTATACCGCAAGACTAGGAGTTTCTAATCCGTCATTGATAAAATACAAAGGCAAATATCTTTTATATCACAAATCGGTGGTAAGAAAAGAACCTAAAGGATATGTGTATTCTTATGGAGTTATTGTTGCAGATAATGTAGAAGGACCTTATGTGCATAACCCAACAAGAGTAACCGAAGAAAAAATGCCATTAGAAGACGCTTATGCTTTTACCATGAAAGATTCGGTATATATGATGAGTAGAGATTTTAGAGGGGCTCTAGGAAATAGAGGTGGAGGTCTGTTATGGAAATCTGGAGATGGTTATTCTTTTCCGGCAGAAAAAACAGTGCGTGCTTATGAAGATTTACAACATTATGTGGGCGAAGAATACTTAAAAGACGCTGTTTCTTACAGAGGAAAAAAAGACGGACATCTAGAGCGTGCTCAAATTCTTTTTATTGATGATAAACCTGCCTATTTATATTTAGCTACAGGTGTACAAGTAAAACCAGGTTATGGTAGTAGCTCTCATGTGTTTAAGATAAGTTTTGAATAAAAATAACAAGAAAACACTCTTTGTTTTTAGAAGGGGAGAAAGTCAAAAAAATAAGTTGAATTCAATATAATTAAAGCATGAAGATTCGAAGTAAATGGTTGGTAATAGTCTTGAGTTTATTTTTAGGAACGACTAGTTTTGCACAGCAAAAAGAATGGCCCGTTTTAAAAACCTATACAGGAGAATATTTAAAACGTGTTGCAATGCCTGTTGGAGGTATCGGTACCGGAACTGTTTCTTTAAAAGGTAACGGTGCAATACAAGATTGGGAAATAATGAGTTCTCCAGCTAAAGGATTTAATGCAATTATACCTCAAGGACCACCATCTAACCGAGCTGCTTTTTTTGTTATTAATATTCAAGAAGAAGGAAAAAAGGGACAAGCAATTCTCTTAGAAGGCCCCATGTCAGATCGTTATTATGATGGAGAAAGAGGTGCTATAGGTACTAATCATGGTTTGCCTCGTTTTGCAGAAGCTACGTTTAAAACTGCATATCCTTTTGGGCAAGTCTTTTTAAAGGATAAAGATTTACCTGTTGCGGTAACTTTAGGTGCTTTTAACCCATTAATTCCAGGTAATGTAGATGACAGTAGCATTCCAACAGCGATTCTTAGTTATAAAGTAAAAAATATTTCTACAAAACCACTTACTATTTCATTAGCAGGAACTGTTCAGAACTTTATAGGTTTTGATGGTAGTAAAGGCAAAACCAAAAAGAATATAAATACTTTTAAAGATCAAGACGGTTTAAAAGGGATTCATTATACTTCAAATGGTGTTGATAAAAAGAGTTTTCAATGGGGAACCTTTAGTTTGGCAACCAATAGCAAAGAGCAAATTTCGTATCGTACCAATTGGATTCCTCAAAAATGGGGAGATACAACTTTAGATTTTTGGGATGATTTTACAGAGGATGGTTTGCTAGAAGAGCGACCAAGTTTTAATGCAGACGCTCCTGTAGGGTCTCTTGCTGTGAAAACAACGCTTGCACCTGGTGAAGAAAAAGACATTCGTTTTTTTATCACTTGGCATTTTCCAAATCGTCCAGCTTGGAGAAATCAGAAAGTAAATGTAGGTAATTATTATACTACTAAATATAAAGATTCTTGGGATGTTGCAGAGAAAACAGTTGCTAGAGTTTCAGAGTTAGAAGCGGCAACAGAAGCTTTTGTAAATACATTTTTAGAAAGTGATATTCCTGAAATCACAAAAGAAGCATCACTTTTTAACTTGGCACATTTAAGAACACAGTTAGGATTTAGAACGAAAGAAGGTCATTTTTTAGGTTGGGAAGGAACTGCAGATAATGTAGGTCGAGGTATTGGTTCTTGTACGCATGTTTGGAATTACGATCAAACCACCCCTTTTCTTTTTGGAGAAATTGCACAAACCATGAGAGATACAGAGTTCGGGTATGCTACAACTAAAGAAGGATTGATGAGTTTTAGAATTGAACTTCCGTTAAATACATCAGCACAAAAACATGGTGTAGCTGCTGCCGATGGACAAATGGGAAGTATTATGAAGTTTTATAGAGAATGGCAACTTTCTGGTGATGATGCTTTCTTAAAAAAGCATTGGCCAATGGTAAAAAAAGCATTAGAATTTAGTTGGATTAAAGGTGGATGGGATGCCAATAAAGATGGTGTTATGGAAGGTTCTCAGCACAATACGATGGATGTGGAATATTTTGGACCAAATCCGCAAATGGGGTTTTGGTATTTAGGTGCATTGAAAGCATCAGAAAAAATGGCGCAACATTTAGGAGAAAAATCTTTTGCTAAAACTTGTGAAAAATTATACAAAAATGGTTCTAAATGGCTAGATGCTAATTTATTTAATGGCGAATATTATGAGCAAGATATACAACCACCAATGCTGCAAGAAAATGTTGCCGATGGTTTAATGATGGGTATGGGGACTAAAGATTTAACAACACCAGATTATCAATTAGGTAAAGGTGTTTTGGTAGATCAATTAGTTGGTCAGGTAATGGCACATATTTTAGATTTAGGCTATTTGGCTAAAGAAACTAATATTAAGAAAACCAATAAGGCAATTATAAAATACAACTATAGAGAAAATATGTCTAAGCACGCTAATTTTATGCGTTCGTATGCTTTAGGCGATGAGTCTGCTTTATTAATGGCGGCGTATCCAGGAGAACGTCCGGACAAACCTTTTCCTTATTTTACAGAAGTAATGACGGGTTTTGAATACACTGCAGCAGTAAGTATGTTGTATGAAAATCAAGATGTAATTGGATTAAAAACCATGCAGGATGTTAGAGATCGTTACGATGGTAAAAAAAGGAGTCCGTTTAACGAAGCAGAATTTGGAAATCATTACGCAAGGAGTATGATGGCTTGGGGAAGTGTTTTAGCAAAAACCGGGTTTCATTATTCAGCGGTTGATAACTCTATGAAGTTTACAGCAAAACCAGGTATTTATTTCTGGTCTAACGGTTATCAGTACGGAAAAGTTGAAATATTAGATGATGGTAAATCTAAAAAAGTTACCCTTACGGTATTAAATGGTTCAGTTGAACTTAGCTCTTTTTCTTTAGATGGATTTGGAACGATTTCTTTTAGAATCGGAAAAACAGTTGATGAAAATAAAGTGGCAACATTTACAGTTAAAAATAACGACAAAAAATAAATCCATTGAGAAATTTTAAATTTAATTCCCAGATCTATCTTCTATTTGTTTTTTCAGTTTCATTAATAGGATGTGCTTCCAAAGAAACTAAAAAAAAGGAAATTGCAGAACATTCAGCCTATGTAAGTTATGCAGATGATGTAACCTTTCTAGAAAATTATATCGATGTTATTCAGCTTTCTGATGCTTCAGGGAAAGCAAAAGTCGCTGTGTCAGCCGCATTACAAGGTAGAGTTATGACCAGTAGTTCTTCTAGTTCAAAAGGAAGAAGTTATGGATGGATCAATAGAGAGCTGTTTGCATCGAGAGATACTTTAGAGCATATCAATGTATTTGGTGGTGAAGAACGTTTTTGGTTAGGCCCAGAAGGCGGACAATATTCTTTGTTTTTTAAAAAAGGGGATGAATTTACTTTGGAAAATTGGTATACACCTAAATTAATAGATTTAGATGCGTTCAACATCAAAGCAAAAACGAACAATTCCGTTGTGTTTGCAAAAGAAGCATCTTTGGTGAATTATTCAGGATTTGAATTTAATTTTTCTATTGAAAGAGCTGTAAAGGTTTTGTCAAGAAATGAAATTTCTAGTGAGTTAGGTCTAGATTTTTCGGAGAATATAAATTGCGTGGCTTATAAAACCACAAATTCACTTACAAATTCAGGAAAAGTAGATTGGAATAAAAAAACAGGCTTGTTGTCTATTTGGCTTTTAGGAATGTTTAATCCTTCTCCTGAAATGACGATTGTTATTCCTTATATACCGGGAAATGATGACACGCTAGGAGTTCCTGTAAATGATGATTATTTTGGAAAAGTTCCTGCTGAACGATTAATTGTTAAAGAAAATACAATTTATTTTCAAGGGGATGGAAATTTTAGAAGTAAAATTGGTTTGTCGCCAAAACGAGCAAAAAATATTTTAGGTTCCTACGACGGTGTAAGCACAACACTTACGTTAGTGACGTATAATAAGCCGAAAGAAATTACGGGCTATGTGAATTCTAAATGGGAAATTCAAGAAAAACCTTACGCAGGTGATGTGATCAATTCTTATAATGATGGAGCTCCTGAGCCGGGTAAAAAACCTCTCGGACCTTTTTATGAATTGGAAACTTCTTCTCCTGCATTGGATTTAAAAGTGGGAGAAAAAGAAACACATATTCAAACAACTTATCATTTTGAGGGAAGTCCTGAGCAATTAACACAAATATCAGAAAAGCTATTGGGAGTGTCTATCGAAGAGGTGGTACAGGTATTTGGATCAAAAGAATAATAAAATTATAGTTGCTATAAAATAATTTAAAAAAAATGAAAACAATAAGAATCAGTATTGGCCTTATAAGTGCATTTATGTGTTTATTAGTGTCTTGCCAAAGTGCAAAAAAGGAGAATAAATCAAAGAAGTTAGCGAGTGTTCAAACCGAACAGATTCGATTTGTATATCAAGAAATTAAAGGAGTTGGTAAAGATTCTATTTATAATAGAAGAGACAACAGCGATATAATTAAAGTAAATGACACTTATTATATGTGGTATACACGAATGGATAGCCCAATCACATCAGGGTATTGGGGTACTATTTGGTATGCAACATCAAAAGACGAAGGTTTTACTTGGACAGAGCAGGGTATGGCACTTGATTTAGGGAAAGAAGGAGCATTTGATAGTCATTCTGTTTTTACACCCAATATTTTAGCTTACAAAGGAAAATACTATTTGTATTATACTGGTGTAAAACCGACACCAGGAAATAAAAACAAGGAGTTTGAAGGAAATTCGACAACGGATATAACAGCTATTGGCCTTGCTGTTGCTGACAGTCCTGACGGACCTTTTGTGCGTGTAGAAAATAATCCTGTTTTAGAAATTAGCCCCGTGGCTTCAGATTTTGATAGTTTTAGAATTGACGATGCCAGTTTGTTGGTTAGAGATGATAAAATTTGGTTGTTCTATAAAGGAAGATCTATTGTTGATGGAAAACAAGGGCCGAAAAGAACAAAAATGAGTGTGGCGTATGCAAAGGAAGGAAAAGGGCCTTATGTAAAACACAAAGGCGCCTTATTAGCTAAAAGTCATGAAGTTTTAATTTGGCAAAAAGAAGGAGGTGTAGCTTCGATAGCTTCCATCAATGCAACCATAAATTACGCCAAAGATGGCGAGCATTATACCATTATGCACGACAGTCTTAAGAAAATTCCAAAAGCACCAGGACTGTACCGTCCTCATTTAGAAAATGGAAATTCAAATGCAGAAATTCCTGGCTGGGGAATTTCTATGATTCAAAAGAAAGGATCGGCTTATTTGCTACGTTTTGAAATGAAGTAGTTTGTTGCTGTTTTAAACTTAAAACCTACTATTTATGGTACTCTCATTGTTAATATTTAAATAAATGAATTTGTTTAAGCTAGTTTTGTGTTTGCTAAGTGTGAGTTGTGCTGCACAAACTCAATTAGTAAATAAAAAAAATCCGCCAAATTTTATAGTCATTTTTACCGATGATCAAGGCTATGGTGATCTTGGTTGTTTTGGTGGTAAACATGTTCATACTCCGAATATTGATAAAATGGCGGCAGAAGGAATGAAGCTCACCAATTTTTATGTTGCTGCGCCCGTTTGTAGTCCGTCAAGAGCTGCACTTATGACGGGATGCTATCCTAAAAGAATAAACATGGCTACAGGATCCAAATCAGGAGTTTTACTCGCAGCAGATTCTAAAGGTTTACATCCTAATGAAATTACCATAGCGGAAGTATTAAAAACAAAAGGGTATGCTACAGGAATAATAGGGAAGTGGCATTTGGGAGATCAGCCCAATTTTTTACCTACCAAACAAGGTTTTGATGAGTTTTATGGATTGCCTTATAGTCATGATATACATCCTTTTCATCCCAATAATGAGAAGTTTAATTTTCCTGCTTTGCCATTATTAGAAAACGAAACTGTAGTTGAGTTGAATCCGGATGCAACTTATTTAACACAAAGAATTACAGACAAAGCGGTCAATTTTATAGAGAGACATAAAGATGAACCTTTTTTCTTGTACATTCCACATCCTCTTCCGCACAAACCTTTATATGCCTCTCCTGATTTTATGAAAAGGGTTTCAATTGCTATTAAAACAAAATTGGCTAAAGAAAATTGCAATGTCAATTATAAAGAGAGAGATAAGATTTATCCACAAGCAATTCATGAAATTGATGCTTCTGTAGGAGAGATTCTAGCAGCTTTAAAAGCCAATGGTTTGGATAAAAATACCTTCGTGATTTTTACTTCAGATAACGGTCCTTCGAAAAGTGGTTTAGGAAGTACAGGACTTTTAAGAGGTAGAAAAGGAGATACATTTGAAGGGGGAATGAGAGAACCTGCTGTTGTTTGGTGGCCAGGAACTATCCCTGCTAATACTGTTTCTGATCAAATTTTAACAACGATGGATTTGTTGCCTACATTTGCGAAGTTGGCCAAGGCAGAAATATCGAATGATAGAATTATTGATGGTAAGGATATTTGGCCAGTTCTTTCAGGAAAACAAGAAGAGAATTTTCCGATACACGAACAATTTTATTATTTCAAAGCAAATCAGTTGGAGGCTGTTAGGTCGGGGGATTGGAAGTTTCGAAAGCAAGGATCTAAAAAACTACTTTATAATCTTAAAACAGATATGGGAGAAGTGGTAAATCTAGCAAGTAAATACCCTGAAATTGTTAAAAAACTAGACCAATATTTTAACGATTTTGAAAAAGAACTGGGCGTTGGAAAAGAATTGAGTAGTGCATGCAGGCAAGCTGGCTTTGTTGAAAATCCGGTGCCTCTTAGTAAATAGAACTACTTTTTTCTCTTAATGATAAAAAATTTAGTAAAATGATGTGTGATCTTGTTTCTAAATAAAAATAAATACTTGATAATGAAAAACATAACAGCAGTCTTTCTTTTTGTGCTTGGTCATTTGACCTATGCTCAAACAGCTGTTTTGGATAGGGATTCGGCTAATAAAATTCAAGAACACGAGCTGTCTTTTTATAAAAAGCATACGAAGGATTTTGTTTTTATAGATAAAGAGGGGGCGAAAATGCCATATCGATTGTTTTTACCAGACAATTACAATCCTAAAAATAAATATCCATTAGTACTCGCTTTTCACGGAGCCGGTTCAAGAGGAAATGACAATTTAAAACAATTGCGTCCTTGGGTGGCTGGTTGGATGGATACCGATGTGCAAAAAGAACATCCCAGTATTATTTTAATGCCACAGTGCCCTAAAAAACAACAGTGGGTAAATGTGCCTTGGAAAGACGGATCTTATCAATTTAAAGAAGTCCCAGCTAGTAAACCTATGAAATTGGCAAAAGAAATTTTTGATAAAGTAGTACAAGAATATGCTGTAGATAAAAACCGTGTGTATGTCATGGGGATGTCTATGGGAGGTTATGGTGCTTGGAATTTTGTCATGCGATATCCGAAAATAATTGCGGCTGCTATTGCAATTTGTGGTGCAGGCGATCCATCAATGGGAAAAAAAATAAAACGTATTCCTATTTGGGCTTTTCATGGTGATAAAGATAATGTTGTCCCACTGTCTGGTTCTTCAGATATGATTGAATCTTTGAGAAGTTCTAAGAAACACAAAGCTCGTTTTACTATTTACAAAGATGTTGGTCACAATTCGTATGAGTTGGCGTGGAAAGACCCAAAACTCATAGATTGGCTTTTTAGTCAGCATAAATAAACGAAATAGTTTTAAAAAAATAAGTTCCAAAAACCATGAATATATTTCTATCAAAATTGTTATTGACCCTATTGTTATGTTGTTCGCTAAGTGCTGTTTCGCAAAAAACTAAAAACAGTTTGGATATTCATAAAATGATGAAGCCTTTGCAAAAAGATGGAATTTTTCGTGATTCTTTGTATTACAATTGGGGAGGTTCTATTTTAAAAGATGAAGGAGGTACCTATCATTTGTTTTATTCCCGATGGAAAAGAGCCTATACTTTTAATGGATGGCTAACTTTTTCGGAAATAGCCCATGCAGAATCAAATGCAGCAACAGGACCATGGCAATACAGGGAAACCGTTTTAAAAGGAAGTGGCCAAGGGAATTGGGATGAAATTACGGCTCACAATCCTAAAATTAAATATTTTGAAGGCAGATATTATCTCTATTATATCGCTACTAATTTAGGCGGTAAGAATTTTACAAATGATGATTTAGTTGCGTTAAGTACAAAATCGTTAAAAGACGCGGATAGAGGAACGCTTCGTAAAAATCAAAGAACTGGTGTGGCAGTTTCAAATTCTATTAATGGTCCTTGGAAAAGAATGGAAACACCAATAATAGAACCATCTGGCCCCATCGCTAACATTACTGTGAATCCTGCAATTGATCAAGGGAAAGACGGTAAGTATTACTTAATTGTAAAAGGAGATAAACCTAATGAGAAAAAGTTTATCAGAAACCAAGCAATTGCTGTTTCTACATCACCAACAGGACCTTTTAAAATTCAACCCAACCCTGTAATTGGCAATTTAGATACCGAAGATGTATCTATGTGGTATGATGAACAACAAGCAGCTTTTTATGCTGTTTTTCATGCCCATTCTTATATTGGGTTAATGACTTCTAAAGATGGTTTGCATTGGGAAAAAGCTAAGAACTATGAAATTACTCGTAAAAAAATAAAATTGCAAAATGGAGGTTTTTTAATTCCCAATCGTATGGAGCGTCCGTTTGTTTATTTGGAAAATAAGCAGCCAAGTGTTTTGTGTTTGGCCATAAAAAAAGGGAATGATTCGTATACTATTTTTATACCTCTAGGTAAGAATAATTAAAAGAAGGAAGTACTAGTAATTTATATGTTGAAGTATTTCTTTGTTCGTATATTGCTTGCTAGATTTAGGAATAAGAGGTGTCTTCCTTGGGTTTTTTGCTATATGCAACATTTTTACACTAAGTATGATACGGCTGTACTTCACAGGCAGCCCTACTTTTAACTACTTTTGGGGGGAACACAAAAAGTGAGAACAATTAGTAAGTTTTTAAAAGTATGAAAAACAAATTCCTATTCTTAAGCATCGTATTTTTTACGACAAGTCTTACTTTAATTTCGCAGAGCAAAACAACAAATACAGATGTTAAAAAATTAAAGATTCTTAATTTTTATGGCGATAATGGTTTTGTGCACTCATCACAAGAGGCGGGTTTAAAACTTATTGAAAATTTAGGAATACAGAATAAATGGGAAGTTGTTACGACGGCAGATGCTGCTATTTTTGACACTAGCGTGATAGTATCATTTGATGCTATCATTTTTAATAACAATTGTGGAAACAAAGGGCAAATTTTATCCAAAGCCCAGCAGTCTTTATTACAAAAATATATTCGAAATGGTGGTGGTTTTGTAGGTATACATTGCGCTGGTGCTATTTGGAAAGAAGGAGGCGAGTTTCAAAATTGGTACGAAGGATTGATTGGGACTAAATTGGTAGATCATCCAAAAGTGCAGTCGGCTAGATTGCTTGTTGAAGATTCGACAAATCAAATCACAAAACATCTTGATAAGGAATGGGAAGTAAAGGATGAATGGCATCGTTTTTCTTCCAATCCTCGAAACCACGTAAAAGTACTGTTGTCGGTAGATGAAGATTCTTATATAGGAACTCAAAAAATGAGAGGAGATCATCCTTTTACTTGGTGTCATAATTATGATGGTGGGCGTTCCTTTTTTACTTCTTTAGGACATACCAAAGAAATATATACTGATTTTAATTTTCAGAAATTAGTAGAAGAAGGAATTAAATGGGCAGCAGATTCTTCAAATAACACTGCTACTTTGCCTTTATCTGAAGGGCTATTGTTAGATTTAAACGCAGACGAAAACTTGCTGATAGAAGCTAGAGATAAAGTAAGTTCTTGGAGCAATTCGGTTACTAATAAGATTCAGAAATTTGTAAAACAAGATACAGGTAGAAAAATAAAAGGTTCTGGTAGACCTAAATTAAAGCTGAAGGTGCCAAAATTAAATGGGCATAATTCGGTTGTTTTTCATCGACAAGAATTAGTGAACCATCAAGAAGATGCTTTTGATCATTTAACCCAAGGAAGTGGTTATACTTGGTTTTCTGTGATGTCGGTTTCTAAACAAGTAAAAGGAAAACCAGGGGTAAATTCATTTTTCGGAAATCTTCGGAATACTAATGTTGATAAAAAAGGTCAGTATGAAGGTTTTTGGGGTGGTGTAAACCTAAAAAATCATGTTTGGATGTCTTCTAGAAATGGATTGCAAAAAGGAACATGGAGTGATGGCAGTCCGTTGTTATTGGCAGAAGAACCCTTGCTAAAAGAAAAATATTATCTGGTTATGGGACGAATGGGAGCAGGAGTAGGCGATGTAAAAATGGAATTGTTTGTGAATACAACAAAAGCAGTGGTAGAAAAATCATTTCCTGTAAACGCCAAAGCCAATCCGTCTAAAATGGTTATTGGTCAAGAACGAGATGCCACAAATCATCCAGGAGCAGAATCTTTTGATGGAGAAATTGCTCGTTTTTTAATTTTTGAGAGACCTCTTTTTGATGAGGAATTACAAATTCTTTCAGAGCATTTAAAAGAGAAATACAATATCCACTAAGTAATCACTTAAGACAAAAAACAAACGTTAACTAAAATAAAAAAAATAGAGATGAACAAGCAAAGGAACATTAGCCTAGTTAAAATGCTGAAGAAGTTTAGCTACTTCCTGTTGGTAGCATTTACTTTTATCAGTTGCAATCCTACTGAAGTCGCTAAGGAGGTAACTCCTTTAAAAATTTGGTTTAACCAACCTACGACAAAATGGAATCAAGGATTACCTATTGGAAATGGAAGCTTGGGAGCCATGATTTATGGGACGCCTAAAAAAGAAATTATTTGTTTAAATGAAGAAACAATTTGGACAGGAGGCAAGGATTACAATAGAGATAAGAAAGATGCGGGCAAGCATATTGTAGCCATTCAAAAACTGTTATTTGATGAGAAATACATGGAGGCGGAGGCAATGGTTCAAGATAAAATTCTAGCAGATCGTTTACCTACAGGTACAGATACTTACCAAATGTTAGCCAATTTATTTATAGAAACCCCAAACTTGGGTGCCGTAAATAATTATAAACGTGAATTGGATATAAATAAATCATTGGTTACAACCACATTTAGTTCGGACGGGGTAGCTTATACAAGAACCTATTTTTCTAGTTTTCCAGACAAAGCAATGGTGTATAAGTTCAAGGCGAATAAAGACGGGAAAATTAATATTGCTTCTTGGATAAAACGAAATGAGCAAACTAAAATTTCTATTAAAGACAATAGTATTGAATTTTCAGAACATGTAGGAAATGGTCACGGGGTTCAATTTTATGCTCGTGTACATTTTGAAACCAAAGGTGGGATTTCAGAAGTTAAAGAAGGGAGATTAGTGATAAGCAATGCCGATGAGGTGCAAATTAAAGTTGTAGCTGCTAGTAATTATCGTGGTTTAAATCCTAAAGAAGAAACTAAAAATAGCCTTGAAAAAATAGCCCAAACTTCTTATGACAAACTTTTAAAAAATCATGTTTCTGATTATCAATCCTTGTTTAACCGACTTTCATTTAAAATTTCTAATAGCAAAGGTGATGAGTTTCCTACTGATGAACGCTTGCAAAAATTAAAAAAAGGAGCCACCGATAAGTACCTCACCCAATTACAATATCAGTTTGGACGTTATTTATTAATTAGTAGTTCAAGGCCGGGGACTTTGCCTGCCAATCTACAAGGGATTTGGGCTACAGGATTTACACCACCTTGGAATTCAGATTATCATATCAATATCAATATTCAAATGAATTATTGGATGGCAGAAATGACAAATTTAGCTGAGTGTCATGAGCCATTTTTAGAATTTATTGATGACTTACGAGAAATGGGGCGAATTACCGCAAAAAAAACATACAATGCTAGAGGTTTTGTTGCGCATCATACAAGTAGTGTTTGGCATGCTACCGCTGCAAATGGAAAGGCTAGATATGGTATGTGGCCAATGGGTGCAGGTTGGTGTTCTCAACATTTATTTACACATTATGAATATACAGAGGATAAAGAATATTTAAAAAATAAAGCCTATCCTATTATGAAGGAAGCTGCTTTGTTTTTTGTTGATTTTATGGTGCCAAATCCTAAAACGGGACTTTTAGTGACCGGGCCATCCATATCTCCAGAAAATAATTTTTTAACAAAAAACGGTGAAAAAGCCACTTTGAATATGGGACCTTCTATGGATCGTGAAATTATTTTTGAATTGTTTCGAAATTGTATTAGTGCCGCAGAAATTTTAAATATTGATCAAGAGTTTAGCGATATTCTTAAAAGCAAAATCAAACAAATGCCACCTCTTAAAATTGGTAAGGATGGTAGATTGTTAGAATGGGTAGACGAATTAAAAGAAGCGCAACCAGGTCACAGACATATTTCTCATTTGTATGCCTTGCATCCATCAAATCAAATTTCAAAATCTAAAACACCTGAATTATTTGAAGCAGCAAAAAAAACATTAGCAGGACGCTTATCAAAAGGTGGTGGTCATACAGGTTGGAGTAGAGCATGGATTATTAATTTTTATGCACGTTTGTTGGAAGGAGAAAAAGCTTATAACAATATTTTGGCCTTGCAAAGAAAATCTACTTTACCGAATTTGTTAGACGTACATCCTCCTTTTCAAATTGATGGGAATTTTGGAGTTGTTTCTGGAATTACAGAAATGCTAATGCAAAGTCATAATGGAGAAGTGCATCTATTACCTGCATTGCCTTCAGCTTGGGCATCGGGAAGTATACAAGGAATTGTGGCTAAAAAAGGATTTGAAATTGCTATGACTTGGGAATTAGGGAAATTGAAAACCTTAGTAATTACTTCAAAATTAGGGAACACACTGAACCTTCGTTACCAAGATGAGCTAAAGCAAATAGCAACGAAAAAAGGAGAAGTTTTAGAATTCAATTATTAATTCTTCCAAATAAGGAACGAGCTTTAAAAAAGGATAGTATTTACTTTTTTAAAGCTCTTTTTTTTTGTTAAAGGTATTTAAACATCAGGTTTGGTAATAGGAATTGTATCATTTGTACTCCCTTGTTGCTACAATACTATGCAAGCTGTTTTTTGATTTTTAAATAGCTTGCAAAGCATAAAATGATAATTAACCATTAAAACTTTATTAGATTTCTAAGAAATTCTTCAAATAGAAAGAACTTTTAGAATGATTTAGCCTTAAAAAAATTAAACGACCATGAACAAAATTTATCTATTAATTGCCTCTATTTTCTTTTTGTATAACTGTAGCAAAGCGACCGATGAGGTTGCTGAAATTAATAACGATGAAATAAAATTCACTCAATTTGATGTTACCTTGACTTCTGGGCAAAAATCTGTTGGGGTTATTGATGTCGCCAACAAACAGATTTCTTTAAAAGGTGTAAAAGATCCTTTAGAGATTACCTCTGTGACTTATAAATATTCAGAAGCAGTATCAATAATAACACCAAAGCCAGAAACAAGAATTGGTCAATGGGGACTTACTGAAAAGTTTAGACTTCACTCTAGTGGAGATTATGTGGAGTATACTGTAGAAATTGTTGATTATGAAGAACCAACATATGTAAATAAAGCAACCATAGCCCCACTTGAAAAATTTGGAAGGCTTACAAAATATCATATGTATGACTTGAATCATAATGCTGGAGCTTTAAGTAATATCAGTAATGCAGAAAAAGCTTTTGGTCAAGGTAGCGGTCAAGCCAAAATGAATGGTCTTAGAGTTCCATTATATTGTGGTGATGCCTTTGGTGGACATCCTGCAGAAGGAGAGGTTGTAGAAAGTGTTTACACAACTCTTTTAAAATCTATAGAGAATGCGAAAACATCTTATCATGGTACTGAACCTTTTATGATTTTTTTAGGTTTAAAAGTTTTAACATCAAATAAAGCTGAGTATTTTCCTGATTGGGTAACAACAGAAGCACCAACTGTGCCTAATCCTGTAAAATATGCACAATTGATTGTTGACTATGTTGCGTTTATGCATGAACATGGACACGAAGTAAACTATGTTGCTTTTGATAAAGAAGCTGCTAGGATGGATGTTACAGATTTTACGATAGCTGTAGATACTTTAAGAGCAAGAACGGCAAGACTTGGTTATGTGGTGCCAAAAATTGTGGCTCCAGAATTCTACAAACCATTAGGTGAATCTGGATCTTTTAACGATTTATACAAAATTAATGGAGAAGATAGATTTGACGTATTTGGGAATCACTATTATATGAATCATCATAATGCAACTATTCATCCAGATTTAAAATACGAATATGAACTAGCTCAAAGTGATAAATATCGTGAAGCTTGGGCTACAGAAGCACATTGGGATGCCCTTAGGTGTAGTAATGTTTACGAAAATGACAGAGAAATTTGGACTTCTGAACTTGCTATTGGATGTATGTTTGATTGGACGGATCTTGGATTAGACTTAGTAAGCTGGTGGGATTACCCTTTATCTGGTGGTAATGCACCAAGACATTATATTACCAGAGCATATACGGAAGCTTTGATTGGTTCACAACCTATAAGAATGTTAGATCATGATGGTGAAGAAGTACTTAGTAGGGAGAAACTTCATAGTAGAGCCTATATAAGAGGTAATGAAGTAAATGTGTTTTTTATTAACACTGTGAGTCCATGTAAAACTTTTATACCACCTTTTTACGAAGAATATCCTGTAGGGATTCTAGATGGTTTTAAAATTGATGGTACTATACGTGTAACACAATGGGATGATGATGATCAACCTCTAGGAGAATCTTTTGTTATAGAGCCTGTAACAGAAAATCAATTTCTTATAGACATAACAACAGGTTCATTTACCCATGTTTCATTTAAGATAAAAGAATAAAAAAGAAGCATTTTCCTCTGAATTAAATAATCTAAACTTTTTTAATAAAATCACTAATGAAAAAAATAATAGTAAGCATCGTAATGCTTTCAATATTTGTTGCTTCTTGTCAAAATAAAAAAAATAAAAACCCAGAAACAAACAAAAATGTGGCTTCTGAAATACAAACTCCAACAGCTTTGTCTGATTATTGGAAATTTATTGGAGAGGCTGTAAATGAACCCGGTTATGATGTTTGGGGAAGCTCTCCTATTAGAGACGAACAAGGAAATGTACATTTATTTTCTGCAAGATGGTCATCAGAAACGCCATTTAAAACAGCTTGGCGTTACAATAGTGAAATTGCACATTATGTAGCCAAAAGTCCTGAAGGCCCTTTTAAATTTGTAGAAGTTGTAGCACAAGGAAATGGAGATGGGAATTGGAATGCTGCTGGTTTTCACAATCCAAGTATTAAAAAGATAGATGATCAATATGTTTTAATATTTATAGCCAATGATGGAGCAAAAAATCATGGGCCTAGTCAAAGAATAGGCATGTTGGTCAGCAATAGTCTTAGCGGTCCTTGGGTAGAAAAACCAAATAAAAATACGCCTTTATTAAGTCCGCCAAACGATGCTGCTATTTGGTGTTATAATAGTGGTCTTGGTGTTAACAATCCGGGACTTATAAAACATCCAAACGGAAAATATTATTTGTATTTTAAAGCGATGGCAGGTCCTAAAAGAAATGGTGCAAAAGTAAGTATGGGAGTTGCTATTTCAGAAAAATTAGAGGGACCGTATGTTATTCAGCCAAATCCAATAACAACTAATAAGGTGAGAATAGAAGATGGCTATGCTTTTATTTGGAAAAATAAAATTTGCTTGCTAACGACAGATAATCATGGAATATTAGAAAAAGGAGGTGGTTTACTTTGGGTATCTGATGATGGATTGCAATTCAATGCAGCTCCTTTATCGGGCTTTCATAACGCGCAAAATTTTTACTTAAAAGGAAAGGTTCCTGAAGGAGCAAATGCCAGGTATGGTAAAAAAGTAAAGTTTGAAAGACCACAACTGCTAATGGACGCAAATAATGACCCGGAATACTTATATTGCCCTAGTGGAGTGGCATTAGATGGAAGTGATGGTTCAAACAATTATGTATTAAAATATAAGAAATAAACAAGCATAAAAAAGGAGACTGTCTTTAGTGACAGGCTCCTTTTTTTAGGTTTTATAAAGGGAAAACAGTTTGCTAATAGCCGCTGATGTTTCCTCCTGAAGAGGAGTTTTTGACTATTTCTTTAGGCTTTCCTGTAAAGTGAATGGAACCACCGCTGCTGGCTTTTGCATTTAATTTGTGTGTTGCATTTAGGTTAATGGAAGCACCACTGCTTACCTTGGCTAAAGCTTCTTCTGTGTCCAAATCATTAGCATGAATTGAACTACCACTACTGGCTTTGGCTTGGTGTACATAGGCTTTTCCTTTTAATTTAATGGTTGATCCACTACTGCTAGTTGAGTTGATGTTTTCTGTAATAATTAAAAATTCTATAGAAGCTCCACTGCTGGCTTTGGCATCAAAATTATCGACAATCATGGTGTTTTCTGATACCACTCGACTACCACTACTGGCTTCAATGGTATTTATTTTAGGTGCAGTTACGTGTACGTTTCTAGCTTTGGCTTTTCGGATGTTTTCCTTCGCATAAATTTTTAAAACACCATCAACTATTTCTGTTATAATAATGTCGTGTAAGTTTTCATCAGCTTCTAAAACAACGGTGCTCTTGTTTCCCATGGTTAGGTAGACAGTTATTCCCTGACTTACATCAATTTTTGTAAACTCCTTTTTTAAAGAGCGGTCTTTGGTTACCACATGTTTGTTTCCTGAAATTCCATTGAATCCATTTACATGGCATGCGGTCATAAGTGTGGCAACAAAAAGAAGTAGCGTTGCTTTAGAAATTATTTTTTTCATGAGAGTTTGGTTTTAGTTTCTGTAAAGTCTTTCGTCACAATCGGTGCATTCAAAGCCATTTTCTGTCATTGTAAAATAATGGTTGATCATATCTCTGTCTAAAATTCGTTGTGTGTTTTTTATGTCGTAAATAAAACTTTGAACTGAATTGGTGAAGTAAACCGTCATTCCAATAGGTAAGTATAGGGTAACGGAAACTTTTTCGTCTTTGTGGCGACTGTTTATATCGCTTAAAAAGTAGCCGTTTAAAATAATATTGTTGTCAATTACTTGGTAATCGTATTCAATTTGTTCTGCTTTTTCGGTTGCTGAATTTCTGTTTTTTCCTTCCGACTCTCTTCTAATTTTTATAAAGGCGCTATCATTTTCACTTTCTAATATGTCAATTTGAACATTCGTAGAATACAATCTTTTCTCATCATTAACATACACAACTTCGTGCTCAGAATCTCTTCGGAAATACGATTTGTAGTTCAGTTCCTCATCATTGACAACTTTTATTCTTAAGGTGTCATTTTCTACAAATTGAAAAGTTTGTTTGGCGACTTTAGAGCCATTAAAGGCGTTGGTAGAACTGTATTCAATACCTGTAAAAATTAAGCCCAAAATAGCGATGATCCAAATACCTAATAAGGTCAATGAAGTAGGTCTGCTAAATTGTTTCACTTTACTAGACACAATTCTAAGTCCTAATACAAATAAAATTAAGAAAGGGAATCCGACAGCGATAAAGCCTAAAATGGTAATTAACCAAGTTGGAATTATAGAATCGTAAAAGAATGCAGGGATGTCAATAAAATCATCACTGATACCAATAAGTTCAATACTTCCTAAAGAAAAACCGCTAAGAAGTAAAGATAGCAATACGATGGCTGCAACAAACATTAGGATAGCTCCTATAAATTTTCCAACAATTTTAAACACACTAATTATTATTTTTCCTAAAGTGTCTAAAAAATCTTGAAAACCCGACTTTGCTTTGCTATAATCGGCATTTTTTATTTTTTCGCTAACGTTGTCTATTTCTTTTTTTATTTTTCTTTCAATATTATCTATGGTTACGGGTTCTCCTTCCATTTGCAATTTTTCAGCAGTGGTGCGTGCCTCTGGTAGTAAAATCCACAGTAAAATATAAATAGGAATTCCGAAACCAATAGTAATGGTTAAAAGTATAAATGCCAATCGCATCCAAATGGTGTCAATTGAAAAATAATGTGCAAATCCGGAAGCCACACCTCCTAAAAATTTGTCTTCTCCATCTCTAAATAATTTTCTTGAAGTAGCCGAAGTTCTTTGGTAAGTCGTTTCGGTATAACTTTCATCACCATCACCATAATCTTCTGGTTGTCCCATTATTTTTATTACAGCATTGATATCTTCTTCATTGACTACTTGGCGTTCGTCTTTGATATTTTCACTTAATAACTCACTTATTCTCGCTTCAATATCTTGAATAATTTCGTTTTTACCTTGGGGGTCATCACTTAAAGATTTAGCAATGGCTTCTAAATACCTTTTAAGAACCTGGTAGGCTACTTCATCAATATGAAAGAAGAATCCGCCTAAATTTATGTTTATTGTTTTATTCATCGTTGTCTTTTTTTGTTACTAGGTCTACTGCGTTTACTAAATTATTCCATGTGCTGTTTAATTCTTTTAAGAACAAACCTCCGTTTTCTGTAAGTACATAATATTTACGTGGAGGTCCAGAGGTAGATTCTTCCCATCTGTAACTTAACAAGCCCGCATTTTTTAAGCGGGTTAGCAAAGGGTAAATGGTCCCTTCCACTACAATCATTTCTGCGCTCTTCAGGGTCGCAAGTATTTCAGAAGTATAGGCGTCGCCTTTTTGCAATATGGACAAGATGCAATATTCTAAAACCCCTTTTCTCATCTGAGCTTTTGTGTTTTCTATCTTCATATAAAGGATTTAAATATTATTTAATAAATTTTATTGTTAGGGGGTAGGAATACAATTCTCCTTTTTGGGATTTCATAGCGGCTATAATTATCAAAACTGATTTGATCACAGTAAACAATCCAATGATTGAAAAGAATCCTGCTGGGATTAAATAATTTCCAGATTCAAAATGATAGGAAAAGTTATAGGTGAAATTTTCGTCTCCCCAGTTTTTTATTAAAGGGAATAAGGACCTAAAAAAGCTTCCTATAAAAGTAAGCCCCAATAAAATAGCATACAAGGCAAAACTAATATTGAAGTTCACCGCTTCTTTTCCATGGTGATCTAAAAAGGCACTTTTGCCTTTTTGAGTTTGCCATAAAACCAAGGGAACCAAAATTGCTGCAAAAGGAAAAAAGTGTCCGGTAAATGCAGAAATATGAATTAAAAATGCATTTGTATTTTCTTTATTGTTGTACATGATTTTTACAATTAGTGTTTTGATTATGGTACAAATATATAAACTATATAGTATTATGCAAAGCATAGTACTGTTTATTTTTTAAGGTGTTTTTTTAATTCAGGTACGTTGTTACTGTTAATAAGGGCTGTAGAGATTTTATGAATTGAATATAAAAATAGTTTGTTTTTTAAATTTTGTGCTTTTACTAGTAAATAGCGTTTTTTTTCTATAAAAAATAGCTTCAAATTGCTTCGTTTTTTTTTATAACTTGTCTTAAAATTTTAAACGATGACATTCACACCCAGAAAATTAAATTGGTTTCTTTTATTTAAAATTCCATCCGCTTATTTGTCGGGTGTACGAGTAAAAGATATTACAGAAACGAGCGTTGAGGTGGGAGTTCGTTTTCAATGGATCAATCAAAATCCGTTTAAATCGATGTATTGGGCAACACAAGGCATGGCTTCAGAATTGGCAACAGGAGTTTTGATGATGCAAGAAATTGCAAAATCAAAAAAGAAAATATCCATGTTAGTGGTTGGGCAGCAAGGCGAGTTCACCAAAAAAGCTGTTGGGAAAATTAGTTTTTCATGTGTTTGTGGTGAAGAATTAAAAAAGGCAATTGCCAAGACAATTGCAACTGGAGATTCTGAACAAATTACCTTGGTGTCTGAAGGTACAGACGAATCGGGGGCTATAGTTTCAAAGTTTCATTACAATTGGAGTATCAAATTGAAGGCGAAAGCTTAAAATACTAGCATAGTTATTCTTTTTACAAAAACAAAAAACCAGTAGTTCCTTAAAATAGAAACTACTGGTTTTTTATGAGAATTATATTCAATTAGTTTAACTGTAATATTTTTTTCGGAACCAAAAAGAAACACGGACTAATAAAATTAAAGCCGGCACTTCCACTAAGGGACCAATAACACCGGTAAAGGCCTGACCAGAATTCAAACCAAAAACAGCAATTGCTACAGCGATGGCCAGTTCAAAATTATTACCAGCTGCCGTAAAGGCTACCGCGGCTGTTTTGTCGTAACTAGCTCCCGTGGCTTTGGTAAAGAAAAATCCGATAACAAACATTAAGCTAAAATAAATAAGCATAGGAACTGCTATAATAAGCACATCCATAGGAATTTCCACAATCAATTCTCCTTTTAAAGAAAACATTACCACAATGGTAAATAATAAAGCAATTAACGTCAGTGGAGAGATGCTTGGAATAAATTTTTGGGTATACCAGTCTTCACCTTTTAGTTTCACCAAAATACTTCTACTTAAAATACCTAAGACAAAAGGAATTCCTAAATAAATGGCTACACTTTCGGCAATGGTTGCAATTGAAATGTCTACAATAGCGCCTTCGAAACCAAAATATGGCGGAAGTATGGTAATGAATAACCAAGCATAAAAACTATAGGCAAATACTTGAAAAACACTGTTTAAAGCAACCAAACCTGCACCGTATTCACTGCTTCCTTCGGCAAGGTCGTTCCATACCAAAACCATGGCAATGCAACGGGCCAAACCAATTAGTATTAAGCCCACCATGTATTCCGGATAGTCTCTTAAAAAAGTGATGGCCAATACAAACATCAAAATAGGACCAATGATCCAATTGAGAAGTAAGGAAATGGAGAGTATTTTTACATTTTTAAACACTTTGGGTAAAAGTGCGTAATTCACTTTTGCCAAAGGCGGATACATCATTAATAGCAATCCAACCGCAATAGGAATATTGGTCGTTCCACTGCTAAGGGAATTAATAGTATTGGGAAATGAAGGAAAAAAATAGCCAATACCTACACCAATCAGCATGGCGACAAATATCCATAGAGTCAGATTTCTGTCTAAGAAACTTAATTTTTTAGTAGCCATGGTTACTTGTTTATTTGTGAAAAGACGTAAAATAAATCCGTTGCAATTTGCAGACTTCTTTCTTGGTATTTTTCAGCTTGTTGTGGAGTGTTGTCAAATGCTTTTGGATCTTCAAAGGTTACCGGAATACGCTTTTCTGCTCCTGCAATAAATGGGCAACCTCCATCGGCTTGTGAACACGTCATAATAGCTGCAAATTCAGAACTAGGATTAAAATCGTCGTCAATGGTTTTTGAAAATCCGATCACAGGAAATTGATTACTCGCAAATTTGATGGCATAAATTGGGTTTTTGCCTTCTGACAGTGTGTTTATTTGAAAACCTGTAGCTTCTAATGTGGATGCAATAACAGGAAACAAGGCCGTAGCCTCGGTGCCGCTAGAATAACAATACACATTAGAAATATGGAAGTAATGCGCCATGGTTTGCGCCCAAATTTGAGACAAGTGACTTCTACGAGAATTGTGGGTACAAATAAAATTCAAACGAATTTCTTGTTGTTCAGTGGTTTTCTTTTGAATAAACTCAACCAAAGGTTGTAGTGTTTCTTTGCGCTCTGCTGAAATATTTTCAACAGTAAAAGAGGCAATTGTTTCTTCGATTTTGCTAAATACGGACATTTGTAAGGAATTATCTATTTAATAAATATTAGCAACAGCCACCTCCTGGAGTGCAGGTGTTTGCTGCAGGTGTTGATATGATTTCTAATTTTTCTTCAGGAATACCACATTGGTCTTTAGCCAAACAATCTGTTTGTTTAGAAGTTAACAAGAAGTTTTTTCCGTCAAAATCCAATCCAAATTTTCCAATAGTTTCTGCTTGGTACTCTACTTCAATTTCTAAATCTCCAATAGCCAATGTTTTTTCAGAAAGTTCAATAATATGAATCAATTTTTCTGGATGCAATCTGTGGTCGTAATCGTTGGCATTCCAAAGTTGAAAGTTTGCTACTTCTTCTGTACGTACTGTTCCTCCGCAATCAATAAAATGTTTGCTAATTTTACCAACTTCCGTTACGTGGAAATTGCTAGGGACTAAAGTTCCGTTGGGTAATTGAAACCCAATAGTTTCTAGTTTATTTAAAATTTCTTTTACTTCTGATAGTTTCATAAGAGTCTTTATTTATTGTAATAATACGATGAATGTTTTCAAATTTTTTTAACAGCAATCTTGTTGTAAGCTCAGGTCTTGATCTAAAAATTCAGACATAATTTCTTTCATAGCTGTCCAGTTTTCCTTGTGTATACAATAGCAAACACTAGTACCTTCTACATTTCCTTTAATTAAACCTAGTTGTTTAAGCTCTTTTAAATGTTGAGAAATTGTAGGTTGTGCCAATCCTACCTCTAAAACCAAGTCGCCACAAACACATGAGTCAATTCGGAATAAATGTTGCAAGATGGCAACCCGTGCAGGATGTCCAAAAACTTTGGCAAATTGTGCAATTTGATTTTGTTTGTCCGTAAATTTTTCTGTCTTTGTTAGTCCCATGCTTAATTGTTTGATTGCAATATTACGATTAAGTTTTTGAATGGTCAAAAGATTTGTTAAACAATCGTTATAATTTTTTGGGAAGGTTTAAGAATGAATGCATTTGGGTAAATTTGGTCGTGAAAAAAAATAATTAAAATTAAAAGAACATGAATGCACATGAAATAGATTACGAAATACACGGAGAAGAAATGCAATTTGTAGAAATTGAATTGGATCCAGATGAAAGTGTTGTTGCAGAATCAGGAAGTTTTATGATGATGGATTCTGGAGTTGAGATGAACACTATTTTTGGAGATGGTTCAGGGCAAACAGAAGGGGTGTTAGGAAAATTATTTTCAGCAGGAAAACGTTTGTTAACCGGGGAAAGTTTGTTTATGACGGTTTTTACCAATGTAGAATTCGGGAAAAAACATGTTTCTTTTGCGGCTCCTTATCCAGGTAGAATTGTCGCTATTGATTTGTCGGAATACCAAGGAAAATTTATTTGTCAGAAAGATGCTTTTTTATGTGCCGCCAAAGGAGTTTCAGTGGGAATTGAATTTTCAAAAAAATTAGGAAGAGGGCTTTTTGGGGGAGAAGGCTTTATCATGCAAAAATTAGAAGGAGATGGAATGACCTTTGTGCATGCTGGAGGAACAATTACTAAAAAAGTTTTACAGGCAGGTGAGGTTTTAAAAGTAGATACAGGTTGCTTGGTAGGTTTTACCAAAGATGTGGATTACGATATTGAATTTGTAGGAGGTATTAAAAACACGATTTTTGGGGGTGAAGGTTTGTTTTTTGCCAGTCTACAAGGACCAGGAACGGTATTTGTTCAATCCTTACCGTTTAGTAGATTAGCAGGTAGAGTATTGGCATTGGCGCCAAGAACGGGAGGAAGCACTAGAGGAGAAGGAAGTGTTTTAGGTGGATTAGGCGGTTTTCTAGACGGAGATAATAATTAAAAGAATTGTTTAAAAAGCACCTGATTAAAATAGCTACTTTTATCAGGTGCTTTTTTTATATTTGGCCTATGACGACTTTTATTGTTTTGCTTAGGGGAATTAATGTAAGTGGTAAAAACCGCTTGAAAATGCAAGATTTACTAGCAATGTTGGCAAAGCATCAGCTTAAAAACTGCCAAAGTTATATTCAAAGTGGAAACCTTATTGTAAAGACGAAACTATCTAAAGGCGATTTGAAAAATTTGATAGAAGAACAATTGCTACAAGAGTTTTCTATTGAAACAGAGGCTTTGGTATTTAGTAAAGTGGAACTACTTCAAATATGTACTTCTATAAACTATCAAAACGAGCCGACAAAAGAACGTTATTATACTTTTTTAACTAGGACTCCAAACAAGGAATGTCTGTTAGCTGCGGCTTCCATTGATACAGCTAATGATTCTTTTGTTTGTAATGAAACGACGATTTACATCCATTGTCCAGGTGGTTACGGAAAAACAAAACTTTCTAATAATTTTTTCGAAAAAAAACTAAAATGTAAAGCTACGACAAGAAATTACAACACTTTGAACAAACTGCTGCTGCTTAGTCAATAGGTCTAGCTTTAGCAATATTTTAAGTTAAGAGGCATAAGATTTCTTAGTTAGCGGCATTTCCGTTATTTTTGACTTCTAAATTTTTCTTATGAAATATTCAATTTTACCCCTTATTGCACTTGTTTTTTTCTTTCAAACAGGTGAAGCACAAATTTTAAATACCCCAAGTGATCAACCCGATGCTGATGGCAGAATTATAAAAGGAAGATCTGATTCTACTTGGTGGACACAAAATATGGTAAATACAGATTTATCAACCTACAAGCACGCTCCCGATTCTATACTTGAAAGTTTTAAAGATTTAAAATTCGGGTTGCGAATTCACTGGGGAATTTATAGCCAAGTCCATGGAAAAGAATCTTGGGTGTTGAAAGATAGATTTAACAACAAAGCTGAAGATTTAGCTTGGTATCATGAATTGTACAAAGGATGGTATCCAAATAAATTCAATGCAGATTCTATCATGCATATGGCAAAAGACAATGGCTTTCAGTTTTTTGTTTTTACAGCCAAACATCATGATGGTTTTTCGATGTACGACACCAAAATAAAAGTTCAAAAAAGAAAAGCCTTTACGGGAGCACATGCGGGAGAAGTTGAAGATTGTGACTTGGCCTACAGTATTATGGAAACTCCTTTTCAACGAGATGTTACCAAAGAATTGGTTGATGCTGCAAGAAAAGTAGATTTGAAGGTGGGCTTGTATTATTCAAATTCTGATTGGTATGATGCAGATTTTAATTTTCATGATAGAAATTATACACCCTTTAACCGACCAAAGGAGTTTGAACGTTTTCAGAACAGACATTTGGGACAAATTAAAGAGTTGCTGACTAATTATGGAGCTATAGATATGTTGTCTTTAGATGTAAAAGCACCAAAATTTGCTTGGAATCACATGCAAAAAGTAGCAAGGACGGCTCGTGAAATTCAACCAAATGTACTGTTAAGATGGCGAGGGATTGGAAATTATGGAGACTATCAAACTCCAGAAAATAAAATTCCATATCTCATCAACAAAGATTTAGGAACCATGCCCTGGCAAGTAATTTATTCATTAAGCAAAAGAAAAAATTTCGCCTATGAACCAGATGAAACATATTTAAGAGATGGGAAATGGATTATAGAATCCTTGATTGATGTAGTGGCTAAGGGCGGTAATTTTATGTTGGGAATTGGACCAGATATTAGTGGAGCTTGGCATCCTAAAACATTACAAGCTGTAAAAGAAGCGGGTGATTGGTTGAAGGTGTACGGAGAAGCTATTTACGGAACACGTCCTTATAAAGAATATGGGCAAGGACCACGTTATGAGTTTGAAAAGACCATGACTAAAAAAGAGTCCAAAGCAGAAGCCGTTTATATTTCAGATGATTTTCGTTTTACCCAAAAAGGGAAATTTATTTATATTTTTCAATATGGTTACAATCCTTTAAAAGATGAACCGATTAGATTAGAGGCTTTAAAAGGTAAAAAGATTAAATCCATTATCAATTTGGGAACCGGTGAAGAATTGAGTTATGTAGCTACCCGAAATTTCTTAAACCTGATTGTACCAGAATCTACCAATAAAATTGCTTCTGTATATAAAGTAGAATTGTTTTAGCTTCTGATTTTTATGAGTTAGGTGTCTTAAAAATGAGAACTCCTACTGGCTTTCAAATAGTGAATGCTAGTAGGAGTTTTTTTAGGGAATTATTATAGGGGACGTTAATCTAATCTACGTTTAGGAAGGTTTCCTGTTTGAACGTAAACACTTCTGATTGTGTTCTAGCACTAAGGAAAAGTTCTTCTATTTGTTTTACAATTTCAGGATTTTGCTTCGCTACATTGTTGGTCTCCCCAGCATCCTTTGAAAGATTGTAAAGTTGCATTTGTGCATTTGGTTTTTTTAGTACGTTGTATTTTACAGCTTTCCAATCACCCATTCTAATAGCTTGTCGACCGCCTTTTTCATGGAATTCCCAATACAAGTACTCGTGTTGTTTTTGTGCCTCGTTGTTACCTAAAAGTACCGGTAAAAAGGAGACTCCGTCAAGATTTTTTGGAATTTCTACGCCTGCTATTGTTGCAAAAGTTGGAAAAACATCCCAGAAAGCCGATATGTGTTCTGTAGTACTTCCAGGCTTAATTTTTCCAGGCCATTTGGCAATCATAGGAACACGAATTCCACCTTCGTATAAATCTCTTTTGGTTCCTTTAAAAACGCCATTGCTATTAAAGTATTTAGGATCTGCACCCCCTTCTTTATGCGGCCCATTGTCCGAGGTAAAGATAACGATGGTGTTATCGGCAATTCCTAATTCTTCTATTTTTGCCATTATTTCTCCTACCTGTTGGTCTAATAAATCGATCATTGCAACAAATGCAGCATGAGATTCTTTTTGAGACGCATAAGACCCTTTTCGATATTTTGGTCCATCATCTACTCCATTGAATACTTTTTCAGGTAAAAATTTATGTCTATATTTTTTCATTAATTCTTCTGGCGCCGCTAATTCTGCATGTGGAATAATGGAGGCAACATAGGCGAAAAATGGTTTTTCCTTATTGTTTTCAATAAATTCTAATGTTTTATCATGAATTAAAGTGGGAGCATATTCTGTTCTTAACAAACCTGCATTTCCTGAGAGTACAATAGAATCTTTATTAGACCAAAGGTGATCAGGAAAATAATGATGTCCTAAACGCTGACAATTGTATCCGTAAAACACATCAAAACCTTGGCTGATAGGATCTCCTTCAGAACCAGGGAATCCAAGTCCCCATTTACCAAAAGCTCCTGTTTTATAACCTGCCGTTTTCATAGCTTCTGCTAAAGTGTAGGTGTTGTCCGGAATTGGGTATTGCCCTTCAGGTTCCATTTCTTTATTTCCTCTAACAACGGTATGTCCAGTGTGCATTCCTGTAAGTAATGCCGAACGAGAAGGAGCACAAACAGTACTTCCTGAATAATGTTGGGTAAATAAAATTCCTTCTGATGCTAATTTGTCAATATTAGGTGTATTGAATTTTTCTTGCCCATAACAGCTTAAATCGCCATAGCCAAGGTCATCAGCAAGAATATATATAATGTTCGGAAGTTTTTCAAGTGCTATTTTATCCTTTTTATCAGTCGCGGTGTTTTTTGAATTTTTACTTGAAAAATTACACGACGTAAAAAGTATAGCCATCGCTAAAACGAACATATGTAGAGAAAACTTAATCATTTTATCTAGGTTTAATTATTGAGAGTAGTAAACCATTTTACCACAAAATCAAATATATAAACATTAGTAGTTTTAGATTTCTCATTTAGCACCCTTATATGTTGCACAGGTGATAGAATAAGCTAATTTTGACGGTTTGCAACATTAGTACCCATAAGAATCAACATGATTGCCTATTTGAGATTGTGCCATAATTAAAAAAAGACCGAACTTGTGATGGGAACATTTTAGTGCTATTTTAGTAGCTACATTTTTTGTGATTCTCCTTAAAATCAGTTTAATCAAATACCGAAATTCGTGGTTCAAATTAAAAAATATAACTTCTTAAAATACAGTTGGCTGTTACTTTTTGTATTTAGTTTTATGTTTAGTTATTCACAGGCTAATAAAACTTATTTTCATGAATTGGAAACGCAAGGAATCTCCTTTAATAAAAGGGTGAATGCTTTGTTTGTAGATAGTTTTGGCTATTTATGGATTGCAAGTGACACAGGTTTGTATAAATATGATGGAAATAATTTGGTTTCATATCAATATGATGTTTTTGATCCTAATTCCATTCCAAATAATGGTATTAATTCTATTATTGAAGACGATAATAAGGATTTATGGGTGGGTAGTGAAAGTTACTTGATTCGTTTTAATAGGAAAGAAAATAAGTTTAGCGGTTTTTATAAAAATAATACCTCTACGGTTCTTTATAAATCGATTGACGGCACTATTTGGGCAAATTTAAGAAATACAGGCTTGATTAAAATTAAACCAAGTAAGGAATTTCATACAGCCAATTTTGATACAAAGTTCAACTATACCAATAGTGATAATTTAATTAGTTTCAATCGACAAATTAATTCTTTTGTAGAAGATAATTTTGGTAGAAAGTGGTTAGGGACCCCTAAAGGAATTTTTATTTTAAATGATAAAAATGAATATATAGAAAGTAATTTTAACAAGGATATCAGGTCTATAAAACTCATAGAAAATAATAAGATAATTGCGCTAACAACAAAAGGACTTTATATTTTAGGTTATAATAAGTCAGATTTTAAAGTGGAAGTACTTGAAGCTTATCATGATTTTGTCAGTTCTTACTCTGCAAAAGCGAAAGCAACTTCTTTAACCATTAATCCAAAAAATGGAGAGCTTTGGATTGGAACAACTGGTGGATTGTTTAAAGCAGTAAAGAATGAGAATGCTTATCAGTTTGTTTATTTTTCTCAAACAGTAACAGAAGGGAGACTTAAAAATAATCATATCAATACCACAACATTCGATTCTTTTGGAAACTTATGGATCGGATCTTTAAAAGGAATAAATAAACATTTAGGACGAGCATCTATTTTTAATTTCAATAAAATTGAAGCGGATACCTCTATTGACAACGTAGTAGCTAGGAGTATTTTGTGTTATTCTGGAAATACGGTGTTGGTAGGTATGAATGATGGTCTGTATCGTTACAATCCAAAAACGAATGATTATTACAAAATAAAGACTTCTCTTAGTAGTGTAAATATCGTTGCTCAGAATTTTGAAATGGACAAATTACTGTTGGTAAATGGTTCTACCGTATATGAGTCTAATAGGTTTTCGGTAAATCAAAAAAAATTGCAAATGACGGAACTAAAGAAGTTTCGGAATTCTATTACAGATTTGGCGGTAATTAATAAAAATGAATTTTGGGTTGGACTTTGGAATGGAGGGGTCGATATTGTTAATTCAGAAAATCAATTATCTAAATTTAAATTAGAAGTTAGAGCAAAATTAGCAAACAACCATACGTCTACTTTATTGTATACAAAAAAGAATGAATTGTGGGTAGGTACAAGAGGTGAAGGGCTTTTTAAAATCGATTTTAATAACGAATCTATTGACGAGTATTTGCCTTCTGTAGATAATGGTTTAACGTCTAATGCAATATTAAGTTTACATGAAGATCATGAAGAAAATATTTGGATAGGAACTAGAGGAGGAGGTTTGCTCTTGTATCTCAAAGATTCAGATAATTTTAAACACTTTGGCAAAGCCAATGGTTTAATGACGAATACCATTGCGGCTATTCAACAAGATTCAAAAAATAATTTATGGTTAAGTACACAAGAGGGGCTGATTCGATTTCATTTAAAAAGAGAAAAATTCAGGCATTTTGGAATTGAAGATGGCGTTAAAGAAAGTCAATTTGTGTATAATTCTAGTGCTGCTAATAAATTAAATAATCAACTGTATTTTGGTTGTTCTGAAGGATTTTATTCGGTTTTTACAAATAAATTTTCTCAAAATAGTAAAATTCCTACAACGGTCATTACCAATTTTACAACCCTCGGTGCAACAAAGGCAGATCAGAAAAATTCGGAATTAAATGAATCAAGCGATATACTTATTGATTCGGAAAATTCTATTGTACTACCTTATAATAAAAACAACATTGTAGTGAAGTTTTCTTCTTTAGACCTTACTTCGCCAAGTAAAAATAAATACGCCTATAAATTAGAAGGATTGAACAATTATTGGATTTATACAAATGCTTCTAACAGAAATGCAAATTACAATGATTTGTCGCCGGGGAAGTATACTTTTAAAGTGAAGAGTTCTAATAGTGAAGGAGTTTGGAATGAAGAGCCTACCGTGTTGAAATTTAAAATTGAACCACCCATTTGGAAAAGCACTTGGGCTTATATAGTTTATTTTATTGTTGGTGGCATTCTATTATTTGTTGCTGTGTTTTTAATAAGAAGGTGGTATCGTTTGAAAAAGAATTTGGTAAAAGAAACCATTAGTAGAGAGAAAGACAATGAGCACAATAGAATGAAAATGGTGTTTTTTACAGATATTTCTCATGAATTAAGAACACCACTTTCCTTAATTTTTGGAACCATTGAAAAAGTAGTTAAAGAAAAGAATTTTACTTTGAGTCCAATAACTTCACAACGTATTTACAACAATACTTTACGAATGCGAAGATTGATCAATCAAATTATGGATATTCGAAAATTTGATGAGGGTAAATTTAAATTAAGAATCTCAAAAAATGATTTGGTAAAAGATATTAATATCATTAAAAATGCTTTTAATGATTTTGCAAAAACACTGAACATTAATTATGCTTTTGTTTCCAAAGAGAAAAAAATTAAAGGTTGGTACGATGTTGATATTTTAGAAAAAATATTATTCAATCTTTTGTCCAATGCGTTTAAATATACACCAGAAAATGGTGAGATAACCGTTCATTTAGAAACTTTGGCTATGACCGAAGAGAATTCTAAAGAGTTGAATTTAGAAAAAGGAACCTATATTAAATGTAGTGTACGCGATAATGGTATAGGTATTCCAGAGGCCGATTTGCCATTTATATTTAATAGGTATTACCAAGCAACTAGGCCATCTAGTAATCCTATTCCAGGAACTGGAATTGGTATGGAGCTGGTAGAGAAGTTGATAGAACGCCACCATGGCTCTATTACTGTAGAAAGCAAAGAAAATACCTTTACCAATTTTACTTTTGTACTTCCTATTGATAAAAAACGATACACAAGAGAAGAGCGTATTGAGATTGCTGAGCCGTTAAAAAAGAATTTTATCAAAAATTCTGAATTTCAAATTATTGAGGAAGTCGCGCAAGAACATGAGGCCAAAGCAAAACAAAAATCCGATAAACCAAAAGTATTGCTTGTTGAGGATAATAATGATTTGAGATCGATGCTAAAAGAGGAGTTAAAAGACGAATTTAACATTGTTGAGGCGACCAATGGAGTAGAAGGTTATGCAGCCGTTTTAAAAGAAATGCCACAATTGATTATCAGTGATATTTTGATGCCTTTGGAAAATGGAATTTCAATGTTGAAAAAAATTAAAGCGAATCCGAAAGTCAATAGCATTCCTGTTTTTATGTTGACGGCCAAGAATTCTGAAGAATCTAAAATTGAATGTTTAAGTCTTGGAGCAGATGATTATATTGAAAAGCCTTTTAGTTTAGAATTTGTAAAATGGAAAGTAAAGAATACATTTATTTCAAGAGGGCAATTAAAAAAACAATATGGGAAAATTATTACGCCAACACCTTCTGAAATTGAAGTAGATTCGAACAATGAAAAATTTATTCGAAAATTGGTAAGTATCATTGAAGAATCAATGAATGATAATTTATTGAGCGTAGAGTATCTTGCTTCAGAAGTAGGGATGAGTAGGGCCAATTTGTATCGAAAAATTCAAACAATTTTAAACGATACCCCAGTGAATTTTATTAAAAAAATTCGATTGAAAAGAGCCGAGCAGTTGTTACAGAAAAATGAACTCTATCTTTCTGAAATAGCCTATATGACAGGCTTTAATAACCAAAAGTATTTTGGAAAATGTTTTCAAAAAGAATACGGTATGAGTCCGACTGAATATATTAAAAAACACAAGCAAAAAGAAGAGGAAGAAGCTTCTTAATGTATTTGTTTAGAAAGATATAATACTAAAACTAATTCTATTGAAATTGACAGCGCCCAAAGTTATTCTTCTATTATGGAGTATTAGCTTGCTACTTTCTTGCAAAGAAGCTAAAATTAAAAAAACGACAATTCAAAATAAGCCCAATATTGTATTGATAAATATTGATGATTTAGGATGGAAAGATCTTGGATTTATGGGGAGTAGCTATTATGAAACTCCGAATATTGATGCGTTGGCAAAACAAGGAATGGTGTTTACAAATGCATATGCGGGCGCTGCCAATTGTGCACCGAGTAGAGCTTGTTTAATTTCGGGTTTAAACACCCCTAAACACGGAGTGTTTACAGTAAGCCCTTCTGATAGAGGAAATCCGAAAACCAGAAAATTGATTCCTATAAAAAACACACAACATCTTAGTAACAAGGTGTACACTTTACCTAAAATGTTAAAATCGGCAGGTTATATAACGGCTAATTTTGGAAAATGGCATGTAGGAGATAATCCTTTGAAGCAAGGAATTGATGTTAATGTAGGAGGAAGTAGCAAAGGAAATCCAGGAAAAGGAGGTTATTTTTCACCCTATAAAATAGATTTTATCAAGGACGGTCCGAAAGGAGAATATTTAACGGATCGATTAACCGATGAAGCTATTTCATTTGTAGAAAAAAATAAGGACACGACTTTTTTTGTGTATTTGCCTTATTATGCGGTGCATACACCCTTAATGGGGAAAGAATATTTGGTAGAAAAATTTCAAAATAAAAAAGGAATTAAGGGGCAAAATAATGCTAAATATGCGGCTATGGTAGCTTCTATGGATGAGAATATTGGTAAGTTGCTAACGGCTTTAAGAGAAAAAGGTTTGGAGAAAAATACCTTGGTGTTATTTACATCTGATAACGGTGGTATTCATGTTATATCTAATCAAGCTCCATTAAGAGCAGGGAAAGGGTCTTATTATGAAGGAGGAATTCGCGTTCCGTTAATTATAAAATGGCCCAGCCAAATTCAAGCAAATACAATTTCAAATCAAAATGTTTCTAATTTAGATTTGTTTCCAACGCTTCAGACGATTGCTGCTCCACAAAAGAAAGCCGCTGTTTTAGACGGGGTGAATCTTATGCCTGTTTTTAAAGGGAAACCTATAGAAAGAGATTTATTTTTTCATTTTCCTATTTATTTACAAGCGTACAAAAAAGGAAAAGATGAAAGCAAAGATGCCTTGTTTAGAACTCGACCTGGTTCTGTAGTTATTTCGGGAGCTTGGAAATTGCATCACTATTATGAATATAATGAGTTGGAACTGTATGATTTATTGAACGACGAAGGAGAGCAGCACAATTTGTCAGCAACTAATCCTGAAAAGGCTAAAGAACTTTTTGCCAAATTACAGACTTGGCGCGTTGAAAATAAGGCACCTGAACCTACTGAGAAAAATGAGTTTTATTCATCTGAATTTGAAAACCAGGAACTTTTTAAATTTCAGTAGTTTTTGTATTGGTTGATTTGTGTTTTTATTATTCTTTTCCAAGAATAAAACACGGTAAGTAGTTTAATTAGATAAAAGTTTGTGAATCGCAACATTTTAACACCTTATTTGCTACAATTACCCCCAATAAGAACCTTGAATTTTAAATAGTTTAGCAGCATTAAAACCAATCACTAACTATTTAAATTTTAAGAATGATGAAAAAACCACTACTTTTAATTATTGCCTTGTTAGCAATAACATTTACAAATGCTCAAACTATTGGAGCTACATTTACAGATGTAAATGGCTATGAATATGAAGTTACCTCTGCCAGTCCTAATGAAGTTAAAGTTATAGGATATACAGCTACTGATTTAGATATTCCTGCTTCAATAAATGATGGTACTTACGACTACGATATAACTTTACTTCCTTCTGGAGTTTTTAAAGCAGACTTAACAATTACCTCTATAACAAGTACGGCAGAGGCTGCTATTGCGTTACAAGCTTTTAATGGTTGTACAAATCTTGTAACGGTAAACCTTCCAAATGCCATTTCAATTGGTAATAGTGCTTTTTTAAATTGTTCTAAATTAGAAACTGCAAACATTGCAAGTGTTACAGGCTCTCTTGGTAATAGTACGTTTAAAGGATGTCCTGTGTTGGCGGATATTAATGCAAGTAGCGCAACCTCAACAGGTAATAATACTTTTCAAAATAGTGGTCCATTTACAACAACAGACTTTAGTAGTTTAACTACACTTGGATCTCAGTCTTTTAGAAATGCTTCGATGACATCAATAAGTTTACCTGCGCTGACAGATCTTGGCGATGCAGATGCGCATGTCGGTTTGGTATTTTGGCAGTGCTCAAATCTTGAAACGATTAGCATGCCTGTTGTTGAAAGTATTGCTGTAGGTGCTTTTAATAGTTGTACATCGCTTACTTCAATTACTTTACCTTCAACAGTAGCTGTACTTGATCAAACTAACTATAATATGTTTAAAGGCTGTACTAGTTTGACTAATGTTACGATAGAATATAATACAACGATACCATTATCATACAATCCAGCTTTTGTAGGTGGAGATGCAGCCGCTAATTCCTCTATTTTTGATGATATTACACTATCAGGTGTTACCTTAACAATACCTGCTGCTGCTACGTCTTCTGATTATAGCACAGGAGATGTTTGGAAAGACTTTGGAACTCTTGTTGTAGAGGCTGCATTGAGTATAGACGCTGTCGAAGAATCAGGAATTAGTGCATACCCTAACCCGGTGGTGAATACTTTAAATATAGTTTCTGAAGAGGTTGTTTCCGTAGATGTTTATACTATTTCAGGAGCGAATATTGGGCACCAAGAAATTGTAGGTTCAGTAGATATGAGCAACTTAACAACAGGTATTTATTTTGTAAAATGTAACGATGTTAATGGGGCGACTATTTCAACAATTAAAGTTGTTAAAAAATAACAAAGAATAAGTAATGAAAAAAAGGAGTGCTTAAGCGCTCCTTTTTTTTATGTCAAAATTTTCAGCCATTTATAGACAAAGGATAGTGAGTTTTTGTTGATAATTAGCTAGTTGTAAGTATTTGCAACATTTAAGCCCGAGTTGTGAAACAAAAGAATGCAAGCCATTTGTACTGTTTAAAATAAATTAGCAATAAGCTTTATTATTAACTTAATCCTATTTTAAAATGAAACAAACATTACTTTTATTCATCACATTATTAACAACCACACTGATAAATGCGCAGCTTGTAGCTGGCGAAACTTTTAGTGATGCTTCTTTTAACTTTGTCGTTACGACAGCCGCTGATCCTGGATCTCCAAATATAGTTTCGCTGACTGGGCCTTTTGACGCTGGTGCTGTACCTACTTCTTTGGTAATTCCTGCTACGGTAACTGAAGGTGGTGTAGAATATGCTATCAAATTAATTTCTAGTCAAGCATTTAAAGGAACTAGTATTACATCAGTAGTTGTTAATGGAGATACGGAACCAGGGCATCAATCATTTATGGATTGTGGGAGTCTTGCTAGTATTAGTTTTCCTAATTCATCAGGTTCTGTTGGTGCGCATGCATTTAGAAATTGTTCTGCATTAACAGCTGTTAATATGCCTAATATTCGTTTAATTGGTGTGCAATCTTTTAGAAACTGTACATCTCTTACAAGTATAGATCTACCTAGCGCAACAGCTATTGGGCCTAGAGCTACTGAAGGATTGTCTTTTTGGCAGTGTACCAATCTTCAAACAATAAGTATGCCTGCTATGGATTCAATTTCTGTAGGTGCGTTTAATACTACCGGACTGACGTCTATTACACTTCCTGCTTCTATCACAAAGCTGAATGAAACAAATCACAATATGTTTAGAAATATTTCAACTTTAACGGAAGTGATTGTTGAAAGTGAAACGCCTTTAGTTCTTACTTATAGTAGTCCAGGAGATGCAACGTCATCAATTTTTAATACGGTAGCAGCAGGTGCTACTTTAACAGTTCCTCATGGTACACTTTCTGCTTATCAAACTGCAGATGTTTGGAAAGATTTCGGTGCTTTTGTAGAAGCAGCGCCAACCGCAGCAATTAATTCTATTACGAATGAATCTTTTGATGCCTATCCAAATCCAGTTGTAGATAATTTGAACTTTTCAACGGATGCTATTTCTTCTGTAGATATTTATAATATATCTGGAGTTCTTGTGGGGCATAAAGAAGCTTTTGGTTCTGTAGATATGAGCGACTTAGCAACAGGAGTTTACTTTGTGAAGTGTAATAATAAAAATGGTTATGCTATTTCAACAATACGAGTAGTAAAAAAATAAAGTAGTTACGATCAAAAAAAAGGCTATCTAAAATTAATTTTAGATAGCCTTTTTTTCGTTTTTAATTTTCCGGAATTTATTCTTTTTCTGAAGCTTTTATTTTTTCTATATAAGAATTCAATTCTTTCCCGTATCTCGATTTTTTAATTTCTTCACTTAAGGATTTATTAATGGTATCTAGCAATTTAATATTGGCATTGGCTAGTTTTGTCAAAGCCAAATAAGGAGCTACTTCACTATCTGCATTGTTGATGGCAAAATTAGTTGTGTACAAATAATTCCTTCTAATTAAATTATTAGATTTTTGAAGTACAGCTGCTAATTTTTCTTGATCTTGTGCTTTTTGAGCTTCGAAATTTTCTTTGATCAAATCTAAATTTTGATTTTTAAATTTGGCAGCGATTTCATTATAGTTGTCTAAAATTTCTTGATTTTTTGAGCCAGAAATTTTAGCGCTATGTACAAATTTATTTAAAGAAGTGTTGATGGTAATACTTCCTTTTTCACCAAAAAAGGGAATGGTTTTTTCTGCTTCTCTATCTAAAGAAAGAAAATAAACTTCTGCACTTTCAACGCTGGTTGAAAATTGAAATTTTCCGGTTCCTTCAACAGGCAAAGAATCTACAACAGATAAAACACCTTCCTTGATTTTTTCAAGATAAATGGTTCCTTTTTTAAGATAAGTTATTTCCCCTTGAACAAGCATTTGATTTTTAGCTTCTTTTGCACAAGAAAATAAAAGACTGCTAATAAAAAGTACGAATAGGAATTGTTTTGTCATGGTAGGTATGGTTTTTAGTAAGTAACGATTTTTTTGTGAAAAATCAATTCTTACAAATTGGTAATAAAGGCTTATAAATGTTTGGAAATGGCTTTTGCTACGCCATCATTATGGTTTGTGTCTGTAATATCATTGGCGATTTTTAAAACTTCTTCTTTTGCATTTTTTACAGCCACACCCATTTGAACAGCTTCTAACATTTCAATATCATTGTAATTGTCTCCAAAGGCAATACAGTTTTCCAAAGTGAAACTAGGATAGCTGTTTTTTAATAATGTCTTGATTCCTGTTAGTTTTGAAATCGATTTGTGTGCTATTTCAATATATGTATCCTTAGATCGGTACAAATGCAAGTCGTTACTATGATTGGCGGTTAGGGTATCAAATAGTTCATCTAAATACTCCTTGTCGCCCATACACATTACTTTATGTGCGCCTTTTTGTTGCGCCGACCAATCTGCAAGCACATCTTCAATGGCTTTTATAGTAGGAGTAACTTTGGTGTTGTTTTCTTCTCTTTTCGCCCAAAAATCTAGTTCTTCCACATACCAATCATTGTTGTTATACAAGCTGATATGAAAATTTCTTTTGCCATTTAAATCGGCAATAATTTGTACAAGGTCAACTGGAATTTCCGTGGTATGAATGCTTTTTCCATCTACCAAAACCAAACCGCCATTGTAACAAATAATTGGCGTATTGCTAATATTTAAATCTTCTTGTATGTGATACATCGCACTTGGCATTCTTGAAGAAATTAAGACAAAAGGAATTTGCTTGTTCGTAATTCTTTGTACTTCTTCTTTCAGTGCTTTGGAAGGAACTCTTTCTTTGCTCAATAAAGTACCGTCAATATCGGTAAAGGCAATTTTTAAGGCCATATTATTCTTCTTTTTCTCTTTCTAAAACAGCTTTTACAATTCCTCTATGCACAAAAGTATTGACAACCGTCCAACCTGTTTTGGCATAGCTATTTAATAATTCTTCAAAGTCTGCATCTTTTTTTATAGGCGTGCTTTTTTGTTTTATGAATTTGTACTCTTTCATGTTTTTATTGTTTTTAGGGAATTAATATTTTTAAGAAACTGTTACCTTAGTTCTTATTGCTTTTTAGGAGCTCCTTTGGCAGGCATTGGTCCACGTTTGTGAATTACCAAACCATTTAAAAAATTACGTAAAAATTGATCTTTACATTCTACATATTTCGGATGGTCTTCATTTCTGTACAAAGCGTTTATTTCGCTTTTAGAAACTTTAAAATCTACCAAACTCATAATGTGCACGATGTCAGTGTCCTTTAGTTGCAAGGCAACACGTAACTTTTTTAAAATATCATTGTTAGTCATAAATGTCTTTTTATCTTTACAAAGATAGGTATTTACTTTTGTTGAATTTATGATTGGCATTGATTTATGAAGAAGTGGTTTTTTAGGGTTACTTGCTGTTTTTGGTTGACAACTATTTTTGGTCAAAATGTAGAACGACCTGCAGATTTTAAAAGTGTTGCAGAAGAAATTCCGTCCATTGTTTTAGATATTCGCTACCAGGGTGCTCATAATTTTGTGGGAAGACCAATAGAAGGGTATGAAAAACCTATTGCATATTTAAGTAACCAGGCAATGGAACAATTACATAAAGTACAGCAAACTTTACAAGAATTGGGAATGGGCTTGAAACTATACGATGCTTACCGACCACAAAGAGCGGTTGATTATTTTGTGAAGTGGGCCACTATGGAAAGTGATACTTTGATGAAACAAGAGTTTTACCCAAATGTTCAAAAGAAAAATTTATTTAAATTGGGGTATATAGCTCGTAAATCTGGTCATAGTAGAGGTAGTAGTTTGGACTTGACAATTATTGAGTTGAGTTCAGGGAAAGAGCTAGATATGGGCAGTCCTTATGATTTGTTTGATAAAATAGCATGGCCTGATGCTGCGGCGATTTCTGAAAAACAAAAAGCGAATAGAATGCTGCTTAGAGAAGTAATGTTAGAAAATAATTTTAAATCCTACCAATATGAATGGTGGCATTTTACTTTACATAATGAGCCTTACCCAAATACGTATTTTGATTTTTTGGTGGAGTGAGTTATTTGAAGGTCTTTTGTTACATTTAGTGGAGTCAAAAGGTAAGTATGTTACTGTCGACGATCGTAATAAACGAGGTTTCGACTCCGCTCGACCTGACAATTTTGAAACTATTTTACTAGTTTATTCAGCCAGTTCAAAATCCAAAGTTTCTAATTCTACACCATTTACAACCAGACTTATAGAATGAGTTCCAGGATAATATTTTCGAGTAGTTATAATTTTGAAAGAATGTTTTTTAAGGTAATCCAATGTTGTTTTTGCGGCAATTTCTCTTTCTGAAATTTTAAATATTTTTTTTGAAGGCTTTCCATTGGCTAATAAAAAATGAACAAAATATTCCAATCTTATTTTTTGAGCTTTGCTATTTTTATTTTGAAGCGAAAATGAAAATTCTGCCGCATTCCCAATTTGAACTGTTTTAGTAAGGAATTGAAAGTTGGTGACTTTAAAATTATCAAAATCTCCATAACCAAATAAAGCCAAGGCTTGCGTATTTCCTTGTTTTAATAAAGTCCGGGCAGCATGTTTTACCAGCCAGTTTCTTTCTTCAGAAAAACCGTTCCAAGACTTCAGTAATTTTAAAATAGCTTCTGGATGGTCTTTAGAAATATCATTGATATTGTTTGCAACACTTCTTCTTACATATAAGGAAGGATCGTCTTTTAAAGTTTCTAAAATTGGATAAATCGAACTTGCATCTTTTTTTAAAGGAGCCAAGCCCATGCCCCAAGGCAATCTTGGTCTGCAACCTTCACTGGCCAATCTTCTAACCGAAGCATGTGGATGTGTACTCCATTTATACAACTGTTCAAAAGTTTGTTCTGGGTATTTTAATAGAAAAGGTCTGATCGCAAATTCGCAAGTGGCCAGCACGGTAATTTTTTCAATGGCTTGTAAAGATTCTTTAAAGTGTTCAAGTCCATACACTTCAACATAATCGGCTAAAATTAAATATTCAAAAGTATCTTGTTTGTTTTGATTGATGCGAATATCTTCAGCTAGGCCAACAATGCATGTAAGGTTTTTAGGGATTTCAGAACCTAGTTGCTCATGCAAAGCAAAAGCAATATGTTTAATTCTAGGTTTCAATTCTAAATTTTTCCAGTTGCTATCGAAAACCGTAGCTAGAAATTTTTCCTGATTGAAATTAGCGATGTGTTTTTTGCAAACTTCAGAAAAAGGTGCAACAAAATGTTGGTTGAAATAATTTTTTAAAGGTTCTGCCATGCTTGCTTAATCTTTTAAAATAGCTCTTGAAATAACAATTTTTTGAATTTCAGAAGTTCCTTCATAAATCTGCGTAATTTTTGCATCGCGCATCATTCGTTCTACATGGTATTCTTTTACAAAACCATAACCTCCATGAATTTGAACGGCTTCAACCGTAATTCTCATGGCAGCATCGGCACAAAATAATTTTGCTTTAGAACTTGATAAATCGTAATTTTTTCCTTGGTCTTTTTCCCAAGCCGATTTAAAACACAGCAATCTAGAAATTTCGATTTCCGTTGCCATATCCGCTAATTTAAAAGCGATGGCTTGGTGTTTGGCAATTTCTTTCCCAAAAGATTTTCGTTGTTGGCTATAGGCTAAAGAAAGTTCATAAGCGCCAGAAGAAATTCCTAAGGCTTGTGCCGCAATTCCTATTCTTCCTCCTGATAAAGTTTCCATAGCAAAGCGAAAACCAAAACCTTCTTCTCCAATTCTGTTTTCTACAGGGACTTTTACATCGGTAAATAATAAGGAGTGTGTGTCGGAACCTCTAATTCCTAATTTGTTTTCTTTTTTTCCGACAACAAAACCTGGCATGTCCTTATCAACTATAAAAACATTAATTCCTTTGTGTTTTTTTGAAAGATCACTTTGGGCAATTACTAAATAGACACTAGCGTTACCTCCATTTGTAATCCAGTTTTTAACACCGTTTAAAACATAGTGATCTCCATTTTTTATGGCGGTTGTTTTTTGCGAAGTTGCATCACTTCCTGCATCTGGTTCACTCAAACAAAAAGCACCTAAAATTTCTCCGGTGGCAAGCCGAGTTAAATATTTTTGTTTTTGTGCTTCACTTCCGTATTTCTCAAGTCCCCAGCAAACCAATGAATTATTGGCAGACATGGCAACACCGGCTGAAGCATCTACTTTAGAAATTTCTTCCATAGCCAATACATAAGAAATTGTATCCATTCCGGCACCATTGTATTTCGGATCGACCATCATGCCCAAAAAACCAAGCTGTCCCATCTTTTTAATCTGTTCGTGCGGAAAAGTTTGGGTTTCATCACGATCTATAACACCCGGTAGCAATTCTGTTTGTGCAAATTCTCTTGCGGCATCACGAATCATGATGTGTTCTTCGGAAAGTTCGAAATTCATATATGTGTATTAAAAATTAAAGAATTTAAATATAATTTTTTTTTAATGGAATTGGGATAAATATTAGTTTAGAATTTAAAAGTGTCAATAGTAATGATAGATGCTTATTTTTGAGTTTTCTAAGAAATGATAAATTATGGGGAAAACATATTTTGTAATTGGTTTGATGTCGGGGACTTCTTTAGATGGTGTGGATTTGGTGTTTGCCGAAATTTCTGTAGCTAAAGAGTATACCTATACTATAAAGAAAACAGAAACCTTTGCGTACCCAAAAGAGTGGAGTGAAAAATTAAAGTACGCTTTTGAGCAGTCGGAAACAGAACTAAAAGCGTTAGACAAAGAATATGGTAAGTATTTGGGGAATTTGGTACTTTCATTTGTAACAGAAAATAAAATAGCTAAAGTCGATTTTATAGCGTCTCACGGGCATACCATTTTTCATAAACCCAATGAAGGTTATACCTTACAAATAGGTTGTGGCGAAGAGATTTCAAAAATAAACAATACCAAAGTGGTTTATGATTTTAGGTCGCAGGATGTGGCTTTGGGCGGACAAGGAGCTCCTTTGGTTCCTGTAGGCGATAAGTTGCTGTTTTCTGAATTTGAATTTTGTTTGAATATTGGTGGCTTTGCCAATGTTTCTTTTGAAGAAAATGGTTTGCGGAAAGCCTTTGATATTTGTCCGGTAAATATTGTCATGAATTATTTTACAAGAACCATTGGTTTGGAATATGATGATAAAGGAAAGTTGGCTTCTGAAGGAAATGTGCATGAAGAATTATTGCAGCAATTAAATGCGGATCCTTTTTATGAGTTGCCAATTCCCAAATCTTTAGGTTTTGAATTTGTGCAAGAAAAAGTATTGCCGCTGATTCATTTGTATCCGATTTCTCTAAAAGATGTTTTACGGACTTTTGTAGAACATGTCGCAATAAAAATTTCAGAAGTGTTGAGTACAAAAAAGAAGGCAAAGACTTTGGTAACAGGTGGCGGAGCTTATAATACTTTTTTAATAGGCAGAATTCAAGAATTGACCGAAACAGAGATTGTTATTCCTTCAAAAGAATTAGTAGAATTTAAAGAAGCTTTGTTGTTTGCTTTGTTAGGTGTTTTAAAAATAGAAGGAAAAACCAACTGTTTAAAAAGTGTCACGGGGGCTAGTCATGACCATTCTAGTGGTGTGGTAGTTGCTATTTCTTAAAGGACTTATACGGTGTAAAAATGCCGAAAAGGAGCTTTTATAGGCGGGTGAAATTATTTTCGAATCGTTTTATTTTTTTTAGAAAAGCGTTAAAATAAGATTTCTATAAAATGAGGTATGCTAATTTTAGAATAGTGAATTTTAGCGGTGAATTATGGAGTTTATATTACGAAAAGCATTTCGTAAAGAAAATATATGCGATTGTGCAGTTTTTAGTTCAAAATTGCTAGTTTAGTGGCACGAAAAATTTAAAATTTAGAATTATGTTTAAGTACTTTTTAGGAAACAGTCCTAAGTGGTTTAAAACCACAATGATTTTGTTTTTAGTAATGAATACAGTGCTTTATTTTGTGTTGCCAATGGCAATAGATGCGCATTTAGCACATACCATAGTTTCATGGATGTTTATTGGTGAATTTATTTTCACTTTAGCCATGGCCTTAAAATGTTATCCACTACAATCGGGTGGTTTGTTAGCTATTCAAATTATAGCTTTAGGATTAACAAGTCCAAAAAATGCTTATCATGAAGTAGATCAAAACTTAGAGGTAGTATTGTTATTGGTATTTATGGTTGCAGGTATTTATTTTATGAAGCCATTATTGATGTTTATCTTCAGTAAAATCTTCACAAAAATAAAATCTAAAATAGTATTGTCATTATTATTTGTGTTTTTGTCAGCAGTTCTTTCCGCTTTCTTAGATGCTTTAACGGTAACAGCTGTATTAATTAGTGTTGCTGTTGGTTTTTACGGGGTGTATCACAAAATTCATTCTAGTGCAGAAGATTATAACAAAGATGGTGTTTTAGATAAAGACGATTTAAGTGGAGAAAATCTTGAGCAATTCAGAAGTTTCTTACGTAGTTTAATCATGCATGGAGTAGTAGGTACTGCTTTGGGTGGTGTTTGTACTTTGGTGGGTGAACCTCAAAACTTATTGATAGGTGAAAGATTAGGGTGGGATTTTATTGAGTTTTTTGTGCAAATGGCGCCTATAACAATACCGGTTTTGGTTTGTGGTTTGTTAACAACGGTAATTTTAGAAGCGACAGGAACCTTTGGTTTTGGAGCGAAAAGACCAGCTATTGTAAATCAAATTCTTGAAGCTTATACTGCAGAAGAAGATGCAAAAAGAACAGATAAAGAAAAATATGCTTTAAGAGTTCAAGGATTAGCAGCTGTTTTGTTAATTGCAGGTTTGGCATTGCATATTGCTCCTGTTGGTTTTATCGGATTAGCATTGATCATCTTTCAAACAGCTTTTATCGGAATTATTGACGAGCATGCTTTAGGTCATGCTTTTGAGGAAGCTTTGCCTTTTACAGGTTTATTGGTGGTCTTTTTTGTTGTAGTAGCTATGATCCACGATCAACATTTGTTTTCTCCTATTATTGATTGGGCTTTACATCAAAGTCCAGAATCTCAGCCAGGGTTGTTTTATTTAGCAAACGGAGCTTTATCTGCAATTTCTGACAATGTTTTTGTGGCAACGGTTTATATTGGTGAAGTACAACAAGCCTTTTTAGACGGGACAATTACAAGAGAACACTTTGAGAAATTAGCAATTGCAATTAATACAGGAACAAATCTACCGAGTGTTGCTACGCCAAACGGACAAGCAGCTTTCTTATTCCTATTAACCTCTGCATTGGCACCGTTAATTAATTTATCTTACGGTAAAATGGTGAAAATGGCTTTGCCGTATACAATTGTATTAGGAGGAGTTGGGTATATTATGGTACGTTTATTGTTATAGTATTTAAGGATACATAAATTATAAAAGAGCTATCTAAATCAGGTAGCTCTTTTTTTTGTTAATTTTTTCCGGAGCTTTATTTTTTTAGAAAAAATATCAAATAAAAACAATTAACTATTCGTAATTTCGTTTCATTAAAAATCAGGTATGCATTTAAACTTGAAAGGCTAGGGCTAAAGTTTGTTGCGTACTACTAAAAATTATTCTTTATATGTTATCAATGTTCCAAACTGAAGTAGCAGATGCTGCAATGGCTATTTCTGAAGAAAAAACATTATCAATTTACAAATTGATTATGGAAGGAGGTATCGGTGGACAAATTATTATAGCCATTCTTTTGGTCTTGTTGGCGGTGTCTCTTTATATTTATTTTGAACGTTTTTTTGCTATCAAAGCAGCAAGTAAAGTCGATAAAGATTTTATGAATCAAATTAAAGATTATGTAGCCAATGGAAATATTGAAGCGGCAAAAAATTTGTGTGCTTCTATTGATACTCCTGTGGCAAATTTAATTGGAACCGGAATTTCAAGAATAGGAAAACCTTTGGATGATATCAATACAGCTATTGAGAATTCAGGGAAATTGGAGATTTATAAATTAGAAACCAATGTAAGTGTGGTGGCAACTATTGCTGGGGCGGCACCTATGATTGGGTTTTTAGGAACGGTAATAGGAATGATTATTTCTATTCACGAAATTGCAAATGCTGGAGGTCAGATAGATATTAAATTATTAGCAGATGGCTTGTATACAGCAATGACAACTACTGTTGGTGGTTTAATTGTTGGAATTATATCATACATCTCTTACAATCACTTGGTGGTAAAAACAGATAAGATTGTGTACCAAATGGAAGCAAAATCTGTTGAGTTTTTAGATTTATTGAATGAGCCTGTTTAGGAGGAATTCATTCATGAAAAAAGAGGCTTGGTTCAATAAATAAAATATCAAAATGAATATTAGAGGAAGAAATAAAGTAGATCCAAATTTCAATATGTCGTCCATGACAGATATTGTTTTTTTATTGTTGATATTTTTTATGTTGACATCTACTTTGGTTACCGTAAATGCCATTGACGTTTTATTGCCTAAAGCTGGTGGTAAAACAGAAAGTAAAGCAAGTATTGCCGTTTCTATTACAAAAGATTCAAAATTTTATATTGAAGGAGAGCTTGTTGAAAAATCGCAATTAGAAAGTGTGGTTATCAAAAAGTTTTCTGGTGGTGAAGCAAAAACGTTGGTTATTCGAGGAGATGAAAATGTGCCTTATAAAAATATTATGCATGTCATAGATATTGCCAATAAGAATAAAATAAAAATGATTTTGGCTGTAAAAGGAATGTAGGCGTCATTAAAAGAAAAATAAATATGAAGTATTTAGAAACAAAACATCAAAAAAAATCAGCAGTTATGACGACTGTTTTGATGCTTGCTTTGTTGTTTTTAATATATGCTTTCGGAATGAAATACCAAGATCCTCCTGAAGAATATGGTGTGGCCATAAATTTTGGGACTTCTGATGTAGGGAACGGCCCACCTGTAATAGAAGAATCCGTTAAGTCGGCTCCAAAAGTCCAAGAGGTTCAAGAACAAGTGGTAGAAGAGGTAGCAGAGGAGGCGCCAGAGGTTTTGAAAGAGGAATTGATTACGCAAGAAAATGTAGATGCTCCAGTAGTTGCAAAAGAGAAAAAAAAGGAAATTCAAAAACCAAAGCCTAGGGCTAAAGAAATAGAAAAAAAACCGATTGTAAAGGAGGTTCCTAAGCCTTCTAAAGAAACGCAAAATGCACTGGCTAATTTGTTAAATGGAAGTAAATCGGATGGAGCAACTTCCAAAGGAGAAGGAGATGATCAGCAATCCGGCTTAAAAGGAAAAGTTGATGGAGATCCCACTTCTTCTAAGTACTACGGAAATGGAGGTACGGGTGGAGATGGAAATTACAATTTAGCGGGTAGAAAACCACTAACACGACCTGTCGTAAAACCTAATTGCAATGAAGAAGGTACCGTGGTTGTAAGTATTGAAGTAGATAAAACGGGGAAAGTGATAAAAGCAACTCCAGGGGTAAAAGGGACGACAAATACAGCACCTTGTTTATTGAGTCCGGCAAAGCAGGCAGCCTTACAAACCAAATGGAATGCAGATGGGGATGCGCCAAACAAACAAGTTGGGGTCATTGTGTATAAGTTTTCTTTGTCAGAATAGTTATTAATTAAAAATTTATTTTACTCAACACTCAACACTCAACACTCAACACTCAACACTCAACACTCAACACTCAACACTCATGATGAATTATCAAGAAACACTAGATTGGTTGTTTGTGCAGTTGCCCATGTATCAAAGACAGGGAGCCGCAGCTTATAAAAAAGATTTGTCGAATACATTGTTAATGTCGGAGCGCTTACAACATCCGGAAAACAATTTTAAAAGTATTCATGTAGCAGGAACTAATGGTAAAGGATCTACAAGTCATATGTTAGCTTCTGTCTTGCAAGAAGCGGGTTATAAGGTAGGTTTGTATACTTCTCCCCATTTAAAAGATTTTAGAGAAAGAATAAAAATCAATGGCAAAGAAATCACAGAAAAATATGTGGTTGATTTTGTTGCAGAACAAAAAACGTTTTTCGAAACAAACTTTTTGTCTTTCTTCGAAATGACTGTTGGTTTGGCTTTTCAGTATTTTAGTGATGAAAAAGTAGATATTGCTATTATAGAAGTCGGTTTAGGCGGGCGATTAGATTCTACAAATATTGTTATGCCAGAAGTTTCAGTAATTACAAATATAGGCTTGGACCATACGCAGTTTTTAGGAGATACTTTAAAGAAGGTAGCTTTTGAAAAAGGAGGTATTATAAAGTTCAATATTCCTGTGGTTGTAGGTGAGTTTCAAAAGGAAACTTTCCCTGTTTTTAAAGAAATTGCCAAAGTAAAAAATGCCGATTTGTTTTTGGCTTCTGAATTGGTGAAAGAAAACTATGATTCCGATTTAATAGGAGCTTATCAAAAACACAATATTAAAACCGTCATTCAAGCTATAAAACTAATTAGAACGAAAGGCTTTTTAGTTTCTGAAACAGATTTAAAAAATGGATTAAAAAAGGTTGTTGAAAATACCGGTTTGTTAGGTCGTTGGCAGTTGTTACAAGAAAATCCGAAGGTAATTTGTGATACGGCACATAATAAAGAAGGCCTTTTATATACCATGGAGCAATTAAAAAAGGAGTCGTTTGTAAAATTGCATATTGTTTTAGGTGTGGTTAACGATAAAGATTTAGCTGCGGTTTTGCCTTTGTTTCCAAAAAACGCAAATTATTATTTTTGCAAACCAGATTTAGGAAGAGGCTTAGATGCACATGAATTAAAGTCGGCTGCTAGGGGATTTGGACTGAACGGAGAAGTGTTTTTGTCTGTGAATCAGGCATATAAAAACGCCTTAAAAAATGCTACTACAGAAGATTGTATCTATGTTGGAGGGAGTACATTTGTCGTTGCTGAAATTTTATAAAAAAAAGATAAAAAAAATTGTTGTTTATCTAAATAAGCGTTGTATATTTGCCACCGCTAAGGGCAATTAGCTCAGTTGGTTCAGAGCACCTCGTTTACACCGAGGGGGTCGGGGGTTCGAATCCCTCATTGCCCACCGAAACTCCACAAGAAATTGTGGAGTTTTTTTTTGTTCGAAATCTATGTAATGATCGTATTTAGTTTTCGTGCTACATTTGTTTTTTCTATATTGGAGATTGTTTCTTTTTAAGAAGTAGACTCATCAAAAATATGTATTTTTACCTAGTTTTTGAATTAGATATAATTTGTTGTGGCGGTTCAAAAAAATGGAAATGTTGATGGTGAAATTTAATGGTAGCGCTATGTTTTGTTTTGAAAAATTAAGAAGATACGCATATTGGGAACGTTGATAAAGTAAAGAATATGAAGAATTTTGCGCTTATTGGAGCAGCTGGATATATTGCGCCCAGGCATTTGAAAGCAATTAAGGATACAAATAATAATTTAATAGCCGCATTGGATAAATTCGATAGTGTTGGTTTGATGGATAGTTATTTTCCTGAAGCTGACTTTTTTGTTGAATTTGAACGGTTTGATCGTCATATAGAAAGGTTGCGTCGGGAAAAAGGAATTCCTTTGGATTATGTAAGTATTTGTACACCTAATTATTTACATGATGCGCATATCCGAATGGCACTTAGAAGTGGTGCAGATGCCATTTGTGAAAAGCCATTGGTATTAAATCCTTGGAATTTGGATGCTTTAATTGATATAGAAAAAACGACAGGAAATAAAGTGTATACTATTTTGCAATTAAGATTGCATCCCAGTATTATTGCTTTGAAAGAGAAAATTGCCATCGGACCTAAAGATAAAATTTACGATGTCGATTTGACCTATCTGACATCTCGTGGGAATTGGTATTATACATCTTGGAAAGGAGATGTTTCTAAGTCGGGGGGGATAGCCTCTAATATTGGTGTACATTTTTACGATATGCTTTCATGGGTATTTGGAGATGTAAAAACAAATAAAGTGCATTTACATGAGCACGATAGAGCAGCAGGGTATTTAGAATTTGAGAAAGCTAGAGTAAAATGGTTTTTGTCAATCGACTATAATGTGTTACCAGAGGAAATAAAAGAAAAAGGCCAACGGACCTATCGATCTATCACTATTGAGGGAGAAGAAATTGAGTTTAGTGGAGGTTTCACTGAATTGCATACAAGAAGTTACGAAGGGATTTTAAATGGAAATGGTTTCGGTTTGGATGATGCAAGGCAATCAATTGAAATTGTACATGCGATTCGGAATATGGAATTGAGTACACAAGAAGCAGGTGAGGTGCATGATTTTGTGAGTTTGCCTAAATCAAAACATCCTTTTGAAAGATAAAAAAGAATAAGAAATAAATGGAGTTTTTACAAACAGAATTAGCTGGATTGGTCGTGTGTAATCCTAAGGTTTATTATGATGAACGAGGGTACTTTTCAGAAGTTTTTAAAAAAGAAGAATTAGAAAAATTTTTGGGGTTTGAGGTTTCTTTTGATCAAGACAACGAATCTAAATCTACCTTTGGTGTAGTAAGAGGTTTGCATTATCAAAAAGGAATTTGGAGTCAGTCAAAATTGATACGAGTTATACAAGGTGAAATTTTGGATGTCGTGGTTGACATGCGAAAATCGTCAGAAACTTTTGGACATACGTTTTCTATTTTGTTGAATGATGAAAATAAAACGCAATTGTTTGTGCCAAAGGGTTTTGCGCATGGTTATGCGGTTTTAAGTGAAGTAGCTATCGTGTCTTATAAAGTAGATGCTAAATATGCCCCAGAGTCAGAGGCTGGTGTCTCTTATTTAGACAAGACATTGAATATAGATTGGAAGTTGAAAAACGAAGATATTATTGTTTCAGAAAAAGATTTGGTATTGCCAGAGTTTAACCAAGCTGTATGTTTTGAAGAAGAATTGAAATTTTATGAATAATATTTTAGTTGTAGGTTCTGAAGGGCAATTGGGGAGTGAAATTTATTCTTTAAAAGATGAATTTCCACAGTTCAATTATTTCTTTGTGTCTAAAAATGAGTTAGATATTATTGAAAAGGAGCAGATTTCGAAATTTGTGTCTTTGAATTCAGTGAATACAATTGTTAATTGTGCTGCCTATACAAACGTAGAAATGGCGGAAGAAAATAGTTCTCAAGCAGATTTGGTGAATTATATCGGCGTAAAGAATTTAGGAGAGGTCTCTAAGGAAAATGGAATTTCTTTATGGCATCTATCCACAGATTATGTATTTGATGGGGATTCAGGAAAAGACTATTCTGAAAATGCAATTCCTAATCCAATCAATGCTTACGGAGTTTCTAAGTTAAAAGGAGAGCAGGTCTTGTTGGAAATAGCGCCAGATAATTCGGTGATTATTAGAACATCTTGGCTGTACAGTAGTTTTGGAAGTAATTTTTGTAAAACAATGCTAAGACTGTCTAAAGAAAAAGAAAGTATTACTGTGGTAAATGATCAATTTGGAACACCAACCTATGCGAAAGATTTAGCAAAATGTATTTTAGAGAATATTGTAAATACAAAACATACAGGAGTTAAATTGTATCATTTTTCAAATGAAGGAAGTTGTAGTTGGTTTGGTTTTGCCGCAGAAATAATGAAGATTTCTGGTAGTAATTGTCGAGTATTGCCGGTGGCTAGCACGGCGTATAAAACAAAAGCCGTGCGCCCAAAAAGGAGTGTTTTAAATACGTCTTTGATAAAAAAAGAATTAGGGGTTTCTATAAATGATTGGCAGAAATCTTTAAAGGAATGTCTTGTGGAAATAAAAAAACACAAAAAAAAAGTTTAGAAATAGGTCAAAAGTTAGTAAGTTCAATGTTTTAAAAAAAAATAATTATGGAAAATAAACTAGTTCATGTATTGTTGACAGGAGGTATCGGTAGTAGGCTATGGCCGCTTTCAAGAAAAAGTAGACCGAAACAGTATTTAGAAATATTTGAAAATAAATCCTTATTTGAAAAAACGTTGCTTCGAAGCAAAGAACTAGTTGATGAAGTAATTGTGGTTGGTAATACAGATAACTGTCATTTAAGTCGTGCTATTTTAGAAAAAACAAATACGAGCTATTTTGATATTATAGAATCTACACCAAGAAATACAGCTGCCGCAATTGCTTTTGCAGCCTTTGCTGCAGATTCAGATTCTGTGCTTTTGGTCACTCCTTCAGATCATATGATTGATGGAGAAAAAGCGTATAAAGAAGCGTTGGATGAAGCCGTTCAAAAGGCCAAAGATGGTTTTATAGTTACCTTTGGAGTGACTCCTAAAAAACCGGAAACCGGATATGGTTATATCGAGTATGAGAAGGATGATGTGATTTCTTTTAGAGAAAAACCTAATTTGGAAACAGCAAAAGATTTTATTAGAAAAGGTGGTTTTTTATGGAACAGTGGTATGTTTTGTTTTAAGGCAGGTGTGTTTTTAGCAGAATTAGAAAAATATTCTCCTATTGTTTATAAGAAAGCAAAAAAAGCTTGGGAAAATTCAGGTGATGAAAACAGTAAAGTTTGTCGTTTAGATTTAGACCTTTCTTTAGATATTCCGTCTATCAGTGTTGATTATGCTGTGATGGAACGCAGTTCAAAAATAAAAGTAGTGCCTGCAAATTTTAAATGGTCCGATTTAGGTTCGTTTGAATCTGTGTATGAATATTTGGTAGGACAAGGCCATCCAGTAGATGAAAACCGAAACATGGTCATCGGTTCCGATAGGTTTACAGCTTTTGTAGGAATGAGAAATACCATTCTTGTTTGTACGCCAGACGCAAATTTGATTTTACAGAAAAGAGCTTCTCAAGATGTAAAAGAAGTATATAATAAATTAGATAGTGAAAATTCCGATTTGTTGAATTAAGAAAGAAGTAATAGTACGTAATTTTATTTGTAAAAATAAAGTTTATGAATTTATAAGATTAAATATGAAAGTAGCATTTATAACAGGTGTAACAGGGCAGGATGGAGCCTATTTGAGTGAGTTTTTGTTGAAAAAAGGCTATGAGGTTCATGGAATGAAAAGAAGGACTTCTTTGTTTAATACAGATAGGATAGATCATTTATATCAAGATCCACATATCGAAAATCAAAATTTCTTTTTGCACTATGGTGATATGACCGATAGTACAAATATTACAAGACTAATTCAACAAATTAAGCCAGATGAAATTTATAATTTGGCAGCAATGAGTCATGTGCATGTTTCTTTTGAGACACCAGAGTATACGGGAAATGCGGATGGTTTGGGGACTTTACGAATTTTAGATGCCGTACGTTTGTTAGGGATGGAAAAGAAAGTACGTATTTATCAAGCCTCAACTTCAGAGTTGTATGGTAAAGTTCAGGAAGTTCCACAAACGGAAACAACTCCTTTTTATCCACGTTCACCATATGCGGTGGCAAAAATGTATGCTTACTGGATTACGGTAAATTATCGTGAAGCTTATGGAATGTTTGCGTGTAATGGTATTTTATTTAATCATGAATCTCCTATTCGAGGAGAAACTTTTGTAACTCGTAAAATTACTCGTGCTACAGCTAGAATTGCCTTAGGATTGCAAGATAAATTTTATTTAGGGAATTTAGATGCCAAAAGAGATTGGGGGCATGCTAAAGATTATGTTCGCATGATGTGGATGATTTTACAGGCAGAAGAAGCCGAAGATTGGGTAATAGCCACGGGAGTTACAACTCCTGTAAGAGAGTTTGTAAGAATGAGTTTTGCAGAAGTTGGAATTACACTTGAGTTTAAAGGTGAAGGTGTTGATGAAAAGGCATATGTAGTTGCATGTGAAAATCCAGCATATCAAATTGAAATAGGAAAAGAGGTTTTAGCAGTAGATCCTAAATATTTCCGTCCTACGGAAGTGGAATTGTTAGTAGGTGATGCAAGCAAGGCTAAAAATAAATTGGGTTGGGAACTGGAATATGAATTGTCAGACTTGGTAAAAGACATGATGAAAAGTGATCTGAAGTTAATGACCAAAGACCAATATTTGAAAGAAGGTGGTTACTACACAAATAATTATTTTGAATAATTCTCAATGAAAATATTAATTACTGGTGGCTCAGGAATGGTGGGCCGAAATATTTTAGCACATGAAAATGTTGCAGATTTTGAATTTCTAAACCCAACAAGTGCAGTTTTAAATCTCCTTAGTTTTTCTGAAGTAGATGAATACATAAAAAATAACACACCCGATTTGATTATTCATGCCGCCGGAAAAGTTGGAGGTATTCACGCAAATATGGCAGATCCTGTTGGTTTTCTAGTTGACAACCTAGATATGGGAAGAAATGTAATTTTAGCAGCTAAAAAAAATAGGGTAGCTAAATTGCTCAATTTAGGAAGTTCATGCATGTATCCAAGAGATGCGGCAAATCCCTTGAATGAAGATCTTATTTTGAAAGGTGAACTAGAGCCTACAAATGAAGGTTATGCACTGGCAAAAGTAGTAGCAGCTCGGCTGTGTGCGTATATTTCTCAAGAAGATAATTATTTTGCTTACAAAACAATTATACCTTGTAATTTGTTTGGTGCTTATGATAAGTTTTCTCCTAAAAATTCGCACATGCTTCCTGCGGTCATTAGGAAGATTCATGAAGCAAAAGAAAATCAGCTCGGCACAATTGATATTTGGGGCGATGGCTTGGCGAGAAGGGAATTTATGCATGCAGAAGATTTGGCAAATTTCATCTTTTTTGCAATTGATAATTTTGAAAAAATGCCTCAAAACCTGAATGTAGGACTGGGCTACGACTATACAATTAATGAGTATTACAAAGCCATAGCGGACGTGATCGGTTATACAGGAGATTTTGTACATGACTTAAGTAAGCCTGTAGGAATGAAACAGAAACTTATTGATGTCACAAGGCTATCGGAGTTTGGATGGAAACATGCATTAAGTATGAAAGAAGGTATTGAAAAAACATATGATTTTTATAAAAATAATATTCTAAAAGATGAATTATAAATTAGCCTCTTCTACATGGGATGAGAAAGAATTACAGGCCATTCAGTCTGTTATTGATAAAGATATTTATACCATGGGAGATAGTGTTCAGAAATTTGAAGAAAATTTTTCTGATTTCTTGAATACAAAATATTGTGTAATGACAAGCTCCGGTTCAACAGCAAATTTAATTGCTGTCGCAGCACTTTTTTTTACAAAAAATAACAAGCTGAAAAGAGGAGATGAAGTTATTGTACCCGCTGTTTCTTGGTCAACTACCTATTTTCCGTTGCAGCAATATGGCTTGAAATTAAAATTTGTGGATGTTGATTTAGAGACCCTGAATTTTGATTTAGAAGCACTTGAATCCGCAATTTCTGAGAAAACAAGGTTGATTATGACAGTTAATCTTTTGGGGAATCCAAATGATTTTGATGCGATCAATGCCATGATTTCAGAAAAGAATATTATTTTATTAGAAGATAATTGTGAATCGATGGGGGCTGAGTACAAAGGGAAGCAAGCAGGTACTTTCGGCGTAATGGGAACCTTTTCTACTTTTTTTTCACATCATATGGCTACCATGGAAGGTGGTTTTGTTACTACCGACGACGAAGAGTTGTATCATATATTACTCTCTTTGAGAGCGCATGGTTGGACGAGGAATTTGCCCGACAAAAATCATGTGTCGAATAAAAGTAAGGATTGGTTTAAAGAGTCATTTAGGTTTGTTTTACCTGGCTACAATGTGAGGCCATTGGAAATGAGTGGTGCTATTGGTGTAGAGCAGTTAAAAAAATTGCCTTCTTTTATTGAGAATAGAAGGAATAACGCCCAGAAATTTGTTGAATTGTTTAAGAATCATCCTGATTTTATCATACAAAAAGATATAGATAAGAGTTCGTGGTTTGGTTTTTCATTAATAATTAAAGCGACTTCTAAAGTAAAAAGAGAAGATGTTGTTGCTAAATTAGTGGATAATAATATTGACTGTAGACCTATAGTGACGGGAGATTTTACTCAAAATGAGGTGATGCAATATTTTGATTATGAAATTCATGGTGAATTGAAAAATGCAAAATACTTACATGAACATGGGTTGTTTGTTGGTAATCAACAAGTGACAATATTAGATAAAATAGAATATTTATTCCAAGTTTTATCAGAAGTGTAAAATTGATAGAGGAAGACTTTGGAGTGTAAATAGAGTTAAGAGTTTGCTTTTTTAAAAATGGTGTAACTTATCAAGAGTTGAAAAAGTGTAATTATGAGTTTTAATTAGTTAATTGATTGTATTACAGTTTGTTGAATTTCGGTTGTTTCGCAATTACTTATCGTTAAAGGAATAGGTGTAATTGCGGTTGACGTAATTAAATTATTATCATTTGTTAAAAAAATATTAAAACTCAAAATTTTAAAGTATTTTTGCACGAGTTTTAGCAATCATGTATTTAACTATAAATAGATTATGAAAATAGGAATTACTTTTAGTGCTTTTGATTTGTTACATGCAGGTCATATCACAATGTTGGAAGACGCAAAACGACAATGTGATTATTTAATTTGTGGAATTCAGACAGATCCAACACTAGATCGTCCAGAGAAAAACAGGCCTGTTCAATCGGTTGTTGAGCGATATATCCAATTGAAAGGTTGTCGTTTTGTGGATGAAATAGTACCATATGCTACAGAACAAGATTTAGAAGATGTTTTGAGATCTTTCAAAATTGACGTACGAGTAATTGGAGAAGAATATGCGAATAAAAAATTTACAGGACGAGAGTACTGTGAAGAAAAAGGGATTCAACTTTATTTTAATAAAAGAGAGCACAGGTTTTCTAGCAGCGGATTAAGAAAAGAAGTACATGACAAAGAGAAGCTTAAAGAAATAAAAATATAATATGAATATTGTAGTTATTGGGTCAGGATATGTTGGTTTAGTTTCTGGAACCTGTTTTTCTGAAATGGGAAATAGAGTTACCTGTGTAGACATAGATCCTAAAAAAATTGAAAAGTTAAATAACGGAATCATTCCAATTTTTGAACCTGGTTTAGAGCCAATGGTTTTGAAAAATATAAAAAATAAGAATCTTTATTTTACCACAGATCTGTCAGAGGCAATAAAAGATGCTGAAATAGTTTTTATTGCTGTAGGTACGCCAATGGGAGATGATGGTTCTGCAGATTTGCAATATGTTTTAGCAGTAGCGAAATCTATAGGGCAAACGATGCAAAAAAGACTGGTAGTTGTAGATAAATCTACTGTGCCAATTGGAACAGCAGACAAAGTGAAAGCTGCTATTCAAACCGAATTGGATACAAGAGGTGTTTCTTTGGAATTTGATGTAGTTTCTAATCCAGAATTTTTAAAGGAAGGAGCGGCAATCGCTGATTTCATGAAGCCCGATAGAGTTGTGATAGGTGCTGATAGTGCTATCGCAATAGATAAAATGAAGGAGTTGTATCATCCATTTTGTATGTCTCATGATCGTTTTATCTCAATGGATATTCGTTCAGCAGAAATGACAAAATACGCAGCCAATGCCATGTTGGCAACAAAAATTTCATTTATGAATGAAATTGCAAACATTTGTGAAAAAGTTGGAGCAGATGCGAATCAAGTCCGCATAGGAATTGGATCGGATGCTCGAATTGGATATAGTTTTATTTATCCAGGAGCCGGTTACGGAGGTTCTTGTTTTCCTAAAGATGTGAAAGCTTTAAAGAAAATTGCTGAGGAAAATGGCTACAAAGCTGAATTGATTACTTCTGTAGAGAATGTTAATGATGCTCAAAAATTAGTCATTGCTCAAAAAATAGTTAAAAAGTTTGGAGAAGATTTATCAGGCTTAACTTTTGCTTTATGGGGATTGGCTTTCAAACCAGGAACTGATGATATGAGAGAAGCACCTGCCATCTATATCGTAAAAGAATTGGTAAAAAGAGGCGCTAAGATTCAAGCTTATGATCCTAAGGCAATCGAAGAGGCAAAAGAGTGTTATTTAAACGGTGTAGAAAATATTAAATATTTTGAATCAAAATACGATGTGTTAAAAGGTTCAGATGCTTTAATTTTGTTAACAGAATGGAAAGAATTCCGTTCTCCTGATTTTGAAGAAATAAAACAGCAATTAAAGTTGCCTGTTATTTTTGACGGAAGAAACCAGTACAACGCCTTTAATTTAGAAGAGAAAGGATTTGAATATTACCAAATAGGGAAAAACTAAATGAAGATACTTGTAACAGGAGCCGCAGGCTTTATTGGTTTTCACTTATCAAAATCTTTGCTAGCCAAAGGACATCAAGTAGTGGGGATAGATAATATCAACGACTATTACGATGTAAACTTAAAATATGCCCGTTTGAATGAATTGGGCATTCAAAGAGTAGATGCTGAGGAGTTTTTAAAGAACGCAACAGGTTCACTTTATGAAGCAAATTTCCAATTTGTAAGAATGAATTTGGAAGACAGAGAAGCTTTGCCAAAATTATTTAAGGAGCAAGAGTTTGATGTTGTCTGTAATTTAGCAGCACAAGCAGGAGTAAGGTATAGTATTGAAAATCCAGAAGCTTATATTGATAGCAATGTGGTGGGGTATTTAAACATTTTAGAATGTTGCCGTCACAATAAAATCAAGCATTTGTTGTACGCAAGTAGTTCAAGTGTTTATGGCGAAAATAAAAAAGTGCCATTTTCAACAACCGATAATGTCGATTACCCGATAAGTTTATATGCAGCTACTAAAAAAAGCAACGAATTAATGGCGCATACATACAGCCATTTGTATGATGTTCCAACTACAGGACTTCGCTTTTTTACCGTGTATGGACCTTGGGGAAGACCTGATATGGCCATCTATTTGTTTGCTGATGCTATTTCAAATAACAAAGCCATCAAAGTGTTTAATAACGGAAATATGAGCCGTGATTTTACGTATATAGATGATATTGTTAATGGAATTGAGATATTATTGGAAAATCGTCCGGAAAAAGCAGAAGGAAAACCTGCCTATAGAATTTCAAATATAGGGAATGGGAGACCTCAAAGTTTAGGGGATTTTATCAAAGCTATTGAAACTAGTTTTGGTGTGGAGGCTCAAAAAGAATTCTTACCGATGCAAGCAGGTGATGTTCCACAAACGTGGGCTGATGTTTCGGATATTGAAAAATTAGGATATAAAAGTACAACTGGAATAAATGAAGGCGTACTACAGTTTGTGAATTGGTATAAATCATATAAAAAAAAGAAATAAACATGAGTAATATTTCAGAAATTAAATTATCTAATAAGAAGATTTTAGTCACCGGAGGTGCGGGGTTTATTGGTTCTAATTTAATTCAAACTTTGCTAGAGAAACAAAATGAAGTAGTTTGTTTGGATAATTTTGCTACAGGAAAACAAGAAAATGTGGATCCGTTTATGGCAAATGAATCCTTTACTTTAATTAAAGGTGATATCAGGAACTTAGACGATTGTCATAAGGCGGTTGCTGGTGTAGATTATGTGTTACATGAAGCTGCTTTAGGCTCTGTGCCTAGATCGATTAACGATCCAATTACAACCAATGATGTAAATGTTGGTGGGTTTTTAAATATGTTAGTTGCTGCTCGTGATGCAGGAGTAAAAAGATTTGTATATGCAGCGAGTTCTTCTACTTATGGAGATTCTAAATCGATGCCTAAGGTAGAAGAAGTCATTGGTAGACCTTTGTCTCCTTATGCAATTACAAAGTTTGTGAATGAATTGTATGCCGATACTTTTTTTAAAGTATATGGTTTTGAAACCATTGGTTTAAGATATTTTAATGTTTTTGGAAGAAGGCAAGATCCAGATGGAGCTTATGCAGCTGTAATTCCTAAGTTTGTAAATCAATTGATCAATCACGAATCGCCAGTTGTTAATGGTGATGGTGAATATTCAAGAGACTTCACTTATATAGATAATGTTATTGAAATGAATTTACGTGCATTAACTGTTGAAGATAAAGCAGCTGTAAATCAAGTGTACAATACAGCTTTTGGTGAAAGAGCTACTTTAAATGATTTATTGACTTCATTGAAAGATAATTTAGCAGAATATGATGCGAAAATAAAGGATATTGAAGTTGTCTATGGACCATTAAGAGCTGGTGATGTTCCACATTCATTGGCAAGTATAGAAAAAGCAAAAAAATTATTAAACTATAATCCAGAATTTTCATTGCAGCAAGGATTGAAAGAAGCTGTTAACTGGTATTGGGAAAAATTAAAATAAAAGTATGACTAAGATTAAAATTGGAGTAATTGGATTAGGCTATGTAGGATTGCCTTTGGCAAGGTTATTTGCTACAAAATATGCAGTTGTTGGTTTTGATATTAATTCAGGCAGAATAGCAGAGTTAATGGCAGGTAGTGACAGCACATTAGAAGTTGAAGATGAGGTTTTACAAAGTGTTTTGGTTCAGGAAAATGGAGCTGCTAATGGTTTGTATTGTTCTAGTAAATTGGAAGATTTAAAAGAATGTAACTATTTCATCATTACGGTACCTACTCCGGTAGATAAAAATAACAGACCAGTTCTTACACCTTTAGTAAAAGCTAGTGAAACGGTTGGTCAAGTATTAAAGCAAGGAGATGTTGTGGTATATGAATCTACTGTTTATCCAGGCGCTACAGAAGAGGAGTGTATTCCTGTTTTAGAAAGGGTTTCTGGTTTGACGTTCAACAAAGACTTTTTTGCAGGATATTCTCCAGAAAGAATCAATCCGGGAGATAAGGAACATACGGTTGAAAAAATATTAAAAGTAACTTCGGGTTCTACTCCTGAAATGGGAAGAAAAATAGACGACTTGTACAAGTCTGTTATTATTGCTGGAACGCATTTGGCACCGACCATTAAAGTTGCTGAAGCTGCAAAAGTGATCGAAAATTCACAAAGAGATATCAATATTGCTTTTGTAAATGAATTGGCTAAGATTTTTAACTTGATGGGAATCAATACACATGATGTATTGGAAGCCGCGGGTACAAAATGGAATTTCTTGCCTTTTAAACCAGGTTTAGTTGGAGGTCACTGTATTGGAGTTGACCCTTATTATTTGGCGCAAAAAGCGCAAGAATATGGTTACCATCCTGAAATTATTTTAGCAGGTAGAAGACTGAATGATAGTATGGGGGCCTATGTCGCTTCTGAAGTTGTAAAAACCATGATTCAGAAAGACATAAAAATTAAAAATGCAAAGGTGTTAACTTTGGGAATTACCTTTAAAGAAAACTGTCCGGATGTTAGAAATACCAAAGTGGTCGATGTGATTTCATCATTGAAAGAATATGGTGTTGAAGTAACTATTTACGATCCTTGGGCAAACGCCGATGAGGTAAAACATGAATACAATTTAGATTCACTAACAGAGCTTCCAACGGAGAAGTTTGATGCCATTCTTTTAACTGTGGCGCATAATGAATTTAAAGAAATAGATTTTTCTTTATTGAAAAAAGAGAAAGCTATTATTTATGATGTAAAAAATGTTTTAACAGACGCAGTTAGAGATAGCGGTTTATAAAATTGTTATTTAAAAGAAACTATTTATAATTATTTGAGATGAAGAATATTTTAATTACCGGAGGTGCAGGGTTTATTGGATGTCATGTGGTAAAGTTATTTGTTGAAAAATATCCAGATTATACAATTGTCAATATTGACAATCTTACCTATGCAGGTAATTTAGAGAACTTAAAAGTTGTAGAAACAGCCCCAAATTACAAATTCATCAAAGCAGATATTTGTGATCGTGCTCACATAAAAGAAATATTTGAAACATATGGAATTGATACGGTTGTTCATTTAGCCGCAGAATCTCATGTAGATAGATCTATTACCAATCCATTTGAATTTGCACAAACAAATATAATGGGTACGCTTACTTTGCTGAATCAAGCAAAAGAAAGCTGGAAAGATGATATGACCGGAAAAATGTTTTACCATATTTCTACCGACGAAGTTTTTGGTTCTTTAGGGGATTCAGGTTATTTCTTAGAAGATACTTCTTACGATCCACAATCTCCATATTCTGCTTCTAAAGCAAGTTCAGATCATTTTGTACGTGCGTATCACAATACTTATGGTTTGCCTGTATTGGTAACCAATTGTTCAAATAATTATGGACCCAACCAGTTTCCTGAGAAATTGATTCCACTTTTCATTAACAATATTTTAAATGAAAAACCTTTACCGGTTTATGGTGCTGGTTTAAATATTAGAGATTGGTTGTATGTGGTAGATCATGCAAGAGCTATTGATGTAGTTTTGCACAAAGGAAAAGTTGGAGAAACCTATAATATTGGCGGATTTAACGAATGGTCGAACATAGATTTGATCAAAGTGATTTGTAGAGAAATGGATAACAAATTGCAAAAACCAGCTGGGACATCTGAAAAGTTGATCAGTTATGTAACGGATAGAGCAGGGCACGATATGCGTTATGCTATTGATTCATCAAAACTTAAAGAAGAATTAGGTTGGGAGCCTTCTTTGCAATTTGAAGAAGGAATTGTGAAAACCATTGACTGGTATTTAGACAACCTTGATTGGATGGAAAGAATTGTAAGTGGAGATTATCAAGAATATTATAACAAACAATATAAATAAACATTAGCTATGAAAGGGATTGTTTTAGCAGGAGGTTCAGGTACAAGATTACATCCATTAACAATAAGTGTTAGTAAACAATTATTACCTATATACGATAAGCCGATGATTTATTATCCGCTATCGGTATTGATGCTAGCAGGTATCAAAGAAATTTTAATTATTTCGACACCTGTAGATTTGCCTAATTTTAAAAAATTATTGGGTGATGGTAGTCAGTTTGGGGTGCAATTAGAATATGCTGAACAGCCTTCTCCTGATGGATTAGCCCAAGCTTTTATTATTGGAGAAGATTTTATTGGCGATGATGATGTTTGTTTGGTTTTAGGAGATAATATTTTCTACGGAGCGGGATTACAAAACATTTTAAAAGGCGCCGTTGAAACCGTTAAAACGGAAGGAAAAGCCGTTGTTTTTGGGAATTATGTAAATGACCCGGAAAGATATGGAGTAGCAGAATTTGACGAAGACAACAATGTTTTAAGTTTGGAAGAAAAACCTGAAGAACCTAAATCTAATTATGCGGTAGTTGGTTTGTATTTTTATCCGAACAGTGTTATTCAAATTGCAAAGAATGTGAAACCGAGTCACCGAGGTGAATTGGAAATTACATCTGTAAATCAAAAATATTTGGAGCAAGAGCAATTAAAAATGCAAATTTTAAGTAGAGGATTTGCTTGGTTAGATACTGGTACACATGAAGCCTTAACAGAAGCAACGGAATTTGTAAAAGCAGTGGAAAAAAGAACAGGTTTAAAAATAGCCTGTATTGAAGAAATTGCCTACGCCTATAAGTGGATTACGAGAGAACAAATACTAAATAATATCCATGCCTTAAAAGGTGACTATTATGATTATTTGAAGAATCTGCTAAATAAGTAAAAATGTCTTTACAAAAACAAGCATTGTCTGGTGTAGTCTGGTCATTTTTTAATCTGTTTTTAACAAGAGGTGCTGCGTTTGTTTCCACTGTGTTTTTAGCAAAGATTCTAGAGCCAGATGATTTTGGGCTCTTAGGGATGATCACTATTTTTATGGGAATTGGAACAACCCTTGCCGATACGGGGTTGTCTACATCTTTAATTAGATCTGTTAAAGTTGATGACAGGGATTATTCCACTGTGTTTTATACGAATTTATTATTAAGTGTGGTTATTTATATAATTATATTTTTAATAGCACCTTATGTTTCTGTTTTCTATAATCAACCCACATTAACTGATATTATTAGGGTATATTGTATTGGTTTTATCATTTCTGCTACTGTGTCTATTCAGAATACTATTTTGACAAAGGATATGGAGTTTAAAAAACTGACGCAATATCAGATGCCTGCAACAGTAGTAAGTATTATTTGTGGTATTTCTTTGGCGTATCTAGGTTATGGAGTTTGGAGTTTGGTTTGGATGTTTTTAATCAACCAAACAGTGCGTTCATTGGTCTTTTGGTATAAAGCTTCTTGGAAACCAATTTTAGTGTTTGATACTGATAGGTTAAAAACGCATTTTGAGTTTGGTTATAAATTAACTTTATCTAGTCTTTTAAATACGGGCTTTAAAAATATTTACAATATTTTAATAGGGAAGTATTATGCCATTAGTGTTTTAGGTTTTTTTGAACGTTCTCAAACGTTTCAGCACTATATTGTTTCTACAATGACTAGTGTATTGACAAATGTAAGTTATCCATTGTTGTCTAAGATTCAAGATGATAAGGAGAAATTGGTACGTGTTTTCAAGAAAGTAATGACCGTTTCGTTTTTTGTAATAGCTCCAATTATGCTGGGGTTATCGGTTGTAGCAAAACCATTGTTTTTGTCTGTTTTGGGCGAGAAATGGTTGGAAGCTGTTCCTTTTTTTCAAATTTTATGCGTTTCTGGAGTAATGTACCCACTACATTTTTTAAATATTAATTTATTAAAAGTATTAGGGAGAAGTGATCTTTTTTTGAAATTAGAAATTTATAAAAAAATAGTACTGTTAGTTGTTATTGCTATAGCCTTTCAGTATGGGATTTATGGTTTGCTTTTGAGTTCTATTTTCAGTTCTTTAGTAGGTTTTTTTATTAACACCTACTACAGTGGTAAATTGATTGATTATGGATCGAAGAAACAGTTAATTGATCTGTTGCCAATAATGCTATTAGCTATTTTAATGTGTGGTATAATGTATTTTAGTATGATGCTTTTACACGATTATCATGAATTTATTCAACTTGTAGTACCGGCTATAGTTGGAAGTTTATTTTATTTATTTATGAATTATTTATTTAAATTAAGACCGATATTTGAAGTTTTAAATATCATTAAAAACAGAAAATAAAATGATACCAGTAACAAAACCATTTTTACCTCCAAAAGAAGAGTACAACGAATTAATTTCTGGTATTTGGAAACGTGGTTGGCTGACCAATATGGGGCCTTTGGCTAACGAATTAGAAGCTACTTTACAAAAACATTTACAGGTAAACCATTTGTTGTATGTAACTAATGGTACTATCGCTTTGCAAATGGCTATTAAAGCTTTAGGTTTAAAAGGAGAAATTTTAACAACGCCTTTTTCATTTATAGCAACAACAAGTAGTATTGTTTGGGAAAACTGTACCCCCGTTTTTGTAGATATTGATGAGCAATCCTTAAATATTGATGCTGCAAAAATTGAAGCAGCGATTACCGAAAATACAACAGCAATTTTAGCGACCCATGTCTATGGAAATCCATGTGATGTAATAGCGATTGAAAAAATTGCAAATAAGCATAATCTAAAAGTTATTTACGACGGGGCGCATGCCTTTGGTGTAAAAGTTCATGGCAAGTCTATTTTTGAGTATGGAGATATTAGTACTTGTAGTTTACATGCTACCAAATTATACCATTCTATTGAGGGAGGATTTGTAGTGACCAATGATAAAGAATTATCTCAAAAATTAGCAAAAATTAGAAATTTTGGATTTGATGGACCCGAAAGTTTTGCGGAACTGGGTATTAATGGAAAAAATTCAGAATACCATGCAGCAATGGGCTTGGTGAACTACAAGCATATTGAAGCCATTCATAACAAAAGAAAAAAATTGACAGAAGCTTATTTAACAAACCTGCAAGGATTAGCTGCGGTAACGCCGATTTGGCATAGTGAGGCAAGTAAGAATTACGCCTATTTTCCTTTGGTTTTTGAAACGGAAGAATTTATGTTGAAATGTATTGATGTTTTAAAAGAAAATGAAATCTTTGCGAGAAGGTATTTTTATCCATCTTTAGCCAATTCATTGCCTTATTTAGATCCTATTTCATTAAAAGTAACAGATGCCATTGCTAAAAGAGTATTGTGTTTGCCTTTGTATTTTAAACTATCTAATAAAGAAGTTAATGTAATTTGTGAAGTTTTATTAAGTATTAAAAATTAAATTATGATGAAAAAAAACATTTTGGTCTTTCCTTGTGGTTCAGAAATTGGATTAGAAATACATAGGTCTTTAAAGTATTCTAGACATTTAAATTTGATAGGAGGAAGTAGTGTAGAGGATCATGGAAAGTTCATATATAATAGATGTATTGAAAACATTCCTTTTTATAATTCAGATGATTTTATATCTAAATTAAAAGTAATAATTGAAGAGCAAAGCATTGACGCAATTTATCCTACAATGGATGCAGTAATTTCTAAAGTTTCTGAAGCGTCTGATGTATTAGGCTGTCTAATTATAGGTTCACCTGCTAAAACCAATACTCTTTGTAGTTCTAAGTTGTCGACTTATAGTGTATTGAGAAATTATGTGAACGTTCCGATGCAATATACAGATATTGAGAGTGTTAGCCTGTTTCCTGTGTTTATGAAGCCAGATGTAGGTTATGGATCAAGAGGAGCTAAATTGATTGAGGATGAAGAAGAAGGGATTAATCATTTGAAGAAATATGAGAATTGTATTATTTTGGAAAACCTTCCAGGAAAAGAATATACAGTCGATTGTTTTACGGATAAAAATGGAGAATTATTGTTCGCTAGAGCTAGAGAAAGAAAAAGAATTATGAAAGGAATTAGTGTAAATACTATTCCTGTGTCGGATTTAGAAAATGAATTTTCAAATTTCGCCAAAAATATAAATAAAAGGATTGAATTTAGAGGAGCATGGTTTTTTCAAGTAAAGAAAGACGTAAATGGTGAGTTGTCCTTGTTGGAAGTTGCTAGTAGAATTGCTGGATCTTCAGCCTTGTTTAGGAACACTGGAGTAAATCTAGCTTTATTGTCTGTTTTTGATGCCTTTGGCTATGATGTTAGTGTTTTTTCTAATAAATATGACTTGACTCTTGACAGAGCCTTAAGTAATAAATATAAAATTAATATTGAATACCAAACAGTATATGTCGATTTTGATGATTGTTTATTACTAACAGATAAAGTTAATACTACTTTAATCGCATTCTTATATCAAGCATTAAACGAAAATAAAAGCTTAAAATTAATCACTAAGCATAGCCTGGATATAAAAAAAACACTGTCGGAATACCGACTACTTGAATTGTTTGATGAGATTATTCATTTAAAAAACGAGGATCAAAAATATAAGTATATGAAAGACAGAGAATCTATTTTTATTGATGATTCACATGTTGAAAGATTTGAAGTTTATAACAATTTGAATTTACCAGTTTTTTCACCAGACGCAGTTGAGAGTTTACTAAATTAAATAGATATATTATGAGAATATTACACACTTATTGTTTAAATTTTAATATTGGAGACTATGCCTTGGGTATAGGTGTAAAAAATTTATTACGCGAAAATTTGAATGTTGATTATATTGCAGAAACAAATATACAAGGACGAGAGTTTACTGAATATTATATAAATGAGGTTGTAAATAAAAAATACGATCTTTTAGTTATTGGTGGTGGGGGTATTATCCATGGAGCACATTGGCCTAACGGATGGTTTTGGCTAATAGATAAAGAGCTTATCAAGCAAATTAAAATACCATTTATTGTTTATGGCGTTGGATATAATTATTGGGTAGAAGAAGGTGGTATACCTCAAAGAGGAATAGATCATTTAAATGAGACAATTAAACACGCTGCTTATTTTTCAGTTCGAAATGATGGAAGTGCGAAAAGAATATTAGATCAAACCGGCATTGCGGCACCTGTCATACCTGATCCTGGATTTCATATAGATTTGAATACGGAATATAAAAATTTTGAAAATGTTCCTTATGTAATTGTTCAAATAGCAAACGATAAACCGTTAAGTCGTTTTGGAAGTATTGATAGACAAAAAAACTTTATTTCTGATATGATAGAAGTTACAAAAGATCTATCAAAAAGGTATAAAGTTGTTTATGCGCCTCATGTTCCAGATGACGTAGCTATTAGTCAAGAAATAGTTAAGGATATAGATAATGCTGAAGTATGGGATTTTGCTCAATTTGCTTTTGATCACTCTGAAATGGCTGTTGGATATTATAAATATGCTGAATTTGCAATAGCGATGAGAGGGCATGGTCAAATTGTACCTATAGGTTTTGATGTTCCTGTAATTGCTTTGGAAAATCATCCAAAACATAGAGGATTGATGGAAGAATTGGATTTTTTAGATTTTAATGTGAAAGTTAATCAGGATAATTTTAAAGATGAATTATTTTCTAAAATTGAAAAATTGGAAAAAGAAAAAGACATGATCATTGAAAAATGTAAGGAAATAAATTTAAAATTAATAGATACATCGAATAAAGCATTTGAGACTATTAAAAATCGAATTAATCTTTAATTAGATGAGTCATAATGTACTAGTGTCGGTTAGTTGCATTACATATAACCATGGTAAATTCATTAAACAATGCTTGGATGGTTTTGTAATGCAACAAACAGACTTTAATTTTGAAGTTTTAATACATGATGATGCTTCAACCGATGATACGGCTGAGATAATTAAGGAGTATCAGTTGAAGTACCCAGACTTGATTAAGCCTATTTTTCAAACAATAAATCAATATTCACTAGGAGTCAAAAGATTCAATGTCAAATTTAACCTTCCTAGGGCAAAAGGAAAATATTTGGCGATGTGCGAAGGAGATGATTATTGGACAGATCCTTTAAAGCTACAAAAGCAAGTGGATGCTTTAGAAAATAATTTAGATTGTAATTTGTGTGTGCATAATACAAATGTTTTAAGAGGCGATGAATTGATGAAGAAAGATTGGAGAATTGATTCTAGTAAGACTGTATTTACAATTTTTGATTACATATATTCACTGTTTTTTCATACATCTTCGGTGTTGTTTCGTATTTACAAAAATCAAAAATATATAGAAAACCCCAATATCCTTCAAGGTGATATGGCAATGTTTATGTCTTTGATTAACGATAAGAAAGTGTTTTTTATAGAAGAAGAGATGAGCGTATACAGGCTGCACGAAGGAGGTATTACGAATAGTACATTACATAAGAACAGAACAATTGCTTATAAATCCTCGTTATTATTATTGGAAGAGTTTGATGCTTTTTCGAAAGGTAAATTTAAGTTTCCTATACATTTAAAAAAACAAATGGTATGGGCTACCCTAGTTAAATTTGATAAGAAGTATGGTAAGATTTACAAGTCACTAGCACAAGTACACTATTATGCAATGAAGGTGCTATTGCTTATGTATGTAAAATTAAAAAAATAGAATTTTTCCAAATCAATATGAAATTTTAATGAGAGCATTGTGTTTAATAGTACTTAATATATTTACCTTTTTTATAGTTTTTAAACTTAATATTTTAGGTGTATTACCTGTGTCTTTTGACAAAATATTTATCACCATTGGTTTTTGTGTGGTTCCTTTTGTAAGAAAACCTAAAAACATGGTTTTTTTTTCCAAGTCATATGTTTTATTATTGCTATTCGCAGTGTATGGTGTCATTGTTTCTATGGACTTTGGTGGAGAAATAAACCACCAAGTCTACCGGTTTTTATTATTAGTATTAGAAGCCTATCTGCTAAGTTTCTTGTTTTTATCAGCTTATCTAAATATCTTTAAAAAAGATTTACAATATATTTATAAAATAGTTTTTATATCCATTGCTTTCCAATCGGTGTTAGTTGTGCTTTCATTTTTAAATGGTTCTATATTTAGTATAATGAATACTTTGGCTCCTTTGGGACAAAATAATTTTGATGAAAATAGTTTTAGAATATATAGAGGGCTTAGTAATAGTTCAGGTTCTGGCTATTCAACAACATTGTCTATAGGAGGTTTGTTGGCTTTGTATTTTTTTTCCATTACAAATAACAAAAAATATATAATTTGTTTATTGCCAATTTTTTTGGCAACAGCCATTAATGGTAGAACAGGGGTGTTGTTAATTTTAATGTTTATTGCTATTTATTCGTATATGTTTTCTGAGAATGGAAAATTTATAAAGAATTTTTTAGTAGGATTGGCTTTAATTATAGTATCGCAAATTGCAGTTTCCTATTTTTTCTCGCAAAATGCTAAAAGTAATAGTATTTCTGAGTGGTACGGGCAAGCCTTTGAAATTTTTGATGAAGATAAAAAAGGAGGGCAAGACATGAATAGTTTTACCGAAGGGCATTTGTTTTTTCCAAAATCTACGTCAGATTTATTGTTTGGAGCTGGTTTTGATACAGATGATTATGCAAATGGAATGGGGTCTGATTCAGGGATGATTAAAAATGTTTTTAGTTTTGGCTTACCCATAACTATTCTTTTTTATTTTATTTTCTTTAGAAAAATTAAGAATTCAGATAAGTCAGGTTCTAAACACGAAAAACTATTAACTATAGGTTTGTTGTTGTTAATGTTTATTGGTGAGCTAAAGGAACCCTTTTTGATGAAAACTTTTTTGTCTAAATTTTTATTTATAGTTGTTATAGGTAGAAATAAAATTTTTAAAAATAAAATGATATTTTAATACGGTTTTATGTGTGGAATTTATGTAACGAATATTACTTCCTCTAAGGAAGAAGTGAAAAATAAAATTGAAAGAATTCAATTTAGAGGGCCTAATTATACGGGAATTAAGAAAGTTGACAATTTGACTTTTGCGCATTTACGTCTTGCTATTTTAGATTTAGACGAAAGGTCAAACCAACCAATGGAAATTGATGAGTTCACGATAGTCTTTAATGGTGAAATTTATAATTTTGAAGAATTAAGAAAAAAATTAGAATTAAAAGGGCATAAATTCTTGACTACTGGGGATACAGAGGTGTTGCTTCGGGGGTATATTGAGTGGGGTAAGAATGTTATTGACAAGGCAAACGGAATGTTTTCATTGGTTATTTATAATTCAATTACAAAGCAGTTATTCTGCTCTAGAGACCGTTTAGGTGTTAAACCTTTTTATTATTATTGGAAAGATGGTGTTTTTGAAATATGCAGTCAATTGGCTCCTCTTAAAAATGGCAAGAAAATTAATAATGATGCGATATCTATATATTTAGAATGCGCATATATACCTTCTCCATTTAGTATCTATGAAGATGTATATAAACTGCCTCCTGGATATAATTTGGAGATTGATATGTTATCAGGTACACAGAATATTTATTCTTATTGGGATTTACAAAAAGTTGATAAGACTAATTTAAATTATGAAGATTCTAAGAATAAGCTACATGAATTATTAAAAGATGCAGTTAAAATAAGATTAAAATCAGATGTACCTTACGGAACATTTTTATCTGGAGGAGTCGACTCAGCATTAATATCGAGTATTGCTTCTAAGACATCACCGATAAAAATAAAAACTTTTACCATAGGCTTTGAGAATCCACTATATGATGAAAGTAAAGTTGCAAAACAATTTTCCGAAATTATTGACTCAGATCATACAGAAGTAATTTGTAAGCCTAAAGATTTTTATGAGATGCTGCCAACGTTGCTAGAGGTCTATGATGAGCCTTTTGCTGATAGTTCAGCGTTACCTTCGCTATTGCTAAATAAAATCACTAAAAAATACGTAACAATGGCTTTGTCAGGTGATGGAGGAGATGAAAGCTTTCTAGGTTACAATCATTTTGATGCAATAGTAAAATATAAAAAAATATTTTTAGTACCATTGTTTTTTCGAAAAATAATTTCTCATCTATTAGGCCTCACTGGTAAAAGCAATAAAATCAGTTCTATTAGAAGGTTACTAGAAGTAAAAGATAAAAATGCTTTTATTGAAGGTACCTTTATTGGATATAACAGCCTTTTGAAGAATAGGAAACTAGGTTGGATGAACCATTACAGGGGCTACAGAACTAGCTCTACAGATATTTTACAAAAGACAGCTGATTTAAATATTAAATTGTGGTTAGAGAATGATAGTAATGTAAAAGTAGATAGAGCTAGTATGGCTAGTTCAGTTGAGGTAAGAAGTCCTCTCTTGGATTATAGAATTATTGAATTTGCAAGGGAATTACCTATTTCATATAGGTATAATAATGGAAGAAAGAAGCACATATTAAAGGAAATTTTAAAAGAATATATTCCAGAGGAGGTTTTTAATCAGCCTAAAAAAGGATTTTCTATTCCTATTGGTCATTGGATTAGAGATGAACTGAAAGAAGAGTTTAGCCAAAGTTTTTCGGATAATCTATTAAATAAAATACCAAATCTAGATATTTCTAAATTTAAAAAAATGTACGAAGATCATTTACTTGGGAAGGGTGAATATTCATCTTATATATGGAGAGTTTATATTTTATCAAAATGGCTTCAGAAGAATGATATATAATTAAATATAAAGGAATGAGTTTGAAAACTATGAAAATATATTTTATTTTACCCAATATAGGAGCGGGAGGAGCTCAACGGATTGTTTCATTTTTGGTTACAATGATGGATAAGAAAAAGTTTGATACACAACTTATAGTTTTAGGCAATCAAGCTAATTCTGTTTTTGATATAGAAGGAGTAGATGTACGCTATTTAGAAAAAACGAGACTGCTAAACGCAATACCTACACTTTTTAAGATTTTAAAAAAAGAGCAACCAGATTTGGTGTTTAGTTCCATTGGGCATATCAACATTATATTGGGTTTGTTTTCTTTTTATTTTAGGAAAATAAAATTTATAGTAAGAGAGGCAAGTGTACTTTCCAAGAGAATGGAGTTTTCTTCTTTTAATACAAGTTTATTTAATTTTCTTATTAAGTTATCTTACAAAGGAATTGAAAAAATTGTTTGTCAGTCTAAAGACATGCGAGATGATTTTGTTACTAATTTTAATATAGCCCCCCATAAGTTAATTGTAATTAACAATCCAATAACAAAAGAAATACCTTTTGAAGCAAGGGAGCAATTAGGAAGCCTTGTAAAATTTGTTACAGTAGGAAGACTTAGCGAAGAAAAAGGTCATATTCGACTTTTGGAATGTTTGAGTAAAATTGAAGATTATAAGTTTAGTTATACAATAATAGGTTCTGGCCACTGTGAACAACAAATAAAAGAAAAAGCAAAGTCCTTGAATTTAGAAGATAAGATATGTTATATTTCATTTACAAATGAAGTTTTGAATGAATTGAAAAAATACGATTATTTTTTACAAGGTTCTTTTGTTGAAGGTTTTCCAAATGCTTTGTTAGAGAGCTGTTTGGTTGGAACACCAGTTATTGCTTTTAATGTTTTAGGAGGAACCAAAGAAATTGTTGAATCCGGAGTAAATGGTTATTTGGTGGAAAATGAAGACGAGTTTGTGTCTACTTTAAAAGATTTAAACAAGTTGAAAAACATACAAAAAACAGAGGCCGTGAATCTTTCTGTAAAGGAGAAGTTTAAGTCACAAAAAATCATGAAAGACTATGAAGAGCTGTTTACAAAAACGGTTCAATAGAATTGTTCGACAGAAGTTGTTTTGATATATTTCGTATTCGTTAAAGTTCAATCTATAATTAAGACTCTTAATTTAAGAGCCTCATAATTTTATAGAAATATTACCTGATTTGAAATTAATAAAAAAGTTGAATGAAAAAAAACATTACATTATTTACTATTTCTCTTTCAAAAGGAGGGGCAGAAACGCAAATGGTCAAGTTGTCAATATTTTTAGCAAAACAAGGTCATAATGTTGCTGTTTTATACCTTTTGCCTACAAATGATTTTAAAGACCAATTAGAAGAACAAAATGTGCTATTTAAGCATATTCCAATAAAGAAGGGCTTAGGTGTATTTTCAATTATTAAGTATATAAAATCAAATAGCACGGATATACTTATATCCTTTATGTTTGGTGCCAATATAATAGCTAGGTTTGTTAAAATGTGTACTTCTGTAAAACTAGTAACTTCTGTTAGAAATAATGAAATAGCCAAAAGATATTCGTTACTATATAAGTTAACATATAAACTTGATAATGCTTCTACATTTAATTCAATTGTTTCTTTAAACAAATTTAAATCAGAGGGATTGAGTATTCCTGAAAGATCATTTTTGATGAATAATGCGATCTCAATTCCAGATACAGTTGTTGAAAAGGAAAAAGCGGAGGTGTTTACGTTTATAAGTATAGCTCATTTTAGACCTCAGAAAGACTATGTTAGTTTATTTAAAGCTATTCGAATTTTAAAAGATAAAAACATTAAGGTAAAATTATATGTTTTAGGAAATTTAAATAATGCAATTTGGCCTTTTGAATTATTGAAAGAACATTGTATAGAGGGACAAGTTGATATTTTAGGTTTTTGCTCCAATCCAAAAGAATATGTGTTACAGTCAGATGCCGTTGTACTTTCAACTTTTTGGGAAGGAACTCCAAATGCAGTATTAGAAGGAATGTCGGAAAAAAAACCAATAGTAGCAACAGCTGTGCCTGGATGTATTGAGTTATTGTCTGAATCTCAATGTGGCTTTTTGTCAGAAAAAAATAATGCAGTTGATTTGTCAGAAAAAATGGAAAAATTAATTAATTTATCGGATAATGAAAGAAGCATACTTGGGAATAATGGCTATGAATTCGTTAAAAATAATTATGATGAGAAGAGTGTTTATAAAAAATGGGAAGATCTAATAAATAATTTAGAGGACTAATCTGTATATTTGTAAACTCTGTTTCTAGGTAAATAATTTATATGCGAAATATTTTTTCATTCATTTTTGTTTTTCTTCTTTTAAATAATAGTGCTTGCACTCAGCCTCGTAAATTTACGTATAGAGAGGTTCCTAGTAGTTTATATGAATTTAAAAAAGAACTATGTAGTTATAGAAAAGAAGCCAAAAAACTAGCTTCGAAAGCTTATGATTTAACTCAGTTGCTTCCTGAAAATTATGTAAAGGATGCTTCAGTAGACTATTCCGCTGCAATACAAATAGGGATATATGATCATGATACTTTAGTGTTTCCAAATTTTCCATTATTAATAAGTGCAAAAGGAATTACAGTACCTAGTAATAAAATTATAGTCTTTCCTGAAAAATCCAAATTGATAATGAGTCCTAATGACTTAAAGCACTATGAAGTATTACGTTTACACAATTCATCACATATAAAATTGTATTTTCCAAATATTGTAGGTGAAAGGTATGATCATCTAAATAAACTAGGTGAGTGGGGAATGGGTGTTTCTATTAGAGGATCAAATAATATTGAAATTATAAACCCAATAATAAAAGATTGTTGGGGAGATGGAATTTATTTGGGCACTACGAAAAAAATAAATCAAGATGTGAAAATATATTATCCCGTTATTGATAATTGTCGAAGAAATGGAATTTCAGTAATTAGTTGTGTGAATCTTTTATTGGAAAAACCTGTAGTATCAAATACAAACGGTACGCTGCCTTCTTGTGGTATTGATTTTGAACCCAATACTAATAAAGATCTTATTGATAAAGTCATAGTTAATAATCCGGTGACGTATAATAATTATAGCAGAGGTATTTTAGCTTATTTACGTCATTTACGAGGAGATGAGGTTAGGTCAATCAATATGAAGATTATTGATCCTATAGATTATTATTCTAAATCCGGTTTTAATATTGATCAGCCAAGTAATAAGGATAAGTTGAAAAAGAAAATTAATGGAGAAATTAGGATTGTAAATCCAAAATGGCAACACAATTTAGAAGAGTTTAATGTGAAAAATAATGTATTTTCGCCCCAAATAAATGTCTTAAAGGAATAAAAGCATGAAACACAAACTTATTCGAATTACAACGGTTCCTATCTCATTGGATAAGTTAATTGAAGGACAAATGGCTTTTATGAAAAGTCATTATAAAGTTATAGCAGTTAGCTCTGATGAAAAACAATTAATGGAAGTTGGTGTTAAAGAAGGTGTAGATGTTCGCTGTATTGAATTGACAAGAGAAATTACACCTATTAAAGATTTAGTTTCATTAGTAAAGATGTATTTTTTTTTAAGAAAGGAAAAACCATTGATTGTTCATACACACACACCAAAGGCAGGAACAATAGGAATGCTAGCTGCAAAACTAGCTAGGGTGCCAATTAGATTGCATACCGTTGCAGGTTTGCCATTAATGGAAGTTAAAGGAAAAAAAAGAGCACTTTTGAATTTTGTTGAAAAGCTAACATACACATGTGCTAATAAAGTATTTCCTAATTCATTTGGATTAAAAGATATTATATTAGACTTAGGATTTGCTAAGTCTGAAAAATTAAAAGTAATCGGTAATGGTAGTTCAAACGGGATTGATACATCATTTTTTGATCCTGGTTTGTTTACAAAAGAAACAACTAGTGAGCTAAAAAGTGAATATGGAATACAACCAGAGGATCTTGTTTTTATATTTGTAGGGCGCTTGGTTGGTGATAAAGGGATTAATGAATTAATAGAGGCATTTGTTAATTTGGAATCAAAACATGCTAAAATAAAATTATTATTGGTAGGAGACTTTGAGTCTAATTTAGATCCATTATCTAATAATACATTAAAGTTTATAAATACAAATAAAAATATTATTCCGGTAGGTTTTCAAAAAGATGTTAGACCTTTTTTTGCAATGAGCCATGTTTTAGTATTCCCAAGTTATAGAGAAGGATTTCCGAATGTAGTACTGCAAGCTGGAGCAATGAGTTTACCTTCTATAGTATCTAATATTAATGGTTGTAATGAAATTATAGTTGAAGGATTGAATGGAGTAATAGTTTCTGTTAAAAATTCATATAAAATTGAAAAAATGATGGAAAAAATGATTGTTGATGTTGATTACAGGAAAAAACTTTCAGTAAATTCAAGAAAAAATATTTGTAATTTGTACAGTCAAATTAATGTTTGGGAAGCAATTTTAAATGAATATAAAGAATTAGAAAAAAATGTATAGAAATTATTTAAAAAGGATGATAGAATTTATAGTAGCTTTTATTAGTTTTTTTTTATTTAGTCCATTGTTTTTAATTGTGTTTTGTTGTTTGACAGTTGCGAATTCTGGTAAACCATTTTTTTATCAAGTTAGGCCAGGTTTAAATGGGAAGTTGTTCAGAATTGTTAAGTTTAAAACAATGAATGACAAGACTGATCAATCAGGCAATTTATTACCTGATAAGGAGAGGTTAACTAAAATAGGAGAGTTTGTTCGTAAAACATCCCTAGATGAAATGCCACAGTTAATAAATGTTTTGAAAGGAGACATGAGTTTAATAGGTCCTCGACCTTTGTTACCCGAGTATTTGAAGTTATACAATATTGAACAAAGAAAAAGACATTTAGTTAAACCGGGCATTACAGGTTGGGCTCAGGTGAATGGAAGGAATACAATAAGTTGGAGTGAAAAGTTTAAATATGATGTGTGGTATGTTGAAAATTTAAGTTTTTTCTTAGATTTGAAGATTATTTTCTTGACTATAAAAAAAGTGATTGTTTCTGAGGGAATTAACACCGCTGGTCAAGCTACAACTCAGGTTTTTAATGGTGAAAATTAAGATGATTTTATTTGGAGCAAGTGGTCATGGTAAAGTAATTGTGGACATAATTCAATCTTCGACAGATATGATTGTTGATTCGTTTTTAGATGATAATCCATTTTGTGATGAATTGCTTGGTATTCCTGTGCTTAAATATGATAATCATGATTTAGAAAAGGAATTATTACTGATAAGTATCGGTAATAATTTTTTTAGAAAGAAAATTGCGGAAAAAATTCAGGCTAATTATGTAACATTAATTCATAAAAGTAGTTATATATCTAAAAATATAGAGATAGAAGAAGGAACAGTAGTAATGCCAAAAGCGGTAGTTAATATCTCAGCAAAAATCGGAAAGCATTGTATTATAAATTCAGGTGCAATTATCGAACATGACTGTTTGGTGTCAGATTTTGTACACGTATCTCCAAATGCTGCTATTGCAGGAGATGTCACATTAAATGAAGGTGTACATGTAGGAATTGGTGCACAATTAATACAAGGCCTAAATATAGGTAAATGGGCTACTATTGGAGCAGGGGCTGTTGTGCTTTCTGATGTGCCAGAGTATGCTGTAGTAGTAGGTAATCCTGCAAAAATCATTAAATACAATAAACATGAATAAAAAAATATGGTTGTCATCTCCACATATGGGAGGAACAGAACAAGATTATGTGAATGAAGCTTTTGAAACTAACTGGATTGCTCCATTAGGTCCTAATGTAAATGAATTCGAAAACAAGTTAGAACAATATTTAGGGAATGATTCTAATATTGCTGCACTTGCATCTGGTACATCAGCTATTCATTTGGCTTTGGTCTTGGCGGGTGTGGGGTTAGGAGATGAGGTTTTGTGTCAGTCGTTTACCTTTTCAGCTTCTGCAAACCCAATTACCTATCAAGGAGCAATTCCTGTATTTGTTGATAGTGAGTATGATACATGGAATATGTGTCCTATATTGTTAGAAAATGCAATAAAAGATAGGATACAAAAAAAGAAAAAACCCAAAGCAATTATAGTAGTTCATTTGTATGGAATGCCTGCTAAAATGGATGAAATTAATGCACTTTCAGCTAAATATGAGATACAAGTAATTGAGGATGCGGCTGAGGCTTTAGGTTCGGTTTATAAAGGTTCAAAATGTGCCACGCTTGCTGATTATGGAGTGCTTTCATTTAATGGAAACAAAATAATTACAACATCGGGAGGCGGTGCATTAGTTTGTAAGTCTTTAAAACAAAAACAGGTTGCTATTTTTTTAGCTACCCAAGCACGAGACGATGCTCCACATTATCAGCATTCAAAAATTGGATATAATTATAGAATGAGTAATGTTGTTGCAGGAATTGGTAGAGGGCAAATGGAAGTTCTTCAAGATCATGTTGATGCTAGAAGAGCAAATTTTGATTTTTATAAATTAGAATTGAATGAAATTGAAGAGATTGAGTTTTTAGAAGAACCTAAAAATGTTATTTCTAATAGATGGTTATCATGTGTCTTAACTTCAAGCTTTGAGTTAAGAGAGTCTATTAGGTTGAATTTAGAAAAAGCAAATATTGAGGCGAGGCCATTATGGAAGCCAATGCACACACAACCTGTTTTTGAAAAATGCACTTCATTTACAAATAATGTTTCCGAACATTTGTTTGAAAGAGGTTTGTGCTTACCAAGTGGATCAAATTTGGAAACAAGTGATTTAAAACAAGTAATAAAAATCATAAAACAGTCAATAAATGACTTTAAAAATAATTAATGAAATTTGGGAAACAGCTAGGTAATGTTTTAGAAAATACTATTTCTTTATTTTCATTGAAGGGAATTGATCTTGGTTTGACCATCTTTTTAATTCCTTATTTAATTTTAAAGGTAGGGATTGATAATTATGGACATTATGTGTTTGTAATGTCCATAGTGTATTTTTTATTAAATATTTTGAATTATGGGTTCAATTTAACCGCTGTTAGAGATTTAGCAAAGAATAAAAAAAATGCATTAAAAGTAAATGATATTTTCAATGAAGTTATAACAGTTAAATTATATTTATTTATTGTTATTTATAGTGTTTTCTTAGTCTTAATTATTTTTCTTCCTACGACATATGAATTAAGAAGTATTTATTTAGTAGGCTCTTTCTTGCTGATAAGTGATTTATTCTCCGTTAGGTGGTTGTTTTTAGGGGTCGAGAAGATGAAATATATTACCCTAATTAATCTCTCCGGAGGTATAATTTATGTCTTTTTGGTGATTAATTTTATTAATGTTGAAGCTGATTTTGAAAAAATACCTTTGTGTGAAGCTGTTGGCACTGGTATGGTTTCTATAATATCTTTTGTATGGGTTGTTAGAAAAAGGAAAATAAGAATTAGGTTAATTTCAATTGATAAAGTACTAATTTATTTAAAAACTTATTTTAGTTCATTTATCAGTTTATTGTTACCTTCAACATATGGCGTTATTTCAATTTTTTTAGCAGGTTTTTTTTGTTTACCAGCTCAGTTAAGTGTTTTTCAAATGGGGCTTAAGTTTACTTCAGCTTTTAGTACTATCAATTCAGTTTTAACTAATGTGTTCTATCCACTAATAAATAAAAAGAATGAATTGATGGCCATTTCTAGACTGGTGTTAATTGGTCTTGGTGGATTTTTAAGTTTGATAATGTATTTCTCAAGTGATTTTATAATTGCTTTTTGGTTGAAAAAGAACTCTTTAACAGCAGTTGAAGAACTTATTAGTGTTGTTAAAATTTTAAGTGTAACTCCACTTTTGATGGGGGTAATATCTAGTTATGGTGTCAATGGCTTATTGGCTTATTTTAAGGATGGTATTTTAGGTAAAATTGTATTTATTTCGACATTATTTATGATAGTTAGTTCAATTTGGTTAATTCCAATTTATGGAATTTATGGAGGAGCTATTTCGTTTATATTAGGAAGAACTATTTATGGAATTTTAGCATCGTATATGTTTTACAGAATAAGAAAAAATGTTGAAATATAAATATATTACACCTGTAAATGTATTCAGTGTTTTAGCTGTATTTACCCTATTTTTTGTTTTTTCAAAAATAGGTATTAGGTATAGTTTTTGTCTAAATCTAATGTTTAGCTCAATCGGTTTTGTGTCGTTATATGGATTGCTCCTGTCCGTCGACAGTCAAAAATACTCATTGAATAAAACATTTTGTTTATTCTATTATTTCTTTTTTTGTTTAGCACCTGTAAGTCAATTTAAAGCAAATAAAGTTTTTTATTGTAAACTGTATATAACTAATGAAATTTACATGAAGTCTTCAGTAATATTGCTGTTAATATTACTTGGTTATTTAATTTTATACAATTTTTTCTATAAACAAATTGAAACCCGTTTTAGCATCAGTAAAATTAAGATTGATTATTCTTCCTTGCCAATTTCCTTGGTAAAACTATACATACTTTCCTTAATTTCGATAGTCTTTTATTTGTATTTGATTAAATTTAAGTGGGAATTACTTTTATTTAGACCATTCGTATTTGATTTAAAAAATAATACAAATCTCGGTTTGATAGGTTATGGAGTTTTATTGATCGTAAAAGTTATTCCTTATTTTGTTATGATGTATTATTGGATAGTTAACAAGATATTTAATAAACATCAATGTTTATTTATTCTTTTTACATTAATTATTTGCTTTCCAACATCCCTTTCTCGAAGTATACTAGCCTTACTTTTTATTCCTGTGGTTCTTTTATTTTCGTCATGGCCTAAAAAGGGACTAAATTATGTATTGTTATTTATTTTTGGATTAATAGTTGTTTTTCCTCTATTAAATTCATTTAGACATTGGAATGAGGGTGATTTTTCTTTTGATTATCAATTGTTTAATTCAGGGCATTTTGATGCTTTTCAGAATTTTAGTTTGTTGGTAAATGAAGATATAATAACCAATGGAAAACAACTTTTAGGTTCTTTGTTGTTTTTTGTTCAAGAATCTGTTTGGAGTGATAGACCTGTGCCTACAGGGCATTTATTAGGAGAGAAAATAGGTTATACCTATTTGAACGTAGCAATGCCTTATTTTGGTGAAGGCTATGCAAACTTCGGTTATTTAGGTGTTTTGTTGTTTACAATATTCATAGCATTAGTTAATTCTGTTTTTGATTTTAGACATTTTAAAATGAAAACAAATATCTTTGAGTATATGATTTTTTTAAGCTTGTTAGGAGCTGAGTTCTATTTACTAAGAGGTAGTCTTTGGAGTTTTGTTAAGTTGTTTATAGGAGTGTTGATTTCTCTTTTGGTAATTTGGTTTGTGATTTGTTTTAGGCATAAAAAGAATATAAACTTGTAAAGTTACTTCTTGAAAAAAGATGTAACTTTGTTCCCTATGATATAAGTAGAGTTGGTATTAAACAATTTTAAAAAATAATAATTGCATGATTCGTTCGTATTTATCAAACTATGCCCATAAAAATGTTTCAAGATGGATGGTGCTGTGTATTGATGTGTTTTTGGTGGTTCAAACGTTCTTTATAGCCTATTTTATTCGTTTTAACTTTAGTGTTGATTTTGATGTGTATCGCTTATTCTATGATATTCCGGTTATCGCAATACTTGCTTTCGTTAGTTTTTTTTTAATTGGTTCTTATAAGGGAGTGATTAGGCAAACAGGCTTGAGAGATGCTTTGAATGTTTATATAGGTGTCAGTTTATTTGCTTGTTTATTAGCATTAATTGTCTTACTAAATAAATGGTTTAATTTTAGGCCTTATTTTACAGTACCAATTGTTATTATTGTTATCCACTATCTGTTAAATATTATATTTTTAATAACTAGTAGATTTGTTTTTAAATTTATTTATCGGAAAATAGCCTCTGATTTAAAAAAACCAGCTCATGTTTTAATTTATGGAGCTGGTGAGATGGGCAGCATTGTTTATTCAACTTTGTCTAAAGATTTAGAAAGTTCTCATAAAATCATCGGTTTTATTGATGATGATGTGAATAAATCAGGTAAGAAAATTAATCGCCTACCTATTTTCGATTCTACAGAAATTACAGATGTTTTCGTGGAAGATAATAAAATTGAAGAAATTATTATTGCGATTCAGAAAATAAGACCAGAGCGATTGTTAGAAATTGTTGATGAAATGTACAGCTTGAATGTACAGGTGAAAATAGCACCTCCTGTATCTAAATGGGTGGATGGAGATCTTCATATCGGCCAAGTAAAACAAATAAAAATTGAAGATTTATTGGAAAGGAGTCCTATAAATTTGGACAATCCTATTTTGGATCAGGAATTTAAGGGAAAAACGGTTTTTATCACAGGAGCTGCAGGTTCTATTGGAAGTGAAATATCTCGCCAAATTAGTGGTTATCCTTGTGAGAAGTTGGTTTTGATTGATCAAGCAGAATCTTCTTTATATGATTTAGAACAGGAGTTGAAAAGAGAAAGAGTAAGCAATTACGAAGTCTATGTTTCCGACGTTAGAGATTTGTATAGAATGGATCAGTTATTTAGTAAATACAAACCGGATATCGTTTTTCATGCTGCTGCTTATAAGCATGTACCTTTAATGGAAGATTCTCCTTATGAAGCGGTTAAAATTAATGTGAATGGTACAAAAAATATTGCAGATTTAGCCTTGAAATATGAGGCGGATAAATTTGTTATGGTTTCTACTGATAAGGCGGTAAATCCAACCAATGTCATGGGAGCGACAAAGCGAGTTGCCGAGATGTATATCAATTGCAAACAAAAAGAAGGCGAAGGAAAGACAAAATACATTACAACTCGATTTGGAAATGTGTTGGGTTCCAATGGATCTGTCATCCCTCTGTTTAAAAAACAAATTGAAGAAGGAGGGCCGTTGACATTGACACATAAAGAAATTACGCGTTTCTTTATGACGATTCCTGAGGCTTGTCAGTTGGTTATTGAAGCGGGTACCATGGGAGAAGGAGGTGAGATCTTTATCTTTGATATGGGAGAATCGGTAAAAATATATGACCTTGCCGTTAAAATGATCCAACTTTCTGGATTGAAATATCCAGATGATATAGATATAAAAATTACTGGATTAAGACCCGGTGAAAAATTATATGAAGAACTTTTAAATGATGGAGAAAATACGATGCCAACTCATCATGAAAAAATAATGATTAGCAAAGTTAGGGAATTGGACTGCGTGAAGATTGTTGCGGGGATTGAGAATCTATGCAAAAATAATAGTAGAATTGAAGATGCAGAATTGGTGCGTTTTTTAAAAGGAATTGTTCCGGAGTATATTTCTGAGAATTCTGTTTTTGAGAATTTAGATGAAAAAAATAATCAAGTTACTAATAATTGGATTTAAACAAATAAAACTAGTAGCTTTGCAAAAAAAAAATATAATTTAATGAAAGTATTATATAATTATTGTCTTTTAATCTTGGTTATTGGTGTCTTTTATTCATGCGCTCCAAGAAAAAATCTTGTTTATTTTCAAGGAATAGAAAAGCATGGGTTTAATGAATTAAAAGATTATAGTCCTATTTTGAAACCTGATGATCGGCTGTCTATATCTGTTTCTTCTATCGATTATGAGGCTACAAAACCATTTAATTTACCTGTTGCTGCTTTTTCAGGAAATCAATTAACAACAACATCGACCCCACAACTACAAACATATTTGATTGGAAAAGATGGTATGATTGACTTTCCTAAGTTAGGTATGCTGAAGTTGTCAGGTTTGACAAGATTAGAATGTGTGAATCTTATTGAGAAGAAACTTGAGAAATATTTACAGGAGCCTCAGGTGGTTATGAAGTTGTTGAACTTTAGTGTGTCTGTACTAGGAGAGGTTAGCTCACCTGGAATTAAGTCGGTTACAAGGGAAAGATATACTATTCTTGATGCTATTGCAGCTGCTAAAGATTTGACAGTGTATGGTAAAAGAAAGAATATTTTAGTGGTAAGAGAAACGGAAGAAGGTCTAACGTATAATAGGATTGATTTAACTTCTGCTGAAGTTTTTAACTCACCTGTATATTATTTGCAGCAAAATGATGTAGTTTATGTTGAGCCAAATAAACCAAGAATTAATTCATCTACGAATAGTTCCACGAATGGTATTATTATTTCATCTGTTTCTTTGCTGTTAACAATTATATCAATTACATTAAGGTAGAAATATGAGTCAGAATAGTCCCAATTATAATATACAAAATAAAGTTGAAGAAAATTTTAGTATTAGAGATGAGATTGAAAAATATCTTATTCACTGGAAATGGTTCTTTTTTTGCATTGTTGCAAGTTTGTTGATCGCTTTTATTTATATAAGATATTCATCACCTTTATATCAAATAGATTCTTCAATTTTAATAAAGGATAATCAAAGTTCAATTACCTCCGAATTGAGTGCTTTTCAAGATTTAGGACTGTTAGAAGGATCGGGAAGTAACATTCAAAATGAAATGCAAATTTTGAAATCAAGAAGCCTTGCGTTAAGTGTTGTTGAAGATCTTGATTTGAATATACGTTATTATGAAGAAGGTAGGATAAAGGAGTCAGAGATTCATAAAGGTGATTGTCCTATTTTATTTAAAGAAATACCTTCATTAATTACTAAAGAAATAGATACTACTTTTTATGTTAGAATTATTAATTTAAAAGAATTTGAGTTAATTAGTGCTTCGAAAAAAGAATCATTAAACCTAAAATTTGGAAGTGAATTTAAGCTCGAAAAAAACGGATATACTATTGAATTAAACAAAAAGTATAAAGATGTTTTTTTAAATAAACAAGTTCGAGTTAAAGTTTCTAGCATTCATGCAGAAGTTGATAATATCGTTTCGGGTATTCAAATTAACCCAGTTGATAAGTTTTTTTCCTCAAGTGTTTTGTTATTGAGTATGAAAAGTCCTGTTTTACAAAAAGGAATTGATATAATAGATAAACTTGTAGATAATTATAATTCTGAGACTATTAGAGATAAGAGTGAAGTGAATTTAAATACTTCCATATTTATATCTAAAAGATTAGTTCTTATTAAAGATGATTTGGAAAGAATTGATAAAGAAATAGAAAGTTACAAAAGAATTAATAACATTACTGATATTAGTTCTGAAACTACTAATATTTATAGAACGTTGGATATTGACGAAAGGGAAGTTTTCGAAATATCAACACAATTGAGTTTAATAGAATTGATGGATTCGTATTTTGAACAAAGTAATACGGATTATCAATTAATTCCTACCAATTTAGGGTTTAAAGATGAATCATTATTACTTCAAGTGGAACAGTTCAATGAGATTGTTTTAAAGAGGAATAAACTTTTGCGAAATTCTAGAAGAAATAATCCTCTAGTGTTAGAGTTTAATGGTCAGTTGTCTAATTATCAAAAAAGTTTAAGAGAGAGTTTTACAAACTTAAAACGATCTCTTCAAACTACTTTGACGAACTTGAAAGAGAAATCTGCTGTCAATAATTCTAGAATATCTGAAATACCAGGGAAAGAGAGGGAGTTTAAGAATATATTGAGACAACAAACGATTAAAGAAGAGTTGTATTTGTATTTGTTGCAGAAACAAGAAGAAATTGAAATTTCATTGGCTGTTACAACCTCAAATTCAAAAATTATTGACCATGCTCATGGTTCGTTAAAACCGATTTCTCCTAAAAAGAATATTGTTGTTTTATCTGCTTTGTTATTAGGTTTAATAATTCCATTCGGTGTTATCTATCTAAACGATATGTTAGATACTAAGCTGCATACACGTAAAGATTTAGAAGAGAATGTATCCGCACCAATATTAGGTGATATTCCTATCAATGATACTGGTGAAAACATAGTTGTGAAAGAAGGAGGACGATCTAGTACTGCTGAAGCCTTTCGTTTGTTACGAACCAATTTAGATTTCTTGCTAACTGGGGTTGAAGAAAATTGTAAATCTCTTTTTATTACATCAACAACGAGTGGAGAAGGAAAGTCGTTTGTTTCTGTGAATTTAGCGTGTACCCTTGCTTTGTCAGGTAAAAAGGTTGCTTTGGTAGGAATGGATTTACGAGCTCCTAAAATCACTGAATATTTGGGATTGCCAAACACTAAAGGTATTACGAATTATATAAAAGATGAAAACATAAATGTTTTTGACCTAAAGTTCAATATTCCGGGATATGACAATTTAGATATCTATTCTTCTGGTATTATACCTCCTAATCCTGCGGAATTACTATTAAATCAACGAGTGGAAGATTTATTTGCAAAACTTAAGGAGAAGTACGACTATATTGTAGTGGATACGGCTCCGGTCAATTTAGTGACTGATACATTATTAGTTAGTAAGTATGCGGATTTGTTTATTTATGTTTCTAGAGCAGGTTTCTTAGATAAACGTCTATTGGCAATTCCTCAAAACTTGTATACGGATAAAAGATTGCCAAACATGGCCATGTTGATCAATGCTTCTGATTATAAGAAAAGTTATGGCTATGGTGCTTATGGTGCTTATGGTTATGGTGAAGTTGAAAAACTCCCATGGTGGAAAACAATCTTTAAAGCCTAATAAAAAAAGAGTTCTGAAAAGAACTCTTTTTTTTTGTTTAATAAACAAAAGTTTAACAATTTTCTTAGGATTAGAATTGTTAAATTTGCAGTCGGATTCGGCTGAGAGTAGATTGGCGGTTTTCTAAGGTCTAAAAAGCAGAATTTCAAAGAGATGAAAAAAATAGTAGCACTTTTATTTAGTACAAAATTAATGGCCGTTCTATTTCTAGTTTTCGCAACCGCGATGGGAATAGCCACATTTATTGAAAATGATTTTGGAACACAAACCTCCAAAGCATTGGTTTACAATACTTGGTGGTTTGAAGCAATCATGGTATTGTTCACGATCAATTTTTTTGGTAATATATTTAGATACCGTTTGTATAAAAAAGAGAAGTGGGCTGTGTTATTATTTCACTTGTCTTTTCTTTGTATTTTGATAGGTGCTGGTATTACACGTTATATTAGTTACGAAGGTATTATGCCAATTAAAGAAGGAGAAACTTCTAATGTTTTCTTTTCTGATAGGACCTATGTAACGGTAACACTTGATGATAATAAGGAACAAAAAATTGTGGAAGACGATTTGTTATTGTCTGCGTGGGGTACAAATAACTATTCTTTAAATACCGATTTTAGAGGGCAAGAAGTATCCCTTGAATTGACGAATTATATTCCAAATGCATTTACCGAGTTTAAGGAATCTGAAAATGGTGAAAAGTATATCCATTTTGTTGAATCTAGCAGTGGTAGTAGGCATGATCATTATATTAAAAAGGGAGAAATTGAAAATATCCATGGTGTTTTAGTTGGATATGCCCATAAAGAAAATGCGTTGGTTAATTTTGAAGAAGTAGGTGATGAATTAAGGATGGAATCTTTATTTGACGGTACATTTTTAAGAATGGCAGATCAATTAAAAGGAAGTATTAAAAAAGATACCTTAGAAACTTTTAAGTATTTGACACTACATTCTATTGCAGGTTTAAGTTTTGTAGTGCCTAAGCCTCCTTTGAAGGGAGAAATGGCAGTGGTTTCTGGAAATAAGGACGAACATCCTGAAGATTTGTTAGTTTTTAATGTGTCGACAAAAAACGAAAATACATCTATTGAAGTTAAAGGTGGACAATATGCTACAAATGCACCTGTACAGTTTACTTTAGGAGATCTTAATTTTAGGGTAACCTATGGAGCTAAAGAAATAAATCTACCATTTCAAATTAAATTGAACGACTTTCAGTTAGAAAACTATCCAGGTTCTCAAAGTGCTATGTCTTATGCGAGTGAAATTACGGTAATTGACATAGATAAAACGTTTGACTTTAGAGTATTTATGAATAATATATTAAATTATAAGGGCTATAAATTTTTTCAATCTAGTTACGATATCACAGATCAATATGAAGAAACTCGTTTGTCTGTAAATCATGATTACTGGGGGACTCTAGTTACCTATATTGGTTATTTTGCTTTGTATGCAGGATTGTTATTGATACTTTTTGTAAAGAATACGAGGTTTTCTGGATTAAGACACCAGCTTCGAAAAATAAAGAAAAAACAAGCCACTTTGTGTATGTTACTTTTCATGATTGCCTTTTCTGGTTTTAGCCAAGAAGATGGGCACGATCATGAACACGATCATAATCATGAGCAGGAACATGAAGAACAAGCCTCAACGCATAAAAATCATGTGAATAAAATTACGGATGCACAATTGGATTCTATTATGGCTGCCAATGCTGTCGATGCACAACATGCTGAGGACTTCAGTGAATTGGTAATTCAGGATGCAGGTGGTAGAATGAAACCTGTGCACACATTCGCGTCTCAGTTATTACGTAAAGTGAGTAAAAAAGAAACGTATAAGGGATTAAATTCGAACCAAGTGTTTTTGTCGATTGTTCAGAATCCTACCTTATGGTTTCAAGTTCCTGTTATTTATTTAGAACGTGGAAATGACAAGTTAAGATCTTTGCTAGGAATTCCTGTTACTGATAAATATGCTCGTTTGATTGATTTTATTGATCAAAATGGACATTATAAAATCAAGGAATTGGTTATTGAAGCGCAAAAGAATAGCATCAAAAGTAAGTTTCAAAAAGATGTAATAAACGTTGATAAACGTGTTGGTTTGTTGTATTCTGCTATTGGTGGTGGTATTCTTAGAATATTTCCTATTCCTAAAGATGCAACGAATAAATGGGTGTCGCAACCAGAATTATCTACGGCTAAGTTTACAGGGATCGATTCTGTTTTTGTAAAACAAATTTTACCCGTATATATTCAAACTTTGGGTCAAGCTAAAATATCAAATGATTATACGGAGACCGATAAAATTTTAGATGGAATTAAAAACTTCCAGAAAAAATACGGAGCTGCTGTATATCCTTCTGATGATAAAATAAAATTTGAAATAGCGTATAATAAGTACGATATATTTAAGAAGCTCTTTATGTACTATATGTACGCGGGGCTACTTTTATTTATTTTAGTAATTGTACAGATTTTTACAAAAAGTAAACTCTTAAATATAAGTATCAAATTTATTGTTGGTTTGGTCTTGTTGTTTTTTGCGATGCATACGGCCGGTTTGGCGGCTAGATGGTTTATTAGCGGACATGCTCCATGGAGTAATGCCTATGAATCTATGATCTATGTAGCTTGGGCAACTATGTTTTTCGGTTTGGTTTTTGGAAGAAAATCTACCTTGACCATTGCTGCAACAGCTTTTTTAACATCTATGATTCTGATGATTGCTCATTGGAATTGGATGGATCCTGAAATTGCAAACTTAGTTCCGGTATTGAACTCTTATTGGTTAATGATTCATGTGGCTATTATTGTAGCTAGTTATGGACCTTTTGCTTTAGGAATGATCTTAGGTTTTATTGCATTAATTTTAACTATTTTGACCAATGAGTCTAACAAGAAGAAATTAAATGAAACCATCAAAGAATTGACTATTATTAATGAAATGTCGGTAACCGTTGGTTTAATTATGTTAACCATCGGAAACTTCCTTGGGGGTATGTGGGCCAATGAAAGTTGGGGACGTTACTGGGGATGGGATCCTAAAGAAACTTGGGCGCTGATTAGTATTATGATTTATGCCTTTATTTTACACATGCGTTTGGTTCCTGGCTTAAGAGGTCGTTTTACTTACAATCTTTGGTCTGTGATTGCTTTCGCTTCCATTATCATGACGTACTTTGGTGTGAATTTTTACTTATCAGGACTGCATTCTTATGCAAGTGGAGATAAAATTGTAACTCCTACATTTGTCTATTATTCAATAGGTATCGTTGCTGTTCTAGGAGTGCTAGCGTATAGAAAACATTTGAAATACTATAAAAAATAGCTTTTAGATAGCTTAAAAAAATGTAAATTTGCTTTCCTTTTAAAGGAGCTTTAATTATAAAAATTAGATTAAAAATGTTTAGTAAGTATATTAAAATAGCCTTAGCCGTATTAATTTCTGTTTGGGCTGTATTTCAATTTATAGATGAAAATATAATGAATGGAATTATGATTCTTCTGTTAGCAGGAGTCTTTATTTTCTTCTTCTATAAAAATGAATTTTTATTATTGGCTTTTTTACAAATTAGAAAACAAAATTTTCCTGGCGCACAAAAATGGTTAGATTATATTAAAAAGCCTGAAAGCGCTTTAAGAAAACCTCAAGAAGCCTATTTCTATTTTTTACAAGGTTTAATGGTGACTCAAACTAGCATGACCAAAGCAGAAAAGTTGTTTAAAAAAGCCTTGAGCATTGGTCTGTCTATGGATCATGATGTGGCCATGGCGAAATTAAACTTAGCAGGTGTAGCCATGCATAAAAGAAGAAAAAGAGAAGCGACTACCTTGTTGAATGAAGCTAAGAAATTAGACAAACATGGTATGTTGAATGATCAAATTAAAATGATGAAACAACAAATGAAAAAAATGTAGTTTCAATACAATTTATAAGCATCCGCTTTTCGAAAGGAAAGCGGATTTTTTGTGTCACACACTCATCTAGTTTTTATAAATTAGCACAAGAAATAAAATCATCAAATGGACAGACTTAAAAAACGTAAAGTACCTAATAAAAAACGAACTGTGATATTACTAGTTTTACTAGTGGTCATTGTTTATTTATTATTCAATGTCGATAGTTTTATTGAAGCTTTATTTCCTGCAAAGTAATTATTGTTTAAAGTTTCTTCCCTTCCATGTATAGCCCTTATAAAGTGCTAATATGGCGATATAGGTGTTGAATAATGGATATAGGAATAAACTGGGTAAGAAATATTTTTTCCAAGATTTTTGTTCCAAAAACAAAGCAGTTTTTCTGACGAGTAAATAATCAATGACAGCTTTACTAGTAAGTAATAGGATTGTCCATTTTATAGATATAACGATGGAGATGATAAGGCTCAAATTCATGGTAAAAACTACGATGCCTACTATTTTTGCAAATTTGTTTTTAGAATGTGTCATTTTAGCTGCCCAACGGATGCGCTGCATTTTTAATTCCTGAAATGTTAGAGCGGGTTTGGTTGTTACAATAGCGTTGCAGTTCTGCAAAAAATGGCTTTCATTTTTATAGTTTTTTTCTATTTTCTCCAGTAAAAACAAATCATCTCCACTGGCAATGAATTCATTTCCGCTAAAGCCAAGTAGCTCTTTAAAAATTATTTTAGAATAGCTAATATTAGCACCATTCGCCATAAAAGGTGACTTGTTTCCAAAACCACCAATAGTAGCTCCCATAAGACTTAGAAATTCTAAATTCTGAAATTGTTGTAAAAAGCAATTGTCGGTACTATAAGCAACTGGCCCAGAAATTAATTTCGCGGGATGTTTTTGTAAAAAGGCATCGTAACTTTTTAACCAGTTAATGGGTACTATACAATCGGCATCTGTGCTTATTATTTGGTCAAATTTACTATGTTGTATTCCGAATGTTAAGGCTTGTTTTTTTGTAGTCTGTGGAGTGTGTAAGATTTGTAGCGCTATCGTTTTGTTTTCTTGTTGAAAATTTTCGATAATAGGAACTGAGTTGTCAGTAGAAAAATCATTCACCAATAAAATTTCAAATTTACTATCGGGGTAGTTTAGTAGTTTTAAGCTGTTCAGTAAAGTGAGTAGGTTTTTCTCTTCGTTTCTAAAAGCAATGATAATAGAAAAATTAGTTTTTGGGATGTTTATTGGTTTAGCAAGTTTGTTTTTTTCAAAGCCCATTAATAAATACGTTAATACACTAACATAGCTTAGGCTTATAAAACATCCAAATAAAATCAAAAGGTATAGGGTTTAAGAGTTTGTGAAAATAGAAAAAATATTTGGTAGATTGGCATCTCGTAAGTTTTACTGCATTGAATTTCTTTATCTTCGTGGTGTTGTTTTGTTGCTAATATGCGATAAAATAAAGTGAAAGTATTAATTGTAAATAATAGTGTATTGAGTGTTGAACGCATCATTTTAGGAATAGACCCAGGAACCACCATTATGGGATTTGGATTGATAAAAATAGTGAAGAAAAAAATGGAATTTATTCAAATGAATGAATTGTTACTTCAGAAGTACGATGATCCTTATACCAAATTAAAGCTTATTTTTGAACGTACCATTGAGCTGATTGATACCTATCATCCTGATGAAATTGCTATTGAAGCTCCTTTCTTTGGGAAAAATGTGCAGTCCATGTTAAAGTTGGGTAGGGCGCAAGGTGTGGCAATGGCTGCTGGTTTGTCAAGAGAAATTCCAATTACAGAATACCTTCCCAAAAAAATTAAGATGGCTATTACCGGAAATGGAAATGCTAGTAAAGAGCAGGTTGCTTTGATGCTAAAATCTACTTTGAATTTAAAAACCTTACCTAAAAACCTGGATGCTACCGATGGTTTGGCCGCTGCCGTATGTCACTACTATAACAGTGGCGTTGTTGTTGGTGGGAAAAATTATTCGGGTTGGGCCTCTTTCGCTAAAGCCAATATGAATAAAGTAAATAAAGCGAAATAATATTTTATTAAGACCTAACAGGTTTTCAAAACCTGTTAGGTTTAAATAAATTTGGATTAAATAAACAATTCAGGGAATTCTAAATAAGCTTTCATAATAGTGGCCACCACGTCACTTTTCATAATTATATTTTCTTTTATCATAGAAATTACTTTTTGGGGTTCTTGTGTTTCTACAAGTATTTCTTCGCAGTCATCAAGCTTTTGTACTCCATTAAAACAAACATTTCTAACTAAATAACTATAAGTTGTATGTTTTAGTTTGGCGGGAACATTGCAAAATTTCCCTAAAAAGAATAAGTCGCTACTAGTTGCTATAATGCCCGTTTCTTCTTCTAATTCAGCAAGTGCTGATGCTTCAACTGATTTTCCTACTTGTGTAAATCCAGCAGGTAAGTCATAAGTAATTTCTCCAAAACCGTGTTTGTATTGTTTTATAAGAACAATTTTGTTGTCTTTAGTAAAAGGAAGTGTCATCACACCATCTCCTAAGGGAGAAATGTAAAAATCGTCAACAATTTTTTCATCATGCATTTCTACCGTATGGCGTTCAATAGGAAACCATTTGCTAGGAGACATGTCTTTTTTATTTAAAATCTTCCATTTTTTCATTGCTGTAAAATAAAAAAACTCACCAATTGGTGAGTTTTGTATGTTTATATCTGAGTCGATTTGTTTAACATCATAAAGTCTGTTAATACCATGGCAGCCATGGCTTCTACAATAGGAATAGCCCTAGGTACAACACAAGGATCATGTCTTCCTTTTCCCATCATTTCTACTTCATTTCCATCGCTATCAATGGTCATTTGTTTTTGAATAATGGTGGCAACAGGTTTAAAAGCTACTTTAAAGTATATGTCCATTCCGTTACTAATTCCCCCTTGAATACCTCCAGAAAGATTTGTTTTCGTCGATTCATCCGCATTAAAAATATCGTTATGATCGCTACCTTTCATTTTAGCTCCTTCAAAACCGCTACCATATTCAAAACCTTTTACGGCATTGATAGAAAGCATTGCTTGTCCTAAAGCAGCATGTAATTTATTAAAAATAGGTTCTCCTAATCCGACAGGTACATTTTGCAGAACACAAGTTACAACACCACCAACGGTATCCCCTTGTTTCTTTATGTCAGAAACATAATCAATCATTTGTTCTGCAATGACTGGATCCGGACAACGTGCAATATTAGCTTCAATTTGATTGAAATCTAATTCTTGATAAGGTGTGTTTAACTGAATAGGGCCAATAGCAGATGTATAGGCATTTATTTTAATGTTTTTAATAATTTGTTTGGCAACGGCACCTCCTACAACCCAATTGGCTGTTTCTCTTGCTGAAGTTCTTCCGCCTCCTCTATAATCTCTATGACCTTCGTATTTTTTGTCGTAGGTGTAATCGGCATGTGAAGGACGGTATGTTTTAGCAATATGGGAATAGTCTTTCGATTTTTGATTGGTGTTTTCAATCACGTAACCAATAGAAGCACCTGTCGTTTTGCCTTCAAAAATTCCAGAATGAAATTTTACTTCATCTGGTTCTTTTCGTTGGGTCACAATTTTAGATTGTCCAGGTTTTCTTCTGTTCAGTTCATTTTGAATGGCTTCAAAATCTAGTTCAATACCAGGAGGACATCCGTCTATAACACCGCCAATTGCTGGTCCGTGTGATTCACCAAAAGTGCTTATTCTAAAAAGTTTTCCGAAAGAATTCGACATAAAAATTATTTTTGGCGAAGTTAAAAAAAACTTTTTTCATGACCTTTCTAATCGAGAGATAATTAACTATTGTAAAACCATAATTTTATAGACATTCCCACAACAATCACAAATAAAGCATACCGAATAAATTTATCACCTTTTTTTACTGAATAACGGCTGGCAAACCAAGCTCCCGTAGCATTTCCAATAGCTAGCGTTAAACCTAATTTCCAATCTACTTTTCCATTAAATATAAATACACTCAAGGCAATGGCCGTGTAAATAAAAGCAACGGTTACTTTGGTAGCGTTCGATTTTACTAAAGTAAATCGATTGATCATGGGTAATATGGCTAGCATTATAAAACCGACGCCTGCATTTAAAAAACCACCATAAAGTCCTACAAAGAAAAAAACAATAATGGCTATGTATAAATGTTTTCCTGTAGTTCTTTCTGCTAAGACTTCTAATGAGTTGTTGTTTTTCTTGAATACAATTAAGAACACAACAACAATCATGACAATAGATAAGATTTTTTTAAAGGTTGCACCGTCAATGTCTATAGCATATTGTGCGCCTATAAAGGAGCCTATGGAAGCTGATATGCCTAAGTAAAGGCTAAAAGGATATGTTACTACGCCTTTACTTCGAAAACCAGCGACAGAGGATGCTGTCTGAAAAAAGATAGCAATTCTATTTGTTCCATTGGCGATGGCCTCTGGCAAGCCCATAAAAATAAGTAAAGGCAAAGTCAATAGGGATCCTCCGCCGGCAATTGTATTTATGGCTCCAGCAAAAAAACCAGCAATAATGAGAAGAATAAGATCTAATGTCATACAAATATTTTAAAACAAAGGTACTTAATGTTGGTAAATCCTTTTAAAGTAAAAATAATTTTGTTCTAACTTTTTTGTTTTCAGTAGATTGATTTTTGAAATAAAAAAAATGTAAAAAAAGATTAAAAAAAGTTTGAGTGTATTGTAAAAAGCCTGTATATTTGCAACCGCATTCAGGGAATACCTGATGAGACACTTGGAGAATTGGCAGAGTGGTCGAATGCGGCAGTCTTGAAAACTGTTGAGGGTCACACCTCCGGGGGTTCGAATCCCTCATTCTCCGCATAAAAAAAACCATAACATTTGTTATGGTTTTTTTTTGCTCGAAAACTGCTAAACTTGTTCTGCTGAATCCTTCAATGCCAAAATTAAAGACTTTAGAGCACAATTTAGAGGTGTAAGAAATATTCCTTTTTTCCTATTTAGACTTGCCAATATTTATGCGTAATTATCAAAATCCCACAACTTTTACGACTGACCCAAAAATTGTATGTGAGTTGAAAGTTTGGAGTGTAAAAAAAACCGTAAAGAAATGAATCTTTACGGTTTTTAAGTGGTGCCTCCAGGAATCGAACCAGGGACACATGGATTTTCAGTCCATTGCTCTACCAACTGAGCTAAGGCACCTTTGTTGCTGCGGCATTTAGAACTAGTCTGCTTGCCTAAGCGGTTGCAAATATACATGTAATATTTAGATATATCCAAACATATTTTGAAAAAATGTATTCGTATCTTTGAAGGATTATAAAATAATATGAAAAATCTAATAATCGACGCAGGTAATAGTCGAATTAAAGTATTTGTTTTTGAGCGAGATAGCATTGTTTTCAGCTTTGTAAGCGATGAAAATGATTTCGAAGAAAAAATTAAAAATATTTTCATTGAACACGAAATTTTTAATACAATTGTATCTTCAGTAGGTGCGTTAACTAAGAAAATAGCAGCTATATTAAAAAATGTTTCAGCAGTAGTATGGTTAAATAGCCAAACAAAGGTTCCGTTTATAAACTCTTATAAAACCCCTATTACTTTAGGGGTGGATAGAATTGCTTTGATGAGTGCTGCTTCGTTTTTATTTCCTAATAAAAATGTACTAGTGATTGATGCAGGTACTTGCATCACATTTGATATCTTGTCTGAAACAAATAATTATTTGGGAGGAGCCATTTCTTTAGGCTTGCAAATGAGGTTTACAGCCCTCCATAATTTTACTGAAAATTTACCTTTATTAACGATAGATAATTTTAAAAATTTTATTGGTGATGATACAAATTCGTGTATCGGTTCGGGAGTTGTTCAAGGCGCAATTAGTGAAATTGACGGGGTAATTTCAGAATATAAGTGTCGTTTTAGTGATTTAACAGTTGTTTTAACAGGAGGAGACGCTTATTACTTGTCTAAAAGATTAAAAAATAGCATATTTGCGAATCCAAATTTTCTAGCGGAAGGTTTGAACTCAATTTTGACACACAATACACAAGAATGATAAAAAAAACAATACTGTTTTTAACTGTGTTTTTAACAGTAAGTGCCGTTGCGCAAAAACAGCAAGCCTCACCATATTCGTTTTTCGGAATAGGAAATAACATACCAAGTAAAACAGTTGAAGAAACATTGATGGGAGGAATCGGAGCTTCGTTTTCTGAGCCTTTGCATTTGAATTTTTCAAATCCTGCTAGTTTGTCAGGTTTAAGGTTTACAACTTATGCTGTTGGAACAACAAATTATCAATCTACAATTTCCGATAATTCAACAGAACAAAAATCATCTGCATTTGCATTGTCTTATTTGGCAATAGGTTTTCCAATAGGAGAGAAAATGGGATTTACCGGTGGTTTAAGAAGTAAAACAGGTGTTGGATATAATTTACAAGAAGATGATGGTACTTCTATTTATACCTATGAAGGTGAAGGTGGTACAAGCATGCTTTTTATGGGGGTAGGATATAAAATATACAAAGGACTTTCTATAGGTTTTGAGGCGGGATATGTATTTGGAACCGTAAATAATACAGTAACCCAAGAACAAGACGATTTGATTTATGATATTCGGTATAGAACAAAAGATATTATTAGAGGTTTTGACGGTAAGTTTGGTGTAAATTACCAATCAAAAACATCTACTAAACACACCTTAGGTTTAGGTTTGGTGTTTTTAAAGAGCAAAGATCAAAGTGTTGAAGAGTCGACACAATTATACAAAGGTATTTTTAACGGAATAGATGTAGAAACAATTGTAGATGCATTGCCAGAAGATGATTCAAATTCTACAACTGTTGTTAATCCTATCAATACAACTTTTGCTATTGGCTATGGTGAACTAAGTAAATGGAATACGAGTATTGAATACAGCTTTAACAAAGCAATGAGCTTTAACGGGTCTGCCCTAGAAAACAATACAAAAAATGTGACTTTTACCGACTACAAACGTTTGTCTTTAGGTGGTTATTATATACCTAAATTCAATTCGTTAACAAGCTACTTTAGTAGGGTAACCTATAGAGCTGGTGTGAAATATGAAAACTTAGGAATGCAGGTGGACGGAACTCAGATAAAAGACTTTGGCATGTCTTTTGGAGTAGGATTACCAATGGGTAAAGGTTTGTCTGATTTGAATGTTGGATTTGAGTATGGAAAAAAAGGAGAATTAACAACTAGTTTAATTGAAGAAAAATACTTTAATTTGAAGCTTAGTTTCTCTTTAGGAGACAAATGGTTTAGACAGAGGAAAATTGATTAATATTAAAATAACTAAAAGGATGAAGAAAGTATTACTTTTAATGACATGTTTATTTTTTAGCATGAACATGGTAAACGCACAAGATACCAATCAAGAAGCGGCAATAAAGTATAATCTTTTCAAAGGAGATTATAAGTCGAAAAATTATGCAGGGGCTTATGAAAATTGGCTATGGTGTTTGAATAACAGTCCAAAATTATCTGTAAATATTTATAAATTGGGAGTGACTATCGCTAAAGATAAATTAGCTAAAGCAACACCAGAAGAAAGACCAGCAGCTATTGCTTTGGTTCGTAGAGTTTTTGACCAAAGAATTGAGTTGTATCCTAAAGACTTAGCAAAAGTATATAGCGATTATGCAGATTTCTTAAGTGAAGAAAAACAGTCTGATGAAGATGTTTTTCAAATGCTAGATAAAGCTTATAAAATTGATCCATCAAAAATGGGTGTAAAAGCAATTTACAGATATTTCAGTTATGTTACTGAAAAGAACAAAGATTCTAATGTTCAGTTTATTTTTGATACCTATGATGTTTTAGTGGAAGCAGTTCACGATAAATTAGATAATTACGCAAAGAAATTAGATGGATATTCTGCAAAAGAAGAAGCAGGGAATGTTTTAACTTCTAGCGAAAAAAGATATAAGAAAGCTTATGAAAATAATTCTAAAGCTATCGGTCAAGTAGAAGGTGGTTTGGATAAAATAATTGTTGATCTTTCTACTTGCGATCGTTTGATTCCTATGTTTACTGCAGATTTTGAAGCAAATAAAACGAATGGAGCATGGTTGAAAAGTTCTGTTTCTAGAATGTATAAAAAAGAATGTACAGAGGATCCATTATATGATAAATTAGTAGAGGCTTACGTTAAAGCGCAACCTTCTCCAGAAGCATCTGTTTTTTATGCGGGTATCTTAGTTAAGAACAATCAGTTTGACAAGGCAAAAGAGTATTTTGAGAAAGCGGTGCAACAAGAAGAAGACACGAATAAAAAAGCAGCTTATTTGTATAAAATTGCTCAAATAATGCAAAAGAAAGGTCGTAAAGTTGAGGCCAGATCTTATGCAAGAAAAGCAATTGCAAACAAAAGAAGTATGGGGAAAGCTTACTTGTTAATTGCAAGTTTGTATGCTAAAAGTGCAAATACTTGTGGTAAATCAGAGTTTGAAAAGAAAATGGTATATGTAGCCGCTTTAAAAATGGCTGAAATTGCAGAAAGAGTAGATCCTGCAAATGCAAGTACTGCAAAAAAATATGTTAAGAGTTATAAGTCGTCAATTCCTGCTAAAAAGTTAATCTTTACTGAAGGTGTTACTTCAGGAGCTCCTTTTAAAATTGGATGTTGGATTGGTGAAACAGTAAAAATTCCTTAATTTAAAGGAATGTACTTAACTATAATAAATAACTTAAAAAACATTGTTGCCATTTTTATGGTGGCAATGTTTTTTTCTTGTGTAAACAATGTTAAAGAGGTTAAAGACTTTTTAGCTGATAAGAATTTACCTGTAGGAGAATCTGAAAATGTAAGGTATGTTTACAAAGACTCGGGTAAGGTTGTTACCCGATTAAACACGCCTTTGTTGTACGATTTTAGCAATAGGAAAGAGCATCCGTATTCGGAATATCCGGAGGGCGTTGTTATTGTAACAATTGATAAAACGGGAACGGATTCAACAACTATTTCTGGAGACTATGCAAGGTCATATACCAAAACCTCTATTTCTGAAATTATAGGAAATGTCGTGGTGTACAATCATACAGAAAAAACAAAATTAGAAACGTCTCAATTGTATTGGGATCAAAAAATCAATTATTTCTTTACCGAAAAAGAATTTAAACTTACCTTAGATCAAGATACTATCTATGGAACCGGGTTTGAGTCGAAGCACAATTTGCAAAATTGGGTAATGAAAAAAACAAGTGGAGAACTATTTTTAAAAGAAGAGTAATTATGCATGCATTTAGTAAATATTTTGAGTTTGCTTATTTAATTATAGGAGCTATTTTTATTTTTGAAGGTGTTCTGAAAATTTCAGAAGAACCGGAAAAAGGATACATACAATTGGGTTTTGGTGTACTTGCTGTATTTATGTTTTTCTTTAAAAGAAGGTTTCGAAAGAAAAGAGAATAAATTTTTATGGGCGTAGAAATTACAATAATTATTGTTTCCGTTTTATTATCAGCTTTTTTTTCAGGCTTGGAAATTGCTTTTATTTCTTCTAATAAATTGCACATTGAGCTAGAGAAAAAAGGAGACACGATTGTCTCTAAAATTCTTGAGCGTATCACAAAAAAATCTTCAAAATTTATTACCACAATGTTAGTGGGTAATAATATTTCTTTGGTGGTATATAGTTACTATATGGGGGCACTTATTGTAGATGTGCTAATCCCTTTTATTGGTATTGCTTATTTTAATGAATTTAGTGTTCTGCTAATTCAAACGCTTATTTCTACTTTGATAATTTTGGTGACTGCTGAGTTTTTGCCAAAAGCAATTTTCAGAATTTATGCAAACGAAACTTTAAAGTTATTTGCTGTTCCAGCATATTTCTTCTATATTTTATTTTACTATATCTCAGGATTTATTTCACGAATTTCCGATTTCTTCTTAAAAGTGTTTTTTAACGATAATGGAGCTGAGTCTCAAACTGAATTTAGCAAAGAAGAATTAGGTGATTATATAAATGAACAATTAGATACAGCAGATGATTCCGTAGATTCTGAAATTCAAATTTTTCAAAATGCTTTAGACTTTCATAAATTGAAAGCTAGGGAAATTATGGTGCCTAGAACAGAAATAATTGCGGTTGAAATACACGAAACAACGGCCAAATTAAAACGAATTTTCGCTGAAACAGGCCTGTCCAAAGTTGTAATTTATAAAACTTCTTTAGATGATATTCTCGGCTACGTAAACGCCTTCGATTTGTTTAAAAAGCCGAAAAGTATCAAATCTATTTTGATGCCAGTTGAAAATGTACCAGAATCAAGCAGTATTAGTGATGTTTTAAATTCATTGATCAAAAAAAGAAAAAGTATTGCGATTGTATTAGATGAATATGGAGGTACCTCTGGATTGATCACTGTGGAAGATATTATTGAAGAATTGTTTGGAGAGATAGAAGATGAACACGATTCTATTGAGCTTTTAGAAGTCATCATCAAAGAAAATAAATTTCAATTTTCTTCTCGCTTGGAAATTGATTATTTGAACGAAACCTACAACTTAAATATTCCAAAAGATGAGGGATATGAAACATTGGGTGGTTTTATCTTAAACCATACCGAAGATATCCCTGTAAAAGGCGATATTTTGACGATTGAAAACTATAAAATCGAAGTGTTAAAAAGCAGTACTTCAAAGATTGAACAAGTTTATCTTACCGTTTTAGAGGCTTAAATTTCACCTCAAAAACAACACATTACTTTTTTTATTTTGTAGGCTAATTAAAAAGCTGTTTCACTTTTATTATTAAAGAGTAAATTGTATTTTCGCACACTATCAATAAATAATTTAATAAAAATAATGGCAATATTATCGAAAATTAGAGAGCGTTCAATGTTTTTAATTGTAATCATTGGTTTGGCGCTATTTGCTTTTGTTGCAAGTCCAAAAGATATTTTAGACTTTTTTAATTCTAGTAAAGTAAATTCAGTAGGTGAAATTAATGGCGAAACGATTAGTAGAAAAGATTTTGGAACTAGAGTAGAAGCATACAAATCTAATGTTGGAAATGGTGTTTCTGATATGCAAGCAGTAAATGCTGTTTGGAATAGTGTTTTAAGCGAAAAAATTTACCAAGAGCAATTAAAAAATGCAGGAATTGTAGTAGGAGAAAAAGACGTTTGGGATGCCATCGTTGAAATACCTTCAATTAAAAATGCTGAAATTTTCAAAAATGAGATTGGTCTTTTTGATGAAGATAAATTCAAAGAGTACTTAGCAAACTTAAAAGAAAATTCAAAAGGTCAAGCAAACAGTGCTTGGACAAATTGGTTGAATACTGAAAAGAACGTTAAAGCAAACGTTGAGCAATCGGCGTATACGCAATTGGTAAAGTTAGGAGTTGGTGCATCTTTAAAAGATGGTGAAAGAAACCATTTTGAAAATGGAACCAAGTTATCTGGATCTTTTGTTTACGTACCTTATTCTTCTATTGAAGATGCAGATGCTACAGTAAGTTCTTCTGAAATTGATGCCTATGTTAAAAGTCATGCTGCTGAATTTAAAGTAGACGCGACAAGAGATATTAAATATGTAAAGTTTGATATAGTAGCTTCTGAAGAAGATGAAAAAGACATTCAAGACGAATTGAAATTGGAAATAGCTCCTTTTACAGCGGCTAAAGATGGTGTAGCTTATATAGCTGAAAGCGGAACGGATATTCCTGTTGATGGAAATTATTTATTTAAGAACAATTTACCTACCGTTGTTGCTGATGAAATTTTTGCGGCGAAAGAAGGTGTTGTTGTTGGACCTTATAAATTTCAAAATCACTACAGATTATCGAAAGTTGAAGAATTTATTAAGATGCCGGATTCAGTGCAAGCTAGTCATATCTTAATTTCTTATGTAGGTTCAAGATCTGCTGATCCAACCATTACAAGAACGGAAGCTGAAGCACAAAAATTGGCTGATAGTATTTTGAAAGTTGTAAAAAGAAAGAAATCTAAATTCGCCTCTTTGGCAAAAGAATTTTCTTCTGATAAATCAAATTCTGAAAAGGGTGGTGAATTAGACTGGTTTACATATTCTCGTATGGTACCTGAATTTAGAGACTATACTTTCTTAAATAAAAAAGGAGATATCGGAGTTGTTAAAACTGATTTCGGATTGCATGTAATTCATATTACAAATCAAAAAAATATTCAAAATGCGGTGAAATTGTCAACTTTGGCAAGAAAAATTGAAGCTTCTGAAGCTACTGAAAACACTATTTTTGAAAATGCGGAAAGTTTGGCTTATAAATTATCTTCAGGTGAGACTTTAGATGAATTGTTAAAAGAATTAAACTATACAGCTAGACCTTTAGTAGGTATTAAAGAATTAGAAGAAAATGTTTCTGGTTTAGGTAAAAACAGAAGTATTGTAAGATGGACTTTCGATAATGAACGTTCAATCAATGATGTAAAACGTTTCGATTTAGATAATGGTTATGCGGTAGTTGTATTGACTAATAAATCAGAAAAAGGTCTTTCGTCTTCTTCTAAAGCATCGGCAAAGGTGAAGCCTATTTTAATGAATCAGAAAAAAGCAAAATTGATTGCTGAAAAAATGAAGGGAGCAGATTTAGAAGCAATTGCTAAATCAGCAGAAGTTGCTGTAAAATCATTTTCTAATGTTACTTTAGGTGCTCCAACTATTTCTGGTGTTGGAATTGAGCCAGGTGTTGTAGGAGCCATGTATGCTGTAGCTGAAAATAAAGTAATTACAAATGTTTCTGGAGTAAAAGGTGTTTTTGCTTTTGTTGTAAAATCAAAAGAAAAACCAGCAACTTTACCTAGTTATGAAGGGGCTAAAAACAGTCTTGCTACAGACAACAAAAACAAAGTAAACGGTCAAATCTTCAACGCACTAAAAGATTTAGTTGAAGTTGATGATCAAAGAGGAAATATGTATTAATACAGTATGATTAGGTACAGAAAATTAAAGCAAAAAAATTATGGCAAATTTTGACAATGAAAAAATACAAGAGTATTTAAAAAACGGAGCTGTTGTATTAGATGTTAGAACAGATGGCGAATATGCTGAAGGGCATGTCGCAGGTTCAGAGCATATTGTTTTAGATAGAATTCCTAGTAATATTGATACAGTGAAGGGCTACGGTAAGCAAGTAATTGCTGTTTGTAGAAGTGGAGCGAGAAGTGGACAGGCAACTGACTTCTTAAAGCAACAAGGAATTGATATTATCAATGGAGGTCCATGGGAAAATGTGGATCAATATCTATAGGAAATAGTGAACAAAAAAAGAGGCTGTATGAAAATACAGCCTCTTTTTTTGTTTGTATACTTTCTATTTTATCGGAATTTGTACATTGAAGGATTGTAAAACGCCATGGGCATCTTTTATGTCAGAGGCACATAGCAAAGCAACGGGTTTCCCATTTTCAATATAAAGTTGGGGTCTTTCTAAATGTGCTACTTTTTGTGTGTTCCCATCTTCCCAGTTTATTTCTAAAGTTGAAACCAATGCATTTTTGGCTAAACTCCAATCAAAACCATCTTTAGATTCGAATAAAACTAAAGCTTGTCCGGCTTTTGTAAAGGCGCCATGCATGTCTTTTAGTATAGCTCTATACATTCCGTCTTCATACCAAATAAATGGATCTTCAGCTGGGAAATCGTGTCCTTTTGCAGTGAAAATAGGGAAATCGTATTTTTTAAAAGGCCCAGTCGGACTGTCAGAAGTGGCTACACAATGGACTACAGGTCCGCCAAATTTTCCTTTTTTCTTTTTACCAACCGCTTTGTACACCATTAAATACCCTCCTTCTGGACGTTCTGTTATTGAAGGATTGCTTGTCATTAATGCATCTAAGGAATTCACATCCTCGCTTACATCAATTAGAGGTTTGTCACTGCGTTTCCAAGGGCCATTTGGGTTGTCGGCAACGGCAACACCTATTCTTTGATTGTTTCTGTGCAAAACGTTTAATTTGATGTTTCCTGGACTTCCAGTTACGACGCCATCACCCGTGTTTCCCATATAGTACAAATAATATTTGTCGCCATATTTATGCACGGTAGGATTGTGTGTACAGAGTCCATCCCATAAAGCGGCATCTCTAATTCCTAAGGCAACGTCTTTAAAAGTAAAAGGTCCAAACGGACTAGTGGATACTGCATGTGCTATTTCGGAATGGGTCACCCAAGCCCAACCTAAATCTTTTTTCCACCTTGAATAATAGAGATGGTATAAATTATCATCCCCTTTTACTAAAGATCCTCCCCAAATAGTAATGGAATCATTTTGAAATTTTGATGTTAAGGCGACTTCTCCTAGGGTTAATTTGTATTCTTTTTTAGTTGTTGTTGTACTACATGCCGTAAATAAGACAAGTACTAGCGCAAGCAGCGCATATGGTTTTGTTTTCATATTAAATTGATTGTTTTAGTTGCTGTTTTTAATTCTATCTAGTTGTTTTTTATTCAGTTTATGTTGAAAATAAAAGTCAGGTTTGTTCCATCTAATTTTTTTCTTCATTTGAGGATCGTGTACATCCAAACTCAAATCACAATCAAATCGGGCTAGTATTGAATGTTGTTTTCCATGTGCTCCTGCATTGACAAAATGAGACAATCCCCATGTAATTCCTCTTCCATTTTTGTTGTCTAAAAAAGCATCTGCAATATAAGGACCTGAAGCAACAGGCATAAATTTCGATACAGAAGCAATTTCAAAATTCACCCAGTCTTTGGCATATTGAATGGTATTGGATTCTACACCATCTTGAACGATTAAGGCAGCAATTCCTTCTTTAAATGGAAATAATGAAGTTTCATGTCCGGAATTAAAGAGTGGATTTAAAGGATGCTTTTTAAAAGGTCCTAAAGGAGAATCTGCTATCGCCAAACCAGCAGCAATCCATAAATTATCGGGTCTGTTAAAGGCTGCTTTGTAGTAGATATAAATTTTGCCGTTGTGAATAAATGGATTTGGATCGTGAATGGCAAATTGATCCCATTCGCCTTTGGCACCGTTTTCTATAACTGCACCTTCATGATAGGTCCAAGGACCATCAGGAGAATCCGAAGAAGCTACGGCTACCGGACAATAATCACCTTTCTTTCCGCTCGCTTCTAAAAATCCTTGAAAGTATAAATAATATTTTCCTTCCCATTTTAAAATATCAGTTGTGGCTACAGATCGCCAACCTACTTGTGGTTTTGGAGGTCTAGGAACGGCAACTCCTTGTTCCTCCCAAGTAAAACCGTCTTTACTTGTGGCGTACCAAATATCGCATAAATCCCAATCTGTAGAAGGGATGGTATCGTTACTCTTGTCTGCATTTCTAGCTCCAACAGGTGGCGTTGGTGTTTGACGATGTGTGTACCAAACATAATATTTTCCGTTTTCCTTAATGATTTTTGAAGGATCTCTTCTAGAAATGGTACCGTCACCATCGTTATAGTCCAAGCCTTTTAAAGGTGTATATAAAAAGTTAGAGTACAATTCATTAGTGGCAGGTGTGTAACCATCGTACTGAGTAAAGGCACGTTCTATGGCACTGCTTAATGCTCTGTTTTTCGTATCTTCCTTGATATTGTAAGGAAATCCCGTAGTATTTGTTTTTTCCTTTGAACTACAGGCGCTTATCAATAAGAAAAGAAAAGATGTTTTTATAATGTTGAGAATTGTTGTTTTCATGGTTTATTTTTTAGTATAATATTTCACATAGTCTATTTTCATGCTAGTACCATCTATTGCGTCTGTAACTTCACCAGCGTGTTCTAATATAGCCAAGCTTAAATAAATATTTAATGCTTCATTGCAAAGTGTATTCGGAATTGTACGAATCAATTTAGTATCAAAATAAAATTTGATTTCAGTTTCCGACCAGTCCATTCCATAAATATGGTAATGGTTGGCATAATTGTAACTTGTTTTTACATCGTAACTACTTATTTCAACCCATACATTGTTTATATAAGCTTCTATTTTATAGTCTGATATTAAGGCATTCCAATTACTTCCACTTTGCCAACCATTGATAAATTGTATATGTCCTATGTTTTTTTCAGAAGGCCAAGAAAATTCTAGCCATTTTTCTCCTGTTTTTGGTGATACCCAACCAGTTGTAATGCTTCCATTGGTAACATCAGAAACTTTAAAAGTATCATTATAAGTACCACTAGCTGTGATGGTAACTTGACTGTCTTTTGAAAGGTTGTTTAAGTTAGCATTTGAGTTGTCAGCCGTATTGGAAAGTATGTTTTTAGGATAATCACAGTCTGCTTTTTCTTCGTAGATGCGAAATTCTTTGATATGAAAATGATTGGCATTGTTAGAAGAGAAACGAATTTTTTTTGTGCTTATAGCTTTTTCAAAACTATGCGCATATCCTGGAGATAAGCCTTCTGTGTATCCTAATTGACTGTTCTCCGTTTCTCCATTTTGCCAATGATGACGGTTTGTGTTCATCTCATTAGGAAAATGTCCTTCATTAATATCCAATTCACAAGTAACACCAGGTGTACTATTACCCACACCTTTTAAATTCGAAAACAACCAAAAGGAGTTGTTGGTTCCACTAGCACCAGCATATTTGTATTTTGATTCAAAATAACCATAGTTAAAGGTTTCTTTTGTCCAAATATTGCCACAAGTCCAATCTGCTCCACCACGCTGTTCTTTTATTGCTTGTAATTCCAAAACGCCATTGGCTACTACTGCATTATCTCTCCATCGGCTACAAAGGATATGACCACTAGGCCCATTTTGAGAAGTCCAATTGTTTTCAAGCTGAGAGTTAGGATAATCAAATTCATCTTCCCAAGCTAATTCCCATTTAGAAATATCAAATTCAACAGATGGAATGGGTAAAAGAGTATGATAGATATCTTCAGGACAAATGATTTTTTCTTCATTTTTGTTCTCTGGCTCTTTTACTATAATCTCGTTGTTGTTAGTAGATTGCGCGCAGCTTTCTAAGCTAAAACTTAGTGCTAAAATAGTCGTAATGGTTATGGGTAATTTCATTTTTTTATTTTTTCTGATAATATTTCACATAATCAACCTTCATACTTTTACCATCCAAATCATCTTTTAATACTCCGTGCCATTTAATAAGAGCTAAGCTTAAAAAGATTGGAGCTTCACTATAACAAAAATCATTTTTAGTTCTTCTTAATTCTTTACCATCAAAATAAAACACCAATTCATTTTCATCCCACTCCAATCCGTAGGTATGATATTCCTCCGAAAAATCATTCTCTTTACTGGCATCTAAAACAGAAATATCTCTCCATTCTCCATCTTTTAAATATTGAATTTTGTAATTGCTTACTAAGCTGTGCCATGTTTTACTTTGATCTCTCCATCCGTTTGTAAACTGAATACAACCAACAGTTATAGATTGATCCCAAGTGAACTCTACCCATTTATCTCCCTCTTGCTGTGTGCTCCAAGAAGTAAAAGGGTTTCCATCTATCAATTTATTTTCTGAAGAATTTCCTTTATACGAACCGCTTGATGTAATGCTTACATTTTGAGCTCTTGCATAGTTTACCAAACCATCAATATCACTATCTGCTGTTTGTGACAATACCGTTGGATATTCTCCAGACTCGTTTACTCCATACACTCTAAATTCGCCCACATTAAACCTAGAACTATTTTTAGAGGTAAAACGTATTTTCTTCGTTTCAACAGGAATTTCTAATTGAATAGAATAATTTGGTTTGGTTCCAAAAAAGAACATTTCATTATAACTTGGGTGTGTTTTCTTTCCATTTGGCAAAACGGTAAAATCTGACCAATTATGGATATTAGTACTCACCTCATTAGGATAATGTCCTTCGTTAATATCAATTTCAAATTTTTTACCTTCTGTAGGTTCTCCTCCTCTTGTCATTAACCAAAAGGAATTATTGGTAGCTTCTCCTCCAGCATATTTGTAGCGACATTCAAAATATCCATATTTAAACTGTTTGCGTGTCCAGATACTACCTGCTGTCCAATCTTTCCCCCCTCTTTTTTCTTTTTTAATGTTTAAATGCATTACGCCATCTACTACATCTACGTTTTCTCGCCATCGGCTACAGTATAAATTTTTACTAGTGTAATTGGCAGAAATCCAATGATCATCTAATTGACTGTTTTTATAATCAAAATTATCTTCCCATTTTAATTCCCACTGGGAATAATCAAATGTGCTTTTTTCTTGAGCTTTTGCTTTAACTCCAAAAAGAACAATTCCTATGCATAGTACTATATACTTCATCTTTGTTATATTTTATGTTGTTTATTTATGATCATTCAAAAATTAATTGATTTACTGTAAAAGTCTTTCTTCCCAATCTTTTACTATTTCTTCATAAGAAGCTTCTACAGAAACTTCTGGTTTTTGTTGTTCCAATGCTTTTTTATAATAAATTTTAGAACCCTGTTTGGCTTTGGCAATGGTTGCCTCATCTTCAAAAATCATATTTTTTTCATAGGATTTTAAGTTGGATGATAGAGTTTGAAATAATCTTTCTTGAACTTTTTTACAAGCTTTTTTTCCTGCCAAATTTTTAAATTCCATAGGATCTTTTTTCAAATCGAACAATTCAAACTCTGGCTTTGTTGCCGCCATAAACTGATTGTACGGAGCTTTTAATGCTCCTTTACTATATAAATAATGATACAAGGCAAAAGCAGGATATTGTAATTTTTTATAACTCGTTAACTGCATCCAGGGTCTGTCATACGTTCTATTCCAAATTAATTTGTAACGACCATCGGTAATACTTCTCATATTTTCTACGGCATCTCCTGTACGTTGTCTAAATCCATAGATATATGTACGTTTTTTTGTGTTTTTTCCTAAGAACACTTTACCGTGTAATTTATACGGAGTTTTAATACCTGATATAGCCAAACTAGTAGCTGCTACATCTACCAAACTGACCAAACGTTTGTCTTTTTTATTGGGTTTTAATTGACTTGGCCATCTTACAATTAAAGGAATCTGCAATCCTCCTTCGTATAAAAATTGTTTATCTCTAAGATGTGGACGACCGTGGTCTCCAAAAAAGAATACAATCGTATTCTCTGCCAATCCATCTGCTTCTAATTTTTTTAAAATTTCACCTACAATAGCATCACAATGTTGAATAGATTCTAAATACAGAGCCCAATCTGCTCTTAGTAACGGATGGTCTGGATAGCATTTAGGCAACACTACATCTTTTGGATTGATTGGATTTTTTTTATCTTTTACAAACAATCTATGTGGATACTTTATCTGAACCTGAGCAAAAAAAGGTTGCCCTTGCTTTCTTTGATTCCAATCTGTTCCATCGTATTTAATACTTGGAATAAAATTGTAATCTTTTTTACCTCCACTTTTTAATAAATTCAATCCATTTCCATTGGTTACAAAATAACCGGCTTTTTTAAAAAACTCAGTAATAGGTTGTATGCCATCAGGCAAAGCGGTCATATTTAAGGTTCTGTGATCTAACGAATTTATAGCTATTGGATACATTCCTGTAATTTGAGACGATCTACTTGCAGAGCAAACAGGGGCATTGGCATAAGCATTGGTATACAAAACTCCTTGTTTTGCCAAACCATCAATATTTGGTGTCTGCACTGCAGGATGTCCGTAGCAAGATAATTCTCTTCCTAAATCATCAGCATTTATCCAAACAATATTGTAGGTCTTTTGTTGCGCTTGTAACTGATAGCTAATCAAAGTAAACAACAAACAAACACTTTTGAATAGGTGGTTTTTGAGTTCTAATTTCATAAAATCAATGTTTATATTTTAAAGGAATTACCAAAGAAAAAGAGACTTCACTATCCTTAGGTAAAATGGCAATGATCAATGCTTTAGGAATTCCGTCTTTTCCTTTTAAAATATTGGTACCCCAAACATTGTAATCTTTTTCCTGAATAATATTTGCTTTGTCAAACTTTTCAGGGAGTAACTCTTTAAAATCAAAATTTGATTGTGCTAAACCTATAAAGGTTACGGAAAAGGAAAAAACGGATATAAAACTATTTTTTAGATTCTTCATTATTAATTTTTATAGTTTGAATTGGAATTTGAACATTAAAAGATTGAAGCACACCTTTACTATCTTTTACATCAGAAGCACATACAAGAACTTTTGGAATTCCATTTTCTAAATAAACTTGGGGGCGTTCTAAATTAGCTACTTTTTGAACCGTTCCATCTTCCCATTTAATTTCTAATTTTGAAACCAATGCATTTTTAGATAATGTCCAATCAAATCCATCTTCAGATTCAAATAAAACCAACGCCATACCTGCATCTGTAAATGCTCCATGCATATCTTTTAAAATTGCTCTATATTTTCCAGCTTCATACCAAATAAAAGGATCTTCAGCAGGGAAATCGTGTCCTTTAGCTAGAAAAATTGGTTTGTCGAATTTTACAAATGGTCCTGTAGGATTATCAGATGTTGCTACACAATGCACTACCGGACCTCCCCATATTCCTTTTTTCTTTTTACCTACTGCCTTATACACCATTAAATATCCTCCATCTGGTCTTTTGGTAATTGATGGATTATTCACTAATAACGCGTCAATAGCTGTGCTATCCTTACTCACATCAATTAATGGTTTATCAAAACGTTTCCAAGGTCCGTTTGGGTTCTCGGCAACTGCTACACCTATTCTCGCATTATTTCTATGAATAGGGTTTAGTTTTATTTCTCCAGGTTCTCCAAATACTTTTCCGTCACCTGTATTTCCCATATAATACAAGTAATATTTATTGCCATATTTGTGAACTGTAGGATTGTGTGTACATAAACCATCCCACAATTTTGAATCTCGAATTCCCAAAGCAATATCTTTAAACTTAAATGGTCCAAAAGGACTTTCAGCAACAGCGTGTGCTATTTCAGAATGTGTAGCCCAAGCCCAACCTAAATCTTTTTTCCATCGAGAATAAAACATATGATACAAACCATCATCTCCTTTTGTAATGGAACCTCCCCAAACACTCATTGTATCACTTTCAAATTTAGACTGAAGCCTAACTTCTCCTAATTCAATTTTATAATCTGATTTTTTTATTTCAACAGTTTTTTTTGGTTGTACTTTACAAGAACTTAAAAGAGTAACTGTAATTAAAACTAATGCTAGATGTTTCATTTTGTGTTGTTTGATTACTATGTTTTTTTAATTTTATTATTTTTTGTTATGATATCTTACATAATCCACCTTCAATGAAGTACCATCAATTCCATCAGAAACTGTACCTGACCATTTTTTAATTGCTAGACTTAACCAAATAGGTGCTTCGCTATAACAAAATGTATTTTCTCTCTTCTAATCTCTTTTCCATCAAAATAAAAAATCAATTCTTTTTCATTCCAATCCATTCCATAAGTATGGTATTCTTCGGCAAAGTTATTACTGATTTTCGCATCGTAACTTGCAATTTCAACCCATTCTCCATGAACTTCTGCCTCAATTTTATAATCCGAAACAAGTCCATTCCAATTATTTTTTTTTACCTATTTATGAACTGAATATGTCCAACTTTTTTCCTGAAGGTCATTCAAACTCCAACCATTTTTCACCTTCTTTCTGAGAAACCCACCCTGTTGTAATACTACCATTAGCAACATCAGAAATTTTAAAGGTATCGTTATAAAGACCACTAGCAGTAATTGTAACTTGACTGTCCTTTGAAAGGTTATTTAAACCTGTTACAATATTGTCTGCGTTGTTAGATAATATATTTCTAGGAAATTCACATTCTATGTTTTCTTCGTAAATACGAAATTTTTTGATATGAAAGTGGTTTGAATTCTTAGATGAAAAACGAATTCGCTTGGTTTTTATAGCCTTTTCATAAGTATGGGCATATCCTGGCGAAAGTCCTTCTGTATAGCCCAATTGACTATTTTCTGTTTCTCCATTTTGCCAATGATGTCTATTCGTGTTAATTTCATACTAATTTGCTTTAATTATTTGCGACCAACTCCCTTTTTGACCTTTAGTTTCTCGTTGAATTTGGAAATAAATTTCACTTTCATTCTCTAAATCAATGGTCATCATACCTCTAACATTAGATCTAAATTCGTTATTTAAATTTTCTTTTGAAGCACCATATTTTACATTGTAAAACGTGTCTTCAAATTCACTTGTATAACCAATCACAGCTTTATTATCTGTTATAAATGCTTCCCAAATTTTAGGTGCTAGTAGTTTTCCGTTTGGTGTTGCTTCTATTGAATTAGGTGCTAGACATTCTCCTTTCTCATTTATAGAAATGACACTAAAAGTGTAGGCTTTATGATTGCTTAAGTTTTCAATTTCAATGGCATTTGTAATTGTTTTAAATGATTCTGTTATCGTTCCGTCATCATTTGTATAGCGCACAAAATACTCTTTAGCTCCAGGAACTTTTTCAAACAACACACGTGCAGATTTGTCGCCTAAATCAACGGCCTTAATTATTGGAGCATTAGGTGTTTTTAAGGAGATTGTTTTTTCATAACGTGCATAGCCTGTCGGACTCATAAGTTGGATACGTAAATCCAATAAGTTTTCAGGTAATTTACTCCAAGTAATTTCACCACTCCATGTTTTGTCAGTTGGTGAAAGTAAAGGCAGGTTTTTCGAGTTTTTTGAAACTATTTTTCCCTCAGGAGCTCTAAAAGACCAGACTAATTGATAGCCTTTTAAACTGTAGCTTGGGTAATCTGCTAATCCTCTAATAGGAATGATCACGTTTGCTTTGTTATTAGAAATGGTTAAGTTTTCGACTTTAATATCTTTGATAGGGCTAAATTCTTTGGCAACTCTGTCAAACATTCTTCTTTTTTGTCTCCAAACGCTAACCAGTCCCCAAACTCTATTTTCTTCTTGTGAAGTTGCTGCATAACCACTTCTATAATCATTGAATGTCCAAAGCGAACCTCCAATAACAAATTCATTTTTGCCTCTCCAATGTTGGTTCCAGTCAGAAAATATCTGTTGATCTCCGTCTAAGGAAGTTGTTGGATACGGGTCAAAACCATATTCTGAAATAAAGATGGGTTTTTCTGGCCATTCGCTCCTCAATTTATCAATAATAACTTGAGGTTCTCCTTGCCAACGATACATATTGTGCATAATAATATCTACTTCCGTATTCGGATCAGTTTTACGATTGGAAAAACTTTTTTGTCCGCTATTACTAACACAAGTAACCAATCTATTTGGGTCCATTTCACGAACATAATCCATCGTTAACTTTGCATAATCATAATGATTGCTTAATTCATTTCCAACACTCCAACCAATAATACTTGGGTGATTCCAATCACGTTCCACCATTCCCTTAATCCATTCTTTTGCTAAAGGGTAGTGGGGAGGTGTAAATTCAGGGTTGCTTAAATCACGAACATTGGCTTCTTCAAAAATTAGAATTCCTTTTTTATCACACAAATCAATGAGTTTTTCGTTTTGGGTACCATGCATAATTCGCATAAAGTTTGCGCCTGCTTCTTTCATCAAATCCATGTCTTTTTCTAAAACTTCTAAAGGTTCTGAAGAACCCCAAAATCGATGCTCACTTACACGGTTAAATCCACCTAAACGAACAGGCTCACCATTTAATAACAATTTAGAAGCTGTAACCTCAATTTTGCGTATTCCAAAATGATCGGTTTTCAAATCTATGGACTTGTTTTGCTCTGAAATTGTTGTTTCTAAATTGTACAATTCAGGATGATCAAAATGCCATAATTTTACATCGCTAGCTTTTAAACTTCCTGTTAGCTCTGCATCCATTGTTGTTTGCGCAGCAACGGAAACGGTTTTGTTTAGCTCTACTAATTTTCCGTCTTTAGAAATTATAGAATGGATAGTAATATTTTTGGATTCTGAAGAATTGTTCTCCAACCTTACTTTCAATTTTAAACTTGCCGTTCCTTTTGTTAAATTAGGCTCAGCATGCATGTATTGGTTATTAATTCGGACAACGTTATTTTTAATTAAATGAACACCTCGAATAATTCCTCCCCAATTCCATGTGGCACCAACTTTATTTCTATTGTCGACTTCAACAGCAATCGTATTTTTTTCTTTAAAATTTAAAATGTCTTTTACTTCAAATTCAAAAGGAGTAAATCCACCTCGGTGTTTTCCTATAAATAGGCCATTTAAATATACTTTAGCAACATGATAAACCCCATCAAATTTTAATCTAATTTTTTCATTCGCATTCGGTTTCCATGTTTTTGGCAATTCAAATTCTTTTCGATACCAAGCCAAACCATTGTAATTAGAATAAGAATTGATCATTCCCCAGTGACCAGGAACTTTTAAATGATGCCAATCTGAATCGTTGAATTCGGGTAAATAAATCTGATTTGGTTGTTCTTTTGCTTCTACATATTTTTCTTTAGAAATAGGTCTGAAAAGTATGGCATCTGCAGCCACTTCACCTTCTGTAATGGCAGTAACTTCTACATAATTGTTTTCTAAAGCATTGAATTTATAGATCCCTAAACTAATCCATTGTCCGCAATCAGTTCTTTGACTTACATATTTTGATGTTTTTCCTTCTGAACTGTTGATGTTAATTTGAGCGGTTAAATGTGAAGCAAATGGATATTTAACAAATGCTTCATAATATCCAGTTTTAGCTATTGAAGGTTTGAAACGCACATAATTATCTGCTGATTCATTTTTAGAAAAATGATGACTTAAGTAGTTTTGTCCATAAAAAACAGAGCCTCTTCCTCCAATTTTTTTAGTATTCCAATTTCCTTTTATTTCAACCTTGTTTTGATCATCGTTATCAATCACAATATCAGAAGCTAGTTCCTGAATATTTAAGGGGTTTGAACCTTGACCGTAAATGGTGTTAAATTTCCATTCACCATTTAAACTACTAGTGGTTGGTTCATAAGTCGACTCATGTTTTTTTTGCAATGTACAAGAAAATAGGACAAGTAGGAAGAGTAGCGTATATAGGTTTTTCATAATCGGAATTTAAAACTTTAGTTGATGCTTTTTATTTTAGACCAGTCACTTTTGTTAGATTTCATTTGAATAGTGAACGGTTTGTTAGATTGCCAAGGAATTTTAATGGATCCTTTAAGCTTGGTTTCAATAGTTTTTGAAGGAATGTTTTCTCCATATTTAATGGTGAATGAAGTTTCTTCTTCTGATACATTGTAACCGAGTATAATTTCGTTCGTTCTCTTTTCCAAATGAATAATTCTATCTGATAGATTTTGGTCTTTTTTTAACGATTTTTTGGAATGATTGAAAATTGTTTTCATTTCTATTCCTAGAGGCGATTGCAATGAAATTTTAAAATAAGCCGCTTTGTAAATATTTTTGAAGGAGATAAAAAACAATTCGTCTCCAGGATGTATTGTAGGTAGTTTAGATTTTTGAGAAGCTATTTCTTTATCGTTTTCATCAAAAAAGCGACAAGTCAGGTGGTAGTTTTTTAAAATGTAGCTAGGTAATTCTTTAATTGATTTAGGGGTAACCATTACATTTATCCATCTGTCACTTAAAGTGAAAGAGATATTTTTGATAGGGGCATAAATATCTTGAATTTGATTATAAGCGACGGGTTTTTTATTTCTCCATACATCTACCACACCCCATGCTCTGTTTCCTGAAGCAGGTGTGGCTTTGTAATTACTTCTATAGTCGTTATACGTCCATAAAGCCGAACCCATAACATAAGGTAATTCTTGAATTTCGGCTAAATCGTCAACTAAGGATTTGGCCAGTTGCGAAGTGTTCGTTTCTCCAATTTGTCCCTTTCCAATTTCAGAAAAGAAAATAGGCTTGTTCGGAAATTTTTTATGTGTTTTTACAGCTTTGTCATAGGCTTTCCCATAGGTGTTTATTGAAATAAAATCTGCCTTAGCTACAGGTTCATTGGTGTTGTCAGATTTTGGTAAATAAGCCGTAAAACTAGCATACGTTTTTAATCTATTCGGATCTAAAGCGATCACATGGTCAAACATAGAATTTACATAGTTGTACTGATCAGGTGTCATGGTCATGTCGGCCCAATCACCATCTAAATTACCAATTTCATTACCTACGCTCCAGCCAACAACACTGGCATGATTGTAATCTCTTTCAATCATTTCCGTTAGCCATTGTTTAGTAATAGGATTGTTTGCCCTTGCATTAGGAGCACCTCTTCCCCAAACAGGAATTTCTTCAATTAGCATATAACCAATACTATCGCAAAAGGCCAATAAGTTTTCTGAAGCAGGGGCGTGCATGATTCTAGAAAAAGTACCTCCTAAAGATTTGATATCAAGTATGTCTTGCTGAATGAGTTCATCAGGTTCTGTATTTCCAAAGGATCTATGATCGTGAACACGGTTAAATCCATTAACACGTATAGGTTCATTGTTTAGAACTAACTTTTCTCCTTTGACTTCTAATTTTCGAATTCCGAATTTAGCGCTATCTATTTGTAATATTTTTGACTTGGTTGAAATTTCTGAAGTTAAAAGATATAAAGTAGGATGATCAAAATGCCATAATTCCAAATCAGCTAGTTTTTCTGAAAACTCAACACTTGTTTTTGTAATGCCATTTTGTGCTTCCAGCATTTGTTGCTTTGTAACACAGGTATCTCCAGAGGCAGTTTTAATATTGGAAACAATTTTTAAGTGTTCTGCTTTTTCTCCATTGTTTTCTATTTTATACTCAATTTTAAAATGAACTATTCCTTTTGAAAAGTTTGGAACAGCGTCTATATGTTGCCAAACCAATCGGATTGCATCATTTGTATAAATATGGATGTCTCTACTAATTCCTCCCCATGCCCACCAAGCACCACGCTTAAAGCTATTGTCGGCCAAAACGACAAGTGAATTTATAGCACCATAACTAGCATTTTTTGAGATATTGAATTCAAAAGGAGTATAGCCGCCTTTGTGTGTGCCCAGTAATTCTCCATTAAGCCATACTTTTGAAGTTTCATAAACAGCATCAAATTTTAAGCGTACTTGTTTGCCCTTCCATGCTTGTGGAATCGTAATGTTTTTTTGATAATAGCCTTTGCCGACATAATTGGAGTATTTGTTCTCCGAATCCCAATTTCCAGGAACGCTCATTTGATCCCAAGTTGAATAATTGGCATGTAAAACTTCCGTTTCTTGGATGTCATTATTGGCTAAGAAATTCCAAGTTCCATTCAGACTAAGATCCGTATTGTTGGTGTTCTTCGTAGCCTGTTTATGCACGTTACATCCTATAAGGAATAAAGAAAGTATAAAAGGGGTTATTTTTTTCATGTATTTAAAATTATTGACATACAATTTCAAAAATGGAAGCAGGTACATTTTCCAACGGGTGTTCCATTTCTATAATAAAGCCTTTTGTTTGTATAGGTTGTTCTAATTTCCAAGTGTTAATGGTTTGGTAATTGCCTTGTTTTTCTACAATCAGGTTTCCGTTTAGGTCTGTAATTTTATAGTTTCTTAAACAAAAAGGAGCTACTTCTTCAGGATGTCCCATTAAGGTAGATTCTAAAGGATGGTCATAGTCTGTGTCTAAGAACAACTTGATCTCCGAAACTTCTTGAACTTCGTCCCAAGTAATTGTCAGACTAGGATTTTTGTCTTCTAAACTAGCCGACCAAGCATTGCTCGTTTTTCCTGGACGCACAAACCCATTTCTAATATTGTTCTCTTCAAATACTTCAATAGCAGGAGAAATTTCTAAGGCGATATTCTTTCCTTCAGGTCGTCTATGAGGAATCCAGAATTCAAAAGTATCTACACCAATGGCTGCAGGTGGTGTTTGTTTTCCATTATTAGAAACCGCTTTGTTAACGCCATTAAATACAGAAAGTATTCCTGTAAATCGTTGGTTGCTATTTTTAAGTTCTATTTTGTCGTTTGAAAGAAAAGTAACAAACGCATACTGATCCTCGGTAAGTGTCGTGTCAAATTCGAATTCAATTTCTTGTTCTCCTTTTTCTAAGGAAGAAATTTGAGTTTCTAAAATTAATTCTGGACAGTAATTTTCAGCTTTGATAGAAGTACGTAATTGAATTTCAATATTCGTAGCTTCCAAAACATTGGCTAGTACCTTAAATTTGTATTTCTGATTCGCTTTTAAAGGCAACAATTGAGCAGTAGCCGTTCCTAAATTCATCCACTCTCCATCTCCAATTATTTTAGTTAATTTTAAAGAAGAAGAACTTTTTATCGTTGCTTTTGATAATAAATTGCTTTCTTTTTGAATAGGCACTCTAGGAATACTTTGACCAAATAGATTCAGTTCATTTTGCAATTTTTTAATCAATCCATTTTCTAGAATTTGTGCAGGTTTTATTTTGTTTTCTATACAAATAGAAGCGGCCATTCCTAATGCTTGTGCGCATAAACCGGTAGTGGCCATAACACGAGTAGAACCAAAAGCCACATGTGTAGCACTAATAATTCTTCCTGCTAAAAATAAGTTGTCTATATCTTTACTAACAAAAGATCTATAAGGAATGTCGTAAACACCTTTTGAATGCCACTGGGTACAGCCTGAAAGTTCACTATAAACACCATCGGCAGGATGTAAATCTATGGCCCAGCCTCCATGTGCAATCGCGTCGTCAAATTTACTTTGACCAATAACATCTTGTTGTTTGATCATGTACAATCCTTCAAAACGTCTACTTTCACGTTTACCAGGAACCGTACCCACCCATTCCAAAGTCATGTTGTCCACATCTTCAAAATTTCCTGAATTTTTAATATAATCCCAAACACCATAGATTACTTTCCACAGTTCGTATTTAATTTCTTCTGTTTCATGAATTGTATCGCCACGACCACCATATTCAAACCACCAAAAACGACAACCTTTATCGTCCTTACCAATAGCTTTGTAACGTGGAATGGCAGTAATGTCTTTTAAAGCATATTCTGGAGCCACATATTTTACAGGTTTGTCCGTGTTTTTGCTATAAAAATACATGGAGTGTCCTAATAGCTCTCCGTACGCTTTGTCTGGAGCAAATTTTTCTCCAAATTCTTCCTGTGTTTCGGCTCCCATTCTAAAAGAAGCGCCAGCTTTAAAGGCTACAATTCCATCACCAGAAGCATCGCAAAATAAAGGAGCTTTGATAATATATTCTGTTGAGTTTTGTGGATTGAATGCTCTTACAGATTCTAAATTCTTGTCATCAGATTTACTTACATCGTACACAGCGGTATTTAGTAGTAGTGTAATATTTTCTTCGTTCAATACCTTTTCTAGTAATACGGTATCAAAAATAACAGCATTTCCTTCTTTATTTCGGTATAAATTTTCAACAAGAATTTCATCCATGACACCTCCTTCACGAGCCCAACGGTTGTTGTTTCCCATATGAGAAGTAGCACCTAAAATCCATAAGCGAACTTCAGAAGAAGCATTTCCTCCTAATACAGGTCGGTCTTGAATTAATACCGTTTTCACACCTTTTCTTGCTGCTGTTATAGCGGCACAAACACCGGCAGTTCCACCTCCAATAACTACAAATTCACTTTGTAAGCTAGTTGTTTTGTTTTGTCTAATAGCCGCGCTGTTATTTTGTACTAACATATTTTTTTAATTGTAATTTTCTAATTAAGATTTTTTTTGATCACGAATAAGCCTAATATTAAAACGGCAACTCCCATTCCTCCAACAAGAAACGCTCCTGTTTCTGCAATAAATGAAAGTCCGAGTACCAATAGCCCAGTAGCTGCCACGCCAATTCCAATGACTCTACTTCCTTTTTTATTACCACTTTCGCTTTCTTCTTTGGTTGCAGAGACTTTTGTGGAAACAATACCTTGGTGTTTTTCATGTTGTTCGGTACTCTGTTTTGTTGATTTCGCATAAAAATCGAAAATGGCTAATAACACAACGGGTATTCCTACTCCTACACCCATTTCCGTAGCACGATCCAAAGCAAAGTCGAATAACTCAGGACTTATAAATTTGAAAAATCCGTTGATGGCTAAAGAAACAAGGGTAACCAACAAAACACTTTTACCGGTTTGGTATTTGGAAAAAAGCGCCCAAAGAGGAGGTAGGAACATGGCACCACCTGTTAAGGCAGCTAAACTCATAACAACGTTAACAATTCCACCCATTAACGGAACCAATAAAGCAACAATTATGGTAATAATTCCTAAAATAATGGTAGATCGTTTCCCAACTTTTACTAGGTCGCTATCACTGGTGTTTGGTTTGAAATGTTTGTAGACATCGTTAGCCAAAACTCCTGCGGAAATATTTAAGGTTGTATTGACCGAACTTGAAGTGGCAAAAACCATTCCTCCTAGCATCAAACCTAGCATTCCTACAGGCAATACTTCTTTACACATTAATAAATAGGCTCCTTCTTCAGCCAACTCGCCAAGTCCAGGGTTTAATACTCTGTAAATCATAGGAGGTAGCATCCAAATAAGCGGACTGATCGTATATAATCCACCGAATAACCAACCTACTTTTTTGGCGTCTTTAGGGCTTGCAACACTAGTGTAACGTTGAATGTAGGCCCAGTTTCCTGCAATAAAAAATAAATTATAAAGTCCGAAAGCAACTAAAAATCCTGGCGTATATTCTTCATTTACAAAGTTGAAAAAATTATCTGGCGCTAGATTGATGAATTGATTGATGCCTCCAATTTTATCAAAAGACAAAGGAACGACTATAAGTACGGCTGCGGTAAGAACCACAAATTGTAAAACGTCGGTTACGATAACGGCCCATAAACCACCAACAGCTGTGTAAATTAAAATTAATATTCCTAAAAAAATAACACTTGCCGTAATTGGGATGCCCGTAGAAACTTCAACGATTTTAGCCACAGGATATAAAAAAGCTCCGGTGGTAAAAACGGAAATCAATAAAAACAAATAAGTATAAATTTTCTGTGTTTTATAGCCCAATCTATCGGTAATAAACTCAGCAGCAGTTAAGGCTTTTGTTTTTTGCCATTTAGGAGCAATCCAAAAACCGATAATTAAACCAGCAATACACATGGTCCATTGTATAGCAATGGCCACCCAACCACTTTTATAGGCAATAGAGCCCCAAACCACAAAGGTTCCTGCGGAGAAAAAACTCATAAAAAGTGACAACCCACTCATCCACCATGGCAAAGCACCACCTGCGGCAAAATAGGATTTCATATTTTTTCCAGATTTGGAAAAACTCATTCCACAAATAAAAACGAGCAATGTGAAAATTAAAATTACAGCAATATCAATTGTAGTCATGATTGTAAATTTTAGTATTTAAGATACTTATACAATCAAATTTAGGCTTTCTTAGAAGGATTACAATGAATATGTTTTCGGAAACGTTCCCGAAAACGTTATTTGTCGTCGGGAACGTTTTCGGTGTTTTGTTTATTCTGTTAAATAATTCATACAAGGGGTGTATAAATGCTCTAAAAGCAAAAAGCCCTCCAAGGATCTAAAGAAATCTTTGGAGGGCTTTTAGGAATAAAATGAGACTTAGTTAACCAATTTAAATTGTGTTTCTAAGGGAACACCGAAGTTGGATTCTAATTCTTTTTTTATTTGCTTAAAATATTTGGTATCTGGAGGTGTAATAAAGTTAGCCCAAAATTCCTTGTGATAAGGAACTTTTAAATCACCCATGTCTGTTGTCCAGGCTTTTGCTTGGTTTCTGACCTTCATTTTCTTTTTATTTGTTTCAACGTCTAAAACAAATACTTCGTGTTTGTAAGTTGCCGAAAGTTCAGGTTTAGACTTCTTTAAGTTTTTTTGTAATTTTTTGGAAATTGGAACGCCAGATTTCCATTGTCGACTGTGGTAAGCTAGTTGTAATTTTCCTTCATTATTATTTTTATAGACATACAATGAATTATTAGCGGCATTATCAACTTTGTACACTTTGTAAGTATCCACACCAATATACATGATAAATGGAGCTGCATCTTTTGGTTTTCCTTTGATAATAAGTACATCTTCTCCTTCATAAGAAGAATCTCCTTCTTTTGTCCATTGGATGTTTTTTGTAGATCTTAAATGTCTTAACGGATTGCGAACCGTCATAGGAATAATGGAGTGATGGTTTTCTTTCTTTTTAAGAAACCGATAATCCGCAGATTTTCTAGATTCCAACACTTCTATGGATGTCATTTTTTTAGCGGCTGGACCTTTGTCATAAATTTTTAAATAGTGCTCTGTAAAAAATCGTGCTTTGCCTTCTTCACTAGAAGCTCTTCGATATAGCAAGGTCAGTTGGTGTCTGCTACTAATAGTATTGGTCTTTAATTGTTTTATGGCTCTTTGTACGTAAACATCTGGTTGAAGTAATTCTACTTCGTTCAAACTAATAGCGGTTTCTGTTAAAACTATATTCTTGTCTTTTTTGTCAATTAAGTCTTGAATTTTTATTTCATACGTATTAAAACCAAGGCAATTTATCGTTAATGTATCTTGTTTTTCTTCGTTGCTTACTTGTATAACAAATTCTCCATCATCATTGGAGGTGGTACCTTTGGTATTGTTAGCAAAACTTACAGAAACATAGGGAATCAACATACCTGTTTCGTCTTGTATGGTACCGTAGACTTGTGTTTTTTGAGCTATAGCATTGATTGAACTTCCAATAAATAGAAGGATAAGAATTAATTTTTTCATGTTTGAGTGGTTTGTGCTTACAAACTTCAGAAATTGCAGTCCTTTTGTTGTGCTTCACTGAATAAAAATTGTTCTTAGGAGTTTTTTTTGTTTTAGAATGCTCAATGAATATGAGGCTTTGTGAAAAAACTCCAAGAATCAATTTAAGATTTTGAAGGTTGTGTTTTATTTGAGAATTAAAATTTAGTTGACCAATTTGAATTGTGTTTCTAAGGGAACACCGAAGTTGGATTCCAGCTCTTTTTTTATTTTTTTGAAGTATTTTGTATCTGGTGGAGCTACAAAATTTTTCCAGAAATCAGCATGCCTGTCTCGTCTTGAATAGTTCCATAAACCTGTGTTTTTTGACTAAATGATATGAAGGTGCAGGTGAGTAATAATGCGGTTAGAATTAATTTTTTCATGGTTAAATGGTTTGTCCATTCAGGTTGAAAAGTAAAAATAGATGCTAAATATAGCCATCAAAATGTTTTTTATTGCAAATTGAATTTATTTTTGTTTCGGAAACGTTTTCGGAAACCTTATTTTTATCGGAAACGTTTCCGGTGTTTGCGGAAATGCTTTTTATTCTTTAATATTGATTTATGAAACATATCACTATAAAAGATGTAGCCAGAAAATTGAATGTATCAGTTTCAACTGTGTCAAGGGCTTTTAATGACAAGTATGACATTAGAACCGAAACAAAAGAATTGATTTTGAAAACGGCAGAAGAGATGGGTTATCGACCCAATCCAATTGCTAGGAAACTAATTCAACAGCGTTCTTTAAATATAGGAATTATAGTTCCTGAATTTGTGAATAGTTTTTTTCCTGAAGTTATTATGGGAGCGCAGGAAATTTTGTTAGAAAAAGGATATCAGGTATTGATTATGCAGTCAAACGAATCTTGGGAAACTGAGTTTAACAATGTAAAAACCATGGTTGATAACATGGTAGATGGATTGATTATTTCTTTGTCCTGCGAAAATCAGAATATAGAAAATTATAAAAAATTGATCGATTCTGATATGCCGATTGTTTTTTTTAATAGGGTAGTGGAAGACCTACCCGCATCAAAAGTAGTATTTGATGATTTTAAGTGGGCATTTTTTGCTACGGAACATTTATTAGTCCAAGGGCATAGAGATATTGTGCATTTAACGGGGCCTAAGAATTTAACGCTTTCAAAAAACAGATTGAAAGGTTTTGATGCGGCACATAGAAAATACAAAGTTCCTTTAGGAAGAAAAGTAGCGTGTAGTTTTTCTATGGAAGCTGGTGCAAAAGTGGCTTTAGAAATGATTGAAAATAAAGAAGTACCGAGTGCTATATTTGCGGCAAGTGACCAAAGTGCAATAGGAGCCATGAAAGTTTTTAAAGAACATGGGTACGAAATACCTAAAGACATAGCCTTTGTTGGGTTCTCAGAATCTCGATTGGCGGAACATATTGTGCCCGCACTAACCTCTGTAAGTCAGCCTACCAGAGATATTGGACAAACAGCCGCTAATTTGTTGTTAGAACAGATTGAAACAAAAGGCTTGTTTGTACCGCAGACTATTGTTTTAAATGGAAGATTAAATGTAAGGGAATCTTCTATGAAAATATAAAAAAAAGCTCAACAGTAACTGTTGAGCTTTCTCATTCATTTAAACTTTGAAAAGATTTTACAAATTCAAAATATATTTAATAAGTAGCCTTATTCTATAACTATTTTTTCTGTAGCTACATTGTTTTGTAGGTCTATTAGTTGAATAATGTAAAGCCCACTTTCGATGTTTTCTATATTTATTTTTGAGTTTTGACCAATGTTATTTTTTGTAAGTATGGTTTTTCCACTGATGTCAATTAATTTAAAACTAGCAATGGCGTTTGAATTTGAAATATTAATTTCATTGTTTGCTGGATTTGGGTAAACTGAAAATCCTGTTGTTTTGCTATTGTTTACAGATAAAGCGACAGTACTATAAGTTCCCAGGTCAGTAACTGATGACAAGATTGCAGCATCAGGATCTTGACAAATTCCCTTCAACTTGAAGGCGTTTTTAGCAATGCTCCAGTCAGCAATTGTAAAGGCACCTGTTGGTGTGGTTCCATCAATTCTTTTAGCGTAACCTTTTAGGTAATCCCATGGCTTCCCGGTTCCATCTTCATCAAGCACACCATAGAAATCTATTACGACATCGTCAGATTTTCTTACAATTCTAACCGCATCGTCACCACTTACCCATGCAACATCAGCACCGTATAATACCGTTTCTGTTCCATCAATTGCGGCAAAATCAGTTACCGTATCAGAAAATTCTCCTGAGTTTCTAATAACATAAATAAACTCATCTGTGATAGTTCCCAATGCATCCATGTCAATACTTCTATCGGCAAAGGCTACTCCTGTTCCATTTGCTTGGTTTTGAATTTTGTATAGTGTAAAATCCACCTCCCCCTTTGCATATATTTCAATTCCTCTTGGTTTACCGCTACAATCTCCACTGTAGATTGCTGTTATAATTGGTTGCGCAAATGATGTTACTGTTAGTAGTAACATTGTAATTAAAGTAATTTTGGTTCTCATAATTTTAGTTTTTTTGGTTATTAGTTGTCAATTATTTTTAATAGACTTTTCATGGACAAAAATAGCGTTGACGTGCAGTTTTGTTTGTTCTGAACGGTTTAATTATTGTTCTCAGGGGTTCTTAAATAATTTTTGAATTAGAATTACTACAGGTAAAAAAAACTCCAAAGACCTTTATAGTCTTTGGAGTTTTACCAAGTTTTTGAGTTCACTGAATCAATTGTAGCATTATTCAATAATAATTTTTTCTGTGCTCACAGAATTTTTACGGTCTATTAGTTGAATAATATATATACCAGGAGAAAATGAACGCACATCAAAAGAAGTAGTCGTTTTTTCAGGGGTTTTAGAAGCAATAATCTTACCGCTAAGATCCATGATGTTAATGGTAGAAATTGTATGTAAACTAGAAATATTAATTTCCTTATTAGCAGGGTTTGGGTAAATAGAGAATTCTATTGATTTGTTATGATCTACAGACAAAGCTACGGTGCTATAAGTTTTTAAATCGGCAACATCGGATAACAAAGCTTCGCTATTACATAGACCTTTGCCTGAAAATGCATTTTTAGCAATGTTCCAATCAGCAATTGTAAATGCACCTGTTGGAATTGTGCCATTAATTCTTTTAGCGTAACCTTTTGTATAATCCCAAGGATTCCCGGTTCCGTCTTCATTTATTACACCATAGAAATCTATTACGACATCATCAGATTTTCTTACAATTCTAACGGCATCATCGCCACTTACCCATCCAGTATTGGCGTCGTATAAATTCGTTTCTGTTCCTGTAATTGCTGCAAATTCAGTTGTCGTGTCCGAAAATTCCCCTGTATTTCTCGAAACATAAACAAATTCGTCTGTTTTAGTTCCTAGTCCATCCATATCAAACATTCTTGTAAAGCCAACTCCATTGGGTTGGTTTTGAAATTGATACAGCGTAAAATCTACTTCTCCATTCGCATAGATTTCAATTCCTCTTGGTACAGCACCCGTACAATTTCCAGAGTAAATTGCGGTAATAATTGGTTGCGCAAATGTTGTTACTGTTAGAAAGAACATTGCCATTAAAGTAATCTTGTTTCTCATAATTTATTTTTTTAGTTATTAGTTGTCAATTACTTTAATTGACTTTTCGAGAGCTAAAATAGTATTGGAGCAGCGTTTGGTTTGTTCTGAAAGGTTTAATTATTGTTCTTAGGCGTTCTTAAATGATTTTTGAATTTGGATGTCTAAAAGCAAAAAAAAACTCCAAAAACCTATATAGTCTTTGGAGTTTTACGCTTTTATTTTGTTATAGGTAGCAATTTTTTTATCTAAATTAGAAAGCATACGATGTTCTATTTAGAAAACAAATGTAGAATTATTCAATCATAATTTTTTTATGTGTTTATTGAATTTTTACGGTCTATTAGTTGAATAATATATATTCCAGGAGAAAATGAACGCACATCAAATGAAGCAGTCGTTTTTTCAGGTGCTTTGGAAACAATAATCTTACCACTAAGATCCATTATGTTACAAGTAGAAATTGTTTGTAAACTAGAAATATTAATTTCCTTATTAGCAGGGTTTGGGTAAATAGAGAATTCTGTAGATTCGTTATGGTTTACAGATAGAGCTGTAGTGTTATAAGTTCCTAAATCAGCAACAGATGATAAGATAGCGGCATCCGGGTCTTGACATAGTCCTTTGCCTGAAAATGCATTCTTATTAATTTCCCAATCTGCTATTGTAATATCACTAGTTGGCATGGTAGCGTTAATTCTTTTTGCATAACCTTTAATATAATCCTAAGGTTTACCATCTCCATTTTCTCCCTCAACTCCATAGAAGTCTATGATTGCATCGTCAGATTTTCTTACAATTCTTGCTGCGTCGTTTCCGTTAACCCAAGCAACATTGCCTGCCTCTAGCCAAGGTTCTGTTCCGTCAACTCCAGCAAAATCAGCAACGGTAAATGCAAATTCCGATGAGTTAATAGTAATGTAAACAAATTCATTTGTTTTAGTTCCTAATGCATTCAAGTCTATACTTCTGTCAGCAAACGCTACAGTAGTACCGTTTGCTTGGTTTTAGATTTTGTATAACGAAAAATCTACGGTTCCTTTGGCATAGATTTCAATTCCTCTAGGTTTTACAGTACAATCACTCGAGTATATTGCCGTAAGAATTGGTTGCGCAATTGTTGTTGCAGTTAGTAAGAACATTGCCATTAAAGTAATTTTCGTATTCATAATTAAAAAGTTTTCGGTAATATAATTCGGTAATAGTAGTCTTAAATAAGATTGTGAACTATATTCAATTATCGAGGAGGTTACCGAAAACGTTTTTATTTTTCGATAACGATACCGAAAAGAGATGAAATTAAGTATTTAAAGGTCTGGAGATATAATTGGTGAGTACAGTAACAAAAACAACCACAGAAATAGAACTCAAAGGCATTAAAATAGCTGCTATAACAGGAGATAATTGTCCGCTAATAGCAAAATACAAACCAAGCAAGTTGTATAGAAAAGACAAGACAAAACTAGCTTTTATGATGCGCATAGCTTTTTTTGCAATGCTTAGAAAAAGTGGAAGTTTATCTAGTTGAATGGCGTCAATAATACCATCACAAGCAGGAGAAAATACGTTTACATTTTCTGAAACGGCAATTCCAACTTCGCTTTGTGCGAGTGCCCCCGCATCATTTAGGCCATCACCAATCATCATGACAATTTCATGTGCTCGTTGTTTACGTTGTATATAATTCAGCTTGTCATCTGGTTTTTGGTTGAAAAGTAAGGTGGTGTTTTTGGGAAGGACTTTTTGCAGATGTAACTTTTCACCCTCATTGTCTCCAGAGAGTAAAGCCAATTTGAATTTGTTTTTTAATTGATTAAACATCTCAAACATTCCAAGGCGGTATTGATTTTTAAAAAGAAATTTCCCCTTGTTGATTTCGTTGATATTTACAAAAACAGCTGTTTCTTCACTATTTAGTTCTTGTTGAGAAACGGTAAAACTAGCGCTTCCAACTTTCACTTCTTGTCCGGAAACAATGCCTGTAATTCCTTTTCCTGCAATTTCTTTAAAGTCGGAAATATTTTCTATTTCTAATTCAGGCAACCAATCGTATAAGGTTCTGCTTAAAGGGTGATTGGAGTTTCTTAATATGGATTTTATTTGTGATTTTTCTTTCGTTGATAGGGGAGTTCCTTCATAAGTTATTTCTTGACTGCTGCTAGAAGTAATGGTACCCGTTTTGTCAAAAACGATGGAATTTATTTTGGCCATACTTTCAATAACATTGGCGTTTTTCAAATAGTATTTATGTTTTCCAAAAATCCGAATAATATTTCCTAAGGTAAAAGGAGCCGAAAGAGCCAAGGCACAAGGACAGGCAATAATTAGAATTGCACTGACAACGGTAGCAGCAATTTTAGGTGAAATAAAATACCAGTAAGTCCCTGATACAATGGCAATAATTAAAATTACAAAAGTAAAATATTGGCTTATTTGATCGGTTATGCCTTTAAAATTGTCGTCTTTGTTTTTGGAAAAAATATCATTGCTCCAAAGCTGAGTTAAGTAACTTTGTGAAACAGATTTGATAGCCTCAATTTCAATACCACCTCCCAATTGTTTTCCGCCAGCAAAAATTTTATCACCTGATTTTTTTTCAACAGGATTGCTTTCTCCGGTTACAAAACTATAATCCAACAAAGCATCACCGTTGATGATAATTCCATCAATAGGAATAAGTTCTTGGTTTCTAATAAGCAATCGATCGCCTTTTTCAATATCGTAAATTTGAACGGCCTCTTCAATTTTGTTTTTAATTCGTGTAACCGCAATTGGGAAATACGATTTGTAATCTCTTTCAAAAGATAAAAATGAATAGGTTCGTTGTTGGAAAAGTTTACCAAGTAGTAAGAAAAATAGCAATCCAGATAAACTATCTAAATAACCTTGCCCCGATTTTGTGAAAATTTCATAACTACTTCTTAGAAATAAAACAAGAACACCCAAAGCAATAGGAACATCAATATTTAATATTTTATGTTTCAATCCTTTGTAAGCAGAAATAAAATAATCTTGAGCAGAATAAACTAAGACAGGGATTGCCATGAAAAACATGATCCATCTGAAGAAACTTTTGTATTGGTTTAGCCAAAATTCATCGACTTCAAAATATTCAGGAAAAGACAGAAACATAATGTTACCAAAAGCAAAACCCGCAACGCCTAATTTGTAAATCAGTGTTTTATCGGCAGCTTTTGTTTTGTTAGACTCAGTATTTTCTAAACTGATATAGGGATCATAACCAATAGAACTAAGTAAAATAACAATTTCTTTTAAGGAAATCAGTTCTTTATGAAAAACAATACGTACAGTTTTGTTTGGGAAATTTACCTGTGAAGAACTCAGGTGTTCGTTTAGTCTGTGTAAATTTTCTAAAATCCAAATACAAGAACTACAGTGAATATGCGGAATACTCAAGGTAACAATACTTGTCACATCATCGTCAAATTCTAATATTTTTGCAGCAATACTTGGGCTGTCTAAATAGTCGTATTTCCCAAAAATTTCTTCTGGAACTTTCCCAGGGGCTTGCTCAAAATCGTAATAACAATTCAATTCGTTTTCGTTAAGAATTTCGAAAACAGTTTTACAACCGTTGCAACAGAAATTCTTTTGGTCAAAAACAAGCGAATTATTATCCTTGCAATCATTACCACAATGATAGCAGTTTGCTTTTTCCATGTTCCTAAAATTAAAAAAAAAGAGTCAATACCCGAAGGCTTTTCTTTTTTTGTTGTGTCTCGAAAGACATTCATACCTAAAATAATACGACAAATTTCCGAATAATTAGCGCGTCAATTACTGACAATTATCATATAATTAAGTTATATTTGGTAAAGCTATTACTACAAAACTATGGGAAATTGTCATCAATGTATCATTCGGGAATTCAATACCTTAAAAACATTATCAAGCGAAGAGCTAAAAGAAGTGTCTAATCATAAAAATGAATTGATCTTTAAAAAAGGTGACGTTATTTTTAAAGAGGGCTCAATGTTAAATGGGGTGTATTGTATTAAAGAAGGAAAGTGTAAGTTGACAAGGCTGAGTCAGAATGGAAAAGAACAAATTGTAAAGTTTATCAAACATGGTGATATGCTTGGTTATCGATCCGTTTTAAGTGAAGAACCGGTGAGTTTATCAGTTGTGGCTTTGGAAGATATGGCAGCTTGTTTTATTCCTAAAAAAGATATTTTTGATTCTATTCAGAACAATAAAGATTTTTCTAAAGACATGTTTAAGGTGGTTTGTCATGATTTAAAAGACGCCAATGCAACGTTGACTAATATGGCTCAAAAAACTGTGCGTGAACGTTTGGCAGATATGCTATTGTTTTTAGATGAAACTTTTGGAGAGGCAGAAGATGGTACGATTAATATTCAACTTTCTAGAGAAGAAATTTCTAATGTTATCGGTACAGCAACAGAATCAGCTATACGTTTGTTGTCAGAACTTAAAAAAGATAAGATCATTAGTTTGGTAGGGAAGAAAATAAAAATCGAAGACAAAGAAGCTTTGAAAAGAATCGGAATAGGTTTTTAATTTTCTTTAAAAAATTAGACTTTCTTTGATGTCTATTAAATTGTGCTGAAAGGCGTAAACAATTAATCCTGCTACGTTTTTAGAGCCTGTTTTAACCATCATACTATTTCTGTGTCCTTCTACTGTTCTAGGGCTTACATACAATTCTTCAGATATTTCTTGCGTGGTTTTTTGCAAGCAAACCAATTCTAAAACTTGCAGTTCCCTTTTGGTAAATAAGGTGTTGCTTTCTTTTTTCTGATGGATTATTTTTTTCTTTACATGATGATTTCTCATGAAGCGAATAAAAGATTCTCCATAATAATAGCCTTCTTTTTTTACTTTTAGTATGGTTTGTATTATCTGTTCGCTACTGTCCTTCTTGGTTAAGTAGGCGTTGGCATCAAAAATAAATAATTTTGAATTTAAAATTTCTTCTAGTTTTTTAGAAATAGCAATGATTTTTATTTCTGGAAAATTTGCATGTAAGAGACTGGTTATATTTTCAGCTTGGTAATGTGCAGATCGAATATTTAACAAAAGAATATCGGGTTGAGATGTTAACAAGATATTTGAAAGTTCTCGAAAATTAGCCGTTTGATAGATGAGGTTTAAACGTTCATTTGATCGGAATAAATTCTGAAGACTCTCAAAATACAAGACGTCATCATCTATTAAAAATATTTTTATTCTTTCTTTTTTCATCGCTTTTTTTTGTGGTCTCCTATAAGAACTATTAATATTACGATTTTTTTTTCAACTAAGAATTAAAAAAGGAAAAACAGGTATTTATACGTACTAAATTATAGGGGGATTTTCACTAAATAGCAAAAAAGAAAAAAGGCCGTAAATAGTATTTACGGCCTTTGGGTTTTAAAGTATAATTAACTATGCTGAGTTTCTACTAGCATTTGTATTTCCAAATAAAGAACGAGTCACAATTTTTTCAAAAGTTTCAAGTCTTGCACTGTCTTTAATACCAGATTTATTGATGTTTTGAACTTCCTTCAATGCAAATTGTTGGATGGTTAACAATGGTAAAACAATAGAATCTCTTACTGCAATAGAAGCTCTTCCATCAGGGTAATTTTCCATAAGTTCTTTGTGTCCAGTTAACTTCAATAACATTTTTTTTGTCAATTGGTATTCGTCATGAATGATATTCCAAAAGTCACCAAACTCCTCGTCTTTGGCCATATAGGCCGTCAATTCAAAGAAAGATTTTGTTAAGGACATCACACTGTTTTCTAACAAAGTTTTAAAGAAGTTAGAGTTGTTGTAAAAATGTTGAATTTTTTCAAACTCTCCAGCATCTTCGTATTTTTTGAAAGCCGTACCTACTCCAAAGAATCCAGGAACATTTTGTTTCAACTGAGACCAACTACCTACAAAAGGAATAGCTCTTAAATCGCTGAAATCTAGTTGTGCAGATTTTGAACGCTTAGAGGGTCTTGAACCGATATTGGCTTTTCCGTAGAATTTTAAAGTACTCATTCGCTCTAAATAAGGAATGAACATTTCATGGTTCTTAAAGTTGCTATACGCTTCAAAACTAGTTTCTGCTAAGTCAATCATAACCGCTCTATCTTCATCAGACATGGCACCGTTTTTCGGGTCGTTAAAGATTTTGTTGGCAACACCAGCTCCTAATAATTGTTCAATATTGTATTGAGAAGAATCTAAGTTTCCAAAATTAGAACTAATTGTTTGTCCTTGAATGGTCAATTGAATTTCCTGATTTTCAATATTTGGTCCTAAAGAAGCGTAAAACTTAGATGTTTTTCCACCACCACGTGCAGGAGGTCCACCACGTCCGTCAAAGAAAATTACTTTGATCCCGAATTCACGAGAAACAGCACTTAATTCTTCTTTCGCTTTGTAAATACCCCAGTTGGCCATTAAGTAACCACCATCTTTGGTTCCATCAGAAAAACCTAACATAATGTTTTGCTTATTTCCTCTACTAGCAACATGTGCACGGTATTCTGGAATATTGTAAAGCTCACGCATTACATTTGGTGCAACTGCTAAATCATCCACCGTTTCAAACAAAGGAGCGACATCAACTTTTAATCCATCTTCAAAACCAGAAAGGTTTAGCATGGCAAAAGTTTCCATAACATTCAATGCTGTTTGGTTGTTACTAATGATATATCTATTTGCCCCTCTTGCACCATTTTCTTTTTGAATGGTGTTTATAGCTTGCATAGAACCTAAAGTTTTTACAGCCATATCGTTTGAAAAATCTTCAGCATCAACATTTCCTTTGACTTTTGCTAAAATTTCAATTTGTTCTTTTGCAGGAAGCTCTAAATAGTTTTCAGGAAAAGAAGTATCTCCTTTGGCTTGTAATTCTTTTACGATTTCTGTAAATACATCATGATGTACACGGCTATCTTGACGGATATCCATGGTTGCAAAATGGTATCCAAAAATTTTCACCTTGTTGATAAAACTATCTACCTCTTCAATAAATAAATTATTGTGTTGGTCTTTGATAATTTTTTTGATGGTTTGTAATTTTTCTAATAATGCTTCTTGAGAAATTCTGATTGGAGCATCCTCCGAAATACAACTGTCGTACAAACGAGATTCGATGTCAGAAATAATGTCAAAAACACCTGAGAATGACAATCTTCTTTTAATTTTTCTAGCTTCTCTGTAATAGTTCTTTAAAACAGTTTGACGAAGTTTACGCGCTACTTTTAAAGTAGTTTCTGTAGTGACATACGGATTTCCATCTCTATCTCCACAAGGCCAAAATCCTAGGTTTATAATTTCGTTGTCGATAGATCTTCCATCAAAAATATGCGTTTGGATGTAGTCATATATTTTACTGATTGAGTGATAAAATACATTTTCTAGATACCAGATTAAGCTAATTGCTTCGTCATAAGGTGTTGGTTTTTGATCGGCAAAGAAAGTTGTTTTTCCTAACTGAGACAAAAGCTTTTTTATCAAAGACAAATCGTCTTCATTAATTGCTTTTTGTAAATCTGTAAGAATTGTTAAAACGGTTCCTGGGTAAAATTGCGTAGGATGCGCCGTAAGTACCAAACGAGTTTTAAATTCTTCTAAATATTTTTGTAATTCTTTGGTAACCCTTTTAGAATCTGCAACTTCTTTTACATTTCTAATGGTTCCAATTCCATTCATGTTATTGACAATTGGAAAAGCTGCATCTTCAATGGCGTCAAACAAAACTACCTGACGTTCAATGTATTGGATGAATTTGAATAAAAAACTTATTCTATTTTCTTCGGTACAGTTTTCTTTGTATTTATCAAAAAACCCATTGACTATTTCAGTAGGTGTTTTTCCGTTTTTAAAGCCTTCAATACAAGTCTCATTAAATAACGGTAATAATGTACCTGTTTTTGTAACATTATCAAAAGGTAATGTCATGAAAACACTGTTGTATACTTGGTATTTAGCAAGTACATTGTCGTTAAATCTTGATAATTTGGTCTGTTTTGACATACTATGTTTTTTAATTTGCGGCAAGATACGAAACGCTGTGTAAAGTGTAGGTAATATGTGTGAAAATAAACAAAGATGTTGAGGAGTTGAAAAAAATTAACAATTTGTTTCCGACCCTCTAAATAGTCATTTTATGGCAAGAAATGGCTATGTAAATACACTTACAATTTTTCATTTAAGAATCGAATATGTTTCATTCTCGCCCATGCTTTTCGGTGTCTTTGTTTGTATAGCCATAAGCAACTTAGGTCTAGTAAAAAGTAAAATAGACTGATGCCGCTTGGAGGATTACCGCTCTCTAAAAAAGGAATGACATCCCAAGCTGTTGTTGGCCAATACCAACATTCATAGGTGGTACCAACAATTTCTAGAAAGGCAACAACAATATACATGCTTAAAAAAAACAAGCGCTCTCGAGGTTTGTTTTTTAGCAGCAACAGAACCGTTAAGGTCATAACAAAACCAAAAACATCTCCTTTTGTTATTAAAAATACAAGGCCATAAAGTACAATGGCGATGGTAAATATTTTTTCTAAAAGCAGCCTGTTTACTTTGATGCTTTTTTGTTTGCAAAAATATATGGTTGTAATATATACGATGGCGTGCCCTGGAGGAATATAAAAGGGAACATTTTCTAGTCGATAGGTATACATGCTCATTCCTAAGGAAAATAAATATTCTCCAATAATTCCCACAATCACTGCGTAAATCATTAGTTCTCTTATTTTAGCCGAAGATTTCCAAAACAGAATGGAAAACGAAATAACCATTAGTATGTTGGCAATATTTTGTGTTTCAGGATACTTTTTGGCAAACATCGAACTGTCGAAATACAATCCAAAAAACATCAATAAAAATAATGGGACTACGGTTTTATTAGCGGCTATGATTATAGATTTTCCGTTTGCTGAAATCATTTAATAGTATAATTTAGGGAGTCCGATTGTTTGTTGGTAATTTGTTTAATTTTTCAAGAGGCAAATTTACAAAAAATAGGGTTTAAAAAAGGAAAGTTGTTAGAAACATAAATGCCACTGTGAACAACAGTGGCATTTTTTTATTTATTGACGAGTTTAAATTGGGTTTCAAGTGGAACTCCGTAAAGTCCTTCCAATTCAGATTTAATTTTTTTGAAAAACTTCGTATCTGGTGGCATGCTTAAATTTGACCAGAACTCGGGATGGTAAGGAAGTTTTAATGTTCCCATATCCGAAGTACCTCCAAAATCACGAACCGCAATATTACTTTTGTTAGTCACTACATTCAGTACAAATCCTTCCAAGCGATAGGTCATTTTTTCCGCTTCAGTATTCCAGTATTGTTTTGGAATCATATTTCTTCCAAATCCCCATTCTTTTGAATAATAGCTCAAATGTAGTTTTCCACTTTTGTGTTTTGTATAAGTGTATATGGTTCGTGGTCTTTCTATTTTATAAATTTTATAATCGTCAAGTCCAATATAGAAAATTATATAATCGTGTTTGAGGGTTCCTTTTATAATTAGAACATCTTCTCCTTCGTAAGAAGTATCCCCTGTTTTTTTCCAGGTATATTTTTTAAGGTTTGGTTTTTTGTCTGAAGGTCTTAACGGATTTCCACTTGCCATATAGTTGATAGAATGTGTCCATTGGGTTCTTTTCCATATTCTATAATCTGCAGATTTTCGAGCTTCGGTTACTTGTACTCTTCCTAAAGAATATTTTGGACCTCGATCTTTAATTTTTATAAAATTTTCGACAAAGAATTTTGATTTACCTCCTTCTGTAGCCGCTCTCCGGTAAAGAAGTTGTAATTGGTGGTAAGAGCTTAACGTGTTGTTTTTTAAGTTTTTGATGGCATTAAACACATATTCGGAAGGTTTTAAAAGTTGAACATCATCCATAGAAACAACGTTTTCTTTTAGGATAATTTTCTTTTCTTTTAAGGCTAAAAATTCTTCTACTCTAATTTTATAGGTGTCAAACCCTAAAGAAGAAACCGATAAAGTGTCTTGCAATTCATTGGCGCTAATTTTAAGTGAAAATTCACCGTCTTCTGTACTGGAACTTCCAATGCTTTTGGCAACAATTCCTACAGCAACATAAGGAATGGTAATATTGTTTTCATCTAAAATTACTCCAGTAACTTCAATATTTTTTTGCTGAGCATTTTGGGTGTAAGAGAATAATAAAGTAAGGGCAAATAGACATAATTGTGTCTTGCTAAATAATTTGATCATCATAAAAGGGTTGGTTAAACTTCTTTCAAAGTTAAAACAAAACCTTTATTCTGTAAAGCGCGAACACCCCTAAACCCTATAACAAATGTGTAATAAAATGCACTATACGTGTATTGTTTGTTAAGTAGTATATGAGCGCACTTAGTTTGTCGTCAGTAATTTATTTAGTAGAGGTTTGGGAATTCTACAGGATTGACTTCATGCATTATTTTGTATACAGCTTCAAACACATCTTCAGTTGACGGTTTTGAAAAATAATCACCATCACTACCATAAGCAGGTCGATGTGGTTTTGCACTTAAAGTAGAAGGTTTGCTGTCTAAATAATGATAAGCATCTTGCTCATCTAGTACTTTTTGTAAAATATAAGCAGAAGCTCCCCCAGGAACATCTTCATCAATAACTAATAATCTATTGGTTTTGGCAACACTTTTCGAAATGTCATGATTCAAATCAAAAGGCATTAAAGATTGTACATCAATAATTTCAATATCAATTCCTACTTGAGCTAAATCTAAAGCGGTATCCTGAACAATTTTTAAAGTAGATCCATAGGAAACTAACGTAATATCAGCTCCTTCTTTTACGGTTTCTACGTAACCAATAGGCGTAGTGTATTCTCCTAAATTTTCAGGTAATTCTTCTTTTAAACGATAACCATTTAAATTTTCAATAACTAAAGCTGGCTCATCTCCTTGTAACAAGGTATTGTAAAACCCAGCGGCCTTGGTCATGTTTCTTGGTACCAATAAATGAATTCCTCTTAAGGTTCCTAGTATCATAGACATAGGAGATCCTGAATGCCAGATTCCTTCCAAACGATGTCCTCTGGTTCTAATGATTAATGGGGCACGTTGTTTTCCAAAGGTTCGGTAACGTAAACAGGCCAAATCATCACTTAAGGTTTGTATGGTGTATATTAAATAATCTAAATATTGAATTTCAGCAATAGGACGAAGGCCACGTAAAGCCATTCCAATTCCTTGACCAATTATAGTAGATTCTCTAATTCCGGTATCCGTTACTCTATCTTCACCAAATTTATCTTGTAAGCTTTCTAGTCCTTGGTTAACATCTCCAATTTTACCAGAATCTTCCCCGAAAATAAACAAGTTGCCATGTTTTTCTAGTAGGGCGTCAAAATTATCACGAATGATAATTCTTGCATCAACAATTTTTTTGTCGGAAGGATAGGTTGGTTTTATTTCAGCAATAGTACTTACTCCGTTTCCGGTATCATTGATAAGTTTTGTGCTGTATTTATCTTGTGTAATTTGCTTGTTTTCGGTTAGCCAAGCTAAGAATTTTGTTTTTTCTTTCGAATTTTCAAAACGTAAAAGTGGCGTTGCTTTTCTAGCCGTTTCAAATATTTCTTTTCGAGAAGGTTCTTTTATAGCAGCAAAATCGTTTCTTAGTTTTGCTATAAAATTTTTGTTTGAACTCGTTTTACAAACGCCATCCAATAATTGCAATAATTCTAATTGTTCTTTTTTAAGCGGTTCTAAAAAAGCTTTCCAGGCATCTTTTTTTGCTTGAGAAACTTCTCGTTTGGCTTGTTTTTCTATAGCAATAAGTTCTTCTTCGCTTTCAACAATTTTTAAAATATGGTCGTTGTTTTCTAATTCAAATTCTAAAATCCATTCTTTGAATTTTTTATTGCAATCAAAATCGGCTTCCCAACCTAGTCTGTTTTTGCTTTTGTATCGTTCATGGGATCCAGAAGAAGAGTGTCCTTGTGGTTGTGTTAGTTCTTGAACGTGAATTAATACAGGTACATGTTCTGTTCTAGCAATTTCTGCAGCCTTCTTATAGGTATCCATTAATTGCACATAATCCCAACCGTTTACACGTAAAATTTCCAAACCTTTGTTTTTAGGATCTCTTTGAAAACCTTTTAAAACTTCAGAAATATTTTCTTTTGTGGTTTGGTATTTGGCATGAACTGAAATTCCATATTCGTCATCCCAAACACTGGTAATCATGGGGATTTGTAAAACACCAGAAGCGTTGATTGCTTCAAAAAAATGTCCTTCACTTGTACTTGCATTTCCTATGGTACCCCAACCAATTTCATTTCCTTTATTGGTGAAGTTTTCATAGCCTTTTTGTAAGCTAGCTACGTTTCTATAAAGTTTAGATGCATAAGCTAATCCCACTAATCGAGGCATTTGTGCAGCTGTACAAGATACATCAGAACTGGTGTTGTATTGTTGTGTTTGGTTTTTCCAAGTGCCATCTTCATTTACAATATGAGTTGCGAAATGGCCTCCCATTTGCCTACCTGCAGAAAAAGGTTCTGCTTTGATATCTGTATGCGCATACAAGCCAGCAAAAAATTGTTGGGGCGTAAACTCACCCAAAGCCATCATAAAAGTTTGGTCTCTGTAATAGCCCGATCTCCAATCTCCTTTTTTAAAAGCTTTGGCCATAGCAATTTGTGGCAATTCTTTACCATCACCAAAAATTCCAAACTTTGCTTTTCCTGTAAGTACCTCTTTCCTTCCTAACAAACTACATTCTCTACTCAATACAGCTGTATAGTAGTCCTTTAATATTTCATCTTTAAATTGTTGAAACGATAGGTTTTGTTCGTTAATTTCAGAGGTTACTGAGGTCATGAATAAGCATTTTTAGATAGTGCAAAGGTACGGTTTTAAAATGAATTTTAAAAGAGTTTGTATCCTTGGTAAAATGCACTAATTATAGGAAACCACGTCTAACAAAATTAAAGATTCTATTGGCGTCTAAAACCAAGGTAAATCGAATTTTACTTGTGTAGTTATTGAGTCCCATTTCCCAACCATTATTAGAGTGGATAGGGATGTAGAATTCTAGTATATTGTGAACAAAATTTAAACGAAGTCCGCTTTCATGTGCGAAAAAAATTGGCTGCCCCGTGTTTTTTACAGCTCCAAAATCGTTGTACAATTGCAAGCTTCTCCAAATACTAACAGATGTGTTAAAGGAAGTCATCCAGCTATTGGCAAATTTTTCAGTGTCTTTCGTAAAAAGAGATTTAAATCCACCTTGTGCGCTAACATATTGTTGACTCACAATTCCTGTATCTTCCGACCGGCCAAATAAATTGTGTTCAAATAAATAATCTTGCGGTCTGCTTAGTCCGAAACTGAAATAATTTGAATCGGTGTTATTGTTTAAAAACACTCCAGCAAACCATCTAAATTCCCATTGCCTGTTTTTATCTGTAAGCTTTCTGTACAAAATATCTGTGGCTATTTTGTTGAAATTATTGGCGAATTCGAAACTGGTATTTATTCTGAAATCATTTAATAAATCGGGTCTTGTATAAGAATATTTTAATTTGGTGATATTGTAATGGTCTTCGTCAGTTTTCAGGGTGTTCACTTCAACCTGCTTGTCAATCATTAAATATTTTAAGGTTAGATTATTGGTGCCAACAGCTCTTAGGTTTTTTCTGTTAAATTGTATAGAAACTAAAGGGGCAAAAGTGGTGTAGTTTAAATTTTTGTCATAATGAAAACGACTTCCAGATACTCCAAAAAGCACACGGTATACTTTTTTGTTTTCTGGAAAGTAGTTGTAAACTGTTGAGAATTTACCAGAGAAAGTTTCACTTTTCGTACTGTAGGTTGGAACTATTTTATATTCGAAATTATTTTTTTGGACAGGTTTGTTGTTCAGGTCAATTCCTAAAATAAAACCATCGTAATAATTATAGTCAAATGTGGGTTTGTAAAATATTTGGTTGTAATATGGATCGCTAATGTCTTTTATGAATTTTAATTGTAGCGGTCTTTCAAATAATTTTGGACGCACATTTTTCCAATTGTTTCTTAAATTAAATTCAGGGTATAGGTATTCGTAATTCAACGATATTTTGTCGAAATTTCCTTTTGCTATTTTGATGGTTTTGGTGCTGTCAATTGGTGGAATCCACTTTTTCCATTGAATCTTTTTATTCTTTACTCCATACAATGCAACGGGGGCGCTTATGTTTCGAGTGTTTTTAATTGTAACAAACAGCGAGTCCTTCGTTTTTTTTATTCTTTTTAAAGTAAAGTCTATTTTCTTTTTGGATTGTAGGTAGTCGCCAAAAAACCAAGAAAGATCTTTGTTGGTACGTTCAGATAAATATTGTTGAAATGTACCGCTGTTGGTTGGTTGTAATTGATTCTCTTTGTAAAATGCTTTTAAAGAATTCTGTAAAGTTGCTCCGCCTAAATAAGCATCTAAATAACGCAAGCCTAAACCAGCTTTGTATTTGTTGACTATTTTTCTGTTGAAATTAGAAAGTTCCACAGCAGGTGTGGTTAGTGATTGATCAATGTTTTTTCTTGCTGAAAATTGGTATACAAAAGGATATTTGTCGTTATAATCCATTTGAGCAAAATTGAAATTTTTAATTCCCCAACGTTTTGAGTTTTTTCCCAGTAGCTTGACTTCAGGATAGTATTGGCTCACATATTGCATCATCAAATAACTTTGTATCCCGTCGGATAACCAGTAATCGGTATTTCGATCGAATAATAAAGTTTCTTCCACCAGTTTGTTACTTAGCGCTTTGAATATTTTGGTTTCCCATTCAAAAACATCTGAAAAAGGCCGTAAAAAATTGGGCAAATCATTGATGCCGTAAATTTTGTTTTTTTGATATGAGGCAGCATCTAATAAAACGAAGTTGTGTGGAAATTTACCTAGGTTGTTTTCAATAAAAGCAACGGCTCTTTCTAGAATTACTTTTTTTGTTTGTGTTGAAATTTTATCACTTTCAATATTTGTAGCAATGTTTAAGTCGTTGGTTTTGTAGTTAGAAAAGCTGCTGTTATAAGTTATGGCTAGTACCACATCTACACGTTTTTTATCTTCGAATTTAAAATCGGCTAAATGGTTTTTGTATGTCATTTCATAAGGAAGCCCAGCGTTTATATGATAGCCAATAGGCACAAACATTTGAATGTCGTAATCTGCTGCTTGCTGGTATAGATTGTCCATGTCGAGATTGGAGGAAGCTTGCCATTTCTTGTTGGAAAAAACGGCGGGTTGCAGGTACCAATGTCTTAAATTATAATTGCCAAGTTCGTCTTTTCCATAGCCTGTAAATTTAGCATTGGGAATTTTTACCGAGTAATTGGCGGTAATAACAACAGAGTCGTTTTTTTGTAAGGGTGATTCTAGTGGAATTTCTAACAGATCAACTTTGCTGTTGTGTAAATGATAGTCAGCGGGTTTAAAATTTACAGATAATTTGTGTATGTTCGAATTCCCCCGATCTATAGAGTCTGCAAAATATAGGCTCTTTTTATAATTTTCTATCAAGCGTTTGCTTAAGGCGGTTTTTTGACCTGAAAAACTATTGGCCCAATTGTGTAAAACAATTTTGTGCAAGACTTGGTTGCTATTGTTGTAGTACACTATTTTTTGTTGCAATGCCAGTTGGTCAACTTCGGGCATAAGTAAACCTTTGATGCTGATTTTTGTTTGTTGTGCATTAATTTTTAAACAAATCAAGAACAATAGTAAAGAACAAGAATAGAATTTTTTCAACGCGTATTTTTAGAAATTTGGTTTGAAATTGTATTTCTCATAGAATTTGTTGAGATGATCAATAGCTTCTTGTGCGGTGTCAACAACTCTAAAAAGATTTAAATCTTCTTCGCTAATGGTAGCATGTTCTGTTAGCAATACGTTTTTTATCCAAACTAACAAATCACTCCAAAATTCTCGTCCCACAAGAATAATTGGAAATCGTCCAATTTTTTTTGTTTGAATTAAAGTAATGGCTTCAAATAATTCATCTAAGGTTCCAAAACCTCCTGGCATAACAATAAAACCTTGCGAATATTTTACAAACATTACTTTTCTAACAAAGAAATAATCAAAGTCTAAACTCATTCCTTTGTTGATATATGGATTGTCTTTTTGTTCAAACGGAAGCTCAATGTTCAATCCGACAGAAATTCCGCCGGCGCGGTTGGCACCTTTGTTTCCTGCTTCCATAATTCCTGGTCCACCACCAGTAATAACACCATAACCATTTTTACAAAGTTGAAAGGCAATTTCTTCTGCAAGAATATAATGTTCATGGTTTTCTTTGGTTCTGGCAGATCCGAAAATACTGACACATGGGCCAATTTGACTTAAGCGTTCATAACCATCTACAAATTCAGACATGATTTTAAAAATTCCCCAAGAATCGTTTGTTTTAATTTCGTTCCATGTTTTAGGGGTGAATTGTTCTCTTATTTTTCTGTCTTCATTTGGGCTCATACGGACTAAGTTAATTAAGGGTTATAAAAAAGTCAATATATAATAATTCTTTTTGCTAGTCAAATCAATTGTTGTAGAAATTGAGATAAAAAACAGTGTTTGGGTTGACCTGCGTATAGGACTGTGTTTTCTTTTAAAAAAAAAGAAGTGCATCGAATTGCGAGTGAAAAAGAAATTTTAGAATTCGTATTTTTTTTCTAGGGCATAACGCATCAATTCTCCTGTGCCTTTGAGACCTAAAATTTGAATCATATTTTTACGATGCGTACTAACCGTTAGTGTTCCTATAAAAAGCTCCTCACCAATTTCTCTAGAAGTTTTTCCTTGGGAGATAAGTCTTAAAATTTGAATCTGTCTTTTGGTTAAAACACCTTTTTTAGAAGAGCTTGCTTTTGTTTGTAAGCTATTGGTGTCAATATGGGCATCGTAATACGTTTCCCCATTGGCTACTTGTTTGATGGCGTTTAAGACTTCACTTAATGGAGAGTTTTTTAAGATATAACCAGAAGCTCCTGCAGCAATCATTTGCTCTATAGCATCAGTTTGATCAAACATGGTAAAAGCGAGTATTTTTATTTCAGGAAATAGTTTTTTTATTTTTTTTGTCGCTGCAATTCCATCAAGTTTGGGCATTCGTATGTCGGTAATAACAATGCTGGGTCTTTTTAGGCTTACAAGTTCAACTAGTTCTTCTCCGTCATTGGCTGTACCAATAATGGAAATTCCTTCCTCGTATTTTAAAAGTAGTTTGATACCGTCAATTAAGGATTGATGGTCTTCGGCTATAGCTAATCGTATCATAAAGGAATGTCTATTATAAAGGTGGTGCCTTGGTTTTTAATGGAATCAATATTCATAGAGCCGTTTAGATGTTCTATGCGTTTGTCAATACTGCTAAGTCCCATACCATTGTGTTTGGCTAGAATTTGAGCGGTGTCAAAACCAATTCCATTGTCTTCGAATAAAATATTTAATGTATCGCCATGGTTGGTTAAATGAATTTCAATTTCAGAAGCATTTGCGTGTTTAAGCGTGTTGGTAATCAATTCTTGTAAAATTCGGAATAAAGTAATCTCCAAGCTGTTTTCTAGGCGTTCATTCAATTCATAATCAAATACCGCAATAGAAATTTTATTTGTTTGTGAAATTTTATCAGCCATATTTTGAACGGCTTTTAACAAGCCTTGTTTGGCAATAACACCAGAGTTCTTGGCGTGTGATAGTGAGCGAACCTTGTCGTAAGTTTCGTCAATTAATACATGGGTGCGTTCAAATAAATCTTCCGATTTTTTTTCTTTTAAAGCATCAAAATGCAAACGAACATTGGCTAATAAACTACCTAGGTCATCGTGTAAGTCGTTAGCAATACGTTGACGTTCTTTTTCTTGTCCTGCTACCATCGCATCTATCATGGTCAATTCTTGTTCTTTTAAGACAGTGCTTAGTTTTTGTGTTTGTAGTTCTTTTTCTTTTTCAGCCAATCGTTGTTTTTTCTTGGTGTTTTTTTGAATTAAAACAAAGGTTATAATTCCGAAGAATAATAGGGCAAGTGAAAGGAACAGGAGGTTTTTGTTTTTCTTACGTTTGGCATCAATCACCAAGTTGTCAGCTCTCAACTTTTCGTTATTGTACTTTTCATTGATTTCTGAAATTGCAATATTTTGTTTTGTGTCGTTGATGCTATCTTTTAAAGCAGTTATCTTATTCAGGTACAATGTTGCATTTTTAAAATCCTCCGATAGCTCATAGGTTTCTGCTAAGTTTTTGTAAAAAATAAGTTTTGAAGAGTTGATGTTTTCTTTCAAACTAATTGAATCGGCTTTTTGGTATAGTTCAACTGCTTTGTCGTATTTTTTTAAGAGTTTGTATTGCTGTGCTTGGTTGTTGTAGTTGTAGGCGAGCGTTTGTAAGTCCTTGTATTTTTTTAAAAAGAAGATGGCCTTTTTGTTATAGAACAAAGAAGAATCTGGATTTGTTGAAACGGTACTGTGAACGGTCGCGATATTCATATATACATAGGCAATTCTAACGGAGTCTTCTTTTTTTATGATGAGTGGGATTGTTTTATTAAAATATTCAATGGCCTTTAGAGCGTTTTTTGCATCTAAATACTGGATGGCAATTCTGCGGTAATATTCTCTAACGGCTTTGTTGTTGTTTAAGGCTTTGGCATCACTTTCTAGTTCTGTTAGAATAGGTGCAGAGTCAATTGTAGCTTTACTTCTGTGACTAAGTATTTCCAAAAGCCAAAGGTTGCAATTCAGTCGTTGCTCTTTGTGATTGAGCTTGTTGGCAATATTTTTAGCTTTTAGTATATAGTTATAAGCAATATCCTGCTTATCTATGTATTGGTGCAAACGAGCAAAGTAATAATACCATAAACCTTTGTCGTTTAAAGTTAGTTGTGCAGTGTCTATTTCTTTTAGGGCCGTTTTTAATTCGGCGGTGTTTTTTGTTTTGGCATAAATTTCTAGTTTGCTGAAGTTTGTTTTTTGACAAAAGGTAATCTCAGGAAAAAGTAAGAATATTCCTGAGATGTATATAAATAATAAATAGTTGTGTGTCTTCATTAATCTTCTATGAATCCTGGCCCACCAACAATAATGTTACCTTCTCTAGTTGGAGGTCCTATTGGGTGACAGTCACGATTTAATTCTTCTTTAGGTTTGTATTCTAATAAGAAAATTGGAATATCATATTCTTCTAAAATACACTTTTGGATACCGAATCCGTTTGGGTTGCCGTAATCAGATTCTGTTATAGACGGATCCACTCTACAGTGAATTAAAATTTTATTTGAAGACTCGCAATACTGTGCTTCTTCAAATTGTCTTGGAATTGAAGAGTATTCTATCTTTATATGAGTGATTTTGTTTTTTTTCCATTTTAAGGTCCCTATGATAACGTCAATTTCATCATTCACTAAATCTCCATAGATTTCAAAACGTTGCTTGTTATCTCTTTTTTTAAATTTGATTTTTTTAAGTTTTCTCATTTTTTTTATTTAAAGGGTTAATTAATTACCTTCTAAAATTAGTATGAAAAAAAATAGCAAAACATACCTACAAATGGGTATAAAGTAGAATTGTGACAAGTAGGCGGCTGTTTTTCCATAGCTTTTTTAGAAAACATGCCTAAATGTAAAATATTTTCAGCAATATATTGCTGTGTTCCAAGTTGAAATTTAAAATGAAATTAATTTTTGTTGTACCGGTATTAAGTTTTAAATGCCTTTTTTACAAAGCTTAAAGCTAGTGCAGTTCTTTCTTTAAAAACTTAGCTGTATAGCTTTTTTTGTTTTTTACAATTTCTTCAGGTGTCCCTGTGCATAAAATGGTCCCCCCATTTTTTCCACCTTCCAAGCCAACGTCAATAATATAATCGGCAAGTTTGATTACATCCATATTGTGTTCAATAATTAAAACCGTATTTCCTTTATCGGTCAACTTGTTTAGCACCTTCATCAATACATTTATATCTTCAAAATGCAAACCTGTAGTGGGTTCGTCTAAAATATAAAAAGTGTTTCCAGTATCTCTTTTTGATAATTCTGCTGCTAGTTTTATACGCTGTGCTTCACCACCAGATAAAGTTGTAGACTGTTGCCCTAAGGTTATATAGCCCAGTCCGACATCTTTTATGGTTTTTATTTTATTATGAATTTTAGGTATTGCTTCAAAAAAGGGAACCGCTTCATTGATGGTCATGTTTAAAACATCAGAAATTGATTTTCCTTTGTAGCGAATTTCTAGTGTTTCTCTGTTAAAACGTTTTCCCATACAGGTTTCACATTCCACATAAACATCAGGTAAAAAATTCATTTCAATAATACGCATTCCACCTCCTTGGCAAGTTTCACAACGCCCACCTTTTACATTAAACGAAAACCTTCCCGCTTTGTAACCACGAATCATCGCTTCAGGCGTTTTTGTATACAAAGCTCTAATTTCACTAAAAACGCCAGTATAAGTGGCAGGGTTAGATCTTGGCGTTCTTCCTATAGGAGATTGGTCAATGTCGATAATTTTATCAATATGTTCCAAGCCTTTGATAGATTTGTAAGGCATAGGTTCTTTAACACCTCTATAAATATGCTTGTTTAGAATAGGGTATAGCGTTCCGTTTATCAAAGAAGATTTTCCACTTCCTGAAACGCCAGTAACACAAATCATTTTTCCTAATGGAAATGTCGCCGAAACATTTTTTAAATTATTTCCTGTCGCTCCTTTTAAAATTAATTTTTTTCCGTTTCCTTCTCGGCGTGTTTTTGGGACTTCAATTTTCTTTCTTTCTGTAAGGTAATCTGCTGTTAGGGTGTCTCCTTTGATCATTTCTTTAAAGGTTCCCTTGCTTACAATTTCACCGCCATATTTCCCTGCGCCAGGACCAATGTCTAAAACATAATCAGCACATTCCATCATGTCTTTGTCATGCTCTACTACCAAAACAGAGTTTCCTATATCGCGAAGTTTGATTAGAGAGTTGATCAAACGTTCGTTATCTCTTTGATGCAAACCAATACTAGGTTCGTCTAAAATATACAATACACCTACCAATTGAGAGCCTATTTGCGTTGCCAGTCGAATACGTTGTGCTTCTCCTCCGGATAATGATTTAGAGGTTCTGTCAATGGTTAAGTAGTCCAAACCTACATCTAATAGAAATTGAATTCGAGTACGGATTTCTTTTAGTATTTCTGAACCAATAATTTTTTGTTTTTCTGAAAGAAGTGGCTCTAAGTTTTCAAACCATTTGGCCAATTCAATCACATCCATTTGTGCCAATTCAGAAATATTTTTCTCATTGACTTTAAAAAATAAAGCTTCTTTTTTCAAGCGGTTTCCATGACAACTTGGGCATTTTATTTGATCCATAAAAGCCTTCGCCCAGCGCTTTATAGAAGTAGATTCAGTATTGTCATATTGCCCAGTAATAAAGGATACAATTCCTTCAAAGTCTATTTCGTAATTTCTGGTAATACCCAGTGTTTTAGAAGAGATTTCGAACTTTTCATTGCCCCCTTTTAAAATAATTTCTAATGCTTCAGCAGGAATTTCATCAATAGGGTCGGTTAATTTAAATTTAAAACGTTCTGCAATAGTTTGCAGTTGCTTAAAAATCCACGTATTTTTTTGTTCTCCTAATGGAATTATTCCTCCTGCACTAATGGCTATTTTAGGATCTGGAATTACTTTATCTATATTGATATCGTTTATAACGCCAAGTCCGTTACATTTAGAACAAGCACCTTTAGGTGAGTTGAATGAAAACATGTTAGGCTCAGGATCTGGATAAGAAATTCCAGAAGTTGGGCACATCAAGTTTTTACTAAAATACCTTGGCTCGTCTCCATCATGCTCTAAGGTCATTAAAATATTGTCACCAGCATACAAGGTTGTTTTGATACTTTCTTCCAAACGTTTGATAACAGAGTCATTGATCAATAAGCGATCGACAACAATTTCAATGTCGTGCGTTTTATATCTATCCAATCGCATGCCTTTTACAATGTCTACAATTTCTCCATCCACACGAACTTTTGCAAAACCTTGTTTGGCAATTTGTTCAAACAATTCACGGTAATGTCCTTTTCTCGATTTGATAATTGGCGCTAATAAAATCGTTTTCTTGTCCTTGTAAACCTCTAGTATTAAATCTCGAATTTGCGCATCACTATAGCTAACCATCTTTTCGTTGGTGACATAAGAATAGGCATCAGCAGCCCTTGCAAAAAGTAAACGTAAAAAATCATAGATTTCTGTAATCGTTCCAACCGTTGATCGTGGGTTTTTGTTAGTCGTTTTTTGTTCAATAGAAATTACAGGCGACAAACCGTCAATTTTATCTACATCAGGTCTTTCTAAACCTCCTAAAAACTGTCGGGCATAGGCCGAAAAGGTTTCAATATACCGTCTTTGTCCTTCAGCATAGATTGTGTCAAATGCCAAGGAAGATTTTCCACTACCACTTAAGCCGGTAATAACCACCAATTTTTCTCGAGGTATTTTGACATCAATATTTTTTAAATTGTGTGCTCTTGCACCTAAAACTTCAATATATTCTTGCTGATCTGACATAGGAGATTTTGAAAAAAGCAAATATAAATAAATGAGGTGAACTTAAGTGTGGAGATTTGCGAAATGAATTGAGTAATAGAAAAATAATAGCCTTCAGAAATTTGTTTGAAGGGGTGTAACTAATTGTTGCTTCAAAAAAGTGATTACACAAATTACTTTCAGTATATTGCGTAATCAAAAATCAGGAATGAAAATCATACATAACTTACGTCATTATTTTGAACGCCACGGATTTAATGTGTCTGCTCGGTTTTCAGATCGATTAGGTGTTGGGGCTAAAAACATCCGTTTGTTTTTTATCTATTTGTCGTTTGTAACACTGGGCGTTTCATTTGGAGTGTATTTAACTTTGGCTTTTTTGCTAAAATTGAAGGATATGGTGTACACCAAAAGAACCTCTGTTTTTGATTTGTAATATAAAAGTTTAGTTAATTTGACATCTAGAATTTACAAGGCCATTTTACTTTTTTTAAGTATAATTGTAATCGGGGTTATTGGTTATAGTTATTTCTTCGGTTTTACTTTTGTGGATGGTTTGTACATGACCATAATCACTATAACAACGGTGGGTTTTAGTGAAGTGCAGCCCTTGGATGCTAATGCTAAAATTTTCACTATTTTTTTAATATTGACAAGTATTAGTATTTATGGATATGTGGTCACCGTCGTTTCAGAATATTTATCAAATAGCACATTGATGGAAGAATTAAGAATTAATAAAATATTAAAAACCATTGGCAAACTGGAAGGGCATACTATTGTTTGTGGTTATGGTAGAAATGGTAGACAAGCAGCTGCTAAATTGAAAAATTTTAAAAAATCGTGTGTAGTTATTGAGCGTTCTTCGGAATTGTTAAAGGAAATTGCAGAGGATGGTTTTTTAGTGATTGAAGGAGATGCCACCGACGATGAAACTTTGGAAGCTGCTGGAATAAAAAATGCAGGGAATTTAATTACGGCTTTGCCTTCAGATTCCGATAACCTGTATGTGGTGCTTTCGTCTCGACAATTAAATAAAAGCATGACTATTGTAAGTCGAGCCACAAATGAATCTACACAAAAAAAATTAATGATTGCTGGAGCAGACAATGTTATCATGCCCGATAAATTGGGAGGTGATTATATGGCTTCATTGGTGGTAACTCCAGATTTGATTGAATTTGTAAAAAGAATTTCTTTTGAAGGAGAAAGTAGCGCAAACTTAGAAGAAATAGCGGTAAAAGATTTGCCAAAAGAATATTTAATGAAATCCATAAGAGATTTAGATTTAAGAAGAAAAACAGGCTGTAGTGTTATTGGATTTATAACAGCAGAAGATGATTATATTATCAATCCTTCATCTGATTTGGTTTTAGAGCTTAATTCAAATTTAATTGTTTTAGGAAGACCAGAGCAAATAAAAAAAATAAAAGAAATATTTTAAGAGTATTACTTAATATGTAAGTATTGTTCTAAATTAGAACAAAAAATAGTTCCTATACAGGCGCATTTAATTTAAAAATTAACAACTATATGAAACGAAAACGAATAACCACCTTATTGTTAACCATGTTACCATTTCTAACTTTTGCTAAGGAAATGTCTATTGATGAAAGAATAGAATCTGGTTTTAAACCATTTGCGGATTGGATCGGTTCCATCGTTTTTTATCCTATATCTATTGTAGGAAACAGTGTTCCCATTGTGTTAATTGTTTTACTGCTCGGAGCTTTGTTCTTTACCTTGTATTTTAAGTTTGCCAACGTAAGGTTGTTAGGAGTTGCTATAAATGCAGCACGTGGAAAATACGATGCTGTGGATCATCATACGGTGGAAGAAGTAGCTGGAGATTCGACTCCTGGTGGCGATGTTTTTGAAACACCTACAGTAGAAGGAGTCGTGGGTGAGGTTACGCATTTTCAGGCATTAACAGCAGCGCTATCTGCAACGGTAGGTTTAGGAAATATTGCAGGTGTTGCCGTGGCTATTGCTATTGGTGGTCCTGGAGCTACTTTGTGGATGATATTGGCTGGTTTTTTAGGAATGTCAACAAAATTAGTAGAAGCGACCTTGGGGGTAAAGTATAGAGAAATTGGTCCTGATGGAAAAGTATATGGCGGTCCGATGTATTATTTGAAAAAAGGATTGAAAGAAAAGAATTTAGGCGGATTAGGAAAAGTGCTGGCTGTTCTCTTAGCCATTTTTGTGGTCGGAGGATCTTTTGGTGGTGGAAACATGTTTCAATCCAATCAAGCCGCAGCACAATTAAAAGTTTTATTCGGAGTCGAAAGTGGTTTCTGGTTCGGATTGGTAATGGCCGTTTTAGTAGGTGTCGTAATTATAGGTGGAATTAAACGTATTGGTCAGGTTACAGAAAAAGTAGTGCCTTTTATGGGGATTATCTATGTAGGTGCGGCATTGGTTATTTTAGGAATGAACATCGATATGCTTCCCGAAGGAATTGCACAAATTTGGTCAAGTGCCTTTGGTAGTAAGGCGGTAACTGGAGGAATTTTTGGAGTTATGATTGTTGGTTTTCAAAGAGCAGCCTTCTCGAATGAAGCAGGTGTTGGTTCGGCTTCCATTGCTCATGCTGCTGTAAAAACAAGATTTCCTGCAAGTGAAGGAATTGTTGCTTCCATAGGGCCTTTTGTAGATACGGTTGTTATTTGTACCATGACCGCTCTGGTAATTGTGGTGACCAATTTAAAAAGTAATTTATTTAGTTATGGTAATTTAGAAGGAAGTAATGTAATCATGAATGAGACAGGTGAAAAACTGGGGGGTGTCGATTTGACTTCGGTCGCATTTGATTCTGCAATACCCAATTTCTCACTTATTTTAACGATAGCCGTGATTTTATTTGCATTTTCAACCATGTTATCTTGGTCTTACTATGGTATTCAAGGATGGAAATATTTATTTGGAAAAGGGAAAGCAGCAGATTTAACATACAAAGGATTGTTTTTGTTATTTGTAATTGTAGGAGCTTCTTCAAGTTTAAATTCTGTTGTTGAATTCTCTGATGCTATGATTTTTGCTATGGTATTTCCAAATGTTCTTGGATTGTTATTGTTGGCACCAAAAGTTCAATTAGAATTAAAAAGATATTTAAAAGCAATTGCGAAAAGCAAGTGATAAAAAATTAAAAGTATGAATTCATTTAAATCTCATTTCAGGTATAACAAACGCCAAAGAAATGGGATTTTCTTTTTACTAGTATTGCTGTTAATTTTACAAGGGGTATATCTATTTGTAGACTTCTCTGGTGAAGAAAAGAAGGTTGTTCCAGACGACTTTATAAAGTTGCAAATGCAATTGGATTCGCTTGCCGAATTGAAGAATAAAGCTAAGAAAGTATTTTTGTTGAATCCGAATTATATGACTGATGAGTCTGGCTATGCATTGGGTTTAAATTTGGATGAAATTGATAGGTTGCTTGAGTTTCGAAAGACCGGAAATAAAATATATGACATTGAAGATTTTAGGAATGTAACAGGAGTTTCAGATAGTTTAGCGGCGGTTTTAAAAGAGAAATTGAAATATCCGAAGCGGAAAGAAATAAAAAGGAAGCTTAAAGTTAAGGTCATATCTAAAGATCTAAACAAAGCTTCGATTGAAGATTTTAAGAGTGTAAAAGGTGTAGGTAATGTTTTGGGTGAAAGAATTGTAAAATATAGAAGTCGCCTAAAAGGATTTACATACGGAAACCAATTGCAAGAAGTTTGGGGATTAAAACCGGAGGTGGTTGAACAAATTCTAAAGAAATTTAGCATTCAATCAAAACCATCAATCAAAAAAATAAATATCAATACAGCTAGTTTTAAGGAGGTATTGGCAACGCCCTATTTAGATTATAAAACAACTAAATTACTTTTTAATTATAAAAATTCTGTCGCTAAAATTCAAGACGTAAAAGAATTAAAAAAAATAGAAGGTTTTCCCGTGGAAAAATACGATAGAATAGTTTTATATTTGCAAGCTGAATAAATAGGTCGTATTTTTGTTTAATAAATAAGACAAAAAGATAAACAAAACATTCTTCATGAATTTCGAATATACAGAAACACAAATAATGATTGCAGCGTCTGTAAAAGATTTTGCAAAGACACATATCAAACCATACATCATGGAATGGGATGAAAAACAAATTTTTCCTGTTGATTTGTTTCGTCAAATTGGAGATATGGGTTTTATGGGGGTAATGGTACCTGAGGAATATGGAGGATCTGGCTTAGGCTATCATGAGTATGTTTTAATTTTAGAAGAAATATCTAAGGTTTGTGGTGCCATTGGTTTGTCTGTAGCGGCACATAATTCATTGTGTACAGGGCATATCATGCAGTTCGGTTCTGAAGAACAAAAAAGAAAATGGCTGCCAAAACTTGCTAGTGGCGAATTTATTGGTGCTTGGGGTTTGACAGAACACAATACAGGATCTGATGCGGGGGGTATGAGTACCACTGCGGTAAAAGATGGTGATTATTATGTGTTAAATGGCGCTAAAAATTTTATTACACATGCTATTAGTGGAGATGTAGCTGTTGTCATAGTTAGAACAGGTGAAAAAGGAGATTCACATGGAATGACGGCTTTTGTTGTTGAAAAAGGAACAAAAGGTTTTAGTTCAGGTAAAAAAGAAGATAAATTAGGGATGCGAGCTTCGGAAACAGCAGAGCTGATTTTTGATAATTGCAGAATTCATAAAGATCATGTTTTAGGAGAAGTCGGAGATGGATTTATTCAATCTATGAAAGTTCTTGATGGGGGGCGGATTTCTATTGCAGCCTTATCTCTAGGAATTGCAAAAGGAGCTTATGAAGCTGCTTTGAAGTATTCAAAAGAGCGAGTGCAATTTGGAAAACCTATCTCTTCATTTCAAGGAATTTCTTTTAAATTGGCAGATATGGCTACTGAAATTGAAGCTTCTGAGTTGCTGATTCATAAAGCGTCTGCTCTTAAAAACGCAAATAAACCCATGACAAAAATTGGAGCGATGGCAAAAATGTATGCTTCAGAATGTTGCGTGAGAACAGCCAATGAAGCGGTTCAGATACATGGTGGTTATGGTTATACAAAGGATTTTCCTGTTGAAAAATTTTATAGAGATTCTAAGCTGTGTACGATTGGAGAGGGGACAACAGAGATTCAAAAAGTGGTGATTTCAAGAAAAATATTAAAAGATTAGAAAAAGATGGTGCAATTAGAAATTAGTTGTACTTTTGCAATCCAAATTAGAAAACGAAACGAATAAAAATTGATTACTAATTTTTATTTTAAATCATATTTAAAGAGAGTACGATGAAGGGAGGTGATACACAATGTTAATTATACCTATTAAAGAAGGAGAAAATATCGATAGAGCGTTAAAACGTTTTAAGAGAAAATTCGATCGCACGAAAACGATGCGTCAATTACGTGAGCGTCAGCAGTTCAATAAACCGTCTGTTACAAACCGTAAGCAAAGAATAAAAGCGAAATATATCCAAAGATTAAGAACAAACGAAGAGTTGAGTTAATCGATCGCAAAGAAAACGAAGCCTGTTACTACTATAGTAACAGGCTTTTTTTGTTGTGATAATAACTGTAGATTTGTTTGCAAGCATAATTATATGGAATTAGATCAATTTATAGCCTATATCGAATTTGAAAAAAAATATTCAGCACATACAGTTGCTGCTTATAGAAAGGATATTTCAGTTTTTTTAGAATTCTGTATGCACGAGTTTGATACCGATAATTTAAATAGTTTGCGCTATCCATTGGTTAGAAGTTGGATTGTTAGTTTGGTAGAGGATGGTGTTTCGAATAGGACAGTGAATAGAAAAGTAAGTTCTTTAAATAGTTTTTTTAAATTTTTATTAAGGACGGAGCAAATTCGCATAAATCCCTTGGCGCAACACAAAGCACTGAAAGTAGCTAAAAGGGTACAGGTTCCTTTTTCAGAAAAAGAAATTGTAGAGGTACTTTCCATAGATCCTGAAGAAGAAGGTTTTATTGCCATGCGTAACAAATTAATTGTTGAAATGTTTTATTCCACAGGAATGAGGCGACAAGAATTAATAGACTTAAAAGAAGAAGCAGTTGATCTTTCTAATAATACGATAAAGGTTTTAGGAAAACGAAACAAAGAAAGGTATTTGCCTTTACTGAAATCTGTAAAGAAAACGCTAATTACTTATTTGTCTGAGCGTTCTAAGCTCAGCCCTACTGTTTCAAATATTTTTATTACAAATAAAGGAAATAAAATTTATGGAACCCTTGTGTATAGAATAATAAATCTATATTTTAGTAGGGTATCTACAAAGGTAAAGCGAAGCCCTCATGTTATTAGACATTCATTTGCAACACATTTGTTAAATGAAGGGGCCGATTTGAATTCGGTGAAGGAATTACTAGGGCATTCTAGTTTAGCCGCAACGCAAGTCTACACGCATACCAGTATAGATTATTTAAAGGAAGTGTATAACCAAGCTCACCCTAGGAGTAAAAAATAATAGTATATGAAAGTATTTGTACAGTCAGTGAATTTTAATTCAGACAAAAAGTTAGTAGATTTTGTTGAGAAGAAAGTAGAAGGACTAGAAAAGTATCACGATAAGATTATTGATGCTGAAGTGTTTTTGAAAGTTCAAAAAACAAGTGAAAAGGAGAATAAATTTACCGAATTAAAAATCAATATACCTGGAAGTGAATTGATCGTTAAGAAAGAAAATAAAACCTTTGAAGAAGGTATTTCAGCGGTTGTCGATTCTATGAAAAGACTGCTAAAGAAATCAAAAGAAAAAGAAAGAGAACTTCAGCACTAAAAAAAACGAAAAATAAACACAAAAAGTTTGTCGTAATAAAATAAACTTTATACATTTGCAGTCCGTTAGAAATAATGGACTGTTTTTTGTACAGCGATGCCGATGTAGCTCAGCTGGCTAGAGCAGCTGATTTGTAATCAGCAGGTCGTGGGTTCGAGTCCCTCCATCGGCTCTAAGTGTAAGTTTAACTTACGGTAATGTATAAAAGATAGATTGGGGTTTTTTGAATTGTAAAATTGAAAAACTTTGTTCTTTGAATAATGGTGAGATACTCAAGTGGCCAACGAGGGCAGACTGTAAATCTGCTGCGCAAGCTTCGAAGGTTCGAATCCTTCTCTCACCACAATTTTTTAGTAGAGATGCTAAAAAGGGAATTTGATAATTAGAATGCGAAAGTAGCTCAGTTGGTAGAGCGTCAGCCTTCCAAGCTGAATGTCGCCGGTTCGAACCCGGTCTTTCGCTCTAAATCAAATAGGCCGGTGTAGCTCAGAGGTAGAGCGTTTCCTTGGTAAGGAAGAGGTCACGGGTTCAATTCCCGTCATTGGCTCAAAGAAAAAATAAGCGTATAATAAAAATAAAGTATAATAAACTAAGAATTAAAATTAATAATCATGGCTAAAGGAACTTTTGACCGCTCGAAACCACATTTAAATATTGGTACTATTGGGCACGTAGATCACGGTAAAACTACATTAACTGCTGCAATTACTACTGTATTGGCAAAAGCTGGTTATTGTGATGTTAAAGATTTTGATCAAATCGATAATGCACCAGAAGAAAAAGAAAGAGGTATTACAATTAATACATCTCACGTAGAGTACGCTACTGCAAATCGTCATTACGCTCACGTTGACTGTCCAGGTCACGCGGATTACGTAAAGAACATGGTAACGGGTGCTGCTCAAATGGATGGTGCAATTTTAGTAGTTGCTGCAACTGATGGACCAATGCCTCAAACTAGAGAGCATATCTTATTAGGAAAACAAGTTGGAATTCCTAGAATTGTTGTATTCATGAACAAAGTAGATTTAGTTGATGATGAAGAGTTATTAGAATTAGTTGAGATGGAAGTAAGAGATTTACTTTCTTTCTATGACTATGATGGAGATAATGGGCCAGTTATTGCAGGTTCTGCATTAGGAGGATTGAATGATGATCCAACATGGGTTCCTAAAATTCTTGAATTAATGGAAGCTTGTGACGCATGGATCGAGGAGCCATTAAGAGAGGTAGATAAAGATTTCTTAATGCCTATCGAGGATGTATTCTCAATTACAGGTCGTGGTACAGTAGCAACTGGACGTATTGAAACTGGAATTGCTAACACTGGAGACGCTGTTGATATCATTGGAATGGGAGCTGAGAAATTAACTTCTACTATTACAGGTATTGAAATGTTCCGTCAAATCTTAGATAGAGGTGAGGCAGGAGATAACGCAGGTATCTTATTAAGAGGTATTGCTAAAGAAGATATCAAAAGAGGAATGGTAATCTGTAAGCCAGGTTCTGTAACTCCACATGCACACTTCAAAGCTGAGGTTTATGTATTGAAAAAAGAAGAGGGTGGACGTCATACTCCATTCCATAACAACTACCGTCCACAGTTTTACGTACGTACAACTGATGTAACAGGAACTATTAATTTACCTGAAGGAGTTGATATGGTAATGCCAGGAGATAACTTGACAATTACTGTAGATTTACACCAACCAATTGCAATGAATGTTGGTTTACGTTTCGCAATCCGTGAGGGTGGTAGAACTGTAGGTGCAGGTCAGGTAACTGAAATCTTGTAGTACATTACAATAAATATAATACGAGGTGTTTCACTTTAGTGGCACCTCGTTTTTACGGGCGTAGCTCAGTTGGTAGAGCACTGGTCTCCAAAACCAGGTGTCGTGAGTTCGAGTCTCTCCGCCCGTGCATAAAAAAATAAAAAAATGAGTGTTATAAAATATATCCAAGAATCATTTGAAGAGTTAAATACCAACATGACTTGGTTGCCGAAAGCAGAAGCACAAAAGTCAACAGTTGTTGTGGCTATCTTTACAATAATATTTGCATTAGCAGTATTTGCAGTAGATACTTTTTTTCAAAGCGGTTTGGATACGTTTTTCAACATTTTTAATTAATTGATATGGCTGATTCTGTTAAGAAGTGGTATGTAGTAAGAGCTATCGGTGGTCAAGAAAACAAGGTGAAATCTTATATAGAAACGGAAATTTCTAGATTAGGTTTGTCTGATTTTGTTGAGCAAGTTTTAGTCCCTACAGAAAAAGTTATACAAATACGTAACGGTAAGAAAGTAAATAAAGAACGTATTTATTTCCCAGGTTACATAATGGTTGAAGCAAATCTTGCTGGAGAAGTGCCTCACGTAATTAAATCGGTAACTGGTGTTATTGGTTTTTTAGGAGAAACGAAAGGTGGAGAACCTGTTCCTTTGAGAAAAAGCGAAATCAACCGCATGTTAGGTAAAGTTGATGAACTAGCTGTTCAAAATGACAATGTGGCAATACCATATGTTGTAGGTGAAACAGTAAAAGTTGTAGATGGACCTTTCAATGGATTCGATGGGGTGATCGAAAATGTAAATGAAGAAAAAAGAAAGCTTGAGGTAATGGTGAAGATTTTTGGAAGAAAAACACCATTGGAATTGAGCTATATGCAAGTTGATAAAATATCATAATTGTAAAATAAAAGAACTGTTACAGATGGCTTCCACTATATGTAAAGTAAATAAGTTTTAAAATGGCAAAAGAAGTAAGTAAAGTAGTAAAATTACAAGTTCGTGGAGGAGCGGCAAACCCGTCTCCACCAGTAGGTCCTGCTTTAGGTGCTGCCGGAGTTAACATTATGGAGTTCTGTAAGCAATTTAATGCTAGAACTCAAGACAAACAAGGGAAAGTCTTACCAGTAGCAATTACTGTGTATAAAGATAAGTCTTTTGATTTTGTGATCAAAACTCCTCCAGCAGCTGTTCAAATTTTAGAAGCAGCAAAAATTAAAAAAGGATCAGGAGAACCTAACCGTAAAAAAGTTGCAAGTATTACTTGGGACCAAGCAAAAGCTATTGCGGAAGACAAAATGCAAGATTTAAATGCATTTACAGTCGAGTCAGCTATGAGAATGATTGCAGGTACTGCACGTTCTATGGGAATTACAATGAAAGGAGACGCTCCACAATAAACTTAAGAAATGGCAAAATTAACAAAAAAGCAAAAAGAAGCTCAAGCTAAGATAGACCCTTCTAAAGTATATTCTTTGAATGAAGCGTCTGCATTGGTTAAAGAAATTACTACGGTAAACTTTGACGCATCTGTAGACTTAGCTGTTCGTTTAGGAGTAGATCCTAGAAAAGCAAATCAAATGGTACGTGGTGTTGTAACATTACCTCACGGAACAGGAAAAGACGTAAAAGTATTGGCGTTGGTTACTCCAGACAAAGAGGCTGAAGCAACTGAAGCAGGTGCAGACTACGTTGGATTAGATGAGTATTTACAAAAAATCAAGTCTGGATGGACAGATGTTGATGTAATTATTACAATGCCTTCTGTAATGGGGAAATTAGGACCATTAGGACGTGTATTAGGACCAAGAGGATTAATGCCTAACCCAAAAACAGGTACAGTTACTATGGATGTAGCTAAAGCTGTAAAAGAGGTGAAAGCAGGTAAGATTGATTTTAAAGTTGATAAAACAGGAATTGTTCATGCAGCTATCGGAAAAGTATCTTTTGATGCTGAGAAAATAGCAGAAAATGCAAACGAATTGATTCAAACGTTGATCAAATTAAAGCCAACAGCTGCAAAAGGAACGTATATCAAAAGTACTTACATGTCTAGTACTATGAGTGCTGGATTAGCTGTAGATATCAAATCAAATTAATCGGAAGTTAAAACTCAGAAATTATGACAAGAGAGGAAAAATCACAAGTAATCGTAGATTTAACTGCCCAATTAACTGATAATAGCATTATCTATGTAGCTGATATATCAGGTTTAAACGCAGAAGCAACTTCTAACTTAAGAAGAGCTTGTTTTAAAGCGAATGTTCAGTTGGCAGTAGTAAAGAATACATTGCTTGCTAAAGCAATGGAAAACTCTGATAAAGAGTTTGGAGAATTACCTACTATTTTAAAAGGAAATTCATCAATCTTATTATCTGAAACAGGAAATGCTCCTGCGAAGATTATCAAAGAGTTTAGAAAAAAATCTGACAAACCAGTTTTAAAGGGTGCTTATATTGAAGAGTCTATCTATTTAGGGGACGATCAATTAGACAACCTTGTAAATATCAAATCTAAAGAAGAACTTCTTGGAGAGATTATTGGATTGTTACAATCGCCTGCTAAAAATGTTATTTCAGCATTACAATCAGGAGGTCAAACACTTTCAGGTATCGTTAAAACGTTATCAGAGAGATAGAATAAGCGCACAAATAAATTATTATATTACACATTAAAAATTCACAAAATGGCAGAATTAAAAGATTTCGCAGAGCAGTTGGTTAACTTAACAGTAAAAGAAGTAAACGAATTAGCAGCAATATTAAAAGATGAGTATGGTATCGAGCCAGCTGCAGCAGCAGTAGCAGTAGCAGGACCAGCAGCAGGAGGAGCAGATGCAGCAGAAGAGCAAACTGAGTTTGACGTAATCTTAAAAGCAGCAGGTGGTTCTAAATTAGCAGTTGTAAAATTAGTTAAAGAATTAACTGGTTTAGGATTGAAAGAAGCTAAAGGTATCGTTGATAGTGCACCAGCACCAATCAAAGAAGGAATCTCTAAAGATGAGGCTGAAGGTCTTGTAAAATCTTTAGAAGAAGCTGGAGCTGAAGTAGAGCTTAAATAAGCACTTCAACCAACTATTAAATTAAGGTTTAGGTCTTAAGGATATCCTCCTTTAGACCTAAACCATTTTTTGCATATATATTTTATTCTTTATTTAATACAGAATTTTAACTAAAATTTTTTCTCCTTTGGCAACGAAAAATAGTACTGAAAGAATAAGCTTTGCATCGGCTAAACTGGCAATGGAATATCCAGACTTCTTGGATATCCAAATTAAATCTTTCCAAGATTTTTTCCAGTTAAAAACAAAAGCTGACGAGCGAGGTGATGAAGGTTTATACAAAACCTTTATGGACAATTTTCCAATTACAGATACAAGAAACAACTTTGTATTAGAATTTCTAGACTACTTTGTAGATCCACCTAGATATTCAATTCAAGAGTGTATCGAAAGAGGGTTAACACATAGTGTTCCTTTAAAAGCACGATTAAAATTATACTGTACCGATCCTGAACATGAGGATTTCGAAACAATTGTACAAGATGTTTATTTAGGAACAATTCCTTATATGACAAACTCTGGTACTTTCGTTATTAACGGTGCAGAAAGAGTTGTTGTGTCTCAATTACACCGTTCTCCTGGTGTATTTTTTGGACAATCATTCCACGCAAATGGAACCAAGTTATACTCTGCAAGAGTTATTCCTTTTAAAGGATCTTGGATAGAATTTGCAACTGATATCAATCAAGTAATGTATGCTTATATTGATAGAAAGAAAAAATTACCAGTTACTACTTTATTCCGTGCTATCGGATTTGAAAGAGATAAAGATATATTAGAAATTTTCGACCTTGCTGAGGAAGTAAAAGTTTCTAAAAGTGGTTTAAAGAAAATTTTAGGTCGCAAATTAGCGGCACGTGTTTTAAAAACATGGCATGAAGATTTCGTTGATGAAGATACTGGAGAAGTTGTCTCTATTGAAAGAAACGAAATTGTATTGGATCGTGATATTATTCTTGAAAAAGAACATATCGATGAAATTATCGATTCTGGTGCTAAGACTGTTTTATTGCACAAAGTTGAGAATGAAATGGCAGATTATGCAATCATTCACAATACTTTACAAAAAGATCCAACAAACTCTGAAAAAGAAGCTGTTGAACATATTTACCGTCAACTTCGTAATGCGGAACCGCCTGATGAGGAAACGGCTCGTGGAATTATTGACAAATTGTTCTTCTCAGAACAACGTTATAATTTAGGAGAAGTAGGACGTTATAGAATGAATAAAAAGTTACAACTGGATGAGTCTTTAGACGCGAAAGTTTTAACTAAAAATGATATCATTACCATCATCAAGTATTTGATCGAGTTGATTAACTCGAAAGCTGAAGTTGATGATATTGATCACTTGTCTAACCGTCGTGTAAGAACGGTAGGTGAGCAATTGGCTAGTCAGTTTGGCGTAGGTTTATCTAGAATGGCACGTACAATTCGTGAAAGAATGAATGTTCGTGACAATGAGGTATTTACACCTATTGACCTTATTAATGCAAAGACTTTGTCTTCTGTAATTAATTCGTTCTTTGGAACCAACCAATTGTCTCAATTTATGGATCAAACGAATCCATTAGCAGAGATTACTCATAAGCGTAGATTATCTGCCTTAGGACCTGGTGGACTTTCAAGAGAAAGAGCAGGATTTGAGGTTCGTGATGTACATTATACACATTACGGTCGTTTATGTCCGATTGAAACACCAGAGGGACCAAATATTGGTTTGATCTCTTCTTTAGCAGTATATGCAAAAGTAAACCACTTAGGTTTTATTGAAACTGCTTATAGAAAAGTAACTAATGGTATTGTAAATCAAGAAGAAGCACCTATTTATTTAAGTGCGGAAGAAGAGGAAGGCCACAAGTTTGCCCAATCTAACTTAAAGTTGAATCCTGATGGTAGTTTTGTTCAAGACAAAATTATTGCTAGAGAAGAGGCTGATTATCCGGTAATTGATCCAACAGCATTGAGCTATATGGATGTATCTCCAAATCAGATTGCTTCGATTTCAGCTTCTTTAATTCCTTTCTTGGAACATGATGATGCCAACCGTGCTTTGATGGGATCAAATATGATGCGTCAAGCGGTACCATTATTACGTCCAGAAGCTCCTATTGTAGGAACTGGATTGGAAAGAAGAGTTGCAAAAGATTCTCGTATTTTAATTAATGCAGAAGGTTCAGGAGTCGTTCAGTATGTTGATGCTAATAAAATTACCATCAAATATGACAGAACTGAAGAAGAACGTTTGGTTAGTTTTGATGTAGATGAGAAATCTTACAACTTAATTAAATTTAGAAAAACCAATCAAGGAACAAATATCAACTTGAAACCTATTGTAAAGCAAGGGGATAGAGTTGAAGAAGGACAAGTTCTTTGTGAAGGATATGCTACTCAAAAAGGTGAATTGGCCTTAGGTAGAAATATGAAAGTAGCCTTTATGCCTTGGAAAGGGTATAACTTTGAGGATGCGATTGTAATTTCTGAAAGAGTAGTTAGAGAAGATATTTTTACATCTATTCATATTGATGAATATTCATTAGACGTTAGAGATACGAAATTAGGAAACGAAGAGTTGACAAATGATATCCCTAATGTTTCAGAAGAAGCTACAAAAGATTTAGATGAAAACGGAATGATTCGTGTAGGTGCAGAGGTAAAACCTGGAGATATTCTTATTGGTAAAATTACACCAAAAGGAGAATCTGATCCTACGCCGGAAGAAAAATTATTGCGTGCTATTTTTGGCGATAAAGCTGGTGATGTAAAAGATGCATCTTTAAAAGCTTCTCCATCATTAAGAGGTGTTGTAATTGATAAAAAATTATTCCAAAGAGCTGTAAAAGATAAATCTAAAAGAACTCGTGATAAAGAAGAAATTGCGAAACTTGAGAATGATTTTGCAGTGAAGTTTGAAAGTTTAAAAGATGAATTGATTGAAAAATTATTCAACTTAGTAACAGGAAAAACTTCTCAAGGTGTTCAAAATGATCTTGGTGAAGATGTATTCCCTAAAGGAAAAAAATTCACCTTAAAAATGTTAAACTCAGTTAATGATTATACACATTTAACAAAAGGATCTTGGACAACGGATGATGATTTAAATATTTTGATTGGTGAATTAATTCACAACTATAAAATCAAAGTAAGTGATTTACAAGGTGCATTAAGACGTAACAAGTTTACGATTACTGTTGGAGATGAATTGCCTGCAGGTATTTTGAAATTGGCTAAAATTTATGTTGCTAAAAAACGTAAGTTGAAAGTTGGTGATAAAATGGCGGGACGTCACGGAAACAAGGGTATTGTTGCACGTATTGTAAGAGCTGAAGATATGCCATTCTTAGAAGATGGAACACCAGTAGATATTGTATTGAATCCACTAGGGGTACCTTCTCGTATGAATATTGGTCAGATTTATGAAACTGTATTAGGATGGGCTGGTCAAAAACTAGGTCAAACTTATGCAACACCTATCTTTGATGGTGCTTCATTGGATCAAATCAATGCTTTAACAGACGAGGCAGGTGTACCAAGATTTGGACATACTTACTTATATGATGGTGGAACAGGAATGCGTTTTGATCAACCAGCAACAGTGGGAATCATTTATATGATTAAGCTAGGGCATATGATTGAAGATAAAATGCATGCACGTTCTATTGGACCATACTCATTGATTACGCAACAACCACTTGGAGGTAAAGCTCAGTTTGGTGGTCAACGTTTCGGAGAAATGGAGGTATGGGCATTAGAGGCCTATGGTGCTTCTAGTATCCTAAGAGAAATCTTAACTGTAAAATCTGATGATGTAATGGGAAGAGCGAAAACTTACGAGGCAATCGTTAAGGGAGAGCAAATGCCGGAACCAGGTTTACCAGAATCATTCAACGTATTAATGCACGAACTGAAAGGTTTAGGATTAGACGTAAGATTAGAAGACTAAAGTTTAAAGGCGAAGTATTTCGGTACTTCGCCATTTTACAAGCTTAGTTGAAATAGGCATATTAAAAATTTACATTTAAATTCGAATCCATTATATACCATGGCAAGAAAAGAAGATAAATACACTGTTAAGAAATTCAGTAAAATTTCTATCGGTTTAGCCTCTCCAGAATCTATCTTAGATATTTCTAAAGGAGAAGTGTTAAAACCAGAAACAATTAATTACCGTACGCATAAACCAGAAAGAGATGGTTTGTTTTGTGAGCGTATTTTTGGTCCTATCAAGGATTTTGAATGTGCTTGTGGAAAATACAAAAGAATCCGTTATAAAGGAATCGTTTGTGACCGTTGTGGTGTTGAAGTAACGGAGAAAAAAGTACGTAGAGATCGAGTTGGACATATCAATTTGGTAGTGCCAATTGCGCATATCTGGTACTTTAGATCATTGCCTAATAAAATGGGATACCTTTTAGGTTTGCCATCTAAAAAATTAGACATGATTATTTATTACGAACGTTATGTCGTAATTCAGCCGGGTATTGCTTCTAATTTAGATGGTACTCCATTGTCTAAAATGGACTTCTTAACGGAAGAAGAGTACTTAGATATTTTAGAAACGATTCCTCAAGAAAATCGTTATTTAGAAGATTCAGACCCTAACAAATTCATCGCTAAGATGGGTGCTGAGTGTTTGATTGATTTATTAGACCGTATTGATTTAGATTCATTGTCTTATGAATTACGTCATAAAGCTAATACAGAAACTTCTAAGCAACGTAAAACAGAAGCCTTAAAACGTTTGAATGTTGTTGAAGCGTTCAGAGATTCTACAAAAAATAGAGAGAACAGTCCTGCTTGGATGATTTTAAAAGCAATTCCAGTGATACCACCAGAATTGCGTCCATTGGTGCCATTAGATGGTGGTCGTTTTGCGACTTCAGATTTAAATGATTTGTACCGTAGAGTAATTATCCGTAACAATCGTTTGAAACGATTGATGGAAATTCAAGCTCCTGAAGTTATTTTACGTAATGAAAAACGTATGTTACAAGAATCTGTAGATTCATTGTTTGACAATACACGTAAAGCTTCAGCAGTAAAAACTGAATCTAATAGACCTTTGAAATCTTTATCAGATTCATTAAAAGGGAAGCAAGGTCGTTTCCGTCAAAACTTATTGGGGAAACGTGTTGATTATTCTGCACGTTCTGTAATTGTTGTTGGACCAGAAATGAAATTGTCAGAATGTGGATTGCCAAAAGAAATGGCAGCAGAATTGTACAAACCTTTTATCATTCGTAAGTTGATTGAAAGAGGAATTGTTAAGACTGTAAAATCTGCAAAGAAAATTATAGATAAAAAAGAGCCAGTTGTTTGGGATATTTTGGAGAATGTTTTAAAAGGACATCCTGTATTGCTAAACCGTGCACCTACGTTGCACCGTTTGGGAATCCAAGCTTTCCAACCTAAATTAATTGAAGGTAAAGCAATTCAATTGCACCCATTAGCTTGTGCGGCCTTTAATGCCGATTTTGATGGGGATCAAATGGCGGTTCACTTGCCATTAGGACCTGAAGCTATTTTAGAAGCTCAGATGTTATTATTAGCATCACACAATATTTTGAATCCAGCCAATGGTGCGCCAGTAACAGTTCCTTCTCAGGATATGGTACTTGGATTGTACTATATGACGAAAGAAAGAATTTCAACTCCTGAAGTGCCAATTAAAGGTGAAGGATTGACATTCTATTCTCCAGAAGAAGTAAATATTGCTTACAATGAAGAGGCGGTAGATTTGAATGCTGGAATTAAAGTAAGAACACAAGATATTGACGAAAATGGAGAACAAGTAACTAGAATAATCAAAACTACTGTAGGTAGAGTATTGATTAATGAAGTTGTTCCTGCCAAAGCTGGATATATCAATGAAGTATTGACTAAGAAAAACTTGAGAGATATTATTGGTGCTATTTTAAAAGCAACAGATATTCCTACAACAGGTAAATTCTTGGATGATATTAAAACAATGGGATTCATGTTTGCATTCCGTGGTGGTTTGTCATTTAGTTTAGGAGATATCATTATACCTGCTGAAAAGCAAGGAATGATTGATGCTGCAAATGCTGAAGTTGACATCATCATGTCTAACTACAACATGGGTATGTTAACAAACAAAGAGCGTTACAACCAGGTTATTGATATTTGGGGATCAACAAACAACCGTTTGACAGAATTGTCTATGAAACGTTTGCGTGAAGATCAACAAGGATTTAACTCAGTATATATGATGCTTGATTCTGGAGCGCGTGGATCGAAAGAGCAAATTCGTCAGTTAACAGGTATGCGTGGATTGATGGCGAAGCCTAAGAAGTCTACTGCATCTGGAGGGGAAATTATTGAAAATCCAATTCTTTCGAACTTTAAGGAAGGTTTATCAATTTTGGAATACTTTATCTCTACACACGGTGCACGTAAAGGACTTGCAGATACGGCTTTGAAAACGGCCGATGCAGGATACCTAACACGTCGTTTGGTAGATGTTGCACAAGATGTAATTGTTAATGAAGAAGACTGTGGAACTTTAAGAGGTTTAGAAGTTGCTCCATTGAAAAAGAACGATGAGATTGTTGAATCTTTAGAGGAAAGAATCGTTGGTCGTTTTACATTGCATGATGTATACCATCCATTAACGAAAGAAGTTCTTTTAGGAGCTTCACAGTTAATTACAGATGAATTAGCAAAAATAATTCAAGATGCTGGTGTAGATACAGTTGAAGTACGTTCTCCATTAACATGTGAGGCTACAAGAGGAATTTGTGCTAGTTGTTATGGTCAGAGTTTATCAACTCGTACCATGGTACAAAGAGGTGAATCTGTTGGTGTTATTGCAGCACAGTCAATTGGAGAGCCTGGTACACAGTTAACATTAAGAACATTCCACGTTGGTGGGGTAGCGGGTAATATTTCTGAAGATAACAAATTGATCGCTAAGTTTGGTGGTAAAGTTGAAATTGAAGATTTAAATACTGTTGAAGGAGAAGATGCTCAAGGAAACAAAGTTGATATCGTAATTTCTAGAACTTCTGAAATTAAAGTTATTGATGAAGTAACTGGATTGGTATTAAGTACAAACAACATTCCTTATGGTTCTCATGTCTTTATTAAAGGAAAGAAGAAAATTAAAAAAGGAGAAGTAGTTTGTCAATGGGATGCCTTTAATGGTACCATCGTTTCTGAATTTGCAGGTAAGATTGTTTTTGACAATGTTCAAAAAGGAATCAACTTTGCTGTAGAAATTGATGAGCAAACAGGATTCCAAGAGAAAGTAATTACAGAATCTAAGAATAAGAAAATTATTCCTGCATTGATTATTGAAGGAAAAGATGGAGAAGCTTTACGTTCGTACAGTTTACCATTAGGATCTCACTTAATGATTGATGATGGTGAAGAAATAGAATCAGGTAAAGTCTTAGTTAAGATTCCACGTAAGTCGGGTAAAGCAGGGGATATTACAGGAGGTTTGCCACGTGTAACAGAATTGTTTGAAGCACGTAACCCTTCTAATCCAGCTGTTGTAGCTGAAACGGATGGTGTTGTTTCTTTTGGTAAAATTAAACGTGGTAACCGTGAAATTATCGTTGAGTCTAAATTAGGAGATATTAAAAAGTATTTAGTAAAACTTTCTAATCAAATCTTAGTTCAAGAAAACGATTTTATCAAAGCAGGTATGCCATTGTCTGATGGAGCTGTTACACCAAACGATATCTTAAAAATTCAAGGACCATCTAAAGTACAAGAGTACTTGGTCAATGAAATTCAAGAGGTATACCGTTTACAAGGGGTAAGAATTAATGACAAGCATTTTGAGGTTGTTGTTCGTCAAATGATGCGTAAAGTTAGAATTATGGACTCTGGAGATACTTTATTCTTAGAGAATGCATTGGTTCATAAAAATGACTTTATTGAGCAAAATGACGCAATTTACGGTATGAAAGTAGTTGAAGAGGTTGGAGGTTCTGATGAATTGAAATCTGGTCAAATTATTACAGCTCGTAAATTAAGAGATGAGAACTCATTGTTGCGCAGAGAAGATAAAGAACTTGTTACTGCAAGAGATGCTAGACCAGCAACGGCTGAGCAAATTTTACAAGGTATTACAAGAGCTTCACTTCAAACGAAGTCATTTATTTCGGCTGCATCGTTCCAGGAAACTACAAAAGTATTAAATGAAGCTGCGGTAAGCGGTAAAGTTGATACTCTTGAAGGATTGAAAGAAAATGTAATTGTTGGTAAGAGAATTCCAGCAGGTACAGGAATGAGAAGTTACAACAATATTATTGTTGGACCGAAAGAGGAGATAGAAGAAAACTTGTAAAAGTTTGGTTCTTAAAACGAAAGTTTAAAGACGATATTTAATAGGAAGATTGGTTCACAAATTTTGTGAACCAATCTTTTTTTTTGCTACAAATTATTTATATTTATCGAATGAACGAAGAACAAAATAAAGATGGTCAATTGAATATAGAATTGGATGAGACCATTGCCGAAGGAACCTATTCCAATTTAGCGATAATCAATCATTCTGTATCAGAATTTATTGTTGATTTTATTAATGTGATGCCAGGAACACCTAAGGCAAAAGTAAAATCGAGAATTATTTTAACACCAGAGCATGCCAAGCGATTGGCCAAAGCATTGGCGGATAACGTTAAGCGTTTTGAAAATGCCAATGGGAAAATAAATGAACCTGAAAACCCACCAATTCCAATGAATTTTGGACCTACGGGACAAGCATAATATATAAAAGAGGTGAATTAAAAGTTTGTCTCTTTTTTTTTGCGTTAAGGATTGCAGCGGTATCCTTTTTTGCTTGGTTGACTGAGCTTGTTGAGGTGTGCCAAGCTGAAAAGATTTAGCGGAAAGCCTGACCTTTAGGGAACGCCCAAATTTCTATTAAAAAATTAAATATTAGGCGCTAGGTTTCTAAATTAAGTTTTATTTTTGCGCATGCAACAAAAAGTACTTATTCTAGATTTCGGATCGCAATTCACGCAACTTATTGCACGTAGAGTTAGAGAACTCAACATCTATTGCGAAATACACCCTTACAACAGCTTAAAAGTTGATGTAGATGATTATAAAGCGGTAATTCTTTCGGGAAGTCCTCATTCAGTGAGAGGCGAAGATGCTCCAAAACCAGACTTGTCTAAAATTAAAGGGAAAAAACCTTTGTTAGGCGTTTGTTATGGTGCACAATACTTAGCGCACTTTTTTGGTGGAAAAGTAGGAGCCTCAAAAACACGTGAATATGGACGTGCAAATTTATCTTTTGTAGATCATGCCAGTCATTTATTTGATGGGATTGAAAAAGATAGTCAAGTTTGGATGAGTCATTCTGATACGATTTTAAGTCTGCCTGAGAACTATACAAAAATTGCAAGTACACATGATGTAGAAAATGCAGCGTATAGAATTGAAGGAGAAGAGACGTATGCAATTCAATTTCATCCTGAAGTTTACCATTCGACGGATGGTTTGACTTTGTTGAAAAACTTTTTGGTGAATATTGCAGATGTAGCGCAAGATTGGACACCTGATAGTTTTGTAGAGACTACAGTGGCGGCTTTGAAAGCGAAAGTAGGTAATGATAAAGTTGTTTTAGGATTGTCTGGTGGAGTAGATTCTACTGTGGCTGCTGTTTTATTAGACAAAGCCATAGGGAAAAATTTACATTGTATTTTTGTAAACAACGGACTTTTACGTAAAAACGAATTTGAGAGCGTATTGAAACAATACGAAGGAATGGGATTGAACGTAAAAGGAGTAGATGCTTCTGACAGGTTTTTAACGGCTTTGGCAGGAGAAGCGGACCCAGAAAAGAAAAGAAAAATTATTGGTGGTTGTTTTATTGATGTGTTTGATGACGAATCTCACAAACTTACAGATGTAAAATGGTTGGCGCAAGGAACAATATATCCTGATGTAATTGAATCAGTATCTGCTAATGGAGGTCCATCAGCAACTATTAAATCGCACCACAATGTGGGGGGATTACCTGATTTTATGAAATTAAAAATTGTGGAGCCTTTGCGCATGATTTTTAAAGATGAAGTACGTAGAGTTGGAAAATCTATGGGAATTGATCCTGAATTGTTAGGAAGACATCCTTTTCCTGGACCGGGAATGGGGATTCGTATTTTAGGAGATATTACCGCAGAAAAAGTAAGAATATTACAAGAAGTTGACGCTGTTTTTATTAATGGTTTGAAAGCTTGGGGATTGTATGATAAAGTTTGGCAAGCTGGAGCTATGTTGTTACCTGTAAATTCTGTTGGAGTAATGGGTGACGAAAGAACCTATGAAAAAGTGGTTGCTTTAAGAGCGGTTGAGTCTACGGATGGAATGACGGCTGATTGGGTAGATTTGCCATATAAATTCTTGCAAGAAACATCAAATAAAATTATAAACAACGTAAAAGGTGTTAACCGCGTTGTTTATGATATCAGTTCAAAACCACCTGCAACAATTGAGTGGGAATAATCACTTTAGAAAGTGGTACAATTTTGGTAATTGAATAGAATAACCATTCCTATAGAAACCTTTTGTTTTTATTAGAATGGTTATTGTGTGTAAAATAAATAAAAGGATGAGAAGTATATTTATCGTATGTTGTTTGCTAATATTCACTGTGTTTTCTGCGAACGCACAGCAAAAAAAGTACATTACTTATAAAATTAAAAAAGGAGAAAGTGTTCGTAAAATAGCGAAACGCTACGATTTGAAATCGAAAGATATTTACAATTTGAATCCTGATTTAAAAAGAAGACCGAAAGAAAATACGGTTATTTTAATTCCCAATGTCAATTATACAGAACCTGCACAGGTATTGATAACGGCTTCTCAAAATCATATAGTGCAACCCAAAGAAACCTTGTTTGGAATTTCTAAAAAGTACAAGGTTTCTAAAGAAGCTTTGACAGGTGCCAATCCACAAATTAGAGTTGATGGACTAAAAATAGGGATGGTATTAGAAATTCCGAATAATAAAATAGTATCACCAGAAGAACTAAGAAAGAAAGAATTAGCAAAGTGGGCATTGAATTATGACTTGCATACGGTTGTAAAGGATGATACTTTTTATAGTTTGACACATTTTTACAAAGTAAGCAAATTGGATTTATTGGCGCTAAATCCTTTTTTAAAGGAAGGTTTAAAATTGGGGGCTGTCATAAAAATTAGAGAAAAAATTAAAGAAGATCCTGAGCTTTCTGCTGTAGTAAAGGATAGTTTGGTAGAAACAACAACACTATTTAAGGACACGATAGTTTTTAAAGAACCTATTGATGTTGCTTTTTTATTGCCTTTTAAATTTATGAAAAATGATACCTTAAGAAAGGAATTGCTTTTTTCATCAAAAGGAAATTTGGAAAATATAGTAACCGATTTTTATTTAGGAGCGGAAATGGCAATTGATTCTTTAAAAGAACAAGGGGCTGCTATTCGTTACAATGCTTACGATACGGATAACGATAAAGATTGTTTATTAGATCTTTTTGAGGCAAAAGCATTGGAGGATGTAGATGTAGTTTTTGGTCCGGTTTACAATAAAAATGTAGATTTTGTGGCAAGTGAGTTAAAGGACATTCCTGTTGTTTATCCTTTTTATTCGTCCAAACAAAAAGCATTTAAAAAATCAAATGTTATTAAAACGGCTACTGAAAGAGCTGTTTTTGAAAAGGTGGTTCTAGATCATTTTAATGCCAGTCATACGTCTGAACATGTTTTAATTGTAGGGGATAGAAGTGTGTCGTCGAAAATTAAAATGTTAAGAATAAAAAAACAATTATCAGTTCCTGATAGTGTGAAAGTCGTATTGCTACAGCCAGAGAATAATTATTTAGAAAAGGAACGTTTTGTGGCCGCTGTAGATACCTTGGGTGTGAATTGGGTAATTTTGGCAACGAATAATACTGTTGTTACTGCAGATGTGGTCAATAACTTGAAATCCTTACCAAATGAAGCAGCCGTAAAATTATTCGCTTTTGAAAAGAATAAAAACTTTGATCGTGTAGATAATAATGTGTTGGCTAAAATGAATTTTACCTACGCAAGTGGTGGTGTTTTAAATGATTCTTTACCTAAGTCTAAACGATTTTATGAAAAGTACCAAGAAAAAAATTATACATATCCAACAGAGCACGCTATTAAGGGCTTTGATGTGGTGTATGATATTTTGACTAGAATGCTAGCAGATGAAGATTTAGACATTCACAAGAGCTTTAATCAAGGGAAATCGACTAGAATTGGGGAGACCTATTTTTATGAACAAAATAGCTTTAGCGGACCAACTTCTAACAAGTCTGTTTATCTAATGAAATACAATCAAGATTTGTCTATTCAAATTTTGCAAAAGGAAGATGATAAAGAAAAACAACCAATATCCGTCTTAGACGAATAATTGGTTGTTTTTTAAAAGAGGTTGCAATTGTTTTAATATTTTTTTCGTACCTAAATTATTCATGGCCTCTAAATGTTTATGATGGTGTGTGTCTGTACCCACAAAATCAATCATATTTAGCTCGATTAATTTTTCAGCTGCCTTTTTTACATGGTCACCATAATAGCCAGTTAACGACAAAATATTTAATTGAAAACGACAGCCTGCATTTTTTAATTTTTCATACACATCGAATTTTTTGTGATAAAAATTATAACGTTCAGGATGTGCTAATATTGGATTGTAGCCTGCTAATTGTATGTCAAAAAGAATTTCGAATAGATTTACGGGAGCATTGAAATAAGACATTTCAACCAATAAAGAATCTTCTCTAATTGTTAAAAGGTCTCTTTTCTTTAAGAGTTCACAGAATTGTTCATCCAGCATATATTCCGCTGCTGCGTCTATTTGTATATGCGACATATTTCTTTTTTCCAACTCTTCTTGGACTAAATCCAATTTGTCCAAAATGGTATCTGAACTATTCGGCCAAACGCTTCCTAGTACATGTGGAGTGGTTACAAATTTTCGAATTCCATATTCTTCCATTTTAGAAATGAGACTTATGGAGTCTTCAATAGTTTTAGCTCCATCATCAATGCCTGGTAATAGGTGTGAATGAATATCAACAAAATCGATAGGAAACACTTCCGAAATAGGGGTCTTTTTTTTGAATAAATTTAGCACGTACTCTTATTTTAAATCGTAACAACAAATTTATGTAAATTTAATGAGACCCCACATGCTTTATGCTATGGTTTCTGTACTGTTATTGTGTTAAAATTACTCGGTTTGAAAAGACCATATCTGTCCTACTGTTTTGTTGTTGTGAGCATCTGTAGCATCTACCCGCCAATAATAATTTGTTTTGGACAACAGGTTTGTTGTATAACTAGTACTGTTTACCGTAGCTACCTTTTCAGGAGATTCATTGGTTCCTAAATAAACCGTATAGGTCAACACGTCATTATCTAAATCACTGCAAGACCATTCTATTTCTGTACTGTTAGTAGTAAGCAGACTTCCTCGTAAAGGTGCAACTAGTTCAGGCATAAAAGGCAAATGATTTTCTAGTGCTTCTCCTTCTGTATGGAACTTGCTTGGTACTCTGTTTTGTATTGAAAATTCAATAAGTTTTTAAATGTAAAAAATACACGTATAGCCTTTGTTTATAGTTGATTGCTCTAGTTTTAGGTGGAATAAAATTAATTTGAGTTTGCGAAATCGATATAGTTTCAATAGTTATTGTTTATCTAGTTTTGAGTTGATATATTTGAGTTTTAAAATAAACGAGACTTATGATATTAATAGCAGATGGAGGGTCAACTAAAGCAGATTGGATTGCTTTAGATGGAGAAACTAAAGAACAATTATTTAAAGTTAGAACTGGAGGTTTGAATCCTGCTGTTGTTGCTGTAGAAGTGCTAAGAGAAAGAATTTTAGCAGAACCGCAATTCTCTAACAATTCAGATAAGGTAAGTCAGATATTTTTTTATGGAGCAGGCTGTGGAACAGTGGTGGCTACAAAAATATTAAAAGATCTTTTTGAAGAAATTTTTCCAAATGCAGAGGTTGTTGTAGGAGAAGATACTTTGGCAGCAGTTTATGCAGCTACGGGTACTGAACCTGCCATTGTGTGTATTTTAGGAACGGGATCTAATAGTAGCTATTTTGATGGTGAAACAATTGTTTCTAACTCAGTTTCATTAGGGTATATTGTGATGGACGAGGCCAGTGGGAATTATTTTGGAAAGCGTTTGCTAAGAAATTATTTTTACAAAGTTATGCCAGATTATATTGCAAAGGAATTTGAAAAGGCTTATAATTTAGAGCCAGATCACGTAAAATTCAATTTGTACCGTCAACCAAACCCGAATACATATTTGGCAGATTTTGCAAGTTTTATGTTTCAGTTTAAGGAAGATCCTTATGTGTTAGATTTAATGGAAGATGGTTTTGATGCCTTTTTTAAAGCAAGAGTTTTGCCGTACAATAAGGACAAGTCGACACCCATTTATTTTATAGGATCTATAGCACATTATTTTTCGGATATTTTAGAAAAGGTTGCCGCGAAACATGATTTAAAAATTACAGGAGTCATTCAACGACCAATAAACAATTTGATAGAATATCATAAAAAGAATTTAATCAAATAAATCTAACGTTCTTTCCAAAGCCATACCTCTAGAACCTTTTATCAAATAGGTTGAAGGAGTCGTTGCTTTAAAAGAATTTTTAAAAGCCTCAAAGGATGTAAATTGTACAGCTTTTGAGGTTTTTGTTTTTGCGAAATTTTCTCCAACAAAATAAACAGCGTCGAAATGGAAGGATTCGGTAAGTTGTACAATTGCTTGATGCTCTTCCAAACTTGTTTCTCCAAGTTCAAACATATCACCAAGTACTAAGGTTTTGTGTTTGTCTTGTAGGCCGTTAAAATTTTCTAAAGCTACTTTCATGCTACTAGGATTCGCATTGTAGGCGTCAAGAATAATATTATGTTCTCCCTTTTTTAGTATTTGCGATCTGTTATTGGTTGGTGTATAGCTTTCCAAAGCATTTATGATATCTGTTTTTGAAACAGAAAAATAGGCGCCAATTGTAATCGCTGCAACTATATTGGCAAAGTTGTAACTACCAATAAGATTTGTTTGTATTTGTTCATGATCATAAGAAAGTGATACAAAAGGACGACTGCTTTTTAGTTGGACAGAGGTTGTAAAAGGAATATTTTCTATATTTTGACTATGCTGAATTTGTAAAGTATCGGCTGTATTTACAAATACTTTTCCTTGGTGTTTTTCTAAGTATTTATACAGTTCTGTTTTTCCTTTGATCACGCCTTCAATTCCCCCAAATCCTTCCAGGTGGGCTTTTCCAAAATTGGTGATATAGCCATAATTAGGTGCCGCAATACTGGCTAACAATTCAATTTCTTTTAGGTGATTGGCGCCCATTTCAACAATACCAATTTCCGTTGTTTTGTCCATGCTTAATAAAGTCAAGGGAACACCAATATGATTGTTGAGGTTTCCTTTAGTAGCAACGGTATTGAATTTTTTTCGTAGCACAGCATGAATCAATTCTTTGGTGGTCGTTTTACCGTTACTTCCCGTTAATGCAATAATTGGCAAGTTTAAATAGGTTCTATGATAGTTCGCTAAATTTTGCAAGGTTTTTAAAACATCATCAACCAAAATACATTGGTTGTTTTTTACAGCCAATGCTTCATCTACAATAGCATAATTAGCACCTTGTTCTATGGCATTAGTCGCAAAAGTATTTCCATTAAAATTTTCGCCTTTTAAAGCAAAAAAAAGACTTTTATTTTTAATGTTTCTTGTATCGGTACTTACACCAGTACTGGATAAAAATAATTCGTGAATTTGAGCTATTGTCATTTGTGCTAAGTTTAGGAACTAAAAACCTCACTAAAATTTAGTGAGGTTTGAATATAATTACAAAGTAAGTAAAATCTTATTTGTTAAAAGGTGTTTTTTTACCATTGTTCATATTTCCAACCTTGTCTAAGGCACATCTAAATCCGATAAAATCTGTAGACATGTATTCTGGCAAATATTTTCTTTGAGCTGGGTCTAACCAAAACTCTCTGTCTCTCCAGGACCCCCCTTTATAAACTCTTGTTCTGTCTCCAATTAAAGTGGTTCTTGGTTTGTCATCATATTTTGTAACAAAATCTCCCGCATCGTAATCGAATGTTGATTTTGGCGATAAAGGAGAATTGTACATTCTAGGTTTTACAGCTAAATCTCTAATGTCTTTGTTGTAATACCTTGAATTGATCAAATCACCATCATTGACACTTGAGTTGTCAGATTTGTTGTAGTTGGTTCTTAGTTGAACATCCTTTTCAGTAATAGGAACATACATAATTCTACCAGGAATATCACGAGGAATAAGTTTTCCGTTTGGTAAAGTGTCGTAAACAACATCAGAATAATTGGCAATACTTACTTTACCATCTTCGTCTATTAATTTTTTGTAGAATATATTTCCTCTAACATAGTTAAAGTCGTTCATTTTAGTATCTATAATAGGTCGGTAAACATCATACACCCATTCAGCTACATTTCCTGCCATATCATACAATCCAAAAGCATTGGGTGGATACGATTTGATTTCATTGGTAATGTCTGCTCCGTCATTTGTCCAACCTGCTAAACCACTATAATCTCCTTTTCCTTGTTTAAAGTTAGCCAATTGGTCGCCTTTAGTAGCAGCACTTTTACTTCTTGTATATCTACCATTCCAAGGATATTTTTTTCTTCCTCTTAAACTATTGTATTCTCTGTTTTCAATAAGTGCTTTGGCAGCGTATTCCCATTCTGCTTCAGTAGGAAGTCTAAAGTCAGGATATAAAATCCCGTCATGAGGTTTTACATGTCTTCCTTTAAATACTTTTGTGTCTTCAATACTGTCTTTCTTTAAATCTGCACGTTTAAAACTTGGCAATCCTTTTCCATAAACGGTAGAGTCACCACTAAATAAAAGTTTAGGATTTGCATAATAAGTTTCAGTGCTGAAGTGGTCTTTTCCAATTTCATCTATTTCATCACGGCCTTTAAGCACGCCTAAATCCATTAACATTTTTTGATTTACTCGGTCGGTTCTCCATTCGCAATAATCATTCGCTTGAATCCAACTAACTCCAACTACAGGGTAGTTTGCATAAGCAGGATGACGCAAATAAGTTTCACTTAAAGATTCATTACTACCTAAAGCATTTCTCCAAACCAAAGTGTCAGGAATAGCAGATTCATAGATATTGGTGTAATCTTCATTTCTAGGAGGGAAAACTCTTTCCAACCATTGTAAGTAAAATAAATATTCTGAGTTAGAAACTTCTGCTTCATCCATATAAAATGAACGTACTTGCATTCTTGTTGGCGTGGTGTTCCAATCTGCCATGATATCGTCCTGTACACTACCCATGGTAAATGTACCTCCTTCAATAAGGACCATCCCATAAGGAGCTTTTTGACCTTTGTAATTTTTATTGATACCAAAACCGCCGTACTCAGCGTCGTTAAACTTCCAACCTGTTAAAGTAGATGTATTGCCAGAATTTCCAGAATTACTTAATTTTGATAATTGCTCACAGCTTGTAAACACTGAGATTGTTAAAATAAGAACAAAAAATTTGAAATAGTTTATCATAAGTAAAAAATGCTGATATCGGGGTTTATTCAGGACGCAATTTACAATATTTATGTGTTTTTGCAATATTTTAATTTTAAAATACATGAACTATTAATTTAGTGATGATTCTTAGAAATAATATAACGAATTCTTTATTTCTTTATTATATTGGTATCTTGCGGAGCGAATAAAAAAGCAGCTCTATTTATAATTTAAATTTGTCCTTTTGAAAAAATATTTGATATTAATTTTATGCGTTTTTTCTTCTTTTTGTTACGGTCAAAAAGAACTTTCAAAATCGTTTCAGCTGACTTGGGATACAGAAACCGGAATAAAAACAGGAAACGGGAATACATATAAAATTCCTTTTGTTCTTGAGAATTCTATCAATGCAGATGGTTTGCCGACCTATATGCAAACCTTCAAAGTGTCACAAGGAACTTTAAAAACGTTTGAATTTACAAATGTTGTTTATAAAACAGTTCCTTCTGCTTATTTAGGAGAAATGGATCTTTCAAAAATTCCTACAGATATATCAGAAAAAGTATCGATCAATAAAGTAGGGAATTCGTATTTGCTTTCACTTACGATGATTCCGGTAATTAAAAAAGGAGAACTACTTCAAATCGTAGAATCTTTTGTGTTGAATTATCAATTAGAAGCCAACGCAACAAGGAGCAATAAATCGGCAGCTGTTTTGGTAGAAAATTCTGTTTTAGCAACCGGGACTTGGTATAAAATTTCTATAGATAAAACCGGAGTTTATAAAATTGACACTAATTTTTTAAACAGTTTGGGAATTAATACCTCTGGTTTGGATCCAAAAAACATTCGCGTTTTTGGAAATGGAGGCAGCTTGTTGCCTAATTTAAATAGTGAATTTAGATATGACGATTTACAAGAAAACGCCTTGTATGTAGAAGGAGCATCGGATGGTGTTTTTAATTCGAATGATTTTGCTTTGTTTTATGCCGAAGGTCCGAATGATTGGGATACGAGCACTGAGGCTTCTATAAAACATAGAATGAATATCTACTCTGAAAAATCGTATTATTTTATTTCTGTAGATAGTGGAGCGGGAAAGCGAATTGCAAATGAAACACCAATTACAGCTGGAGCAACAGATTTTGTAAGCACATTCAAAGATTATGTCTTTTTTGAAGAAGAAACAGATAATATATATGAGGTAGGTCAACAATGGTTTGGTGATGTATTTAGAGGATCTGAATTGTCACATAATTATTCTTTTGATTTTGAAAATGTAGATCAGAGTAAAGAAGTAAAAGTTAGGGTTCGATCTATGGCAGAGTCTTCTGTAGCCACTAGCCAAACGATTCAAGTAAATGGAGCGAATGATTTTTCAATAAATTTTTTAGCCATAAGTTCCAATTCATTTGTACAAGCAGATGATGAAATTGTGGAAAGCAATGTATTAGTTAATTCAGATGAAATCAATGTAAATATTAGCTACGATGTTAATGGAGATGTTTCAGCTGCGTCTTATTTAGATTATATTGAGCTTATTGGAGATAAACATTTAATAGCGGGTGGAAAGCAATTTTCTTTTCGAAATTTTTTATCCAAAGAAGCGGCTCGAATATTACAATATACCGTTACTAATGCTTCAAATATTCATCAATTATGGGATGTGACCAATCATTTAGAACCAAAGTTGGTTGCCAATAGCGATCCTAGTTCAAGCAATTTTGTTTTTAAAGGAGCGTCTGGTGAGTTAAAAGAATATAGAGTTGTTTCGAATAGTGATTATTATACGCCGGCAGCGGTAGGGAATGGTCCTATAGAAAATCAGAATTTGCATGCCTTAAAAGATATTCAATATGTATTGGTAACTAATAATGAATTAAAAAGTCAGGCCCAACGTTTGGCCGATCATCATACAAATAACGGACTCACCTCTGTTGTTGTTACCTTGGATAAAATTTACAACGAATTTGGTTCAGGTTCAGCAGATATCACCTCTATAAGAGATTTTGTAAAACATTTATATACAAATGCTACGAGTGAGGCAACACGTATCAAATATCTGTGTCTTTTTGGAAATGCTTCTTTTGATTTTAAAAATATTTTAGAGAAAAACGAAAATATTGTTCCTGCCTTTGAATCGTATAGAAGTTTTAGTTTGGTATATTCTTATGTAACAGATGATTATTATGGTTTTATGGATGACACCGAAGGTTTGATGTCGTCTAGCGATAAACAAGATGTGGCTACAGGAAGAATTCTTGTGGAAAATGTAAGTCAGGCCAAAACGGTTGTCGATAAAATATTAACCTATTACAGTGCTGAGGCTTATGGTGATTGGAGAAATGAAATAACGCTTGTTGCTGATGATTTAGGAAATGCTTCTGAAGCCGTTTTACAACAAGAAATGGAAAATATTGCCGATGATATCAAGGCAAATAAACCGCATTATAATATTAAAAAGTTATATGCAGATTCTTTCAAACAGGTAAAATCTTCTGGAGGAGATTTCTACCCAGATATGAATTTAGGTATGTCGAATGCGGTTGAAAAAGGAAGTTTGGTCATTGATTATTTTGGTCATGGAGGTGAAATAGGATGGGCCGGAGAAAGATTACTTCGTGTTGAAGATATCAAATCTTGGCAAAATGCAAAAAGGTTGCCGCTAATTATTACTGTAACCTGCGATTTTTCAAGATTTGACCATTTAAACAAAACAGCTTTGGCAGCTGGAGAAGAAATTATGCTACACCCAACCGGAGGTGCAGGTAGTTTGATTTCTACAACACGTGAGGTGTTTATTAGTTTTGGAAGGTCTTTTAATAAGGTTTTGATAAAAAAAATGCTTGAATTTAACAATGAAGATTATTCTATTGCTGAAGCTTTGATGCATACGAAGAATGAAGTTCCTTCTTCAAGTGGACAGCATTATTTTATCTTTTCTTTTGGAGATCCTGCCATGAAGCTTAAAACAACCAAGCCAGAGATTAAATTAACACATATAAATGATGTTGATGTAACTGTAGAAAGAGCAGCTTTAAAAGCTTTGTCAAAAATTAAACTATCAGGAAAAGTAACAGATATTTCTGGAAATACTTTGACAAGTTATAATGGAAAAGTTTCTGCTTCAGTTTTTGATAAGCCCATAGACAAAACTACTTTAGACAATGATGGTTATGGTGTTGTTATGACTTTTGACGTGCAGGACAGTCGAATTTTTAGAGGCGCGGCAGAAGTAGCAAATGGCTTGTTCGACTTAGAGTTTGTTGTGCCAAAAGATATAAAAATAGCCTTAGGAAATGCGAAAATCAGTTTGTACGCCGAAAATGGAGTCTTAGATAAAGGAGGTGTTGATGTTGAAACGATAATTGGAGGAATCGACGAAAACGCAGTCGAAGATCTTACAGGTCCAGAAATTGAACTGTTTATGAATGACGAGTCCTTCGTAGATGGAGGAAATACCAATGCCCTGCCAAATTTAAAAGTTAAATTGTCGGATGCTAATGGAATTAACACGTCATCTAATTCAATAGGACATAATATTTCTGTAATTATTGATGGAGATGTGAGCAACCCAATTATCTTAAATGAATTTTATGAAACTGAATTGGGCGATTATACCAAAGGGAATATTTCTTATACGTTAAGAGGTTTAGAACCGGGAACCCATACTTTGCAATTAAAAGCTTGGGATACATATAATAATTCTTCGGAAAAGACGTTAACTTTTAACATTGTGGATGATGGCACTTTTTTAATAGAAAATGTGTTGAACTATCCAAACCCATTTATCAATTATACAGAGTTTTGGTTCAATCATAACAAGCCAAATGAAGTTTTGGATGTGGTGATTTATGTATTTACGGTGTCTGGTAAATTGGTCAAAACAATCAATCAAGAAATTCCAGCTACTGGCAGTGCATTGTCTCGTTCTATTACCTGGGACGGTTTGGATGATTTTGGACAAAAAATAGGAAAAGGAGTGTATGTGTATCACTTGATTGTTAAAACAAAATCGGGTATTTCTGCAGAAAAATATGAGAAACTAGTAATATTACAATAATTGAAGAAAATAAGAAGTAAAATGATGAAACAAGTAGCTATAGTTTTAGCTTTAATTTTAGGAGGAATAAGTTCGGTACGTGCTCAAAGTGAGTCTAATGCTATTTCAACAGTAGCACCGCTTTTATTAATTAACTCAGATGCGCGTTCTGCCGGAATGGGAGATTTAGGGGTTGCAACCAGTTCTGATGCAAGTGCTATTTACCACAATTCCGCAAAAATGGCTTTTAATACCTCTCAGTTTACCTATGGTGTTAATTACACACCATGGTTGCAAAATTTGGTAGATGGACTCTTTATAGGTGGAGGTTCTGTAATCAACAGAATTGATGAAAGAAGTGCTTGGGGGGCTAATCTTCGTTATTTTTCTTTGGGAGAAATACGTTTGTTCGATGATCAAGCACAGCCACAAGGAGTAGAAAAACCAAAAGAATTTTCTATTGCAGGTTCTTATGCCTTGAAATTGAGCGACTATTATTCCATGGGGGTAACCTTACGTTATATTCGTTCAGATTTATCGATCAATGCCGCAGATGATGATATTTCTGCCATCAATGGTATTGGAGTGGATGTTTCTGGATACTACCAATCTAGAGAAAGAAATTATGGGAATTTTAATGGGAAGTGGAGAGCTGGATTCAATATTTCGAACTTAGGGCCAAAAGTTTCTTATTCAAATTCTGGTGATAAAAACTTTATTCCAACAAGAATGCGTCTTGGGGGTGGTTTCGATTTTATTATGGATGACTATAATACGATATCGGTGACTTTAGAAACCTCAAAATTATTAGTACCAACTCCAGGAGGTGATGCAGAAGATGCAGGTTGGGTAGAAGGAATTTTTAAATCTTTTAATGATGCACCTGGTGGATCTAGTGAAGAGTTCAAGGAATTCACCTATTCTGTAGGTGCTGAATATTTATATAACAATGCATTTGCTGTTAGAGCGGGGTATTTTCATGAAAGTGAAATAAAAGGAAATAGACAACATTTTACCATGGGTGGAGGTATCAAAGCAAGATCTTTTAATATCGACTTGTCTTATTTAATCAATGCCTCTGATGTAAACAATCCTTTAGAAAAAACCTTACGTTTCTCAATTTCTTTTGATTTAGGAGATATCTACGAGAATTTTTAAAAAAGAAAACTTATAAAAGAATAAAAAAATCTGTTACATTGCATGTAGCAGATTTTTTTTTTGAAATGAATAGAATGAGAGATATTGATAGCCGGAAAGATTTACATAAAATAGTAGCACTTTTTTACACAAAGTTATTTGCAGATGCAGACATGGCTGTGTTTTTTACGGAGTTTAAAGAACCGGAATTATTAGAAAAGCATTTGGCTGTTTTGGTCGATTTTTGGGACGGTATTTTATTTGATTCAGGAACTTATAAAAAAAATGCAATGGCACCGCATTTTGAAAAAAATAAATCCATTCCTTTTGAAGACCAACATTTTAAAAAATGGATACAGTTGTTTTCAGAGTCGGTAGATTTTCTTTTTGAAGGGCAGTCGGCTGAAACAATAAAATCAAGAGCACAATCTATTGCAACGGTTATGCAAATAAAAATGATAGAATTTGCAAAAAACACCTAACGTTTTTATTTTCGCATTCCCAAAACCACGCATTATAGAATCGTAGATCTTGAAAGAGATAAATATTTAAGTTGAAAATTTTATGGCAATACAATCAATTATTACTGGAACAGGTAGTTATATTCCTGAAGTGTGTAAGTTGAATACTGATTTTTTAGATAGTAATTTTTTAAATGAAGACGGTACTTCGTTTTCAAATGACAATGCGCTTATTATTGAAAAATTTAAAGAAATTACAGGTATTGCAGAAAGGCGTTACGCAACAGATGATTTAACCACTTCCGATTTGGCCTTTTTTGCCGCAGAAAAAGCAATAGCAGATGCGCAATTAGATAAAAATGAATTGGACTACATCATTGTTGCTCATAATTTTGGTGATATAAAAAAAGGAAGTATTCAAGGAGATACTTTGCCAAGTTTGGCTTCCAAATTAAAAAACAAATTAAAAATCAGCAATGTAAATTGTGTTGCCTATGATTTAATTTTTGGATGTCCAGGTTGGGTACAAGGAGTCATTCAGGCAGAGGCTTTTATCAAATCAGGAATTGCGAAAAAAGTACTGGTTATTGGAGCCGAAACACTATCGAGAGTTGTAGATGATTACGATCGTGATTCAATGATTTATGCCGATGGGGCTGGGGCTTGCGTTATTGAAGCAAAGGAAGTTGCTGAGAAAACAGGAATTTTAAGTCATGCAGCACAAACTTTTACAGAAGTCGAAACCGACTATTTGTTTTTTGGAAAATCCTATAAAAAAGAAGCGAATGCAACTTGTTATATAAAAATGCACGGGCGAAAAATTTACGAATTCGCTTTAAACAATGTACCAGCTGCTATGAAAACTGCTTTGGATAAAAGTGGTGTTTCTATAACGGATGTTAAAAAAATATTCATTCACCAAGCCAATGAAAAAATGGATGAAGCTATTGTAAAAAGGTTTTTCCGTTTGTATAAAACAAATATGCCCAAAGGGGTTATGCCAATGTGCATCCACAAGCTAGGAAATAGCTCAGTGGCTACGGTACCAACACTATTAGATTTGGTTCGTAAGGGTGAAATGGAAAATCAAGAAGTAAAAAAAGGGGATGTAGTTTTGTTAGCTTCGGTGGGTGCTGGAATGAACATCAATGCTGTTGTTTATAAATTTTAATTAAGCAAAAAAATCGATTTCAAACAAGCTTGCTAAATGCTTGGTTATTTTTTCTCTCACTTCTTTTTCAGAAATTATTTTGCCTAATTCAGCTTGCATAGAAGTTACGGCTTTGTCTTTTATTCCACAGGGAATAATATTGTCGAAATAGCCTAAGTTTACGTTTACATTTAAGGCAAATCCATGCATGCTTACCCAGCGACTAGAGCGTACGCCCAAAGCACAAATTTTTCTAGCAAAGGGTGTGCCAACGTCAAACCATACTCCGGTTTCTCCCGGACTTCTTTCTGCTTTTAATCCGTATTCTTCTAAGGTTAAAATAATGGCTTCTTCTAAAAAACGCAAGTATTTATGAATGTCCGTAAAAAAGTTTTCTAAATCGAAAATAGGATAGCCTACAATTTGTCCAGGACCATGGTAAGTAATATCGCCACCTCGGTTGCTCTTATAAAAGCTAGCTCCTTTTTCTGCCAGTTGCTTTTCGTTTAAAAGAAGATTCGATACGTCTCCACTTTTACCTAAAGTATACACATGTGGATGCTCTACAAACAATAAATAGTTAGGAGTTGTATGCGTGGTGTTTTGTTTGCGGTTGGCTATTTTTATATCAATAATGCCTTGAAATAATTTGTCTTGGTATTCCCAAGCTTCTTTGTAGGCAGTATTTCCTAAATCTAAAAGTTGAACTTTTTTATTCATTATTTTTTGTTGTTAATAATTAAAGCGGCAATAACTCCCGGAATCCATCCTGTAATGGTTAGCAATAAAACAATTAAAATGGATCCACAACCTTTGTCAAGAACACTTAACGGAGGGAAAAAGATACAAGCCAAAGCTCTTAAAAAACTCATAGTGATTAGGTTTGTGGCAAAGGTCTGAAAAAAAAATCAATATTGTTGAAATATGAAATTCAATTAAGATATTAGTGTATTTTTGTTCGTATAAATAAAGTGTATGATAGTTGAAGTTTCGAATACCTCTAAATATTATGGAAATCAAAAGGCGTTGGATGCTGTTTCTTTTAAAATTGAAAAGGGAGAAATTGTTGGATTACTAGGACCAAATGGAGCAGGTAAATCTACTTTGATGAAAATTTTAACGGGCTATTTAGAAGCTTCCGAAGGAGAGGTGTTTGTAGGTGATTTGAATATTTCTACGGATCTTTTACAAGTACAAAAGCGGATAGGATATTTGCCAGAACAAAACCCGCTTTATCAAGAAATGTATGTAAGAGAATATTTGCAATTTGTAGCGGCGGTACACAGGGTTTCTAAAGAAGCTGCTGAAAAAGCATTGGTCAAAGTAGGCTTGTTGCCTGAAGCTAATAAAAAAATACAGCAATTGTCGAAAGGCTATCAGCAACGTGTTGGATTGGCGGCTGCTATTTTGCATGATCCTGAGGTACTGGTCTTAGATGAGCCTACAACGGGTTTAGATCCGAATCAGTTAATTGAGATAAGAGCCTTAATTAAAGAATTAGGAAAAAATAAAATCATATTATTTTCCACCCATATTTTACAAGAAGTAGAAGCCGTTTGTAATCGAGTTTTGATTATAAAAAAGGGCCAAATTGTAAAAGATGAAAAAATGGAAGAATTAAAAAAACAACAAAATCAAATTATTGAAGTCGCTTTTGATTTTCAAATAGAAAAGCGGTTTTTTAATTCTTTGCCCAATCTTTTAGAAAGTAATAATATAGCAGGTACCACTTGGCAGTTAACTTTTAACACCAAAGAAGATCGAAGTTCAGCAATTTTTGATTTTGCGACAAGCAATGGCTTAAAAATACTACAATTAAATACGAAAAACAAAAATTTAGAAAGTCTGTTTACAGAATTAACAAGTTAGTTGGTTTGGTGGACTTTTAATCGTGCTTGTGCAGAAATACTAGCGTCGGCATAATTGTTTTGTAAATATTTTAAATAACCGGCTATGGCAATCATTCCCGCATTGTCGGTTGTGTATTCAAATTTAGGAATGTAGGTTTTCCAACCGTATTTAAATTCTCCTTCTTTTAGTTGTTTTCTAATTTCAGAATTTGCAGAAACACCACCTGCAATAGCTACTTCTTTGATTCCTGTTTCCTTGACAGCATTTTTCAATTTGTCTAATAAAATAGAAACAATGGTGTCCTGTATAGAAGCGCAAATGTCATTTAAATTTTCTGTAACAAAATTTGGGTTTTCTTTTTCTTGCTTTTGAATAAAGTATAGAATAGCAGTTTTCAGCCCGCTAAAACTGAAATCCATTTTATTTACTTTGGGTTTGGTAAATTTGTAAGCCTTTGGATTTCCTAATTGCGCGTATTTGTCAATTAAGGGACCACCAGGATACGGCAAGTTTAAAATTTTAGCCGATTTGTCGAAGGCTTCACCAACTGCATCGTCAATAGTTTCACCCAATACTTCCATTTCAAAATAATTTGAAACTTTAACAATTTGTGTATGGCCTCCGCTAATGGTCAAACAAAGAAAAGGAAAAGCAGGTTTAGGTGTGTTTTCTTCATCAATAAAGTGAGCTAAAACGTGACCTTGCATATGATTTACATCAATTAAAGGAATGCCTAAAGACAGGGCTAAAGACTTGGCAAAAGAAGTTCCTACTAAAAGTGAGCCCATAAGTCCAGGTCCTCTCGTAAAAGCTATGGCACTTAACTGTTTTTTGTCGATATTTGCCTTCAAAATAGCTTGTTGAACAACAGGCACAATATTTTGTTGATGTGCACGAGATGCTAGTTCAGGAACAACACCGCCATATTCGGCGTGAATTTTTTGATTGGCAACAATATTAGATAATATTTTTCCGTTGCATATAACAGCTGCACTTGTATCATCACATGAAGATTCAATGGCAAGAATGTAAATTTGTTGTTCAGACATTTTAAATTAATTAGGCATTTATTTCTAACAGCAAACAAAGTTAAAGCATATCAAACGATTTAGAAAAATACTGGGCAGAATTTTGGTTTTACTTTTGTTAGTAATGCTTATCTCAAGTTTTGTATTGTCGCTATCTGGCACACAAACAAAATTGGGTTCCTATGTGACCAATACATTACAAAATAAATTTGATGTGTATATCTCGGTTGGACAAATGGATTTGTCGTACTTAGGTTTTATAAAGTTAAAAGACATTCTCATTAGAGATCATCATGACAATACTTTAATAGCAGTAGATAAATTAGAAACTTCTTTATTGAGTTTTAAAGAAATTTTAGAGAAGAAAGTTGATTTAGGAAAGGTTTCTTTAGCAGATGGAGAGTTTTATTTAACAACCTATAAAGGTGAAGAACAGTCTAACTTGACAATATTTTCTTCCAAATTAGCTAAGAAATCAAAAAACAAAGACGACCTGTTTTTATTAAATGCCCTGCAAATTGCTGTTGACGGTATTGATTTTGAGATTCGAAACAAGAATAGAGAAAAAGGAGACTTGATTGCCTATTACAAAAATATAAAAGGTCAGGTATTTGATTTTGAATTGAAAGGAACCGATATTTCTGCAAAACTCCGAGAGTTATCCTTAGAAGAAAACCACAATTTAAAAATTACTGCTTTTAAAACAGATTTTGTTTATACGTTAAGCAGAATGGATTTTAAGAATACCAGTTTAAAAACGGAACATTCTAAAATAAATGCGGAAATCATTTTTCATTACGAAGGAGATGATTTGAAATATTTTAACGACAAAGTACAAATCCATGCCGATTTAAAAGAGTCGTATATATCAACCATCGATTTAAAAAAGCTGTATAAAGAATTTAACGGCGTAGAAACTTTTTATATAAAAACAGGTTTTAGCGGGACGGTCAATAATTTTAAATTGGCGCATTTAGATTTGTTTTCTAAAAATAATTTGGTTTTAAATGGAAGCTACCATATAAAAAATAGTGCTTTGGCCGATGCTACTTTTTCATTAAAAGGGGTGACCAATAAATTTTCTTCGAATTACGACATGCTGAAGGACCTTTTTCCAAGATTGGTTGGTACGAATATGCCAAGCGAATTTAAGAAAATAGGTGATTTTTCTATGGAAGGAGCCTCACTCATAACAAGTGATACCATTGATTTAGACGTTTCTATTGTGTCGAGCATAGGCGAGGTAACAACAAAATTATTATTGACCGAGGTAAGTAAAATAGATGAAGCTTCGTTTAACGGACATATAAAAGTAACCGATTTTGATTTGGGCTTAGTGGTGAATGATTCTTTACTTGGCGAAATTTCACTAGAAGGAGACATTAAAGGAAAAGGCTTTACGGTGGCAAATTTAAATGCAAAAATAAAAGGAGATGTTACCAAGCACCAGTACAAAGGTTATACCTATAAAAATATAAAAATAAATGGTTTTTTTAAAAACAAACATTTTAACGGAAGGCTAAAAGTAAACGACAAAAATTTAAAATTGGATTTTCTAGGGCTGGCAGATTTTTCAAAAGCGGAGAACAATTTTAATTTTAAAGCCAAAGTAGACTACGCAAAATTCAATCAATTGCATTTATTTACAAAAGACAGTATTGCCATTTTGAAAGGAGATATTGAAATGAAATTTAAAGGTAATAAATTAGACGATATTCAAGGGGAAGCCCATTTTGTAAATTCTAGCTATACCAACCAAAACAAAAAATTTGAATTCAAAGATTTTAATATTATATCTGCCATAAAGGACAGTGTTAAAATTATAAGGATAGATTCTAAAGATATTGTCAACGGACAAATTAGAGGGGTTTTTAAACTTTCAGAAATTCAAAAGCTGACACAGAATGCCATGGGAAGTATGCTGTCTAATTATGTTCCTTTTCCAGTAGATAAGCATCAGTTTTTTGAATTTGATTTTAAAATTTACAATGAAATTGTAGAGGTGTTTTTACCACAAATTAAATTTGGAACCAATACCATATTAAAAGGAAAAGTTATTGACGATAACAATGAAATAAAACTATTGTTTCAAACTCCAAAACTGTCCGTATACAAAACTATTTTAGATCAGGTAGATTTACAAATTGACAATAAAAACCCGGTGTTGAATACCAATTTAACGATAAAAAAAGTTGCTACATCTGATTATATATTGAATGAAGTGAACTTGCTGAACAAAACCTTAAACGATACCTTGTTTTTTAGAACCGATTTTACTGCAGGAAAAGAAGGAAATGAACGTTTTGATTTGTCTTTGTTTTATACATATAATAAAGATCAAAAATCTGTTTTAGGTGTAAAACAAGCAAAAGTTCGTTATAAAAATGAAGATTGGTTTGTGAATCCAGATGAGAATGCAAAAAACAAAGTGATTTTTGATATTGAAAAAGAAGAATTCAATTTCGAACAATTTGATTTGGCTTCAAGAAATCAAAAAATTCATTTTTCAGGTGTCATTAAAGATTCTACTTACAAAGATTTAAAAGTACATTTTGACAAAGTAAGTCTGAACGATGTTACCCCCAAAATAGACAGCTTGTCCTTAAAAGGAATTGTTAATGGTAAATTAAATTTTAAACAAGAAGCCGGAATTTACAAACCTTTTGGAGTGTTGAATATTGATGATTTTAAAATTAACAATGCTGAACAAGGCGATTTAAGTATGCATTTAAATGCAGAAGACTCCTATAAAAAATACAATGTAAACATTGAACTGATTAGTGATTCTTATAAAAACCTAGAAGCAACAGGAACCATTGATTTGACACCCAAACAACCTATCATTGATTTGGCCGTAAAGCTAGATGCTTTTAAACTGAATGCCTTTAGTCCGTTAGGAAAAAATATTTTGACAAAAATTAGAGGTTTTGCCGATGGGCAATTTAAAGTGACAGGTGCCTTGTCTAACCCGGTAATGGATGGAGAACTGTCTTTGTCCAAAACAGGTTTGTCCATTCCTTATTTAAATGTGGATTATAATTTTGTTGGGAAACCTAAAATTACCTTGGAAAAGCAATCCTTTGTTTTTAATAATTTAGAGTTGCAAGACTCTAAGTTGAAAACGCAAGGTTTTTTAAATGGAAACATACATCATAGTGCATTTAAAGATTGGATGTTAGACTTAAGAATTAGCTCTAACAGATTGTTGGTTTTAGATACCAAAGATGATGAAAATGTTAGTTATTATGGAACGGGTTTTATTTCTGGAACTGCTGATTTTATTGGGCCAACAAATGATTTACGCATCAATGTTAAGGCAAAAACCTTAGCGGGTACAAAATTTATTATTCCGTTAAGCGATGTAAAGGCCATTGAAAATTCTACATTAATTCACTTTAAAGAAGTGAAAAAGAAGAAAGGCAAAGAGTTGTTGTTTGATGGGTCGTCTATTTTAAAAAATATTCAAGGACTCTCATTAAACTTTGATATAGATGTCACCAAAGAAGCTTTGGGAGAGGTAGTGATTGATCGAGTTTCTGGAAGTTCTTTAAAAGGATACGGTTCAGGAAATATAACCATAGAAATAGATACGAAAGGAAAATTTAATATGTTTGGCGACTATCTTGTGGATAGTGGAATTTACAATTTTATCTATGGAGGAGTCATCAACAAACCATTTATTGTAAAAAAAGGAGGGGTTGTTTCTTGGGATGGAGATCCATACAATGCCGAACTTAATATTGAAGCCATTCACCAAGTAAAAGCAAATCCTAAAGCTTTGTTGGAAAGTTTGAGCACCAACAGAAAAATTGATATTGATTTGGTAACACAAATTCGAGGCAAACTTTTTAATTCTTCCAATGAATTTGATATTGTCATTCCGAATTCAAGTTCGGTTGTTGCCTCTGAGTTAGATTTTAAATTGAATGATAACGACGACAATACAAAAATGCGTCAATTCTTTTCTTTGCTTATTTCTAAGAGTTTTTACAATGAGAATAATTTGGCAGAAAACGGGAATTCGGCAATTACAGGAACCACCTCTGATATTATTTCAGGAGCATTGTCAGATATTTTTAATAAATCTGGTGATAGGTTGCAAATTGATTTGGGGTATACGGCTGGAGAAAAAAATGATTTAGAAACTCAGAATATTGATGATCAGGTAGATATTTCATTGGCAACACAAATTAATGATCGTGTGTTGATCAATGGAAAATTGGGAGTACCGGTTGGGACTAAAACCCAATCAAGTGTAGTAGGTGAGGTAAAAGTAGAAGTACTAGTAGATGAAGAAGGGAATTTACGATGGACCTTTTTTAATAGGCAAAATGAAATTCAGTATTCTGAAGAAGAAGAAGGCTATACGCAAGGAATTGGTTTGACCTATCAAATAGATTTTGATAATATAAGTGAAGTTTTTGAGAAATTTCGATCAAAAAGGAAGCGAAAGAAAGAAAAGGAATTAAAAACAGAGGAAGTTCCAATCATTTTAACGGCACCTTTTTAAATTTAAAAAAAACTATGTATCTATGCATAGTTAAAAATGAACTAAAAAAATCATCATGAAAGAACATACATTAGTAATTCTTGCGGCCGGAATGGGAAGCAGGTATGGAGGATTAAAACAATTGGATAAAATGTCGGATGACGGTGATACAATTATCGATTTTTCTCTATTTGATGCCATCGAAGCAGGTTTTAAGAAAGTTGTTTTTATTATTAGAGAGTCTTTTAAAGAAGATTTTAAAAAGATATATGACGAAAGACTAAAAGGAAAAGTTCAGGTGGAATATGTTTGTCAAGAAATTGAAAAAATTCCAGCAGGTTATAAAGTAAGCCCGGAAAGAGTAAAACCTTGGGGAACCGGTCATGCCACTTTAATGATCAAAGACGTAGTTGATGGTAATTTTATAGTAATAAATGGAGATGATTTTTACAGTAAAGGAGCCTTTAAAACAATTATCAAAGCCTTAGACGCTTTAGATGTGGACTCTTATAATATGTGTATGGTTGGATACAATTTAAAAAACACCTTGTCAGATAATGGCTATGTATCAAGAGGAGAGTGTTTTGTAAATGAAAACATGGAGCTTACCAATATTATTGAAAGAACACATATTGAAGAAATTGACGGAGTCATAAAAAGACAAGATGAGGCTGGGAATTTAGAAACTATGGCAGAGGATACCATCGTTTCAATGAATTTCTGGGGATTTACACCTAAATATTTAGAAGCGCTAGAAGAAGGATTCAAATCTTTCTTAGCAGAGCGCTCTACAGAATTAAAAAGTGAGTTTTACATTCCAACGGTTGTGAATTCAATTATCGAATCAGGAAAAGGAAGCGTTAAAGTTTTGACTTCAGATGCCAAATGGATGGGGGTTACTTATGCAGAAGATAGACCTGTTGTTGTTGGTGAAGTAAATAGGTTGAAAAAGGAAAATATATATCCTAGAAACCTTTGGCAATAATCATTTTTTTTGAGTAATTTTACAAGTAAGAAAAAGTCAAAGCGAGAATTATTGTAAATCTTGTTAGACTTTTTTTTTGCGCGTTTATTATTTATTGTCAAAATAACACTTATTTATAAGTTGTTGTAATACAGTTAGTTTTGAGGTCTTTTAGCAATAAATAAACCGAAAACGTTTTCGTATAAATATAGAGTATTTACACGGTAGATGGTAAATAAGCAGTAATTTTATACAATATTATAGAAAAATGAACATACAACTAAAAAAAGTAGCAGTAATGACCTCAGGAGGAGATTCTCCAGGGATGAATGCTGCCATAAGAGCCGTGGTTAGAACCTGTGCTTATTATAAAGTAACCTGTGTTGGAATTTACCAAGGTTACCAAGGAATGATTGAAGGCAAATTTATTGAAATGGGTCCTCGAAGCGTTAATAATATTATTAACAAAGGTGGAACAATGTTGCAGTCAGCTAGGTCAAAAGAATTTATGACCGTAGAAGGTAGAGCAAAAGCCCATGCAAATTTAGTTGCTGAAGGAATTCAAGGTTTGATCATTATTGGAGGTGACGGTACGTTTACTGGAGGTATGATTTTTAACCAAGAGCATAATTTTCCAATTATTGGAATTCCTTGTACAATTGACAATGATATTTATGGTACTCAATATACTTTAGGTTATGATACAGCTTTAAATACCGTAGTAGAAGCTATTGATAAAATTAGAGATACCGCGTCATCTCACAACCGACTTTTCTTTGTGGAAGTAATGGGAAGAGATGCTGGATTTATTGCCTTAAATGCAGGAGTTGGAGCAGGAGCTGAAGAAATTTTGATTCCTGAAGAAAACATTGGTTTGGAAAAAATGTTGGCTTCTTTGATTAAAAGTAAAGAGTCAGGAAAAACATCAAGTATTGTTGTTGTCGCCGAAGGAGAAAAAACAGGAAAGAATATTTTTGAATTGGCAGAATATGCTGAGAAGAATTTACCTGAGTATGATATTAGAGTTTCTGTATTAGGACACATGCAAAGAGGAGGAGCTCCTAGTTGTTTTGATAGAGTATTGGCAAGTAGATTTGGTGTAAGTGCTGTTGAATTGTTAGTCTCAGGATCTTCTAATTTAATGGTTGGTTTTGTAAACAATGAAATTCGTTACACAGCCTTAGAAAAAGCAGTAAAAGAACATCATAATATCGACCACGAATTAATGCGTGTTGCTGATATAATGAGTATATAATAAACAAAGAATTATTTAAATTTAAAGAAGATGATTAAAATAGGAATTAATGGATTCGGTAGAATCGGAAGATTTGCTTTCAGATCTGCTGTAGCAAGAGAAAATGTACAAGTAGTTGGTATCAACGATTTATTAGACGTTGATTATTTAGCTTACATGTTAAAGTACGATTCAGTACATGGACCATTTAACGGAACTGTTGAAGTGGCTGATGGAAAATTAATCGTTAACGGAAACGAAATTAGAATTACTGCTGAGCGTAATCCTGCTGACTTGAAATGGGATGAGATTGGTGCTGAATACATTATTGAATCTACAGGTTTCTTTTTAACGAAAGAATCTGCTGGTGCTCACTTAGAAGCTGGTGCTAAAAAAGTAGTATTGTCTGCTCCATCTAAAGATGATACGCCTATGTTTGTAATGGGTGTTAACAATACTGAGTTAAAAGCTGATGAGGCTATTTTCTCTAACGCATCTTGTACAACTAACTGTTTGTCTCCTATTGCGAAAGTATTAAATGATAACTGGGGTATTACAGGTGGTTTAATGACTACTGTACATGCTGCAACTGCAACTCAAAAAACTGTTGATGGGCCTTCTATGAAAGACTGGAGAGGTGGACGTTCTGCAATCCATAACATTATTCCTTCTTCAACTGGAGCTGCTAAAGCTGTAGGGAAAGTAATTCCTGCATTGAATGGAAAATTAACTGGTATGGCTTTCCGTGTTCCTACAATGGATGTTTCTGTTGTTGATTTAACGGTTCAATTAGACAAGCCTGCTACTTATGCTGAGATTTGTGCTGCTATGAAAGCTGCATCAGAAGGATCTATGGCTGGTGTTTTAGGTTATACTGAAGATTTAGTTGTTTCTCAAGATTTCGTTGGTGAAACTCGTACTTCTGTATTTGATGCTAATGCTGGTATCGCATTGACTGATAACTTCGTAAAAGTTGTTTCTTGGTACGATAACGAAATTGGTTACTCAACTAAAATCGTTGACTTAATTGAATATGCTGCTACTTTGTAAGCACAGTTATTTAAAATAATAAATATCCCGATTTGTTTTCAAATCGGGATATTTTGTTTAAAATGTATTTGTAAGTTGGCGACAATTAATTACTTTACACCCGAAATTTGAAATTTAATTATGGAGATAGCTATTATTGCTCACGATGGTAAAAAAGCAGATATGGTTCAGTTCCTTATGGAGCATAAAGAATTATTAAAAGCAAAGGAAATTAGTTTGATTTCTACTGGAACAACAGGTTCTAAAGTAGAAGCAGCTGGATTGACAGTACACCGATTTTTGTCTGGACCGTTAGGTGGAGATGCACAAATTGCAGCGAGAGTTGCAGAAGGAAAAACAGGAATGGTTATTTTCTTTAGAGACCCTTTAGAAAAACACCCACACGAACCGGATATTTTTATGTTGATGCGCTTGTGTGATGTATACAATGTTCCCTTAGCAACAAATCCTGCTACCGCAACCTTATTGATAAAATCAGTATAAAAAAAGCCTCTAAAAATATTTTTAGAGGCTTTTTTTATCACTTTATTGACTACCGTCTTTCGGCTTTTTACGACCAAATAAGCGGCTAAAGAAACTTCGTTTTTTCTTTTCTTTTTTTTCTACTCTTTCTTTATCAAAGATGTCAAATATTTTTTCAATTGTATTTTCTTCTCGGTAAAATTCACAGTCACAATCTTCCATGATTTTTTTATCAAAAGAAGGAAAACCAGCTGCCAAATTAGCATTTATTTTTTTTGAATCGTAGTTTTTTGAAAGTACAGATGCTACAATAGGTAAAGCAGCAACAGAACCTCCGCCTATGCCAGGAGCAAGGTTGATACTAGGATATTTACAACCCACCCATGATCCGATAATAAACTTGGAGTTAAAACCAATAAACCATGAATCACTATAATTTTGTGAGGTTCCCGTTTTTCCAGCCCAATCTCCTTTGGCTTGGTATTTTGTTTTTAGCTTGCTAGCCGTTCCTTGTGCAACAACCCCTTTTAATAAATACTGCATGGTTTCTAAAGTAGTGGCGCTAATGCCTTCTGTTTTGTTTTGTTGTTGCGTTGCAGTATGTGTGTAAATAATTTCTCCTTTGGGCGTTTTTATAGTCTTGATATAATACGGACTGACAGGAGCTTTTCGCGTAGCAAAAGCAGTATAAGCATGTACAAGATTTTGCAAAGAATAGCTGCTTGCGCCTAAGGCCGTTGAAGGAACATCTGGAAGTATTTTTGTTAAGCCAAGTGCATTTGCTGTATTCTGAAGTTTTTCATTTCCAACTTGTATATAGGTCTCAATGGTTGGAATATTCATGCTTTTGGCCAATGCACCTGGCATTGAATAATAGCCACCTTCAGAGTGGTCGTAATTTTCAGGTTTCCAATCGTCAAAATCGCCATAGGTTTTTATTTCGTTATTTATCCAGTCACAAGGTTTTTGACCATTTTCTATGGCTGCGGTATATACAAAAGGTTTAAAGATAGACGCTGCTTGGCGTTCACTATTTAATAAATTATAAGGTAAAAATTCGTAACTATTTCCTCCTACATAAACTTGTACAGCACCACTGCTAAGATCCATTCCGTAAACAGCCGCATTGATCATTTTTAAATAGTGTTGAATAGAATCAAGCTTAGAACTATTTTGATAAGTAGATTTCCAGTCAAAAAGCAAACGTTGTTCTTTTTTATTTGCAGCATCTAAAATGGCGTTCTTACTTAGTTTCAACTTTTTTAAATAGCGATATTCTTTTGTAACTTCCCATTCTTTTTTTACAATGTTTTGGATGTCTTTTTTTCTTTTTAAGCTGCGCCAATAGTTATCCATCGATTTTTGAAGTTTTTTCAAATGATTTTCACGGGCGTCTAAGGCTGCATTTTGCAATTCAGAATTGAGGGTAGTTTCAATAATCAAACCATCTTGTTCCAAGTTCCATTCCGTACCGTCATCTTTTAAAGATTCTTTAAGAATAAGGCTGGCTTTGTTTTTTGTAAGTTGTAAAAAATAACCGTTTGGGTTTTCTACTAATAAATTTTTATAATTTGTGTGTAAAGGTTCTTGAGTTGTTTTTTTTAAATTTTCATTAGATATAGAACCTGCTTTATACATTTGATGCAATACAACATTTCTTCTGCGCAAAGCATGATCTGGATGTTTTCTAGGGTTGTAATAGGTGTTTGCTTTTAGCATTCCTACAAGTACAGCGCCTTGTGCTACACTAAGATTTTGGGTTGTTGTTGAAAAATATCTTTGCGATGCTGTCTCAATTCCATACACACTTTCTCCAAAAGGTACCGTGTTTAGGTATAAGGTAAGGATTTCGTTTTTTGAATAAATATGTTCCAGCCTGTTGGCAAGTATGGCTTCTTTTGTTTTGTTTACCGGCATTGATAAAAAAGAAAAATCTTTTCTTTGAAATAAATTTTTTGCCAGCTGTTGCGAAATAGTACTCCCACCACCTGAAGAGCTGTTTCCTAAAAGCAAGGTTTTGACCAAGACTCTCGTCATTGCAATTTTGTCAATTCCATTGTGTTCGTAAAAACGAACATCTTCAGTTGCAATTAAGGCTTCAATTATATGTTTTGGAATTTTATCGAAGCTTATTTGTGTACGATTTTTGTAAAAATATTTTCCTAGAATTTCCCCATCGTCACTGTAAACAATGCTGGCTTCTGATTGTTTTATATCCGTTAACGCTGCATGGCTAGGAATAGGTCCAAAGCCACCTACAAGCACAGTTCCAATAAATAAGGCTACTAGGAAAGAGAATAAAAATCCTAGTTTTAAAAGAAAAATTAGCGTTTTACGAAGCATTTTTTATGTTATAAGGAAGCAATCATTGATATTTCAATATGCACATCCTTTGGCAATCTAGCTACTTCTACGGTCTCTCTTGCTGGAGCCGTGGCTTCATTAAAATAACTGCCATATACTTCGTTTATTTCTCCAAAATTATTCATATCACTAATAAAAATGGAAGATTTAAGAACGTTTTCAAAATTCATGCCTGCCGCTTCTAACACAGCCTGCAAGTTTTGCATGACACGGTGTGTTTCGTTTTTAATAGAATCCAAAACAAATTCATTGGTAGCTGGATCGATCGCTATTTGTCCGGAAATATATAAAGTATCCTTGTTTAATATGGCTTGATTATAGGGGCCTAAAGGAGCTGGCGCGTTCGTTGTATGGATGATTTTTTTCATTATATTCTCTTAAAGGGGATAAAAATTAGTAGACAGTAGTTCTATTTAAACAAGGCATCCAAAGTCAAAGGATCTATAATTCCATCAGGAAAAAGATCGTTTATTTCTTCAAATTCTGTGATGGCATCTTTGGTTTCGCTTTTGTACAAGCCATCAATTTTAATAGAAAAACTTAAGGTGTTTAATTTTTTTTGGACTTCATAAACCAATACACTGCTATGTCCATAACGCATCACTGTATTCGGATCGTATAGGTTTTTAATTTTTTTGTTATGTATTGCGTTTTGGTACTCTTTTAAATCTGTTCCTGTTTCTTCAAGGTGTTTGATTTCGGTATTTGAGAGTCCGTCTTTTTTTAAGTTTGCTGAGTTTTCTAATTTTCGTTCATAATAATGAAGAGTGGCTAATTTTTCACTGTACTTTGCAACGGCTTGCTTTGTTGCGTCATCATCCTCTTCAGGGGTTCTAACGTCAATATTATTGGCAGTCCATTGCAATTTGGTAAAACTATTTAAATCTTCTATGGCGTTGTGGTAGTTTAAAACCAAATCTTGGTTGTGATAGTCAAAATCTAAGGTCTTTTCTGAGCTATAGTTTATTTCTGAAGTATGGTACCTTTTGTATTGATTGTACTTTCCATAGCCAATTAAACCAACAATAATTAAAAGCAGGAAAATAATAAGTTGTTTCATAATAGCGAATTTGGATAATTGTGGTATTTCTAACAAAAATAGGCAAAAGTTTTATAAGAATCGAGTTTAGAATTTTTCTTACGAAAACGATGACGGTTGTGAGGATAAGAAGTTTGATCTTCTCCTAAAAAAAAGAAACCTCAAGCAACTAAATACTTGAGGTTTTGTTATGAATTTTTCAGAGACTTATGCTTCGTCGTCTACTAAATCTATATAGCGATCGTGGTATCCTAACAAATACAAAACTCCATCTAGTCCAATACTAGAAATAGAACTTTGTGCATTTTTTTTGACTTTCGGTTTTGCATGGAAAGCAATTCCCAAACCTGCTAAATTTAACATCGGTAAGTCATTTGCCCCATCACCAACAGCAATAGTTTGTGCGATATCAATATTTTCTTCTTTGGCAATTTGTGCTAAGAATTCTGCTTTTTTATTACCATCTACAATATCTCCTAAATAACCTCCTGTTAAGGCACCATCTTTTATTTCTAATTGATTGGCGTGTACATAGTCAATACCCAATTCTTTTTGTAAATAATGACCAAAGTAGGTAAACCCACCAGATAAAATAGCGGTTTTAAAACCATAGCTTTTTAAGGTTTTCATTAACCTGCGTGCTCCTTTTGTAATCGGTAAGTTGATGGCAACATTGTGAAGAACTTCTTCACTTAAGCCTTCTAACAATGCCATACGCTTTTTAAAACTTTCGTTAAAATCTATTTCCCCATTCATGGCAGATTCAGTGATGGCTTTTACTTGTTCACCAACACCCGCTAATTCTGCTAATTCATCAATAACTTCTGTTTGAATCAAGGTAGAGTCCATATCAAAACAAACCAAACGTCTGTTTCTTCTAAAGATGTTGTCTTCTTGGAAAGCAATATCTACATCTAATTCATGAGAAATTTCCATGAATTTTTCTGTAACATAGGCCTTGTCTTTGATTTCTCCTCTGATAGATAATTGTACACAAGCTCTAGGGTATTCGTCTTTATGTACTAAAGAAGTTCTACCTGTCAATCTTTTAATAGAATCAATATTTAAGTTGATGTCAGAAATGACACTGGTTACTGCTGAAATTTGTTCTGCCGCCAATTTTTCACCCAAAATGGTCACAATATATCTATGTTTCCCTTGCGAGTTTACCCATTTTTCATATTTTTCAAGAGTAATAGGTCTAAACTTCGCTGTAATTCCTAATTCATAAGCTTTGAAAAGTAAATCTTTTAAAACCGGTGCAGCACTCGATTTCGCTTTTATTTCAAACAATATTCCTAAGGATAAGGTATCGTGAATGTTTGCTTGACCAATATCTAAAATCTTAGCTCCATATGCCGCTAATACGCCAGTTAAACTAGATGTTAACCCAGGTTTGTCTTGTCCGGAGATATTTAATAAAATGATTTCTTTTTTCATCTTGAATGAGATTTATTATAGGTTGCAAAATTGCTTAATCTTATTGATATATAAAAGTATATTACTACTTTATTTATTGGGATTTATTTTTAGGAGTTCATCATTTTTCTGATAGTTTTTACCAAGCTGATTGAAGCCTCAATTTCTTCTTTTCGAATGGCCACACTTTCAATATTAAAACCAATTGGGATCTTTTTTTTTCGTGCGTAATCCAGTAATTCTTGCGCTATTTTGTTGCACATTTCAACGGATTCTTCTAAAATATTATTGGAATGTTTCAAATCAGCTTTTAGCCAATTGGGAATGTCAATTCCTAACCAGTTCATAAATTCCAGCGTTTTTACAGAGCCACAAGGGGTTAGTGTAAAAATAATAGGGACGAGTTCTTTTTGATTTTCTTGTGCCCAATAATAATAGTCGGCTAAAAAATTCTTGCTGCTTTCTAAATTATAAACACACTGAGAAATAAAAAACTGACAGCCATTTTCTATTTTTTGAAAGACTCGTAGATGTTCATCCCCTTTTTTTAAATGTCTTTCAGGAATGGTGACTCCGCCTAACAACATTTGTGGGTTGTTGGCTTTTTTTATTTGATACGCTTCTTGAAGCGCTAATTTTGTATGTTGGTTTTTAGAAGGAGCCCCAACAAAAACACAGGTGTCTGTAGTGCCGTTTTTGTTACAAATCCATTGGACAAAGTCTTCCTTATTTTGTTTTCCAATACTTTTGTAAATAATTTTAGGAATAGCCAATTCAGATAAATAATGCTGGGCGTAGGTATCAGGGTCTAAGGTAGAAAGAAAAGGAAAAGGTCTAGGAGCGTCTGTTCTAGAAGATTCATCTTGAAGGTCGTATAAAATTAAGCCATCTAAATTCAAGTCTTTTAGTCGCTCTATTTGCTTTTTAGCAATGGTATGAATTTTTTCTGGGTCAGTGTTTAATTTTGGAGGTGTTAGCCCATAAAACAATAGGCCAGAATTTTTATTTAAAATTTTCTCTTTTAACAACATTACAATTTTTTTAAAATAACCTTTTGTCCGGAACCTTTCTTTTGTCCCATTTCAGGTCGCTTAACATAGGTGATTTTACACCAATAAAGAAATAATAGGAAGTACGTGTACCAAAAGGAACCCAGTTAAAGTTCAACTTCCAACTGTCCAAATCTCTTGAGATTCTAATTTGAGTATAACTAAATCCTTGGTTTTTAAAATCGTAACCTGAAGAGGCACCAACTTGCCATTTAGGAGTTAATTCAAGATCACCAGAAAACATTAAGGTGTTGTTTGAAATTTCATTTTGCCGTGCACCGTTAGAATAAGTACTAGAGTAGGATAAACGCAAAGACCATGGAATGGCATTGTGATACAATTTTACCGTTTTGTCTTCGTCATCCTCTTCCTTTGGCGTTTCTTCGGTTCTGTTGTCTCCAAGGTTTTTTCCGAATAGATCTGTGTTTTGAGTATTTGCCGCATTTTCATCGGCAGGTTTGCTTTTTCCTTCTGCGGTTAAATCTTTACTAGAAAGTGAGTAACTCATGGTTAAGTTGGCACGTGTTAAACGAAACAAACTACCATTATTGTTGATGTTAAAAACATTGTATTTTTTACCATTGGCATTGATGGCATATGGGTCTAAGGTAGCCCCCATGTTTAAACTTAATTTATTTTTAAACAATTGCGTACCGGCACTCAAACTAACAGGAGACCATTTTAAAGTGTCTGCCGCCATATTGTAACTGGTAGAAAGGTTTAAGTTGTTTAACAGCTTAATTTTCCGATCTTCTTGTTCAGGATCATCTTCTTTCGGAGCTAATTTGGCTTCCAAGGTATTGGCCAAGGAAATTCCAATAGAATTTGACAAACCAGTAGAAGGCGTTCCGTAAATTCCGCCTTGATAAGGAGAATAGTTTAACAGATCTTCTGGATCTTCACTTTGTTGTACATCCTCATAGTAAAAACTAAAATCAGGTTTGTAACTTAAAGATACCGATGGTCTTAAAACATGTCGAATGGCTTTTAATTTTTTTCCATTGATTTGGTACAAACCATAAATATTTGTGGATAGGGCTGCACTTACTGAATATTCTCTAAATGCATTGAATCCTTTGATGGTATCCGTTACCACTTCACGCTGTTCGCTGTCGTAGGTTTTTTCTAAAGATTTAAAATACCAAGTTTCGTTATAATTAACACTAGGAGACAAAGTAAAATATTTCATTACTTTCATATTGGTACTTAATGAAACCGTATGTTTTGCTCCTGTTTTTGCTTCGTCAAACATTTTCTGAGAGAAAAACTCGTCATCTGTTGTGGTAATTCTATTGTCTGCTTTTAAGGCATAGTTCAGTCCAATTTTTTGAAATGCTCCTTTTTTACTTCCTGTTTTAGGGGCAAAAGGATAAATTCGATCCATGTTAAATTGCAAGCTCGGCAAGGCCATGGTAATCACTTCTGTATTTGTGTTTTGTGAATGTGAGGCAGTAACCGATAAATTAAAAGGGGTACCAACAAACTTTTTGTAATATGAAATAGAAGAACTTAAAGTATTGGTTAAAGCTTGCGAATTATTAACTTGATTCAAAGACTCTCTAAAATACTTACTACTTCCTAAGTTTACCGAGGCAGATAATCTTCCATTCGGATTGGCTTTTGAATCTTGTGAATGTGACCATCTTAAATTGAAGTTTTTTGCCTTGCTATAATCGTCAAAACCTTGTTGTCCAAAGATTAAATTTTCATAACTAAAATTAAATCGACCTGAGTATTTGTAACGAACTTTATAAGCAGACTCTGCATTGAAACCCCAACTACTATTGGAATAAATATCTCCAGTCAATGCCAAATCAAAAAAATCATTTCCTGCTATATAATACCCTCCGTTTTGCAAAAAGAATCCTTGGTTTGAAGACTCTCCATAACTAGGAATTATAAACCCAGAGGTTTTGGTTGTTGTTAAAGGGAGGTAAGCAAAAGGAAGAATAACCGGTGTGGGTACATCTGCAATAACCAAGCGTGTTGGTCCGACAATTATTTTTTTATTCGGAACAATTTTGGCTTTTTTGGTTTCTAAATAATAATCTGGATTTTTTTTATCGGAAGTTGTAAATCGAATACCACGTATAAAAATGGTTGAATCATTCATCTTTTTGGTTTTTTCACCCAAAGTAATAATTCCATCTTGTTCCGTTCTGATACCGTATATAATTGCTTTTTCCGTTTTAAAATTAAAAATAATTGAATCTTGTGTAGATTCCTCGCCACCTTGAACAAAAATTGGTCGTTGTGAATATTCGCCAACGCTGTCTTTAATTCCTTTGGCCAACACAATATTGGTTTTGTAATCAATGGTTATTTTACCTGATTTTATATTGATGTCGTTGTAAGTAATTTCTGCTTTGTCGTATAAAGTAACTAGTTTGTTAACAACGTCTTCCAATATGTAATCTTCCGCTTTGTGATCAATAATAGCATCTATGGCTTCCTTAGGAGGTAAAATGCTGTCCTTTTTAATGGAATCGTTTAAAATTATTGGAGAAACTAAACTGTCTTTTAAGCTAAGGTTTTTGTTGAGTGTGGGTGCTGCTAACGAATCAATTTGAGCATTAGATTCAGTAAGACCTACAGCAAAAAAGCTTATCAATAAAAGTATATGGTATAAATTTGTTCGCAATGCTTTATATGCTATTTTTGTGCTATTAGGTTTTTTAGAGACTTGCTTTTCTAAAACGCCAAAATTAATTAAAAAATATTCATGAACTTGTTACAAATTCTTAAAATAAAACAAATTTTTGTTTTCCTACTTATTTCGTATTTGTTTTTGGACGGATTTAGTTCTTTGGCACAAAAAAGAACCTATACAGTAGTACTTGATGCCGGGCATGGAGGTAAGGATCCTGGAAAGGTTGGTTATAAAAAATACAAAGAGAAAGACATCGCTTTAGAAATTGTTTTAGAAGTTGGTAAACGCTTGTTAAAAGAAAAAGATGTAAAAGTAATTTATACCCGTAAAAAAGATGTTTTTGTCGATTTGTTTGAACGTGGTAGAATTGCCAATAAAGCGCATGCCGACTTGTTTGTTTCTGTGCATTGCAATGCACATAATTCTCAGGCAGCAGGTTCTGAAACTTGGGTTTTAGGTCTGCATGCCAACAAAAGAAATTTTGAAGTCGCCAAAGCTGAAAATGAAGTGATTTTATTGGAAGAGAATTACCAAGAAAAATATCGAGGTTTTGACCCCAATTCTCCAGAGTCTGTAATTGGGCTGACTTTAGAACAGGAGGAAAATTTAGACAAGAGTATTAGCTTGGCAAGTGCTGTTCAAAATAATTTTAAAGGAAGCTTAAAAAGAGTAGACCGTGGAGTAAAGCAAGCAGGGTTTATTGTGTTGCATCAAACTTATATGCCAAGTATTTTGGTGGAAACTGGGTTTTTAACCAATAAAAGAGAAGGGGCTTATTTAAACTCTAAAAAAGGGAAATTAGAAATGGCAAGTTCTATTTCTAAAGCCATAATCAATTATGTCAACGGGTTGAAAATGAATACGGTGGTCACTATTGAAGCACCTAAAATTGTAGAAATGAAAAGCAGAACTTCTAGTAACAAAGAAGAAGTGTTGTTTAAAATTCAAATAGCTTCAGGGAAATCTAAAATTAGTACGGCTAGTTATAATTTTAAAGGTTTAAAAGAAGTAAAACGAGTAAAAGTAGGAAGTTATTACAAGTATTATTTGGGAGAAACAAATAGCTATAGCAAAGCAAAAAAATATTTGATTTCTGCCAAAAAGAAAGGGTATACGTCGGCCTTTATAGCGGCATTTCGTGGAGGAGAAAAGATCTCTCTGTCGGAAGCCATAAAATAGAGCGATTTGTTTTTAACCACATAAATAATTAGTAGTTTTGTTTATTAAAATTAGTTTATGATTAAATTTTCAAGAGAACTTAAAACAGGTATAGTTGCTATCGTCATAATCGCTATATTTCTTTGGGGTTATAGTTTTTTAAAAGGACATAATTTATTCGAAGGTCCTTCACATTCGTACTTTACAGAATACAATAATGTTCAAGGATTAAATACCGCCAGCGTAGTCACGATCAATGGTTACCAAGTAGGTAAAGTGGTTGATATCAAATTCAATGAGAAAATTGAAAAGCGAGGACAGTTGGTTGTAGAATTTACGGTTGAAAATGATTTTCATTTTGATAAAAATAGTGTCGCAAAAATTTACAGTGCCAGTTTAATGGGCGGTAAATCTTTGGCTATTATTCCATCTTACGACGATCCTGTTTTGGCAAAACCTGGAGATTTCTTAAGAGGAGAAATTGAATCGGATATGTTTTCTTCTTTTGGAGAAAAATTAAATCCCTTGCAAGCCAAATTGGAAAGTGTTATTGTAAGTGCAGACTCTTTATTAGTTCATGTAAATAGTGTTTTTGATGAAGAATCGAAAAACAACATTCGTGGTATTATTTCTAAGATGAACAGTACCATGGCAAATTTAGATGAAATGACCGCCACTACAGAATTGATTGTTCTTGAGAATAGAAAAAATATTCATGCCTCGGTAGACAATACTGAAAAAATCACCAATAATTTCGCTAAATTGTCTGATACTTTGGTAAATGCAAATATCGGTCAGCTAATTGCTAAAATTGAAGCGACAGTTGAAAACCTTCAAACAGTTTCTGAAGGAATGGCCAAAGGAGAAGGTACGATTGGAAAATTAATGAAGGATGATGCTGTGTATGATAATTTAGACAATGCTTCAAAGGAATTGGAAGAATTGTTAAGAGACTTGAAATTGCATCCAAAACGTTATGTACACTTTTCTTTGTTTGGAAAAAAAGAAAAGGAATATCAAAAAAACTAAATAAAATTTGACATATGCAGTACCTACCAAACATAGTTTTTGCCTTATTGCTCATAGGAGGGGTTGGTTTTTTTATTCAAAACATAAGAAAATTAAAGCGTAATATTCATTTAGGGAAAGCTATTGATAGAAGTGATCAAAAAAAGGAACGTTGGTCCAATATGTTTAAGATTGCACTTGGTCAGTCTAAAATGGTACGCAGACCCGTTTCAGGATTCTTGCACATTATTGTATATGTAGGTTTTATCATTATTAATATTGAAGTTTTAGAAATTATTTTAGATGGGCTTTTAGGAACACATCGTTTGTTTTTAGGTTTGTTAGGAAGTGCATTCTATTCTTTTTTAATTGGTGTTTTCGAAGTTTTAGCATTTTTAGTACTTGTTTCTGTTATTGTTTTTTGGGCAAGAAGAAATGTATTACGAATCAAACGTTTTTGGTATAAGGAAATGACGGCTTGGCCAAAGAATGATGGAAATATTATTTTGTATTTCGAAATGGTATTAATGTCCTTATTTTTACTAATGAATGCCACAGATATTCATTTCCAAGAAATCAATATAGGAAATACCATTAGCCAATATATAAGTCCTTTGTTTGCTAACCTTTCTGAAGGTACAAATCATGTCATAGAGCGCACAGCTTGGTGGATTCATATTGTGGGTATTCTAGCCTTTTTAAATTATTTATACTATTCGAAACATTTACATATCCTATTGGCTTTTCCAAACACCTTTTATGCGAATTTAAAACCCAAAGGGCAGTTTGCAAACAATGCAACGGTAACCAAAGAAGTGCAAACCATGATGGATCCGAATGCAGATCCTTATGCCGTTCCTGAAGAACCAGAAGGCGAACCTGAAAAATTTGGAGCCAGTGATGTTACAGACTTGAATTGGGTGCAGTTAATGAATGCATATACCTGTACCGAGTGTGGACGTTGTTCTTCTGTTTGCCCAGCCAACCAAACAGGTAAAGAATTGTCTCCTAGAGCCATCATGATGAAAACACGTGATCGAGTAGAGGAAGTAGGAAAAAATATCGATGCCAATAAAGGTGAATTCAAAGAAGACGGAAAGCAATTACTAAATGATTATATTTCACCAGAAGAATTATGGGCTTGTACCAGTTGTAATGCCTGCGTAGAAGAATGTCCTGTAAATATTGATCCGTTGTCTATTATTATGGACATGCGTCAATATTTAGTAATGGAGCAATCTGCAGCGCCGCAAGAATTAAATACCATGATGGGGAATATTGAGAATAATGGAGCTCCATGGCCTTATAATCAAATGGACCGATTGAACTGGAAAGATGAATAAAAACAGTTTTGAATTTTTTAGTATTGAGTTTTCCTTAATTCAAAATTAAAATCTCATAACTTAAAACGTATAAAAGAAATGAACGTACCTACAATGGCAGAATTAACAGCTCAAGGAAAACAACCAGATGTGTTGTTTTGGGTTGGTTGTGCAGGAAGTTTTGACGATAGAGCAAAGAAAATAACCAAAGCCTTTGTGAAGATATTAACCCACGCAAAAGTGAATTTTGCAGTGTTGGGAACAGAAGAAAGTTGTACAGGAGATCCTGCAAAACGATCAGGAAATGAGTTTTTATTTCAAATGCAAGCCATGACAAATATTGAAGTCTTGAATGCTTACGATGTGAAAAAAATTGTCACTGCTTGTCCCCATTGTTTCAATACCATTAAAAACGAATATCCTGAGTTGGGTGGTTCTTATGAAGTAATGCATCATACACAGTTTTTAAAAACCTTGTTAGATGAAGGGAAAATTTCTATAGAAGGCGGTTCTTACAAAGGAAAAAAAATTACCTTTCACGATCCTTGTTATTTAGGAAGAGCCAATGATGTTTATGAAGCTCCAAGAGAATTAATTCGAAAACTAGAAGTAGAATTAATTGAAATGAAGCGTTGTAAAATAAACGGTTTGTGTTGTGGTGCTGGAGGAGCACAAATGTTTAAAGATGCCGAAAAAGGAAACAAAGAAGTCAATGTTTTACGTACGGAAGATGCTTTAGAAATTAAACCAGATATTATTGCTACGGGTTGTCCCTTTTGCAATACAATGATGACAGACGGGGTGAAGAATAAAGAGAAGGAAGACGATGTGCAAGTAATGGATATTGCTGAAATGATTGCCAACGCTCAAGATTTGTAAAATGAATGGAGAAACTCCTGTGAGAAAGGAAAAATAATTCTCTTTTTTATAAATTCCGGAGATCTACAATGGCACCCGTTTCTAATACATTTTCACAATCTAAGTTGTAAATCTTATCGGCGACAAAATCAGGCGTATAAAGCTCCTCTTTTTCTTTTAAGTCGATAAACCTTTGTACGTTTTTAAAATCCTTTTCAGGAGAATTTCTAATAGTTTCCTGCATATTCGTTTCAACAACGCCTGGGTAAATAGCATTGACTTTTACCCCGTTTACAAGTGTTTTTTGTTCTTCGGCTATGGTTCGGGTCATCATGTCTACTCCCGCTTTGGTACTGCAATAAACACTCCAGCCCGCATAGGGTTTTATGGCTGCTCCAGAGGAAATTGAAATGATCTTTTTTTCAAAAGTAGCTTCTTTTAGCTTTTCAATGAAAATGGAGGAGAATAATAAAGGTCCTGTTAAATTCAATTGCACGGTTTTTTGAATTGAGTTTAGAGGGTTCTTTTCTATATTTCCAATGGTGCCTAAGCTTCCTGCATTTAGAATAAGAGTGAAAGAGGATACCTTTTTTAAATTGACGATTTGTAAGATAGAAGTGAAGTAAGCTTCAATGTTTTCGGGATTGGATAAATCTCCTTGTATGGAATGAACATCATTAATAGGACAAGTATTTCTAGCAATGGAAAAAACTAGATAGTCATTGTCGGCATATTTTTTAGCCAAAGCTTTTCCAATACCTTTACTTCCTCCTGTTATAACAATGATGTTTTTCATATTTCTATTTAAAATATTTTTTTGAAGCTTCCCAAAATACATCCATTTCTTCCAAACTCATATCACTTAAAGCCTTGTTGTTTTCTTTGGCTGCTTTTTCCAAATATTGAAATCGGTTGGTGAATTTTTTATTCGTTCTTTCTAAGGCGTTTTCAGGGTTCACACCTATAAAACGAGCATAATTGATCATAGAAAATAGCACATCCCCAAATTCAGCCTCTATATGGTCTTTGTTTCCATTTTTAACTTCTTCATTTAATTCCGTTAATTCTTCTTGGACTTTTTCCCAGACTTGTTGTGGCTCTTCCCAATCAAAACCAACTCCAGCGACCTTCTCTTGAATTCTACTGGCTTTTACCAAAGCAGGTAAGGATTTTGGAACACCTTCTAAAACAGAGGTTTTTCCTTCTTTTAATTTTAGTTTTTCCCAATTTCTTTTCACTTCTTCTTCGTCAGCAACTTCTACATTACCATAAATATGTGGATGTCTGTGAATTAATTTTTCAGAAATACTACTCGCTACATCACCAATATCAAAGCTGTTGGTTTCAGAGCCAATTTTCGCATAAAAAACAATGTGTAGCAATAAATCACCCAATTCCTTTTTAATTTCTTCCAGGTCATTTTCAAGGATGGCATCTGCCAATTCATAGGTTTCTTCTATGGTTAAATGCCGAAGGGTTTCAAAAGTTTGTTTTTTATCCCAAGGACATTTTTCACGGAGTTCATCCATGATATTTAATAGGCGTTCAATTTCTTTTAACTGCTTTTCTTTGGCTACCATGCGCTTATATTTGCTGCGAAAATTACAAAATATACAAGGAAGAAACTTCTTAAAACGAAAATATTCTTATTGTAATTTCTGTAAGTAGTAAGGTGATGAAAAAAAATCGGCAAGCTCTAAGTTGAGCTTGCCGATTATTATATTTGTGTATTTGAATAGTAGAACAGTACTTATGCTTGTTCAGCTGTTTTTTCTTCTTTTTCTGTTAATGTAGAAAAATCAAATTCAGCAGCAATTAATAAGTTGTACCACTGTATTACTTTCTTAATATTAGAAGGGTACACTCTTTCTTGATCAAAATCAGGTAAAATTTCTGCGAAGTAAGCTAATAAAACTTTGTTACTTTCTTTATGGCTAATAGCCGCTTTTCCTTCTTCTTTTGCATGAATAGATAAAAACACTTCTCTTAATGGTTTTTCTTCATCGTAGGTATAAATTGCAATATCATTCAATACACTTACGTTGTGTGCATTTGTTACAGGAAATTTTTTCTTTTCCGCAATAGATTCTACAATAAATCCGCCTTTAGATTGTGTGATAATGTTAAATAAACCAGCTTTTCCAGCAATGGCGATAGTTTTTGAAAGTCCCATTTAATTGTTTTTTTATATGATTTAGAGATTCTGATTCTGGTTAAGAATTGAAATCAATTATTTTTTTTTCGCATTCGGAAAACGCATTCTGTAATCTGCGTCTATTTTTCCTTTAGAAATATTTTCTAATTTTTTCTTTAGCAGTCGTTTCTTTAAAGAAGATAATTTATCGGTAAATAAAATTCCTTCAATATGGTCGTATTCGTGTTGAAAAACTCTAGCAGCAATTCCGTCTAGTACAATTTCATGTTTGTCAAAATTTTCATCTTGATAGGTAACGGTAATTTTTTCTTTTCTAAAAACATCCTCACGAATGTCAGGAATACTTAAACAACCTTCGTTAAAAGCCCATTCATCACCTTCTTCTTTTACAATTTTTGCATTGATAAAAACATGGTTAAATGTACTTAGTACCTTTTGTTCTTCCGGACTTAAATCTTCGTCTTCAGCAAAAGGAGTGGCGTCAATTAAAAACAAACGAATGGCTCTACCTATTTGTGGAGCTGCCAAACCAACACCTTGTGCATTTGCCATGGTCTCTTTCATGTTAGAAAGTAATTTTTCTAACTCAGGATAATCAGCATCAATCTCTTTTCCTACTTTTCTTAAAACAGGGTCACCATAGGCAACGATAGGTAAAATCATTTTTTAAGCTTTATAATTTATGGATGCAAAAGTACAAAGAATAAGGAGTTAATTACAACTTAATTGAAATCAAAATTCTTGTGTTACTTTTTAAGGTGTTTGCTATGGAAAATACGGCTTTTTAAAAGCTAATTATTTGTTGTACAGGTAGGATTGTAAGATGATAGTGGCGCTTATTTCGTCGATAAGTGCTTTGTTTTGTCTTTTTTTCTTAGACAAACCTCCATCAATCATTGTTTGAAAAGCCATTTTAGATGTAAAGCGTTCGTCTTCTCTAACTATAGGAGTTTTAGGAAAAGCACCTTTTAGTTTTTTTATAAAAGCCAAAATTAAAACCTCACTTTCGCTATCACTGTAGTTCATTTGTTTTGGTTTTCCAATAACAATGGTTTCTACAGTTTCCTTTTTGCTATAGTTTAATAGAAAGGAAATAAGCTTTGGTGTTTCAACAGTTGTAAGTCCTGATGCAATTATTTGCAAATCATCAGTAACTGCAATACCTGTTCTTTTTTTTCCGAAATCTAATGCGAGAATTTTTGCCATAAATACTAAATTGTTACGCTATTTTACGATACCGTTTTTGGCCCACTTTATGTTTTCTTGTTTTACTTTTTGACGGATTTTTCGGTTTCGTTCCCAAGTTTCTTTTCCATCATAGCCACGCTTATGGTCTAAATGCAAACAAATAGCTTGATGTCTGATTTGTTTTCCTGTAATGCCATTGTTCATCATTCGTTCGCCCATTTCACGGTCCAAACCACCATAGGTCATGTCTTCGTTAAAACCATTTACGGCAACAATGTTCTTTTTATAGGTAGAACTGTTAGCCCCATTCCAAGTCGCCTTAGTGGTAGTAATCCGATCCATAAATCTGGCCCATTTCCCTTTTACGCGCAGTTTTATAGATTTTAATGATTTTGTTTGTCCGTGTTTCACCAACCAATGGTAATCGAAGGCATTCTGAGACTCTATATCTTCTCTCGTAATTTTTAAACTCACAGGCATGGTTAGTTTGTAGTAGCCTGCAGATAGTAATAAATCTTCTTGAGCGTATTTTTTATGTGTTTCAATAAAATCTTGTCGAGGCAAACAATCGTGATCGGTAAAAATTAAATAATCACATTTTGTTTGCTTAATGGCATCGTTTAGTATCTTGGTTTTTCTAAAGCCAATATCTTCGTGCCAAACATGTTCTATTTTTAATTGAGTCGCATATTTTTCAATGACCTCTTTTGTCGCAGCTTTTGAACCATCGTCTGCAATAATTAGCGTAAAATCTTGATCATTTTGTGCTAAATATCCCCAAAAAATTTTCTCTAACCATGCCGGATGGTTATAGGTAGTTATGACAACACCAACATTCATATTTTATATTTTTTTTAATTTGAAATCTCAAGCAAGTTGACTTACAATTGTATCCAATCTTCACAAATAATATTTGTTTCTTTGTTAACGAACCATTGCTTGGGAGAAATAACCGTTTTGTTTTTGTTTTGATTGAGCCAAGCGCCCCACCATGAAAAACTACTATTTGCCGTAATGTTATTTTTACACAAGCTCATTAAATAAATATCTTCATGAGGTGTGCATTTATGATCTACAAAAACAACATTTTCAATGTTTAAATTTTCTTTTGTCCATTCAATATCATCCGAAAAAACAAAAAATGTAGTATGGCTTTCTTTTGAAAGAATGTGGTCAATAGCAGCTCTGTAATAATCTAAACTACAAACTCCGTGAATGGTTTGGTTTATCTTTTTACTTACATAATCTCCTCGGCGTACATGTAATGAACAATTGCTTTGTGTGCTATTTATTTGTTTTGCATAATCAAGGGTTGAAACTCCTTTTGCAGTTATTTGTTGAAACTGACTTAAGATTGTTTTCCGAGCTTCTTTGAAATATTTTTCTGTTTGAAAATAACCCTTTACATAAGTGTTGCCATCAACTTCAAGTAAGTTTTCGTTAAAAAGAGAGTTTTTTTCTTTTACTGATTTTATAAGACCAATTTTAGCAAGAAAAACAGAAAGACTACTAGCTGCTTTTAAATCAATATTGTACTTGTCTAATTGATAGCCACCGTGTAGTTTGTATTTTTTTATTTTGGATAAATCTATTTGAACATTTTTTCCGGAAGCCTCTAATGCCTTGGCATATGCATACTGAAACATTTGGTTTCCAAGACCACCTATTATCCTTACAATAATCATTATATTTGTTTGAAGAGGTTAAAAAACAGGAACAAAAATACAATTTAAATAACAATACTAATTGATTAATTAGAATAATTAGAATAATTAGACAGGGGTACGTTAAAAGAAAAGTGGATGTTTTCAAGAAAAATTTTATAGTTTCGCAAGAAATTTTTTTTCATAATAATTAGACATGATTGCGGAAATAGAGACAACAAACGTTTTTTTAGAAAATCATAAAATAATTTTGTATCCAACCGATACGGTTTGGGGGATAGGATGTGATGCAACCAATGAAGAGGCTGTGGCTAAGATTTACCAATTAAAGAATAGAGAAGAAACTAAGAGTTTAATTATTTTGGTAAATTCTGTTGAAATGCTTCAGGAGTATGTAAGCTATGTTCCTCAAAAAGCTTTGGAGATTATCAAATTAGCTAAGAAGCCAACGACTATTATTTATGAGAATCCAAAAGGATTGGCGAAAAATACCATCGCCAGTGATAATACCATTGCCATTCGTATCGTAAAAGATGAATTTTGTGAACAATTGATTCAAAAATTTGGCAAACCTATTGTTTCAACTTCAGCAAATGTTAGTGGTGAAGCTACTCCAAAAAGCTTTTCAGAAATAAGCGATGCTGTTTTGCGTAACGTAGATTATATAGTAAATTCGCAGCACGATAAAATGGCCGATAAATCATCAACAATTTTAAGGATTGTTAACAAAGATGAAATTGAAGTTATTAGAGAATAAGATTTATGCAAAACTCATATTACAAAGAAGCCTTAGCTTCTGAAATTTTCACCTACATTTCACAAGCTGCGAAAGAGTTAGATATTAAGAGCTATGTAATTGGGGGCTTTGTCCGTGATTTTTTATTGAAAAGAGGAAAAGCCAAAGATGTAGATGTTGTTGCGGTAGGAAGCGGAATAGATTTGGCTAGAAAAGTTGCCAGTTTATTGCCGAACAAACCCAAGGTTCAGGTTTTTAAAACCTATGGTACCGCCATGTTGCGCTACAAAGATATTGAAGTTGAGTTTGTAGGTGCAAGGAAAGAATCTTATACAAAAGATAGTAGAAACCCAATTGTTAGTGAGGGTACATTAAAGGACGATCAAGAGCGTCGAGATTTTAGTATCAATGCCTTGGCTTTAAGTTTGAATGAAGAAGATTTCGGTTTGTTATTAGATCCTTTTGAGGGAGTAGCGGATATGGAATCTAAAAAATTAATCACGCCTTTAGATCCAGATGTTACTTTTTCTGATGATCCTTTACGAATGATGCGTGCCATACGTTTTGCAACCCAATTGAATTTTGTAATAGATAATTATTGTTTTGCTTCCATAACAAAAAATGCGCCTCGGATAGATATTATTACCAAAGAGCGAATTGTTGTAGAGCTGAACAAAATAATCATGGCCGATAAACCTTCTATAGGTTTTTTGTTACTTGAAAAATCGGGATTGCTAGAACGAATTCTGCCAGAGTTGACAAATTTAAAAGGAATAGATGAGGTTGACGGACAGAAACACAAAGATAATTTTTACCATACTTTAGAAGTAGTAGATAATATTGCACCCACAACAGACGATTTATGGCTGCGTTGGGCAGCTTTGTTACACGATATAGGAAAAGCACCGACAAAGAAATTTCAGAAAAAAATTGGTTGGACTTTTCATGCGCATGAATTTGTTGGATCGAAAATGGTGTTTAAACTATTTAAAAGATTAAAAATGCCATTGAACCAACCTATGAAGTTTGTTCAGAAAATGGTTTTGTTAAGTTCTCGTCCCATTGTTTTGGCTTCAGATGTTACAGACTCGGCCGTTCGAAGATTGTTGTTTGATACAGGTGACGATTTGGATAGTTTAATGACTTTATGCGAAGCGGATATTACCACAAAAAATCCAATCAAATTCAAAAGGTACCATAACAATCATAAATTAGTTCGAGACAAGGTGAAAGAGGTCGAAGCAAGAGATCATGTTCGAAATTTTGAGCCTCCAATTTCAGGAGAATTAATTATGGAAACCTTTAATTTAAAACCTGGACGTGAAATTGGAATTATAAAAGAAGCTATTAAAGAAGCGGTGCTGGAAGGAGTAATTCCAAATGAATACGAAGCAGCGTTTCAATTAATGTTAAAGCAGGGAGCTTCACTTGGCCTTCAGGCTGTATCTTAAAAAGACAGCCTGCTTAAGCATATTTATTTTTTATATCGATTGTAAATTTACCAATTTGTAGTATTCTCCTTGTTTAGAAATTAATTCTTCATGAGATCCTTGTTCAACGATAATTCCTTTTCGTAAAACCACAATGGTATCGGCATTTTGGATGGTTGAAAGTCTGTGAGCAATAACAATAGATGTTCTGTTACGCATCATATTTTCCAAAGCATCTTGTACCGATTTTTCTGATTCTGTATCCAAAGCCGAAGTCGCTTCGTCTAAAATCATGATCGGTGGGTTTTTATACACAGCTCTTGCAATAGCAATTCTTTGTTTTTGACCTCCAGAAAATAAGCCGCCACCATCTCCAACCGGACTGTTATACGTGTCAGGTAATTCTTGAATAAAATCATGGGCATTTGCAATTTTTGCCGCTTGTATGATTCGTTCGTCATCGGCATGATAATCACCCAAGGCAATATTGTTTTTAATAGATTCATTAAACAACAAAGCTTCTTGAGCAACAATCCCCATTTGTGCTCTTAAAGATTTTGTATTGATGGTTTTGATATCAATACCATCAATTAATATAGCTCCTTCATTAACGTCCCAAAAACGTGTGATTAAATTGGCTAAAGTCGATTTACCACTTCCAGATTGTCCAACCAAAGCAACGGTTTTACCTTTAGGAATCGTCAATGTAAAGTTTTTCAAAACATATTCTTGATCATATTTAAAAGAAATATTATCGAATACAATTTCTTTGTTGAAGCCTGTAATTTCTACAGCATTTTTTTGATCGGCCAAAGGATTTTTACTGTCTAAAACTTCAATAACTCTTTCGGCAGCAGCGTTTCCGTTTTTCATGCGGTTGTTTGCCTTAGAAATGTTTTTGGCAGGAGTTAAGACATTATATGCCAAAGCCATAAATGTAATAAATGCACTAGGCTGAATAGAGTGTCCAACCAATACCATTCTTCCTCCAAACCAAAGCAAACAGGCAATGGTTGCGATTCCTAAAAATTCTGAAGTAGGACTAGAGGCGGCATCTCTCAAACTCATTTTATCACTAACCACTCTAATATTATCACTTCTTTTGTTATAGGTTTGGGTAATAAATTTTTCAGCATTAAAAGCTTTTATGACTTTCAATCCGGTTATAGATTCTTCAATTTTACTCAATAGATCGCCACCTTGATCGAAAATAGAGCGTGCTTGTTCTTTTATTTTTTTTGTAATCAGCGAAATGACAATACCTGATACAGGTATAAATGTAAAAATGAACAATGACAATTCCCAACTCATGCCAATCATAATAATCAACGTGAAAATGATGTTCAATGGTTCTCGTATAAAAACAATTACCAAGTCTAAATAGGTAGAATTTACGATGTTAATATCATTGGTTGCTCTGGAAATAACATCCCCTTTTTTCTTTTCAGAATAATAAGAAACGGGGAGTGAAATAATTTTATCAAAAATTTCTTTTCGCAGGTCGTTTAGAACATTGTTTTTTGTGAAGGCCATATAGACATTTCCAAGATAGCCAAAAATGTTTTTTAGAAGGAAGACAAAAATGATGATAGAAACCATAATAATAAGGGTACTATCAATTCCATTGTTTGTTGTGTTTGTGGTGACGAAATAATTCAGAAGATTTTCTAAATAGTCTTTTGAAATTTTTAAGGTTCCAGGAAATTCGGGTTTTATCAATATTTTTTCCGTTTCTCCAAAAATAACGCCTAACATGGGCATTAAAGTAACAAAGGACAATGCTGTAAATAACGCATAAAATACGTTAAAGAATATAGCAAAAAAACCTTGCCATTTGTATGGCAAGGCATAAGATAAAAATCTTTTGAAATTTTTCATTTATTATTTTAGGTTTAAGGTCTCAATAATATCTTGTATTTTTTGATCTAATTGAGCTTCTACTTTATCTGCATCTTCAATAGCACTTAGTGTTGCTTTAACCCCAAAATAGAATTTTATTTTAGGTTCTGTCCCACTAGGTCTAACGCAAAGTTTCGTTCCATCTTCTGTATGGTAAATTAATACATTTGATTTTGGGATATCAATAACTGTTTCTTCTCCGTTAAGTAAATTCTTTTGGATAGAAGTTCCGTAATCACAAACATATTTTACTTTTGATCCTAGAATTTCTTGAATCGGGTTTTCTCTATAGTTGGCAATCATTTGTTGAATTTGCTCAGCGCCATCCATACCTTTTTTGGTAATAGAAATTAAAGATTCTTTGTAATAACCATGAGTTTTATAAATCTCTAACAATTGTTTGTACAAAGTAGTTCCGTTAGCTTTTGCATGAGCAACCATTTCACAGGCTAATAAACAAGCTGTAACGGCATCTTTATCTCTTACAAAATCACCAATCATATAACCAAAACTTTCTTCACCACCACCAACAAAATCTTTCGTTGGGTTGTCGGCTATTGCTTTTCCAATCCATTTAAAACCTGTCAAGGTAATAACCGTTTCTACACCGTAATGGTCGGCCAAAACTTTTACCAATTCAGATGAAACAATGGTTGTTGCTGTAAATTGTGTACCATCTAGTTTTCCTGCTGCTTTCTTTTGTTTGATTAAGAAATCGGTCATTAAAATCATGGTTTGATTTCCATTCAATAATTTCATGTTTCCTTCTAAATCTCTAACAGCAATTCCTAATCGATCACTATCAGGATCACATCCCATTAAAATTTCAGCGCCAATTTTGTTAGATAATTCTGTAGCCATGGCTAAAGCTTCTGTTTCTTCTGGATTAGGAGAAACAACCGTAGGGAAATTACCATTAGGTTCTGCTTGTTCTTTTACCAAGTGCACATCGCTAAAACCAGCTTTCTCTAAAACTTGAGGAACCGACATAATAGAAGTTCCATGCAAAGCTGTAAAAACTACTTTTACATCACTTCTATCTACAGTACCAAAAGTTCCATTGGCAACAGAAACTTCGTTGAAAGCTTCATCAACTTCTTTTCCTATATAGGTTAACAAACTTTCGTTGGCTTCAAATTTAATTTTATCAAAAGAAACTTTGTTCACTTCGCTAATAATTAAACCATCATTAGGTGGCGTTACTTGGCAACCGTCTGCTCCATAAACTTTATAACCGTTGTATTCTGGTGGATTATGAGAGGCGGTTAATACAATACCAGCATCACAGCCTAAATGACGAACAGCAAAAGATAATTCTGGAGTTGTTCTTAGGTCTTCAAATAAGAATACTTGAATTCCATTGGCTGTAAAAACATCTGCAACAACTTTGGCAAATTCTTTACTGTTGTTACGACAATCAAAAGCAATTACTGTTTTTAATTGTTTGTTTGGGTTTTGTTGAATTAAAAAATTAGAAAGACCTTGTGTCGCTTTTCCTAAAGTATATTTGTTAATTCTATTGGTTCCAGCACCCATAACACCACGCATACCACCCGTTCCAAATTCCATGTCTTTGTAAAAACTATCCGCTAAAACTTCAGGATTGTTGTCTATTAAAGATTGTACTTCTTGTTGAGTTGCTGCATCAAAAGTTGCAGATAACCATTCTTTGGCCGTGTCGATGATGTTTTGAGTATTCATATGTTTTTTTTATAATTTGAGCAAAAATAAGTTAATTTTCACAATTTTTTTTGAAGTAAATGCGTAAATCTACTATAACGGTTTCTTAACGAAATAAGCGTAAAACGTACATTTTATCTATATTTCCGATGCTATTTGGTAATCGGGTTTGTTCTTTTTAGTTCTCAAAATTAATTCCCCAATAAAACCGGCTAAAAATAGTTGTGTTCCCAAAATCATGGTGGTTAAAGAAATATAAAATAGGGGACTGTCGGTAACTAAAGGAGAAGGTTTGTGGTAATAAAAAACATTGACCAATTTAATACCCCCCATAACCATGGCTGAAAAGAAACCAAATACAAACATAAACGTACCTCCTAATCCAAAAAGATGCATGGGGCTTTTGCCGAATTTACTGACAAACCAAATGGTAATTAAATCTAAAAAACCATTGATAAATCTTTCCATTCCAAATTTGGTCACACCATATTTTCTGGCTTGATGTTTGACTACTTTTTCTCCAATGTTATTAAAACCCGCATTTTTGGCAAGTACCGGAATATAGCGGTGCATTTCTCCATGTACATCAATGGCTTTTACCACACGATGATGGTAAGCTTTTAATCCGCAATTAAAATCATTTAATTGAATTCCAGAAGTTTTTCTTGCTGCCCAGTTAAATAATTTTGAGGGTATGTTTTTTCTTATTTTAGAATCAAAACGTTTCTTTTTCCAACCACTAACCAAATCAAATTTTTCTTTGGTAATTAAGTCGTACAAGGCCGGGATTTCGTCTGGTGCATCTTGTAAATCGGCATCCATCGTTATGACTACATCTCCTTTTGTTTTTAAGAAACCAGCATTTAATGCCTGAGATTTTCCAAAATTGGTAGCGAATTTGATTCCCTTAACATTCTTGTTAATAGAGGATAGGTTTTCAATAATTTGCCACGAAGTATCCGTACTACCATCATCTATAAATAGTATTTCATAGCTAAAATTGTGTTCTGTCATTACCTTGACAATCCAATCATGTAACTCTATTAAAGATTCTTCCTCGTTTAATAAGGGGATAACTAGGGATAAATTCATTGAGGGGATGTTGTTTAAGCTTCTTTAGATTGTTTCATAATGGCTCCAGTGATTGCAGAAATAATAAAACCAATAAATGCACTAGCAACAATTCCGATAGCAGAAGAAATAAAGGGGCCTTTCATTTTGTTGGTCATATTCATGGTTGCTTCAATTTGTTCTTCGTTCAAACCTTTGTTAAATAAATCTTCTTCTTGTTTGGCTATCAGTTGGTCCATAAAATCAGGTTCAATAAAAGTCATGAATAACTGATTGTAAATAATGGCAATAACCGCACTTATAACTGCAACGCCAACGCCAATTTTTACGGCTTCACCAAAAGATAAAAAACCATCATTGGTAGCTTTGAAGTTTCTAATGGCTAAAAAAGTAATTAGAATCATGATCACAATACTCAACAAACCATAAATCATATTCGGAGATAAATGTTGTCCTAAAACATACTGGGTAAGGCTAATTAAAATAGAAGTGGCTCCTAGTATGGCTCCGTAATTAAGAATGATGTTTTTGCTGTTGGCTTTTGCTGCGTCCATAATTTTATTTTTTGTAACAAATATACTTACTTTCTAAGAAAGCTAATTGTGTTTTTCTGAATAATAATTTGTTTTACAGACTTGGTTTCTTTTCTTTTTTTGAAATTGTTAATTATAATTTTTTGAATACTGTATCTTTGCCCTTTGTAAAAAGAAAAATAGGATAGATATGGCAGTAGTACATAAATCGAAAATCGAATTTGAAATTGGATTAGACGAAAATAAAGTTCCGGAAAAAATGCTTTGGAACGCAGAAGATGGAGGCGTAGAAAAAGATGAAACAAAAGCAATCATGATGTCTATATGGGATGCGAAAAAGAAGGATACATTGCGTATTGATCTTTGGACAAAAGACATGCCTGTTGATGAAATGAAACAGTTTTTTCATCAAACATTAGTTTCTATGAGTCATACTTTTGAGCGTGCAACCAATGATGAAAAGATGGCAGAAACGATGAGAGATTTCTGTGATTATTTCGAAGAAAAATTGGACTTAAAGAAATAATAAAAATAGTTGAAATAAAAAAAGGCACTCAATTTAGAGTGCCTTTTTTTGTTGCTTAAGTTTCCTTTTTATTCAGGAAGAATAAATTTAAATTCTATTCTGTTATTTAATTCACTTGTAGCAAGATCACTGTCGTTAGGATATTTTGGATTTTCATCACCATAACCTTCTGCTGTTAATCTGTCCTCTTCAACGCCTCCGTCAATTAAATATTTCATAATGGCATTTGCTCTTCTTTTAGAAAGAAACAAACTGTATTTTTCATTATGCTTGTCATCTGTATGTGCTTCAATATGAAATTTAGTAGCAGGGTATTCCTGAATGATTTTGGTTATTTGATCTAAAACTTCAGTAGTCTCATTCGACAAAGTGTTTTTGGTTCTGGCAAATTTAATTTGGCTAGCCAAGTCTTCAATTCTTACAGAAACACTTTTATCGAAGTTTTTATCTGGACAACCTTTGTTAGCAGCAGTACCTTTAACATCTGGACATAAATCATCGTCATCAGCAACACCATCACCGTCTAAGTCACTTTCTACAGGACAGCCTTCGTTGTTTTTTAATCCTTTTACAAGCGGGCATCTGTCTTTATAGTCAGGAACTTCATCTTTGTCAGAATCAATAGCAACACCATTCGAATATACTTTTACACCGAAAGGCGTATTGGCTTCCTTGTCGTATAAGTCGATAACACCATCTTGATCTGTGTCAATTGTATTTCCTTTGATAGCTCCTTTAATTTCAGGACATCCTTTGTTTTCAACACTTCCTGGTTTAAAAGGACAATCGTCCATATGATCAGGGACATCATCGTAATCAGAATCTACCGCAACTCCGTTACCATAAACTCTTGCGTTTTTAGGCGTGTTTGGTTCTTTGTCAAATTCATTTACAACACCATCACCATCAGAATCATTCCAATCAAATTCTTTAACGTCTTTTGGACATCCTTTGTTTTCAACAGGACCTGCTTTTAAAGGACACTCATCTCTGTAGTCTGGTAATCCATCACGGTCGCTGTCAATAGGAATTCCGTTTCCATAAACCAATGCGCCTTCCGGCGTATTTGGATCTTTGTCGAATAAATCAATTACTCCATCTCCATCGGTATCTACTAATTGTAGTTGGCCTGTAGCTTCTTTTTCTTCAGGACATCCGTCTTTTTCAATACTTCCTGCTACGGTTGGACATTTATCAGAATAATCAGGAATACTATCATAATCCGTATCAATGGCAACACCATTTCCATAAACTTTAGCACCTTTAGGTGTATTTGGCTCTTCATCAAATTGATCTACTACACCATCTCCATCTGTATCTATTAAAGTAACGGTTCCGCTTTTATCTTTTTTCAATTCTTTAGGACAACCACCATTGCTGTCTTCTCCAGGGCTAAGTGGACATGCATCTTTATGATCTGGAGTTCCATCATTATCAGTATCCATAGAAACACCGTTTCCGTATACTTTTACACCAAAAGGTGTATTTGGTTCCTTGTCGTAAATATTGATAACACCATCGCCGTCTGTGTCTTCGGAAAGTGGACAGCCATTTTTGTCTACTGATCCATATTTGTAAGGACAAGCATCAGAATGATCTGCAATACTATCCCCATCAGTATCAATAGAAACTCCGTTACCATAAACCTTAGCACCTTTTGGGGTATTAGGTTCTTGGTCTAAAGCATCTGTAACTCCATCGCCATCTGCATCATTTAAGTTGAAGGTTCCGTTATTAGCCGTTTTAATTTCTTTAGGACATCCATTTCCTACGCCAGGTTCTAACGGACAAGCATCGTTTAAATCAATAATTCCATCTCTGTCTGTATCAATTGCAACACCATTACCATAAACTTTAGCGCCTTTTGGTGTGTTGTTTTCAGCATCTAATTCGTCTATGACACCATCGCCATCTGAATCTTTAACGGTATAGGTAGCTGCAACTTCAGTATTGTTTGTTGTTTCTGTTTTATCAGGACATCCACTTTCGTTGGTGCTAGGTTTTAACGGACATTCATCAAAAATATCTATCACACCATCTCCGTCTGTGTCAATGGCAACACCGTTCCCGTACACTTTTGATCCATATGGAGTATCTTCTTCAGCATCCAAAGCATCAATTACGCCATCGCCGTCAGTATCTGTAATGCTAACTCTAGGAGTTCCTTGAGGTGTTGTCGTAGCAACAGGTTCTGTAAATTCTGGGCAGCCATTTCTGTCTGCTGATCCAAATTTCAAAGGACAGTCGTCCATGTAATCTGCAACACCATCTTTATCGGTATCAACAGAAACACCATTTCCGTAAACCAATGCACCTACTGGTGTATTGGGTTCTTTGTCAAAGGCATCTGCCACACCATCTCCATCTGTATCTTCTCCACCAATACTTCTTAATTGCGGTTGTATTAAATTTGCAGACTCGGTAATGTTTACCTCTTTGTCGTAAATTTGCAATCCTTTTTCTGATTCAGGTTGAATAAAATTAATTTCTACTCTTCTATTGAATTTTCTTCCTTGCTCAGTGTCGTTTGAATGTGTAGGTTTTTCTTCTCCATAACCTTGAGAATACAAACGGTAGGTATTTACCCCCATACCTGTAAGATAGGTCAAAACGCTTTCAGCTCTTCTTTCAGATAAATTCATATTGTAATAAGCAGGAGCTCTATCATCCGTATGTCCATCAATTTGGAATTGCGTATTTGGATATTCCAACATGATGTTGGCAATTTCATTTAAGATACTGTAAGAATCACCTTTAATTTCATCGCTGTCTGATTTAAAGTAGATACTTTTTGATAGTAAGAAAATTCTTTCAGAAACATCGTTCGGTGCTCCGTTATTTCCATAACCGTAACCAGATCCGTCTCCAAAGTTTTTTGGACAACCTAAAGTTTCTTTCATTCCTCTTTCTTCAGGACAAACATCATCAATATCAAGAACACCATCTCCATCCGTATCAGGAGGACAGCCTTCGTTGTGCTCTGGTCCTGGCACTAGTGGGCACTTATCAATATGATCTGGAAGCCCATCTTTATCTGAATCTACTGCTTTACCACTACCATAAACTTCTGCTTCAATAGGGGTTTCAGGTTCTTTGTCCATTTCATTGATTACCCCATCATTATCTTCATCACCAAAATCATAATCAGGTTTTTCTTCCTCCTCATCATCATGTACCCAAATAGCATATTTGTCTTTTTTTCCAAATTTGTAAACCAAACCAAGACCTGTCACAAAGTAATTTTCATAATTCTGTTGATTACTAATGGCAGCATCAAGATGATCTTCGTGATTTACGTAGATTGATGAACGTAGTTCAATGTCAATTTTTCTATTTACTCTGTACTTTAAACCGACTCCAATATTTAAAAATACGGATTTAGCGTAGTTTTTATCTTTTCGGAACTTATTACTGCCAAAATCAGCTTCAATAACAACTCCTTCGTCAGAAACATCATCTAAATACCTTAGGGGATCGTAATTTCTAATTAATAATCTTGAATTGTATTTTTGATAACCAAACCCTCCATATAAATTAAAATTCCAACGGTCACTATGTCTTTTCCATAAATTATCGACACTTATTACGGCATTTAGTTCTGCGCTATATGCAGTTCCTTCCATATAAAAATTTTCATTCGGAAAATCGTTTGTGTATAAAATGTCATAATAGCTGTATTCAGGATCAGAGAATGATTGACGTCCACCACCTAAACTAGAGTAGCCAACTTTCAATTCCATTCCAAGAATAGGATTGAACATTTTATCAATGTATAAATAGCTACCAAAGTTGTAGTACTTTCTACCATCTGAATTCCCAAAGGAACGCAAGTCACCATGAAGAATTATGTTACTAACCCCGAAACCAACGGCCCATGTATCGTAGTATTCGCTAAAAGTGGATTTTTTTTCTTCTACTTTTTTTTGTCCAAATAATTGAGAGGAAACTAAGGCAAAAAAGAGTATTCTTAAGGCTTTGTTTTTTAAAGTCATTCTAAAATTTAAATTAATCAAATTCCTTAGGGTAGAACAATAGCAAAAATAATACTATTATTTTACTAAACGAATTTTTTCACTCATTTATTGTAGCTAAGGTTTGGTCGTTAAACTATGTTAATTAATTGCAGTTTTTTAACGGATTTTTTGATCTGTTTTTTCAATTTTACTAGTGTCTTTGCATAGCTCTAGAAGCTGTTGTATGGTGTTTTTTGTATTAGGGAATACGGTGTCTTTGGCGATTTCATTTAAGGGGTAAAGTACAAAATTTCGTTCTATAGCTCTGGGATGAGGAATGATTAATGACTTGCTTACAAGCACTTCATTTTGAAATAAAATAACATCAATATCAATGACTCTATTTTGATAGCCAACACGAGCATTTCTAATTCTACCAAGTTCAATTTCCATAGCTAAAATTTTGTCTAAAAGTTCTGAGGAATTGAGTTCGGTTTTTACTTCAATACAAATATTATAAAACTCATTTCCTTCAAATCCAAGTGCTGGAGTTGCATAAATAGAAGAAATTTTTGAAACAATTCCTATTTCTTGTTCAATAGCATTTACAGCGTTTTTTAGGTTTTGAAGCTTGTCAGATAAATTGCTTCCTAAGGATAAATAAGTAGTAGATTTCATAAGCCACAAAGAAACGAAAGAAAACAGAATAGTTTATATTTGCTCATAAATTAATTTTCAATGGACTTTTTAAAAAATTTGCTAGCCTCGGTTATGGGCTTTTTCATAGCCTGTACAATTATTTTATTTTCAATTATTCTTATTGCCTTTTTTGTTGGTCAAGAAGAAGAAATTGAAGTGAAAACGAATTCTGTTTTAAAACTTTCCTTAGAAGCTGTAGTGAAAGATTATGCACCAAAAGCAACCGATCCTATTTCTGAAATTTTAGGTCAGAATGAGGATTTTATTGGTTTGAATGCTATTGCAACGGCAATAGAAAATGCAAAGTATGACGCCAACATAAAAGGAATTAGTTTAGAGACAAAAGCTGTTTCAGCAGGTTTAACACAGGTAAAATCTATACGTGAGGCTTTGACTTCATTTAAAGAGTCTGGAAAATTTATTTTCGCTCATGGCGATTTTTATGGTCAAAAAGAATACTATTTAAGCTCCGTTGCTGATTCCGTTTTTGTAAGTCCCTTAGGAGAAGTCGAATTTAAAGGCTTGGCTTTTGAAACGTTATTTTTTAAAGATTTTCAAGATAAATATGGGATGAAAATGGAAGTCATTCGACATGGAAAATACAAAAGTGCGGTAGAGCCTTATTTGGAAAATAAAATGAGTGATTCAAATCGATTGCAGTTAAAAGAATTGATCGATTCTATTTGGGATGACGTTTTAACGGGAGTTTCAGAAGAACGCGAGGTTACAAAGGAAACCTTAAACCATATTGCTGATAATTTGTTAGGAAGAAGTGCTGAGTTGGCAAAAGAGAATCATTTGGTGGACGGTGTTATTTATAAAGATGCCTATGATGCTAAAATCACCAATTTACTTGGAGGTAAATTTTCAACTATTTCATTGACCGACTATATAAAAACAGGTAAGGGAGCTAAGTTTAATTCTTCTCCAAATAAAATTGCAGTGATTTATGCGCAAGGTGAAATTATTTACGGACGAGGAGATGAAAATTATGTGGGACAAGAAATGATTATTGAAGCTCTAAAAAAAGCAAGAAATAAAGAAAGCATCAAAGCGGTCGTTTTACGAGTGAACTCTCCCGGAGGAAGTGCTTTGGCTTCTGATTTGATATGGCGAGAATTGGAGTTGACAAAAGCTGAAAAGCCATTGATTGTTTCTATGGGAGACTTAGCAGCTTCAGGTGGTTATTATATTGCTTGTAATGCGGATAAAATAGTTGCTGAACCTTCAACCATAACTGGCTCTATAGGCGTTTACGGAATTGTTCCAAATATAAGTGAGTTTTCTGAAAACATTGGAATTCATTCTGATAGAGTTGCGACGAATAAAGGTGGTTCTTACAGTGCTTTTCAACCGATGAATGCTGCGTACTATAAGGTAACCAAAGAAGGAGTTGATAAAGTGTATCATTCGTTTGTAAGTAAAGTTGCCAAAGGTAGAAACATGACTTTTGAAGAAGCGCATGAACTTGCACAAGGTAGAGTTTGGACGGGGACGCAAGCCTTACAGAACGGTTTGGTAGATGAACTGGGTGGATTGGAAAGGGCTATGGAAATTGCAGCAACAGCAGCCGGACTGAGCGATTATAGAACCGTAAATTACCCTTCTTATGAAAAAGATTTTAAAGAGACTTTAAAAGGAATTCCCTTTATAAAATCGGAAGCCTCACTTTTAAAAGAATGGGTAGGTACTGCAAATTTTCAATTGTTTAAAAAACTACAAGATTTAAAAACAGCAATGGGTATGCAGGCAAGACTTCCTTTTGTATATGAACTAAAGTAAGAAACCTTATGCGAATTGATTTAAATTGTGATGTTGGTGAGAGTTATTACGCTAAGAAAATAGGTCAAGATGAAGCCTTAATTCCGTTGATTACTTCTTGTAATATCGCTTGTGGTTTTCATGGTGGAGATCCTTTAACCATTCAGAATGCTATTGTTTTGGCTATTAAAAACGGCGTGCAAATTGGTGCACATCCTTCGTATCCAGATTTAGAGAATTTTGGAAGAAAAAAAATGGACCTTTCTTCTGTGGAATTAAAGGCAAGTCTGCGCTATCAAATCGGTGTTATTCAAAAATTAACTGAATTTCATGGAGGTAAAATGAGTCATGTAAAACCTCATGGAGCTTTGTACAATGAAGCGGCTAAGGATTTCAATTTGGCGGTAGAAATAGCAGAAGTAATCAAAAGTTTTGGGCAAAATTTAATTTTTTTAGGACAAGCAAATTCTCAAATGGAAAAAGCGGCAGCCCTTGTCGGTATTCCTTTTGTAAAGGAAGTTTTTGCTGATCGTACTTATACAAATAATGGTTTGTTAGTTCCACGAACAAAAAAAGGAGCTGTTATCTCTTCTGTAAAAGCATCTAGTAAACAAGCTTTGCAAATGCTTTTAGAGAATAAAGTAAGTACTATAGAAGGTGAACTTTTACATATTGAAGCGGAAAGCATTTGTGTTCATGGCGATTCTGAAAATGCGCTGGTGTTTGTCAACAAACTTCGAAAAGATTTTTTAAATAAAAATATTCAAATAAAATCATTTTAATATGTTGAAATGTGAGGTGTATGGAGATTCAGCAGTGTTGTTAACTTTTTCAGAAGGTTTCTCTGAGGAAATACATACAATCATCGTGAACTACACCCGCAGTTTAAAAGAGAAAAAAATAGAAGGAATTGTTGCAATCATTCCTGCCTTTACTACGATTACCATAAGTTATGATGCGCATATTATTTCTTTTAAAGAATTGAAAGCTCTATTATTACATATTCCTTTAGAAGAAAAAAAAGGACAGCTTACTAGACTTATTGAAATTCCTGTTTGTTATGATACCGAATTTGGAAAGGATTTTGAGGAACTTATTTTACATACTGGTTTAACAAAAGAGGAAATAATTAGTCTACATACGGCGCCAGAATATTTAGTTTATATGTTGGGTTTTACTCCTGGCTTTTTTTATTTAGGAGGTTTGGATGAAAAATTATTTTGTCCTAGAAAAGCCAATCCAAGGATGAGAATTGAAGAAGGAGCTGTCGGAATTGGTGGTCAGCAAACAGGTGTGTATTCGGTGGCGAGTCCCGGTGGTTGGCAAATTATAGGCAAAACCCCAGTTAAAATTTTTGATAAAACCAATTTGGAAACTCCATTCAAAGTTCAACAAGGAGATCGAATTAAGTTTGTTGAAATTAGTTTAGAGGAATATAAAAATCTTAAACATGATTGAAATTCTTAAACCTGGGTTTTCTACAACAATTCAAGATTTAGGCAGATTTGGGTACCAAGACTACGGAATGCCAATTTCGGGCGCTATGGATACAGATGCGGCTAAGTTGGCTAATTGGCTGGTTGGAAATCATTCGAATGAAGCTGTTTTAGAGCTTACTTTAATAGGACCTGTCATGAAATTTCATTCAACAACTTTTATAGGGATTACCGGCGCTAATTTAAATCCTCAAATAAATGGCACTGCTATTGCCATGTACAAAAGTGTGAAAGTTGAAAAAGGAGCAGTGCTTAGTTTTGGAAAGTTGAGTTCAGGTGTACGGACCTATATTTCATTTTCGGGGGGACTTCAATTAGAAAAAGAGTTGGGCAGTTTTTCGACATACTCATATGCTGCTTTAGGAGGTTTTCAAGGAAGAGCATTGAAAAAAGGGGATAGACTTTTGTTAAATACTAAAAATATTACAGAAGTTAAAAAAGTACCCAAAGAGTTTCAGTTAGCCTATACTTCAAGTTTAACAGTAAGAGTATTACCTAGCATTGAGTTTGATTTATTTTCAGAAGAATCCCAAAAAACGTTTTTCGAAAAGGAATATGTGATTGGTGCCCAAAGTAACCGAATGGGCTATCGATTGGAAGGAGACGCTTTGTGCTTAAAAGAAAAAGCAGAATTACTTTCTTCTGGAATCATTACAGGCACGGTGCAAGTCCCTGAAAATGGACAGCCTATAGTTTTATTGACTGATGCGCAAACCACGGGCGGATATCCAAGAATAGCAAATGTGATTGCTATTGACCTTCCTTTTTTAGGACAGCAAAAACCGGGTGATAAAATTAGATTTAGACAGGTGTCTCTAGAGGAGGCGCAAGCCTTAAATCATAATAAGAATATGCGTTTAAAAAAGCTCTTGAAAACTTAATTAGCGTTTGTTTCTGTTAGTAGAATTTCTAATAATTAAATTCGACTTTAATATTTTTCTAGTGTTTTTTATTTGATGGTTTTTTATTCTATTGATGATGAATTGTGCGGAGGCAAGACCCATTTCGTAATCAGGTTGATCTACACTTGTTAAGGTTGGGTCTAATAATTCATCAATAGGTTCATTGTTAAATCCTATAATCGATAAATCTTCAGGTATTTTTATACCTCTTTCTTTGGCGGCCAACATTACAGAAATAGCAATTTGATCGCTAAAACATAAAATTCCATCGGGGTGTGTTGGTGCGTAAAGCAGTTTTCTAGCAAGGGTTAAATGACTTTCTCGATTGAAATTACAGTAGTCTATCAGTTTTTCATTTAAGGAAAAATTGCTGTCGGCAAGTGCTTTTTTATAGCCTAACAAGCGTGTGTTGCTAATTTGCAAAATTTCTGGGCCACCGATATAAGCAATTTTTTGGCAACCTATTTCTATCAAATGCTGCGTCGCATCATAAGCGGCTCTAAAGTTGTCTAACACAACTTTATCACTTTCAACTTCGTCGCACAATCGGTTAAAAAATACAAGCGGAATGTTGTGATCTTTCGCTTCTTGAAAATGTGAAAAATTTTTAGTCTGACTGGCATGAGAGACAATTAATCCAGCAATTCCAATTTCTATAAGTTCCTTTACCAAGCCTTTTTCTCTTTCATAAGATTCGTTAGATTGGCATATAATGATTTTCATATTATTGTCCTCAGCAATTTTTTCGATACCACTAATGGCCATTGCATATAAGTGATAACTTATTTTTGGAACGATAACCCCTATGGCATTCATTTTTTTTAAGCCAGTAAAATCAAAGTTTTTATTCGCAAAATAATTCAATTCTTTCGCTGTTTGTAAAACTAAGTCACGAATTTCTTTACTAATTCTAGGATTATTTTGTAAAGCTCTAGAAACGGTTGAAACCGAAACTTGCAGTTTGATTGCGATGTCTTTAAGAGTCGTTTTTTTCATAATAATATTTTTCCAAATTTAATACAGAACTTTGAGTTGTGCAAAACATTGCGCATTAAACTTGAATCGAAGCATTTTTTTAATCTAATTTTATCATTAATATTGTAGAACAATAAATTAATAAAATCACAGTGCAAATAATTGCGCAAAATATTTTAAAATAAAAATTATATTAAATTTCTAGAAAGATGGGTAAAAAGTACAGTATTGCAGTTGTAAATGGAGATGGGATAGGAAGAGAAATTGTACCTGCTGGAATGGCAGTTGTACATGCGGCTGCTAAAAAGTTTGGGTTCGAAATAGCGACAGAAGAGTTTCCATATGGTGCTGGTTACTACAAAGAGCATGGTCAGTTTATGGCAGACAATGCTTTGGAAGATTTGAAAAGGTTTGATGCCATCTTTTTTGGAGCCGTTGGCTTGCCAGAAGTAGATGATACTTTGCCAGCAAGAGATTATACGTTTAAAGTTAGAACAGCATTTGAACAATATGTAAATTACCGCCCGGTAAAATTATTTGCAGGTGTTGAAAGTCCGTTAAGATATAAAACAGAAAAAGACATTGATTTTGTTGTTGTAAGAGAAAATAACGAAGGTGAATTTGTACAAAGCGGAAAAATAATGCATGCTGATAAACCAGGAGGAATGGCAATTGATACCAGTATATTTACTCGACATGGTATTGAGCGTATTGCACATTATTCGTTTAAATTAGCGCAAAAAAGAAGAAAGAAGGTGACCAATGTAACTAAGTCAAATACCTTAATACATAGTTTAAAATATTGGGATCAGGTTATTGCAGAAGTTGCTGAACAATACCCAGATGTAGCCTATGATAAAATGTATGTAGATAATGCTTCTGCAAGTTTTGTTTTAAAACCAGAAGTTTTTGATGTAATTGTAACGACAAATCTAATTGGAGATATTTTATCAGATTTAGGAGGTGCTATTATGGGAAGTTTAGGTTTAGGAGGAAGTGGAAATATCAATCCCGAAAACGAATTCCCATCTATGTTTGAACCTATACATGGTTCGGCACCAGATATTGCTGGACAAAATATTGCAAATCCAATTGGACAAATTTGGTCAGGAGCGATTATGTTGGAACATATTGGCGAATTGGAGGCTTCAAAAGCAATTATGGAAGCCATAGGTAAAGCAACTTCTAAAGGAGAATTTACGAAAGATTTAGGAGGTACTGCAAGTACAACCGATATTATGAACAATGTATTAGAAGCCTTAAACGCTAAAAAATAAAATGCAAATAGATACAGGAAATAAAATTATCGATTTAACACGCAGCATTTCAAATGGTGATCCTGGGGTGACGATTAGTGTTGCAAAATCTATGGAAGAAGATGGTTGGAATGCTTCAACATTGCAACTGTATTCTCATATTGGAACACACATGGATGCTCCTTTGCATTTTAATGTGAGCAGCCAAACAATTGATGAAATTCCTGTAGATAGATTAATTTCTAAAGCCTGGTTGGTCGATCTATCTCATATCAAATCGAAAGGTTTGATTTCTATAAATGATTTAGGGAAAATTGCTGAAAAAGTAAAAGACGGTGACAGCCTGTTGTTAAAAACAGGTTGGAGTCAGTTTTTTGGAACGGATTTGTATCGAAACGAATTGCCAAGGTTGAGTCAAGAATTTGCTGAATGGTGTGTTGCTAAGAAAATTAACATGATTGGTGTAGAACCACCTTCTGTAGCCGATGTAAACTCAATAGAAGAAGTCACCTTGATTCATGAAATTTTAATGAAAGGGAATATCATTATTGTAGAAGGTTTGGTGAATTTAGATAAAATTAAATCGGCCTCAGTAAGTTTGATAGCGCTTCCTTTAAAAGTAAAAAAAGGTGATGGTTCTCCGGCAAGAATTATAGCGATTGAAAGATAAAATGACTGAACAAATAGACATAAAATTGGCTGTTTATAATTCAGACAAGCAAAAAAGTTATAAGGAAGAGATTGCCGAATGCTTGTCTAAAAGCAAACCCGTTATTGTTGTGTTGGATGATGATCCGACAGGTACGCAAACAGTACATGGAGTTTCAGTGCTTACCGATTGGGAGCAGGAAACTTTAGATGGCGAATTTGAAAGTGGTACAAGAGTGTTTTTTATTTTGACTAATTCTAGAAGCTTTCAGGAAAATAAAGCCTATGAAGTTGCTAAAACAATCGCTGATCGAGTAGGGAAATCGGCATCGAAATATAACAAAAGTACCATAATTTTAAGTAGGGGAGATTCTACCTTACGAGGACATTATCAAGCAGAAACAAGTGCCTTGGAAAACGGTTTAGGGCTTGATAATTGCAAACAATTTTTAATTCCTGCGTTTTTTGAAGGAGGAAGAGTGACTGTGAATGATGTGCATTATATGGAGCAGGATGGCGTATTTTTTCCCGTAGGAGAAAGTCCTTTTGCTAAGGATGCAACTTTTGGATATACTGCTTCCAATCTAAAAGAATGGATTTCAGAGAAAACAGGAGGATTGGTTAAAGCGGAAGCGGTTCAAAGTTTTTCTTTAGATGTTCTTAGAAAACAAGGTCCCGTGCAAGTTTGTAAAACTTTATTAGTCAATAAAGCTGACAAGTTTTATGTGGTGAATGCAACCTGTTATGAAGATTTACAATCGTTTGCTTTGGGCTTTTTACAATCTGCTTTGCCAGCAGTTATTAGATGTTCGGCTTCCTTTGTAAATGCTATTGCGAATATTGAAAAAAAAGAACTCCTTGAAAAGTCAGAATTGATAAGTACAGGAATTGGAGGTTTAACAATTGTAGGTTCTTATGTTCCTAAAACAACAGCACAATTAACGAAATTAAAAGAAAACAAATCGTATGCTTTTTATGAAGTAGAAGTAACTAAACTACTGCAAAAAGAAGAACAACAGATTGAAATAAATAAAGCAATCCATTTTATAGATGCAAATTTAGGAGCAGGAAAAGAAGTGGTTATTTACACATCACGACTTGTTAAAACAGGAATTGATGGCGTAGAAAGTTTGAAAATTGTAAACCAAGTTTCTTCTAGCTTGATCCGTATTGTAAAAGGATTGCAAACCTGTCCGAAATATATTTTAGCCAAAGGAGGGATTACTTCAAGTGATATTGCTGTAAAAGCTTTGGGGGTTAAAAAAGCATTTGTTGAAGGACAAATTATTCCTGGCGTTCCCGTTTGGAAGCTAGGAGAAGAAACAAAATTTCCAAAGGTGCCTTATATTATTTTCCCAGGAAATGTGGGAGATAATGATGCCCTTGCCCATATACTAACTAAACTAAACAATGAATAAAACCACTAAATTTTTTCCAAGACGATATTTCATGGTTCTAGGAACTTTCCTATTGTCCTTATTATTATATATCGATAGAGTTTGTATTTCTGTAGCTAAAGATTCTATTTCTGAAGATTTATTATTGTCAGATAAACAAATGGGTTGGGTACTTTCTGTATTTGCTTTGGGCTATGCTTTGTGTCAAACACCAAGTGGAATTTTAGCGGATAAATTTGGACCAAGAAAAATACTTTCTGCCATTGTTATTATCTGGTCCGTATTTACGGCATTTACCGGTTTGGTATGGAATTTTGTTTCCTTATTAATTGTTCGGTTTTTGTTTGGAGCAGGAGAAGCCGGTGCTTTTCCAAGTATTTCAAGGGCGGTGTATAGTTGGATTCCCATGTCGGAAAGAGGATTGGTGACCGGAATTAATTTTTCAGGATCTCGCTTAGGTGCTGCGTTTTCATTGCCACTTGTAGCCTATTTATTAGATGGGTTTGGATGGAAAAATACTTTTTTTATTCTAGGACTTATAGGAATTATTTGGGCTGTTGTATGGTATGCTTTTTTCAGAGACAATCCAGAAGAGCATCCCTCATTAAATAAAGAGGAAGTCGCTTATATTGTTGAAAACAGACAGCAAAAAGCCAAAGATGTGCCAGGAGAAAAATTAGATTTTCAAAGATTGTTGAAATCTAAAAACATGTGGCTGGCTATGGGACAATATTTTTGTAGCAATTTTACGTTTTTCTTTGCGCTTACTTGGTTGTTTCCGCATGTAAAATCTAAATACGGTTTAGAAAATGTTGAAGCAGGAATGTATGCGGCCATCCCTTTAATTTTTGGAGCTTTTGGAAATTGGTTTTCTGGATTTTTAAGTGATTTTATTTATAAGAAAGGGCAATGGAAAAAAGCAAGAGTTTTACCAGCTTCTTTAGGTTTTGCATTGGCAGCTATAGGTTTGTTAATGAGTGTTCATATGGAAACTGTTGAAGGGGCTATTTTGTTTTTAAGTTTGGCCATTTTTGGAGCCGATATGACCTTACCTTCTTCTTGGGCATTTTGTATAGATATAGGAGAAAAACATGCGGGCGCCGTTTCTGGAACCATGAACATGGCTGGAAATGTAGGTGCATTTATTACCGCTTTGTTGTTTCCTTATATTCAAGGTTGGACAGGTTCTGTGGAATTGTTTTTTTACTTAGGAGCTTTGTTTAATGTAATAGCAATATTTTTATGGTTAAAAGTTCGTCCTGAAAAATCATATAAAATGTATTAAATGATGAAAATATTAAAAGGTGTTTGTATAGGTTCAGGGTATTTTAGCCAGTTTCATTTTGAAGCTTGGCAACGAATGGACAATGTGAAAATAGTTGCTGTTTGTGATTTTTCTCTAGAGAAAGCAAAGCTGTCTGCTGATAAATATTCCTTAGGAAACAGTTATACACATGTTGAAGAAATGTTGAAGACTGAGCGTCCGGATTTTATAGATATCATTACGCCTCCAGAATCACATTTTGAATTGTGTAAACTAGCGGTAAAATATAAAGTACATGTAATTTGTCAGAAACCTTTTGGAGGTTCTTTAGAAACAGCTGAGGCTATCGTTAATTTATTTAAAGATGGAGCTGTTAGATTGATGGTTCATGAAAATTTTAGATTTCAGCCATGGCATCGCGAGATAAAGAAATTAATAAATACAGGAATAATTGGCGATAAAATACACACGATTAATTTTCGATTAAGAACCGGTGATGGCTGGGCTGAAGATGCGTATTTAGATAGACAGCCCTATTTTAGAACGATGTCAAAATTGTTGATGTATGAAACGGGTGTTCATTTTATTGATACGTTTCGTTTTTTAGGAGGAGAAGTGGAAAGTGTATATGCCCGATTAAGAAATTTGAATAAAAATATAGCTGGTGAAGATTTGGCTTGGGTGCATTTTGATTTTTCATCAGGAGCTTTTGGTATGTTAGATGCCAATAGATTTAACGAAAATACAGCAGAAGATCCAAGGTTAACTTTTGGGGTAATGCTTGTTGAAGGGAATAAAGGAACGATAAGGTTGCATAGCGATGGGAGTATTAGCCTACAATTATTAGGAGCTAAAGAAGAAAAATATGTTTATGCCTATTCAAAAAATAATTTCTCTGGAGATTGTGTGTTTGAAACACAACGACATTTTGTTTCCGGAATTATAAACAAACAAGAATTTGAAACGGAAGGAGCGGAGTATTTAAAAAATTTAAGAATACAGGATGCGGTATATGCATCGAGTGAAAAAAATAAAGTAATAAAAATATAATACAATTGTCAATTGAGTGGTTCCTTTTGTGGTTATTAGGAATTTATGCTGAGGTTAAAAATTAGTTCATCATAAAAAAGGTTATTGGTATACAATTTATATGAATTGCACTCAATTTGACAATTATTAAAAGTACAACTTACAAAAATTTATAGAATAAAACAATTGTCAATTGAGTGGTTCCTTTTGTGGTTAATGGGAATTTATGCTGAGGTTAAATAAATGAATTCATCATAAGAAGTGTTTAAGGCATACAATTCATTTGAATTGCGCTCAATTGACAATTTTAATAGTAAAAAAAGAAAGACATAAAATACAAGGATCAATTGAGTGGTTCCTTTTGTGGTTATTAGGGATTTATGCTTTGGTTTACAATTATTTCATCATAAAAGGTTATTGGTATACAGTTCATTAGTAACTGCACTCAATTGGATTTGTTGTATTTTAAAAGAAATGGAATTAGGTAATAATTCTCTTCATTTCATTTCGATAGTTAGAAGGACTCCAACCTGTTTTTTTCTTAAATAATTTGTTGAAATGAGAAAAATTATTAAAGCCACTTTCGTAACAAATATCGGTAATACTTGTCGGTTTTTCAGCCAATAGTTTTGACGCATGTACAATTCTATATTCATTTACCAAAGCTGTAAATGTTTTCCCAGTTACCTTTTTTAAATAACGACAAAAGGAAGGTGGTGTCATATTTACCTCTTCTGCAATGTCTTCTAAAGCAATATGACTTTGGAAGTTTTTAGTAATGTATTTAAAAATTTGATCCACTCGATCATTGTCTTGTTGGTATACTTCAACAGCAAAATCTTGCGCATTTAACATGGTGTAATCTTCTGTGATGGCAAGTTCATGTAGTATTTCAATGAATTTTAACAATCTAGAAATTCCTTGCAAGCGAATCAATTGTGTTATTTTTGGACCGACTTCTTTTTTTATTTTAGGATGAAACAACAAGCCCATCTTCGCACGTTCAAATAATTTGTGAATGGCGTCTGTTTCGGGTAAGTTGATAAAAGCTTCACCCAAAAAATCGGGCTTCATTTGCACAATAGTTTCCGTTCCATTGGTAGTAAGTCTATCGGTATACCCCATATGAGGTAAATTAGAACCAACCAATACCAACTGACTGTTTTTAAAATAAGAAATATGATTTCCAATATGTCTTTTTCCCCCGCCATGATTTACATATACCAATTCTAATTCAGGATGAAAATGCCAAAATGGAAAACGATCTTTTACGGAGTCTTTGTAGTGTTTTAACAGGAAAGAGCTTCCAAAATCGGGTTCTATTTTTCTGAAAGTAGGTTTTGTCGTATTCATAATGCTGTTTCTTAAGGGCTTAGCAAATATACTGAATATCGCGTCTTTTTCTGTGTTATATTATCGTTAATAAAGTCATAAAAAATCAACTAGGTTAAAATAGCATATATATATGACAATTAAGATGAGGTATATATCTTTGGAACGGTCGTATCTTTGTCACATAATTTGATGTTAATATCAGATTATTGATTGAAGGTTGAGTGGTTACTTCTAACGATCAATTCTCACTACAATGATATTATTTTATCAAAGATTGGTTTAAGTTTAGTTTAGAAAAAGGAGCAAATCTCTTAGAGATTTCTCCTTTTTTTTATGCCTTATTTTTTGGAATAAGATACAAAGCTATATTCGTACTTATTCTTTTCATCCGTTGTAAAACGTTTTCGTTTGGTTTCCTTCCAAACTGTTAAATCTATTTCTGGAAAAAACACATCCGCTTCAAAATCATGATGTACTTCTGTAATGTCTAATTGATCTACCAAAGAAATGGCTTGTTTGTAAATTTCTGCGCCTCCTATTATAAAAGGACTTTCATCGTTTTTTGCAATTTCCAAAGCAGCTTCAATAGAATTAACAATGATGCAGCCTTCTGCTTTATAGGCAGGGTTTCTAGTAATTATTACGGTTGTTCTATTGGGCAAAGGTTTTCCTATAGACTCGTAAGTATTGCGACCCATAATTATATGGTGACCTGTAGTTGTTTTTCTAAATCGAATTAAGTCTGCGGGTAAGTGCCATATAAGGTCATTGTCTTTACCCAATGCATTGTTGTTTGCAATTGCGGCTATTATTGTTGTCATTGTATACTAATTATGTAAGCAATTCAAAGCTAAGGGGAATAGGAAAGTACAGTAGATGTTTTTTCTAGTTGCCTTTGAATTTTGAAAAGCTTGTATTTTTTGTTTATCTTTTTTGGTTGAATGCCTCTTTACTTTTTTTTAAACTGCTGTTTAGTCTTACTTAAAGTGGACAACAAAAAACAAGCACTAAATAAATTTTTTCATAGCATTTTATTTTAGTTTGTTTTTGTTTTGATAATTACACAGATACTTTTCCCTTAATTAAAGGATGAGGATCATAACCTTCTAAAGTAAAATCGTCAAAGGTAAAGTCAAAAATTGATTTTATTTCTTGATTTATTTTCATGGTAGGTAAAGCCTTTGGTTCTCTTGACAGTTGTTCTTCTATTTGATCAAAATGATTGGTGTAAATATGTGCATCACCAAAAGTATGAATAAATTCTCCTACTTCTAAGCCAACTACTTGAGCAATCATCATGGTAAACAAAGCATACGATGCGATGTTAAAAGGAACTCCTAAAAAGATATCAGCACTTCTTTGGTACAATTGACAAGAAAGTTTTCCTTCAGCAACGTAAAATTGGAAAAAAGCATGACAAGGAGGCAACGCAGCTTTGTTATTGGCTACATTTTCAGCAAAAGAAATACTGGTGTCAGGCAATACACTCGGGTTCCATGCAGAGACTAACATTCTTCTGCTATTAGGGTTTGTTTTTAAGGTTTCAATAAGTTCCGCAATTTGGTCAATTTCTTCACCATTCCAACTTCTCCATTGATGTCCGTAAACGGGGCCTAAATCTCCATTTTCATCTGCCCAGGCATCCCATATTTTTACTTTGTTTTCTTGTAAATAGGCAATATTAGTTTCGCCTTTTAAAAACCAAAGTAACTCATGAATAATAGATTTAAGGTGTAGCTTTTTGGTGGTAACCATTGGAAATCCTTCGGACAAGTCGAAACGCATTTGGTAACCAAATACACTTTTTGTTCCTGTTCCAGTTCGGTCTCCTTTAAAAACACCGTTTTCTTGAACGTGTTTTACTAAATCTAAATATTGCTTCATGTATAATTGTTTAAAAAGATGGCCTTTTTGTTACAAGGCAATCTTCACAAAAATAAGAAAACCAAAAAAGAATTTTTAATAGTCTTGAGATATTTTTAGAAAAGTAATTAACAGTCTGAAAAAGCAGTTGTTATTGTGAAAAACAAGTTAAACTCGTTTGTCTATTTCATCACGTATAATTGCCGCAGCCTCATAGTCTTCTTGAGAAACAGCGTTGTTTAAGGCTTCGTTAAGTTCTTTTAAGGAAAGTTTGGAAAGTTCATTTTCTGAATTGGTATCCGAATCTTCTCCTAAAATTTCTTCTAGTTCGTAGTCATTTGTGTCAGAAATAATTTCTTCTGCATCTAACTTTAAGTAAATCCCGGCTTTTTCTAAAATGGCCTCATAGGTAAAAATAGGCGCGTTAAAACGAGTTGCTAAAGCTATGGCGTCAGAAGTTCTGGCGTCAATTATTTCTTCCAATCCATCTCTTTCACAAATTAAACTAGAGAAAAAAACACCGTCCACTAATTTGTGAATAATTACTTTGGTAACATTAATTTGAAATCTATCTGAAAAGGTTTTAAACAAATCATGTGTCAATGGTCTTGGAGGTTTTATTTCTTTCTCCAGAGCAATGGCAATTGATTGAGCTTCAAAAGCGCCAATTACAATAGGTAAGGTTCTGTTCCCGTCTATTTCAGTTAATACAAGCGCATAAGCACCACTTTGGGTTTGGCTGTACGAAATTCCTTTGATGTCAAGTTGAATTAAACTCATATATGATACTGCTATAGCGGGTGCAAAAATTAAACAGTCTATACTGTAAGACAAAATTATCTTACTAGTATAGACTGTCTTTGAAGGCACAATTTAATAAAAATTACGAATTTTGAGCCTTAAATGCTTTTAACTTTTCAATTAATTCTGGAACTACTTCAAAAGCATCTCCAACAATTCCATAGTCAGCTACTTTAAAGAAAGGAGCTTCAGGGTCTGTGTTGATGACAACTTTTACTTTGGAAGCGTTGATTCCGGCAACATGTTGTATGGCGCCTGAAATTCCAATGGCGATATATAAGTTAGAGGCAACAGGTTTACCGGTCTGGCCTACATGTTCTCCATGTGGTCTCCAACCTAAATCAGAAACCGGTTTAGAACAAGCTAATGCTGCGTCTAATACTTCTGCTAAATCTTCAATTAATCCCCAGTTTTCTGGTCCTTTTAATCCTCTACCACCAGAAACAACTATTTCTGCATCGGCAATAGTAACTTTTCCTGAAGCTTTATTTACCCCTACAGAACTCACGCCAGAAGCAATGATTTCAGGAGAGAAGTCTTCCTCGCTTGCCGTTGTGTTGTTTTCAAAAATTCCGAAAGAGTTTTTTGCCAAGCCAATTACTTTTACTTCGGTGTTAATTTCCGTGTTATTGAATGCTTTGTTTGAAAAAGCTTTTCTCTTTACTACAAAAGGAGTTGTAGAACTAGGCGCTGCCATTACGTTCGAGGCAAATCCTGCATTTAAGTTTACAGCAACCAATGGAGCTAGATACAATCCGTTAGAACTAGAATCAATAACCACAACTTGACTGGCCTCTTTTTCTGCTACTTGTTGAATGATATTTGCCGTAATTTTGGCATCAAAGCTTTTTAAAACTTCATTATTTACTTTTATGATTTTGGCAGCACCATAGGCAGCCAATTCAGCAGCATTATCTGCGTTTATAGTCAATGCAACTAATGAAACTCCTAATTGTTCTGCTACTTTTTTTCCGTAAGAAACTGCTTCAAAAGCAATTTTTTTAAATTTCCCCTCCGATGCTTCGGCAAAAACTAATACAGACATATTTTTTTTATTATAAATTATAAATTGTGACGAATGAATTTCTTTTAGGGAACTCCATAGGTCATTTTTGATACTTGGTCCCCAAAAGTTAAATTACTTTCGCCTCGTTGTGTAATAAATCAATTAATCCATCAATGTTTGAAGCATCTACTAATTTACAAGCCGACTTTTCAGCTGGCTTTTCAAAATTAATTGCTTTTGTAGCTACTTCTATCGTTTGAGGTTCAACTATGGCAAGTGGTTTTTTACGTGCCATCATAATTCCTCGCATGTTTGGAATGCGTAAATCCTTTTCTTCAACCAAACCTTTTTGTCCCGCAATTACTGCAGGCAATGTAGTCGCTAAAGTTTCTGTACCTCCATCAATTTCTTTTGAAGCTGTAACTGCGCCACTTTCAATTTCTACACCTACACAGGCATTTATAAAATTAAAATCTAAAAGTGCAGCTAGCATTCCTGGAACCATAGCGCCATTATAATCAATCGATTCTCTACCTGTTAAAATCAAATCATAAGCATTTGCTTTCGCAACTTCTGCCAATTCTTTCGCAACTTGAAAACCGTCTAATGCTTCGGTATTTATTCTGATTGCATCATCTGCACCAATGGCCAAGCATTTTCTTAAAGTAGGCTCTGTAGTGGCGTTTCCAACAGTAATCACTGTTACCGTTGCTCCTTGTTTTTCTTTGAACCACATGGCACGACTTAGTGCAAATTCATCATATGGATTTATGACATATTGAACACCTGTGGTGTCAAATGCTGAATTGTTATCAGTGAAGTTTATTTTTGAAGTCGTATCGGGTACGTGACTAATACATACTAGAATTTTCATTATATAGTGACTTATAAGGTTAATTTTGCAAAGCGAAGTTACTGTTTTTTTTTCAAAAAAACTATGCATGCATAGTAAAATAATACGATCATATTTTGCTAATTTTTAATTGATTAAGGACGGTGTTTTTTTTGTGAGGTTTCGTTTCTAGAGGCAAGTCAGAGTCAAAAAGCAGATTTTAGGAGATTCTTAATTTTTTATAAGTTTTAATGAGGATGCCGTTATGATAGGAATCTAAAATAGAATATTAGATTATTTTTAGCTTTTTTAAAAACTAAGTATAAATAATGAAATGAAAATCCTTATTTTTGTTCGCTCATAAAGAATACTATAATGAAGACAATACAATTTAGAGAAGCAATTTGTGAAGCAATGAGTGAAGAAATGCGTTTGGATGAAAGCGTATACTTAATTGGTGAAGAGGTTGCAGAATACAATGGAGCCTATAAAGCTTCTAAAGGAATGTTAGATGAATTTGGTGCAAAGCGTGTTATTGACGCGCCCATTGCTGAATTAGGTTTCGGAGGAATTGCGGTAGGTTCTACAATGACGGGTAACAGACCTATCGTTGAATACATGACCTTCAACTTTGCTTTGGTTGGTATTGATCAAATTATAAACAACGCGGCTAAAATCCGTCAAATGTCAGGAGGTCAATTTCCTTGTCCAATTGTATTTAGAGGACCAACTGCTTCTGCAGGACAATTAGGTGCAACACATTCACAAGCTTTTGAAAACTGGTTTGCAAATACTCCTGGATTAAAAGTTGTGGTACCTTCAAATCCTTATGATGCAAAAGGTTTGTTAAAGGCAGCAATTAGAGATAACGATCCTGTTATTTTTATGGAGTCTGAGCAAATGTATGGTGATAAAGGTGAAGTGCCAGAAGGAGAATATATCATTCCTTTAGGTGTTGCTGATATCAAAAGAAAAGGAACAGATGTAACTGTTGTTTCTTTTGGAAAAATTATAAAAGAAGCTTATAAAGCTGCTGAGATTTTAGAAAAAGAAGGGATTTCAATTGAAATTATCGATTTAAGAACTATTCGTCCGTTAGATATTGATGCGATCATAGAATCTGTAAAGAAAACAAACAGATTGGTTATTTTGGAAGAAGCTTGGCCATACGGAAATATTTCAACTGAAATTACATACCAAGTACAAGAAAAAGCTTTCAATTATTTAGATGCACCAATCAAACGTATCAATACAGCAGATACTCCAGCACCATTTTCTCCAGTTTTATTGGCAGAATGGTTGCCAGATTATACGGATGTAATCAAAGAAGTAAAAGAAGTTTTATACGTGAAATAATAGCACAAATAAATCAACGTTATATAAATTCCTTTCTGTTTCAGAAAGGAATTTTTTTTAGAGAAACGCATGAAAAAAAATATCGTTTTATTTTTCTTACTAATAAGTAATCTCTTTTTTGCTCAAGTTCGAGTAAAGGGTATTGTAACAGATACTTCTGGCAATCCAATTCCTTATGCTACCATTGTTTTGAAGAATTCCTCCATTGGAGAAATAACAGATGAAAAGGGAACTTTTTATATTGAATCTACAAATAGCTATCCTGCATTGATCGTTTCCTTTTTAGGTTATGAAACAAAAACAATTCCTTTGACCAAAACGAATAATTACGATTTAAATATTGTCTTAAAAGATGAAGCTTCAAGTTTGGATGAAGTCGTTATTTATTCAGGAAAACAAAAAGTAAAAGGAAATCCTGCTATTGATATTTTAAAAAAAATATGGGCTAAAAAGAAAAAGAATGGGGTGTATTTACACAAGCAATATCAATACGATAAATATGAAAAGATAGAGTTTGATATGAACAATATCGACAGTACTCTAATGAAAAGTAGAATTTTCAAAGGGATGGAATTTGTCTTTGATCATATAGATACCTCTAGAGTCACTGGAAAATCGTTTTTACCCATCTTTATTAACGAAGCTTTTTACAAAACCTATGGTTTAAATAAACCGACCACTAAATTTAAAGAGGATTTACAGGCTAATAAAAACTCCGGATTTCAAGGGAATCAATATGTTATTTCCTTTGTAAAGGATTTGTATGTAGAATATGATATTTACGATAATTATATCAAACTGTTTAATAAAAGTTTTACAAGCCCTTTGTCTAAAACAGGTGTAAATACCTATAATTATGTTTTGGCAGACAGTACGTTTATTGAGGGAAAATGGTGTTATAATATTGTGTATTATCCAAGACGGACAGGTACCTTAACCTTTAAAGGAGATTTTTGGGTAAATGATACAACCTTTGCGGTGAAGGAAATTAATATGGAAGCTTCTAAAAGTGCCAATATTAACTGGATCAAAGATTTGTATATAGAGCAAAAATATGAAGTCCTTAGTGATTCAATCTTCTTATTAAAAAAGGATTATATCCAATCTGATTTCAGTCTGACGAAAAAAGAAAAATCGAGAGGGTTTTACGGAAAACGAACAACGCTTTATAACAATTATAATTTTGATATTCCGAAAGATATCGCTTTTTACGATGTGGTTTCTGATGTGTATGCAGATAGTATTCATAACAAATCTGATAGTTATTGGAAGGAGAATAGATTTGAAAAACTAAATAAAAACGAGGAAGGTGTGTACAGTATGTTAGATACGCTAAATACGGTACCAAAGTTTAAAAGAATGTACAATTTAGCCTCTATATTGGCCACAGGATATATTAGTTTTAATAAGTTTGATTTTGGCCCGGTGTTTTCTTCGGTAGGTGTCAATGATATTGAAGGTTGGCGACTAAGAGTAGGAGGTAGAACGTATTTTGGTCCAAATGATTTATGGCGAATTCAAGGATATACGGCATATGGGTTGAAAGACAAAAAATTCAAGTATGGAGTATCTTGGAAATGGATGTTCCGAAAGAAAAATCGTTGGATACTAGAATTAGGAAAACGACGAGATTTGGAGCAAATTGGGGTTAGCTTAACCACTTCAAATGATGTGATGGGAAGAAGTTTTGCTTCTTCAGCTTTTTTGGCAAGTGGTCCGTCTGATCAGTTGACTAATGTAAATTTGTCGACTATTTCGTTGGCAGCAAATTTAAAGAAAAACCTAGAAATTAAAGTAGGATCTTCGTATAAAACATTAAAACCACCTGGCTCTGGAGATTTTAATTTAAATTATATTGATAGTGAAGGAAATATTCAAACCAATACAAATGAATTAGAAGCTTCTATTTCATTAGAATATACACCTAAAAGAAAAACAGTGGGTGCTGGTGTTGAATTGAAAAATGTGAATAGTAATTTTCCAACACTTTTTCTAAGTTATTCAAAAGGTTTTAAATTTAACAAAAGTGATTTTGATTATTACAAAGCTCAGTTTTATTACAGTCAGCCTTTTCAAATTGGAGGTCTTGGAGCTTCAAAGGTGACTTTAGAAGCGGGTAAAACGTTTGGAAAAGTACCTTTAGGTTTGTTAAGTGTGGTTCCTGGAAATCAATCTTATTTTACTATTAGCAATACTTTTGGTTTGTTGAATTATTATGAGTTTGTTACAGATACTTATACAACCTTAAAATTCAAACATAATTTTAATGGTCGTATATTCAATCGTATACCACTTCTTAAAAAACTAAACCTAAGAGAAATAGTTGGAGTTAGAAGTGTATGGGGATCTGTTTCGCAAGAAAATAAAGATTTAAACAAATCTAATGTCATTTATAAAACTCCTGAAGACATATATATTGAATACAGTGCCGGAATAGGAAATATTTTAAAAGTATTCAAAATAGAGTTTTTATGGAGAGGAACCTACCTTGATGTGCCGGGTTCTCATAACTTTGGCGTAAAGGGATCCTTCGGATTTTCTTTTTAATATGAAGGCTTAAGTTTATATTTTTCGTATTTTTGCAGGAATTAATTAGTAAGCTAAAAACCAATAAATTATGAGCGAGGAAGAAGTAAAAACTTTTGATGTATTAATTGAAATTCCTAAAGGAAGTAGAAACAAATACGAATTTGATTTTGATTTGCAAAAAATTAGATTTGATAGAATGTTGTTTTCTTCTATGATGTATCCAGGTGATTACGGGTTTGTTCCACAAACTTTAGCCTTAGATAAAGATCCTTTAGATGTTTTAGTTTTAGGACACCAACCAACCTACCCAATGGTAGTAATGGAAGTTCGTCCAATCGGAGTTTTCCATATGACGGATGAAAAAGGACCAGATGAAAAAATTATTTGTGTACCTGTTTCAGATCCTATTTGGAATAATAAAAGAGATATTGCAGATTTAAATCCACATAGATTAAAAGAGATCGAACATTTCTTTAAAGTTTACAAAGATTTAGAAAAGAAAAAAGTAGATACAGGTGGATGGGGTGATGCTGAAGAAGCTAAAAAAATCTACATCGAATGTGTTGACAGATATAATAACAGTGAGCATAAAGCAAAAGGAGATTTTTCTATTTAAAATTGATTTTTGATCAAATAAATATAAATACCGTATCTATTAAATTAGATACGGTATTTTTTTATCAATTATATTTCATTACTTTAGGGAGCTTTAAACCAATTTGTTAAACTAAATCAAACTTAAAAATGGAAGTAATCGTGAACTATTTACCCCTCTTTGGGGTGTTGGCTTTGGCCTTTGTATTTGTGAAAAATACTTGGGTTTCTAAACAAGAAGAAGGAAATGAAAAAATGGCTCGTATCGCAAAAAATATTGCCGATGGGGCCATGTCTTTTTTAAAAGCCGAATATAAAGTTTTAGCAATTTTTGTGGCAGCAGTAGCTGTCTTATTATATTTTAAAGGTGATGCTGAAGTGGGGTCTAGTGGAATGGTCGCCGTTTCTTTTATTATAGGAGCTATTTGTTCTGCCTTGGCAGGTTTTATTGGTATGAAAGTAGCAACCAAAGCAAATGTAAGAACGACCCAGGCTGCAAGAACTTCATTAGGAAGAGCTTTAGAAGTTGCTTTTGCAGGTGGAGCTGTTATGGGATTAGGTGTTGTTGGTTTGGGTATTTTAGGCCTAAGCGGGTTATTTGCTATCTATCAAAATATTTGGCCAGGAGCTGAAAATTTAGCCATGGTGTTAAATGTACTTTCAGGTTTCTCTTTAGGAGCTTCTTCTATAGCTTTGTTTGCGCGTGTGGGCGGAGGTATTTATACCAAAGCTGCCGATGTTGGTGCCGACTTGGTAGGGAAAGTTGAGGCAGGTATTCCTGAAGATCATCCTTTGAACCCAGCAACGATTGCCGATAATGTAGGTGACAATGTGGGAGATGTCGCAGGTATGGGCGCCGATTTGTTTGAATCTTATGTTGGGTCAATTATTGGTACCATGGTTTTGGGAGCTTTTATTGTTACACCAGATATTGTGGGTGGATTAGGAGCCGTGTATTTGCCACTGGTTCTTGGAGCCGTGGGAATTGTGATGTCTATTCTAGGATCCTTCTTTGTAAAAGTAAAAGATGGAGGAAATCCGCAAACAGCTTTAAATATTGGGGAATTTGGTTCGGCTGGATTAATGGTGGTTGCATCTTATTTTATTATCAATGCTTTGATACCTGAAGCTCATGCTGAATTGCCTTTTGGTGCTATGGGCGTGTTTTGGGCAACTATTGCTGGTTTGGTAGCAGGATTAGGTGTTGGAAAAATAACAGAATATTATACGGCAACGGGTAAAAAACCGGTGATGTCAATTGTAGAGCAATCTGAAACTGGAGCGGCAACAAATATTATTGCTGGCTTGGGTGTAGGCATGATGTCTACCGCAGTTCCTATTTTATTAATTGCGGCGGCCATTATGGTGTCGCATCATTTTGCAGGTCTATATGGAATTGCTATTGCTGCTGTGGGTATGTTGGCAAATACAGGTATTCAATTGGCTGTAGATGCTTACGGACCTATTTGTGACAATGCAGGTGGAATTGCTGAAATGGCAGAATTGCCAAGTGAAGTAAGAGAACGTACGGATAAATTAGATGCTGTAGGTAATACTACTGCAGCTGTAGGAAAAGGATTTGCGATTGCCTCTGCTGCATTAACAGCTTTGGCTTTGTTCGCGGCTTTTATGAAAACAGCAAATGTAACCGCTATTGATGTTTCGCAGCCTCAAATTATGGCAGGATTGTTAGTTGGAGGAATGTTACCTTTCGTGTTTTCTGCCTTGTCTATGAATGCTGTTGGTAGAGCTGCCATGGCAATGATTGAAGAGGTTCGTCGTCAGTTTAGAGACATACCAGAATTAAAAGCGGCATTGACAGTTATGCGTAAATATGATTCAGACATGAGCAAAGCCTCTGAAGAAGATAGAGCTATTTTTGATGCTGCAGATGGTGTTGCTGAATATGATAAATGTGTAGATATTTCTACAAAGGCTTCTATTAAAGAAATGGTTTTACCGGGTTTATTGGCTATTGCCGTTCCAGTCGCTGTTGGTTTTATTGGTGGAGCTGAAATGTTAGGAGGTTTGTTAGCAGGTGTAACTACTTGTGGTGTGCTAATGGCCATCTTTCAGTCAAATGCTGGTGGAGCCTGGGACAATGCTAAAAAAACAATTGAAGAACAAGGGAAAAAAGGAACAGATGCGCATAAAGCATCGGTAGTTGGAGATACGGTTGGTGATCCGTTTAAAGATACATCGGGTCCTTCTTTAAATATTTTATTGAAATTAATGTCGGTTGTGGCTTTGGTTATTGCGCCAAGTATTGCAAATGAAGCAGCACTTGTTACCTATGTAAATGAAAAAAACAATGCGATTGAGTCCATTGAACTTACTACTCCTTCAGAAGAAATAAAAGTAGAGATTTCTAAGGAGGTAGAATTAGAAGAAGCAAAAACACAGGAAGTTTCGTTTATAAAGCTATTTGAAACGTATGCTACGATAAAAAAGGAAAATGATTGTTAAATAAAATATCGAACAAAAGTAAAAAAGCTTCTCAAAAATTGAGAAGCTTTTTTTATAGTGTAATATTGGGTTTAAAATAAACCATTGATCTGCGCATCTACCCGGTCTATAATAGAGCCTAAGTCTTCTGGGTTTTCTACAAAATCAATTGCATCAACATCGATAATTAATAATTTTCCTTTGGTGTATTGCGTTGCCCAAGCTTCATAGCGTTCGTTTAAGCGACTTAAATAATCAATGCTTATGGTGTTTTCATAGGCTCTTCCTCTTTTGTGAATTTGCCCTACCAAAGTTTTGATATCTGCTCGTAAATAAATTAATAAGTCAGGAGGAGTTACCAAGTTTTCCATTAAGTCGAATAAGGAATTGTAATTCTTATAATCTCTATTGGTTAGCAAACCCATAGCGTGTAGGTTGGGTGCAAAAATTTTTGCATCCTCATAAATCGTTCTATCCTGAATGATATTTTTACCACTCTTTTGAATTTTTAAAATTTGATTGAAACGTGTATTTAAAAAATAGACTTGTAAATTAAATGACCAACGTTCCATTTCACTATAAAAATCATCCAAATACGGATTGTCGTCTACAGATTCAAAATGAGAATCCCAATGGTAATGTTTTGCTAATAATTTAGTTAGGGTCGTTTTTCCTGCTCCTATATTTCCTGCTATTGCTATGTGCATTGAATAGATCTTAATAATTTAAAGGCTAATTTAGTCATTTTTATTTAGTATAAAATGATTGACTTTTTGCCCGTCAAAGATATATAAATCATTGTTCGTAAATTGGAAATTGACCATGTTTGAAATAGAAATTTTTATTTTTTCTATTCTTGATTTGTCATGAAGATACAGTTGCTTGTTTTTAAGATAGATAATACGTTTGTTGTCTATTTCAAAATCGTCCATAGTTTTTATAGGAGTGCTTGCTACTTGATTTCCTAAATAATCATACGTGTTTATTAACGAGTCCGATTGCATAAAAACTTCATTCAAGTTACTTCTCATAGCAGAAAAATGGATGTTTAAAAGGGGACTTGTTTTGTTTTCAATAGTGTTGCTTTTGTAATTATAGACTTCCACAAGCGCTTCATCTCGATTAAAAATCCATAAATTATTGGCGCCAGATTTTCTTGCAAACAAAACATTGTAGTCAAATGTAATTTTATCTGTTTCGTTTAGTTGGTTGTCTAATAAAATAACCGTGTTAAAATCGGCGTAAAACAAAACGATCTTATAAGGATTGCTAATATCTGCGGAAGTAATTGTTCCTAAAGAAAAGTTTGTATAGGTTTTTTCCTCGTTTTTAAAGAAGCTATTGTTTTTGATAGAGTAGGTGTTGTTAAATTGATCTATACCAACAAAACGATCTGCATTTAATGATTTTGTACTTTGTAAGCTCGTCTCAATTTGTGCGTTTCCAAAAGTAATAAAAAGAAGAGCTATGCAAGTCAGTAAAAATTTCATGTAGTTTTAGCAAATTAGTTTATAGCCATAGCCTCTAACATTGATAATTTTAATGTTGCTGTCTAAGATAAGTTTTTTTCTTAATTTACTAATGAATACATCCATACTTCGGGCATTAAAAAAATCGTCATTCCCCCAAAGTTTTTTCAAAATAAAAGAACGATCCAAAACATCATTCTTATTTTGGTATAAATGAAACAATAGATGAGCTTCTCTATGTGTTAAAGAAAATTCTTTTGAATTGTGTTTTAGGATTTGCTTTTTAAATTCAAAAAAATAGTGTCCTATTTGTAGACTTTCTTGGCGACCATTTCGCCTTAGTAATGCATGAATTCTAACAATTAATTCTTCCATACTAAAAGGCTTTTTAAGGTAATCGTTACCGCCTAAATCAAACCCTTCTACCACATCACTGGTTTGCGATTTTGCTGTTAAAAATATAATGGGCGTATCTGCATCTGTTTCTCTAATTTTTTTGGCAACACTAAAACCGTCTAAAATAGGCATCATGACATCTAATACCAATAATTCGGGTTTGTCTTTTTCGTAAGCTTCCAATACTTCTTGCCCGTTTTTACACCAAAGCACGTCAAAATCTCTACTTTCCAAACTGTCCGTTAAGATTTCGCCTAAAGAAAGTTCGTCTTCAGCCAATATAATTTTTATGGGATTACTCATTTTTTAAATCAATTTTAAAGCTGGTCAATTTTGTGTTTTCGGTTTCAATTTCTATGGTGGCTTCATGTTTTTCAATTATTTTTTTTGTGTAAAACAAGCCAATTCCAAAGCCTTTGGTATCGTGTATATTTCCTTTTTGAATTCGGAAAAATTGATCAAATATTTTATGTTTATGTTTTTTGTCTATGCCAATTCCGTTGTCTTGAATGCGAATAGAAATAGTATTGTTTTCAGCAGTAATTGAAACAGTAATTTCCGTTCCTCCATATTTAATAGCGTTGTCCAATAAATTGTCGATGGCATGTTCAAAGTGAAAAGTATCGACATTATAATTTAGTTTTTCAATATTTGGTTTGAAAAGAAATACTTTGTCTGGCGAAATTAATTGATGCTTGTTGGTACAGTTTCTTAAAAGTTGCACCAAATCTGTGGGTTTTCTTTCTATGACTAATTTATCGGAGTGCAGGGTTGCAATGTCTAGTATTTTCTCCACCATCTCATTTAGTTTTTGAACCTGTACAGCAGACATGTCAATATATTTTTCTGTTTTGGCGGTGTTATTTGTTTTGTTGAAATTCTTTATAGCTTCTAAAGCGGCACTAATTGTGGCAATTGGCGTTTTAAATTCATGACTCATATTGCTAATAAAATCATTTTTAATAGCGGCAATTTTCTTTTGCTTGTTTATAGTGTAAAGTAAATACAGCAAACAAGAAATAATACTTAGTGAAAGCACTAAAGAAAAAAAGATGTCTCTTAAGGAGCGTCTTAACAGAAAAGTAGTTTCATCGGTATAATGAATTTTTAACTTGCCTCCTTTGTGCGGTAAATAAGAAGAGTTTGAAGTAACGCTGATATGTTTTTTCGGGAAATTTTCAAAATGTAATTTGGATATCTTTACAGTATCATCACCATATCTACGGTGCGTATAACTTAATGCATAGTTTAAATTTAGACCTTTTCTTTTTAGGTCTCGTGCTAAATACTTATCTAATTTCTTTAAATCTAAAGAGTCTTTTGTAAATGAAACATACACTTTAGAAATTAATTTGTCTAAGTGCTTCGGGATTCTTTTTTTATAATTGTAAATATTTTTTGACGACTTTTTATCGCCATGTATTGGCGAAATAATATAGGTTTTTGTCGTGTCCGTTTTTGAAAGTATTTGCAAGGTACTATCAATTTTTGACTTGATACTTTCAGAAAAACGATCCTTTACTCTTAAAGTTTCTGTAATGGTTTTATTAGGGTCTTCCGTGTCTTCAGAGGTTAAAGAAAGAATTCCTCCCTTGGCCACATTGGCAAAATAAGTGTCTACTGCTTTGTCTAAACAAAAGTGCACTTGCTTATATAGTAAATGTCTATTGGTGTCGTACTGACGGATGTTGGTGTACACCTGCGCACTAATAGTCAACACAATAGTGCAGCTAATAAATACAATTATCCAAATGTTTTGATTCCGTTTCATAGGTCAAAAATAAGGCAATTTATGCGTCTATTTTCCTATGCAAAGCTGAATTAACACACGTTAACTATTATTATTCAAGGAAGCGTCTATATTTGTTTCGTACTAAATACATAAAGATGAAATTAAAAAGAATTTTATTGTTTGCAATTGCAGCATGCTCGTTCGCCTATACAACTCAGGCGCAAGATTTTCAAGGGAAGGTTGTTTATATGTCTAAAACCAAAGTAGACTTTGATTTTGGAGGAAGAAAAATTCCTGAAGATGCGAAAGCACGGATGTTAAAACGAATGAAAGATTTTTCAGAAAAAACATACGAGCTTAGTTTTAATAAAACAGAATCTATTTATCAAGAAGAAGAAAAATTGGCAGGGCCAGGAGAAAGCACAAGAGGTAGGATGTTTGCTTCTGTTTTTGGAGGCGCTTTAACGGGTGAGTATTATAAGAATACAGCCTCTAAAGAAAGCAAAAGAGCAGTGGAGTTTTTTGGAAAGAATTTTTTAATAGAAGAAAAGTTAGAAGACTTTAACTGGAAATTGGAAAAGGAAACCAAACAAATTGGAAAATATACTTGCTTTAAGGCAAGTACTTTTATCAAAACAGTAAAGAAAACAATGGGGCCTCCTCCAGAAAAAGGTGAAGAAAAACCAAAGGAAGAAAAGGAAGAAATGGTTTTGGTTACCGTTTGGTATACACCAATGATTCCTGTTAGTATGGGACCTGATAAATATTGGGGATTGCCAGGTTTAATTTTAGGAGTAAATGCTGGAGATACACAAATTATTTGTACCAAAGTGGTGATGAATGTTAACGATAAGAAAGAATTAAAAGCGCCTAAAAAAGGAAAAAAAATTAGCGATGAAGATTTTCAGAAAATAGTGCAAGAAAAAACAGCAGAACTGAGAGAAAGATTTAGAAAAGGTGGTGGAAGATCTGGCGGAGGTAGACCAGGAGGACCAAGAAGATAAAACAAAATACTAAAAAAAAATAATGATGAAAAAATCAACATTCCTTTCCTTTGTGTTTCTATGCTTGTTGCAGGTAACCTTTGGTCAAACTATAAAAGTTTCAGGAATCGTAAAAGATAGTGTAGGTGTAGGTTTAGATATGGCCAATGTTATAGCTTTTAATTTGGAAACAAATGCCATGGAAAATTATGCCATTACAGATCCTAGAGGAGAATATCACTTAAGCTTACCTGCTAAATTTAAGTACGAATTAAAAGTGAGTTATATCGGTTTTGATACAGAAACCATACTCGTTGACTTGACAAACGCAACAAAAAAAGTTACCCAAGATGTATTGCTAAAAGAAGCTTCTAATTTATTAAACGAAGTGGAAATTGCTTATGAAATGCCGGTGACTATTAAAGGAGATACGATTGTTTACAATGCCGATTCTTTTAAAAACGGAACCGAACAAAAATTGGGCGATGTTTTGGATAAATTACCTGGTGTTGTTGTAAATGAAGATGGTGAAATAGAGGTTGAAGGGAAAAAAGTGACGAAAGTAATGGTGGAAGGAAAAGATTTTTTTGATGGGGATTCTAAAATTGCCGTTCAAAATATTCCTGCCAACGCCTTGTCTAAAATTGAAGTCTTGAGAAATTACAATGAGGTTTCTCAAATGAAGGGCGTTTCTAACAATGAAGACAATATTGCAATTAATATTCGCTTAAAAGAAGGAAAAGACAAGTTTTGGTTTGGTGAAGTAACTGCCGGTGCAGGAGCAGATGAACGTTATTTAATTCATCCTAAAGTTTTTTACTACAGTCCGAAAACAAGTATCAATTTATTAACAGATGCCAATAATATTGGTGAAGTGCCCTTTACTACTAGAGATTATTACCGATTTACCGGAGGTTTCAGAAATGTATCTTCAAGAGGAGGAACCTCATTCAATGTAGGTTCTAACGGAATTGGTTTGTCGACTTTACAAAATAACAGAGCCAAAGATATCAATACAAAATTCTTGGCCTCTAACTTTAGTCATAAACCTAATGATAAATTAGACCTTAGCGGATTTGGAATTTATTCAGGTACAGAAACTGAAATGGAACAAACTACAAATAAATTGTTTCGTGATAATTTGAATACAGAGAAAGTAAGTAGCACTACTTCACAAGAAAGTGATTTAACCTTGCTAAAACTGAGTGCAAAATACCAACCAAGTGCAAATTATCAATTAGATTATGATGTGTTTTTAAAAATTTCGAAACAACAACAAGCAGATTCTCTTTCGTCGGATACGTTTATTGATGGTAATCCAAATTCGAATGGTATAAAGACCTTAAAAGAAGACGATCCTTTTGTGTTTACGCAGAATTTAAATATTTATAAAACCATAAATGATAAAAATATTTTGGCTTTTGAAGCACAATACATGGCACAAAAAGAGCGTCCGTTGTTCAATTCAATTTCTGATTTGTTAAATGTACAAGAACATTTAAGTCCGTATTTAGAGACCGAAGAATCGAAGTTTAATTTAACGCAAAATAAAATTACAACAACTGGAAAGTTTGATGCAAAGCTTAATTATTTTTATGTGCTAAATGCTAAAAGTCATTTAAATTTTACCTTAGGGACTTTACTAAGCACACAGAATTTTAACTCTGATTTATTTCAATTGTTGGATGATAAAACGGTGAATAATTTTACAGATGCTTCTTTTGGAAACGACGTGAAATTTCAATTCTCTGATTTTTTCGCAGGTTTTCACTATAAATTTATTACAGGCAAGTTCACCTTTGAACCGGGAGTTAAATTGCATCAATACAAAACAGTAGACAGGCAATTGGCGACCACAAATACAAATAATTTGACAAAGCTTTTACCTGATTTTTATGCCAACTATCAGTTCAAACAATCTGAAAGTTTACGTTTTAGGTATTTAATGACCAATCAGTTTACGGATATAAATAAACTATCGGAAGGACTATTGTTTAATAATTACAATTCGGTTTATCAAGGAAATAGAAATTTAGAAAGCGCTATTTATCATAGTTATTCATTGAGTTATTTTAGCTTTATTATGTATAATTATACCAATATCAACGCTTCTATTTCTTATAACAAAAAGGAAAATGATATAAAAAACAGTACTGAGTTTAATGGAGTAGGTCAAGTAGCTACTTCACAAAACTCGAATTTACCAGATGAGACCTTGTCTTCAAACTTTAGATATGGTAGAACGTTCAGAAAAATAAAAGTAAACTTAAAAGCCAATGGTTCACTTTCTAAATTTTACAATTTTAGAACAAACAATGCTGGAGAAACAAATTTATTGTTGAATGAGGTAACTAGTTATAATTATGGCGGTGATGTAGGAACCAATTTTAACAATGCACCTAATATAAAAGTAGGATATACAAAAAGTATCAATGATTACGGCGATCGAGTTTTTTATACAGACAAACCTTATGTAAATGTAGATGCCTTGTTTTTAAAGCACTTTATTTTTACTGCAGATTATGAGTATTTTGATTACAAAGACAAAGCAGAAACAATTTCTAATCATTATGGTTTCTTAAAAGCCGATTTGACATTTAGAAAAAAAGGTTCCAAATGGGAGTATAGAATTTCAGGAACTAACTTATTACAAACAAATTCCATTAACAGAGATAATATTTCAGAAGTTCAAAATAGTATATCAACCATTGAGTATTTTGTACAGCCTCGTTATTTAATGTTTACTTTAAAATATAATATTTAACTTTAGCAGGCAAAATTTAGATAGTGTCGGGTAATATTGAAGAAGTTCAAGTAGGTTTTGCAGCTTAGTTTAGTGGCAAGCTACAAGAAGTTTAAAAACTTCAAGATTAAATAAGAAATTGTCATTTGTAAGTCTTTGCAAATGACAATTTGCATAAGGGAAAGATCATTTAACAAATAAGGAATTAATTATGGGTGTTTTTAAATTGAGAATCAATAATAAAATTCACACAGTTGATGTGGATGATAGCACCCCACTATTGTGGGTTTTACGTGATTCTTTGGATTTGGTAGGAACAAAATATGGATGTGGTATTGGGCAGTGCGGTGCCTGTACAGTTCATTTAAATGGTTATGCTACAAGAAGTTGTTTGCTAACGGTGGCTATGGTTGGTGATAGTGCAATAACAACTATAGAAGGTTTGTCTGAAAATAACAACCATCCAGTTCAAGAAGCATGGAACAAGCTTGATGTTGCACAATGTGGATATTGTCAGGCTGGTCAAATAATGACGGCTTCTGCTTTTTTAGAGCAAAATAAAAATCCTTCCTCAGAGGATGTTAGAATGGCAATGCATGGAAATATTTGTCGTTGTGCAGCCTATAATAGAATTGAAGAAGCCGTAGTTTCTGCTGCTGAAAAAATGAAATCTAACTCTTAAAACGAAGCGATGCATACAAATAAAAAAAATAATGTAGACAGAAGGTCGTTTATGAAAACGTCGCTTTTGGCAAGTGGTGGAATTCTTTTCGGATTTAATTTGATAAAAGCTGTAAATCCAGAAAGCTTACTTACGGATGCTGTTTCTAATTTGAATTACCAAGATTTCAATGCCTTTATAAAAATTGCGTTGAATGGAAAAGTCACTATTTTTTCACCAAACCCTGAAATAGGTCAAGGAGTAAAAACATCTATGCCCATGCTTATTGCTGAAGAGTTGGATGTAGCTTGGAAGGATGTAACCGTAGCACAAGGAAAGTTAGATACAAAAAATTATACAAGACAAGTAGCAGGAGGTAGTCAATCTATACGTTTTGCTTGGTTGCCTTTACGTCAAACTGGAGCAACGGCAAGAGCTATGTTGGTACAAGCTGCAGCAACTAAATGGGGAGTTTCAATAGCTAGTTGTCAAACTAAAAACGGGTTTGTCATTCATAGTTCAGGTAAAAAAATAGGTTATGGCGATTTGGTTGTGGAAGCGGCTAAGTTAGAAATTCCAACAAATGTAACTTTAAAGAAAACCAAAGATTTTAACATCATCGGTCAGGATATAAAAAATGTTGATTCTTCTAAAATTACAGAAGGAAAACCTTTGTTTGGAATCGATTTTAAAACACCGGGTATGTTGTATACTTCGGTTATAAGACCACCGGCATTTGGGCAAAAACTACTAAATTTTGAAAGTGCTGAAGCAAAAAAAATAAAAGGAGTAATCGATGTCATCCGTTTTGGCGATAAGATTGCTGTGATAGGTGAAAGTACTTGGCTGTGCTTTTTAGGAAAGAAAGCAATTACGGCTAACTGGTCTTCAAATTCTACTTTAGAAAATACAGAAAAACAAGACGAAGATTTAATTACCTTGTTAGAAGGAGGCAGTATAAAAGGAGTGAAGCTAAAAACGGTTCGTATGGATGGTGATTTAGAAACTGCTTTTTCCAAAGTTGATCGTGTCATAGAAAGAACTTACGAAGCTCCATTTTTGCCGCACAATACCATGGAACCGATGAATTTTTATGCAAATGTAACTGCAGATAAAATACATTTGGTAGGACCTATTCAAACACCGGAAGGAAGTGCCAATAGAGTGGCCAAATTATTAAAGCGTTCACCAGATGAGGTTTTATTAGAAATGACCCGTATGGGTGGTGGTTTTGGTAGGCGATTAAAAAATGATTTTGTTTTAGAAGTTGCTGAAATATCTAGTATCATTCAAAAACCCGTAAAATTAATTTTTTCTAGGGAAGATGATATGACCGCAGGTTTTTACAGACCAAAAGTTAAATATAGATTTAAAGCAGGTTTAAAGAATGGAAAAATAGCAGCCTATCATATAAAAGAAGCGGCTATTGGAGGAAATATAAATAAAAGTAGAGCCAATTTTTTTCCGGCTGGCTCTGTGAAAAATTATAAAGTAGAAGTCGCTAAATTAAGAAGTAAAGTCACAACAATGGCTTGGCGTGCCCCTATTTCCAATTTTTTAGGTTGTGCTGAACAAACTTTTTTAGATGAAGTTTCCGAAGAATTAAAAATAGATCCAATTCAACTAAGAATAGATTTATTAAATGCGGCCGATAGTTCTGATAATAGAATGGAATATTCACCAAAAAGAATGTTAGAAGTCATTAAAATGGTGAAAGAAAAGTCCAATTGGAGAAATGCTCCAAAAGGAACCTTTCAAGGTTTTAGCGCTTATTACAGTCATAACACACATGTTGCTGAAATAGCTGAGGTTGTGGTGAAAGAAGGAATGCCAGTGGTAACAAAAGTTTATTGCGTAGTAGATTGTGGAATTGTGGTGAATCCACTAGGAGCAAAAAATCAAATGCAGGGTGGCGTTATAGATGGAATCGGCCATGCTATGTATGGAGATTTAGACTTGAAAAATGGAACTCCTCAAAGTTCAAATTATGATCGCTATCGTTTGATTCGTATGAGTGAAACCCCTCAAGTAGAAACTTATTTTATAGATAGTGATGAAGCGCCAACAGGTTTGGGAGAGCCGACTTTACCTCCAGCAGCAGCGGCAGTAGCAAATGCGATAAAAGCAGCTATGGGAATAAGGTTAAGAAAACAACCCTTTATTAAAAACTGGGAATTAAATATTTCATGACACACGAATTTAAACATATAATTGAAGCCTATACAATAGCAAACCAAGCCGGAATAAAAACTGTTTTGGCAACTGTTGTTTCTGTAGACGGTTCTTCATATAGAGGAGCGGGGGTGCGTATGTTGGTTTTGGAAAACAAACAAATTGTAGGTGCAATTAGTGGAGGTTGTGTTGAGAAAGAAGTCATTCGGCAAGCACAAACAGTTTTTAAAACAGGAAACTCTAAATTAATGACGTATGACGGGCGTTTTCGTTTGGGATGTGAAGGTACTTTGTTTGTTTTGTTAGAAGTTTTTTCTCCAAAGAAAGAAGTAATTGATAGCATAAAAAAAAGTATTGATGCTCGTCATGCATTTGAAATAAGTACTTTTTATAATAAGGATACAGCGCATATACAATGTGGAAGTATTATTTCATTTAGTAGGAAAGAAGACTTTTATTCGTTTTCTTCCAAAGAGGGATTGATAAATGAGCGTACTAGTTTTTTAGAATTTAAAGAAAAATTACTTCCTTGTTTCCGGCTGATTATTATAGGAACCGAACACGATGCTGTTAGTTTATGTACACAAGCAAGTTGTTTGGGTTGGGAAGTTTGGATTGTTGCCGCTTCAGATTCAAGAAAAGAAAAACAAAATTTCCCAGGAGCAAGTCATTTAGTAAAAGTATCGGCAGATGATTTTTCTATAGAAGGTATTGACAAACAAACAGCTTTTGTGTTAATGAATCATAATTACGCAAAAGATGTATTGTATTTGAAAGCATTGAAAAATACCGAGCCGATGTATATTGGTTTGTTAGGTCCTTCTAAAAGAAAAGAACAAATGCTTTCGTCTTTTATAGAATATCATTTTGACGTAACAGATGCTTTTTTAGAAAGCATTTACGGACCCGCAGGTTTAAATATTGGAGGAGAAACTCCTCAGGAAATTGCAATTTCTATTATTTCTGAAATTATAGCTGTAAGTCAGGGTAAAAAGGCATACCATTTACAAGATAAAAAAGGTTCTATTCATGATAGAGATCTAAAGTCTGTAAAATTTTTCAATGAAAAATAAAACAGCCATTTTAATATTGGCCGCGGGAGGTTCTCGTAGGATGAAACGGCCAAAACAATTACTAGCTTGGAAAGCGACTACTTTGTTAGGCAATGCAATTGAACAGGCTACAGGCACTGGTGATAATGATGTTTTTGTAGTGTTAGGAGCTAACTATGAAAAAATTAAAGAATCTATAGCTAAATATCCTATAACGCCGTTATTTCATGAAAATTGGAACTTAGGTATTGGGAGTAGTTTAAGTTTTGGAATAAAAGAATTAGAAAAATATAAGAACTATACACATGTTTTAATTCTCTTAGCCGACCAACCATTTGTGTTAACTTCTTATTTGAATGAATTATTACAGTCAGCGGAACAAAACAAAAGTAAAATCATTTCTAGTCTGTATACTACTAAATTCGGGGTTCCTGCCGTGATTCCGAAAGCATACTTTGAAGATTTAAAAAAACTTTCCGGAGATAGGGGGGCGAAAAAAATACTAGAAAAATATGCTTCAGAATCAATTTCAGTAAGTAATAATTTAATCCTTAGCGATGTAGATAGTATCGAAGATTACTTGGCTTCGTTAAGAAAACTAACCTTGCAAGTGGATTCAAAAAATAAATGAAAAAAAACAAGAAAAGTACTTGTCAGAACAATGAAATGTTCTATATTTGCAACCGCTAACAGCAACGGTCTGGTAGTTCAGCTGGTTAGAATACCTGCCTGTCACGCAGGGGGTCGCGGGTTCGAGTCCCGTCCAGACCGCAAAAGGGAAGTTTATACTTCCCTTTTTTTATGCTCTTTTTTCAGATTTCTTAATGTTAAAGAGGGTTTGCAGTGTTTTTCTTAGAAAGTAGACTAAAATGAAATAAAGGTAAATAAAACTATTTTCGGTACATATTTCGGTACGGTGTTATTTTTGTTTAAGTTTATCAGGCATTGAAAAAACACATTTATGGCTTCCTTAAACTTTTTTTTACGAAATAAATCTACTTTAAATGAAACTCCGATAAGTCTAAAAATCTTATTACCTAATAAAAAGGATTTAGTTTATTCTACAGGTTTAAAGATCGCTCCAAAATACTGGGATTCAAAAAATCAAAAAGTAAGAAATAAGATAGAAGTTGAAGGTGTCAAGGATTTGATTAATATCAAGCTTGCTAAAATCAAATCGTATACTGAAAACGAATATCTAAAGCTTAAAGTTGGTAATGAGTTGTCAAAAGAGAATGTAAAGGAGAAACTAGATGTTTTCTTTCAAAGAAGGTCAAGTAAAGTGGTCGTAGCGGGGTTTTACCAATACATAGACCTACTTATAGAGAATTCAAAGAAAAGAGTCGCAAAGGTCACTTGGCAGTCGTATGAGAGGACGTTGGATCTGATTAAGAGTTTTGAAAGTTCTTTGCGGTATAAAATTTCATTCGAATCGATTAATATAGAATTTTATTATGCTTTTGTCGCGTATTTAGAAGATTCACATGAGATGAGTCCGAATACGATAGGAAAACATCTTAAAAACATTAAGATGTTTATGAATTCGGCTCTGGAAGATGGATTTACTAAGTGTTCAGGTCATAGGCATAAGTATTTTAAAGTCCTTAAAGAAGATAGTTTTCAGGTTTACTTGACGAACGAAGAATTGAAAAAAATAGAACTCTTAGAATTAAAGTTTGATTCTATTGATGATCGAGTAAGAGATTTATTTTTAATAGGAGCGTTTACGGGGCAACGAATTTCTGATTGGAAAAAGTTGGTAGCTGAAAATATACAGGAGTTTAATGGCAAAAGATGTTTTGTAATGAAACAGACGAAAACAAATACAGATGTGATCATTCCAATTCATCCAATTATTGAGAAAATTTTATTAAAAAGAAACGGAAAGTCTCCAAAGTTCGTAAACGAACAAGATATTAATTTAACGATAAAGGAAATTGCTGAAAAAGCGGAGATTAAAGAATTGATACGGCAAAAGGACGATAAGCCAAAACACACATTGATAAGTTCTCATTCTGCAAGACGTTCATTTTGCTCTAACGCCTATAAATCAGGAATGGATAGTCTGGCTATTATGCAGTTATCAGGTCATAAAACAGAGAAGAGTTTTCTGACATATATAAAAATTAGTAAAGAAGAGTTTGCGGAAAGAATTTCGAATCATAAATTTTTTAAAAATTAACCTATGAATTACAGAAACAAAATTAGTAATCTTTCAATTTTAGAATCTGAACAGTTTGATACGAAATTCAATAAATCTGTGAGGGAAGCTTTTCCCAATGTCTTGGAGGTTATTAATACTTTCAACGGATCTATTCCTTTTGCGGATTTTAATATTAATGAGGTTCTGGTAGAGGTGTATAAGGATATTTATAGAATTGATCAAGAGATTGAGCTTGCCGTTGTGTTTAAAGATCGATTTGAAGAAATACAGCTAGAAAATAAAATAGGAAAGGGGAGTATTGAATATAAAGATGAAAATAATCAACAGATACATAGAGAGTTTGATTTGTACAATGGTTTTTATTCTTGCTATCTGGTTTTGATGCAGCATTTGTTTTTTGCGTATTTCATTGATGAGATAGGATCAAAAGAGAGTAGTAAAATTAATAGTTTGAATTCTTTCTTACAGAAAAAGCAGAATGAACTGTCTTATATACCTTATAATTATTTTATTCAGCATGGCTTGTCTAAGCTTAAGGGACAATTTGAAATGACTGACGTAAAAGAATATGTTACTATAGTAATTGATTTTATAGATGGTCTTAAGAAGAAAAGTGTTTTTGATGTACAAGGACTAGATGATTTGGATGAAGATTCATTATTCTTAAACACTCAAGTAAAAGAGTTGTTTTGTTTTTTAGTTCATAAAAATAATAAGAAACAAAATGATGCATTTTTCAGCAAATTGCACAGGTATTATAAATCTAGAAAATTTTGGAAAAATGAAAAGCCAAAGGGGTATTACAGTTTTCTAAAAGAGAATGAAATTTATACGTTTAAAAACGCTCAAATTCAAGTGGCGTCAACTACAAATGAAGAAGATGTTTTTAAAGAATTTGACAAAGTTTTTACTGACTTTTTACTAAATCAGTAGAAAGGCAAAACTAGTAAACTAGTGAAAATCACATTTTTTTCAGCATTTTAGAATCCGATTCACTAGTTTTTTTATTAAAATTATTTTTTGCTCCCTTAAAAACTAGTGTTTCTAGTTTTTAAGGTTTTTTTTTACTTGTTTTTTTCTTCGTTTTACTCCATTTTACCTTGCTTTATTTAGCTCTCTTGCTACTATAATTAAATATAGTAATATGAAAAATAAATTTTTACAAATAGAAAGCATTTCTTTTGAGGAATTATTAGAAGGAATGTCGTCTAGATTTTTAAATGAATTAAAGTTGATCTTAAAGGAGAAAACAGAAAAATCAAAAATAGACACAGAAGATGAATTTATCACAAGTAAGGATGCTTGTGATATCTTAAAGATTACATTACCAACTTTAGCCGCTTGGCGAAAAAGTAAAATTGTGATTAGTTATCGAATAGGAAATAAAATTCGATTTAAAAAGTCAGAGATTTTAAGTTCGTTAAAAAGAATTAACTATTAATTTTTTAGATATGGATATAAATAAAATCAAAGAAATTAAGGATAGCTTAAAAGAGTTTCATGCCACCGATTCGTCAAAAGCATCAGGGTGTTTTGATAAAATAATAGACTTATTACCAAAAGAATTCACGTTTCTTTTGGAGGAATCTCATAAGCATAAAAGAATACCCAAAGAATTTATGTTGTCCTCTATGTTGTTTGCCGTGAGCAGCTCTATTGGGACTACTTTTTATATAGAAGAGTTGGGGTTTAAGAATTATGGGAATCTATACTTTGCAATAATTGGTAGTAGAGGAGATGCTAAAAGTGAAGCCATTAAAGTTGCGACTAAAAAGTTAAAAGAATTAGATGATGTTTATTATCAGAACTATAGAGAGGAGTTAACCTCTTATAATAAAGAAGAAGGGCAGGAGCCTAAGAGAAAACATCTTTTGGTGAAAGATGCAACAATTGAAGCGGTTCAGAGAATTCATTTTGACAATCCAAAGTCGTTAGGAATTTGTCAAGATGAGCTTTTTACTTTGATTGATAAAATGGGGAATCCTAACAGTAGGGATGGTGTTAAGTATAGAGAATTGTTTTTGGAAGGATACAATAATAGTTCAATTGATGTAGCGAGGATTGGTTCAGAAAGTTTTAGAATGACAGAATCTTATCCAACACTTATAGGAGGTATACAAACTCAGTTTATCGATAAAATATTTGGAAAAGGGAATTTGGAAAGTGGTTTTGTAGATCGGCTTTTAGTTGTGTTTCCAAGTACTAAAAATTTAGTGCTATCTAGAGGGAGTATTTCAGAAAAGGCTATTGAGAATTACAATACTTGTTTGGGCACTATTTTGTCGTATAAAAATCAAAGTGAAAAAGAGGATGAGCCAAAAAAAGAATTTCAAATAGAGTTTTCCGACCAAGCAAAAGATCGACTCTTTCAATATGTTCAAGGTTTGGTTAGTGCTCAAGAAAAAGCCAAGCCAATTATTGAAGAATACATGTCTAAAATGCAAATATCAATTCATAAGCTTTGTATTGTGTGTTATATGATGAAAAATTCTTCAGAAGGCACTTTTGCTTCAAAATTGAATATAGAAACGGTGGAATTAGCGATTTTATTGAATGAATTTTATTTTCTCAATTTCAATATGTTATTGGCTAAGCGAACACAGGTACATAAGGAATTATTACCTCTAGATGAAATTGTTAAGCTTGCAATAAAAAATAATGCAGAACAAAAAGCTGTTGCCGAGATTACAGGAAAAGATAAAGGATCTATATCAAGAAGATTTAAAAAGGTGCGTTTAGAAATGCAACTTGCAACTCGCAAGTAAGCTGTTTTTAGGCGTAAGTGTCAGTATATTAATATTGTATAGCGTTTTTTAACGAAGTTGTGAGTTGCAAGTTGCACGAAGTAAATCCATAATATCAATTATGTTGAAAAAAATAGAAGTCAAAATAGATTTTCAAAGAAAGAGAAACTTTTCACTCATAACACCTTGTTGTGGGAAAGAAAATAAGGATGGGAAATTTGTGAATTTTAAGAATCTTCCCTTACGCTTTGGTTATTGTCATTCATGTGGACAAATAACGAAACCTCCATCTTTATATGTCGATGAGAAGGGAAGAAAATTTGTTTGGAATGAGCTAGCGGGTAGTTTTCAGGAGTATGTAAATGAAGATTACAGCATTTCTTTGGAAAGTTTACCACAGGAGAAGTTGCAACCAGAAAAAAAAGAAAGATTTATAGAGCCAAACGATATAGAAAAATATTATAACTCAAATCCTACAGATAATTTAACCAAATTTCTGTTAATGCAATACGATACTAAATTGGTGAGAGAAGCTATTCAGAAATACCATTTAAAATCAACAAAAGATGGAGGTACAGTTTTCTTTTATGTGAATAAGGAGTATAAATTTCAAAAAAATAAAATTAGCTATTACACTAACAATGGTAAAAGGACTTCTGTTTTTAAAGTTCCTTTTAAAAATGAAGATGGATATTACGCATGTTTGTTTGGTGAGCATTTATTGAATGAAGACAAGCCAATTAATTTAGTAGAGAGTGAAAAAACGGCATTGGTGTGTTCCATGGTTTTTCCAAATTATAATTGGTTGTCGTATGGAGGTATTAATGGATTGACCGATGCTAAAATGAAAGTGCTTTCTGGAGAGCGAATTTTAATCATTCCAGACATTAGCAACAATGCTGTTGAAATAATGAATGCCAAAAAAGAAAAGTTCCTTAGCAATAATATTCAAGCTACAATTTGGGATATGACAGAAGGAAAAAGTGATGCGCAACTAAAAGAAGAAAATAAATACAATTCAGACTTAGAAGATTTGTTAAGTGAGTTGCTAGGGTAGCTTGTTTGTGTTTTTCATAGACTTTTTAGTTAGGAACCTATAGAAAAATACTGTTTTTATTGTTGCAACAAAGTTGTTGCTGTTGTTGCAACGCGTTTGTTGCTGTTGTTGCTATTGTTGCAATACGTTTGTTGCTGTTGTTGCTATTGTTGCAATATGTTTGTTGCTGTTGTTGCAACGCGGTTGTTGCTGTTGTTGCAAATAGATGAAGTCCTTGTTTTACTGAGGAAACAGGTTTTTTTTGCTAATAAGAAAGTAAGAGTGATGGGTGACGTGCTAAGCAACAGATCTGTTGCAATTGGGTGTTTTTATTTATAAGTCTCATCTTCTTTCAATACTTCCTTTGCATACAATCTTTGTGGAATTGGAATACTGTCGGGTTTATTGTGAGGTGTTTTCAATATAAAGCCTCCTTCAATGCCACAAGAAAAAGCAGGAAGTATTTCACTAATAAATTTTAACTGAACAGTAACTTCAATAGCATTAAGTTCTGTACAGTTGTAGCTAAACAATTCAATAAAACTCAAATAAATTTCTCCTTTGTAATTTGCTTCTAATAATTCATTCAATTCTAAGCGAGAGGTGATTTTTCCTTCTTGTAATTTTTTGGCAATGATGCGAAGTACGGCTGTCAGACAACCCGTGATTTTTTCAAGCTCATTTCTTCTTTGTTGTTTTGTAATCAATTTTTTGTTTAAAATGAAATTCGCCTTAAAGTAAATATTTCTGTTGTAAATAGTCAAATAAAATTGTAGAAATAGTAAAATATGTAGACTTCCTTTTTAAAATACTACAAAATCTGTAATTTGGTAAAAAGTAAATACCTTAACAAATAGGAAAGCCGATATATTTATTTATTTTTAATGCTTGCTTTGAAAACAAAAAATTAAATGAAATTCAACGAAGACTCTAGAGTTAAAATTCCCTCCATATTACATTTTATACAGTTAGGATATACTTATTTATCTTTAAAGGATACTAGTTGGGATGCAAACACCAATATCTTTACGGCTATTTTTTACGAGCAACTTATAAAAATAAATCCAAACCTGTCTCAAAAAGAAGCAGAGCGATTTTACAATGAAATTTCTCTTACTTTAGAAAATGAAGATTTAGGAAGAGTATTTTACAACAAGCTAATAGATCAATCTGGAATTAAATTAATCGATTTTGAGAATTTCGAGACTAATAATTCTTTTCATGTGGTTACTGAGTTGCCCTATGAAAAAGACGATGATAATTTTCGACCAGATATTATCCTGTTGATTAACGGTATGCCTTTGGTTTTTATTGAAGTTAAAAAGCCAAATAATAGAGATGGTATTTTAGCGGAACACAAGCGAATGCAAACTCGTTTTCAAAATAAAAAATTTAGAAAATTCATCAACCTAACACAGTTGATGGTTTTTTCTAACAATATGCCTTACAATGATGCTGATACGCAAATGTTGGAAGGAGCTTTTTATAGCACAACTAATTATAGAAAACCCATATTTAACTATTTTAGAGAAGAAGAACAGTTTGACTTAGGGGAATTATTAAAACCAGTTTCTGAGGAAATAGAAAATTTTGTACTGAAAGATACTAATTTGATCAGTATAAAAAATGCCAAAGAATTTGCCTCGAATAAAAATCCAAACTCTGCTACGAATTCGATCGCTACTTCGTTATTTCAAAAAGACCGATTAAAATTCATGCTACAATATGCTTTTGCGTATGTTGAAGAGGAGCATGGCTTGGAAAAACATGTA
>NZ_VDET01000019.1:2135-3212 GCF_006381105.1 Flavicella sediminum | reverse complement strand
CGCTTTAATCGGACTAATAGCACCACCTCTGTTGAAGCTTGCTTTTTCAATTAATGGACGAAAATCAGTTCTGTAAGCCCCTTGTAAAATTTCTTGGCACTTCACCACATCATTGCAAAGGTGAGCGGCTCTTAATTCTGCTTGGTCAATTAACAAAGCTTTTGCATAGGCTTCTTGAATGGCTTCTAAAGATTGAATTAAATCTTCCAAAGGATCTTTTACATTATGACTTGCATCAATCATCCAAGCTAAATCTGGATTTTGCGGATTGTTTTCCATTCCGTAAACCAATTCGTTAAAAATTAAGAATAGGGCGTAAGGCTTGATACTTCCAACAGTTAAATCGTCATCGCCATATTTACTGTCATTAAAATGAAAACCACCAAGTTTTCCTTTCAATTGTAAAATAGAAACAATTTGTTCTATGTTAGAATTTGGAAGGTGGTGTCCTAAATCAACCAAGGTAAAAGCTTTGTCACCACATTCATTGGCAAGCATTAAGGAAGCTCCCCAATCTTGAATTACGGTACTGTAAAAGTTAGGTTCGTAAGGTTTGTATTCAATTAATAATTTCCAATCATCTGGCAATCCTTTGTAAATATCCTTTAAACTATCTTGGGTATTTTGAAATGCCGTTTGAAAATTATTTTGTCCTGGAAAACAAGAACCATCAGCCAACCAAACGGTTAAGGATTTAGAACCTAATTTGTCTCCAATATTGATGACATCTAAATTATGAGCAATTGCTTGTTCACGTACGGCTTGACTCGTATTGCTTAATGAACCGTATTTATAGCTTTCTTTGGCGTCTTTTTGATCTTGAAAGGTGTTTGAATTTACAGAATCAAATTTGATATCTAAAGAGCTCGCCAATTCACCTACAGCTTTGTAATCCGATGGTACATCCCATGGAATGTGCAAAGAAACAGCACCAGCAGTTTGTGTTAAAGAGTGTAAAATTCCAACATCTTCAATTTTTTGTTCCAAAGTAGAAGGCTCACCATAATGAGAAAATCGACCAAAACGAGTTCCTCCAGCACCTAATGCCCAACTCGGAATAGCAACTTGAAATTCAGC
>NZ_VDET01000019.1:0-1976 GCF_006381105.1 Flavicella sediminum | reverse complement strand
TCAAGAATACCAACAAAAGAGAATACACCATTGGCGATATCATCTGGGGTAATAATTTCATTCAATAAGTTTCTTTTTGCGTAAAAAGCAGGCAATTCTTCAACAGTAATGCCGTTTGCTTTTGCTCTTCCTTCAGCCCAAGCACCTTCCCAAATTTTACTACCTACAATCACACCATCTGGGTTTACGGTATTAACTCTAATTTTATCTTTGGCCAATTCCGCAGCTAACAAACGTACCATGTGTTGTTGTGCCGCTTTAGCAGTTCCGTAAGCTACATTGTTCGGTCCGGCCACCAAACCATTTTTACTAGCAATAGAAATATAATTTCCACCCAATCCTTGTTGACGCATAATGGCAGCAGCTTGTTTGGCTAGATCGAATTGTCCTTTTACCAAAATACTTTGTAAAATATTCCAGTCTTTATCTGTTGTATCTTCTAAAGGTTTTGAGATTGCTAGTCCAGCACTGTGAACAATAATATCAACTCCACCAAATTCAACACATGCTTTTTTGTAAGCACTAGCAATAGATTCTGTGTTTGTTACATCACAAACGGCATAGGTAGAGACATCTCTTTTATAGGTTGCGTTTGCTTTGATCAAACTTTCTTCGTTGATATCTGTCAATACCACATTAGCACCTTCTGCAGCTAATTTATCAGCAATTGCTTTCCCAATACCACCACCAGCTCCAGTTACAAAAGCAACTTTACGCGACAAAGGTTGTTCTTTCGGCATACGTGATAATTTGGCTTCTTCTAACAACCAGTATTCAATATCAAAAGCTTCTTGTCTAGGCAATGAGGTATACGAAGTAATGGCTTCAGCACCTCTCATTACATTGATAGCATTGATGTAGAATTCGTTAGCAACACGAGTTGTTTGCTTGTTTTTAGCAAAACTGAACATCCCTACACCAGGATAAATAATAATTACCGGATTTGCATCACGAACAGCTGGGCTATTGTCTTTTTTACACGTATTGTAATAATCCACATATTCTTGTCTGTAGGCAACAAAAGCAGGTTCTAATTTGGCTAAAATAGCAGCGCTATCAGATAAGTCTTCATTTTTATCTAAAGTCAACACTAATGGTTGAATTTTAGTTCTTAAGAAATGATCAGGACAAGAAGTTCCCATAGGGGCCAAACGTTCTAAATCATTACTATTGATAAATTCTAAAACAACGTCTGTATCAGAAAAATGACCAATCATTCTATTTTCAGAAGAACACAACCCTCTTAACAAAGGCATAATTTGTGCTGCTTTTTCAAGACGTTCTTCAGCAGGAAGGCTTTCAATTTTTTGACCACCAAAAACACTTCCGTTTTCTTTAATTTTTTTCTCAATAAATTCAGAAGCCATTTCAATCACTTCTAAACTATTGATATAACATTCATACGAAGTATCTCCCCAAGTAAATAAACCATGAGAACCTAATACGATTCCACGAATACCAGGGTTGTCAGCTAAACATTTTTCCAATTGCAAACCTAGATCGAATCCAGGACGTTGCCATGGCACCCATCCCATTGTATCTCCCCAAATTTCTTTGGTTACTTTTTCACTATCCTCAGCAGCCGCTACGGCAATCAATGCATCTGGATGCAAGTGATCGATATGTGCAAAAGGCAATAAACCATGCAAAGGCGTATCAATAGAAGGCGCTTTACTATCTAAATCAAAAATACAGTGATCAAACAATCCAACCATACGGTCTTCATCATCCATTCCACCATACACATTTTTTAAGTCACGCAATCTGCTAGTGTACAAACCAGCAATTCCGGCTCTGTTTAAAGTACCGATGTCACCACCAGAACCTTTTACCCACATAACTTCTACCTCTTCATTGGTCAAAGGATCCGTTTCAATGGTTTTGCAGCTTGTGTTTCCACCTCCGTAGTTTGTTATTCTTAAGTCTGCTCCTAAGATGTTGGATCTGTAAAGAAATAATTCTACTTGGTTATCACC
>NZ_VDET01000018.1 GCF_006381105.1 Flavicella sediminum | reverse complement strand
TTTATTTGATCTTCAAGTTCTTTTTTTAGTTGAATCTTATCAAAAATTTGAAAACCCAAAAATAGGATACTCCCAAGTAGAAATGTAAAAAGTAATTTTTTAATATTTCCTTTCATATTCTTTTTTCCTTCTCATTTCCCCCATCAAAAGCGGACATAATTTTTCACTCCCTTCAATATCCTTTGGTTTTGATAATTTCTTTCAACACCCCTTGTAATCCCATTGCCCATTGTTGACCTATTTGCATAGATTCTTTTCCTATTAATGTAGACTTTTTTGCAAATTTGGCTCCCAATGGAGTTTTGTAAAATGCAATTACTCCTTGAATCTCTGTAAGACTCAAGTGCTTTTGATAAACAGGTGTTAATAGTTCTACCAAACTTAACATACTTGATTCATGAAATTCTTTTTTTATTTCTCTCCAAGATTCTTTTGGCACTTTAGAGTTTTGCTGTCTAAGCATAGGCATCATCTGATTTAAGACCATTGCAAAATTTGCATTAGAACCACTAACTTCTAACATTTCTGCCAATGTTTTTTTATAGACAGGGTTTATATAAGTGGTACTTTTTTCTAGTTTTTTCTCTAAAGATTGTGCTTCTACACCTAAATTGATTGCGAAGAACAAGACAATACACATACTGATTTTTTTCATTTTATTTATTTTAAATTTTAATTCATCTCCCAACTCAAGAAACCATACTCGATACACCTCGAAAGGATTCAGGACACTCTAACTGACAGTTCAGGAATTGTTCTTTTTTAATTTTCTGTTTTAATTGATGTTTAATAATAAAAACATAGTTAGCCCTAACCAAACAAGCAGCCCCATTCCATAGCCCACAGCTACCATTTCAAAACTTTTCCAATAGTTGCTTTTTAACAATTTGTGCATACCTGCAACCAATATAAAAAAGTATAATACCTCAAATAAATTGATGGTTTGAAACGGATACACAAACCAAGAATCTAACGATTCCACATCTAAATAATTGATAAAACTCAAAGGATAATACTGCTGAAATGCGACTAAGTCAAAATCTGTTTGAAACCAATAGAAATAAGCAAACTTTACAATAGCTACTAATACCCATACAAATTCTCCAAGCAAAGCAATTCTTAAAAATTGTTTGAATTTAAACGTATTTTCCATGTCGTAAAAAAAGACAGTTATACCCAAACAAAAAGCGACCAAACTACTGCGAATAATTACAAATAGTGGAATAATGGCATAACCAAGCCACCACCATTTTTGTTGTCTTTCAACTATATCATCTATTTGCTCTTGTACGTAAATTTCTGCGTAAAAATTATAGAGTAATTCGTCTGTACTTAAAAAGATTTTTGTTAAAAAAACTACTAAAGACAGAAGAATTACAGAAGTAATAAAAAGGAAATAATTATTTGTTTTATTATTATCGAAAATCATTTTATTAAAACAAATTATTTATCCTTTTTCGTTACATACAATTCCCAAAAGCAGCCCAAAGCAAGAAAGGAATTCCCAATCAGGCCAGATAATTCAATATATATCGGTTTTTCAGGATTAATTCCATAAGTAGTCATTTGATATATTTCTTGACCTATTAAAAATAGAGAAAAATACAAAATCAATATAAAAATTGCCTTTCTGTTTTTTTTAAAAAAATTCATTACCCTAAAATAAAAGTTATCATTCACCTCCACATTCATTTGCTAAACTAATGCTTCCGTGAACAAATTTTGCCGCAAAAAGCCCAGCACCAATTGGACCTGTAACCAAAAATGCTCCTGCAAGTGTTAAACCTAAACCAAATGCTGTCCACCCACAACCTCCTCCTTCAATCACTTCCATTTCACTCATTTCTAATTTTCTCATAATCATAAAAATTTTTGTTTATTAATAAATTATATCTGTATTAAAAATACTTTATAAAACTAATTATTAATTCGATATTAAAACTCCCGAATATTGGGAAAAACAGCATTTTATTCCCGATAATCGGGAATTATCAAAAATTCGCAGCAGATTTTGGAATATTCTTTCATGCAACTTAATTTTTTGCATTTGAAAAAAAATAGTTAAACACAACAACAAGCTTTTTCAACAAATGAGCTAATTACTTGCAACTAACTCAAAACTTAACTTATTAATAACTTCATCCATTAAAGGTTTTAGTTATAATTTCTGAAAATTGGATTTCTTGTGCATGAGCTAAATATATATATAGTTCTGCAAAGATTGGTTCAATTCTTACTTTGTCATTAATAATTCATAGCTTAAACTGAAGTGCAACAGGACGGTACAGGATTGTTTCAAAATTGAACAGCAGTATTTTCAATCAAAAAAATTGCAGCATTACTTGATTATATATTAAGGCACAATGACGTGTTTAAACCAATCAATTATATGTTTTATCAATATTTAATAGAATGAAAAAACTATTTTTAAGTTTCGTATTAATCTCATTGGTATATGTAGGTTATCTGAATAGTCCTAAATATGACAAATATCCTAAAGGAGTAAGAAACGCATTTAGACTCTCCAGCAAATCACAAAAAGATGAATTTGAGAAAGTGCTTCATCATTTCAGTACAGAAAAAGATAGTTTAAAATTAAAATGCGCATATGTCCTTATATCTAACCTTCACCTACACTCATATAGAAAAGAACCAGAAGTATTTAATGAGATTGTAGATTCAATTTATGAATTAAAACATACATTATTAGATAACACAAAAAGTTTAAAATATAATGAAAGGACGCTTAAGAAAATTCAAGATTCGTATGTAAATATGATAAACACCCTTTATCATGTACCTGGAGGTTATAAAAAAGTAGTAAAAGATATAAACACCGTTAACGCAAGTTTTTTAATTGAAAATATAAACCTAGCTTTCGAAGCACATAATAAACTTCCTCAAAAATATAAAGCCAATTTTGATGATTTTTGTAATTATGTAATTCCTTATAGAAATGGTACAGAACCAATAGAGTTTCATAAAAGAAAAGAACTCAACAAAAAATACTCTTGGGTTTATGATTCTATACAAACAAAACCTTTAGAGGATATCGTTATTCAAATTTATAACGATGTAAAAATAAACATAGACTTTAAAAGATTGAGTAAATTAAAGCTTAATCCTACTCCATCACAAATAGAAAAATTACAATATGGTCTTTGTACAGATGTAGCAAATTATTTTGTTTTACTTTTTAGATCATTAGGGTTTTCAGCTGGAACGGATTTTATTACTAGTTATGGAAACAGACATAGTACAGTTAGTCATAGTTGGTTTTTTATAAAGTATGACAACACTTCGTTAGCTGTACAAGCAAGATCAAAAAGTTTAGTATTCTCGGATCTTGATAAAATTTTTAAACTTACAAGTATGCCGAAAGTTTATCGGAGAATATTTAACAAGGTTAATTACAAAAATTCATCAATTACCACAGATACAGATGTAACTAACATATATAGACCTACCTCTACAGTACAAATTGAAAATACTTTAAAAAACGGTAGTAATGAAAATTACAAATTATGTGTTTTTAACAACAAGTATAATTGGTTTAAAGTAGATGATAATTTCAAAATAATTAAGAATAAGGTTGTATTCGAGAATGTTGGTAGGGGTATCTTATATGCTGTAACTAACAAACGTTTAGAGCCAATAAATCATCCTTTCTATCTTGACTACAAAGGCAATTTAGTCTTTTTAAAAAACAAAAATATTAAAGAAGATGTATCATTTAAAGTTACAAGAAAATATCCTCCAATAGACCTACCGAATAATTGGAAAATAGATCGCATAAAATTATTAAATAATTGCAAACTACAAGGAAGTAATTCTTTAGATGAAAAAACTTTTCAAGATATTTATACTATAAAAAACTTTTTCAGTACCCATAAACATCAATTTCTTTTTAATAAGGAACTGAATTATAAATATTATCGCTTGGTCTCCGGTGAAGAAACCTCGAAAATTACATTTTTATCAGAATTTGCATTATTGGACATGCAACTAAATCCACTTAAAAACGTGAAAATAGATTTTTATGGAACAGAAGAGAGCAAAATGATACAAAAATTAAAAATATCAGATAACAACGGTTTAACATTCGGACTATTTTCAAATATGAGAATTACTTTTGAAGTAGAAAACAACCAAAATGTTATTGGATTTGAGATACAAGCAAGAAATGATGATAATCATATAAATATTGGAGAAGAGTATGAATTGATGGTATTTGACAAAACTTGGAGAAGCATCAGAAAAGAAGTAGCAAAAGATACGGTTCTCGATTATCACAATTTGGCTGAAAATGGCCTTTATTTATTACATAATTTAACAAAAGGAAAAGAAGAACATGTATTTACTTTTGATGAGAATGGAAATCAATTCTGGTTTGGAGTTTCAGATGTTAGTGAACTAGAGGTTGGACCACCTATTTCAAGTAAATAATAAGCCATTTCCTTTTTTAAAAATTAAACAAATTGCAACTACCCTATAAAATTTACAACTATGGAAAAAATTGTCTCAAAAAGACTTAAAGAATTACGCTTACAAAAAAATTACTCGCAAGAATACTTATCGAAATCTCTTGATATTTCAAGCTCTGCCTACTCTCGTATGGAACGAGGCGTTAGTTCTACCTGGTCTCAATACTTACCCAAAATATGTAATTTGTATGATCTTAGTATTTCTGATTTTTTTTCTTCTCATGACGACAACAAAGAGGTACTCGGAAATAAAATTGAAAAATTACATGCTGAAGTCATTTCTCTCAGAAAACAACTTCAAAAATAAAGGGTTATGTTTTCTTTAAAACCAACAAAAAAAGAAATGGTTTTACTAATTCTTTTTTTTCTGCTTCTCCTATTCTGTTTTTTGAGTTTTAACATACTACTCCCATTACTTTTGATTGTTTTATTTAAACTTATTAAAAAGAAAACAAATGACACTTTTAGCCTTTTAGATTGTTGTTTTCTTCTTTTATTTTTAGGAGAAATCATTGTTTCAATCAATTCATACTACATTCCTACAAGTATCCCCTCCCTAACTACAAGCGTCATTCTTTTCCTGTTGTACCTTATTTATAAACGAATTTTTAAAACACCTAAACATCAATTTCTTTTTAGGAGTATCTATTTTTATTTTAGTAGTGTTTTAATTGCAAGTACCTGTATCATTTTTGTTTTACACAAACAACGAGTAGCCCATGTAGGTTTTTATGATTTGAACAATTTTAAAAATCTTTACAATCCCTTTGGAGTTTTAAATAACATATGGGCAACCGTTATGTTATTGAGTATCCCTATAAATACATTATTCTTAATCGACCAAAAACAAAAAAAACACAGAATAATTGTCGGCATACAACTGTTTGTAAACTGTTTTTGCATATTAGCTTCTTTTTCAAGAGGTACATATATTTCATTATTTCTTTTTTACACTATTTCAAATATATTTTTAATCAAGATCCTTCCTTTAAAAAAGCAACTTTTATATAATTTTTTATTTCTAGCTCTTTTGGGAAGTTCGACAATCCTTATAAAAGAATCATTTGTAACCACTGTCTCAATCAATAAAACGAATTCTCAAAAACGCAGTATTTCAGGCAGAATAGACCGATGGAAAAATGCTAAAGAATTGATTCAAGACAAGTTTTGGCTAGGTTGGGGAGCTAACAATTTTAGTTTTGCAGAAAATAAATCTCCATACAATGCTGAAGATGCTCGAATAAGCACAAGAACAAACAATAGCTACTTACAACTTTTAATAGAAAAAGGGATTGTTGAATTTTTTATTTATTTGCTTTTTATATTAACGTTTATCTTTCTGATTTTTAAAAACTTAAGAAACCCCTTGTTACCTTTAAAGGAACGACTCAAACTTATTATTGTTTTTTCCGGCATTGTGGCTTTCCTTTTTCGGGAATTAACATTTGCTTCTTTTTTTGAAAGTAATGCGGTACGATTTTTATTTTTCCATTTGCTTTTCTTCTTAATTCCCTATGATATTTCTTTAGAAAGCAAAAAACGAACACCATGGCTATCAAAAATCCCTTTGTTCATAATTTTCGTATTTTCTAGTTATCTCATTTATAAAAATGGTCAGGAAATTTTTGTAAAAACACAAAACAGTCGTTTTTTAAAAGAAAATAATTTTGTGTCTACAGATTTAAAGCTCTTACCTATTGAAAAAGCTTTGGCAAGTTCTCCAAACAACACTGTTTTACTTCACAACAAAGTTGCTATTACAGCAAAAAAACAAATACGAATAATCATCTCTTCAAAAAACCCTACTTTTTTAAGTTTCACCAAACAAGACTCTTTACACCAACTAAAAAAAGATTTGACTCATATCCTTAAAATCAATCCTTACGATGCTATTGCTTTGCATAATTTGGCATGGGTTTATTTTGCCAATGGAGAAAAATTGAATAGTCGCAAGCTAATTGATAAAGCTCTGAAATCACGTCCTTACGATTCCTTTTTTTTAATTAGCAAATTTTTATTTCTACTAAATACCAACCAAGAAAATGAATTAATTAATTGCCTTAGCAAAGCTATTAGGTATTCTCCCAATTTAATCTCCTCAGCCTTTTTTATAGAGTTTTCAAAAACACGTCCTTTACTTGCCCAGAATGCCAAGAAAAATGCAATTTCTAGTTTACGTACAGAACTAAAAACAAACCCAAGTACTATTCTAAAAGCACGATTTGCTAGACTTCTTTTAAAAGAGCAACCTAAAGAAGCAGAAGAAATATTAATAGAAATCACAAAAAAATTACCAAACCTAAACAGGCCTTGGTTGTATTTGGCATACTTAAATTCTAAAAATAATATTGACGGCACTTCTTCAGAAGAATTATATCAAAAAGCGTTAAGACTAGATGAATCTGATTATTTACCAAAACTTTATTATGGTAAATATTGTCTAGAGCAAGGCTTAAAAAAACAAGGAATTCATTTTCTTAAAAAAGGATTGCAATCGTACAGACATATTTCGTTACCTTCCTTTCGAAAAAACAGCTATTTTGCGAGCCTAACTGGCTTGAAAAGTTATCCAAATAATTATATTCCCAACGAATTACTATATTATACCAACCCTGATATTTCAATATCTGACATCTTTGAATCATTCATCAATTATTACAAAAATTCCAACAAGACTTCTCTTCAAAACTATTACACAACTCTTTCGAAAAAATATGAAAACACGTTATTTCAAGGCGAAGAACACTTGCGCTAATAATTATGGCACGTTCTTTGGAATTTACCTTGCATGCGGATACCGAAAAGCAACTAGAGTAGGTTATTTAAATTTGAACATTATGAAAAACTATAGCATCGCAATTGTAGCCTTTATTTTTACATTATTTAGTGCACAGGCCTCAAATACTAAAGCAAGCAATCATTCTCCTAATTCACCAATTACATTTCAAGAACAAGGTATTGAGTTTAGAGTACACCAAAACGGAACCTTTGATTTTAGATTTGATACTCGTATAAATAACAACACTAGAAATCACCACCACTACACCAACCCTCATAATGTAGTATTAAAAGATTATAGAGGACGAATTACACAAGTAGGTCGTGTAGGTATTCATTACGATCGTTATGGGAGATTGACGGCTATAGGTGATATTCCTATTCGTTTTAACAATCGAATTTTAATTGCAGTTGGTGGTTTACAAATAAATTACAGTTCTCATGGACCAGCACGATACATCGGAAATGTTTGTGATAGAAATTACAATACTCGTTATATAAAACCTGTCATTGTAAAACACCCTACATACAAACATAGCAATCCTAAACATAGCAAAACCAAATACAAAGTCTTAAAAAAAAGAAAAACAAGTAATGCGACCAGAAGTAGCAGAAGACTTTAAAAAAAATATCCTATTCAAATTGAATAGGATATTTTTTTACCAGTGCAAATCGTTTAAAATTTCCATTTCATGGTCTAACGGAAGTACTCTATTTTCAGCACTCCAATCCAATATATTATTGGTAATATCTTTTTCAAAGAAATTACTTTTTTCAGTCAGTCGAGTATAATTGTCCAAATTTGGCAAACCTTCATACAAGCCCGTATTCAAATACAAACGATCCCAGAAATAATTCAACTTTATCAATTGGTCATTACTAACCATACAAACTTTTAATTTGTAATCTATTTTACTGATGTACTGTTTCCCTTTGATAAATTTAAAATCAATTTCTACCCTACTTCCTTGACGGTAAATATTTGCATTTATAAATTGTGCTTTGTAATAACCACGCTGTGAACTTGACCTCGTTGTTAATTGATCATTCAAATCATCAGATATAATTTTTAAAATATTGTAGGTTCCTTTTTCGGCGTACACATCATAAACCTTATTATTTTCTAAAGATTGCAGCGTAATTTTATAGGTTTTATTATCTAGCAATCTTCTGCTAATTACTTCACTTCTCTTAATCAAATCTACATTTTTAAATAAGTTGTGAATATTGGAACTAAATTTCACAAAACCAGCAGATTTGTTTTCTGTTTGTCGCTTCCCTCGTACATAAACATCTCTTACATTTCTAGAATTCACATAGGTAAGTCCTAAAGCCTCTACATAATTGATATATTCTTCATTTTCTTTTAAAAATTCCTTGTAAAAAAACTGCTCACAATAGGATTTTTCAGACCTGTTTTGCTGCATGCTTTTCATCAATAAATCCAAAGCATTTGGCAAATTCAACAGTACTACTTCTTCCAACTGATGTATATTAGGTTCCAAATAAATGGTTTCATCCTTTTTTATAAAAACAGAAGTCGTTTTATAATTTACATGACTAAAATAAAGGGCTTGTTTTGGTGTATTCGGCGGAAGGATCACTTCAAAAACACCTTCTGCATTGGTGACTGTTCCAATTCCTGTATCGCCATAATAAATATTTGCATCATCTATTGGCAATAGTGTTTCAATATCTAATAATTTACCGGTTAAAGCTTTTTGTGAAAAAATGGAGGTGGTTAAAAAAAGAAATAGAAGTACAAATACTCTTTGGTTAGGGAAATTAAATTTCATTTTAATGGGGTAGTTAAATGAATGTGTTTGGTTATAATTTGGTACGTGGCTAAAATAAATATTAATTGAAATATTTCCTTATTTTTTTATCACTTTTAGTAATACTTGATTTATTTCTGTTGAAATTTTTAATTTATAAATAACAATGATATAAAGAATTCCAACCAAACTACTTTTTAAAAGTATATTCAGTATTGGATGAAACGAAAAATCCCAAAAATAAAATGTAGCAAAAAAGAAACAGATCAAAAGACTCAAATTTCTTGTTTTACTACTGAAAGGCAGCAGCTTAAATTTCCTTTTTACATACAACAACTTCAAACTGTTAAATACCAAAACGACTATAAAAGTAGAAATTGCCGCGCCATCTATACTCATTTTATCAATTAAAATATCATTCAACACATAAACAGAAACGGCCATAGCAATACCATAAGGCAATAAAATTTTATAATATTTAGAAGTTGAAATAATAGCCCCGTTGGCCCCTAAAAGCATATGATACAATTTGGCTAAGGAAATAAAAAACACCACCCAAACTCCCCCACTATATTCTTCAGGCAATAAATGATACAATTCTTTTATATTGGTATTGATGAGCAAAAAAACCAAACCCGACACTAAAAATAAATTGATAGAGCTTTTGCGATACAGCTCGCTCACCAAATTCAGATCTTTATTATTTAGCGCTTTTGAAACCATGGGTTGCATAATTTGTGCCATTGCTCTCCCTGGAGTTTCTACTACCGAACCTATATACACCCCAACTGCATAGTAGGCCGTCATTGCAATAGCTTCTTTTTGAGGAATCATAAACTTATCGATGTCCAATAAAATAGTCCCCGCCGACCCAGCTAAAATTATATAAAGTGAATATTTTACAATTTCCCCAACATTACGGGGCATTTCTAAGCTAAATTTAGGTCGGTATAATTGCAGGGCATACAAAGCCATTAACAAAACTCTAATAAAATAAGCACCTGTTAAATAATAAATAAATTCTGCCGCAGTAATCCATTCCAAATAAACTGCAAACAATAAAATCATGGCGGCCAATCTTGAAAATAATTCTTTTAACACATTGCCAAAAACCGACTGCATTTGAACTTTTGCCCAGGTATAAAAAATTTCAAAATAAGCCGTTGCCAAAGCAACTAAATAAATGACAAAAGTATAATCTTTAATAATCGGGTTTTCAACCGACAAATAAGAAGCGATTGCCGTGTAAAAATAATTTCCAATAATGGCTATTGGAATAGCGACAATAAGTGGCCAAAAAATAATGGAACTTAAAAAAACATCTTTCTCTTTCTTCGTGGCATACGAAGAGAAAAACTTTAAAATTGTGTACTGTACCCCAAAGGCCATAAAGGGCATTAATATATTTGCGGTGGACAATAAATAGGTGACCAATCCGTAAAATTCATCTTGTAAAAAAGCGGTATACAAAAACAAGGCATTTACCCCACCTATTGCAAAAGCAATGTAAATAGTGATCGTATTTTTAAAACTTTGTTTCAGTACAATTCCCATATTCTTATTTTTAGGAAGCTAATAAAGTCAAAATATCTTGGTGCATGCGTTCCCCAACTTGGTTCCCATAAAGGCTTTTAGAAAAATCTGCTTCTGAGTTTTGAAATCCTTCAAAAGCCGAAACCATTTTATTTTTATCAGCCCCTACTATTTTCGCAAAACCATGGTTTACAAGCTCTACCCATTCGGTTTCTTCACGTGCAATTACACAGTGTTTGTTACAGAAAAAAGCTTCTTTTTGCAGTCCCCCACTATCGGTAACCACCAAATTGCAATTCTTTAACAACTCCAACATATCAAAATACCCAATAGGATCAATAATTGTTACGGGATACGAAAGGGAATTATTTTCCAATATTTTTTTTGTTCTTGGGTGCAAAGGCAATACCACACGTTTTGATTCGTGAATTTTCGACAAGCCTTCAAATATATTTGTCAGCTGCTCCAAATTGTCTGTATTTTCCTGACGGTGAATTGTCGCCAAAACAAATTCATTTTTTTCCAGACCTAAATCTTTAACAATGGTGGATTTACTTTCTGAAAAACTACTGTAGTAACTCACGGCATCCTTCATAATATCTCCGCTTTTTTCAACCTGAATAGACAAATTTTTATAGCCTTCCTTTTCCAAATTTTCAATAGCAGAATCTGTAGGACACAATAATAAATCAGAAATTCTATCCGTCATGATTCTATTTACTTCTTCAGGCATTTTCATATTAAAAGAACGCAAGCCCGCTTCAATATGAATGACTTTAATTTGTAATTTTCTAGCCGCTAAAGCTCCGGCTAAGGTAGAATTTGTATCGCCAAAAACCACAACAGCATCGGGTTGTTCCTTTTCTAAAACAGCTTCAATTTTTTCTAACATTTGTCCCGTCATTGCTCCATGCCCCAATCCGTTAATATTTAAATTATAAGAAGGTTTTGGGATTTCCATTTCATCAAAAAAAACAGAACTCATATTGGCATCATAGTGTTGCCCTGTATGCACAATTACTTCTTCTATTTTTTGGTGCTTTAAAATAACGCGACTTAAAACTGCGGCTTTAACAAACTGCGGCCTAGCGCCTAATATGGTGACTATTTTTTTCATTTATTTCTGAATAGTTTTTAAAATCTCAGACAATTGTCTCGTAATTTCTTTTCGGTGGTACTTTTGAATTCCTTCTGATTTTGTTTCCAAAGAATTATTTTGATAGCCCTTGTACAAGTCCAAAATGACACGTTTCAAACTAGTATAATCTTCAAAATCTACGATTGTTCCAGCATCTGTTTCTTTTAGAATTTCTGCCAAATCCCCATCAACCGGACCGATAGCTAAAATAGGCCTTTTTGCAACCAAATATTCAAATATCTTCCCTGTAATAATTCCTTTTGCACTTGGAACATTATTGACGGCCAATAACAAAACTTGCGATTTCCGCTGATACTCTTGCACTTCGCTATGCGCCAAGTATTCTATTTGATTTAAATGGCCAGACAATCCCTTTTGTTCAATTTCTTTTAAAACAGGTTGTGCTATTTTTCCTATCAATTTAATTTCTAAATCTTTTTTAAACGAAGGAATTTCTTCAGTTAATTCTTTTAAAACCTTCCATAAAACAAGTGGATTTCTGTCCTCATTCATCATTCCAATATGAGTCAATGAAAATTGACTATCCAAATTTGGCTTTTCCGAAACCGCTGCAATATCAAAGCCGTTAGGAACCACGAATGTATTTTTATTAAAAGGAAGATAATTTTGTTGCATGGTTTTTCCTACCACCAAAACCGCATTAGAATTTGTCAATACTTCTTTTTCTAAATCGAAATGTTTCTGCTTGGCTTTTTTAGACAAAGGCAATTGATGAAAATAATCGATATCCGTCCAAGGATCTCGAAAATCTGAAACCCAAGGAATGTTCAGTTTTTTTTTCAAAGCTAGCCCTATTAAATGCAAACTATGTGGTGGACCAGAAGAAATAATAAAATCTACCGGCTGCTTTTTTAGGTATTTCTCAAGATGTTTTACCGATGGTTTTATCCAAAACATTCTGGCATCAGGAATAAAATAATTGGCACGTACATACGTCATTACCTTTCCTAAAAAAGAAGGTTTGTGCTCTAAAAATCCGGCACTGGTTTTCGTCTTTTTTTTCCGTGAAAATAAATTTGCTAGTTTGTACGGTTCCCAAATAGGTTCACGTATGACTTCCACACCTTTAGGAATTTTTGCTTCTAAAGTAGTATCTTCAATGGCATAATCTGGATTGGCAACTGTATACACAACAGGAGTAATACCAAATTCTTGTAAATACTTAACAAACTTCAACCAACGTTGAACGCCAGATCCTCCTGAAGGTGGCCAATAATAGGTGATGATTAAGACTTTCAAACGCTTAATGAATTGTAGAGTTCAACCAATTTCATACTTTCCGATTCCCAATTTTCTCCTTTGTTTACAACGGCATCATAGGCCTTGTCCATTTTAGGTTTCATGGCCTCATAATTTTGATAAGCTTCCAATACTTTAGCTGAAAAATCAGCCGCGTTATTAGCTTCAAATACAAGTCCAGCATCATATTTTTCAACAATTCTTTTTAGAGGCGCACAAGAACTGACCAATAACAAACTTTTGCTTAGCATTATTTGAAACAATTTATGCGGAATGGTATTGTTTGTATGTTCATCAGATTTATGAGGGATGATATTGATTTTTGAGACCTGCATAATTGCTGCTACTTCCTTAAAAGGTCGGTATCCCACAATTTCTACAGCCTGTTGTAAGTTGTTTTCTATAATCAATGATTCCAATTTTTCCTGAACATCTGTACTTCCTTTTCCTACCAAATACAATTTTGCATTTGTACAAGTTTTTAAAATTTCAGGCATGCCTTCTATGGCCGTATCCAAACCTCTATGAGGACCAAAGCCCCCAACATAGGTAATCGAAAATTTATTTGCATCAATACAATTTTGATTTGTGTTGTTTTCAAAATTCGACACAAAAGCTTTTTCTTCATGATTTGAAACCACAACCAATTTTTTCTCATCGATGGCAAATTTCGAAATCAATTTTGTTTTCATTTCTTCTACCACACAAATAACAACATCGTATTTTTTACAGTATTTTTCTTCCTTTTTAGACCAGTGTTTTGGATTCATAAAAATCTGGTTCTTCAATTTTAAAAAAGAACTTTTTTTCCATAAAAACCAAGTCTTTAAAGCCTCAGGAAAGTTTTCATGCAAATCTAACAGCAATTTCTTATCTACTTTCGATTTAAACAAATAACAAGTCCCTGCCAAAGGCAAATCGTGCACTTGTAAAAAATCTATTTTGTACTTTTTAAAAACTTTTTTTAATCCGAAATAAAAAAAGGGATGAAAATTAAAAACACTTTCAATAACATCATAAACACCTTTCTTGAAAAAAGTGTAGTTTTTACCAATTCTAAAAATTTGTACTCCGTTGACGGTTTCTTTCTGTGCATCGTTCCTTTTACGGGGACAAACAACCAAAACTTTTTTTCCGTTTTTAACGAGTGCTTCCGCTTCTTTCCGTACCCTAATATCATTTGGGTAGGCACCATCAACCACCATGCAGATATAACTCATGCTAAAAATTCTAAAGATTTTTCAATAATTCTTTCTGTTGCATAACCATCCCAAAATTTTGGAATTGTTGACTCTTTCCCATTCCCTTCAGAAATTTTATGAATAGCTTTTAAAACCTTCTTTGTTTCAAAAGTCATGAGTTCATTGGTACCCTCATCTATGGTGGACGGTCTTTCTGTATTTTCTCTTAACGTAATACAAGGAATCTGTAAAAAGGTTGTTTCTTCTTGAATACCACCACTATCTGTAATTACACAGAAAGCATATTTAATTAATTTTTGAAAAGAAAAATAATTTTGGGGTTCAATAATACTTAAATTTTCAATTTGATTTAATTCTTCAAACAAGCCAAATTTTATAAAATTGTTTTTTGTTCTTGGGTGAATTGAAAAAACAACTTTTTTTATTTTCGTTCCGTTTTTAAATAAATCAACAATTTTCAACAAAGCCTCTTTCGTATCTACATTTCTTGGCCTGTGCATTGTAACCAAAATATAGTCGTGTTTTATTTGTTGAATGTCTCCCAAAACAGATGATTCCTCTATTTTATCTTTAAAATGTACAAGCGTATCAATCATGGTATTTCCTACAAAAACAATTTGATTGTCTTTTTTACCAATGGCTTTTAAATTTTGGATTCCGCTTTTTTCAGTTACAAAACAAATATCTGAAATCTCATCTGTCAGAATTCTATTTATTTCTTCAGGCATTTCTCTATCCAAACTTCTTAAACCACTCTCAATATGACCTAATTTAACGCCTAATTTATTTGCGCAAATTGCAGCTGCAAGTGTTGAATTTACATCACCTACACACAATAGCAAATCAGGTTTGTAATTTGTTATTACCTCCTCTAGTTTCAAAATAATATTCCCAATTAGACTATTTGCAGAAGCACTTTCGATATTTAAAAAATAATCAACCTTGATTTTAAATTGTTCTAAAAAAACATCAGACATTTTGGTGTCAAAATGTTGTCCGGTATGCACAATCCTTAGATCTAAATTTGAATATTTCTCAGCAACTTTCTTAAATTGCGTTATCTTCACAAAATTAGGTCTAGTGCCAACAACAATTAATATTTTTTTTTTCATTTAGTGATTTTTTCAGCGTACACTGCGTAATATCTAGGCGTAAATTTTCTTAATATGGGTCTGAAACCAATTTTATTAATTGGACTTGTCCATTTGTGTTGTTTTTTAGCTTCCCAACCTGTTTTTTCAAGTAACCAATCAAATTGCCAATCTTCAAATTCATGATAATGCCGATCCCACATATCGGTTTTACTTCTATAGGCTGTTGCAAACCATAAACGCAACGGAATTGTTGTAATTATTTTTTTTGCTTCTATTTTTTTCAAAACTTCATAAGGAGATAATAAATGTTCAAAAATTTCAAAAGCCGTTACTGCATCTACTTTGTGTGCATTAACAAGTTCAGGAAATTCATCCAAATCTTCTCCAGTTGTATTGTAAACCGTATATCCGTTTTGCTCCATTATTTCAGAAAATGGATTCCGAATTCCTAAATCTAAAATAACAGCAGGTGCTGGTAAAACTTCTTGTAAAAAGGCTAATGTATGTTCATAGCGCTTTAGTGGCATTTTTTTATACATCTTCCTAATTATTTAATTTCCTTCTACTTACAAAACCAGCAGCCAACAACACAAAAAACACTCCAAAGGATCCCAAAACAATAGTTCTTCCTTTAGAAATAATAGTCGGTTCAAATTTAAACTCAATGCTATGTTTTCCTGCGGGAATTTCCAAAGCACGTAAAACATAATTGGCACGTATGTGGGAGGTCAATTTTCCGTCTATATAGGCATTCCATCCATTTTTGTAATAAATTTCAGAAAACACCGCCAATTCATTCTTAGTACTTTCAGAAGCATAAGAAATTGCATTGGCTTGGTACTTTGTCAATTTTATTTGTGCCAAAGAATCACTTTGAACTTTTTTTAGTACAGCAAATTCATTTTTATTGATAACCGCCGTTTCTTTGGAATTAAAGTCGCTCAGTGCTAAAATTTCTTCATTGGCGCTGTTCACATATTTTACATGCTTTACAAACCAAGCGTTGCCATTTGGATATGGATTTACTTGAAGTCCTTTTTTACCCTTTTCATCAGGAATTATAAAATATTTTGTATTCAACATATTCAAAACTTCCATATTGTTTTTCAACAAATGAAAATCGACCAACTCTTGGTAACGACCTAATTTAGCAGCATGGTACCCTCCAATAGACTTGTGGTAGTACGAGGTTGCTCCGTCATTCATAAAATTACCTGCAAAATTTGCCACACGGTAATGCCCTTTGTCTTTCAATATTTCTTTATCAATTGCCGACATGACAAATGGTTTTTCAACTCGTTTAGCGGGTAAAAAATCTTCATTATTCACATAGCGCCTCGCGGTTCCTACCATATCAAACAACAAAGTCGCACCCAATAAAACCAGCAGTGCTTGTTGTTTTAATTTTCCTTTTAAATACAGAAAAATTCCTCCAGCAATCAAAATGATCAAGACCAATGTTCTTAAGCTATCTTTAAAAAATATGGCTTTTCTATCGGCCATTAAGGCGCCGCTAAACCCGGGAATCATTTCGTCATAAGAACCGTCTCTAGCTCCAACAAAATCTAAAATAAAAGGACCTAGCAAAGCAAAGAACAAAGCCAAACCACCTGTTATAAAAAAAGATTTTTTAAGCGCTGTTAGCTTTATTTCCGTGTCTTTTTTTCCAAATACAATTTCTTTAAAAGCAAGCAATCCTAATAAAGGAACAGCTATTTCTGCCAAAACTTGAATGGAAGAAACGGCTCTAAATTTATTATACAAGGGTACATAAGCAATAAAGAAATCGGTTAAGATTGAGAAATTATGTCCCCAACTCATAGCAATGGAAAAAATAGTAGTCGCCACCAACCATTTTTTTAATTTCGTATCTACCAATACAATTCCCAATACAAATAAGAAAATAAAAATAGCTCCAATATAAGCAGGCGCCGCCACAATAGGCTGACTTCCCCAATAGGTTGGAATATTTTCAGAAAATTGTCTTGCCTGACCTTTGTCTATTTTGTTGCTTAAAAAAGCATAGGTATTCGATTCTGTCCCCAAGTTTTCGCTATTGGCACCTCCCGTCAGTCGAGGAATAAACAAATTAAATGTTTCCAATAAGCCATAACTGTATTCTGTAATATAAGAAGTAGACAAACCAGTACTGGCTTCTTTTTGTTTTCCATCAGGAAAAACGGTCAAAGCACTTTTTCCTCTTGTACTAAAATCTGCATATTCTTTGGTAGCCATTAAACTGGCTGCATTTGTTCCCAAAGCCAAAACTCCGGCTATGGCCAAAACTCCCACTTGCTTGTAAAAAGAAAGCAATGATTTTTTTGCTTTTATACGCTCTATCAAAACAACCAAGCCAAGAATTAGCAAAGAAAAAAGCATGTAATAAGTCATTTGCGGGTGACTTGCATTTAATTCCAAAGCCAAAGCAACTGTTGTTAACGCAAAACCCCATAAATAATTTTTCCGAAACACCAATATAAATCCTGCAAAAACCAAAGGAATATAACCTATGGCATGTGCCTTTGCATTGTGCCCTACGCCTAAAATAATAATAAAATAAGTTGAAAAACCAAAAGCCAAAGAGCCTATAATGGCCAATTTCCAATCAAACTTTAAGACCAGTAGCAATACAAAAAAACCGACAAAATACAGAAATAAATAATCTGCAGGACGTGGTAAAAAACGAATCACACTGTCTAGCGATTTTACATAATCATTCGGATAATAGGTACTTAATTGGTACGATGGCATTCCTCCAAAGGCCGCATCTGTCCAATAAGGTTCCGTATCATGTTTTACTCTAAAATCATTAATTTCTTTAGACATCCCTCTAAATTGTTGGATGTCACTTTGGAACAATTTATCACCGCGTAATACGGGTGAAAAATACATAAGTGAAGCAATTACAAAAGTAATTACAGCGACTAAATACGGGACTGTTTTTTTGAGCATTTATTTTTTATTGAAACTTTTATTCATTTTACAAACTAATCCACTTCTTCATAATCTACATACTCACCAACTGTGTTGTCTGTATTAGATTGCTTATTGTGTACCGTTTTTTTGTCTATTATCGTTTCACCAACTTTTGTTTCTTGTTGTTGACTTTGATAATTCGATTGATTTTGTTGTGCGCGTTCTTGTGCTTTTTTTACTGCTCTTGTTAATACAAACGGTAACACATAACGCGCTATAAATTTGAGCCCGTATATAACCAATAAAATAATCCCTATGGTTCTAAAAAAAGTGATGATTCCTGCCTCCTGCATATCGTATTAAAAAAATTTATTCAAAAATAACAATTTGAAAGGAACTGCAACGTTAGTATTGATAAAATCTTATATTTGACAAAATTTTCACTACTCCGAATGACTAAAAATTATTGGTTTTTACTTTTCCTACTTTGTTACACTTTTGGCCAAGCACAATATACAGACGTCATTAATTCAAATAGACCTGGACTTTCTGAAAGTCCTTTTGCAGTTGGTATAGGAGTTACACAGCTAGAAGCAGGTTTTGTTCATCAATATATAAAAGATCGTTCTGCTCCTAATTCTATTGAAGAAAATTATTTTACCCAAACCTTGAGAAGAAGTTTTTTTTCAGAAAAACTTGAGTTTAGTCTTTCTGCTTCTCAAAACACGTTTAGAAACAACCTAAGTACAAATCGGTACAAAGGATTTATCAGTTCTTATGGATTTGGAGTGAAGTATTTAATTTATCAACCCAAAATAGAAAAACAACCTAAAGAAATTAGAAGTTGGTATAGGAAACATAAATTTGATTGGAAAAGACTGATTCCAACTGTTGGATTCAAAATTGGAGGTACCTTTTACAATGGTCCAAATTTAATTCCATATCCAAGTCAATCCATTTACCAGCAAAGAGAAGGAAGTGACTATGGAACCAACTTTACCTTACTTTTACAAAATGACTTGAATGATTTTTGGGTAGTTACCAGCAATTTATTTTATGCGAAAATACCTGACCACCGTGATCAATTTGACTTTATAGTATCTTCTAACTATACCTTATCTGAAGCATGGGCTGTATTTGGTGAAATAGAAAAACCATTGAACGCCTCTATTTTTACGGGCAACTTTAGAACTGGTCTGGCCTATTTACAAAATGACAATTTTCAATTAGATTTTCACCTAAATTCTGGGTTAACAAACACGGAGACCTTAATTGGTTTTGGAGTAGGAGCTTCTTATAGAATTGACAGACATCGGAATATGTATCGAATTGTAGATGTAGACGAATACGGGAACCAGATCATTCCTCCTAAAAAACCATCATTTGCAAAACGTGCTGCAAAAGGAACTGGAAATTTTTTAACCCTAGCTGGAGAAAAAATAAAAATTCATGTGACTCTTGCTGCCATTGCAACTGGGTCATTCTTCAAAAATATTTTTAAGAAAAAGAAGAATAAAACTACTAAAAAAGAGAAAAAGGTAAAAACAAAAAAAATTAAAAAGCCGAAAAAAGGAAAACGCCTTCAACAAGAAATAGAAGACCGTGACAAGCCTAAAAAGGAAAAAGACACGCTTCAAGATAATTCTGAAAAAAAATCGTTCTTCTCTAAAATTCTAGGAAAGAAAAACAAATCAAAAGAAAATGATATTGAAGAGGAAGATGATGATGAAGAAGACACTAGTGTAAAAGCAGTTGATCCTACTTCTGACAAGTCTTCTAATAAAGAAGAAACCGTTGACAAACCTAAGGCAAAAAAGAAAAGTTTCTTTTTAAGATTGTTCAAAAAGAAGGAAAAGCCAACTATTGAAGCCACAGAACCAGAAGAAGATTCAAGTCAAAACTAACAGCTATGCAATTATTTTTCAACGCAACACTAAGTTTAGAAAGTAAAGAATTTAAATTCGACAAAACTGAGAGTCGACATATTGTACGTGTTTTAAGAAAAAAAGAAGGTGATCTTTTAAATATCACCAACGGTCAAGGAGCTCTTTTTACTGCTGAAGTTTTAGTGGCAAACGACAAAAATTGTTTGGTAAAAATTGTAAAAGTCGAAGAGAAACAAAAACCTTGGAACTACCATTTACATATTGCCATTGCTCCTACAAAATTAAACGACCGCATAGAGTGGTTTTTAGAAAAAGCCACAGAAATTGGCATTGATGAAATCACCCCTATTATTTGTCACCATTCTGAACGAAAAGTTGTGAAATTGGAACGATTTGAAAAAATAATCTTATCGGCAATGAAGCAATCTTTAAAATTTCATTTACCAAAAATTAATGAAGCTGTTACATTTAAACAGTTTTTAGCACAACAACAAAATGGGGCCTTATTTATTGCGCATTGTGAAGAACAAGAGAAGAAATCATTTAAAAATGAAATTGCCCCGGACACAGATATTACTATTCTTATAGGTCCTGAAGGAGATTTCTCACCAAAAGAAATTGAACTCGCCTTGTCTAAAAATTTCCAAGCCGTAAGTTTAGGTGAAAGTCGACTGAGAACAGAAACTGCCGCTTTGGTAGCCTGTCATTCAGTAGCTTTCGTAAATGAAAAGTAACTTTTTTTTGAAATTCTATTTTCGATACGATACAAAATAATACCACTTTCTATATATTTGAAAAAAACTAAATTATGGGAAAGAAGTTAAAACATATTAGTCCAGAATTACAAGAATTTATTAAAAAGCAAGCCCTGTTTTTTGTTGGCACTGCAGCTGAAGAGGGACGTGTAAATATCTCTCCCAAAGGAATTGATACTTTTAGAGTGCTGGATGAAAATAAAATTATTTGGTTAAACCTTACGGGTAGTGGCAATGAAACCGCCGCACACTTGCTTAAAAACAATCGCATGACCATACTATTTTGTGCTTTTGAAGGAAAACCTCTTATTTTACGTCTTTATGGCGAAGCCAAAATTTACCACACCCGCGATAAAGAATTTGACAAGTATTTAGATTTCTTCCCGAAAACGGCTGGGTCTCGACAAATTATAGAAATGAACGTAGATTTAGTTCAAACCTCATGTGGCTTTGCGGTTCCATTTATGGATTTTAAAGAGGATCGAACAACTTTAAACACTTGGGCAGAAAAACAAGGAGAAGAAAAAATAGAAAATTATTGGAGAGAAAAAAACAGTCAGAGTATTGATGGTTTTGAGACTAAAATTTTTGAAGAATAAAAACTTATTTACATCCTTCTCTACGCAGTTATTAATATTTTTCTAAAGCAGCAAGCACCTCTTTTTTATAAGTTCTGCTAATTGTCAAAGTCTTGTTTTGAATCCTAATTTCTTCCTTGGTAAATGAAGAAATAATATAAGATCGATATACAAACGGATTTTGATTTACCTATATTAAAAATAAAACAAAATCCGTATTTATTCTACAATTGCATCAACCGCTAAGGCTTGAATCTTAGTTCTAATATCTTCTTTTCCTAACTTATTATTATCCATGGTAGGGTACGTTCTGTTTGACAAAAACACATACAACAAACCAGAATCTGGATCGGCCCAAGTATACGTACCCGTAAAACCGCTATGCCCAAAACTATTGTCGGAAACACAACCACAAGTTGATAGTACTTCAGGGTCTAATTGCGGCTTATCAAAACCTAAACCTCTTCTAACTTGATCTCCTTTAAAATAACGGGTATTGAATTTTTTTAAGGTATGTGAACTCAAATACCGCTGTCCGCCATAATATCCATCTTGCAAATACATTTGCATAAACTTAGCCACATCATTGGCGTTAGAAAACAAACCTGCATTTCCACTAACTCCGCCCATCATAGCTGCACCCATGTCATGCACATGACCTTGCAAAATTTGATGACGAAAATAACGATCTATCTCAGAAGGAACAATTCGATCCTGCTCAAATTTACGAAGTGGGTTGTAGGTTAAGGTATACGCTCCTAAAGATTTGTAAAAATAACCATCCGCTAAATCTTCCATTTTGCTATGGTAATTTTCTTCAAAGAATTTCTTAAACATAAAAAAAGCCAAACCACTGTATTTGTACCCTGGTGTTTCGCGTTGCTTTACTTCTTTAATCTTTTGGTAAATGCTATCTATATAATCTGTCCTTAAATACACCTCTTTGGCTACTTCAATACCAAATTTTGCTGATCGACTTTTACTGTAATATTTGTCTAATAAATTTTTACTCAAACTATCAATCGTTTCTAAGTAAAAAGGAATCCAAGCTTGCAAGCGAGCGGTATGTGATAGCATTTCTTTAACCGTCAACGTATCTTTGTTTGAATCTTTGTATTCTGGCAACAAATTACCCAAAGTCTGACTCAAAGTAAACAACCCTAATTCTTCACTTTTCATAATTAAGGGCAAGCCCCCAAGTATTTTTGTCAATGAAGCCAAATCGAAAATAGAACTATTTGTAACGGCTTGTTTTTGCTCATAGGTATAATAACCAAAACTTTTTTCATAAATAACTTTTCCATGTCTAGCGACTAAAACTTGTCCCCCAGGAGCCATTTTTTCTGAAATAACCAATTTCATGACACTGTCAATTTTCTGTAATTTAGCACTACTTACGCCTACCGATTCGGGAATCCCATAAGACAAACGCATCAGATTTACAGAATGCAAACCAAAACCTTCCGGATAATTTTCATTAATTGTTACGGGTAATTTTCCATGAGTTTCAACGGCACCAAAAATTGCTTGAGCGGCAATATCTTGGGCAAAATAACTATTTTGATACGCCAACAACAGCCCCTCTATATTGTCAAAATATTTGAGTTGCAACAAACTATAAGGACTTGCAAATACACTTACAATAGTTTTATGTGCTTTGGCAACGGATTGTAACACATCAATTTCTTCAGTACTAAATTTAAAACTACGCCATGGCGTTGCATTTGATTTATGATAACCAATAATTACCTGATCAAAATCCTGTAACTTCCCTAACAATTCTGTTTTTGAAGTATAATGGATTTCTTTTACATCGGCATAACTTTGTAACCTTGTAACAAAACTACTGTTGTCGGCATCCCCTATTTTCACATAAGCAATACGTTTATTGGCCAATTCTTTTATAGGAAAAATACCGTTTTTATTATTCAATAAGGTCATAGATTGCTCCACTAACTTTCTATGTAGCACGCTGTCTTTTATCGTATTTAAATCTGCTTCGATGTTTGCTACTTTTATGGGTTCAAAATGATGAAGGCCCGCCCAATATTTAGCTTTTAATATTTTTTCAACAGAGTGATTCAAACGACTCATTGTTAAAATATTTCTTTTCAACGCTGTTTTAATTTTTTTAACGGCAGCCCCTACATCTTCAGGAATTAACAATATATCGTTTCCTGCCATAAAAGCAGCCAAATCAATATCCCCTGGTTTTGCATAGTTAGCAGCACCTTTCATATTCAATGCATCCGTAAATATCAATCCATTAAAACCCATTTTTTGCTTTAACAATTGGGTAATCACTTTGTATGAAATTGATGTAGGAATTTCAGGGTTTGGTTCTAACACAGGAACACTTAAATGTGCCGCCATTATACTTGTCAAGCCCGAATCAAATAATTTGGCATAAGGATACATTTCAATCGCCTCCAAACGTTTCAAGTCGAAATTTAATTGTGGCAAGGTTTTATGTGAATCTTTAGCCGTATCACCATGGCCAGGAAAATGTTTGGCATTGGCAAGTACGCCTTCACTTTGCATTCCTTTTATGAAAGCTGCTGCTTTTTGAGTGACATTGAATTTATTTTCACCAAACGAACGATTTCCAATAATTGGGTTCTCAGGATTGGTATTGATATCTACAACAGGCGCAAAATTAATATGAATTCCTAATCGTTTGCAATGCACTCCCAGTCGCTGTCCAAATTGTTCTAGCAATAGATCATTAGAAACAGCCCCAAGGGTCATGTTCCAAGGATAACGAAAAGTTTTCTTTAAACGCATGTCCAACCCCCACTCTCCATCAAAACCAATTAATAAGGGAATTTTGGATTTTTTCTGATACCTGTTATTTAAGACTGCCTGTTTTTCAGGTGTACCCTGCATAAAAATTAACCCCCCAATATGGTGTTTTTTTATTTCTGCTTCAATTTTACGTGCATGCTTTTCGTCTAGATTAGAATAGGCTTGAACCATAAACAACTGCCCTATTTTTTCATTTAGGGTCATGGATACCATTTTGTTTGAAACCCAAGCTTTTTGAGCGGCGGCGTCTTTAGTTAGTAAAGGATCTAATTGTTGCGCATTTAAATTAGAAAAACATGCTAGCAATACTACCAAACAGCTTTTTACTATTTGCTTTTGGCCTTTGGCTTTTCTCATAGTTAATTTCTCTTCTTAAATTAAAAACTTTTCCGATAGCTAAAAGCTAAAGGTTCATTACAATTTAAACAAATCGTGCATGCCAGCTTTCACTTGCAGGAACTTCCCATTTTGTTTCCACTTCTTTTTTGGTTTGCACCATATTGTTAAAAACAATGGTATCTGCAGTAATTTTTCCTTCTTTAGCAAAATTTTGAAAATCACTCAAACTCACCAAATTAATAGTCGCACCATCTTTAAAAGTGACATTTAATTTATTCATCAAATCTACCGACAATGCATCCTCAACACTTTTTACAAAACGAACTGAAGAATCTATAGAACAGCCAGAAGCCTGTGCAAAAGATTCATCCACAGCCAAAATGATAAATTGTTTGTATTTGATAGTAAAACCTCCTTTTAAATCGTCACCATGTCTTGTCCAAGCATTGATAAACTCACCGGCCTGAATTTCGATTTCTTTTATTTCTTCTTCAGAAAAACTTCTATCTGCTTGGTATACCCAAACTCTAGACGAATCTGGCAAGCTATTATAATCTACTAACATATTATTTTATTTAAATACACGTCAACAAGCTCAGTGTACGGATTAAAAAATCAAAGTCCATGGTATTCTCAAATACTTCCACCGACTTATTGTAAATTTTTATAATTTTGTGTTCATGCTTCGCAATTTTATTTGCGTCAGCACTTTTTTTGTATACAATGGAAAATCGGCATTTTGAATCCAAGCATAATATCCTGGGTTTTCAGCCAAAACATCCAATACTTTTCTGCCTTTGTATTTTCCAAACGTAAATATTTCATTTTCCTCATCGTCAAACATTAAAAAACCAGCAAAATCGGCTCTTTTATTATGTGAAGAAAATTCACTTAAACTTTTTACGTCATTTTCTAGGTCTTCATATTTATCCAACTGTGCCAATAAAATTTCATAAGTCGCTAAAGTATCTGCTTCCGCTGAATGTGCATTTTCTAAATCTTTGTCGCAATAAAACTTATAACCTGCACTTAAAGTTCTTTGTTCTTTTTTATGAAAAATTACTTGCACATCAATGGCTACTCGATTCTTCATATCAAAATCCAATCCTACACGCAGCATTTCTTCAGCCAATAAAGGAATATCAAAACGATTGGAATTGAAGCCTGCCAAATCGCAACCTTTAATCATCGTGTTAACGGCAGGTGCTAATTCTTTAAACGTAGGTTCATTAGCTACTCGCTCATTGGTAATTCCATGAATATCAGACGACTCTTTTGGAATAGCCATTTCGGGATTGACCAACCATGTTTTACTTTCTTTATTGCCATTTGGCATCACTTTTAAAATAGATATTTCAACAATTCTATCTTTAGCAATATTAATACCCGTTGTTTCTAAATCGAAAAATACAACTGGTTTTTTTAAGTTTAATTCCATTCTATAATTTATCTAGCTGTAAAGATAGTATTTCTAAGTATTTTATAAAGGTACTGGCCTGATTTTTATCTTGGAAAAGCAGCGAAAATTAAGATGCATTTATATTAGAAATTTTGTTTGTTAAGCCATAGTTTTCTAATATCTTTGCTTTCTTAAAAATAGATTCATGATTAATATTACTTTACCTGATGGAAGTGTAAGAGAGTACGAAAAAAATAGTACTCCAATGGATGTGGCGATGAGCATAAGCCATGGCTTGGCAAGAAATGTAATTTCTGCTAATTTTAACGGAACTACTGTTGAAACCAAAACCCCTTTAACCACAGATGGTAACTTAACCTTATATACGTTTGAACAAGCCGAAGGTAAAAAAGCATTTTGGCATTCATCCGCTCACGTTTTAGCACAAGCTATTCAAAAAATTTATCCCGGTGTTAAATTAACGATTGGACCTGCCATTGATAATGGATTTTACTACGATATCGATTTTGGAGACCACAAGGTTTCTGAAAATGACTTTGTGAAAATTGAACAAAAATTTTTAGAATTAGCAAGAGGTAAACACGAATTTACTTTGCGTGAAGTTTCTAAAGCAGATGCTTTGGCTAAATACAAAGAAGAAAACAATCCTTTTAAAGTTGAATTGATTGAAAATTTAACTGACGGAGAAATCACTTTCTGTGATCATGACGACTTTACAGATTTATGTCGTGGTGGACATATTCCTAACACAGGTATCATTAAAGCTGTAAAAGTGATGAGTGCTGCCGGAGCGTATTGGAGAGGTGATGAAAACAAACCTCAGTTAACACGTATTTATGGAATTTCATTTCCAAAAGCAAAATTGCTTAAGGAATATTTAGAATTGTTAGAATTAGCGAAACAACGTGACCACCGCAAACTTGGTAAAGAATTAGAATTGTTTACTTTTTCATCAAAAGTAGGACAAGGATTGCCTTTATGGTTGCCAAAAGGAGCTGCCTTAAGAAGTCGTTTAGAAGACTTTTTAAAGAAAGCACAAAAGAAAGCGGGTTACGAAATGGTGATGACACCGCATATTGGACAGAAAGAACTGTATGTAACTTCTGGACATTATGAAAAATATGGAGAAGATAGTTTTCAACCTATCAAAACTCCAAAAATGGATGAAGAGTTCTTGTTAAAACCAATGAACTGTCCACACCATTGTGAAATTTACAATTACAAACCTTGGTCTTATAAAGAATTACCTAAGCGTTATGCAGAGTTTGGAACGGTGTACCGTTACGAACAAAGTGGTGAATTACACGGAATGACGCGTGTTCGTTGTTTTACACAAGACGATGCACATATTTTTTGTACACCTGATCAATTAGATCAAGAATTTAAAGATGTAATTGATTTGGTATTGTATGTTTTTAAAGCTTTAGGTTTTGAAGATTTTACAGCGCAAGTTTCTTTAAGAGACCCTGAAAATCCGGAGAAATATATTGGTTCAGATGAAAACTGGGACAAAGCAGAGAATGCAATTTTAAATGCGGCCAAAGAAAAAGGTTTAGATTATGTAGTGGAAACAGGTGAAGCTGCTTTTTACGGACCTAAGTTAGATTTTATGGTAAAAGATGCTTTGGGAAGAAGTTGGCAACTAGGAACCATCCAAGTGGATTACAATTTACCAGAACGTTTTAACTTAACCTACAAAGGATCAGATAATTCAGAACACAGACCCGTAATGATTCACCGTGCACCCTTTGGTTCTATGGAACGTTTTATTGCGGTATTATTAGAACATACAGGAGGTAATTTCCCACTTTGGTTGATGCCAGAACAAGTTATCTTATTGCCTATCAGTGATAAATATCAGAAATATGCTCAAAAAGTTTCAGAATTGCTAGAAAATTCCGAAATTCGCGCCCTGATTGATTCTAGAAGTGAAAAAACTGGTAGAAAGATTAGAGATGCAGAAATGAGTAAGATTCCATACATGATTATTGTAGGGGAAAAAGAAGAGAACGAAGGAACTGTTTCTGTAAGAAAACACGGAGAAGGAGATATAGGAACATTTACAATTGAAGAATTTATTCAATTGATACAAAAAGAAGTAAACAGTACATTAGTACAATTTTAAATAACGCTTGTTTTAACAAGTTTAAATTTTGAAGTCATAGCAATACGTAGAAACAGAGCTCCAAGAAAACCCTGGAGAGTACAAAACGAAGACCAACACAGAATTAACAGTCGAATTAGAGACGTTGAGGAAGTAAGATTGGTAGGTGATAACATTGAAGTTGGGGTATACCCAATTAGAAAAGCAATGGATATTGCCAAAGAGCAAGAATTGGATTTAGTTGAGATATCCCCTAAAGCGGTTCCACCAGTTTGTAAAGTGATTGATTACAAAAAGTTTTTGTACGAGCAAAAAAAGCGAGAAAAAGCTTTGAAGTCTAAAGCTACAAAAGTTATTGTAAAAGAAATCAGATTTGGTCCGCAAACCGATGAACATGATTACGAGTTTAAAAAGAAACACGCAATCAAGTTTTTAAAGGAAGGAGCAAAACTTAAAACTTTTGTATTCTTTAAAGGACGTTCTATTATATTTAAAGATCAAGGTCAAATTTTATTATTAAGATTAGCCCAAGAACTTGAAGAATATGGTAAAGTAGAGCAAATGCCTCGATTAGAAGGTAAGAGAATGATTATGTTTATTGCCCCTAAAAAGAAATAATTCTTTTAAAAGTTCAATAATCTACAAAGCTTAGGTTACTTATAACTGATAGCTTATAAAATAGTAAGTAAGAATAAATTAAACAAAGGAGAGAGATGCCTAAATTAAAAACAAAGTCTAGTGCTAAGAAACGATTTAAAGTTACTGGTTCTGGAAAATTAAAGAGAAAGCACGCTTTTAAGAGTCATATTTTGACAAAAAAATCTAAAAAGCGTAAATTAAAGTTAACTCATGATGGTTTGGTACACAAAGCAGATGAGGCTAACATTAAACAACAATTGAACTTAAAATAATACTTTAAGTCAATTAGGTAATTATTATTATTAACCTTGGAGTGGGCTAATTTAAGAACATTAATTTGTCGCCTTACTACAAAAAAACATTGAAATTATGCCAAGATCAGTAAATTCAGTAGCCTCAAGAAAAAGAAGAAAAAAAATCTTGAAGGCTGCAAAAGGTTACTTCGGACGTCGTAAAAACGTTTACACAGTAGCAAAAAATGCGGTAGAAAAAGCGATGACATATGCTTATCGTGACCGTAAAAACAACAAAAGAAACTTCCGTGGTTTATGGATTCAACGTATCAACGCTGGAGCTCGTCAACATGGATTATCTTACTCTCAATTTATGGGGAAAGTGAAAGCGAACAACATCGACTTAAACCGTAAGGTTTTAGCTGATTTAGCTATGAACAATCCTGAAGCTTTTAAGGCTATCGTTGATAAAGTAAAATAAATTATTAAATCATTCTTACTTATAAATCAAGACCATCTATTAGATGGTCTTTTTTTTGCTCTTTAACGAAGTTTTAAATAATCTTCGTAACAATACAAGCTCTATAATAACAAGAAATACTATAGGTCTTATACACACCCATTACCTAATAACAAAATCTGTTTCACCTAACTAAAGGGCTTTGGAATCTCGAACAAACAGGATCATTCCTTTCTTATCGTATCTCCTAAGCCTATACAACAATTTCATTAGAAGGCATAAAAAAACCTCTTATAACAAATGGCTACAAGAGGTTTTATTTTTTACAAGAGACTTTCCTATTTGAATTCTCTATCTGGATACGTTGCTTCAAAGTAAGTTTGTAATTCAGATCTAGATACCACACCATCTTTTGGATCAACATCTACCTCATCAATGGTTAATATTTTATCACCATCATCATCTATGTCCAAATAATCATTATACCCATCCTTATCTGTATCTATTACCTCTACCGTTCCGTTGTCATTGTTCAAAATTTCATATTTGGTCGGAATTCCATCGGCATCATCATCAGATAAATTTACCTCATGTACTTCAATTTTAAACACCAAAGGAGAACTAGCCGTTATTAATCCTGTAGCAGAATTTCTATATCCTAAACCAGAAGGAAAAAAGATATAACCAGTACTATAGCCTGTATGACCAAATGTTCTATCCGGATTGGTGAATTTTGTACCTCCCTTAAATTTTGTCAAACCATAAGAAAAACCTTGAACAAATGAAGAAACAGGCGACCAGCTTGGAAAATTTCCACTTGCATCAAAAACAGTTCCGTCCAACAACATTCCTTCATATTTATAATAAACAGAATCTAACAAACTAGGAGTACCTGCTTCGTTCTCATCATCACCTTCGTTTATCATTAAGGTATACATACTATATTCTCCATCTACATCAGCAACCTCAATCCCAGTCATGTGTTCTAACACTAAATTATCATCCGCTAAGTTTACATCCCAAATTGCTTTTTGATCTGCCAATGGCAAATCTGCTTCTCCACCATCACCAATGGTCAATATTGCGTCATCATTTGTGTTGTAATAATGTGTTTTTAAATAACCAACCAACGAATCATTGTCAATTGTAATTTGCCCTTCATGATCAAAATTATCTACTGCAAGCGTACTTCCAGTATCACATGAAATAATTAAAACTGCTATAAGCAGCAGTTGACAAAAGTTTTTTATTAAATTCATAAGAATATTTTAATTAGTGTGTAAGAAAAAACACGGCTTTTACAATAGAGTACACGGTATTTTTTCGCTTCGCAATGTACAATTTTCCTATCTTTGTTAAAAGAGTTTCTCTATAATTTAACTTTTCTTATGAGAGTAGACAAATACCTATGGACAGTCCGTTATTATAAAACCAGATCTATTGCGACAGAGGCCTGTAAAAAAGGACATGTAAAGATAAATGGTACCAACCTAAAACCTTCTAAAGATGTGTATGTTGGTGAAAAATTATTGGTAAGAAAAAATCAAATTAACTATGAATTAGAAATTCTTGACATTCCCAAAAGTAGAGTTGGCGCCAAGCTTGTTGATTTGTATAGAAAAGACACCACTCCCAAAGAACAATTTGAAGCTTTAGAACTCCTAAAATACTCTAAAGACTATTATCGTAAAAAAGGTGTTGGGCGACCGACTAAAAAGGACAGAAGAGATATTGACGAGTATATAACAGACGATTCCGAGGAATAATCCACCTTTGAAATATCTTAAAATTATCAAGACGAATTCAACAGATGTTTTTATATTTGAAGTATCTTTAAAAAACCTACTATGACGGATTCTATCATCCTAACCAACGAACAAATTATTCATAAAACAAAAAGGATTGCTTACCAAATATTAGAAAGCAACACCAATGAATCAAAAGTAATTTTAGCAGGTATATGTGGAAACGGAATTATATTTGCCGAGCGTTTAAAAAAAGTTATCGAACAAATTTGTGATTTGAAAGTTGTATTATGTGAAGTAAACATCAACAAAAAAAATCCTTTAGATACAATTAGCACTTCAATTCCTGCAGCAGAGTACACCGACCAATCCTTGGTATTAGTAGATGATGTCTTAAATTCGGGCACTACCTTAATTTATGGTGTAAAGCATTTTTTAGAAGTTCCTTTAAAAAGATTTAAAACAGTAGTATTGGTGAATAGAAACCACAAAAAATATCCTGTAAAAGCTGATTTCAAAGGAATATCAATGTCTACTTCTATTTTAGAACACATCAGAGTTGAGTTTACAGAAGACTCTTCCGTAGCCTATCTTTGCTAAGCTAATTTCTCAACAATTTCTTTTGAAATTTCTTCAATAGATTTGTCATTTACAGAAACGATTAATTGAGCTTGCTCATAAAATAGAGCGCGTTCAAAAAGATGTTTGGCTATAAATTCTTTTAAATTTTCATCTGCAATATTCGCTACCAAAGGTCTGTTAGCCTTCTCATGAATAATTCTATTGTAGATTGTATCAATTGCTGCTTTTAAATATATAGAAGTCGCTTTCTTATTAATTAATTCCATGTTTCCTGTCAAGCATGGCGTACCACCTCCTACTGATAAAATAAAATCATCGTTTCTTTCTAACAATTCCTTTAAATAAAAGGATTCTTTCTGACGGAAATACACTTCTCCCTTATTCTTAAAAATAGAGGTAATGGTCTGTGCTTCTTTCTCTTCTATATAAGCATCCAAATCAATCAATTCAACATTCAATGCCGACTTTAAACTTTTAGCAACTGCTGATTTACCACTGGCCATATACCCTACAAAAACGATCTTCATAAATAGAAAATTTAACGAAATAAATAAAATACAAATATGACTTAAAAAATTGCAATAAAAAATTTGTCAACTGAAAATATATACTATATTTGCACTCGCAATCAGAGATTGTATGACCTGGTAGCTCAGTTGGTAGAGCATCTCCCTTTTAAGGAGAGGGTCCTGGGTTCGAGCCCCAGCCCGGTCACAAAAAGCTTCTCTTTTATTAGAGAAGCTTTTTTTATTTGTAGTTTTTATTACGCACACATGGCGGAATTGGTAGACGCGCGGGCTTGAGGGGCTCGTGTCCGAAAGGACGTGGAAGTTCGAGTCTTCTTGTGTGCACATTTACACTTTCATGGTTTAGCTTAAAAAACAAGTTCAATTAGGAACTTGAATTTATTTTTTTTTGTATTTTCGTTGGTGAAAAAGCTAAAAAAAATTCACCGCTATGAAAACTAAAAAAAGCTTGCTACTAATTGCATTCGGCTCTATTGTCCTAACTTCATTTATTTTTCTTTTAAAGGAAGAAACACTTTACGATAACAAACTAATTAACGTGCTTGAATTTTTCATTCTTACGGGGATCTTTTTTTCTTTAACATCTACGGCTTATTTTGTGACGAAGATTTTGAGAAATGAATACTCTTCCTAAATAAAGAAGAAAATTGTAGCAAAAACTCACTTCCCTTTTCCTTAAGTTATTGTCAAATTTGATGGTAACCTACACAATGCTGCAACTTACTCAAATTGCAAAACACGAAATAAATAAGGAATATCATCTGTTTTCACAGATTTTTAACTTCCATTTAAAGGTTTATTAGTATACTTGCAGCATGCAAAAACTGTTTTTTTCTCTACTGATCTGCTTCCTTGCTTGTACTAGTGTGCAATCGCAAGAAATAGCTACAATCGTTTCTTTAAAAGGTCAAATATTAGATGGTATTTCTAAAAAACCATTAATGGGTTCTCATATCTTAAACCTAAACGATGTTGTTGGTGCCACTACAGATTTTGATGGTCGATTTGAAATAAAAACAGCTGTAAATGATACCTTAATGATTTCATATGTTGGGTACCAATCGATCAAACTAAAAATAACAAACGATTTAATGAAAGGGAATGAACTGTCTATTACCCTTCATGAAAAAGCCAATGAAATTAGTGAGGTAGTGGTAAAAACCCACAACTTAATTGGAGTGTTAGAAATTGATGTAAAACAGGTCCCTAAAGATAAGTATTCAAGAATTCACATCAACGGAATTGCACAAACTTATGAGGTTGGTAAAGGAACTCCAAAAAGTATGAATACGGTAACTGCTGCTGTGTACCATCCGGTAGACTTCCTATATAATATGTTTGGAAAAAAACCGAAAGCTTTAAAGAAACTAAAAAAGCTAAAGGAAAAAGACAATCTTAGAGAAATATTAGGAAATAAATTTGACAGAGAAGTCATGTTAGAATACTTAAACATGAATGACAAAGAGTTGAATGAACTGCTAGATGATTGTAATTATTCTGAATATTTTATCAAAACGGCAAGTGACTTACAAGTTGTTGAAGCTATTTTAGATTGTCATGAAAACTACAAAGCTTTGAAAAAAGGTTCTGTAGCTCAATAAAAAATCTTTATTTTAGAAGCTCTAAATTCATGAGATGGAATTGAACAGCTTAGATGCCTTTTACGACAAATTACAAGAACCTACAAAAAGTTGTCTTTTGGCCATACGCCAACTCTTATTGTCGTATGATACCGATATTTGTGAATTAAAAAAATACGGACTTCCCTTTTTTTATTACAAAAAGAAGGCCTTTTGCTATTTGTGGAAGGATAAGAAAAGCCAAGAACCCTATATAGGAATTCATCGTGGTTATTTAATTGAGCATCCAAAATTGATCAAAGGAACTAGAACAAGGATCAAAATTTTTCCTATTCATCCAGAGCAGGATATAGACAAAGACACCTTGTTTGAAATCTTAGACTTAGCCAAACTTCATTATAAATAAAAAAAAGTTTATCCTCAGGCAACCTTTTTACTTTTTTAAGCGTCTATATACATAGAAGACCCATGTCAAAAACTACAGCTTGAAAATAATTTCTATACATAACAAAGAGCAACGACTTTTAAAAGAGGCGAAAAAACAGAATAGAGCTGCTCAGCAAACCTTGTATGAAACCTATGCTCCTAAAATGTTAGGGGTTTGTAGACAATATGTAAAAGACGTACACCATGCTGAAGAATTAATGCTAAGTGGTTTTCTAAAAGTCTTTACCCACCTAAATAATTTTGAGAACAAAGGGAGTTTTGAAGGCTGGATTCTTAAAATCATGGTCAATACTTGTATTTCGTATATAAGAAAACACCATCCCATAATTTTTGCAGAAGATACAATGCTTGTTGCTATTCAAGAAATAGAGAATATTGAAAATACCGGCGAAAAAGAATTGCAAAAATTGATAGATCAGCTACCAGAAGGCTATAAACTCGTTTTCAATTTATATGCTATTGAAGGATATAAACATGCTGAAATTGCCAAACAACTAGGGATTTCTGAAAGCACTTCTAAGTCTCAATTATTCAAAGCCAGAAAATGGTTGCAGAAACATTATGTCAAAATGAACGATTTAGCCAATGGAAACAAATAATACAGATACCGTTTTTAAAGAAGCTTTCAAAAACAGAAAGTTGCAGCCTTCCAGTTCCTCTTGGAATCGATTGAGTGCACAACTTGACGAACACCAAGAAACAAAAAAGAAAAAGCGAGTTTGGGTGTTTTTAAGTTATGCCGCAAGCTTTTTATTCATCCTTGGTTTGAGTATTTATTATTCACAACAAAGCACTACAACACCAGTATATAATTTAGAGGAACAACTAGTAGGTAATGATAAAACCACAGCTGCCCCCATTGTTCATCCTAAAGTAGAAACCTTAATAATAGTCGAAGAACCAACAACTTCTTACCTAAAAGAAACAAGCATTGCCTTCAACAATAAGAAGAAACAAAAAATTACCAAACAAACTATAATTCCCTTAAAAGTTGAAAATAAGTCGGATGTAAAAACAGCTATTGCATCCTCTATAGCCGCTACTGAACCTAAAGAATTAGCAGCCACAAAAACAAGTCATCGTAAAATAAAAATTGACCCCAATTTGTTATTAGAGGCCATAGCCTTAGAAAACGAAGCTCTCTTAAACAAGACCGAAAAACGCAATCTTATTGAAAAAGAACTGCTCAAAAGAAATTTAAATTTAGATCCTATAGCCTTGCTTCAAGAAATAGAAAAAGACATTGACAACAGCAGTTTTAAGGAAAAATTCATGAAATCTTTAAAAGTCAATATTGAACATTTTGCAACTGCTTTTAACGAAAGAAATAAATAAAAATCTAGAACCAAAAGGCCATTGTTTCTCCAACTCAAATCACTTAACAAGAAAATCATGAAAAAAACAATACTATACCTATGCTTATTTACAATAGCATTAGTCCAAGGACAAAATGAAAACTTTGAAGATCGAGTACAAGAAATTTCAAGAAAAATTGAGCGGATTACTCTCAAAGAAAAATCATTTTTAAAAGATAAAATCAAGGAAATTCAACAACGTGAAGAAAATAATGAAATTACGAACGCGGAAGCCAAAACACTAAAACTAGCAGCCGCTACAATGCACGCTGAAAAAATTGAGACACAAGTAGAAAAACTACAAATTGAATTGGAAGAATTGGTACAAAAACAGGTAGCTAAAAACATTACCGATTCAAACAGGAGCGAAACGAATCTACCCGAATCTATAAAAGTTGACAAAGAAGAAGGCGAAATTATTTTTCGAAAAAAATTCAAATACAAATCGGAAAAAGCAAATTCTAAAAGAACCACTTCACAGTTTATCTTTGCGTACGGTATCAATAATACTATTGAGGACCATCAAATAATTTCGTTAAACCATTCAGATTACAATTTCTGGAAATCTCATTTTTATGAATTAGGGTGGACTTATAAAACCCGTTTGTCTAAAAATGCTTCAAAAGTATATTTAAAATATGGAGCCTCTTTTGTTTGGAATTACCTTCGTGCAGTTGACAATACATACCAAGTAAAAAATGGAGATCTTACCCATTTGCAAACTCACGCTTCCGATTTGTCCAAATCAAAATTACGAAACACCTATTTGAATTTCCCTGCTCATATAGAATTTGATTTTTCAGAAAATAAAAGAAATGAAGATGGTACTAAAAAAGACAGAACGCACCAGTCGTTAAGAATAGGTTTGGGTGGCTATGCAGGAATAAAGTTAGGAACCCGACAATATTTAAAATACCAAAATGAAGCAGGCCACGCAGTTACTGAAAAACAAAAAGGAGATTTTAACACCAATAATTTCACTTACGGATTAAGCAGCTATATAGCTTATAAATCCTTAGGGCTTTATGTCAAATACGATTTAGCTCCTTTGTTTAATGAGACAGAAATAAGAAATATTTCTATCGGATTGCGTTGTGATTTTAATTAGTCACGGTACATTGCCAAATGCGGAATTCCATCTTCTAAATAGGAAGCTCCTTTGGTAACAAACCCATGGGTATTGTAAAATTTTTCAAGATGTGCTTGCGCAGAAATTTTTATAGGCTGTTGTTCAAAGTATTTTTCAACGGCCTCTATTGCATAGGCCATTAATAAATGACCATAAGTATCTTTTCGATGCTCTTTTTTAACCACCACTCTTCCAATACTTGCTTCTTCAAAATAGTGACCTTTGTCAAAAATTCTTGCATAAGCCACAATTTCATGATTCAAAATTCCTAAAACATGCAATGCATTCTTATCCTTGCTATCAATATCTTGATACACGCACTCTTGTTCTATCACAAAAACTTCCGAACGAACTTGTAATAATTCATACAATTCATCAGTGGTTAATTCGCTAAAGGTTTTGGTGAAAAATTCTATCACTTTAATTCAAAATTTGCAACCAATCTTTTAATAAGAGAGGCCATTTTTCAAGATTTGCATTTCCTCTTCCTTTTGCCAATGCAAAACCATGCCCGCCTTTTGGATACAAATGCAGCTCAACAGGAATTTTCTTTTCGCGAAGTGCATTGTAAAACTGCAAGCTATTTTCTACAGGAACAGCCTTGTCATCGGAAGCATGCACAATAAAAGTGGGCGGCGTGTTCTCTTTTACTTGTAATTCATTTGAAAATTCTTCTACCAAATCTAAACTAGGTTTGTCTCCTAACAATGCGTTTCTAGAACCTTTATGTGTAAAATCCAATTTCATAGTAACCACCGGATACAACAATACCATAAAATCTGGTCTTGCACTAATGGTATCTATAGCTGACTCCTCAAAATTATTTACTTTATCAAATTGTGTTCCTAAAGTTGAAGCCAAATGACCACCTGCTGAAAAGCCCATGATGCCAATTTTTGTTGGATCAATTTTATAACTTTCCGCATTTCTTCTTACCATTCTAATTGCTCGTTGAGCATCTTGTAAAGGTGCTTCATACGAAGTTTTTACAGATCCTGAGTTTGGCATCCTATATTTTAACACAAAAGCCGCGACACCAAAAGAATTGAACCACTTTGCCAAATCGGTACCTTCCCAATGATACGCCACGCCATGATAACCTCCTCCTGGACAAATAACCACTGCTTGTCCTGTTGCCAACTGCTTAGCGGGTAAAAAAACCTCTAAAGTAGGGACTTGCACCTTACTGATAAAAAACACATTTCTTTTCGGGTATTCTTCTTTTTCCTCTGACTTTTGAGAATTGGGAATTTCACCTTCCCAAAGCGGAAGTATAGTAGATTGTCCAAAACAGATTGTACTCATAAAAAAAAGTAAAAGGATGCTAAAATTCTTCTTCATAATTTAAAATAAAGTCGCTTGACCGTCTTCTTTTTCAGATTCATCCTCTTCAGAGACTTCAATGTCATTTACATCAGGAGCATCATAAGGCTTGCTTTCTAAAAAATTTACTTGCTTAATTTTATCTGTTGTCAGCTGATTTCCGATAGCCTTGATTCCTTTTACCGCAATAAACTCTTCAAAGTCGACTGTAATTGGTTCTAAACTTCTTTTAGAAAAAATAACCTCAGCAACGGGTCTGTAATCGGTAGCCACAATTTCTAATTGCGATTTTGGATGCTCGGTAATAAAATGATCTTCTCTTTCTGGATGATCAATCATAAAACGCTTTACAAAATAACGAGCCTTTTCGCCTTCAAAATAAATAGCAGAAATTGGTTTCATTGGATCCCATTTTTCCAAAACAATCATATCCGTTTCAAAGTGATAATTTAAAACAGGTTTGATGGTTTTTGCCATTCCAGATTGGGTAACAATCAGCAACATATCATCTGCTGTAAACTCCCCCAACAACTCTCCTCTTTCATCTACATTTAATCGCTGTACGGTATCGTCAAACCAAATTTTTCTTGGTTTTAATGTAGAAGCACCTGCCGACTTAAATTCAATTTTTCGTATGGGAAACTTCGTGATTAAATTTCCTTTAGAGCCTCGACCTTTAATAAGTAAATCAGAAAAATCAATATCCCATTTCAATTTCTTAACACTACCAACCGCTCTTAAGTTTACGGTAACCACTTCCGCCTCACCATTAGGATTCGCTGTAAAATAATGCACCATAGATCCTTTATTACCCACGGTTAAATCGTACACCTTATCTCTGGTAATTCCGGTTACATTAAAACGTTTCATATAACTTGGCCCCGATTTCCCATCACGGTACATCATATTATAAACTGTTCGTTTATCTCCTTTTTTAAAGACGGCAATATGAATGATATCTTTTCCAACAAATGTTTTAGAAGCGACTTTCGTAATCATTAAACTACCATCATTTCTAAAAACAATCACATCATCAATATCAGCACAATCTGCTATATATTCATCGCGTTTTAAAGAAGTACCTACAAAACCTTCCTCTCTATTTACATAAAGCTTTGTGTTTCGCATCACCACTTTGGTCGCCACAATATCATCAAAAATTCTTATCTCTGTTTTTCTTTCTTTGTCCTTACCATAGGTTTCTTTTAATCTTTTAAAATAATCGATGGCAAATTCAATAAGGTTGGCTAATTTTTCTTTGACATCTCTAATTTTATCTTCCAAAGCTTCAATTAATAAATTGGCTTTGTCAATATCAAATTTAGAAATCTTTTTAATTCGTATTTCTGTCAGTCGAAGAATATCTTCTGTAGTGACTGCACGTTTTAAATGTTTGGTAAAAGGTTTTAATCCTGCATCAATAGCCTCTATAACGCCATCCCAAGTAGCCACTTCTTCAATATCTCGGTAAATTCTATTTTCAATAAATATTCTTTCCAAGGAAGCAAAATGCCATTGTTCTTCCAGCTCACCTAATTGAATTTCCAACTCGCGTTTTAACAATTCAACAGTATGATCGGTAGAAATTTTCAGCAATTCTGAAACACCAATAAATATAGGTTTGTGATTTTCAATAACACAACTTAACGGAGAAATGGACGATTCACAATTGGTAAATGCATACAAGGCATCAATTGTCTTGTCGGGAGACACATTGGGTGGTAGGTGAATTAATATTTCAACCTCTGCCGCTGTATTGTCTTCAATACGTTTAATTTTAATTTTCCCTTTGTCGTTTGCCTTAATAATCGAATCAATCAAAGAAGATGTGGTTGTACCAAAAGGAATTTCATGAATGGCCAAGGTCTTTTTATCTAACTGGTTGATACGCGCTCTAACGCGAACCTTCCCTCCTCTTTTACCATCATTGTAATTGGTGAAATCGGCAATACCACCTGTTAAAAAGTCAGGAACAATTTTAAAGCTTCTTCCTTTTAAATATTTTACAGAAGCGTCAATCAATTCAATAAAATTGTGTGGCAGTACTTTGGTTGACAAACCAACCGCAATTCCTTCTGCTCCTTGTGCCAGTAACAACGGAAATTTTACAGGCAAATGAATTGGTTCTTTTCTACGACCGTCATAGGAAGCTTGCCAATGTGTGGTTTTTGGATTGAAAACCACTTCCAAACCAAATTTAGACAAACGTGCTTCAATATATCTTGAAGCCGCCGCACGGTCACCAGTTAATATATTACCCCAGTTTCCTTGCATGTCAATTAGCAATTCCTTTTGCCCCAATTGCACCATGGCATCAGCAATAGAAGCGTCACCATGCGGATGGTATTGCATGGTATGACCAACCAAATTGGCTACTTTATTGTAACGTCCATCATCCAAATCTTTCATAGACTGCATGATTCTACGTTGCACCGGTTTAAAACCATCATCCAAAGCAGGAACGGCTCTTTCCAATATCACATACGAAGCATAGTCTAAAAACCATTCTTTATACATTCCGGTTACTTTCGTAATCGTTTCTTGTTTCTCTTCGGTACCGTTATTTTCTTGCTCGTTTTCTTCTTGCATTTTACTCTTTTATACTGTCAAATAAACCTTCAAAATTTTCTTTTAAAGTCGGTCTTTGCGTTATTTCATGAAAGGCAACTGCATCCTTTGCATAATAATGAAAAACCATACTTTTTCTCGTTTTATTGTCATCTAAAACTTTTTCTCCTCCATGCACTAAATTGGCATGCCAAATCAAAACATCTCCTTTTTTTGCCAGAAAATGTTTTTTTTCTAATTTATTGTCGTCCAATAAATTTTGAATATTTTTTAAATAGGCATCGTAACCTTTATTTCCAAGGAAAAAGGTACTGCCTTCATTGTCGTAATCTTTATTCATAAAATAAGGCAACTTATGAGAACCCTTATAATAATACAAGGGGCCACTCTCTGCATCAATATCTTCCAATGCCACCCAAATGGCAATTAAATTTCCTTTAGGAAAAGTTGACATGCTAATAGAATCGGAATGTGCACCTTGCTGGCTGCCTGTTAAAAAATTGATACTTTGAAACAAGGTCACTTCTTTATCCAATAGGGTTTCTAAAATGGAAATTATTTTTTTATGTGCCCCAATTTGAAATAACAATTTGGATTTATGAATGGCAAACATAATTTTATTACCATTTTCAAATTTCACTTTTTTTGAGGCCAGCAGCTCGTCTATCTTTTCATTAAAGCTAGCAACCTCATCAGAAGAAAAATAATTTTTCAAAACCACATAACCATCATCTGACCATGACAATAATTCTTGTTGTATTTTTTTATCCAATTGCTGAAATTTTTCAGAACTGGCCAAAGCCTCTCTGGAATTTTTTAGATCGTAGGTATTCACCTCTTCTTCCAAGCCCTCAAAATCGCTAGCAGAAACAGAAGAATAATACCGCTTACGCAAACCATATTTTTTATACAAGGGCACATTGTGTAGCAACTTTTTCTTTTGAAAAAAATTATACACTTGAAACGTGGGCTTGAATCTTTTTAGCAATTCTTTCATTATAAATCTTCCACTACATCCAGTTCAAACTTTAGGTTTTCTATGATAAACTTCTGTCTATCGGGAGTATTTTTTCCCATATAAAATTCCAACATTTTTTCTATTGGCATTTCTTTATCTAGCATTACTGGATCCAAACGAATATTGTCACCAATAAAATGTACAAACTCATTTGGTGAAATTTCCCCCAATCCCTTAAATCGAGTAATCTCCGGTTTCCCTGATAATTTTTCTAACGCATCTTTTCTTTCTTCTTCCGAATAGCAATAAATGGTTTCTTTTTTATTTCGTACTCTAAACAAAGGCGTTTCTAAAATAAACAAATGCCCTTCTTTGATGACTTCAGGAAAAAACTGTAAAAAGAAAGTAATTAACAACAATCGGATATGCATTCCATCCACATCGGCATCCGTTGCAATAACAATATTATTATAACGTAAATCTTCTAAACTTTCTTCTATATTTAAAGCAGCTTGCAACAAGTTGAATTCCTCATTTTCATAAACCACCTTTTTACTCATTCCATACGAATTCAAAGGTTTTCCCTTTAAACTAAATACGGCTTGGGTATTTACATTTCTCGATTTTGTTATAGAACCACTGGCTGAATCTCCCTCGGTAATAAACAAAGTCGTGTCCAATCGATTCTCCTTTTTCAAATCGCCAAAATGCACTCTACAATCTCGTAATTTTTTATTGTGAAGATTCGCTTTCTTAGCTCTATCTCTTGCCAATTTACGTACCCCTGAAAGCTCTTTACGCTCTCTTTCGGCTTGTAATATTTTACGTTGAATTTGTTCCGCAGCATCTGGATTTTTATGCAAATAATTGTCCAGTTTGGTTTTTATAAAATCGTTGATAAACGTACGAACAGTTGGCAAATTACCTCCCATTTCGGTAGATCCCAACTTGGTTTTGGTCTGACTTTCAAAAACAGGTTCCATTACCTTAATGCTAATGGCTCCTACAATAGATTTCCGAACATCACTGGCTTCAAAGGTTTTTCCAAAAAATTCTCTAACCGTTTTTACAATGGCTTCCCGAAAGGCTACCAAATGCGTACCTCCTTGTGTGGTATGCTGTCCGTTTACAAACGAATGATATTCTTCTGTATATTGTGTTTTACTATGCGTTAAGGCCAATTCAATGTCCTCATCTTTTAAATGTACTATTGGATATGCTTTGTCATCTTCATTGATATTTTCATCTAGCAAATCTCTCAATCCATTTTCAGAAAAATATTTTTCTCCGTTAAAAACAATGGTCAACCCTGTGTTTAGATACACATAATTTTTAATCATTTTTACCACATATTCATTTCTGAACTTGTAGTTTGAAAAAATACTTGGATCTGGTGTAAAGTTCACACGTGTACCTCTTCGCTGACTGGTAGCTTCTGCATCGCTTTTTTCAATCAAGTTTCCTTGCTCAAATTCGGCATAAACTGTTTTTCCATCTCTAAAAGATTGCACTCTAAAACTGCTTGACAAGGCGTTTACGGCTTTGGTACCCACCCCGTTTAATCCTACTGATTTTTTAAAGGCTTTGGAGTCGTATTTTCCACCCGTATTCATTTTAGAAACTACATCTACCACTTTCCCCAAAGGTATTCCACGACCATAATCGCGAATAATAACACTGGTGTTTCGAACAGAAATTTCAATGGTTTTACCAGCATTCATTACAAACTCATCAATGGAGTTATCGAGTACTTCTTTTATTAAAATATAGATACCATCATCCTGTGAAGTTCCATCGCCTAATTTCCCAATATACATTCCGGGACGCATCCTAATATGCTCTTTCCAGTCTAATGATCGTATGTTATCTTCTGTATATTTTGTTTCCTCTGTCATGTATTCTATTCTAAAGCTTGAAGTGTTGCTAAAATAGTATTTTCACTAGAGAATTAAAAGGGTCTGCGAAATAATTATTAACAAGGTTTTAAGCTATCAGGATGTTGGATGCTTAAGTAAAATTTAAAAAAATATTCGCTTGCTGTATTCTTTTCAAAAAAAAAGTCCCACCGAAGCAGGACTTATTTATGTTCTTGAAAAGTTTGGTGTTAAAACCCAGCTGCTTTTCTAATTTTTCTTGGAAACTTTTTAATCGGTCTAATAAAAATTCCTTTGGCATAAGCCTCTGCTCCTTCTGATTGAATTTGCAACTGCCCTTTGTCTAATTTCTTTCCATCATGACGCAAGGCATCTTTTAAAGCAAAAGTTACTTTTCCATTGGTTACATGGATTGCTTGGTCTTCTAGCACATAAAGATCTACTCTTGTCCATGCCCCATGTTTACTTTCTGTATCGTACAATCTTTTTCCTTTTCCAGAAATTTTGTCCGATTTTGGATCCCATCTGTTAAATTCATTCACTTGTACTTTTGCTTTTGTTCCTGCCAAAGTATACAAATCACCAAAATCTCCTTCTTGTATTTGCGATTCTAAACAACGTTTCCACACATTCCAAAAAGCACCATGCTCGCCATAACAATGGTACAACAAACCATTATCTCGCAAAGCCTTTAAACGAGGTTCGTATTTTTTCTCACCCCATTTAAACAATAAGGTCAAATGGTAATTTTTATATTCTTTTTTTGAAGTCAAGCCCGCATAAATCAAACCTGAAATATTTAAAATAGGCTCGCCATTTTCATCTTCCGTTACTTTAAAAACTTCCATAGAATTATCCAAACCAATTGGTGCTACTGGTTTTCCATCTTCGGGAACCACATAACCTTTTGGCAAGTTTTTTACGGTTTTATGAGGCACACCTGTCCAAACTTCCCACTGACTTAATTCTTTATCCAACATTGGTTTCCAGTCTTTCGACTTCACCATTTTTGAAGGTCCTTCTTGTTTCATCACAATCCCTTCTTTTTGGGCTTGTACTGCATTGGCTGCGACTAAAAACGTTAGAACTACCGCTACTTTTGAAAATATTTTTTGCATCCTTTTTTTATTTTATTTTATTTTTTTTAAAGAAAATTTTCTCCCCGATGATTTTTCAGCTTTTGGGAAATCGCTTGGTATGGCTTGTGTTACCTTTCCTGTTGCTGCCCATTCTACACCTCTTGTAAAAGAAACAATAAAACCAACACTTTGAAATGAAACAGCATCATGTCCTAAAATCGTATTAAACACTCTTCCTTTTCCGTAATCTGTTACAATAAAAATTGGCTCATGTCTGTCGGTTGGTGCTTTTGCATTTTGATCTTTACCTGTCGCTAAAATGGTCATATTTTCTGCTGGACCTCTTAACTTTGCATAGCACTCATCGGCATTTGTTAACCAAACCTTCGGCATTCCTTTGGTTATTGGGTGATTTGCTTCCCGAATGGTCACAGGAAATTCATGTCTTTTTCCATGTGCACCTGCCCCACCAGCAGAAGTATCTCTCACTAATTTTCCTTCATTTGTATAATACACATAAGGACCGTCTTTTTCATTTCTATTTCCCCACCCGCCAAGGCCAATCATTTTATTATAATCCAACCATTCTGGAAAGGAGTTATTTGCCGCATGTACAGAAACAAAACCTCCACCTTTTTGAATGAATTTTTCAAAAGATTTTTGTGTTTTTTCCGACCAAGGGGCAGCTCTCCAACCAAAATTAGAAACCACCACATCGTACTTGCTAAATTTCGGACAGAAATCTGGATCTGTTTTTGGCGATTTCAAAAACTCACCTGTTCTAGCATTGGCCAAAGGTAAAAATGCTTTTTCTCCTTCACCTTTCCATAAATATTGTGTGCGCTCTACAGCAACCGTAAACAAGCCGGTCTCTTCTAAATACTGCTTCATCATAATGGTTGATTTTGGCCAAACACCATGATTATTTTGACCGTCGATAATCAATACTTTAATTTTTCGTTTAACCAGAGTTAGCTCATTTCCTGTAATGCTAGCAAAAGAACTCATGGTTCCAATTAAAGCGATAAGCGCCAGTACTTTTCTAAATTTCATTTTCTTATTTTTAAATTACAGAGCACAATTTATCAAATTATCCACGCAACGCTGTTCAAAAAACTACAATGAGAAAATTCGAACAGTAATTTTACTGCTTTCACACACAAGTATCCTATAAAAATTTTATGCAATGCCACAAAAATTCTCTAGAATTGCGTACTTTTGCGCCTTAATTTTCAATCTAAAAGAATGTCATTAACGAATTTAAATGCAATCTCGCCTATTGATGGGAGATATAGAGGAAAAGTAGAATCTTTAGCAGCTTACTATTCTGAAGAAGCTTTGATTAAGTACCGTGTAAAAGTTGAAATTGAATATTTTATTGCTTTGTGCGAAATTCCTTTGCCTCAATTAGAAGGTTTTGACAATTCCTTATTTCCAGCTTTAAGAGAAATTTATACCTCTTTTACTTCTGAAGATGCGTTGAGAATTAAAGAAATTGAAAATGTAACCAACCATGATGTAAAAGCGGTTGAATATTTCATCAAAGAAAAATTCGACATTCTAAACTTGGTTCCTTATAAAGAATTCATCCATTTTGGCTTGACTTCTCAAGACATCAACAATACGGCAATTCCTTTGTCTATCAAAGATTCTTTGGAGGAAGTGTATTACCCTTCTTTAGATGAATTGACTCTTAAAATTGCTGATCTTTCTGAAGAATGGGACGATGTTCCTATGCTAGCAAGAACACACGGACAACCCGCTTCTCCTACGCGTTTAGGAAAAGAATTGTTTGTATTTGTAGAACGTGTAAATCAGCAAGTATTGCATTTACAACACACACCACATGCAGCTAAATTTGGTGGTGCAACTGGAAATTACAACGCACATAAAGTAGCCTATCCAAATGTTGATTGGAAAGCTTTTGGAACTAATTTTGTTGAAAATATTTTAGGTTTACACCATTCTTTCCCAACAACTCAAATTGAGCACTACGATCATATGGCAGGAATTTTTGATGCCATGAAACGTATCAATACTATTATTATGGACTTAGACAGAGATATCTGGACTTATGTTTCTAATAATTATTTCAAACAAAAAATTAAAAAAGGAGAAGTAGGTTCTTCTGCTATGCCTCATAAAGTTAATCCTATTGACTTTGAAAATTCTGAAGGAAATATTGGATTGGCAAATGCTTTGTTTGAACATTTAGCAGCAAAATTACCTGTTTCTCGTTTGCAACGCGATTTAACAGATTCTACAGTTTTAAGAAATGTTGGAGTTCCTTTTGGACATACATTAATTGCATTTGCTTCTACCTTAAAAGGATTGAACAAATTATTGATTAACAAAGAAGCTTTTGAGGCCGACTTAGAAAATAACTGGGCAGTCGTTGCGGAAGCAATTCAAACAATTCTTAGAAGAGAAGCCTATCCAAATGCATACGAAGCTTTGAAAGGATTGACAAGAACAAATTCAGTAATCAACCAAAAATCTATTGCTGATTTTATTGATACTTTAGAAGTTTCTGATGCTATTAAAGCAGAATTGAAAGTAATTACCCCAAGTAATTATACTGGAATCTAAACTTCATCACTAAAGCATAAAGTAAACCTAACAGGTCTTAGAGACCTGTTAGGTTTTTTTGTTTCGCAACAGTTGTTTGCGCTAATAAAAAAGGAAGCTAAATCTCGACAAAACTCATCACTATAGCATAAAGTAAACCTAACAGGTCTTGGAGACCTGTTAGGTTTTTTTTGTTTCGCAACAGTTCCTTGCGCTAATAAAAAAGGAAGCTAAATCCGATATGTCTTTTCAAATTCCTTCGTTTTTTTATAGTCCATAAACCTACTATATTTGGAATATGAAAAACTTAAAATTCTTAATCCTACTACTTCTTATTTCTTTTACCCAAGGAAATGCACAGCCAAAAACTGTTTTAGGTAAAAACACTAAAAAAATTCTTTTCTTAGGAAATAGCATCACTTACCAAGGAACTTATATTAGTTATTTAGAAACCTATCTGCGCTTAAAATACCCGAACAATAAATATCAATTTATAAACGTGGGACTACCTAGTGAAACTGTTTCCGGACTTTCAGAGCCTAACCATGCCAAAGGAGCTTTTCCTAGACCCGACTTAAGAGAACGTTTGAAACGTATCTTTAAAAAGACCAAACCCGATTTTGTTTTCGCTAGTTATGGAATTAACGATGGAATTTATTTACCCTTTGATCAGAACCGTTTTGATAAGTTTAAAGAAGGAATGCAATGGCTAGACTCAGAAATAAAAAAACGAAAACTTCCTGTTGTTTATATGACCCCTTCTGCTTTTGATGAAAAAAAAGACAAAGCCTATGCTAAGGTGATGGACACCTATTCCGATTGGATCATCGCTCAGAAAAAAGATCAAAATTGGAAAGTCATTGATTTGTATTGGCCTATGAAAAAAGCATTGCTTCAAAAAAGAGAAAAAAATCCTGATTTTGCTTTTGCCAAAGACGGAATTCACCCAAACAAATTAGGACACTGGCTAATGGCCAGAGAAATTTTACTGTACTTAGGGCAGCCGGAAGTCGCCAAAACAGAAAACATACGAAATGCTATTTCAAATTATAAAAACGAAAAGAACTTACTCTTGCAATTAGTTTCTGAAAAGCAAAGCTTTATGAAAGATGCCTGGTTGACAGCAACAGGACACAAGCGACCAAAAATGAAGGAAGGAATTCCTTTGAGAAGTGCTTTAAAAGAAGCCTATATTTTTGATGAAAAAATCAAGATCTTGGCAAAACAAGCTCAGTAATTTTAGTACTTTTGGTAAATGTTGAAAAAAATATTTTTTGTAGCCGCTTCCCTGTTTATCTGTTTGTTAATTTCTTGCAAACAAGAGCGTAAAACCACACCTTTTTCTTTTGAAACGGGTTCGTTTAAAACCTATTTAGAAAATAAAAAAGACAGTTCTTCTTTTTATAGAACCAAAGATTTTCAAATTGAAACTTATAGAAGTCAAGTGGATACTTTTCATATTGAATGGAAAAACAAATTTGAATTTCGTTTGTTAAAAGTCAACCCGAAATCGAAATTAGACAGTACCGAATTTGTCGTGAAAATCACAAAAATAAAAGACAACTCTTACGAGTTTCAAGCAAATTATGTAAACAATAATTTCAAACAAAAAGGAAGTACTATTAAAATATCGGATGAAAAGCCAAAAGTGAAAAACGAGAAGCCAAAAGCTAAAAGCTAAAAACGAGAAGCCAAAAGCCAAAATCGAAAAGCCAAAAGCGAGAAGTGAAAAACGAGAAGCGAAAAGCAAAAAGCGAGAAGCCAAAAGTGAAAAGCCAAAAGCCAAAAGCCAAAAGCGAAAAGCGAAAAGCCAAAAGCCAAAAGCGAAAAGCGAAAAGCCAAAAGCTAAAAGTGAAAAGTGAAAAACTAAAAGCTAAAAACGAGAAGCAAAAAGTGAAAAACGAGAAGCCAAAAGCTAAAAGCTAAAAACGAGAAGTGAAAAGTGAAAAGTGAAAAACTAAAAGTGAAAAGCCAAAAGTGAAAAGCTAAAAGCCAAAAGCGAGAAGCCAAAAGCCAAAAGCTAAAAGCCAAAAGCCAAAAGCGAGAAGCCAAAAGCCAAAAGCAAAAAGCCAAAAGCCAAAAGCAAAAAGCAAAAAGCCAAAAGCCAAAAGCTAAAAGCTAAAAGCTAAAAGTGAAAAACTAAAAACTAAAAGCCAAAAACGAAAAGCGAGAAGCTAAAAGTGAAAAACTAAAAGCGAGAAGCGAGAAGCGAGAAGCTAAAATTTAAAACACAACAATCATAAATACGATGGAAATTTTTACACAAGTAGACACCTGGATTGCCCTATTAACCTTAACTTTTCTTGAAATTGTTTTGGGAATTGACAATATCATTTTCATTTCTATCACCACTGGAAAACTTCCAAAGGAGCAACAAAAAAAAGCAACCAATATCGGTTTGTTATTGGCCATGGTTTTCCGTGTTATTTTATTGTTAGGGGTTTCTTATTTAATAGCCATGAAAGATTCAATTATAGATATTGAAACTTCGTGGTTGACAACGCATATTTCAGGTCAGAGTATTATTTTAATTATTGGAGGACTCTTTTTATTGTACAAAAGCACCAGTGAAATACACCACAAAGTAGAAGGAATTACCGAAGAGGAATCTACTGCCAAAAAAGTAACAACCACGCTATCCAAAGCGATTGTACAAATTGTCTTAATAGATATTGTATTTTCATTCGACTCGGTTTTAACGGCGGTTGGAATGACCAATGGAACGGAAGGCGCTTTAGTTATAATGATAACTGCTGTGGTTGTTTCTATGTTAATTATGATGCTCTTTGCCAATCCTGTAGGGAAATTTGTCAATGCACATCCTACCATTCAAATGTTGGCCTTGTCTTTTTTAATATTGATCGGATTTATGCTAATTACCGAAGGGGCTCATTTGGCACAAACAGAATTTTTCCATCAGCATATAGGGGCTATTCCTAAAGGGTATTTGTATTTTGCAATCACTTTTTCATTAGGAGTTGAAGCTTTGAATATGAAAATTAGAAAGAAAAAAAGTTAGTTTTTCATTGGCAACCTAAAAACACAATGTATGCTTACTGATTTTCTAATCGATTTAGTTCCCTTTACGCATGATGAGTTAAACGACATACTCTCTCATTTTGAAAAAGAACAGGTACAAAAAAATCAAATTTTAATAAAAGAAAGTCAGATTTCTACGAAATTGTATTTTGTTGAAAAAGGAATTGGAAGAAGTTATTACCTAAAGCAAGATGGCAAAGAAATAACACAATGGTTTTTTGATGCCGGTAATTTTATGTCGAGCGCTGATAGTTTTTTTCAACAAACGCCTAGCTTGTATTATTTAGAAGTTTTAGAAGATTCTATACTTTACAGTATTACTAAAGGAAAAATGGATGTGCTTTTAAACAAGTACCATAAAATGGAAAAACTGGCTAGGTTGATCTCTATTCAAATGTTGACCAAAATTGTCCATAAAGTAAACGCCATTCAATTTCAAACGGCGCGCGAGCGATACGACTATATGCTTACCGAATTTCCAAATATTTCACATCAAGTTCCCTTAGGACATATTGCTTCCTATCTTGGCATGACTCAAGAAACGCTCAGTCGGATTAGAAAGAATGAATTGCTAAAATAAATTTTCTTTTTGATATAAGTCAAATGAAATCAACCATTTCATTGAGACATTTGCATGGTAATACTAAAACGATTTACCATGCAAATAAAAAAATCTAACATACTTTTCATAACCTTTGTCTGTTTTGTTTGGGCTACAAGCACAGCACAACAATTAGATCCAATTCTTCAAGATTTAATTCACAAAGGAATCAACAAAAGTTACAGCTTACAAATAAATAATTTAGAGCGAAAGCAAACGGCAGTCGATCAAAAAATGGCTAAATCCATTTTTTTACCCAAAATTACCGTAAATGGTAGTTACACCAGATTAGATGACGACATTCGTTTTGATGATGACACACAAAACTTATTGATTGCCACACAAAAATTACTCATTAAGGAGGCCATTGGTATTCCCTTTAACGATCCTTTTCCAGAAAGCATACCCCTTACAGAGATTTCTAATTTGCAAAATAAAAATATTTTAAAAACCTCTATCGATTTAGACTGGGTGCTATTTAGCGGACAAGAAGCCAGTCATGCCCTAAAAGCAAGTAAGCACAAAGAAGCCTCTTTCAACTACCTTGGCATGGCCAAAAAAGATAAAATCGCAATTTCCATAATAGAAACCTATGACAAACTTGCATTGGTTTATGCTTCTAAACGGATACTAACAAGCTCTGAAAAACTTTTAAAGAAACAAGAATATTATGTAAAAAAAGCCATAGAAAATGGTTTGGCTACTCCTATCCATCGAAAAAAAATAGAACTTGCTCAACAGCAGCTAGCAGGAAAAGTTTTAGAATTCAACCAAAACAAAACCTTATTGATTGAGGTATTGTCTCAATTAACTGGAGAAAACAAAAACTATTTAAACACACTTCATCCCTCACTACATCCTTTTGCAATCAATGCAACTTTGGCTACAAAAAAGCGATACGAACTCAAAGCTTTAGAAGAAGCCGAAAAAGCGACGGACTACAAATCTAAAATGGAAAAAAGCAATTTTATACCAAAGTTGGCCATAAAAGGACATTATGAATTACTAGAAGATGATTTATCATTATTTGATCCAAAATGGTATGTGGGTGCTGGTATCAAATGGAATCTATTTGACGGAAATCAAGCTCACTTAAAAAGTAAAAAAACAAAATTGGAAAGTCGAAAGTACCAAGCACAAATAGCCGAAACAAATGAGCTCATTCATTTAAGTGTGATCAAAGCTCAGTTAAGCTACGAGTCCGCGCTTCAAAACACTCAAATTATTCAAAAAGAAATTGAACTTGCATACGACACCTACAAAATGATTGATAGACAGTATACAAATAATCTTGCCTCTATAAACGATGTGCTTGCTGCTTTAAACGACTTGGAAAAGGCCAATTTCAAACTTCAAAATTCTTACTTCAAACAACGAAAAGCCGTGACAGAATTACTTCACGCAAAAGGGATTCTTACCTATTAGTACAAACTCATAAAAATAAAAAACAATGAAATCATTCACAACCATATTTATACTCTGCACTGCCTTGGTTTTAAACTCTTGCGGAAACAATGAAGAAATTACAGCCTACAGAGGAAAAGTAAAATTTGAAACCATCGCCGTAAGTAGTAAAATTGCTGGGCGAATTGACAAACTCTATGTAAAAGAAGGACAAACAGCAAAAAAAGGAGACACCCTAGCCCTGCTCGACATTCCAGAAGTAAATGCAAAAATGATGCAAGTCGAAGGTGCCATAACTTCAGCAAAAGGGCAATTAAATATGGCCTTTAAAGGAGCTACCGTAGAACAGTTAGACCAACTTAACGGAAAAATTGATGCTGCCAATGCTCAATTAGAATTTGCTCAAAATTCGTACAAAAGAATAGAAGCCATGTATGTAGATTCTTTGGTAAGCATGCAACAATTTGATGAAATAAAGATGAAGCGAAACATGGCTCAGGCGCAAATAAATGCGCTACAGGCTAAAAAAGAAGAAATTAGCAAAAGTGTTAGAACCGAACAAATTGATCAAGCAAAAGGGCAGTTAGACAGAGCCCTTGGTGCTAAAGAAGAAATACGAATTGCGGCAAATGAAAAATATTTAGTTGCTGCGGCAGACATGACCATTGAAACCATCAGTTTAGAAGAAGGCGAATTGCTAACTCCAGGCTATACATTGATCAATGGCTATAAAAAAAACAGTCTGTACTTTCGATTTACAGTACCTGAATCTAAAATCTATGATTTTGAAGTGGGCAAAACATACACACTTGTAAATCCGTATACCCAAGAAGAAATAAACGGAAAAATTGAAGCCATCAATCAGCTTGCTCAGTATGCAGACATAAGTAGTACGGCTCCATTGTATGAATTGTCTCAATCTATTTATGAATTAAAGATACTACCTACTTCAGCTATTTCTAAGCAAAAATTTTATTTAAACGCCACCATTCTTATTAAATAGTCAGGCCATGAAAGAATTTTTAAAACTCGTCAAAATAGAATTCAAACGAATTTTCTCGAACAATGTGCTACTTGCCATTTTTATTGGAGCTCCTATATTTTATGGAATTTTATTTGGTTATGTATACAAACAAGCCAAAGTTTTGGATTTACCAATTGTAATTGTAGATCAAGACAAGAGCCCACTTAGCGATAAAATTATTGATGCTTTTAGAGACAATGAAGTATTGTTTGTTAGCAAAGTAAAGTACACACCTGGAAATATTTTAGCAGAAATGCCTAAAAATCAATACGCCGCCGTTGTTACTTTTCCAACAAATTTTGAAGCAGATATTCTTCAAAAAAGACATCCTGAAATTAGAGTAGACTTAGACATGGCAAACATACTGAATGCCAATACGGCAAGTAAAAACATTCAAGCAGTATTAATGACCCTAAATGCCGGAATTGAAATAGAAGGATTCAAAAAACAAGGATTCCATCCTTCTCAAGCCGCCGAGCGCTACGAAAGTTTTAAAATTAATTTTAACAAATTGTACAATTCAACAGGAAGCTATTCAACTTTTATGCTGCCTGGTTTGCTGGGGGCTATCATGCAACAAATTATTTTTTTAGCCATGGCGCTGGTTTTTGCCAGAGATTTTGAAGATGGTTATTTTGGAACACTTGTAAAAAAAAGCACTTCTTCTTTGTATCATATCGCACTAAAATCCACTCCATTTCTATTAATGATTCCAATTATGTGGGCTATTGTAAGTCTGTTTTTTCCCTATTTCAAAATCAATTTAAACATCTTCAATTTTCCAATGTTTGTGATAACAACCTTGCTAACCCTAGCTTCTATGTGTATTGGCATGTTATTTTCAATTGCAATTCCAAGTCAATTAAAAGCCACCGAACTGTTAATGGTTATTTCAACCCCAGCATTTGTACTTAGTGGTTTTACTTGGCCAAGTTTGGCTTTTCCAAATGCAATTACGAGCGTAGCTCAATACATCCCCTTGACACAGTTTTTAAGTGCTTTTAGAAAAATAGCATTTTATGGGGGCAATATTTCTTCTATCTCCGCTGAAATAAATATATTACTAGGAATTATTTTTGTCACTTTTACAGCATTAGTGCTATTGTTACAATATAAAATTTATAGCTTTCGTAAAAAACAAAAAAGCCCTTTAACCTCTAACTAAAATGAAGATGCAAGCGCCACAATTAAAAGAAATTTCCAATCCTGATTATTTACCCGATGTTCTTGGTGAAGGTTTTAGTAAGTTAAACTTGCCACTTGCAAGCGACTATGAAGGAGAGGCTATAGCCACCTTGATCAGACGAAAAGCAGAAAGCAATTCCTCCAAAGCCATTCTATACATTCATGGTTTTAATGATTATTTTTTCCAAAGCCAAATGGCGAAAAGATTCAATTTAAAAGGATTTAATTTTTATGCTTTAGATTTAAGAAAGTATGGCCGCTCTTATTTAAAGCATCAAAAATTAAACAATGTTCGTTCTTTATTAGAATATGATGAAGAAATAGAAACGGCTCTAACTATTATCAAATCGGAAAATAATACACAAGTCATTTTAAAAGGACATTCCAATGGAGGGCTTATTCTTACAAATTATGCGGAGCGCCATAAAAACAGCACTCTTTTTCATGGCATTATTTGTAACAGTCCGTTTTATGAATTTAATTTAAGTTTTTTGGAAAGGGAAATTGGCATTCCTTTTTTAGCATTTCTAGGGAAATACTTCCCAGATAGAACGATTCCTAGCGGATTTGCAAAAGAATATGGCTACAGCCTGCACAAAGATAAATATGGTGAATGGAACTATTCAACTACTTGGAAACCTTTTGAAACTCCCGATATAAACCTTGGCTTTATTCGCGCCATACATACCGCACAAAAAAACATACAAAACTCGCCTAGCCTACATGTACCCATACTTGTAATGCATAGCGATAAAACAATTTATGAAAAAAAATGGTCCGAAAAATTCACCCAAGCAGATGCGGTATTAAATGTAAATCACATTCGGAAGTATGCACAAAAAATAAAAGGACACCTAACAGTTTGTGAAATAGAAAATGGCCTTCATGATTTATTTCTTTCAAAAAAGAAAGTACGAGAAGAGGTTTATTCTAAGGTTTTTGAATGGATTGAAAACAATATATAGCCAGTTTTAAGTAAAGTGTGAACAAGGTGAAGAAACTTTTATACCTTTAGCTTTTCAAAAAAGAACTGCTATGAAACTTCCTTCTCTAAAAAATTTATTTACTCAAACCAAAACTACCTTTTTAAGGTTTCCTTTAAGCATACTGGCAGCCGTTGTTGGAACAGCTATTAGCATTTATTTGTTTGAGAACGAAAAAGAGATTGACAATGCATTTCCCTACATCAATTTATTACTGACTGCCGCACTTGGTATTCCTTTGTTTTTCTGTGTTTCTGTTTACAATTCTTTTGAAAAAACAGCCTCCTTAAAAAAGAAATTGTTTTACGGCCTAGCCCTCCTCCTTCTCATCGCTATTTATTTTTCCTTACCCAATTCCGAATTCAACAACAATACGCGTATTCCTTATATTCGCTATAGTATTTACAATATCATCATTCATTTATTAGTTTCCTTTGTTCCTTATTGGAAAACCACAAAACTGAACGGTTTTTGGAACTACAACAAAATGTTATTTATTCGGGTTTGGACAGCCATACTCTATTCTGGATTTTTATATTTAGGTTTGGTCATGGCACTTTTTGCCGTTGACAAATTATTTACCATAGACCTACATGAAAAATTATATTTCGACATTTATATTTTCATTGCGGGTGTTTTTAATACGTGGTTTTTCTTAGGCGGAATACCGACAGATTTAAATTCTTTGGAAGAACAAAAAACCTATCCCAAAGGATTGAAAGTATTTACGCAATTTATTTTATTGCCCTTATTGATTCTTTATTTGTCCATTTTATATGTTTATGGAATCAAAATTATTGCTAATTGGGACTGGCCAAAAGGCATCGTTTCCTATCTAATTTCAGGAGTTTCTATACTGGGAATTTTAGCAATTCTATTAATTTACCCTTTTAGCAATTCCAAAGAAAATTCTTGGATCAAACAATTCTCAAAAATCTACTACTATATTTTAGTGCCCTTAGTCGCGCTATTATTTCTCGCTATTTTTATGCGAATCAATCAGTATGGCATCACTATTAACCGTTATATAATTGTTTTATTAGGCATTTGGCTTAGTATTATTTGTGTTTATTTTTCTGTTGGAAAAAGCAATATCAAATTTATTCCCACTTCCCTAGCCTTGCTCTTGGCACTCTCTTCTTTTGGCCCCTGGGGAATGTTTAGCGTTAGTGAAAAACACCAATCCAAACGACTCCTCAATTTATTAGAAACCTATAAAATTACCACAAACGGAAAAGTCACGAATGAAGTTCTTTGGATTACGGATAGTCTTCCAAAACTACATGCCAAAAAATTAAAAATCAACCAGCACTTAGTTTCCGATTCTATTCACAATGAAATTTATTCTATTGTAGATTATTTAAACGACAACCATGGGTACAAAAGCATGGCGCCAATTTTTCATCAAAATATAGATTCCCTAATTCGTATTGCCAAAACAGGTGAAAGGCATGTCAACGAAAAAACCATGTATATGAAAAGTTTGGGGCTTCAATCTGGAAGAATTTATAAAAACAATTGGAATTCAAAGGAAGATTTTCGATTTTCAACAAGAGACTTAGATTATACAGATATTTCAGAATATGCTATTTTGATTAACAACCGTTATTACAACAAAAACTCCGACACCAAGCGGTATTATGTGCAAGGATTTACCTATTGTACAGACCGCATTGATCCTTTTGAAAAAATATTGACCCTTCATACAAAAAAAGAAACCATCGATTTTGATTTAAAGCCCTTATCTACTAGTTTAATTGAGCAATTTGGCGAAAAAACGAACATACAACTCAACAAAAAAAGATTGACCCTCTATAAAAACGCAGCAACTGTTAATGTAAAACTTGAAATTAGCAATATGCGCTTTGAAAAAGAAAAGGACTCTTTGTTCCTAACGGCATTCAATACAAAAATATTTATAAAAGAAAAATAAAAACCACTCGTGATCCACAAATTCCTTTTTTTTAGCTCTTTATTTTTACTCGCAACTTTCAGTAGTTTCGGACAAAAACTAAATGTCAATGGCGGTATTTTACTGAGCTCTAAAATTACTTTAGGCAATCAGAACCAAGGCGTAAAATTTGGTGTTTTTGCATTTGGAACTGCCAACTACAAAGGAGTGGCTGCTGAAAGTGGTATTTCTTTTTCTATTTCTCAACTGCTTAAAAGACATACTTTAAAAACAAAAGGCAAAAGTTATGGTTATGAGGTTTTCGGACTTATAGGGTCAGGGAACAATAGCAATTTAATAGGTTCTTCTGTTGCAACCACCAACACTACGTTCCTGTACGATTTCAAAGAAACCTCAACTTTTAAAGGCCTTGGTTTTGGTTTTGAAAAAGAAATTTTACCGGGGAATTTAAAAATTTATAACAACCGAAGAGGGAAATTTTTAGTGCGTTATGCTAAAAACAACTTCAACCTACATTTGGCTTTTTTAAATGATTTTAAGGCTGGTAAAATTATGTATGGCGAAGGCACCGATTATGGTGAAACAGGCACCTTGCTTGTAGGATTTTCAAAAGCGCAAAATTTCTCAGAATTGTATCAAGTTGGGTTCGGACTTAGCTTATTTACGCCACAAGCCAATTATGGAAAACTACCAAGAAATAAAAGAAATTCGGAGGAAGGACGTAAAAATGTTTGGTTTACAAATACCGATTACCCAGAAACTTTTTATGCCAATGCCTATGCTTTTGGAACTTACCAAACTGATTTTTATTCGCTACATACAAAACTAGGTAGCAACAGTCAAAAAATGGGCGCCTATATCCAAAATAAATTACACGACGGTTTTGGTCTAAATCCACGATATCCTTGGCATACCGACAAAAAAGACAAATTGTATATAGAAATTCAAGCCGACCTATTTTATAAAACAACCCACAATGAATAGCTTTCGATTTAGTATATATGGCCTCCTACTTTTGTTGCTTGCAAATTGCGCAAACACTTCTTCTTTGAAAAAAGACAAAGCCTTGACAATCGTAAATTTTAGCAAGCAAACAGAACTAGACCTAGAATTTGAACTGCAAAACATTCCACATCCTGAAAAAGTAGAAATCTTACTTTTAGATAGTTTACAGCTAAAAACCTTGCCTAAAAACTGTGTTCTATTTAAAAACCTAAAACACATTTCCTTGGCATACAATCCAAATTTAGATTTTAACAACGCGTTTGAGCTTCTAAAAAACCTACCCTTAGAATTCTTAAACTTAAAAGGAAATGATTTAAAAATACTGCCTAAAAACATTGCTAAATTACAAAGCATAACCGATTTAAATATAGCCTATAACAAACTACAAAACGAGGTAAATTATACACGATTGGCAGCTTTAAAAAATTTATCAGAACTTTGGTTAGATCATAATGAATTGTATGAAGTCCCAAAAACGATTGGAAAATTAGACCAGATAATTCGTTTGTATATCGACAATAATTTCCTCACCACTTTGGCTCCAGAAATGAAAAACATGAAAAAATTACGTGTTTTACATGCAGGCTTTAACCAACTCAATTCCTTTCCTGAAGTTTTTATAGAAATGCCTGGTTTAATATTGGCACATCTAAACAACAATCGCATTCAATCCTTTCCTAAAATTTACGAAACAAAAAAATACAGCCTAAAAGGTTTGATCTTAGACAATAACCCCATTCCTAAAGAAGAAATTGATTGGGCAAAAAAAGAATTTAGCGCTTTCTTTTTGCTCTCCTTTCAGCAGAAAAAATAATTTTTTATTAGCAATGCATTGTTTAAAACTTTTGACTTTCTAAACTGTGCCATTTGGCTCATTTTATGTAAATTTGTGCTTTTAAAAATCTAAGCAATAAACGCTTAAAACATTTTAGACTAGATGATTTTATTCTTTCAACGCAATACCACTGTATTTGCTGTACAAACACAAGAACTTTCTTCAGAAAACATTCAAAAATTAGTGTGGCTTTTTGGAAATGCAAACCAAATTAACGAGCCTTCTTTGGAAGGATTTTTCACGGGTCCAAGAAAAGAAATGATTACTCCATGGAGTACCAATGCGGTTGAAATTACGCAAAACATGAGTGTCGAAGGAATTATTCGTATTGAAGAATTTACAAAAGTAGATTCAGAAGATGCGACCATTGACCCAATGTTACAGGTATTGTACACAGGATTAAATCAAGATATTTTCACCATCAATACCAAACCTCAAGCGGTTTTAGCCATTGAAGATATTGAAGCATTCAACCAACAAGAAGGACTTTCTTTAAGTGAAGAAGAAGTTGCTTACTTGGAAGGAATGTCTGAAAAAATTGGAAGAAAATTAACAGATTCTGAAGTATTTGGTTTTTCACAAATCAACTCAGAACACTGTAGACATAAAATATTTAACGGAACGTTCGTTATTGATGGAGAAGAAAAAGACATCTCTCTTTTCAAAATGATTCGTAAAACTTCAGAAGCACATCCTAACGGAATTGTTTCTGCTTACAAAGACAATGTGGCTTTTGTAAAAGGACCTCAAGTAGAGCAATTTGCACCAAAGTCTTCAGACAAGCCCGATTTTTACGAAACAAAAGAATACGAATCTGTAATTTCATTAAAAGCAGAAACGCACAATTTCCCAACAACTGTAGAGCCTTTTAACGGTGCTGCTACTGGTTCAGGTGGAGAAATTAGAGACCGTTTGGCTGGTGGTAAAGGTTCTTTGCCTTTGGCTGGAACTGCGGTTTACATGACTTCTTATTCTCGTTTGTCGCAAAACAGACCTTGGGAAACCATGGACGAAAGAGAATGGTTGTACCAAACTCCTATGGATATTTTAATCAAAGCGTCTAACGGTGCTTCTGATTTTGGAAATAAATTTGGACAACCTTTAATTTCTGGTTCTTTGTTAACTTTTGAGGCAGACGAATCTGCAACAAGCTCTAACTCTTTACGTAAGTTAGGATTTGACAAAGTGATCATGCAAGCCGGTGGTATCGGGTATGGTAAAAGAGAGCAAGCTTTAAAAGACACCCCTCAAAAAGGAGATAAAATTGTAATTTTAGGTGGTGACAACTACAGAATTGGTATGGGTGGTGCTGCGGTATCCTCTGCGGATACAGGTGGAATGGACAGCCAAATTGAATTAAATGCGGTACAACGTTCTAATCCAGAAATGCAAAAGCGTGCTGCCAATGCGGTTCGTGGAATGGTAGAAAGTGACATCAACCCTATTGTATCTATTCATGATCATGGTGCAGGTGGACACTTAAACTGTCTTTCTGAATTGGTAGAAGATACAGGTGGAAAAATTGACTTGGATAAATTACCTGTGGGAGATCCAACTTTATCGGCTAAGGAAATTATTGGTAACGAATCGCAAGAAAGAATGGGATTGGTTATTAATGAAGAAAATGTAGCTTATTTAAAACGTGTTGCCGACAGAGAACGTTCTCCTATGTACACCGTTGGTGAAGTTACTGGCGATGATCAATTCACTTTCCAGTCTGCTACTACAGGTGAAAAACCAATGGACTTGTCGATGAATGATATGTTTGGAAGTTCTCCAAAAACAATCTTAACCGACAAAACAATCAAAAGAAATTACGCAGCTTTAAGCTACGAAACTGAAAATATTCACGATTACCTTGAAAACGTTTTACAATTAGAAGCCGTTGCTTGTAAAGACTGGTTGACAAATAAAGTTGACCGTTGTGTGGGTGGTAAAGTTGCCAAACAACAAACTGCCGGACCTTTGCAATTGCCTTTGAATGATGTAGCTGTCATGGCTTTAGACTTTAAAGGAAAAGAAGGTATTGCCACAAGTATTGGACATGCTCCTGTAGCTAGTTTAATTGACGAAGTTGCGGGTTCTCGTAATGCCATTGCAGAATCTTTAACCAATTTGGTATGGGCGCCTTTGGAAGATAATTTAGACTCTGTGTCTTTATCTGCCAACTGGATGTGGCCTTGTAAAAATGAAGGTGAAGATGCGCGTTTGTACAATGCGGTAGAAGCGGTTTCAAACTTTGCTATTGAATTAGGTATCAATATTCCTACAGGAAAAGATTCTTTATCTATGAAGCAAAAATATCCGAATGAGGATGTCATTGCTCCGGGTACCGTAATTATTTCTGCTGCGGGTCATTGCAACGACATTACCAAAGTAGTTGAGCCTGTTTTCCAAAAAAGTGCTCAAAACAAAATATATTATATCGATTTATCAAATGATGCTTTCAAATTAGGAGGTTCATCATTTGCACAAGCGGTTGCAGGAATCGGAAACGAAAGTCCTACCATTGCAGATTCAGCTAAATTTAAAACGGGCTTTAATACAATTCAAAAATTAATTAAAGAAGGTAGAATTTTAGCCGGGCATGATATTTCTGCGGGTGGTATGATTACAACCCTATTAGAAATGTGTTTCTCACAAGAAATGGTGGGGGCAAAAATTGATATTTCTGCTTTAGGTGAAGCAGATACCATCAAAGCTTTGTTTGCTGAAAATAGTGGTGTTATTATTCAATCTGCTGATGAAGCCATTGAAACCATATTAATTGCAAACGATGTAAAGTTTACCGTATTAGGAAACGCTGTTAGAAGTAGTGAGGTTACCGTAATCAACGGTGAAGAAACACACGAATTTAACGTTGCTTATTTACGTGATATCTGGTTTGGGACTTCTTATTTATTAGACAACAAACAAACAGCAAACGGATTGGCTACAGCTCGTTTCAACAATTACAAAGAACAAGCCTTAAAATTTAATTTCCCTGCTGGTTTTGAAGGAAAACTTCCTGTATTGGATGCGAGTCAACCAAGACCAAAAGCGGCTATTATTCGTGAAAAAGGATCGAATTCTGAAAGAGAAATGGCCAATGCCATGTACCTTGCAGGTTTTGATGTAAAAGACGTACATATGACCGATTTAATTTCTGGTCGTGAAAACCTAGAAGACATTCAATTTATTGGAGCCGTTGGTGGTTTCTCTAATTCTGATGTTTTAGGTTCTGCCAAAGGTTGGGCAGGTGCTTTCTTATACAATGAAAAAGCAAAAACGGCTTTGGAAAATTTCTTTAAAAGAGACGATACTTTGTCTATTGGTATTTGTAACGGTTGTCAGTTATTTGTGGAATTAGGATTGATCAATCCTGACCATGAAGACAAACCTAAAATGTTACACAACGATTCTAACAAACACGAAAGTAACTTTACCTCTGTAACGATTGAAGAAAACAACTCGGTGATGTTAAACAGCTTGGCTGGTTCTACATTAGGCGTGTGGATTTCGCATGGAGAAGGAAAGTTTAGTTTACCTTATGCAGAAGACCAATACGGAATTGTTGCCAAATACGGATACGATGCCTATCCAGCAAATCCTAATGGCTCTGATTATAACACAGCCATGATGACTTCAAAAGACGGTCGTCACTTGGTAATGATGCCTCATATTGAGCGTTCTATTTTCCAATGGAATTGGGCTAATTATCCTGTAGGACGTAAAGACGAAGTTTCTCCTTGGTTGGAAGCTTTTACAAATGCTAAAAACTGGTTGACGAAGTAAGAAGTTGGTAGTTGGTAGTTGGTAGTTGGTCAAATGACCAAACTAATCTCCGTTTGATTGATTTTATGAAATGAAAATGGAATAAAATAGTATCAAGAACATATATGTAAAATCCCTCAAGAATTTCTTGAGGGATTTTTTTGTTGCTACTGTTTAAAACTTTGCTTTTTTGTGCATAACTACCCCTTTTATCCATATATAAAATAGTTACCTTTATAAAAAATTTGCTTCCTCGTTTATCTTAATAAGGTATCGTTATCCGGAAGTTACCTGCAAGCTCAAAAAAAATAGAGAATATGAAATTAATCAAAGCAAGAATCCAAAATTATCGAAGTATAATTGATACTGGAGAATTTGAAGTTGAAGACTTAAAAACAATTATGGTAGGTCCGAATGAAGCAGGAAAAACTGTAATTTTAAAAGCACTTCAACAGTTAAGTAAACCTGATGATGTTGCTGGATTTGATGCTTTAAGAGATTATCCTCGTTCAAAGTATAATGATATTACTTCTAAGAAAGTTTCTGTCGAGGATGTTACAGTAGTAACAGGTTGGTTTAAATTGGACGAAGATGATATAAAATTAATACCTAAAGAATTTCAAGATTGCATTTATAAACGATATAAAAATATTGATAATTAAATTTATCACTCTCTTGAAAATGCTCCTTCTAAAATTTATTTCAAAGACGTTAGAAATGACTTAACAAGGTTAATTGCACATTTGGATAAACAATATTCTATTGAAAATCCAAACGAAGAAACAAAAAAGCCTAGCATACTCATTAACAGTATTAATAAAACTTGGAGTGATTATACTATCATTTCAGGAGATAACTCTACAAAACTAATTACTTTTTTAGAAAGTAATTTTGCTTTAATTGACGAAGACAATTCTAAAGAAGAAGAAAGATATGAAAAGTTAAAAAAATTAGCTGAATTTAATGGAGAAATTGATAAAGTTTTAAAAACTCTTGCCGCTAGAAAACCTGTATTTATCTTATTTAATAATTATTTTAAAGTTAAACCTTCTGTTCACTTAGAGCATTTAGCAAAAAGAACAGAACAAAATTTATTAGATGATGATTATTACGATTACGGGAATCTATGCCTTTTAAAGCTGTTAGGTTTTACTGCGAGAGAACTATCTGACTTAGGAAATACGCTAAGTCCAAACATTAATGATACTGAAGCTTTAAAAGAATACAAAGATAAACTTGATAGTAGAAGTTATCAATTAAATGCAGCAAGTGTAAGACTTACAGAAGAAATCCGAACAGTTTGGATGCCTAATCCTGACAGACCAGAAGCTGACAAATTAAAAGTAACAGCTGATGGTCAATATTTAAAAGTTGTCGTAGAGGATGATATTGGTGTTGATATAGAATTAGATCAACGTTCTGAAGGATTTCAATGGCTTGTTTCTTTTTTTGTAGTCTTCTTTGCTGAAGCAATGGATAAACATAAAAATGCAATTCTTCTTCTTGATGAGCCAGGAATGAGTCTACACGGGTTAAAGCAAAGAGATTTTCGTGATACTATTTCTAGACTTGCAGAAAATAACCAAACAATATACTCAACTCATTCTCCATTTTTAGTCGGTCCAGACGAACTAGATATTGTTAAGGTAGTTGAAATGAAAAATAGAAAAGAAGGAACAAAAGTTCATACCACTATTTCTTCAAGTGACCCTGCGGGGCTATTACCATTGCAAGAAGCTCTAGGTTATGACCTAGCACAAAGTCTTTTTTCTCAACAACGAAATTTAATTCTTGAAGGAATTACTGATTATTGGTACTTAGATGCTACATCTCAATTACTAAGAGAGTCTAAATACGAAAAACTTAATGATAAAATTGCATTAGTTTTTGCAAATTCAGCAGGTAAAGTTGTCTATTATGCAACCATTTTATTTGCTCATAACTTAAAAGTAGCTGCATTATTAGATTCTGATTCAGCTGGTGACCAAGCTGCACAACAAGAGAATTTAGTCCACACTTTAGGAAATAAAAATATTCTTAGAACAAAAGATTATGTTGAAAATGTACAGAAAGCAGAAATAGAAGACCTTCTTCGTGAAACACTTATTGAAATTGTAAAAACTGAATACAATACAGATTGCAAAAAAATATCTGATGAACAACCAAACAGACCTATTATTGATATTTTCGCTAAAGAAGTTAAAGATTTCTCAAAATATCATTTAGCAAAAAAATACATTAAATGGACTAGGGAACACGAAGCTAAAGACCTTAACTCATTAGAACTTACTAATTGGAAAAAACTAATTGTTACTATCAATAAAGTTTTAAAATAACTATGTCTGATTTTTTCACACCGTCAATTATAGCTTCTATTACAGCTCTTTGCGTTTCATTTATTACTTTATTTCAATTCTTTAAAAATCAAAGATTTCAACAAAAACAATTTGACAAAAATTTAAATCGAACTCTTACGAACAAGCTGTATGATTTAAGGCTTGAACATTATCCCGCAGCTTACGAAATAACAGATTTGATTCACAAGAAAAAGGGTGGTAATTATGATGTAAATCAAATTAAAGAAGTACTTGAAAAATTAATAGAATGGAAAAAAGGAATTGTGAATTTAATTATTTCAGTTGAATCTAGAGATAGTTATTATGTTTTAAGAGATGTTCTTATGAAAAATCCTGCTCATCAAGAATCATTCTCTAAAGAACAAATTGAAAAAATATTCAATGCTAATAAATCTTTTAGAAAGCAATTAAGAAGAGATTTAGGATTTATGTATCGTGAAGAACGATTGAGAAGAAAATAAAAAAGCCAGCAGGTAACAATGTATATAAAAAATAGGCGAAATATCATTAAATTAAGAAGTTTAAGCTCTTATCAAACTAAGTTCTTAACGGAAAGTTTGGTACTTCGTAATCGCCTACTTTTCATATACTAACCGTTGGGTAATTAAAAAATAAAGATGAAAATTAAATTTAAACCTTCAAATTCGAATTTTCAGAAGGAGTTAAACTTAAAAGTTTCAACTATTCTGACTGATCAAGTACTAGAGAAAAGCAAACGTATTTTGAGAGCAAAATTCTTCTTCTATTTTTTCATGTTTATTGGTCTATATAGTATGTTATTTACCAATTTAATTTCAAAAAATTTTCCTTTAGTAATATTAACTTATACATTACTTGGACTTTCTGGAATTTTACTTGCTTTTAATGCTTCCCATGATGCTGTTCACGAATCCTTATTCACCAATAAGAAACTTAATGCAATAACACATTTTAAATATTTGAAAAATTTAGGAAACAAAAAAGCCCACAACAAAAAACTTAAACAAACACACCCTTAGCAAAAATGATTATAGAACAAGAGCAAAAATTTAAAGAAGTCCTTTCTCAAATAGAAGGAACCCTTAATGAACAAACTTTTTTTAACAAGTTCTTAGAATTGTTTCCAGACGTTTGGAAAAAACATAAAATTGCGTTTTCTAAATTTAACAGAAGTAAACAATTTGGACAAACCATTCCCTTACCCAAACCGGAAGTTTCTTTAAGAAAAGAAATTAGAGCTTGGCTAAAAAAACAACAAAACGAGTCATAAAAACTTATTGCTACAAACTCGTAAAATAAATTTACAGATCCTTAGATAGAAACAGATTGCCAACATAAAACCTAGTTTCTTTACATACCAAAAAACACCTATAAAAGGATTTAAAAACAGACCAAAATTAAAACAACATCCTATATAAATAATTAGTACCTTTAAGCCTTCAAGCTTACATACCTTGCTATTTCTTAGCATACTTTTTTTAGAAACAGCATCTTATGTAAAGTTTTGAAATTCAATATCTAATATTTTAGCTCCCCCTAAATGAAAACAAAAAAAAGACATACAGAACAAGAATGGCTAAACCTATTGAAAAGCGCTATAGATGAAGGTGCAGAACTTCAAGTAAACCATCGTTTTAAATACAAAGGTAAAAACCTTGGAACTTTTTTAACTTCAGCAAAAAGTAAAAAGAATGTAGAACGTGTTAAAAAAATAGAAGCGCTAGGATTTAATTACAAAATGCACAGTAAAAGTCCACACGATTATTTAGATAAATATATTTTACAACTTTCCGAAGACGAAAACCCAAACAAACAGCAATACATCACTCGATTCAATTCGTATATTTTGCCAAAAAAGGACATCCTAAAAAAGAGACCCGTCGCTAAATTGAACCGCGTTTGGGAAGACAAATTTAGAGTTGTAAGAAAATGGACAATACCAGAAACCCCATTGGGTAAAATTGCAAGATGGAAAGAATACCGTTACAATAAAACCATAAATCCAGATGGTAAATGGCTTGGAGTCAGAACAATCATGGGCAATCTTTACGATTGGGTGTATATTCGAAAATGGAATCAAGATAAAATGAATGAGATCCTAGAACATTTCGATATCATGGAAATTACAGAGTTGGCAGAAGAAGGCTTTCCAACCAATTAACATTCTTTATTACAGAAAACAAAAGTAGCTTGACTAAAGAAAAATATATTTCCGAATTAAGACTAAAAATTGAAAGTTACCATGCAATTTCAGAGGCATCTTGGTTAAAAATAGCCGCGCTGATTCAATTTCAAGATTTAGAGAAAAATGCACTTTTGCTTAGAAATGGTCAAATTGCCAAAAACATCCATTTTGTTTGCAAAGGTGCACTTCGGGCCTATATAACCGATGCGGCTGGCAACAGCTACAATAAAAATATTTTTCTTGAAAATGATTTTGCGGGTTCTACCGTTTCCTATCTTTTGCAAAAGCCTTCCAATTTTAGCTTAGAAGCTTTGGAAAACACCACACTTATTCATCTGGATTATAAAAAATACAGACAGCTTATCGATACCCACCTCGACTTAAAAAATTTCTATATTGCCTATTTGGAAAAAAATTGGATCCTAGAAAAAGAACAACGAGAAGTGTCACTGGTTATGGAAAATGCCACAGAAAGATATCGAGACTTACTTTTAAAACACCCCAATATTGACCAACGCATACAGCAATTGCACATTGCTTCTCATTTAGGAATTACCCCCACACAGCTAAGTCGCATCCGTAAAGATTTAAAAAAAAGTCCTTGAATCAACATATGTAAATGCGCCTGATGTTCACTTCTGCTACTTTTGTCTTTTCATGACAAAACAAAACAGCATGCGCTACAACAAATACAATTCTTCAATAAATCCGGACTCCGAAAAATCGGCTAAAAAAACTCAATGCTTATGAACCAAGTATCCTTAGCTATACTGGCCATAGTAGGTGGCGTTTTTTTGGCCATGCAAGGCGGACTCAATGCACATTTAGGCGTATTGCTAAAAAATCCCTTGTTGGCATCGGTTGTTGCTTTTTGTAGCAGTAGCATTTTTGCAATCGCTTTAGTTTTTCTTAGCGGCAAAAATTTCCCTATGGCAATCACGCTCAAACAAATTCCTATTTATTTATGGTTTACAGGGGGCTTGTTTAGTGTTTTAGGAATTAGTTTGTATTATTACACCATTCCTAAATTGGGTATTTCTACCATGATCTCTTTCGGTTTGTTTGGGCAATTGGCCTTTTCTGTTTTTGCAGGACATTTTGGTTGGCTAAATTTACCTTTGGAACCCATCAGTTTAAAAAGAGGACTAGGCCTTATTGCAATGATTTTCGGAATTCTTTTAATCAATATAAAATGAAAACAACAACTGAACTTATAAACGACAACCTGCAAAATCTGACGGATCTATGGAAAACAGCGGGTAGGGCTTTTAACGCTTATGAAAAAACTTCAAATTTTGATTTCTGTGAAATTAAAGGTTCTGCTTGGCCTAATAGAATTTGGTTTCAAAAACCCATTACCGAAGAAAATCTGCCTATCATTCAACAAAAACTAACCACTGCAAGTTCTTATATCACCCTCCCAATTTGGCAACTTCCCAATAAAAAACAAGAAACACTTTTAAAAGAAAATGGTTTTAAGCTGCGGTTTGAACAAGTCGGTATGTCCTTAAAAATAGACGAAGCTTTTGCTATAGCAACAGATTTTAAAATTCAACGTGTCACCAATAGCACACAAATTAAAATTTGGGCCGATTTATTTTTCCAAGCTTTTAAGTATGTCATAAGTATTGAAACTATTGAAAAAACACTTCAAGACATTCCGTATTATATAGCTTATGATAAAGACACGCCTGTTGGCACAGCCATAGCCTACGCAAGTAACAATAGCATGGGAATTCATTCTGTAGGCATACCACCAGAAATGAGACGAAGAGGCTATGCCGAGCAATTGATGAAACAACTTATAAATTTGGCACTTAGTCAGCAAATGGAATACGTAAGTTTACAAGCTTCGGCCATGGGAAAAAATATATACCTGAAATTGGGCTTTACAGAACTGTTTGTCATTCAAAATTATGTTTTGCAAGCCTAAAATGTATTTCTGCTATACTGTAAATTTGCAATTCATCCTTTCTATCTATAAAAAAAGTCTTAGTTTAAGGCCTTCTAAAACAAGTAAAAAAGAAGTGCCATTTATTTAAGAAAGCAATGACCAAGGATTTACTAAAAAAAAACATACTTAAAAACGTTCCATTTTCTAAATCAGCCCTTGAAGAATTTTGTAGCTATTTTTATGAAAAGTCCATCCACAAAAAAGCTTTCGTTTTAGTACAAGGCGAAGTCTGTAAATTTGAAGGTTTTGTATTAAGTGGTTGTTTTCGCATATTTTCAATCGATAAAAAAGGAAATGAAAACACCTTGTATTTTGCGACCAAAGATTGGTGGTTAATGGATATTGATAGTTTTATGAATCAATCACCTTCCGTATTAAATATTCAAGCCCTTGAAGACAGCCAAGTACTTTTAATTGATAGAAAAGACAAGCTTGCCCTTTACGAAACCCAACCTGCTGTAGAAAAATTATTTAGAGTGATGTCGCAAAAAGCCCTTATTGCTTGGCAAAGGCGTCTTATTAGCAGCAATTCACTTACGGCTAAGGAACGTTACCATAAATTTTTAACTACCTATCCTGATATTTCCTCTAAAGTCTCTGATAGGCAAATTGCCAGTTATTTGGGTATCACCCATGAGTTTCTTAGCAAACTGAAAAAACAAAAGAAATAAGCCAAGCTTTTTTAAGAGTGTTGAACAAGTTCAACTTTTTTCTCAGAAGGATTTCTAATTTTTGCCATATAAAATTTAGAAGAGAATGATGAACTTACGTAAACATTTCAAAATTTGTGTCTTTTTAGGGACACTACTAATGCTATCTAATTTGGCATTTGCCCAAACAAACGATATTTCGCATGAGCAAGCCTTAAAAATATTATTAGTTGCAAAGAAAAAAGCAGAAGCCACAAAAGTCCTTGTCAATATTGCCGTAGTAGACGCTGGTGGAAATTTAAAGGCTTTTATTAGAATGGATGATTCTTTTCTAGGAAGTATTGACGTGGCCATTAAAAAAGCCAAAACCGCTAGATATTTCGATATTGACACGGGTAAATTAGGAGAGCTAACCCAACCTGGAGGTATCATTTACAATATTGAACATTCCAACGGTGGATTGATTACTTTTCCGGGTGGACTTCCTATTAAAAATAAAAAGGGTAAAATTATAGGCGCTATTGGCGTTAGTGGTGGAACCATAGACCAAGACAGAGAAATTGCTACAACCGGAGCACAAGCTATTTTATAAGTAAAAACGAAAAAAACAAAAATTATGAATCATATCAAAAAAGGACTGATCGTTCTCTTCTTCATTTTAGCACAAATTGGTTTCGCACAAGAGCCAATGCTATACAGACAAGATTTTAAAAACATAACTGGGAAAAATACCGTTTCGGTAACCAGCTACGAAAAAAACGGATTGCACTTTGTGTATGCCGGTGGTGTAGGAAATGTAGATGTCTATAGCTTAGATCAGGAAGGCATACTTACACCTATTAGCAACCACGAATTACACATGAAAAAAGGACCTGCCAGAGGTATGGTTGCCGACAATATTAACGGAACCGACTTTTTATTTGTTGCCAACAAACATGGAAATGTTATTGAAAGTTTTAAAATTTTAGACAATGGTGCTTTAGAACGTGTTGCTTTAATGGAAGACACCGAAGAAACACATTTAGGAACCGCAATTACGCTACAGGTAATTCATATGAAAAAAGCTTCGTATCTGTTTGTAGGAGGTTTAGAAGAAACTCCAGGATTGAGTTCTTTCAAAATACAGAACGATGGAAAATTGACCCATGTACAATCTATGAAAGATGATGAAAGCATTCATACTGATGGGATTATAGGAATGTTTACTCATGTAATTAAAGGAAAAACATTTTTATATACAAGTGGTTTTCAAGACAATGGTGTGAGCAGTTTTAGAGTTTACGAAAGTGGAAAATTCAAAAATGTCAATAATATTAGCGACAATACGAAAGACAGATATTTAACAGGTGCTTATCCGGTTACGGGGGTTACTTTGGGTGAAAACAAGTATGTAATTGTGGGACACAGACACCATAAATACTACAAAAGAGGTGGCTTTATTAAAAGACCTGATTTTGTTTACCATGGCGATGCTGTAAGTATTTTTAAAGTGAATAAAAAAGGAGCACTTATTCCACATTCTATTTTAAAAGATGATGAAACCACAAAATTGCAAGGGCAAACAAGAATTGAAATTGTTTCTGTTCAAAATAACGAAGCTGTTATTGCTGTGGGTACTAGAGACGATGCCAGCATTCAATTGTGCAAACTAAACGAAGAAGGAATTTTAACGCCTTTGCATTATTTAGAAACTGGATTTTCTATTTATTATGGTTTAAAATCGCATAAAATTGGCAATACTAATTTCCTAATTGCAGGTTCTTTCCGATTTGATTTAGGAAAAATTGCTACCTATAAAATTGCACCAAAAATTAATAGAGAAGGAAAAGTGCTAAGACATATGGTGAACTTGACCTATAAAAAAACGGCTACCAAAGAACAAGTTGATGCAGCTGTTAAAGCTTTTGCAAATCTTAAAAATGAAATTCCTGAAATTGCAAATCTTGAATGGGGAGTTAACGACAGTACCGAAGGTCATTCAAAAGGTTTAACACATTGTTTTACTTTAACTTTTAAAAATGAACATGCCCGCGAAATTTATTTATTTCACAAAGCACATTTAGCCATGGTGGGTAAAATTGGGCCCATTATTGCCGATGTATTGGTCTTAGATTATTGGACAAAATAACAACAGTTCCTTCTAAAAAAAGATAAAATGGAAAATTTAAAAAATAAAAAAGCCATCATTACTGGTGGCTCAAGGGGACTTGGAAAAGCTACTGCCCTAGCCTTCGCCAAAGAAGGAATAGCTGTGGCTATCACAGGAAGAAATGAAAAAGCCTTGAAAGAAACTGTTGCTGAACTGCAAAGCTATGGGGTGCAAGCTTGCTATTCTGTTTTCGATATAAGCAATTACGAAGAAGTAAAAAGCAGTATCAAAACGATCGTAAAAACTTTAGGAACCGTAGATATATTAGTCAACAACGCTGGTATTGCGGCTATCGGTTCTTTTGAAAGCATGGAAGTGGCGCAATGGCAACAAATTATTCAAACCAATGTTATGGGTATGTATTATGTAACCAAAGAAGTGCTTCCTTATTTACTTGAAAAAAACGAAGGAGATATTGTCAATATTTCTTCAACTGCCGGTTTAAATGGCAACGCAAATATCTCGGCTTATTCGGCGTCCAAATTTGCCGTTATCGGTATGTCAGAATCTTTGATGAAAGAGGTGCGTAAAAATAATATTCGAGTATGTACCTTAACGCCAAGTACCATAGAAACTGAAATGACAGTGGAATTGGGGATGCTAAACAAAGGCTCTGAAGAAAATGTACTGCAACCCGAAGATTTTGCAGAATTAGTATTGGCTGGGTTAAAACTTCCTAGAAGAGCGATGTTAAAAGGTGCCGCCTTATGGTCTACAAACCCGTAAGTATAAAGTTTATACAGCACACATTTTATAACACCTATCTAAATTCCCTCAAGTACTTCTTGAGGGAATTTTTGTTTATTGTTTGGTTTACATAGAATTTAGGTGAAATAAAATCTAGCAGAAGTCTTCCCTTACAAAAAATGTATTTTCGAGTAAGCTCGTTTTCCTTTGGAACTACACAAACAATCCGACAGAGAAAAATTAAAAACGAGTCCTTATTTCCCTTTCCTCACATTTGTTATCTTTACTTCTCAAAAATTGCCTAAATTATTTTACTGTCGCCCCTTAGGGGGCTATTCAAAAAAAACACCCATAATATTGAATCATTCACTTCACCATAACACCCCGTTGGCAAAATTGTTATCTAAATAAAGGCTTATAAAGGAAGAAACGCATGAAACGAATAAAAGACATCCTCAGAATTCTTTTTATTATGGTAAGCATTGCCTCATTGGCATTTGTACCTTGGATTTTGGTAAAGGCTTGGATTTTACCACTTCCTGAAACAGTGCCCGAACAAGTACAAGAAACACTTGGGCATGGATTTGAAGGTATCATCGTTTATGTGGATCAGGCAGGAAAAGGCCCCCAATTTTATACGGGTGGTTGGCACGACAAGAAAAAGAAAATTCCCGCCAAACCACAAGCCTTATTTAAAATTGCCAGTATCAGCAAACTTTATGTAGCGGTTGCCATTACCAAATTGGCCAAAAGCAAACGTTTGTCTTTAGACCATACACTGGCTTACTATTTTCCCGAATTGGTTGAAAAAATTGAAAATGCGGAAAAAATCACCCTACGCCTCATGGTTCAACACAAAAGTGGAATTCCTAATTATACAGACAATCCTGGGTTTTGGGAAAAACCGCCAAAAAACTTTGATGAAACGCTTGGCTATGCCTTAAACCTACCTGCCAATTTTGAACCTGGTGAAGCTTATGGTTATTCCAATACCAATTATTTATTGCTTTCTCGTATCATTGAAAAAATTGTTGGGTATAGCCGCCATCAATTTGTAAAAGAAGAAATTTTAATTCCGCTTGGACTGAAAAACACATTTGGATCGCTTAGTGAAGTACCTATGGATGAAGTAATGAGTGGCTATTATGTAGGAGTTGAGGAAGATTTTAAATACCAAGAAAAAGGAATGTTGGCAACCGCAGAAGATGTTGGAAAATTCATTCGTGCCTTAAATGATGGTTCTGCTTTTAAAGAAGGGGAACAAGAAATTTACGCTACTATTTATGAATACGAACATGGTGGCTTGGTTCCCGGCTATCAAAGTCTTGCCAAATACCACAAAGATTTAGACCTCGTTGTTGTTCAATTTTTAAATACCACTAATTTTGATGATTATCTCTGGAATTTATCACAAATTACGTACAATCGAATTGTGAAAATTCTAAGAATCCAAAATAAGAAATAGAAAACGGCCCTAGCTTGTAAACACAAAAATGACAGAAGAGAAAAAGAACAGTTGGACGATGTGCGAAGCCTGCGGTGGACGAGGTAAGAAACGCAGGAAATTGCGTAAAAAAACAAAACTTCGCTACCAAAAAGCAGTCGCACTATTTGAACAAGAAAATTGTACAGGCACAACTCCCATTCGCCCGCAAGGTGATTTATATGCGTGTGTGGACTGTTCAGGGTCTGGACTACTTGCAGCTAGTTCTCCTCCAGTTCCAAACACAGAAAACTACCCACATATTGCCATTATTGGTGGTGGTATTGGTGGTACCGCTTTGGCGGTTGCCTGCTTGCATCGCGGAATTCCTTTTACGCTTTATGAACGAGATCCAAGTTTTGATTCTAGGTCACAAGGCTACGGGTTGACTTTACAACAAGCCAGTAAAGCCATTGAAGGTTTCGGTATTTTAGCTTTAGAAGAAGGCGTCGTTTCTACAAGGCATGTGGTACATAATACCGATGGAAAAATAATTGGCGAATGGGGTATGCGTAAATGGATGCAATCGGACGAAAAAAAAGCATCAAAACGAACAAACATACATATTGCACGACAATCCTTACGCTTAGCTTTGCTAAAGCAACTGGAAGAACATGCTAGCGTTCAATGGAATCACCAATTGGTGAATTTAACAAAAAGAGAAGACCAAACAATAAACATAAATTTTGAAGTCAACGGAGAAATAAAAAAGGCCAAAGCCGATCTTGTTGTGGGTGCCGATGGTATCCGAAGTTCCGTTCGAAATTTGGTGTTTGCAAATAACAATACTCCCTTACGCTATTTAGACTGTATCGTCATTTTAGGAATTTGTCCTTTACAAAATTTAGAAGGTATTGACCATCCTTTATTAGATTCTGCAACGGTGTTTCAAACCGCCAATGGCAATGAGCGAATTTATATGATGCCTTATGATCAAGCAGCTATTATGTGGCAATTGAGTTTTCCGATGTCAGAAAAGGAAGCGAAGGAATTAAGTTCAGAAGGAGCAATAGCTCTAAAAAAAGAAGCCTGTAAAAGAACCCAGTGGCACAGCCCAATTCCAGAAATTATTGCCGCCACAGCGGAAGCACAAATATCAGGTTATCCTGTTTACGATCGAGAATTATTAACCCCTGATCAGTTAAACACTTGCGGTCCAATAACACTTCTTGGAGATGCAGCACACCCTATGAGTCCGTTTAAAGGACAAGGAGCAAATCAGGCTTTATTAGACGCTTTGTCTTTGGCTAGAGAAATCACAAAACAAAGCAGCCCATTAGCTAATTGGCAATCTAAAGGAATACGAAAAACGGTGTTAACAGCATTTGAAACTGAAATGCTAAAGCGAAGTGCTCGCAAAGTAAAAGACTCTGCAGAAGCCGCAGCTTTTTTACATTCAGAATTCGTTCTTCATGAGGCCAATGAACCGAGAAGAAAAATGCCAAGCTAAAAATGACCAACACAATTTATTGTCATTAATTAAACCAAACACACGTCAAAAGGTCTAAAAAAAAGATCCGTTAACTCATGAAAAACCGAATAGCACTCCTCCTATTTCTAAGCGTATTTTTTGCTTGTAGCAAATCTGAAAATCTTCCAGATCAAACAACACCTGCAGAAACAAGCCTCTATTTTCCACCAACGAACGATACCCAGTGGGAAACCATTGATATAAACAGCCTTAATTGGAATACAAGCGAACTAGAAAATCTTTACAATTACCTACTAACAAATGACACCAGAGCATTTATTGTTTTAAAAGAGGGTAAAATTGCTATTGAAAAATATTGGGGGAACACTATACTAAACAAATCCGAATTCAATGCAAATAGTCAGTGGTATTGGGCTTCTGCATCTAAAGCACTTACCGCAACATTGGTAGGTATTGCACAAAAAGAAGGAAAGCTTGACTTACATGATAAAACTTCGGATTATCTAGGAAATGCTTGGACTTCCACAGCCTTAGAAAAAGAAGATTTAATTACAATTAAACATCAGTTATCAATGACTACCGGTCTAAACTACAATGTATCCGATTTGGATTGTCAAGAGCCTGATTGTTTAGCCTATGGAACTGATGCCGGTGATCAATGGTACTATCACAACGCTCCCTACACACTACTTCATCAAGTTTTACAAAAGGCAACTGGCATGGATTACAATTTGTATACGAACCAAAAAATAAAAAGTGTTATTGGTATGGATGGAAAATGGATCACCACAGGATCTAATACCGTTTATTGGAGTACTGCTAGAGCCATGGCAAGATTTGGTTTACTTACATTAAACAAAGGGGTTTGGAAAAATACCGAAGCCTTGTATAAAAATGACTTTTTCTTTGAAATGACCGCAAGTTCACAAAACTTAAATCCTTCCTATGGCTATTTGTGGTGGTTGAATGGAAAAAATAAAATTGCGCTTCCTGGAATCTCAAAAACATTTCCTACGAGTTTAGCAACAAATGCCCCTGATGATTTATTTGCAGGAATGGGTAAAAATGGGCAGTTTGTAGCCATCGTTCCTAGTCAAAATTTAGTTGTAATCCGTATGGGTGAAGATCCGAGTACGACCTTAGTACCGGTAGAATTTCATAATAAAATATGGGAAAAACTAAATGCTGTTCTTCAAAAATAAAAAACTGAAAGAACACTTGCTCCGATAAGTAAAAGTAACATCAACTAGATTTACTACATTCGTAAAACAATACATGCTTATTTTTTATGAAAGAACTTACATTAACAACCCCTGCTTTATTATTCTCAGCCATCTCTTTAATTATGTTGGCCTACACCAATCGGTTTTTAGCTTATGCCACTGTGGTTAGGAGTTTGCACGACAAATATTTGCAAAACAAAGATTCTGTTTTAATCAAACAAATAAAAAACATCAAACAACGCTTGTACCTTACCAGAGCCATGCAAATATTTGGTATTAGCAGTTTGTTACTTTGCGTGGTTACCATGTTTTTAATTTATATTGAACTAAACACCTTGGCCAACTGGACTTTTGGATTGGCACTGCTTTTATTAATTGTTTCGCTTTCTGTATTAATTGTTGAAATTCAAATATCCGTAAAAGCATTAGAGCATCATATTAGTGATATCGAAAACAATTGAGACTGAAACAACTGTTTCAAAAACAAATACCTATTGTACTAGGTTAAAAAGAAGTATCTTGACAAAAAAAAAGCGATGTTTAAACCCTATTGTATTCTTTTCACTCTTTTACTAACTAGCACACTACTTGCACAAAATTTCAGCGATGATGCAATTCCTAAAGATTTAATCAAAACAAATTTTTACAAAGATGGCAAAGCTGCAAGGATTAAGTGGTATGGTGATGATCAACTCATAGACAGTCTAAAAACCTATCATAAATCGGGGAATTTAAATGAAATCCTTTATTATAAAGAGGGAAGATTTGACGGTCATTTTAAACAATACAACGACAAAGGAAATTTAACCACCGAATGGATTTTTAGCCAAGGAAAATTAGTAGAAAGAACCGATCATATTTTGGCCTTTTCTACCAAAACCGAAGAAAGAAACAAAAAGGCCTTAGCATCTTTAAAGTCAATAAATAAAAGAATAACCAACGGCGAAAAAAACTTTGGTCTCATTTTTACTAGAACAAGTCTTCGAAATAAATTAGGAAATAATTCTTTAGCACTTCATGAACTAAAAATATTGGAACGAATTGTTGCAAAATATTCACCAGAAAAAAATAAAAAATACCATAAGGTAGTCGCTGCCATTTACGACCGACTTGGGGGAATTTATGGTTTGTATGATATGGAAAATCATGCCATTCAATACAAGCATAAGGCTATTAAAGCGTCGCCAAAACAAAGCCGTTTATTTCACAACCTTGGCTCCTATTTAGCCATGAATGGTTCCTACGATTTGGGAATTGCCTATTTAAACAAAGCTGTTGAAATGGTCCCCAATCATTCTTTTGCTCATTGGGTTTTAGGAATTACCTATTCCGATTTAGGGAAGTATGAAGAGGCCATGGAACACACTCAAATTGCTTTTAAAAATGAAAAAAGTTTGTACCGACTTGGAATTGGACAGCCTGAAAGAGATTTAAGAACTACCCGAGGATTGCTGTACCATAAATTAGGAGAAACTGAAAAAGGGATTCAAGATTTACAAGATGCCCTAAGTATCAATAAAGAAAATTCTTTTGCCATGCGCAACTTGGGGGTTGTTTTTTATGAAACTGAAAAATATGCGCAGGCCTGTGAATTGCTGAACAAATCAAAGTCTTTGTATTACGAGAGCAAACATAGAAAAGAAGATTTACAAGAATATTTAGATTTAGCCTGTAGTGAAGAATCGAAAGTAGTTTTTAACCTCAATTCAACCCTACCACTTGTCTATCCTAATCCGGCAGTAGATTTTATTGAAATTTTAAATTACGATGTCCAAAATTTTGAATATGAGATCTATGCTTTCGATGCAAAATTGGTGCAAAAGGGAACAGCGCAAGGTGTTCAACTAAATATTTCAGAACTAGGTACAGGTTTGTATATCTTAAAAATTCCAGGAAAAGAAAAGACCATTTCTTTACGAATTATTAAAAATTAATTTATTGAAAAAATCTTGAATTGTCATTTTAAGAATAAAACAGCATCCTTTTTTATAGGAATACAAAGCCGATCGCTCTGCTATTCCTACAGAAAATAAGTTTAAATTTTTCCTTGATAGGTGTACAAGTCGAAATAGCGTCCTTCAGCAGCAATCAATTCGTCATGCGTTCCACGTTCGGCAATTTGGCCACCTTCAATTACTAATATTTGATCTGCTTTTCGAATGGTACTCAATCGATGGGCAATAACAATGGTGGTTCTATTTTTGGTTAGTTGTGCCAAACTTTTTTGAATCAACACTTCACTTTCCGTATCTAGATTAGAAGTCGCTTCATCTAAAATAATAATTTTAGGATCTGCCAAAATAGCTCTTGCAATGGCAATACGCTGTCTTTGTCCCCCAGACAATTTCACGCCTCTTTCACCAATCATCGTATCCAAACCATTTTCAAAACGATCTGTAAATTCATTGACATACGCCGCTGCTACAGCTTCTTTCAATTGCGTTTCCGTGGCATTGGGTCTTGGAAATAAAATATTTTCTCGAATGCTTCCTTCAAACAAAAATTCATCTTGTAAAACCACACCCAAATGTTTTCTAAAACTACTCAACTGCACTTTTGACAAATCTTGTTTGTCTATAGTAATACATCCCGATTTCGGATTTAAAAAGGTTGCCGACAAACCCGCAATGGTCGATTTCCCAGAACCTGAACTTCCTACCAAAGCCACTACAGAACCAGAAGGCGCCGTAAAGCTAATATTATGTAATACATCTTTGTCTTCTTCATAAGCAAAAGAAACGTCTTTGAACTCCAAATCACCTTTCAGGCTTTCTAGGGCAATATCTCTATTTTCATCTTCATCCTCCGCTTGCATGTTCATCAATTCTTCAGTTCTATCTAAACCTGCCAAAGCTTCTGTTAACTGACTTCCAATATTACTCATTTGTACAATTGGTGCAATCATAAATCCTAACAACAAGGTAAATGATAAAAAATCTCCGGTAGTTAATTCGCCAATCATAATTTTATACCCCCCAATTCCCATAATTCCAGTAGAAGCAATTCCCAATAAAAAAGTAGAGGTACTGGTCATTAATGAAGTAGCTGTTAAACTCTTTTTCACATTCTGAAACAACAAATCGACACCTTTTTCAAAAACCAAATTTTCTTGGGCTTCTGCATTAAATGCTTTGATTACTCTAACACCTGCCAAAGTTTCTGTCAACCTTCCATTTACTTCCGCATTAATTTTTCCACGGACTTTAAAAATGGGGCGTATATAAGCAAAAGCTTTTAATGCTACTACACCAAAAATTCCTACAGGAACTAAGACAAAAAGCGTCATTGACAAGCTAATTTTTATCAAAAGGATCAAAGAAATAACTGCGGTTATAGTTCCACCAACTAGCTGTACCAAACCCGTACCTATTAAATTTCGAACCCCTTCCACATCATTCATAATTCTAGAAACCAAAGCACCTGATTTCGCATTATCGAAAAAACTAATTGGCAAAGACAACACTTTCTTTTGTACCTGCGCACGTAATTCTGAAATTAAAAATTGTGCTTGAACACTTAAAATTTTTGTCAATAAAAAAGAAGTCACCGCTTGGATCAATATAGCACCTGCCACTAAAAACAATAAGTTGTACAATTCATCAAAATTCTTGTTAGGAATAACCTCATCCAATAAAACTTTTGTTTTCCATGGTAAAACCAAACTTGACAAGCGACTGAATACAATTAAGACCAATCCAATAAAAACCAAATTTCTACGTGGCCAAATAATATTTTTAAAAGCAGAAACCATCGTGACTTTTGTTTTTTTGTTTTTTGTACCTGGTTCTGATTTTTTATAAGATTGCATACCTAAATTATTTAGCAAACAAAGATATTGTAATTCCTTTTAACAAGAAGATTTGTCTGTTTTATTTCCCTAAAAAAAGTACTATTGCAAGTGCAACTCCCCTTTATCTTTTGTAAGGTTTGTTATTTCTAAAGACTATGTATTAAGGAAAAATGAATGCTTTTGAGTCCTTATTTTTAACAACGATCTACAAATAATTTTTCCTATATTGTTATTTCTTATTTTATTCGCTATTTTGCATTAACCTATGTTAATTAAAAATGGTCGTAAACTGACTTATTACTTATGAAAGATATATCCTTATTATTTGATTTTCCCTACTACCAATTGGAAAAATTCAATCTTCAAAAAGCCTTTACCACCAAATATGGAAATGAGTGGATCAGTGTTTCTTCTGAAGAATATATTGCACAGTTTAACAAAATTAGCCGTGGCTTATTAAAACTAGGCATTCAACCCAACGATAAAATTGCCGTTATTTCTACCACAAATCGAACGGAATGGAATGTAATGGATATGGGTGTTTTACAAGTAGGTGCACAAAATGTCCCTATTTACCCTACAATTTGTAAAGAAGATTATGAATATATTTTAAATCATTCCGAAGCTACTTACTGTTTTGTTTCCGATAGTTCTATCCTAGAAAAATTAAATCAAATAAAAGGAAACACTCAATTAAAAGCAGTGTATACTTTTGATGAGATTCCTGGAGAATTGAATTGGAAAGAAGTTTTGACACTTGGCGAAGACGAAAGTTTACAAACAGAAGTTGAAACACGAAAAAAAGCAGTAAAACCAAACGACCTAGCCACCATTATTTACACTTCGGGAACTACCGGAAAACCAAAAGGTGTTATGTTGTCGCACAAAAATCTTGTATCCAACGTAATTGACAGTACACCGCGAGTACCGTTAAGAAAAGGAGAAGCAAAAGCCTTGAGCTTTTTACCTGTATGTCATGTATTTGAAAGAATTATTTTATACCTCTACCAATATTGTGGAATCGAAATTTATTTTGCAGAATCCTCCGATAAAATAAGTGATAATTTAAAAGAAATTAAGCCTGATATTATGACGGCCGTGCCTAGGTTGTACGAAAAGGTTTATGATAAAATTGTAGCCAAGGGGACTGAATTAACTGGTATTAAAAAAATGATCTTCTTTTGGGCGGTAGACCTAGGATTAAAATTTGAGCCGTATAGCCAAAATGGATGGTGGTATGAATTTAAACTTCGAATTGCCAGAAAATTAATTTTCAGCAAATGGAAAGAAGCCTTGGGAGGAAATATAAGTACTTTAGTTTCTGGTTCTGCCGCGCTTCAACATCGTTTGATCCGTGTATTTTCAGCAGCCGGAATGCCTATACTAGAAGGGTACGGATTGACAGAAACTTCTCCTGTCATCTCTGTAAACTGTCCTTTTAATTATGGAATTAGAGTAGGAACCGTTGGAAGAATGATTGACAATGTTGAAGTAAAAATAGCCGAAGACGGGGAAATTCTTGTCAAAGGGCCCAATGTAATGTTAGGTTATTACAAAGATCAAGAAAAAACAGACTCCGTCATGTCAGGCGACTATTTCCATACGGGAGATATAGGTGAGGTTTCAGAAGATGGATTTTTGAAAATAACCGATCGAAAAAAAGAAATGTTTAAAACTTCTGGAGGAAAATATGTGGCTCCAGCTTTATTAGAAAACGAATTAAAACAATCTCGATTTATAGAACAAATTATGGTCATTGGCGAAGGCGAAAAAATGCCAGCGGCACTGATTCAACCTAATTTTGACTTTATCAGAGACTGGGAGGACATAAAAAATCTATCCATAGATAATGACAATGAAAGTATTTGCAACAATCCAAAAGTGATTGAACGCATTCAACAAGAAATTGATGCTTGCAATAAAAATTTCGGGAAATGGGAACAAATCAAACGATTTAAATTAACCCCAGATGAATGGAGTATTGATGGCGGTCACCTGACCCCTACTTTAAAAATGAAAAGGAAAGTAATCAAAGAAATTTACAAAGACTTGTACAACGCTATTTATGAAAAATAAATAGTACCCTCAGAGAAATCTTATAAAACACCCCATTAACACTAGGTTAATGGGGTGTTTTTGTTATATAAAATTGCTAAACAACAAAATTCACAAATCTTAATATTATGTTAAAAAACAAACAAAATAGTACTATGTTTTTGCATAGTACTATTTTAAGTTGCTATATTTGCCGTATCAATCTTAAAAAACAACAGACATGTATCTATCAAAAACCTTAGCAATTTTTATGACAATTATTTCGATGAGTGGTTTTGCACAAAATTCGAAAACAGACACAACCGATCTAAACATGGCAGTAAACCAATACAACATTGGAGAAAATTATTTTCACGGACGTACGGTAGCACAAAATATGTCAAAAGCCATTTCATTTATGGAAGCAGCAGGTGAAAATGGCTATGCCAAGGCACAACTAAATTTGGTAAGAATTTATTTAAGGGGCTACAAAGTCAAAAAAAATAATAGCAAAGCCTTTTATTGGGCTAAAAAAGCGGCAGCACAAAATATATCAGAAGCACAATATTATTTAGCTACGCTATACTTAGAAGGAAAAGGAACTAAAAAGAACAAACAAAAAGGATTGCAATGGTTGTTAAAATCTAAAAACCAAGGTTATGCCAAAGCTTCAGAAAAATGGGACACACTTGAAAACAAATACAATTCATAGAGAAACATTCCCCCTAGTACATAAAAAGGCAGCCATCTCATCAGATGGCTGCCTTATTTTATTGATATTCTGTTCTTATTTTACCTTTATTTCAAATGCTGTTTCATTTTCTAACACCCCCAACAACACATCATTTTCTTTTACAGCACCAACGCCTGCAGGAGTTCCTGTGAAAATAACATCTCCTTTTTTTAAGGTGAAGTATTGTGAAACATAGGCCACCAGTTCATCAATTTTCCACAACATACTATTGGTATTTCCTTGCTGAACGAACTCCCCATTTTTACGTAGACTGAAAGACATATCTTCCATAGACGTAAACTTTTCCTTTGGATAAAAATTTCCAATCACGGCACTTCCATCAAAAGATTTTGCTTTTTCCCAAGGCAAACCTTTCTCTTTGCATTTTGCTTGAATATCTCTAGCGGTAAAATCAATTCCCAAACCGACTTCATCGTAATATTTATGAGCAAATTTAGTACTGATATGTTTTCCTACTTTGTTAATTTTCACCAAAACCTCAACTTCATAATGCACATCCTCTGTAAAGGTTGGAATAAAAAAAGGCATTTTCTTTGGCAATATAGCGGAATCTGGTTTTAAAAAAATCACCGGTTCATCCGGTCTTTCATTTTCCAATTCTTCAATATGTTTGGCATAATTACGCCCGATACAAATTATTTTCATAGCTCCTATTATTCTCCTGTTTCAGGAAAAACAATCGCCTTGTTTCCATCCACAATAATTTGATTGTTTAAATGACTGTTCACCGCTCTTGCCAAAACTAGCGTCTCTATATCTGCTCCAATTTTCTTCAACGAATTTGGGGTGCTTTCATGCGTAACACGTTCTACTCCTTGTTCAATAATTGGCCCTTCATCCAAATCTTCTGTAGCATAATGTGCCGTAGCTCCAATTAATTTCACACCTCTTTCATAAGCTCTCTTATAAGGGTTGGCTCCTTGAAATGCCGGTAAAAAAGAATGATGTATATTGATAATTCTATTTTCAAAATGTTTGATAAAACCAGACGATAATATTTGCATATAACGCGCCATCACTAACAAATCAATTCCTTGCTCATCAAATAAACGAATCAGTTCTGCTTCTTGTGTTTCCTTTGTTTCTTTGGTTACCGGTCGGTAATAAAAAGGAATTCCAAACATATCTGCAATAGGTTTTAATTTCTCATGATTACTCACAACCATAGCTACCTCACAGTTCAATTTCCCCTCTTTGTTCCTATGCAACAAATCGTATAAATTATGGCTGGTATGTGAAACCAATATGGCTACTTTTTGTTTTTTTCTACCAAAATCTACACTCCAAGTTATTTGATACGCTTGGGCCAATCTAGAAAAACGTTCGTGCAATTGTTCTTTACTTAACAACACTGTAGCATCAGAAGCACAGCGAATTCGCATAAAAAACTTTTTCGATTCTGAGTTTGTATACTGTTGAGAGCTTATGATATTAAAGCCTTCTTGAAAGAAAAAATGTGTCAGTTTTGCAATAATCCCTTTTTGATCGGGACACTTTATTAAAAATGTAACTATTTGTGGTTTCATATATATGTGTTAAAAGCAAAAAAAATATTTCTTACTTTCTCTTTAAGCATTGATTATACGATGTATTTTTTATCGAAATTCGGTTTTCTTTTTTCCAAAAAAGCATTTCTACCTTCTTTGGCCTCATCGGTCATATATGCCAAACGCGTAGCTTCTCCGGCAAAAACTTGTTGTCCTACCATACCGTCATCGGTTAAATTCATAGCAAATTTCAACATTTTAATAGAGGTAGGCGATTTTTCTAAAATCTCTTGTGCCCATTGGTAAGCTGTAGCTTCTAATTCTTCATGAGGAATTACAGCATTTACCATTCCCATTTCAAACGCTTCTTGAGCTGAATAATTTCTTCCTAAAAAGAAAATTTCACGTGCCTTTTTCTGCCCTACCATTTTGGCCAAATAGGCAGAACCATAACCACCATCAAAACTGGTTACATCGGCATCTGTTTGTTTAAAAATAGCATGTTCTTTACTTGCCAAAGTCAAATCACAAACCACATGCAAACTATGTCCACCACCAACAGCCCATCCTGGCACTACAGCAATGACAACTTTTGGCATAAAGCGAATCAAACGTTGTACTTCTAATATATTTAATCGGTGACTTCCGTCTTCTCCTACATATCCTTTATGGCCTCTTGCATTTTGATCTCCTCCTGAACAAAAAGAATAAACGCCATCTTTTGTTGACGGTCCTTCAGCAGACAATAATACCACGCCAATGTCGTTATCTTCCTGAGCATCGTAAAAAGCGTCGTATAATTCAGAGGTTGTTCTTGGCCTAAATGCATTTCTTACGTTTGGTCGGTTAAATGCAATTCTAGCGGTATTCCCTGATTTTTTATAGGTAATATCCTGATACTCTTCTCCTAAATGTTGAGAAGGTTTTACAGATACCCATTTTGCTTGCTCCATATTGTTATTTTTAATTCGATGTAAATATATAACTATTGAAAAAACTAAAAAAATTAGTACATTCGAATAAATTATTTAATACCCCATAATGAAAAACCCACTTCTTTTCCTCTATTCTTTCTTTGTTTTCAGCTTTAGTTTTGCGCAAGACATTATAAAAAGAGATGTGAATTCAGCCATTTTAAATGAGATCAAAGAAGTTAAATTATACATTCCTGAAAATTACTTTGAAAACGACAAATTTAAATACCCACTTACCATTGTTTTGGATGAAGGTGATTTATTTGATTCTTATGTAGGAATTTCAAAATTATATGCAAAAAAAGGTTTGATTCCTGAACAAATAATTGTGGGAGTTTCTCAAGATATTGAAGAATTTAAAGAACGTGATTACGGGTACAATATGATGAATAGCTACCCGACAAATTCTAGTATGAATGTTTTTAAATATATTGGTGCTGAACTTGTTCCATTTATTGAAAAATACTACCGAATTTCAAATTTTTATACGATCATCGGAAACGAAATTACGGCCAATTTTAACAACTATTTCCTACTTGAAAAAAGACCTTTATTCAATGCTTATATAAACATTAATCCCTACTATGCGCCAGACATGCCTGACTATATAAAAACCTATGCAGAAGGCTTAGGTGGTAGAGATTTTTACTATTACCTTTCATTAGGAAAACATACCAAAGAAAAAGTAAAGGAAACCATACTTGATGTGGATTTGGGTTTAAGTCAATTGAAAAACAATTACTTTAAATACAAACTTGAAGCTTTTGAAAATTCATCAAAAATTGTCGCTATTCCACAGAGTATTGCCAGTGCTATCGATTTTATTTTTACCACCTACTCTCCTATTTCTGAAGAAGAATTCAAAGAAAATATTGAATATTTGACACCACAAGCTGCCATTGAATATTTACTTTACAAATATGAGTATATAGAATACCTTTTTGGTAAAAAAGTTCCCATCAGAAAAGATGATTTTATTGCCATTGAATCTTTGGTCATGGAAAAAGAAAATGGTACCTACCTAAAAAAGCTAAGCGACTTGGCTTTAAAATATTTTCCAAAAGATGAATTAGGTGATTATTATTTAGGAATGTATTATGAAAAGAAAGAAGATTATAGAGAAGCACTTTTGGCATATAAAAAAGGATACCGAAAAATACCTGAAGATTCTCCTTATTCTTTAGGATTCTTTAAAAACATCAAACGTATTGCCGACAAGCAATTGCAATTGCAGCAAGAAGCAAAAGCTGCTTCGGAACAATCCGATGAAAATTTGGATGAAAGTATAGATGCTACAGAAAGTGAAGACACAGATGAAACTTCTTCAGCAACTGAAAACACAGGAGATGAAAGCAGCAATGAAACTGAAAACTAAGAAGACAACGAAATTATTCGCCGTCTTCTGTTAAATGAATTCCTTTGCTAGAAATGACAATTAACTTTGCTTTGTAAAGTCCGCCAATTGCACTTTTAAAAGATTTTTTACTCATTTTAAAATGATACTTAATATCATCGGGGCTACTTTTATCGTTTAAACCAATAAACCCACCGTCCAACGATTTTAATTTTTCCAAAATCGCATTTTCGTTTTCTCCAATTTTATTAAGGAATCCGATAGGTTGCAGGGAAATATCAAGTTTCCCATCTTCACGAATAAATTTCACAAAACCAGTTATTTTTTGATCTTCACGTACTCGTTTAAAAACTTCGTTTTTATACAACATACCTTCATATTCGCCATTTACCAAAACGCTAATACCTACGTTTGTAAATCTTCCTATTACTAAATCAACTTGTTCTCCAATTTCTAAATCCATAATTTCAACTTAAACTTTTAAAATATTCTTTCAATACAACATCGTTAATTTGACTTGGAGTCTTTATCTCCAACAGTTTTGCACTGTTTGTATCTGCATAAAAGTTTTGCAAAGATACAGTTAATTCTTCCTCTGTTACAGCCAAATCATACCCAATTCCATACATGGCACATAAATGACTTGCATTTAATTCATGCGGCGTTTCAAAATAATCTAATGAACCTGATTTTTGTGGACCTGGAATAAATTTAAAAATTCCACCGCCACTATTATTCAATAAAATTATTCTAAAATTTTTCGGAATATATTGGTTCCACAATGCATTGCTATCATAAAAAAAACTGACATCTCCTGTTACAAAAACAGTCTGTTTATTTCTACTCATAGCTGCACCAATTGCTGTGGAAGTACTTCCGTCAATGCCACTTGTTCCTCTGTTGCAAAAAACCTCCAAACTAGGAGCTACATCAAATAATTGGGCATATCGAATAACTGAACTATTGCTTAACTGCAGCATATTTTTTTTTGGAAGAGATTCTAGAATTGCATCAAAAACTTTAAAATCTGAATAGGGTGCGTTTTTTACATATTCAGCATGTGCTAACTTGCGCTGCTTTTTCACCTCCAACCATTTTTCTTGATAGGTACTAGTCTTCGGCTTAGTCAAAAAGAAAAACTGACTAAAAAATAACTGTGCTGAAATTTCAAAATGACGGGTCAAACAGTGAAATGAATTCAAACTTGTTTTAGCCGAAATATGCCAATGTGCCGCTGGTTGGTATTTTCGTAAAAATTGTTTTATTTTTTTTGAAACAACCAAACCTCCTAAAGTAATTAAAATATCGGGTTGTAAATCTTCTAATTCTTTATCCGACAAGGGAAATAACAATTGATCTATATTATTAATGACCTTGCTATTTGAAAGATTTGAGATGGTTTCGGTAAAAAGTAACACCGATGGATCTTTCATCAAATGATTCATCTGTGTTTGCAATAAATCATCAGGAAAATGAGACCCTACCAATACTATTTTCTTTTTGGCTGCATTCCAAATATCCGCATAACCTTGCAACTCCTCAACATCCAAAGGTTTTTCGTCTAAAAAAGACAAAGGTTTTTCTCTTTTTTCTTTCTTAGCAACTGTGAGTATTTCTGGTACCGTTTCATACAAAGGCTCATCAAAAGGCACATTGATATGAACAGGACCTTTTTGCTTTGTACAAATTGTAATCGCGTCTTCTAACTTTTGTTTATTTTCCTCAAAATCGCCTGTTGTTAAATTGGCATTGCACAACGAATGGTTTTCAAATACATTTTTTTGGCGAATGGTTTGCCCATCTCCTATATCAATTAAATGTGCCGGCCTATCGGCAGAAATCACAAGCAAGGGTAGATCACTATAAAAAGCTTCTGCCACGGCTGGATAATAATTTAACAATGCCGAACCCGAAGTACAAACTAAGGCCACCAGTTTTTTCTTTTGTTGTGCCATTCCTAGTGCCACAAAAGCAGCACAACGCTCGTCTACAATACTAAATGTTTGTATGTCGGGGTGCTGGGTAAAACCTATTGTTAATGGGGCATTCCTGGATCCGGGAGATATTACAACATCTTTAACACCATTGGCAATGCATGAGGCAATGACCAACTGTGCTAATTCATTTTTTGGATATTTCATAAAGACAAACCTGTCAAATTTCAAGTTGTAAAACTACGAATAAATCGTGTATATTTGGGTAAACCTGCGCTTGCATATTTTACTTTTTATAGACTCTAACTTCTGTGTAAACCATGAAAACTATTCCTAACAAATTAAATGTTCTAGCCTTTTTAGAAAACATTGAACACGAAAAAATAAAAATTGATGCTTTTAAAATACTAGCACTCATGGAAAAATGGACCGAATACAAAGCGGTTATGTGGGGACCAAGTATTATTGGTTTTGGCAGCTATCATTACAAATATGACAGCGGCAGAGAGGGTGATTCGATGCTTGTGGGCTTTTCACCTAGAAAAACGAACTTGACCTTATATATAATGTGTGGTTTTAAACCAAACGAAGAATTGATGCAGCAATTAGGAACTTATAAAACCGGAAAATCTTGTTTGTACCTAAAAAAGCTAGAAGATATTGACCTTACAATTTTAGAAAAATTGGTCAAAAACACTCTAAAACACATGCTTGATAAGCATTCCTAAAAATTAAAGACTACTTTCTATGGTTCGTGTTTTGGCAACAGTTTCTAGCCATTCATTTCTAGGATCACTTTTTGCTGTAATTCCGCCCCCAACATACAAACGGACCGTTTGGGTATTTACAACTTCCATACAACGTAAATTCACAAAAAGGCTAGAGCAATTATTCCTGTTAAACGCACCTAAATAACCGGTATAATAGGAACGATCAAAACCTTCATTTTTTAAAATAAAGTCTTTTGCCAATTCTTTTGGAAACCCACATACTGCAGGAGTTGGATGCAAGGTTTTTATCAATTTTTCTAAGGAGAATTCTTTTTTCAATTCACCGGTAATATCTGTTTTTAAATGCAACAAAGAACCCGCTTTTACAGTTTTAACCGTTGAATGCGCTAAGCTGTTGGTGACTTCTTTTAAATTGGACAACACATAATCCGTTACCATTTGTTGCTCCTCTAATTCTTTTTCTCCCCATTGAACATCCACAGATCCTTCAAATTTTTGTGTACCCGCCAATGACATGGTTTTAAAGTTTCCTTGTTTAATTTCCACCAAAGTTTCTGGCGTTGCTCCTAACCACAAACCTATCTTTGGATGGTACCAAACATACACATACGCTGTTGGATATTTTGTCAATAATTGTTGAAAAACAGCTATAAAATTAGAGTTTAGGGAAACTTCTTTTGGCCTAGCAACCACAATTTTAGAAATGTCATTTTCTTTTAAAAACGAAATGGTGTCTTTTACCAATTCTATATGTGCTTTTTCCGCTGCAAGACTTTCGTTAGTTGAGGAATGATCCGTTATTATTGTAAAATCATATGTTGCTGAAATAGCTGTATCGACTTGCAACACATAAGCCGTTTTGTTAGCATCAAAAGGTGCAAAAACAAAACCTTCTTCTTTAAAAGTTTCAACTTTATGTAGCAAAGTATCTTTTTGAAAAAACGCTTCTACATTTATACTGTTTGGTTTTCTAAAAGCGACAAAAGGCAACTTGTTTGTATGGGCCTCTGTCAGCTTAGCAAATAAGGAAAGGATGGTTGACAATCTGAAATATTTTATTTTGTTTTAGGCAAAACAATATTGGTTAATTTGCAAAAAGAAATCAATTGTCCTTCTTCGTCTTTTACTTCAATTTTCCAAAGATGTGTAGTTCTTCCTTTGTGCAATAAAGAAGCTCTTGCAGTCACAATACCCGATTTTTTACTTTTTAAATGATTCGCAGTAATTTCAATTCCTTTTACAATAAATTTCTTATTATCTACAAATAAATGAGAGGCTGCACTCCCCACACTTTCTGCCAAAGCTACAGTTGCCCCACCATGCAATAACCCCATAGGTTGGTGTACTTTTGATGTAACAGGCATCGTTGCTTCTAAAAAATCTTCGCCTAAATCTGTATATACAATACCCAACGTTTCCATTAAGGTATTTTTATTGATAGCATTCGCTAAATCAAGCTTCTGTGATTTTGTCATTATTTTTTTCTCCTTTGGAGCATAAAAATACATATTTATTAAATACTAAAGTTTATTTTTGCAGCTAATAATTTACTTGGAATCATGGTTTTTAAAATTAGAGTTGTTTTAGATGTAAAAGAAGATGTAATTAGAACAATTGCTATCGATGGAAGCAAAACTTTGGAAGATTTACATAAAACAATCACCAACGTTTTTGGTTTTAACGGACAGCAAATGGCTTCTTTTTACAGAACAGATGATGACTGGAATCAAGGTGAAGAAATACCTTTGATTTCTATGGACGACACCCCTGGTGCTTTGGCTATGGACACAACAACCATAGATCAGAATATTGAAGACAGCGGTGAAAAGCTAATTTATGTATACGACTTTTTAGAACTATGGACTTTCTTTGTTGAGCTTATTGAAGTAACTGAAACAACGGAAGACGAACTACCAAAACTGATTCTTTCTATTGGAGACATTCCTGAAAAAGCCCCTGAAAAAGAATTCAAAGCCTCTAGAAAAACAGATGACGACGATCCTTATGGATTAAACGAGTTTGGTGACGCTGATGGATTTGATGAGTTTGACAACATCGATGATATAGATCCAGATTTTTACTAAAATTTTAAACAGGAACTGTGTTTAGTGTTTAGTGTTTAGTGTTTAGTGTTTAGTGTTTAGTGTTTAGTGTTTAGTGTTTAGTGTAAAATAAAAAATATGTCAGACTAATGCACTACATAATGGTTGACATTTTCATAATTACGAACCACAAATTCAAAAGCTACTTTTAAAATACTCCCCATAGAATTGCATTTTTTAAACTTGACATCTTTGGTGTATTCAAACAATTCCTTACGCAACATTTTCACTTTTTTATCGGTAGAAATTTTATCTTCTGCCATACATTCTAACAAGGATTTTATTCTATTTTGAACTCTTAAAATCCTTTTTGAAATAGCTGATCTTTCCTCTATTTTATATTGTTCAATAGATTCTTCGCGCAAATTATCGTGAACCATGCTCACAAAACTATTGTTCTCTTTTAAAAATTGTGGCATATACACTTTGAACTTCCCTTCATAAGATTGCTGATCAAAGTCGATAGCCCTAATACGATACTGCACCTGATCAAAATCGTGCGTAGGTACAATTACATAATTGTAAGAACGCATATCCCCTAGCAAACGAATAATGCTTCGTTCATTAAATTTCACAAATTCTTTGGATAATTGTTTTTGATCTCTTGAAGAAAAATGTTCATAGCCTTCATTCATAAACACATCGCCAGGTATCCCTTGAATATGTCCTTCTACCAAAGTATTTTTATACACCAAAAAATTAATCCTGTCTGGCGACAATAAATGTTCTAATTCTAAGCCATATACTCTTGAAGCATCCGCTACTTTGATATACATGTACATATAATTGTCGTTCAGAATATTTCTAATTTTAATTCTAAATGGTTTTGAATTTCCAAATGTGCAATAATCAATTTCATCAACATTCAAAAAAGGAATAGAACTATCACTTCCATCGGCATGCAAAATCGTATAAATTTTCTTTAAACTTCTTTCTATTTCTTCGCGTTCAAACTCCGGGTAAAAAACACGCAACCACAAAGTATCCTCTCCCGACTTATCATAAACTTCTATGGCTCCAGAATACCGAAGTAAATCTTCATAAAAAATAGGCATTACTACATTTCTACTATATTTTGTCAGGTATTTATTCAGTTTTTTACTGATTAAAAAACTAGGTTTTTTTCTTGAAATTAATTTTTCCTCCATAAATCAAATCTGCTTTTCTTATAACTCAAATTTAAACAATTCTTTAAACTAAAACTCTTTTTTAGTGTCCAATAAACAATAAATTGCTTTCCTCTTCAGTTAATTAATAATCTTCATAGATATTAAAAGCGAATTGTTTATTTTTAAACCTTGATTCATACCGAAAAATGAAATATACCCTACTCAAGTTTTTCTTACTATTGCTTTTTACAGCATTCATTACCCCAGTTAGCGCACAGTTTAGTAAAACACACTATATTCCGCCCTTAACTACTAGTATTGAACCTAATGCGACACCTCAAGATCAATATCTATATATTTCTACACCCAGTACAACAGATGTTCCCATAAGAATTATTGCTGTTGGTGGTACAACCATTACTGGAACAGCCTCTAAAAACAATCCATATGTACACAGTATTGGGAGCGGAGGAGACACACAACTTTTTATAGATGAAAATAAAACCTTCAGACGGTTTTCAGACAAAGGTTATATAATAGAAGCCGATGATTTGGTCTATGTTACCGTAAAAGTTAATGGGGGTAATGGATCCCAAGCAGGTGCACTGGTTAGTAAAGGTCTTGCAGGACTCGGTAAAGAATTTCGAACTGGCGCTTTTAACAACCCAAACAACCCCGTATCTTCTTTGTCTTTTATTTCCATTATGGCAACTGAAAATAACACAATTGTAAACATTGATGATTTACCTCCAGGTATAAGTTTTATAAACATCCCCCCTGCTTTGCTAAGCTTAAATAGCGGTCAAAGTATTGTTTTTGCCGTTAGAACGAGAGATAGCGCAGACAACCTAGACGGATTTATTGGAGCACTCGTTACTTCTAATAAAAATATTGCCGTTTCTTGTGGTTCTGCCAATGGCTCTACCTCAGAAAGTGGAGGCGGAAGAGATTATGGTTTTGATCAAATTGTTCCTACAGAAAGAATTGGTAACGAATATATTTTTACCCGTGCCTTTGGATTGGACGATATGGAAAATCCAATAATAGTTGCCCATGAAGACAATACGGAAGTCTATATAAATGGAGATAATATTTCAGGTACTTTGGTAGCTACTTTAAATGCCGGAGAATACCATTCTATTGAAGGTGACAAATTTAATGGTGCCAACGCAGGGGCTAATTTATATGTATGGACCTCTAAAGATGTTTTTGCCTACCAAGCAGTTGGTGGTACAAACAGCTCTGCAAACCTCGGCCTTTTCTTTGTCCCCCCTATAAATTGTGAAACACCTAAAGAGGTAGACAATATTCCTTTGATTCAAAGCATTGGAACCAAAACATTTACAGGAGGTATTTCTGTATTGGCAAAAAAAAATAAAGGCTTAAAAATAAATGGCGTTGATTTTACCGCGTTAGGTGGAGGAATTACTGTAACCGGCCCAACCGATGTCAATGGAAAAACAGACTATGTAACTTATTTAATTGAAGGATTATCTGGAAATGTAAGTGTGCTATCTGATGAAGAAGTTTATGTAGCTGCCTTTGGAACCAATGGATCTGCTGCTTTTGGTGGCTACTATTCTGGTTTCTCTATAAAGCCTGAAGTTTTTTATGACATTTCTGCCGGAGTTACAACCAACTGTCTGCCAAACGTTACCCTCTCTATGAATGCCCTGACTTCTTATGATGAGTTTCAATGGTACAAAGATGGTGTTGAAATTGTTGGTGCAAAAAGTATTAGCTATGTGCCTACAGAACCTGGAAATTATCAGGTAGAAGGAAGAATCATTTGTAGTGCCTTCTCCTTAAGGTCCGACAATATTCCTGTTAGCAATTGCCCCGAAGATTCTGACAACGATGGTATTGTGAACGCAATTGATTTGGACAATGACAACGATGGTATTTTAAATTGTACCGAATCCTTAGGCTCTTATGATTTTGATTTATCCAACGAAACCAATGGAAGTTTTACAGGCGGCTATACCTTTACCGGAGAAGTGAGTACCGAAAACACAGCTGCTACAACTCCATTTTCTGGAACAAATACAGGTACGTTTGTAATGAGCACTCCAGCAGGAGTTACCAATGAAGTCACCTACAAAACGACTTTTAACAATCCTATAAACATCAAACTTGAATATGCTGTTACTGGAAATTCTGATGAACGACTCACCAATGACGAAAATTTTATTATTTCCGTTCCCTATGAAAGTACGGTTTCCATTTACAACCCAGACAACCAGTTATTAGTCGACACCAATTATGATGGAATTTACGAAAGTGGTGTTACCCATTTTTCTGCTTTTGAAGTACGTTTTGTTATGAACCAAAACGCACTGAATTTTGGTTCGGGTACATTTGCCATTAGTGCAAGTCAGGTAGAAGGATTTCAAATAAATTACCGAAATAACTCCGACACAACAAGTAACAAAGCGAAGTTTAAAATGACCGTAAACTGTATCGGATTGGATTCTGATGGCGATGGTATCGTAGATCATTTTGACGCAGATTCGGACAATGATGGAATTCCAGATATTACCGAAGCAACAGGAAAAATTCTAAGCTCTATTGATACTGCTGACCTTAATGGTGATGGTGTGTATGATATTTTTGCCCTATCATCACAGAATATTGTAGATACAGATGCAGATACTTTATACGACTATCTAGACCTAGATTCCGACAATGATGGAATTTATGACTTAAAAGAAGCGAACTCCAATGCAACCGATGCAAACAACGATGGAATTGTGGATGGTGTGGTTGGAGATTTTGGTGCCAACGGACTGCATAATGCCCTTGAAACGGTTGCAGATAATGGAATCTTAAACTATACCATTGCAGATACAGATGCTGACTTGCTACCCAATGCTGTTGAAACCGATGCTGATGATGACGCTTGTAATGATGTTATTGAAGCTGGTTTTACCGATGTGAACGACAATGGTTATTTAGGAAATGCCAGTCCTATTGTAAATTCTCAAGGAAAAGTTACTTCGGGTTCAGATGGCTATACTGCTCCTAATGATGCCTATATTATTGCCGCACCTATAGAAATTACAGCACAACCTATTGACGAAAGTATCTGTGAATTTGAACGCGCCACATTTACAATTACCACAAATACAACAGACATTCAATGGCAAATTAGTACCGATGGTATTTCATGGAATGATTTAACAAATGACGCTACTTATTCAGGAACAACAACGAAGGAATTGATTCTTTCTAACACAAATTCTAGTCTGTCTAAAGCTAATTATAGAGCTGTACTAAACAAAGTTGGAAATGCATGTGGACTTATTTCAGACACAGCCGTATTAACAGTTAACACCTTTGCCGATTTAACGTTTAATCCTCAAGATCCTTTATGCCTAAATAACACACCTGTACAATTAACTGCAAGTCCTGCAGGAGGTATATTTAGTGGTGCTGGTGTTTCGAATACAGGATTATTTACGCCTGTTACCGCAACGGCCGGAATTCATACCATCACGTATACCTATAGCACCTCTGCTAGTTGTGAAAACACCATAGACATTGATATCGAAGTCTATGCAATTCCAAATCCAGCTATCTTAGATATTATTCAAACTTTTTGTGCTACAGATGGAGCGATACCTACCATAGCCGATTTAAAAATAAAAAATCAAGGAGCAAACAGCTTGCACTGGTTTACAAGTGATGCTGGCGGGACAGAATTGGCTCCAACTGAAAATCTAATCCACAATCAGGTTTATTTTGCTGAATTGAGAAATGCCAATAATTGTGTTACGGATGTTAGAACTGAAACAACTGTATTCTTATCTGCTCCTGAAATTCAATCTAGTGTTTCTGAAATTTGTGAAGGCGAAACTATTACCCTGACTACAGACGGGGTTCCAAAAACTGCCGAAGATTTTATGAATGAGAATCCGGAATTGACCTTGATCACAACATTCGGAGATTCGCATTATTTTGTTAAAAAAGAATCCATGCCTTGGGAAACCGCAAACGCATTGGGCGATACTTTTGCAGGTGCTTCCATGTATATCATCAACTCTACAGCAGAAGAACAGCATGTATACAACGCTTTGCAAAGCTTAGGACATGTTGGAAATGACAATATTTCCATATGGATAGGATTAAAACAAATTGCAACAGCTTCAGATTTTTCTGAACCTGCCGGCGGCTGGTATTGGATTGACGGGACTCCGCTATCTTATAGCAATTGGGCGACCAATGAACCAAACGATTTTCCTAATAACAGTGTTAGCAATGAAGAAGATTATGCACAGTTCGAATTTGGTAGCAACGGTATTAAATGGAACGACGCAATAAACAGTAGCGTTGACAGAAACTCATGGCCTTTGTTTGAATTTACGGGGACTACAGATGTGGAATGGGGCTATTACAAAGGTGCTACCGAAGTACTATTTCCAGATAAAACGAGCACACTAGATGTTTCACCTACAGAAACAACTACTTATTTTATTAAAATTACCACCAATGGAATTGTTTGTACAGATGAATTTACCTTAACCGTAAATCCATTACCTATTGTCACTTTAGATACTCAAAGTGCGCTTTGTGAAAACACCACAGACGTAACACTAACGGCCAGTCCAGCTGGTGGAACTTTTTCTGGAACAGGCGTCAACCCCATAACAGGTGTTTTTTCTCCTAGTACGGCAGGACCAGGAACACATACCATTAGCTATACTTTTACAGATCCGAAAGGCTGTGAAAATTCTGCAAACACAGATATTACTGTCTATGCCGCTCCAGAAATTATCTTCAGCAGTATCAGTCCTTTGTGTATTGATGCTATGCCTTTTCAAATAGATGTAACGCCAGCTGGAGGAACATTTTCAGGAAATGGAGTGACCGCTTCAGGTATCTTTACTGCTTCAGATGCCATGCTAGGAAACAATACCATCAACTATACCTTTACAAATACAAATGGTTGTACAGAATCTAAAGACATCACAATTACTGTAAACCCTTTACCCGTAATTTCGATGACTCCACAATCGGCACTCTGTATAGAAGCACCTAGCGAACAGTTAACAGCAAGTCCAGCTGGTGGAACTTTTTCGGGTACAGGTGTTAGCACTTCAGGACTTTTCAATCCACAAACAGCGGGTGTTGGTACGCATACAATTACCTATGAATATACTGATGGAAATTCTTGTACCAATAGTGATTCTATTAGTGTTACAGTTAATAAATCTGTAGATGTAAGCATCACACCACAAGCCGATTTATGCATCGATGCAGCAGCAGTTCAGTTAATGGCCAATCCAACAGGGGGTGTATTTAGCGGAACAGGTGTGAATGCAACGGGAATATTTGACCCTAGCATTTCCTTAGCGGGTACGTTTACTATTAGCTACGACTACACCGATGCCAATGGCTGCGACGCAAGTACAACTATTGACATTACAGTAAACCCTTTGCCTGTCATCAACTTTACCAGCATACCTGATTTATGTATTGATGCTGCTGCCGTTCAATTAATAGCAACTCCTTCTGGAGGTACTTTTAGCGGAATAGGTGTCAATGCAACGGGATTATTTACTCCATCGGATGCTGCTGCGGGTACCCATACCATTACCTACGACTATACAGACAGCAAGGGTTGTCAAAATTCAGCATCTATAGACGTTGTTGTAAACCCGTTACCTGTTGTAAGTATTGCTGCACAATCAGAATTATGTGTTGATGCGAATGCAGTGCAATTAACAGGAAATCCAATCAACGGAACATTTAGTGGAACGGGCGTAAGCAATACAGGAGAATTCAATCCTACAACTGCTGGAGTTGGTTCGCACAACATTAGGTATACCTATGTCGATAGCAATGGCTGTGAAAATACCGACAGCACAACTATTACTGTCAATAGCACTCCTACATTGACTTTTACACCGCAAGATAATTTATGTGTTGATGCCAGTGCTGTGCAATTAATAGCAACTCCTTCTGGAGGAGATTTCAGTGGAACTGGAGTCAATACCACAGGGACCTTTACACCATCAACTGCAGGTGTTGGTACGCATACCATTACGTATACATACACCGATGCCAACCTTTGTTCTAATTCTATTGATTTACAGGTTAACGTAACTCCTTTACCTAATATTACAATTACAGATAAAGAAATATGTATCTATGATTCCATCGATTTAAATACTATGGTTTCGACTACAGACTCAGGCATTCAATATGAATTTTATGAAGCTGACAAAACAACACGGATCACAAATACCAATGTAAGTCCAACTATTACGACTTCTTATTTTGTTATTGCAAAAAGTAATAGCACTTCTTGTGAAACAGATTTTAAAGAACTTATTTTAACCATCATTCCATTGCCAACTATTTCTGATGTTACACTCGTTCAATGTGACGACGATGCTGATGGGTTCACCTATTTCAACCTGCGAGAAAAAGAAAATGAAATTTCTGCCAATTATAGAAATGAAACTTTTGTTTATTTTGACAGCAAAGAAGGCGCCCTAACAAACGATCCTTCAAAAATAATTATTGAACCAACCGCTTTTGAAAATCATGAAATTCACAACTATACCGTTTGGGCTCGTGTTGAAAATTCTGCTGCTTGTATCAGTGTAGCGCAAGTAGATTTGGTGGTTACCACAACAAATATTGACAGTTCTTTTTTACGATCTTTTGAAAGCTGTGATGATTATTTGGATGAAGACGGAAACGATACGGAAAATAACAATGATGCTGACGGTATTGCTACTTTTGATTTTAGCAGTGTTACTCCTGAAGTAGAAGCAATGTTACCTCCGGGACAATCGTACACCATTAAATATTATAGAAATCAAGCAGACGGTTTGGCTGAATTGAATCCGATATCCAACATTGCCAATTATAGAAATATTGGCTATCCTACAAGTCAAGAAATTTGGCTACGTGTAGATAGTGATATTAACAATGCATGTTACGGTTTTGGTCCACATATAAAATTAGACGTAACTCCTATTCCTGCCTTAAATGCAGTGGCAGACTTAGAATTATGTGATGATGATACAGACGGATTGGTAAGTGGTTTCGACCTAGAAAGTCAGACCCCAACTGTTTTAGGAGCTAGAGCTGCAAGTGATTTTGAAGTAAGCTACCATAGAAATTTTGACGATTCCTTGAATGGCAGCAATCCAATTATTGGTACGGCTGAAGCATTCCCTAATGACCAACTTATTTACATTCGATTGTTAGATAAAAACACCGGTTGTTTCAACCCACATGGCAACTTTAAGCTTTTGGTACATCCATTGCCAACAATAGATGCCGCTGACAACCTTGAACGTTGTGAAGATGCGACTGTAGATGGAATTGTTTCTACTTTCAATTTGGAAAGTCAATCTAGTCAAATTTTAGGAAGCCAATCTTCAGCAACATTTAAAGTAACCTATCACACTTCTTTAAATGACGCAGAAACAGCAACAAATGCTTTAACTTCTCCTTACACAAATACACAAGCCCATCAGCAAACTATTTATGTTCGTGTAGAAAACACAAGTACACAATGTTTTGTAGCTGGTTTAGGTTTTGATCTAATTGTAAATCAGTTGCCGGAATTTGATGTAACGGACGAGATCGTATTTATTTGTGATCGTGAAGAAACAGAATTGCTCATTGAAAATCCAGCAGGTACTTATGCGTATACTTGGCGAAATTCTTCTAATAAAATTGTAGGAACAGGCCCTTCTATTTTAGTTACTAAATCTGGGAATTATACCGTTTCGGCAAGTATTCCAACATCGCCTGAATGTCCGGTTGAAAAAGTAATTGTAACACAGTCAGCGAACAAGCCCGTTATTGTTAATTTTAAAATAGAAGACGGAAATTCAGAAAACACAGTAGTGATCCTTACAAAAGGAACAGGAGATTATACTTATCGTTTAGAAGGCAGCTCTTATTCAATGGAGCAACTGAACAACAATACTTTTGTGGATGTTCCTTCTGGAACTTATACCGCGATGGTAAGTCATGCTAGTTGTGGAGACTCTAATATTTTGGAAAACATTACAGTATTGAATTTTCCTAAATTTTTCACACCAGATAACGACGGAGAAAACCCTACTTGGGGAATCAGTATTGAAGCCATCAATTACAGCAATGGTTTGATTAAAATATTTGATAAAACAGGTCGATTACTAAAAACACTAAATCCGTTAGCAGACGAAAAGTGGGATGGAACTTTTCTAGGTCGTAAAATGCCCGCAACAGATTATTGGTATAGTTTAGAGCTGACAGATAAGCTAGGAAAAACTACGGTAAAAACAGGGCACTTCAGTTTGTTGTACTAAGCAGAAATAAAAAAGTATAAAAAAAGCGGAGAACTTGGTTCTCCGCTTTTTTTATATAAGTAACAGTACTTTTTAAAGTGCTGCATCAATTTTAGCTGCATAAGTAGCTTTAGGCGCTACACCAACTTGTTTGTCTATCACTTCACCATTTTTAAATAACAAAACGGTAGGAATGTTACGAACTCCGTATTTTGCAGCAAATTCTTGGTTGCTATCTACATCCACTTTACCAACAACAGCTTTTCCGTCGTAATCATTGCTTAATTCTTCAATAATTGGTCCAACCATTCTACAAGGTCCACACCAAGTTGCCCAAAAGTCAACCAAAACTGGTTGTGTCGATTTTAATACTACTTCCTCAAAAGTTGCATCTGTAATTTCTAATGCCATATCTTTATATTTTTAAAATTTTTATTCTTTATTACTCTACAAATGTAGTCAAATATAAGACTAAAAACTTTCAGATAAAATCACTTTTTTTTATATCTCTATTTGCTTTTATTATTCTTAGAAAAACTTAGAAAATCTCCTTGGCAATTTTCACAATATTATCAGATTTCCCCATTGAGTAATAATGTACGGTTGGCACACCAAAATCAATCAATTCTTTACTTTGCTGAATTGCCCATTCAATTCCAACTTGGCGAATAGCTTCTTTCGTTTTACATTTTTCTACTTCTTTAACCAAAGCATCTGGCAAGTCCAAACTAAAAACTTTTGGTAAAATTTGCAAGTGTCTTTCAACGGCCACCGGTTTAATTCCTGGAATAATAGGCACGTTTATCCCAATAGCTTTGGCTGCCGCAACAAAATCAAAATATTTTTGGTTGTCAAAAAACATTTGAGTGACCACATAATCCGCACCTGCATCCACTTTTTCTTTTAAACGTTGCAAGTCACTTTTCATGCTTGGCGATTCAAAATGCTTTTCAGGGTACCCCGCCACACCAATACAAAAATCGGGTTTGTATTGCATTTCTTCTGAATCATTCAAAAACTTTCCGTCGTTCATTTTGGCAATTTGATCTACCAACTCCACGGCATAATTATTACCTCCTTTAACCGGAGTAAATTGAGGTTCATGTTTCATAGCATCCCCTCTTAGCGCCACAATATTGTCAATTCCTAAATAATGTAAATCTACCAAAACATACTCCGTTTCTTCACGAGTAAAACCACCACACAATACATGCGGCACAGTATCTACATTGTATTTATGTTTTAAAGAAGCACAAATACCCACCGTTCCAGGACGCATTCTTGTAACTTTTCTTTCCAACAAACCATTTCCTTTGTCTAAATACACATACTCCTCTCTAGAAGTAGTAACATCAATAAAAGGAGGTTTAAACTCCATCAAAGGATCAATATTATCGTATAATTTTTGAATGTTCTGGCCTTTTACCGGCGGTACAATCTCAAAAGAAAATAAGGTTTTTCCTTCTGCTTGTTTTATATGCTCTGTTATTTTCATGTCTTCATAATTTGGGCGTTACCTTACAGGTCGGGCTTTCCGCTAAATCTTTTTGAGATTGCTTCGTTTTTCTCGCAAGCACCAAAAAGGATATCGCTGCAATCCCTAACGCGATGGCGAAATTAAACAATTCACAAGAAAAGATTTAGCAGTTCTCGAAAAATATTTAACAAAAGTTTAGAGCCTCAATTACCAATCGCTTTTAAGTTGACAGGTTTTATCATCTTTTTATTTTTTTTTGGGGTTCTCTTGCTTAAAACAAGCACAAAAAAAAACCTAACAGGTTTTGAAAACCTGTTAGGTTTGAATTCTTTATACTTCAATAGGCCCAATCTACCTATTTAACTTCTGATTTTTTTAAGCACCTCTACAAAATACCTGATACCTGATACCTGATACTTAATTCAAACTACTCATTCAAGTTCGGTGCCAACCAGCGTTCCATCACTTCATGGGTATACCCTCTTCTTTCAGCGAAATCGTGTACTTGTTCTTTGGTAATTTTACCCAATCCAAAATACCTTGCTCTAGGATGTGCAAAATACAATCCAGAAACGGCAGCAGTTGGGAACATAGCCAAACTATCTGTCAGCTCTACACCTATATTTTCTTTTACGTTTAACAAACGCCAAAGTGTTGTTTTTTCGGTATGGTCTGGACAAGCAGGATACCCTGGCGCCGGACGAATTCCTTGGTATTCTTCACGAATCATATCTTCATTAGATAAGTTTTCATCAGAAGCATAGCCCCAAAATTCTTTACGAACTTTATCATGTAAATATTCCGCAAAAGCTTCTGCAAAACGATCTCCCAAAGCTTTGACCATAATACTATTGTAATCGTCTAAATCGGCTCTGTATTTTTCTGCAATTTCTTCTACCCCAAATCCTGTAGTAACACAGAAACCTCCAATATAATCTTCTAGTCCTGTTTTCTTAGGCGCAATAAAATCGGCCAAGGCAATATTTGGTTTTCCGGATCCTTTTTTAGATTGCTGACGCAAACTTAAAATAGTTTCTAAAACTTCCGTTCTTGTTTCATCGGTGTACACCGCAATATCATCATTGTTTTCTATAGTATTTGCAGGGAATAATCCATAAACTGCTTTTGCAGTAAACCATTTTTCATCCAATACTTTTTGCAACATTTCTTTGGCATCTTGAAACAATTCTGTTGCTTGTGTACCCACAACCTCATCGGTTAAAATGGCAGGATATTTTCCGTGTAATTCCCATGACTGAAAGAAAGGTGTCCAATCTAAATAAGGGACCAATTCATTCAAATCTAAATTATCAATGACCTGTACTCCTAGTTTATTTGGCTTGTATACATCTTCCGCTTTCCAATCGATACGGAATTTATTATTTCGCGCATCGTCTAAAGGCAAATACACTTTTTTACGAGCTCGATTCAAATAGCCATCGCGTAAAACATCATATTCTGCATACGTCTTGTCTAAAAACTCCTGACTTGTGTCTTCATTAATTAAAGTACTCACAACTGGTACAGAACGTGATGCATCCAAAACATGAATCACTCCATGATCGTACTGCTGTGCAATTTTCACTGCTGTATGCGCTCTAGAAGTCGTTGCTCCACCAATTAGCAATGGAATTTTAAAATCCAAACGCTTCATTTCTTTCGCTATATGAACCATTTCATCTAAAGAAGGCGTAATCAAACCACTCAGTCCAATCACATCTACTTTATGTTCAATAGCTGCTTCTAATATTTTTTCTGGCGGAACCATTACGCCTAAATCAACAATTTCATAGTTGTTACAGGCCAATACAACCCCCACAATATTTTTTCCAATATCGTGAACATCACCTTTTACAGTTGCCAATAAAACTTTTCCTTGTGCTCTAGAATTTTCGTCCTTTTCTGCTTCAATAAATGGCATTAAATGGGCCACGGCTTTTTTCATTACACGTGCCGACTTTACTACCTGAGGCAAGAACATTTTTCCTTCTCCAAACAAATCGCCAACAACCCCCATTCCAATCATCAAATTCCCTTCAATGACCTCTAATGGTTTTGCAGCTAACAAACGAGCTTCCTCTACATCTTCAACAATATAAGTATCCAAACCTTTTACCAAGGCGTGGGTTATTCTTTCTTGCAATGGTTTTTCACGCCATTCTAAATTTTGCACTTGTACTTTACCTGCACCTCCTTTAAAAGACTCTGCTAAATCTAACAAACGTTCTGTGGCATCTTCTCTTCTATCTAAAATAACATCTTCAACATGCTCTAATAAATCTTTAGGAATGTCATCATACACCTCTAACATGGCCGGATTTACAATCCCCATGTTCATTCCTTTTTGAATGGCATGGTACAAAAACACAGAGTGCATGGCTTCACGAACCACGTTGTTTCCTCTAAAAGAAAAAGAAACATTACTTACTCCCCCACTTACACTTGCGTTTGTTAAATTGGTACGAACCCAATGCGTCGCTTCAATAAAATCAATAGCATTTCGACGGTGTTCATCCATTCCTGTTGCGACAGGAAATATATTTAAATCGAAAATAATATCCTCTGACGGGAAATTCATTTCGTTGACCATAATATCATAAGAACGTTTTGCAATTTCGCAACGACGCTCATAATTATCTGCTTGTCCCACTTCATCAAAAGCCATGACAATAACAGCGGCACCATACATTTTTAATTTACGTACATGCTCACGAAAAACAGCTTCTCCTTCTTTTAAAGAAATTGAATTTACCACACATTTTCCTTGCACAACTTGCAAACCAGCTTCAATAATATCCCATTTAGAACTGTCAATCATGATAGGTACACGTGAAATATCTGGTTCTGCCATGATCAAATGTAAAAAACGAACCATCGATTCTTTTCCGTCGATCATTCCATCATCCATATTGATATCGATGATTTGAGCTCCTCCTTCAACTTGGTCTCTGGCAATTGCCAAAGCCTCATCAAATTCCTCATTTTTGATTAGACGTAAAAATTTACGTGATCCGGCTACATTGGTTCTTTCTCCTACATTTATAAAGTTCATATCAGGACTTAAAACCAATGGTTCTAATCCAGACAACTTCATGTATTTCGTTTGTTTGATCATTTGTTTTTGCTTTTAGCTATTCGCCTTTGGCTATTCTCTATTTTACACATCTTACTAAAGGCCAATGGCCAAAAGCTATGATTTTAAGCTACTTTACGTGGTTTGTATTGACTAGCCACCTCTGCAATTGCTTTGATATGTCCTGGAGTAGTACCACAACAACCTCCAACAATATTTACTAAATTTTTCTCTAAATATTCTTTAATCTGAGCCGCCATTTCTTCAGGTGTTTCATCATATTCACCAAAAGCGTTGGGCAAACCAGCATTTGGATGTGCCGATACACCAAAGTTTGTATTGCTCGAAATAGCTTCTAAATGCGGAACCAAAGCACTAGCCCCTAAGGCACAGTTCAATCCGACACTTAACAAAGGCACATGCGAAACAGAAATTAAAAAAGCTTCAGCTGTTTGTCCTGATAAAGTTCTACCACTGGCATCGGTAATAGTTCCACTTAGCATTACGGGAATATCGATTCCTCTTTCTTCTTTTACTTCCTCAATAGCAAACAAAGCTGCCTTTGCATTCAACGTATCAAAAACAGTTTCTACCAATAAAATATCTGCTCCACCATCTAGCAAAGCTTCTGCTTGTTGCTTGTAGGCAACACGTAATTCGTCAAAAGTAATAGCTCTAAACCCAGGATCATTTACATCTGGCGACATAGAACCTGTTTTGTTTGTAGGTCCGATAGAACCCGCCACAAATCTCGGTTTATCTGGATTGGCTGCTGTAAACTCATCGGCCACTTCCTTAGCAATTTTTGCTGATTCAAAATTTAACTGATATACCTCAGCCTCCATTTCATAATCTGCCATGGCAATGGTTGTACTAGAAAACGTATTCGTTTCCACTATATCTGCACCAGCTTCAAAATATTTTCTGTGGACGGCTTTGATGGCGTCGGGTTGTGTAATAGACAACATATCGTTGTTTCCTTTTACAGACAATTTCCAGTCTTTAAACTGCTCACCACGAAAATCTTCCTCTGAAAAATTATACGCTTGTAACATGGTTCCCATAGCTCCATCGAGTACAAGAATTTTTTCTTTTAACACCTCTCTAATATTTGCCATATCTGTAAAAATAACTTCGGTTAAATTAGTCGGCAAAGATACAGAATTCCCTATTAATTTTAACAGGAAACTCCACAATTTAAATCGCTGTTTCTTAGTATTTCCCTAATAGTTTATCTAAAACCCAAGAAGTATGCATTGCCGATTTACCTGTAGACGGATGAATTGCTTTTCCTGACAAATGGGCTTCCATATTATTTACATGGTACAACTGTACATTTTCTGGATGCTCAATTGTTAAAGAGATATTTTCGGTTTCCGTTTGCAAGCAAATTGGCGCTTCATCAAACACAGAAAAGGTGATTTTTCCTTTTGTTCCAATAATTTCTACTTTGTCCACTCTAGCATCCGCACCAAAATTCCATGTCCCAGAACCTGTGGCTCCATTGCTATGTAACCAGTTTCCAACGATGGCGTCTTTGGCCGTGTATAAATTTTGTTGACTCACAGCAATTCCATTCGCTGTGGTAATTTCTCCAAAAAAGTGCACAAACAAATCCATACCATGACTGGCTAAATCGTCAAAATAACCACCAGGGGCAATTTTTTCATCGGTACGCCAATTGTATGCTTCCGACAAATCTACCGGACTTGGTGTACGGGTATACATCCAATTGACATGGCGGACAGCTCCTATTTTAGATTCTTGCAACCACGATTTTATTTGCTCAAACCTTGGCAACGACCTACGGTAATAAGCTACAAAAAGCGGAATATTTTTTTCTTGAAAAGCTTCATTAATTTCTTGGCATTCTTCAAAACTTGGCGCCATGGGTTTTTCTATACAGCAAATTTTACCTGCGGCTGCTACCTGTAATGCATATTCTTTATGAGAATCTGGCGGGGTTGCAATATAAACCGCATTAATTTCTGGATCATTGATTAGAGCAGATGCGTCGTTGTAAAACTTAGGTACCTTATGTCTTTTGGCATAATCCTCTGCTTTGTCCAAATTTCTACGCATAACAGCATGCAACTCAAAATTTTCTGTTTTTTTATAAGCAGGACCGCTTTTTAATTCTGTTACATTACCACAACCTATAATTCCCCATTTGTATTGCTTTGCCATTGTTTGCCTTTTGAAAATTTGAATGGCTAAAGTAAAAATAAATATTGAAAAGGAAACTACTAAGGCATCCTCCTAAAAACAATCGTGTGATTATAGTATCTAATTTTTGAATGCATTGAAGGAAAATCAAAATTTACCCATTGTTGGGTATTTTATGGAGCTGTTGATGAGGCTATATTTGGAGTATTCGAAATACAAAAATGTTGAAGCAACTAGAAGTTAAACAGATTTAAAATTGCTATGACCGCCTTACACCACTCCTATTTTAAGTATTTGTAAAAATGTTATTGGAAGTGTGATTTTATTCTTTTTTATTAACAAAATTTGTCGATAATCGTGAACAATTGTTGCAATCAATTGAAATTTTAAAACAAAAAACATGAAAAAATTAGAGATTCAAGAATCACGTGACTTATTTGAAAAAATAAAGGACTATGATTTATCAAAAATCATTGAGAGGCATAAAAAAGATGAAAAAGTCGATACTAAAACAGCTGAATTAAGAGCCATAGAATTAAAAAAATGGTTAGTCATAGCTAAAGTAAATGCGACTAAAAAGAGTTATAAATTAACTGGAAATATTGATAAAATATGGCACACATTTTTAATGTTTACTAAAGATTATAATAATTTTTGTAAAGAATTAGGAGGATTTGTACATCATTCTCCTATGGATACACTCCTTTTAAAAGAAGCTAAAAATAATAATGACTTAAGGACTCAAATAAATAACACCTTTAACAATGATTATAGTAATTTACTTCGTGACTATGAGGATGTATTTCAAATGACACCTCATATTTCAATATGGCCTAATGTATTAAATCCTTATGGTGCTTTTAATGATCCTGCCGACCCAAGTGGAGGCTGCTCTGATAATACTTGCCAACCAAACTCTCCTGGTGAAGTAGGATAAACGAATTACAACAATGTATATGAAAAATAATCCAAATTGTTCTAAACCCAAGGTCTATATACCGTATCAAACTTTGCACTTACTCAAAAATTTTGTACTTCTAAATTGCATACTCTTAATATACAAACCGTTGACAACAAAACTAATTTAAAAATATCAACTATGAAAAAACTAATATTGATAACACTTGGGATAATCTTTTTTTCTGTGAATAATATGAATTCTCAAGAAGAATTTAAAAAGTATGCCAAAATAAAATTATTAAAAAAGCCAAAAACTGATAAAGACAATAAACTAATAGAGAATGAGCAATATAATAATGTTTCTTATCAAGTTTATAAAGTTATCGAAGTGAAAAAAAAAGATACTATCTTTTTTACAAAAGATTATAAACTTTCTAAATCAAACGAATTAATTCATAGCGGGATAAAATATTCATTCAATAAAGATTCAATAATAAAAGAAAATAATTTTAAAATAATCTACGTAAATAAAAACAAAATAGAACCTTTATACTCTAAAGAAAAAAAGGACTGTTTCTATAAAGCAAATATCTCCGTATCTAAAGATAGTCTTCTTATTAATTTTTGGTTAGAAGAAATTAAAAATAAAACCTATTATGATCTTGATAAAAACAAAAAACTCATAAAGAAAAACGAATATACCTTTGTACCTGATGAGAAATATTTCATCAAGTTACGAAACCGAGAATCCGTGAGTTTTCGCAAGAATAGTGGAGTTCTTTCAGCTCTTACAATTCCATTTAAATATCATCCAAGTGTGAAAAATAATGGAATAACTAGTAATTCATCAATTGAGAAGGATATTAATGCAAATGTATTTGTCGGTTACAAATTAGGAAGAGCAAAATATATCTATGATAAATATGATGGTATGGAAGAAAAAACATCAGGTATCACTATTGGTGCTTTTATAGGCCTAAGTTCTCAGAAACTCGATTCAATATCGACTTCAACGAACTTACAACACCTTAAAAAAGATATTGAAGTAAATGTTGCGTCATTTTCATATGGGATAGGTATAGTTGGTGATATCAGAAAATTTGAATTAGGATTCTTTTTAGGCTTTGACAATGCATTAGGAAGTATTGGAAATAAATGGAATTTTGATAATAAATTATGGCTAGGGGTCGGATTAGGCTACAAGCTTGATATATTTAAACGGGAAGAAAATTAGAAATCGTTCAGTTGCAAACAAAGATCAGAAGTAAAAAGCAACTCTTTTCTCCAAAAAAATTAGCATTATTACATTAAGCTTACAAATCGAAGTAATTGATTTTGTAAGCTTTTTTCGTGAAAATTTTTAAAAAAATTTGATAAATATAAAACTTTGCTATTATTTCAAATAGCACTATTTTTAATTATGCCCATCACAAAAGCCAAAAAACCTGATGCAAGTATTTTAACGGAATTAACCATTCGTTCAAAATCGTATTGGGAATATGGCCAAGAGCAAATTGAAGCATGGCGACCGGAATTAACAATTACAGAAAAGTACATTTCCGAAAACCAAGTCTATAAACTAGTTATTGATGATTTACTGATTGGTTTTTATGCCTACCAAGCCGAGACTAAAACTGACATAAAACTCAATTTCCTATTTGTAGATCCAAAATTTATTGGCAAAGGCTATGGTAAAAAACTGATGACTGATTTTTTAAAACGAATTAAAAAATCAGGTTTTGTAAAAGTCACCCTAAATGCCGACCCTAATGCTAAAAAATTTTATATTGCCTTCGGTTTTCATGTCATAGGCAAGCTAAAAACAACTATTCCATATCGTTTTTTACCGATTATGAAGTTGGATCTAAAACCAAATTAAAACTGTAAAAAGCAATACAGCGTTTTAATTCACACAAAAAAGACTGTCTTTTCAGACAGCCTCATTGCTACTTAAAACTAAATTATCACATTAATAAAAATTCTTTATTAGTCTTTTTCTACTTTCTCAAAACTTGTATTTGCCCATCTAATTTGTGCTCTACCACCTTTAACTCTGTATGCACCATATCGAATACCTGATTGTGTTCCACGTTCCGGTTCTGGGATATTAAAATTAAATGCAAGTCCTCCAATCAAGGCGTCTGCATAATGTATCTTTTTTGAGGCATCATTAGGGTCTTGTCTAAATCCAACTTCTAAAACGATATCTGTAGGTTTTCCTTTTTTGATATTCGTTAAAAACACAACATCCCTTCCAGAAGCACCAGATCCTCCTCTTACTTTTATTTGTTCACGATACAAATTAAAAGAAACTTGCGTCGTATTCCCATTGCTATCCTTTCCATATATAGGCTTTGCCAAATACAAACAAATTGCTGGATCTGCCGAACCACCTTCTCCAGTGTGTTTTCCTTTTGCTTGCATAATGTAAGTTCCATCACTTCCATCACTACTTGTTTTTCCTACCTCAAGAATCCTTACCCTACCACTAAATTTAACATAGCTTCCTATACCTGTTTTTTGCGACCTCGACAAAGAACGTTCTATACGTGGTTGCAAAGTATTAGGCGCATCTAAATGGTTGGAACCATCTGTAATATTATAAACACCATAAACAACGCCATTGGCATCAACTTCAGAATAGTCGGAATAACAACTCCTATCGTCAATTGTACCATGGTTAACAGCATTTGGAATATCGGCAGTACTTCTATCTGAGTTATTTTTCCCCTCTGTACAAGTCGCATAACTTCCTGTTAATTCATCGGCAATATATACAGAATATGGCCCCACTTCTTCTTGTTCCTCCTCTTCTTCTTCTTCTTTCTCTTCTTCCTTTTCTTCTTCAGGATCCACGACTACCTCTTCCTCTTCTTTATCAATAGGTTCTTCATTTGTTTGACAGGAAAGAAAAGCTCCAGAAACAAATAATGCAGCAATTAAAGTAAGTTTTAAATTCATTTTCTTCATACGTATTAAACTATCATTTTCGTAAAATTAATTTTTTAACACTATACAACTGTCCTGATTTGTCCTGTTTTTATCGTATAAATTCTATATGCATTTTTTCAAGCCTAAAAATCCAGATCAGATAGCATCCGTATTTGCCCATCTAATTTTTACAAAAAATTAAACTTACATGACTTTGGAGCAATATTTGGTTATTCATACAAAAATTGATGTATGGAAAAGAACACAAAACTTAGAATAAACAATCCTTGCTCTGAAACCTGGGGTGTCATGAAATTAGGTATCAACTCACGACATTGTAGTAGCTGCAACAAGTCTGTTGTAGACTTTACCAAGAAAAGCAAAAAGGAAATTTTCGAAATTTTAGACAAAAAACAAGCAGGTTCCATTTGTGGTAGAGTTTGTTCTAATCAACTAGATTTTGAATTAACTCCTGAAGAAATAATATTAAATTACAATAGAGGCACAGCAAATTTATTCCAAAACACACCTTTGTATATCTGCACAATTGCAGCAACCTTGGTTTTGAGTAGCTGTTATGATTCTGATAGTGCTTACTTTGAAAATGGTGTTGAAGCGCTGATTTCTCCGCATCAAGATTCAATACCTGACTTAGATAAAATTGAATGCGAAACTACTGATGACATAATCGACGAAGAAATGCTGACCATTACCATGGGAGTCATTGTCACCGATACAGACTTTAAAGAACCTTATCATTATGTTGACAAACAACCAGAATTTATAGGAGGAAGACAAAAGCTAAAATCCTATCTCGAAAAAAATATTTCAGCCCACAAACAAAAAGGAACCTCGCATTGTTATTTTGTTGTGGACAAAACGGGAAGAATAAAAAATCTCAAATTAAGTGGCAAACTAGACGCTTCTATCAGCAAAGAAATAAGCAAAGCCTTTGAAAATATGCCCAATTGGAAACCCGCAGAAAAAAACGGAAAAATTGTGGAAGCCTTTTATAGCTTACCTATAAAATTTGAATAGCACAATTATCTAAAATAAGTAGTACTTAACACTACGAGCTCAATGAACTTTTTCAAGAATCATTGGGCTTTCTTATGTCTGATTTTTCACGCATCGAAACCCGTGTATTTGCCCTATCCAATAGTACTTTTATACCTACTTCCTCTTTTTATTTTGAATAGTTGTTTTCAACAAAAAACCATAATTACCGCATTTTCAAATTATTATTAAAAATAAAACACTTATATTTGGGTGCCCAATCTGGTTATCCAATTAAAACACTAAACAGAATAACCAATAGAAAACTGTGAATACTCATGAAAATAAGTTTAATAGATGAAAATTCCAATAGAACCCTACAAAATGCAATCATTTGTAATATTAGAGATTTGATCAATGCTAAAAATTTGGAATGTGGTGATAAACTCCCCTCAGAAAGAATAATGTCAGAAAAATTTAATGTCAAGAGAAATCATATTCGTGAAGCCATACGAAAATTAGAATTTTATGGTGTCTTAAAATCCATATCGCAAAGTGGTACACTTTTGTCTGTTGGCTTACATGCCTTTAACGGAATTATTGATGAATTAATTGCCTTAGAAGCTCCTTCCTTTAATCAGTTGGTAGAAACTAGAATTTCTTTAGAATTGGAGATGGTTCGATTGGCTTCCTTAAGAAGAACAGCAAGTGATTTGCAACAAATAAAAAGTGCTTTGCATGCATTCAAAGATAAAATCACGCTCGGAACTGATTATTTAGAAGAAGATTTATTATTTCATTTAGCCATTGCTAAAGCGAGTAAAAATAACACCATGGTTTCCTTAATGCTTTTATTAATACCTCCTATTTTAAAAACTTACGAAAGAGCTACCGTTTGTGAAGGTGACCTAGTACATATCGAGATAAAAAAACACGAAGCTATTTTATTAGCCATAGAAGCGCAAGACCCTGAACTTGCCACAAAAATGATGAAGCAACACTTCTTTAAATTATCAAACTATATTAAAACAATCAATTAAAATGAAAAAACTATGTACATTAAATTCTAAAAAAATTATTACCAATAGCATGCTAATTCTAAGCCTCCTATTTGTTTTAACTAGCTGTAAGAATAAAAAAAACAAGCCTTCAACGGAGACAAATACAACGAAAGCGAAGGAAAAGGTATACGCTAGCGATGTTATTCCTTTTTTCGATCATTGGAAATTAATTTTAGGAGATGGATCAAACGCTGGGATTGCCACTAATTTTGAAGATAAAAAGTTCTTTTACACTGAAAATGACGGTAAAACTAATTGGGTTGTTTTTAAAGCGCCAAATGCTGGTGACACCCATGGAACCTCTAACAATACAAGAACTGAATTGGCCCAGTCGAAAAAATGGTATCCCAAAACGGCCAATGATCAACTGACAGCTACCTTAAAAGTCATGAACGTTTCCGCTACAGGTGATGCTCGTGTTGCCGCTTCACATGCCGTTGTTGTAGGTCAAATTCATAGTGCTGACGCCCATGAAAACGAGCCTTTAAAAATATTCTACAAGAAATTCCCAGGACACACAAAGGGTTCTGTCTTTTGGCATTATGAAATTAATACTGCTGGTGCTGACAATTCTTTTAGATGGGATTATTCAACTGCTGTTTGGGGGAACGATTTTTCTTTTGTTGGAACTGAGGCCAACACCTATCCTAAAGAACCTACAGAAGGAATTGAGTTGGGCGAAGAATTCAGTTATAAAATTGAAGTCAAAGAAGGTCTAATGCATTTAACCTTTTCTAGTAAAGGTCATGAAACCAAAACATTTACAAAAAACTTAATTGTATCGGAGTACGCAAGCAAAGCCGACATTCCAATGCAAACACAAAAATTGTTTGTTCCTATTGGCCAAGATGGTGTAGAGCGTAAAAATGCTTATACAGGTGAAGGTCTTTTCTTTAAACTAGGTGCTTACAACCAAACAAATGGAAAATCTCCTGAAGTAAATAAAAACTGGTGCTCTGGAGCTGAAACCCATGGAGGTGATATTCCAAAGCAATACGAAGATGGAAATTATGCCGAAGTATGGTTTAAAACCGCAAGTATCTCGGTAAGTAATGCTGCCGTGTCAAACAAAGGTTATTTCGAAAAAAACGATTAAATAAATTAATTTACAATACTTATGAATTCAAATAAACTAACAGGAAAAAATGTTCTTATAACCGCAGGAGCTCAAGGAATTGGAGAAGCCATTACCAAACACTTTATTGATCGTGGCGCCCATGTTGCCATTCATTATTTTTCGAGTGCAGATACGGCAAATCAATTGGTAGCCTACGCAATTTCTAAAGGACAAAAAGCACTTGCTATCGCTGGTGATTTAACCAAAGAAGCCGATGCAACTACTCTGGTTGAAAAAACAATAGAAGCCTTAGGAGGACTGGATATACTCATCAACAATGCAGGTTCTCTTGTAGCAAGAAGAATGCTAAGCGAAATGGACGCAGAATTTTGGCACAAAGTAATGGATATAAACATGACATCCATGATGTTTGTAACACGTACGGCAGCTCCTCACCTAGCCAAAAATAAAAACAGTAGTATTGTTAATTTGGCATCGCTTGCAGGGCGAAAAGGCGGACATCCAGGATCGTTAGTTTATTCTACCAGTAAAGGAGCCATTTTAACTTTTACAAGAGCTTTATCTGCTGAATTAGGTCCACAAGGAACACGAGTCAATGCGGTTGCTCCTGGTCTGATCTTAGGAACCTCGTTTCACAATACACACACTACTAAAGAATCCGCAGCAGCTACTACGGCCGGTATTCCTATACAAAGAGCAGGAAATGCTGATGACGTGGCCAGAGCCGTTTTATATCTGGCTTCAGAATATGACGGATTTATTACCGGTGCTACGCTTGATATTAATGGTGGAGTATACAATATGTAATTTCTTTTACTGAATTATAAAGCATAGTAAATCATCGGTATTGAATTAAAATCAGTCGGCTCGTTCAAAGCAATTGCTTCCTGCAAATTTTAGTACATTTGAACACGCTATAAAACATATCAAAATGGATATAAAAAACGAGTCGACTGATCATCAGAACGCATCTGAACAAGTTTCTAAATCTGCACTTGAACCACTGAGTAATGATGCCTTGAATGCTGCCAACCCAACAAGAAAAAAAAGAAGACAGGCTACGGAAGAAGAATTAAACAATCCTTTTCACGGAGTAAAACTAGTACAGGTATTAGAGCGACTTGTAGCGTATTATGGTTGGGAATATTTAGGAGAGCGCGTAAACATTCGCTGTTTTAAAAACAATCCAACCATGAAATCGAGTCTTGGCTTTTTAAGAAGAATGACTTGGGCAAGAGAACATGTAGAAGACATTTATTTGGAAATGCTTGATGAGATAGCAGAAAAGGAAAATTCCTAAACCTTCACCTGTAAATAATTCCTATTTTTACTTCCTCCCTTCGACGAACTTAGGGTTCTAGTATAAAATTACATTCCCTAAATCAAGTAACACATGCAAACAACCCAACTAAATTCTGACAGTATATTACCACTAACCTGCTCTCGTGCTGGAACTTGTTGTTTTGGTAAAGCAGTAATGTTAAACCCATGGGAATTGTTAAGTTTTAGCAAAGAGAAAAAAATTACTGCCAGAGAATTTCGCGATCAATATTGCGAGTTTGGAGGTATACGTTTACGCTTTGATGGAAAACAAGACAACAAAGGACAAAATGCTTGCAGTCAATATATAGACCATATGGGGTGTAGTGTGCATCTCGGTCGCCCTTTAGCTTGCCGTTTGTATCCTTTAGGTCGGCAAATACAATTTGAAAAAGCACAATACATTTACCAAGGAGCCAAATTTCCTTGTTTAACCGACTGCGCTGAAGTTTTAGAATTACCCAAATTAACGGTCGGTGCTTATCTTAAAGGCCAGGGTGCCGAACCTTTTGAAAAAGCACAAGATGCCTATTTAACGATCATGCAAAACATAGCAGATATCGGTTTCGAATTGTTATTAGAATCCGGTTTGTCAGAATCTGGCGACACAGAAACCCTTAGTCAGTGGAGAGCAATGGGGAATGAACTTCCTGAAGTATTAGCCGAAAGAATAGGTAATGAATGGATAGACACGTTGATGCTACCTAATATAGATTCAACCATTGAAGATCCTGTTTTATTTGCTCATAAACACAATGAATTACTTCTAGCAAAAGCCCAAGAAAAATTTGGAGCTGTGGCTACTTTTCAAGAAGTCAGAGAGGCTTCAATACTTCTAATAGGCTTGGCTTTGCATTTATCAAAGGCCTTGGGAGCAGATCCAAAAGCTATTTCTGAACACTGGATTGAAACGGCTAAAAGTCATGGAGCCAAAGAATAAGTAAAATGTTGGATGTTGGATAAAAAACATTCATTAAATTTCATAGAGAACACACTAAATCGTATCAATATAATTACTTAAATCTTCATTTCTTTGTAGGCCTATTTTTTTTCTAATACGATGCCTAGACATATGCACACTGCTTATGGATATATGTAACAATCTAGCCATTTCTTTGCTATCAAATTTTAGTTTCATTAAGGCGCAATGTTTTTGTTCCGTTGGGGTAAGTGTTGCGTGTCGCGCTCTTAAACGCACGTAAAAATCGCTGTTTACTTCTGTAAACCGCAAATTAAAAGTTTCCCACAAACCTTTATTTCCATTTACAATTTCTCGCTTTACCTTTCCATACGTTTTTGGGGCACTAAGTTTTAAAGCTTTTAACAACTTATCTATGTTTTTATCTTTATCTATTAATTGCAATGCCGACACCGTAAGTTCTTTACTTTTTGTTTCCAAAACGATGGCTAATTTTTCCTGATTGTGTTTTATCTTCAGTGCCGATTTCTCTTGTTCAGTCTTTAGCTTACGAAGTTTTTCTTTGTAAGAAGAAACAAATATCCATAGAAAAAACACGCAAAAAATAATGATAATCCCAAAAATTAATCGTGTTTGAATTTTCTTTTTATTGACAAGTACATTCTCCTGTTGTCGTATTTTTTTATCCTTTTCAACTACAGCCTCTTTATAGCTGTTTTTAATTTCGAATAACCTACTGTTGTTTTGACTTCGCATGCTGAACAAACTATCCGCAATTTTTGTAGAAGCCTCTAAATACTGATAAGCCTTGTCTAGTTGTTTTTGTTCCTTATAGGCCATTGATATTTTTTTAAAAACATCCGATTTTAAATCCGTATGCGATTTAAAGTCAAACATACTCGTCAAGCTTTTTTCATAATAATAAATAGCTTTTTCCAAATCTTTTTTAGCGATATACAAGTCACCTAAAAAAGAATAAACCACAACCAAATAATGTTTGTTTTTATGCTCTAACAACTTTTTTGAACTTAACAAAAGAATTTCAGCCTTGGCCAACTCCATTTTTTGTAAAGCTATATTTCCTTTCTCTGCTTGTACATAGGCATTCTCTCTAAATATTGCTCTGTTTTTGTTTTCGGTATAGGAGCAAGAATCTAAATAAACCAATGCCTGATCGTAATTTTTAGCTTTGCGATATTGCACGGCTAAATTGTAATACGCTTTTAACAAGCCATTCTCTCTTTTTTTAATAGGCTGTTCACTTAATTTAGCATAAAACAAAGATTTTTTTTTGTGTTCAATCGCTTCCTTTTCTTGACCATAAATACCATATAGCATTCCTAACTCACTATGTATAGCAACCAATTTATCAGTAGCGTTTATTGTATTTGCTAACAGCATTGCTTTCCATAAATGCTCGTAGGCCACAGCATACAAACTATTATTCTTATGTTGATCAGCATTTTCTAAATGTTCTTTAATTAATATAAGCGTGTCCTTTGATTTTTCTTTGAAAAAACTTGACTGTACACCTTCTATTTTCAATAAATCGGCTACAAATAAGGAGTGATTTTTGAATGAAATGTTTTTTGAAATACCATAAAATGGCCCTAAAAACAAAATTGAAAAAACTACTAAATAAAAAATCCGTTTCATATTGGAAATGTACATCTTTAAATTCATTTACCATCTTACTGCTAAGCAAAACAAGGGCATTTACGGCAATTGTAAAGTTATTGTAAAGTCGTAAACCGCCTTATTTCGTCTTTAAAAATGCAATTTTGAAAAAACAAGTACACAATTTAATATCTGTTCAGAACAGCGGTATTTAAATTGTTCAAATTTTATAAAAAAACTAAACACATGAAAAACACAATTTCTACGAATCGGTTCCACGCTTCTATTTTATCTTTATTTGTCATAACTGCTTTTTTATTTAATTCTTGTTCCAAAGAACAATCAAAAATTGAAATGGAAAACATAGAGGAAACAGAAAATGAAGAAGAAACACAAAGCGAAGAAGCTGAAGTTTGTAAAATCGTTGAAAAAGACGGCTTACTAATATTAGAAGCTGAAAGTTTCGATTTAAAAGGAAAATGGCGCGTTGTTGAAGATGAAAAAGCTTCTGGAGGAAAATATATTGAATACTACGGAAGCAATAGTTACAACAGTCAAAATCTTACGCATGAAATTTCCATAAAATTCACAATTAACGGAGCTTCGAAATATCTTGTAAAATGGTATATGAGACAACCCGATGAGGCAGAAGGTGATAAATCTAATGATGTTTGGATTTATTTTCCTAACAACTATGGTAGGGCCTGGGTAAATGACCAATCGGTAGTATTAGAACAGTATGAAAAGTTTGTCAGCCGAGGAAAAGGTGACTTTGCCTATGGAGGTGTTTTAGATTTACACAATCCAAAAGCGAGTTCGTGGTACAATGTTGAATTTCCTGCTGCAGGAGAGTATTCATTAAAAATTTGTGCGAGATCAGAGTTTTTCCAGTTAGATAAAATTGTCTTATCAAAAGGCATGACCAATGAGGTAGCCATGGAAAAATCTAAATCCCGAACAGAAACCATTAGCTGCGAATAAAAAAACAAAAACATGAACAAAATAAGCTGTCAATTCATCATTGTACTTTTGATGATTATTCCAAAACTATCAAATGCACAAGCCTTGAAATACAACAATCATAGAATTGCTTGTAGCGCAGATGGGAATGCACAACCGGACTTAGAATACAAGGGAAGATATAACTACGCTGACCCTGATGACTGGGGAGCTACTCCTGCAGCTTTGGCTATTTTAGCTAAACAAAAGCTTCAAGAAAAATTAGTTCACTTTTCGTACAATAATTTCACGCCATCTCCTCCTCACACTACAGTAAGAAATTACATGAAAGAAGGAGTTGATGGATCCATTAAAAGATGGAATTTTGATAAGAATAATTTCTTCGATGTAGGAACTCATAAAAAAGAAGCCATAAAACACCTCAAGCACGAAATAGAAAAATCCACACCAATGGACCCATTATATTTTATCAATATGGGACCTTCCGAATTCTTATACCAAGCAATACAGCTGGTTATTGAAGAAGGTAATGAAACTGCTCTGTTGAACGTATATGTCATTTCACATAGCCATTATAACGATCATCATTTAAGAAGACCTGAGCATCACACTATAGACGATGTTCTCGAATTAAGTGAAAATCGACTGATATTCAAACGCATAAAAGACCAAAACAATAAAAACAATCCAAACGAAGGTTTAAGTTCTAATCAGGATTGGAGTGTATGGAATTGGCTAAAAAATCATAAAAATAAAGACATAGCTTGGATATGGACTTGTATGAAAAAACACAATGAAAAAAGAGCAGACATTTCAGATGCTGGAATGATCTATTATTTGCTTATTGGCGATGAAGATTGCAATCCTAAAAAGTTTCAAAAGTTTTTAGGTAACAAAATTTAACAGCTTTTAATTAAAAGTTTCTAAAAATAAAACGTTGGTATTTGGGATAAAAAGTAATATTTAAGTGCTAATTTGCTTTACGAAAAATCAAATACCAACAACAATATATAAACATACCTTCAATTGACCTATCTTTGTCTTATTAATTATGAAGATGGCAACTACTCTCCTTTCATCACCCTTACAAGGTTTTACCGATTTCAGATTTCGCAATGCTTTTCAACATTATTTTGGTGGAATTGATACTTTTTATTCTCCGTATATCCGACTCAATGGAAAGTTGAAAATCAAGCAATCATATCAAAATGATTTACTGCCTGAAAACAATACGACCTTAGAAGTTATTCCACAAATAATTACCAATGATGCGGATGAATTTGTGTATGTAGCCAAATATGTACAAAGTTTAGGCTACAAAGAATTGAATTGGAATTTGGGTTGCCCCTACCCTATGGTGGCCAAATCTGGCATGGGTTCAGGCTTAATTTGCAATCCTTCAAAAATTCAAGAAGTTTTACATAAAGCACACAATGAAACCGATATTCTTGTCTCTATGAAAATGAGAATGGGTTATGAAAATGCGCAAGAGATTTTGGAAGTATTTCCGATGTTAGATGAATACCCGCTTAAAAATATTGCGATACATGCTAGAATTGGAAAGCAACTTTACAAAGGTCCCGTTGACTTAGAAGCTTTCGAAAAATGCCTACACAGTACCAAACATAAATTGTATTACAATGGCGACATTACAAGTATTTCTTCGTTTAAAGCCATAGAAAAGCAATTTCCAAACATTGATCATTTTATGATTGGCCGTGGTTTAATTGCAGATCCTTTTTTGCCGAGCATGATCAAAAATAATACTACCGAATATCCTGACAATAGATGGGAAATTTTTTCTGAATTTCATGACACTATTTACAAACAATATGACGAATATTTATCTGGCCCTACACCCATAAAAATGAAAATGTTAGGTTTTTGGGAATACTTTTCACAAGCCACAAGTAACCCTCAAAAAACTTACAAAGCCATAAAAAAGGCGTCAAACCCTATAAAGTACAAACAGGCTGTTGCTCAGATTTTAAAAAATGAAATGCAAATTAAATAATCATTCAAAATATCACGAATTGCTATTTCATTAAAAAACATAGCAATTGAGAGCTAGCCATCTAAAGAATATGTTCAGTTAGCCTAATCTTCCTTTAAAATGCTCGTAATCGTATTTCTTAAGTAATTTCGTACTTTTATCTTCATTTAACAAAACAATATCTGGATGATTTACACCATTAAACATGGTAGTTTTAACCATGGTATAATGAATCATGTCCTCAAAAACTACTCGGTCGCCTATCTTTAATTCTTTTCCAAAATCATAAGCTTCCATATAATCTCCGGCAAGACAACTTACCCCACCCAATCTATAATTAAACTGTCCACCGGTAATGGCATCTTGTGCATCTCTAACTTTTGGCCTATAGGGCATTTCTAACGTATCGGGCATATGTGCAGTAAAAGACACATCTAAAATTGCAGTTGTAATTCCATCACTTGCCACCAGGTCCAATACCTCAGAAATCAAAACACCTGTTTCCCATGCAATAGCAGAACCAGGTTCTAAAAGCACTTCCAATTTGTGTTTTTCCTTAAAAGCTTGAAGCGTACGAATTAACAAATCAACATTGTATCCTTTACTAGTCATTAAATGTCCTCCTCCAAAATTCACCCACTTTAATTGGTAGAAATATTTACTGAATTTTTTTTCAAAAAGTGCCAACGCCGCTACCAAGTCCTCTGCAGAAGACTCACACAATACATGAAAATGCAAACCTTCAATTTCCTTTGGTAATTTATTTGGAAGCAAAGATGCCTTCACACCTAGTCTGGAACCCGGAGCGCAAGGATTGTACAAATCCGTCTCCACCACAGAATATTCAGGGTTAACACGCAGTCCACATGAAATTGAATGTGAAACCTCTTGCGTCTCTTTATAATATCGTTCCAGTTGCGATAATGAATTAAATACAATATGCCCTGAATACTTACATATTTTTTCAAAATCTACTGGATGATAAGCTGGAGAATACGTGTAAGCCAAAGACCCCATTTCCTCAAAGCACAACCTTGCCTCATTCAATGAACTGGCAGTTGCTCCTTTAACGTAATTTCTTACCAATGGAAATGTACCCCAAGTAGAAAACCCTTTAAAAGCTAATATAATAGTTGCTCCAGATTGCTCCTGCACATATTGTATTAGCTCTAAGTTTTTACGTAACAATGCCATGTCTATCACATATGCAGGTGACGTTATTACATTATTCATTATAATCGAACTCTAAATCTATATTTACCTCCTCATGCCATGCCAATCCATGTGCTGCTAATTTCTCTAAAAATGGGTCCGGATTAAATTCTTCAACATTGTACACTCCTGGCTTTTTCCATTCTCCTGTTAAAAACATCATGGCACCCAGCATGGCAGGCACACCTGTCGTATAAGAAACACCTTGAGCACCTGTTTCGTCGTATGCAGCTTGATGACTACAATTATTCCAGATATAATAGGTTTTATCCTTTCCATCTTTAAGGCCTTTAATACGACAACCAATAGAAGTTTCACCGCTATAATCTTCTCCAAGACTTCCAGGATCTGGTAATACTTCTTTTAAGAATTGCAAAGGAACTATATCCACACCCTTATAATTAATGCTATCTATACGTGCCATTCCTATATTTTGGATGACGCGTAAATGTGTTAAATACTCCTGACCAAAAGTCATCCAAAAACGAGCCCGTTTAATAGTTGGAAAATTTTTTGTAAGTGATTCTAACTCTTCATGATACAATACATAAGAATCTCTACCTCCAATTTTCGGGTAATTCAGTACTTGCTTTATTTCAAAAGGTTTTGTTTCCACCCACTCATTATCTTGCCAATAACGACCGTTTTGAGTAATTTCTCGAATGTTAATTTCTGGGTTAAAGTTGGTTGCGAAAGCTTTTCCATGATCACCTCCATTACAGTCTACAATATCTAAATAGTGTATTTCATCAAAATGATGTTTGGCAGCTCTAGCCGTAAAAACACCTGTAACCCCAGGGTCAAAACCACAACCTAGTATTGCTGTTAAGCCGGCTTTTTTAAATCGCTCTTGATAAGCCCATTGCCAAGAATACTCAAATTTAGCTTCCTCTAAAGGTTCATAATTTGCTGTGTCTAAATAATGAACTCCTGTTTCCAAACAAGCATCCATAATATTCAAATCTTGATATGGAAGCGCCACATTGATAATCATCTTAGGCTTAAACTGATTAATCAAAGCGACCAGCTCAGGTACATTATCGGCATCTACTTGCGCGGTGACAACTTTTCCTTGGCCTACTTCATTTGCGATGATATCACATTTAGATTTGGTTCTACTTGCCAACATTATTTCAGAAAAAACAGTTGGGATAGAAGCACATTTTTGGGTAACTACACGCCCTACTCCTCCAGCGCCGATGATCATTACTTTAGACATAATTTATATTCCTATTAAAGTGTATATTATTTGTATTTTAGTTTTATAAAAAAAGCAAAAATATTATCTTTTTTTGATAATTTTACACATTATTTTTTTTCAATGCACAAAAACTAATGTATAAAGACTTCGATCCAAATGGAATTGGGAAAGACAATGGCCATTTTATTGGTTTACCTTTTGAAGAAAAGGAAGCAAAAATTGTTCTCCTTTCCGCTCCTTGGGATGTTACTGTTTCTTACGGAGCCGGAACTTCCAAAGCGCCACAAAATATTTTAAACTGCTCCTCTCAACTAGATTTATACGATGTCGACTATCCAAATTCATGGAAAAAAGGCATCTATATGCGCCCATCTTCAAAGGAATGGATTTCCATAAACAATAAACTTAGAACAAAAGCTGAGCAACACATTTATACATTAGAAAATGAGCTTCCCACAAACGCAAAGCTTTTAGAGGAAATAAACTCTGGTTGTACTGAATTTCATGCCTATATATACAACGAAAGTAAATTGCTGTTCTCACAAAATAAATTGGTGGGATTAATTGGAGGGGATCACAGTACTCCTTTTGGCTATATCAAAGCGCTTGGTGAAATCCATCAAAACTTTGGAATTTTACAAATAGACGCACATTTGGATTTGCGTCAAGCCTATGAAGGATTTAGTTATTCACATGCCAGTATTTTTTACAATGTTACAAAACAAATAGCTGCTGTATCCAAACTAGTACAAATTGGTATTCGCGATTATTGTGAAGCTGAAATAAATTATGCGAAAGAAAATAATATTACTGTTTTAACTGATAATTCTATAAAAAATCAACTTTTTAATGGAATTTCATGGAATGCTATTTGTGAAAACATTTTATCAAAACTGCCTGAAAAAGTATATTTCAGTTTAGATATAGATGGCTTAAATCCTGACTTATGCCCTACAACCGGAACCCCCGTTCCTGGCGGACTTACGTACGAACAACTGATTTATTTGTTGGAAAAAATTATCAATTCAGGAAAAATATTGATTGGCTTTGACCTATGTGAGGTAGGCACTAAGGAATGGGATGGAAATGTAGGTGCCAGAATTGTTTACAAATTGTGTTCAATGTGGCTTGGAAAGTAAGAAATGAATAGTAGAAAGTGGAAAACGCATATTGTTCATTCAATTTGTTCTGTTCCCCTTAAATCTAAAAGGCTATTGACCTCTAATAAACACTTGATTGCCTATATACAATTCCGAACCCCAATAGTTCTTAAAAAAAGCTATATTTAAAGCTAAATCCAATTTGCAATTTTTAATGGGTAACTTTTCCTTAAAATTTCTGATACTAACAATCGTAATGATGACTAGTTGCACCCATCCTTTATTTCTAAAAAAAGCTACAGTAAAAAACCTTCCTTTTGTCGAAACCTTCAACAATCAAGAAAATTTTAATACCTATTGGAAAGACAATTCCTTTGGACACCCTAAATCCTATCAATTAGAAAAGGAAACTTTAAAAATTACCACTCGCGCAAATAGCACGGATAGAGTAAAAGTAAAAACCAAACGAAAAGATTTTGGCATAGGCACTTATGAATGGAAAATTTATGTCCCAAAATTTAACCTGCACGACCAATGTAGTATTGGTGCTTTTATCTACCATTCAGGAAAAAGACCCTATGAACTAGATTTTGAAATTGGTTCAGGAAATATTGAAGATCGAAAAGAAGCAAATGCGAAACCGAATGAAGCAACTGTTCATTGTACATCCCAAAACCACCCAAATTCATCTGGAACATTTACCGTTGCTACTGAACAATGGCATACTTTTAAAATGGAGTTAACAGCCGTCAATAAAAAATATTTTGTAAAATGGTATATCAATACTATTCTTGTTAAAAGCTTACAAACCGATATTAAAATAAAACACAAATTTAGCGTACACAATAGTTTGGAAAACCTTTCTTTTATGGGAGAACAGCTACCTGAAAAAGAAAACTATGTGTTGTTTGACTCTTTTCGTTTTTATTAAAAGGACACTCAAAAAAACTGAGTTTCTATACCTTTAAATACATGTTTTTCTTAGCAATAATTCTTTTCCAAAATTTTCTTACTATTCAAAATAAGAGTACTTTTAAATTTGAAACAGAATTTAAATCGCTATAACATTCTCATACTATTATTTCCCAACTGTTTGGTAAACTTCTTTCAAATTTGAAATTAATTTTCACAAAAAACAAACAGTAAGGCAATAAACTGCACGACGTATAGCCAGCTTAGTACATTCATGAAAATATTGCACACCGCCGATTGGCATTTAGGACATCGACTACATGAACAATCTCAACTAGAAGAGCAAATGCTTTTTTTAGCTTGGATTGAAAATTATATCAACGTTGAAAAAATTGATATACTCCTAATTTCAGGTGATGTTTTTGACACAGGTTCTCCTTCAAACCAAAGTTTGGAATTGTATTATAATTTTTTAGTGAGCTTAAAAAGTACTTCTTGTTCCTCCATTATTATTACTGGCGGAAATCATGATTCACCAGGAACTTTAAATGCTCCAAAAGATATTTTAAGTGCCTTATCTATAAAAGTCGTAGGAAAAGCTACTGAAGCAATTTCCAACGAAATTTTTGAGATTGATGTACACACTGAAAAAGTAATTATTGCAGCAGTACCTTATTTACGAGATGGCGATATTAGACGTGCGGTTGCAGGCGAAAGCTTTGAAGAACTAACCGACAAATACAAAACAGCCCTGATCAATCACTACCAAACTGCCGCAGACCACTGCCAAGCAATTAATACGAGCAATGCTCCCGTAATTGCTTTGGGACATCTATTTGCTATTGGTGGTTCGGTTTCCGACAGTGAACAAAATATTTATGTGGGTACTTTGGGGCATATTGGTGCTGAAGATTTCCCTGCTTATTTTGATTATGTTGCATTAGGACATTTACATAGACCCCAAATAATTGGCGGAAATGAAAAGGTTCGCTACTCTGGTTCTCCAACTATTTTGAGTTTTAGCGAAATTAACTACGCTAAAAAAATACTTGTTTTAAGCGTTGAAGACAATACAATAAACGACATCAAAGAAATTGTCATTCCTCGATTTAGAAACTTTTATAAAGTAACAGGGAAAATGGCAGATTGCATCCATGCCTTTCCTGAAATCATTTCTAATTCGTTTCAATTAACTCCTTGGGTAGAAATTGTGTTGGATGAAGATAATACGATAAACACGGAGGAATTAAAAAATGAGGCTGAAAAATATGGCTTTGAAATTTTAAAAACTTCTTTAAAAAATCAAAGAAAAAATATTGGTATAGAAGAATTATTAGAAAACACAAAATCTATAAAAGAGCTTTTACCAACAGAAGTCTTCAAACTAAAATGTGCAGAAATGGGTTATGATTTAGAAGAAAATCCCGCAATTTGGGATGCCTTCAATGAAATATTACAAGCCGTTAAAAATCAATAAGTCCCGACAGTAATGAAAATTTTAAAAGTAGAATTACAAAATATAAATTCCTTAAAATCAGATACACCTATTGTCATCGATTTTGAAAATGAAGTCTTTAAAGATGTGGGGTTGTACGCCATTACAGGCTCTACAGGCGCTGGAAAAACAACCATTTTAGATGCCATAACCATTGCATTGTACCACAACGTACCGCGTTTTAACGGAACAAAAGGCACCTTGCTAGATGTTGTGAGTCATAGTGCTCATGATGCTTTTAGTAGAGTTACTTTTGAAAATGATGCCGTTGTTTATGAAGTTTTTTGGGGAATTAGAGTAGCCGATGCCTCCGGAAAAAAATATAAAAATGCCAAAGAAGAAGTCAGTTTAAAAAACTTAACTACTGGCGCCATTTTAGCCACACAAAAAAGGGCCCTTATTTCAGAAGTAGTAAACGTAACTCAATTAGACTACCATCAGTTTTTAAGATCTGTGATGTTGGCACAAGGAGAATTTGCTTCTTTCTTATCCGCCAAAGGTCCGGAAAAAGGAAAACTATTAGAGCAAATTACCGGTGAAGAAATTTACAAAAAAATAGGCCAGGGAATTTTAGATCGAAAATCAAACGAGGACACTAAACTAAGAGATATTCAATCCAAAATTAATTCCGATGATATTTTAAGCGAAGAAGCCAAAATTGCATTGCATCAGAAAGACAAAGAATTAGACCTTCAAATTAAAGTTACAGAAAAAGAAATTATAGCTGCACGGCTTGTTGAAAGTTGGTACCAGAAATTTCAAGATATTATTAATGACGCTGAAAAACTTGAAACGGAAACACAAGAATTAGCAGTATTTATTGAAAAACACAAAGAAGAACTTCAAGGCTTAGATTTAAATGAAAAAGCCGCACCTTTTAAAGACTTGCTTCAAAACTTAAACAGAACAGAAAAAGAATTTCTTGAAAAATCGAAAGAAATAGAACGCTTAGAAAAACAACTTCAAGAACTAACACCGAAAATTGAAAAACTAAGTTTACAAACTCAAAAAGATTCGGAAGCTTTAAATAAGGTCGACCAGGAATTTGATACTTGGCTACCGAAATTTGATAAGATTAACAACTTAGACAATACCCTTAAAAGTGAGCTTGATACGCTCAAAAAAACAGAGTCTGAAAGTCTTTCCATTAACAAAAATATTGAGAATTTTAATACCGAAAAACAACACTTAAATAAAGAAATAGAAGAATTCACTTCCAAAATTAAAGTGGATGAAGCTTATTTAACAGAACATAAATTCTTAAAAAATGTAGAGCTAGAAATTTCCGATTGGGCTATTGAAATGGCTTCACTTAAAGAAAAAAAAGTCGCACTAAAAGAAGCTACTACCTTTGTTGATCTTAAAAATAAAGAAATTGACAAAACAAAAAAACGTCTAAAAGATGGCAATGAATTACTGAATGTTGAAGTTGAGAAATTAAAAAAAACAGAAAAAGAACTTGTAGCTATTAACTTGCAGTTAGCCAAAAATAAAGTCGAAGATTTATTGGCTTCCCAAACAAAATTATCCGAAACGGAAGCAAAGTGGAAGCAATTACAAAACTATTCTGAACAAGTCCTTAAAATAAAAAAAGAGGAAAGCGATTTATTAGCAAAGCAAAAACGGGATACGGAAGAACTAGAAACAAGTAAAAAACAAATTAAGGACTTAAAAGATAAAATTGAACAGCAAGAAAAAACGGTGACCGATGCTGAAAAAATTTTAGAGCTAGAAAAAAGTATTGCTAAATATGAAGCAGATCGTAAAAACTTAACAAAAGGAATTCCTTGTGGTTTGTGTGGTTCTAAAGAACATCCGTTTGCCGAAGATCTAAAAAGTGCTGGTGTTTCAAAATCTGAACAAGAATTTCAACAGCGAAAAGAAAAACTGAATGCGCTTATTTTGTCAAAAACAGAATGGGATAAAAAAGAAGTGGCGCTCAACACCTCTATTAAAAGTTTTACTCAGCAAATAGAAAACATTCATGAAGAAGTAAAAGAGCTTGCATCTAAAGCCAATCAGTTACATGCTACTTGTGACATATATAATACAGCATCCATTGCCAGTGAATTAAAAAAAACACAAGAACAGCTTACAAAATTAGAAACACAATTACATACGTCGCAGCAATTACAAAAAGAGAAGGACAAACTATCGAACGATTTTACCTTTCAAAATAATGCTATTCGTAAAATAGAAATCGGTATCACTAGTCTTCTTGAAAAAAATAAAAATACTGCCACAGAAATTAGCGATAAACAAAAAACGATTCGTAATTTAGAAACAAGTTGCACAGCCTTAGAAACTAGTTTGACGAATAAATTGGCAAAGTTTAACTACCCATTACCTTCTACAGAAGAAAGTTCTCAATTTATATCAGAACTAAAAACTCTCATCGCTATTTTCACAAAAACACAGAAGAATTTAGACCAATTACTTTCCCATTTAAAAGTAACAAAAACCAAACTAGAGAACAACAAAGAAAAGCTAAGCGCAGAATTGAAAGCGCAAAACACTACTCTAGAATATTTGAAAGCTACTTCTGCTAAAATTACTGAGCTAAAAATTGATCGAAATGCAATTTTACCTTTGGCTATCTCTGTAGAGACCAAGCGAGAAAGTTTACAAAAAGCAAAAACGAGTTTCACTAAACAACTTGAACAAAGTAAGCTAGCACTCCAACAAGATTTAGATTTACAAACTCAAAACAACACCTTAAAAGTTAAAAACACAAAAGAACAAGTTGATTTAAAAGAACACCTAACTAGTTTAGAAACAAAATTTGTTACGCAGTTAAAAAGCAGTGATTTTGAAAATAAAGAAGCCATTGAAAAAGCTTTGCTGACAGAAGAGGATTTAAAGAATTTCACGAAAAACAAGGAGCTAATAAAAGAAAAACAAGTCCGTTTAAAAACACACAAAGAAGCCAATTTAAAAGCAACAGAAAACCTTAACAAAGTCAAAAACTTTGAAACAACTGAAGTAGAAAACAAAACATTACTCCAAGAACTTAGTCATAAACACAGGCATTTTTTAACCGAAAAAGGGAAAATTGTACAAGCCTTTACAAAAGACGAAGAAATCAAAAATAGAAATAAGGAAACCTATCAAAAAATTGCTGCACAAACAGAAATTTGTTTGGTTTGGAAAGAATTATTTAAGCTCATTGGAAATTCTAAAGATGCATTTAACGTTTATGTACAGCGTTTGACTTTAAAACATTTATTGGATTTGGCCAATGTACATTTATACCAATTAAACAAACGGTATTCTTTAAAAATGGAAGAAGCGTATAAACCGAAGGAGGAATTGAATTTTAATTTGATAGATCATTACCAAACAGACCAGGCCCGCTTGGTAGATACCTCTAGTGGTGGAGAAAAATTCATTATCAGTTTGGCCTTGGCTTTGGGCTTGTCTGATTTAGCTAGTAAAAATGTAAAAATAGACTCTTTATTTATAGATGAAGGTTTTGGGACTCTGGATAGCAACACCTTAGAAACCGTAATTTCCACCTTAGAAACATTGCAGTCGCAAGGTAAAATGATTGGCATCATCTCTCATGTAGAAAATTTAAAAGAACGCATTCCAACACAAATTAAGATCACTAAAAAAAGTAACGGCGTTAGTACGGTTGCTATTACTTAATTCAGTTTAGCAAAAAGTGTTTCTGTTGGGTGTTGGATGTTGGATGTTGGATGTTGGATGTTGGATGTTGGATGTTGGATGTTGGATGTTTAAATAAAAATATTGCAATGAAACAAAAACTGACTTTTTTTCTATGATTAAAACATTTGATTTTCCTCAAATTGCCTTATTTTTCCGAATTCATAAAAACAATTACAATGCTTAAGTTCCTTCTGAAGTTAAAAAAATTCTTAACCCTTGTCTTACTCCTAATACTAGCCGTTATTTTACTGTGTGTTATAGACAAATATCTTATTCACCCCAACTCAAAAGGAATCAGTCTGTTGGATATTAAAAATATTTCTCGCTACATAGTAGCCCCTATTGCTATTGCCATACTTTTATTAAAATTAATTCAGAAAAAGGAAATTAAAAGTTAAGGAACTCTATTTCTTCGCTACGTTTTATGAAACCTAAACCTTTTTATTGGCTAACACATATTCATTACGTCATTTAAGTTTTTATTCTAAGTAACTAAGTATTATTTTTGCCTCCATGGAGAATATTAAACAGGTTACAAAAAAATTGCATCGTGCGGTAGGTGAAGCTATTCAGCAATTTACAATGATAGAAGATGGCGATAAAATCATGGTTTGCCTATCTGGAGGAAAGGATAGTTACACCCTTTTAGAAATGATGTTGCATTTCCAAAAAGTTGCTCCAATTTCTTTTGAAATTATTGCGGTGAATTTAGATCAAAAACAACCTGGATTCCCTGAAGAAATCTTACCTACTTATTTAGGAAACTTAAAAGTTCCGTATAAAATCATCGAAAAAAACACCTATAAAGTGGTGATGGACAAAACTCCTGAAGGCAAAACAACCTGTAGCCTTTGTTCTAGATTAAGAAGAGGAACTTTATACGAAGCTGCTAAAGTTTTAGGCTGTAATAAACTAGCATTGGGACATCATAGAAACGACATAATTGAAACCTTTTTCTTGAATTTCTTTTTTGCAGGAAAATTAGAAGCCATGCCTCCAAAATTCATTAATGATGCGGAAGAGTTGGTTGTATTGCGACCTTTAGCTTTGTGTAAGGAAAGTGATATTGAGGTGTATTCTGACCACATGCAATTTCCAATTATCCCTTGCAATCTATGTGGTTCTCAAGAAAATTTACAAAGAAAAAAAGTAAAACAAATGATAGCCGATTGGGAAGTAGAATTTCCTGACAGAACTTCTATCATGATGAATGCTTTGCAAAATGTATATCCATCACATTTATTGGATAGAAACATCTATGACTTTGTAGGGCTTAAGGACACTATTTCTAGCGATTCTTTGGTCTAATTTTTACTTACTTGTAAAAAACAGCTAGTTTGTACCAATAGTTGCTAGCTAAGCATCCCTTGTAGAGAAAGTTTATACTTTTAAGAAAATAATGCAAAAAAAATAGCTCGGAACCACCCGAGCTATTTTCACTATTAACTAAACTAACCAAACTATCTAAATATGTAATTTTCTTTTTCTCCTTCAAGGTTTAAAATTCCTAATTTTAAATATCCTCTATTTCTATTGTTCAGCATTTGTTCTGCTTCTTCAATAGTCTTAATTTCTTTGCCGTTTATTTCTACCAATACAGCTCCCTCTTCAACACCTAGTGATAACAATTCTTCATTTTGAATTTTAGAAATTTTAACTCCATGATTGTTCAATTTCTTTGCTTCTTTTGGTGATAATTTCTCTAAAGAAAAACCGAAAGCATTAATTTTTGCGGTTCTGTTTTCTGTCAACTCTACAACTTTTGTTAACTTTTTATCACCTCTTAAAACGGTTACATTGATTTTATCTCCAGGACGTTTTGCATTCAATTGGCCTTTTAAATCAGAAAACTTAGTAATTTTTACATCATTTATTTTCACGATTACATCTTCTTCTTGCAATCCTGCTTTTTTAGCGCCTCCATTTTCTGTAACCGCTGTAATACGTACTCCTTCTAAATCATCTTTACTCGGGTCGTATTGAATTCCGATCAATGCTTTTTGGACATTTCCATACTCCATTAAATCTTCAACTACTTTTTTAGCAATATTAGAAGGTACTGCGAAAGAGTAACCTACAAAGGCTCCTGTTTTAGAGCTAATCGCCGTATTGATTCCTACCAATTCACCTCTAGTATTTACCAAGGCACCTCCACTATTTCCCGGATTTACGGCGGCATCTGTTTGTATAAATGATTCTATATTAGAATTTCCTTCCAAGTCTCTTCCTTTAGCACTAATAATACCCGCAGTTACTGTGGAAGTTAAATTATAAGGATTTCCAACTGCCAATACCCATTCTCCAACTTTTACATTGTCTGAATTAGCAAAAGGAATATAATCAAATTCAGCGCCTTCAATTTTTACTAGGGCAATATCATTAGATGGATCTGCCCCAATTAAAGTCGCTTTGTATACTTTTTTATTATTTAAGGTAATTTCGATATCGGTAGCGTTATCAATTACATGATTGTTTGTAATTACATAACCATCAGAAGAAATTAAAACACCACTTCCTGTTCCAACTTGTTCGTATTTTCGTCCTTGAGAACGACCATAAAAAAGTTCAGCAAAAGGATCTCTTACATTTTGAACTGACGTGTTTTTTACATGAACTACGGCATTCAAACTTTTATCAGCTGCAGTTACAAAATCTGTTTTTTCCGCAGCAATAGAATTTACATAACTAAAATTAGTTTGAATTGGAACTAATGTATCTTCCACTTGATGACTTACGGTTTCATTTGTAGTACTATTTTTCTCTACAAACAATTTATAACCTCCTAATGAAATGGCTCCACCTAAAAAGGCTACAAAAACTAAATTTGCTGTTTTTTTCATTTTCTTATACTTGAATTATTAATTACAGTCCAAATATATAAAATGAAAGCGTTGCTTTTTTTAGTTTAACTACGCATTAACTTATTTTAACTAGCCTTTAACAAAAGGTCCGAGTTCAGAAAAAGTGAAGCAGTCGTTTTATTTAAGTACCAGCTGTCCCAATTGAAATTTAACGCCGATATCTAAAATTAGAGGATCAAAATTTCCTTTTAAAGGTTTAAACCGTCCAATATTTGAAAATAAAGAAATTCCTTCTGATATTTTTTTCTCAATACCAGCGGTGTATTGAAACAACAAACCACTACCTAGTTCAATTCCGCCACCTCCTCCAGCACCGGCCATTACTTTTGCATTGAGTTCCCAATTATTTTTTAAAGCTTGGTGCCCAATAACACCAACCCAACCTTCACCATATGCACCATAACTACCTTGATAGGCCCAAATTGTGGCCCCAACCAAACTTACATATTTATTCAATCTTTTGGCGACTTCAAATCCAATTAAGTTAAAAGAATGGTCATACGAAATACCATTTTTATCCTTTAGAGCTGGTGGAAAATAAGTTCTGTTAAAAACCGAGAATGAAAAATCTTGTAACTGATAGTCCTCTGTTTTTATATTGAATTTTTGTGGCGATTTATCTGAAATCCCACCAAAAAGCTCTATAGTTTTTCCAAACACAAAATCGTAATGAAAAGCTTCAAAAGTCCCACCAGGTGCAAAGGTTTTTCCTGCTAATACTTTCAACTGATAATCTTTAAAAATTTGAATTCCTAGTCCTGTTTCTATTTGAAATGAAGCACCTCCTCCTGTAGCCACAGCACCTCCACCACTTGGTCCAACGAGCGCTCTAAAGTCATAAAACAATTTATCTTTCCAAATAGGAAGTGTCATACCTCCACCAATAAAATAAGACATAAATCCATCAACACCGCCACCATATGCACCATTAAACTCTAAACTACCATAAAAATTTGGGGTAATGTATTTATCAAATTGAATACCGATCAATTCAATTTTTGATCCTGGTACAAAGGTCACATTACCTTTTTCTACCACTTCTCCTTGATAACTTGTGTACATTGTATTCACAAATGAAAGTCGGTTGGTACTATTTTTAAACTTAGAAAAACGTTCAAAGTTGGTATTTACTTTTTCGGAAGCCAAATAAAAACTTTCATCTAAAGTCAATCCAAAACTAAAATGTGTACTTGAAATGGTTCCTGTTGGAAAATCTATTTTGGCAATACCAGCTCTTAAAGAAAGTCCTTTTGACACTCTTTGTTCGAATTCAAAATGCGGTCTTACAATCAAACCTCCTCCATCAGGTGCGCCACCGCCACCACCGCCACCAACATAAACTCCTACATCGTAAAATAAAGAAGTTCTGAAAAACCTCTTTTTAAGTCCAGCCGAAACTCCAAAAGAAAATATCCCTGCTCGCTCACCTGTCATAGCAGAAAATGAGTTCACCCCTAAATAAACATTTGGATGTTTTTTCACCAACCCAAAAAGATCATAACCTATTCCAATCATACCGATATTGTCTTCACCATCCATATGCATGGTTTCGCCGCTTAATCGAATTCTTGATGTTTTTTTCTCTATGGAAAATTCTTGTTGTGCAATGCTATTTGTTATACTTAACAAATAAATAAGGAAACTTAATCTTAAAGCAATTTTCATTTTTTTAGATCTATTTAAAAGAAAAATTAGTCTTTGGCTAATTGTTTTATTTTGATTCTGAACGCTGCAAATAGCAAAGTTGTAATAGGACTTAAATAATTAAAAAAGGCATACACAAAGTAATCGGCAACAGACACACCTAGTACGCCAGATTGATAGGCTCCACAGGTATTCCAAGGAATTAATACAGAAGTTACAGTTCCTGAATCTTCCAAAGTTCTACTTAAATTTTCAGGAGCCAACCCTTTATCTTCATATGCTTTTTTAAACATTTTCCCTGGGATAACAATTGCTAAATACTGATCTGAAGCAACAATATTTAAACCAATACAGCTAAATACAGTACTTACAAACAAACCGAAAACGGAAGTCGCCAATTTTAGCAAAGCATTTGTTATTTTAGATAGGGCACCAATGGCATCCATGACGCCACCAAAGACCATAGCGGATAGAATTAATAAAATGGTCCATAGCATACCTAGCATTCCACCAGAACTAAATAATTCATTCAAAGCTTCATTATCTGTTTCAATAGTTACGTCAAAAAAAACAGCTTGTAAAATACTTGCTGAAGTGTTGTCAGAAATAATCGCTAAAACTTCACTTTGAAAAACTACCGAAAAAATGGCTGCTAAAACCACGCCTGTTAGTAAGGCCAATAAAGGTTTGAATTTTAGTAAAACCATGGTTACAACAACAATGGGTACGACAAATAACCAAGGTGTAATTGTAAAAGTAGCCTTTATAGAAGCCAAAAAATCACTGATATCTGCAACACCACTCGTATCAATATTCAGACTTATAATTCCGAAAGCAATTAAGGTGACAATTAAAGTGGGCACCGTGGTAAGTGTCATGTATCTAATATGCGTAAACAAATCCGTTCCTGCCATGGCTGGAGCTAAATTTGTTGTATCACTCAAAGGCGACATTTTATCACCAAAATAAGCACCAGAAATTACAGCACCTGCAATCATTCCTGCATCAATTCCCAAAGCTTTACCAATACCAATCAATGCAATTCCTACCGTAGCAGAGGTTGTCCATGAACTTCCAGTAGCAATGGATATAATTGCTGCAATAATTACGGAAGCCGGAAGAAAAATACTCGGATTTAAAATTTGCAATCCATAATAAACCATAGCCGGAATGACCCCACCTATAAGCCAAGTTCCTGCCAAAGCGCCAACCAACATTAAAATAACAATAGGTACCCCAACACTTTTAATATTGTTCCCTATTTCGTTTAAAACTTTTGTTATTGAGACTTGATTTTTTAAACCTATGACAAGTGCAACAGACGCTGCAAATAATAAAATAAATTGATTGGAATAATCTCCTAAAAGTACGCCTTCAAACCAAAAAATATTCAAAGCCAATAAACCAATCAAAACGAATACGGCAATGAGTGCCTCCCAAATAGTTAATTCCTTGTTCTCCTCAACCGTTTCTATCATCCTTTAGTTATCTTTATTAAAGCCTAAAAATAATCATTTAACTGTGGGTATAAAAAAAGACCCAACAAAATGTTCGGTCTTTTTTAAATTTAAATTGTTTCTAATGCCTGATTGATATCAAAAATAATATCATCTATATGTTCCAATCCTAAAGAGCACCTTACCGTACCATCTAAAATACCTACAGCTTCTTTATCTGCTTTTTCTAACTTGGCATGCGTAGTAGATGCTGGATGTGTTACAATGGTTCTTGTGTCTCCTAAATTAGCCGACAAAGAACACATTTTGATATGATCAAAAAATGTTTTACCTCCTTCTACACCACCTGCTACTTCAAAGGCCACAATGGTTCCGCCAAGTTTCATTTGTTTGATGGCTACTTCGTATTGAGGATGCGATTTTAAAAACGGATACTTCACCCATTTTACTTTTGGATGTTCTTCTAAAAATTCTGCTAATTTTAACGCATTGTCCGATTGTTTTTCACAACGAATCGCCAAAGTTTCTAAACTTTTAGAAAGTACCCAAGCGTTAAAGGGCGACAACGAAGGTCCTGTTAATCTAGAAAACAGATACACTTCACGAATCAGTTCTTTTGATCCTACGGTAATACCTCCTAAAACTCTTCCTTGTCCGTCAATTAATTTTGTTGCAGAATGGATGACCAAATCGGCACCAAATTTAATAGGCTGTTGTAAGTAAGGAGTCGCAAAACAATTGTCGATGATCAACAAAACATTGTGCCTTTTTGCAATGGCACTTAGTTTTTCCAAATCCAATACATCGACTCCAGGATTTGTAGGAGTTTCTGCATAAATAAATTTTGTATTTGGTTGAATTAAACTTTCAACGGTATCCAAAGCATCTACAGCAAAATAAGAAGTTTCAATTCCCCATTTTGGAAAATACTTGGTAAATAAACCATGTGTAGCGCCAAAAACAGATCTAGCAGATACAATATGATCTCCTGAACTTAACAAAGCCGCAAACGTAGAATAGATAGCTGCCATACCAGAAGCAAAAGCAAAACCATCTTCTGCTCCTTCCATTTTACAAATTTTCTCTATAAATTCCGAAGTATTCGGATTGCTATATCTACTGTATAAATCACGTTGTTTTTCTTCGGCAAAAGAGGCACGCATTTCTTCAGCATCATCAAATACAAACCCTGAAGTTAAATATAAGGGTGTTGAATGTTCTTTGTGTTGCGTTCTTTCAGATTGTGTTCTGACTGCTTCCGTTTCAAAATGTCTATTTTCCATTGTGTAATCGTTCAAAGGTTGAATTGTATATTAATTATAGTAACTACAACGCAACATTTATAATTTATTTTTTTTAAAGTCCGCTTTCAGAAAGTCTTAATATATCTCCGAAAACCCCTCTTGCCGTTACATGCGCACCTGCACCTGCTCCTTGTATCACTATTGGGCGCTCTCCATACGATTCTGTATAAATCTCAAATATCGAATCAGCACCTTTTACTTGCCCTAAAGCAGACTCCGGAGAAACTGAAATTAATTTGACTTCTAAGATTCCTTTGTCTTGTGACAAATCTCCGTGTAAATCGCCAATATATCGCAATACATTTCCAGGTTCTTGTTGCTCTTTTATTTCTTTATAAATAGGATCAAATTGCTCTAAATTATTTAAAAAAGTAGCGGTGTCTCCGTCTCTTAATGTTTCAGGAATTAGGTTGTGAATTTGCACATCAGAAAATTCGTTTTTCAACTCCAATTCTCTTGCTAAAATTAACAATTTTCTACCGACATCATTTCCATTTAAATCCTCTCTTGGATCTGGCTCTGTAAATCCCTGATCAACAGCTCCTTTTAACACCTGACTAAACTGTTCGTCGTTTGCAGAATAATTGTTGAACAAATAACTTAAAGTTCCAGAAAACACCCCTTTGATTCGAGTAATATTTTCACCTGAATAGTGCAATACTCGAATGGTATCAATTAAGGGCAATCCGGCTCCAACATTGGTTTCGTATAAATAACTTTTCTTATTCTTCTTTAAAACACGTCTTAATTCTTCATAAAACTCGAAAGAAATTGTATTTCCTATTTTATTTGATGAAACCAAATTAAAACCACTTTCTACCAAAGAAATATAATGGTCTACAAATTGAGCACTTGCCGTATTATCAACTGCAATTAAATTTTCTAAGTGATGCGTATCTGCAAAAGCGACAACTTCAGCCACTCCAATTTCTTGTCCTTCTTCTGCTAAAGTTTTTTTCCAGTTATTTTGAATACCCTGTGCATTTAAAACAACTTTCTTTGAATTTGCAACAGCAAAAATATTTAACTCAACACCTTTACGTGCTAAAATTTTCGACTTGCTTTCTAGTATTTGATCCACAAGTGTACCTCCTACCAAACCAACACCAAATACAGCGATGTTTATTTTTTTAGAAACTCCAAAAATTTCACCGTGTATAACATTTACAGCTTTGTGTAAATCTTTATTATCAATCACCAAACAAACATTTCTTCCGGCAACGGTATTGTTCATTAAAATAGGTTCAATACTATTTCTAATCAAAGCACTATAAGAACTATTGAAGGAAGCCAAGGTTTTTCCTAAGGTAGAAACGACAGATACATTTTGTCGGACTTCAATTTTAGTGACATCCTTACTGATAAAATCTAAATTAAATTCGTTAGCCAAAGCTTCTCTCGCTTTTCTAGACTGGTTGGCATTTACCACAAAGCTTATTCCTCTTTCTGAAGAGCCTTGAGAGATAATACTAACACTAATATTTTCTTTTTGCAAGGCCGTAAACACACGTGCATCTACCCCCACTTTTCCTAAAAGACCTTTTCCTTCTAAATTGATCAAGGCCATGTTTTCCAATACAGAAATAGCTTTGATTCCGTCTTTAGATTTGTGATCTTTTGTAATTAAAGTTCCTTCATTAGTGGTGTCAAATGTATTTAATATACGCAACGGAATTCCTTTTTCTATAAGAGGAATCATGGCTTTTGCATTTAAAATATACGCTCCAAAATTGGCCAGTTCATTGGCTTCTTTAAAAGATAAATTTTCAATTTTACGAGCATTTGAAACTAAATCGGGATTAGCCGTATAAATTCCATCTACATGTGTATAGTTTTCTAAGGTCTCCGCATCTAAATAATTTGCCAATAAAGCCGCAGAATAATTACTTCCATTTCTACCCAAAGTAGTGGTTTCATTTTCAATACTTGAAGCAATAAAACCGGTTACGATTTGAACTTCATTTGGGTCGGTATTTTTAAAATACTCAACCACATTGTACTTTGTCAATTCTTCTAACAATTCGGCCTCGCCAAAGGTTGTATCTGTTTTTAATAAATTTCTTGAGTCTACAAAACGTGCTTGAATTCCTTTAGACGTTAGCTGACTTACCACTAATTTCCCAGCCAACAACTCGCCATGAGCCAAAACTAAATCTTTAATTTTGGGACTGTAATCACCTAACAAATTTACCCCTTCAAATATTTTTCCCAAAAGATCAAACTCTTCTGAAAAATCAATAGTTGCATTGGGCTCTAGTTGGTAATCTTTAAATTCTTGAAAAGCTTTTTTATAAGAAGTATTCCTTTTTGCTTTTTCCAGAATTCGTTCCAAATCATTGGTCGCGCTTCCTCTAGCCGACAAAACATAAATATTTTGCTCTTTCTTTTTTATTTTAGAAATGATAATTTCTAAAACATGTTGCAAACCTTTTCCGTTTGCCAAAGATTTACCTCCGAATTTAACTACTTTCAAACCTTTAAATTTTTGTTATTTGTATCAATAACTATTAATTAAAATATATCTTTTAACAATTCTTTCAATTGCGCGTCTTCCACTAAAAACCCATCGTGACCGTGAATTGATTTTAACTCTCTATAGGTGTTTTTGATGCCTATTTCGTTCAATGCTTCATGGGTTTCCATATTTTCTTCGGCTACAAAGAAAAAATCTGAATCTATTCCTATTTGAATAATATTGGCTTTGATCAATTTAGCAACCTCCTTAAAAGCACCTCGTTCTCTAGTAATATCTAAGGTAGACAATAAATGATTGACCAGTTTATAGGACTGTAAGTGAAATCTATTTTCTAACTGAAAACCATGGTGCAACAACCAACTTTCAACATTTGGAATTCCCAAATTTTCATTGACAGTTCTATTGAATTTTTCTTTGAAGGAACCTGCTGTTCTGTAAAACAACATGGCCATCATACGAGCATCATGTACCGGTTTTTTAGAATTCAATAAAATTTGCTCTTGAACTTTGTTGTGGGCTAAAATCCAATCCGAAGCTTTCCAATCGGAACCTATAGCAATTAAATTTGTTGCTAAGTCGGGAAATAAAACGGCTAATTCCCAAGAAACACCACCTCCCAAAGAACCACCAATAACGGTATGCAATTTTTCAACTTTTAAATCTAACAATGCCAATCCAAATAATTTGGCCACATCGCGAAGTGTAAAATCTTTATAACTTTCAATTAAATTTCCGGGCTTTTGGTCGTAACCATTTCCTGGAATATTAAAGGCAAGGATGGTGTATGTATTTGTATCAATAAGATTTCCTGGAGAAACAATTCCTTTCCACCAACCGGTATGCGGACTTGCAACATCTGAATTTCCTGTAAGCGCATGATTCACCAATACAATAGGAGCTGTATGTAGTTCCTGACCAAACAACTCATAAGAGAGTTCTATTTCGTCATAAACCACCCCCGTTTCCGTGGTGAAATTTTCTATAGAATGATATTTTAAACTACTATTCAATGGATACTTTATTTATTTATACAATAATTCATCACCTTTAAACAAGATGGCATTAAATAACTGTTATAAAAAAATTAAGAGTGATGACTTTTTCAAAGTCTTTGGTTATCTATCCTAACTATAAAATAGCTAAGGTAGAATTTAGCACCTTCTTTAAAAGTTAAAGGGTTGCTAAGGCTTCAATGGGTCTAATCCCTCTGCCTTTCTTGATAACGGTTACAATAAATGTATGAACTTGGCTACAAAAGTAGGAATTATTTAGATACGACCAACATTAAATCTTGGTAAAAATAAAAAATAGAAAAGCCAGTGTTTTCTAAAAAACTACACTGGCCTTTTTATTCATAAAATTTAGATTTTACAATGCTTTGAAAGCATTTTCTATATCTGCTTTTAAATCTTCAATATCTTCTAAACCAACAGAAAGACGAATTAAATCTTGACTTACACCTGCTCCAGCTTGCTGCTCAACAGTTAATTGCTGATGTGTAGTACTTGCTGGATGTATAATTAATGATTTTGTGTCACCAATATTTGCTAATAAAGAAAATAATTTAGTCGCATCTGTAAATTTCTTAGCCGCATCAAAACCACCTTTTATTCCAAAAGTAACCAAACCACTTTGTCCTTTGGCTAAATACTTTTTAGACAATTCGTGGTACTTACTACTTTCCAATCCTGGATAATTTACCCAAGCAACTTCCTCTTTTCCTTCTAACCATTTTGCCAACTCTAATGCATTTGCACTGTGTTGCTTAATTCTAACAGGAAGTGTTTCTAAACCTTGAATAATTTGAAATGCATTAAACGGACTCAATGCCGCTCCAAAATCACGCAACCCTTCTAAAATTAATTTAAAAGTAAAGGCAGCAGCCCCTAAAGCTTCGCTATAAACCAAACCATGGTAACCTGCACTTGGTTCCGTAAATTCAGGGAATTTTCCATTAGTCCAATCAAAAGTACCGGCATCAATAATAGCACCACCTAAAGAAGTTCCGTTACCACCAATATATTTTGTTAACGAATGGATTACCAAGTTTGCTCCATGTTTGATTGGATTTAATAAAGCTGGAGTTGCCACGGTATTATCTACAATAAAAGGAACACCTGCTTCTTTAGAATGCGCAGCAATCGCTTCTAAATCTAATACATCTAATTTTGGATTTCCCAAAGATTCTACAAAAAAGGCACGGGTATTATCTTGCACAGCCGCTTTAAATTCTTCAGGGTTTGAAGCATCTACAAAAGTTGTAGTAATTCCCAATCTTGGCAAGGTTACATTTAACAAAGTATAAGTTCCACCGTACAAACTACTAGAAGCCACAATATGATCTCCTGCTTTTAACAATGTCATTAAACTTGTAGCAATAGCTCCTGTTCCGGATGAAAATACAACAGCTCCAATTCCTCCTTCAATTGCCGCTAAACGCTCCTGTAAAATTTGATTTGTTGGATTGTTCAAACGCGTATAAATAAATCCTAATTCTTTTAAACCAAATAAATTGGCAGCATGGTCGGTATCATTAAATACATAAGACGATGTTTGGTAAATAGGTACAGCTCTTGTTCCTTGTGTATTTGACACTTCATGTCCCGCATGTAAAGCTTGCGTTGCTAATTTTTGATCACTCATGATTTCTATATTTATTTTGTTGATTTAAAGCATAAAAAAACCTCTATACTAAATTTACAGAGGCTCGCCTATATTCGTTGAATATTTTACAAAAGCATACCTCTACAGAATAATTCTGCACATAATATTTGAACACATTTGCATGTAAAATTTCATTTTTATTTTTTTTTGCTAAACAAATGTAGAAACATTTTTCAAATATGCAAATATTCATTTCTTTTTTATAGTTTTGTGCTCTGATAACAAAGAGGAAAGATTTGACTGATTGCCACCTCGTTAAAAAAGAGCTAAAGCAGGATTTTCAATCTACCTTCTTTAGTCTTCGTGGTAATTTTTTAATTTGTTTCCGACAAACGCATAAAATTAAAAAAGAATTATGGCTTATTTATTTACATCCGAATCCGTTTCGGAAGGACACCCAGATAAAGTAGCAGATCAAATATCTGATGCATTAATAGATAATTTCATGGCATTTGACCCAGAATCAAAAGTTGCTTGTGAAACTATGGTAACTACAGGACAAGTATTTTTAGCTGGAGAGGTTAAATCTACGACCTATTTAGATGTTCAAAAAATTGCCAGAGAAACAATTAATAAAATTGGTTATACCAAAGGAGCTTATCAATTTGATGGGAATTCTTGTGGTGTATTGTCTGCAATCCACGAACAATCTGATGACATTAGCCGTGGTGTAGATAGAGCTACCAAAGAAGAACAAGGAGCTGGCGACCAAGGAATGATGTTTGGTTATGCAACCAACGAAACTGATAACTACATGCCATTGGCTTTAGAATTATCACATCGTTTGTTAATTGAATTGGCTGCATTAAGAAGAGAAGAAAAAGAAATTCCATACTTACGCCCAGATGCAAAAAGTCAGGTTACGATTCAATATTCTGATGACAACAAACCAGAAAGAATTGAAGCCATTGTAATTTCTACTCAACATGATGATTTTGATGCTGATGATGAAAAGATGTTGGCAAAAATAAAATCGGATATTATTTCAATTTTGATTCCAAGAGTTTTGGCTAAATTGACTCCAGAAATCCAAGCTTTATTTGGAGATGATATCAAATACCATATCAACCCAACAGGAAAATTCGTAATTGGTGGACCTCATGGAGACACAGGATTAACAGGTCGTAAAATTATTGTGGATACTTACGGAGGTAAAGGTGCTCATGGTGGTGGTGCTTTTAGTGGAAAAGATCCTAGTAAAGTAGATCGATCTGCTGCCTATGCAACAAGACATATCGCTAAAAACTTAGTCGCTGCAGGTGTTGCTGATGAAATATTAGTTCAGGTTTCTTATGCAATTGGCGTTGTTGAGCCTATGGGAATTTTTGTAGAAACTTACGGAACTTCAAAAGTTAATTTATCAGATGGTGAAATTGCTAAGAAAATCACTGCACTTTTTGATATGCGTCCAATTGCTATTGAAGACAGATTAAAATTAAGAAATCCTATTTATTTGGAAACTGCTGCCTATGGACATATGGGTAGAACTCCAGAAATTAAAACGGTTCGTTACACGTCTCCAAGCGGTGAAGTTGTAGAAAAAGAAGTAGAAACCTTTACTTGGGAAAAACTAGATTATGTTGCCAAAGTAAAAGAAGCTTTTGCTTTATAAAAAATAACTTAAATTTTAATGAGCGTCCTAATATGTATGTATTAGGACGCTTTTTAGTTATTTTTGATGCCAAAACAAATACACATCACATATGTTAGTTATAGGAATTGCTGGCGGAACTGCCAGTGGAAAAACCAGCTTGGTTAACAAGCTAAAAGAAATATATGCAAAAGATATTTTGGAAGTTATTTCTCAAGATTCCTATTACCATAAAACTGACCATCTTTCAATGCAAGAGCGAATGGAACTCAATTTTGACCATCCAAACTCTTTAGATTTTGATTTACTTGTCAAACATATCGGACTTTTAAAAACTGGTATAACTATTGAACAACCAAGCTATTCATTTATAGCACATAATAGAACTGATCAATTTCAAAAAATTGTTCCAAAAAAAATTCTAATTATTGAGGGGATTTTAATTCTAAACGATAAAAGATTGGTAAATTTGATGGATTATAAAATATACATTGATGCCCCGAACGAGCATCGATTTCAACGAAGATTAAAAAGAGATATCAAAGAAAGAGGACGTACAGAAGAAGAAGTTACAAAACGCTATAAAAACACCTTGCAACCCATGCACGACTTGTTTGTAGCACCTACTAAAGACATTTCAGACCAGATAATTTTTAATGGTGATGCTACGAAAAATGCTTTTGAAGAATTGAAATTGAGTATAGAGAAACAATTATGACAGTTTTAAAAAAAATTATAAATCACCCCGTATTTAAATTTATAACCAATAGGTATGTCCTAATTTTTTTAACCTTTGCCGTATGGATGTTGTTTTTTGATGAAAATTCTTATTTAAATCATAGAGATTTTGATCGTGAAATTAATGATTTACAAAACTCTATTGAATTCTATAAAAAAGAAATAGAGCAAAACAAGCAAATGATTGAGACCCTAGAAGATCCTTTAAAGTTGGAAAAATTTGCAAGAGAAGTTTATCGTATGAAAAAAGAAAATGAAGACCTATTCATTATTGAATTTGATACTTTAAAATAAACCCACATCATTAGAATTTTCATTAATGTTAAAAGAGAGCTAGACGAAAGTAGCTAAAATTATTTTTATTATCTTAGCCAAGTTATTGACGACATTCCCTAAAATTGTCAATTTAGTCTTTTAACAAAATTGTCAGCATGGCGAAGAGCTCGAAAACAGAATTAATTGATAAATATCAAGCAATTGTTGATACGAATAAATCTAAAATAAAGAAAACAAAAAAGGCGATCCCTTATACGATTTCTGGTTTTATTTTAGTTTTTATCGCATTCATAAATTACTCCTCTCACGCCAATAATAACTTTTGGGGAGACACAACCTATGCTCTTAAAGCACTGGGTATAGCAATAATAACTTCTGCAATTATCTACATATTGATTGTCATTTATTTTGTTCGAAAATTTACTGCTGAAAACAAAATACTCAATAAAAAATTATACAAACTTATGAGCTTGGACTAGGCCGTAAAAGTATCCATACAAGCATCCGACATCACTTTTATTTATAACTTACTTAACAGAATTAAACAATGAAAATACTTGCCATTGGTAAAAACTACGTAAATGCAATTGAAGAAATTAGCGCTGTAAAAAAAGGAATTACCGTTATTTTTTCGAAACCTGAATCAAGTTTAGTGACAGACAACAAAGATGTTGTATATCCATCCTTCACAAACAACCTGGCTTATGAAATTGAATTGGTCTTAAAAATTGGTAAAACCGGTAAAAATATTTCAGAAAAAGACGCGCTAAATCACGTTTCAGAAATTGCCGTTGGAATTGATTATACAGCAAAAGATGTAATGGCTAAATGTCGTGAAAACAGCGGTCCTTGGGAATTGGCCAAAGGTTTTGACGGTGCGGCACCAATTTCTGGTTTTCAAGATTTTTCTAATTTTAGTGACCCAAGTGATATCAACTTTGATTTAAAAATTAACGGAGCACAAAAACAAGTAGGAAATACATCACATATGATTTATAATTTTAGTGAAATTATTTCTTATGTATCCACATATATGACTTTAGAACCTGGTGATTTAATCTTTACAGGAACACCAGCTACAGGCGCAGGTGCTATCTTAAAAGGAGACAGACTTCAATGTTCTATAGAAGGAAAATTACTTTTAGATTTTAAAATGGTATAAACCAAGCCTTCTTATGTATACAAAAGCCTTAAATGAAAATTTAGGGCTTTATTTTTGTCGAAAAATAACTTCTTAAAAAACCAGTTCCATAACCATAAAACTGAATAGCCGTGCTTAAAACACTTAAAACACCAACCTTTATACTTTTGTTTAAAATACTTGAATGCACAAAAACAAGGAAGAAATACAGATAGAATAATTCTATAAAAAAGAAAACTTCTGTAGCCATATATAAAGAAAGTGCGAACAGAAAACTGACATAAAAAACGCTAGGAAACCAATAGGTGATTTTAGCACTACCAGGGTATCTTTTATTTAGCAAGGGCCTTGCAGAACCAAATGATTTTGTTTGCTCATAAAACTGCTGAAATGTAGCTCTCCGTTTATGATATACAAAAGCTTTTTCCAATAACTGTGTTTCAAAACCAGCTTCCCAAAGTCGAAACGTTAAATCAATATCCTCTCCTATTTTTAAATCAGAAAAACCGGCTGTGTTTTCAAAAGCCTTTTTTGAAATTCCGAAGTTAAAACTTCTTGGTTGAAATTTCCCTACTCCTTTCTTTTTACCTCTAATTCCTCCTGTAGTAAAAAAAGATGTCATGGAATAATTGATAGCTTTTTGAATATCCGTAAAATTTTTATGTGCAGCATCGGGACCTCCAAAAGCATCGGTAAACTTTAATTTCAAAGCTTTGTCAACTTCTTGTAAATAGTTTTCTGGAAGAATACAATCCGAATCTAAAATGATAAAATAATTAGCGGAGGCTTTTTCCATTCCATAATTACGACTCTTCCCTGCTCCTTGATTTTCTGTAACAAAATACTTAATTGCTAAATCGTTTGTATATTTTTTGACCACCTTCGCTGATGTCTCTGTAGAACCATCTTCCACAAGGACAACTTCAAAAGGAATAGCCCCCTTTTGTTTGACGAGACTCTCCAAAAGCTCCTCCACTTCAAAAGGACGATTATAAACAGGAATAATAAAAGAATACAACAAATTCATGCATAGAAAATATGCTTCAAATATACTAAAGTTAATTGAGCTCTATTTCATGTAAAACTAAGGAAAGCGCAAAAAAAAATGCAAACCAGAAGGTTTGCATTTTTTATATTTTTGAATACTATTTATTCTTCGTCAATAAACTTAGACATCACTTTTGTACTTACACCCATATTAGAGAAACCTCCATCATGTAATAAGTTTTGTAAAGTAACTTTTCTCGTTAAATCAGAGAACATAGAAATTGTATAATCCGCACAATCAGCAGCAGTTGCATTTCCTAATGGAGACATTTCTTCTGCATAGTTGATAAAACCGTCAAATCCTTTTACCCCACTACCAGCAGTAGTTGGTGTAGGAGACTGAGAAATTGTATTAACACGTACTTTCATATCTCTTCCAAAGAAGTAACCAAAACTACGAGCAATCGACTCTAAATACGCTTTGTTATCAGCCATATCATTGTAATCTGGAAAAACTCTTTGTGCAGCCATATACGTCAATGCAACGATAGATCCCCATTCATTCATTGCTTTTTTATTGTATAACAAATTCATTACTCTGTGGAAAGAAAGTGCCGAAATATCAAATCCTTTATGTGTAAAGTCGTAGTTTGAGTCTGTATAGTGTTTCCCCTTTCTTACGTTTAATGACATTCCAATAGAGTGCAATACGAAATCTATTTTTCCTCCTAAAATTTCAACAGATTGATCTATTAAATTAGACAAATCGTCCATAGAAGTAGCATCAGCAGGAATTACTTGTGATCCCGTTTTTTCTGCTAATTCATTAATGGTTCCCATCCTCATTGCAATAGGTGCATTGGTCAAAACAAATGTTGCTCCTTCTTCATGAGCTTTTTCTGCTACTTTCCATGCAATAGAGTTTGAATCTAATGCTCCGAAGATAATCCCTCTTTTTCCTTTTAATAAATTGTACATATTTTTTTTTATTGAATGTTTATAGATTGATGAAACTACAACCTAATTTATTGTTGGCAAATATACTATTATAGTTTAATGTGTGAAAGTTTATAACTTTAAAGTCCTTGAAACTTCTATTTTCACCCAATTCCTATTGTATTTTTTAAGCTTTTAAAAGTTCTTTTGCATGCTCCAAAGCAGATGCTGTTAAGTCCTTACCACCTAGTATTTCTGCTACTTCTTTTATACGTTCTTCTGCTGATAATTGTTTTAAAAAGGTATTGGTTACACCTGCTACATCTTTTTTATAAACCTTGTAATGGTTGTTTCCTTTAGCGGCTATTTGAGGTAAATGTGTTATGGTAATTACTTGCATAAAATTCCCCATTTCCGCCATTACATCGGCAATTTTGTTAGAAACATCTCCAGAAACTCCCGTATCAATTTCATCAAATATAATGGTTGGTAATTTAGAATATTTTGAAAGAATTAATTTTACACCTAACATAATTCTAGAAAGTTCACCTCCTGATGCCACCTTTTTAAGTTCGTCATAATTGGTTCCTTTATTGGCTGCAAATAAAAAGTTCAACTGATCAAAACCATTGCTAAAATATTCTTTGGTTTGCTCTAATTGAATTTTAAAACTTGCATTGGACATCCCTAATTTAGACAATACTTCTTCTAATTGCTTTGTCAATACAGGAATGGCTTTTTTTCTACTAGCATGTAATTTTGAAGCTATTTTCGATAATTTTTCTTCAATTTTAAGAATGTCCTTTTTCTTTTCTTCTAAAATTTCAGTCGAATTTTCTACCTGTCCAATTTTTTCATCTAATCGATCTTTGACAGCGAGTAATTCCTCTATGGAACTGACCATATGTTTTTTCTGCAAGCTGTACAATAGCTGCAATCTATCATTAAATTCTTCAATTTCATTTGGATCAAAATCGACATTTTCATTGGCTTTTTCCAATTCGAAAACGACATCGTCCAATTCAATTTTCAAGCTTTCCACGCGTGTCAAATAATTTTCATATTCAGATGAAAAACTAGAAATTTTTTGAAGTGTATGTGATAGGGTATTCAATGAATCTTGAATACCTACTTGTTCATTGGTTGCCAAAGCAACACTTTCTGCTAAGGCTAACTTTATGACTTCAATATTATTTAATTTATCTAAATTTTCTTCCAACTCTTGTTGTTCGCCTTCCTTAAAATTGGCTTCCTCAAGCTCTGCAAATAAATGCGAGTTGTAAGCATATTCTTGTTTGGCCGCTTCTTGACTTTGCAATAAAACTTCCAATTCTTTTTGCAAACTTTTATACGTTTTCAAGGTTGCTTTAAACAAAAGTAAATCCGTTTCATTGTTAGCCAAGGCATCTACTATTTGAAACTGGTATTTATTTTCAGAAAGCTGCGCTGTTTTATGTTGTGAATGCACGTCAATTAATTGCGACTTCAACACATTTAATACGGATAAGGTAACAGGTGTATCATTGACAAAGGCGCGGGATTTTCCACTTGGCAAAATTTCTCTACGCAAAATTGTTTCTTCTTCGTAATCAATATCTTCTTGTTCAAAAAAATCTTTTAACCCATATTCTTTTATAGAAAACGTAGCTTCAATAATACATTTTTTATCGCTGTCTTTTAAGCTATTCAAGTCGGCACGGTTTCCCATAACCAAACCTAAGGCACCTAAAAGAATCGATTTTCCGGCACCAGTTTCACCAGTAATAATAGAAAGTCCGTCAGAAAAATCTGTTTGCAAAGCTTTTATTAAAGCGTAATTTGAAATGGAAAGGGCTGTTAACAAGGGTATTTATTTAGAAAATGAGACTTAAGAATACAACTCAATAGAAGTTCGAAATTACTTAATTTTTTGCCATTTAGAGGCATTCATAGAAGATATTCTCCTCAGTGCATTTTTCAATTTAGAAGTATCTACAGTTTTACCATCTTTAAATACTTCTACAAGCTCATCTGCTTTCGCATCAAAGAAAGTTCGAATCAACATGGAGTTTCTATTTTTAGAAAATAATTCTTCCAAGCGCAAAACTGCCGCAGCAATTTTTTCTTTTCCTTCTACTTGTTTTGTAGCAAGAATATCAAAGCCTTTGACATGGTATTGATACATGGCTTCTCTATATTCTTGATGTGCGTTTGACATTAATTGATCAATCAAAGAATATCTATTGATTTGATTTCTTTTTAGCTCCCAACCTTCCATACCACCTTGTTGCGCCAAATTGGCCACATCAATAGCTTGTTTTAAAAATTCGTCGCCGCCTTTTAAAGCAAATGTATCTGCATCTACTCCTAAAATAGTATAGACATAAAATGCCACCAAAGAAATTAAATTAGACTCGAACACCGTTGCGTTAAAAACTAGGGGTTCAAATTCCGTATATTCAAAACTTACTGTTTTGTCCATATAATTAAAAATGGGACTTTGATAAGAAGTTCCAAAGACTGGTCGCACTGCATTTACTTGTAATGTACCAGAATAATTATTGCCTGATTGTTCAGTAATCACAAAAGTCATGGCACAGTCTACACGCTCATTTAGCTTGTACACTTTATTCGTCCATTGCGTTTTGTTGATAAAATCCGTTAAGGAAGTTTTTAAAGTTTCAAAAACTTGTTTGTTTGTTTGTGCAATTTGATTTGCGTTGATTTCAACAGTACAATTCAACTCCTGACTGTTTATTGCGGTCAGCGAAAAGAAACTACAAAGAAATAATAAAACTATTTTAGGCATCTAGTCTGGATAAAATTTCTGTAAAGATATCAATTGCAACCCGATCTTTCGATTTTAACGGAAATTCTGAGATATTATTTTTTGTATCTATAATAGAAATTTTGTTGGTATCACCAGCAAATCCCGCTCCTTTGTCTTGTAAAGAATTTAAAACAATTAGATCTAAATTTTTACGTACTAATTTTCCTTTTGCATTTTCCACTTCATTATTGGTTTCCAATGCAAAACCAACTAAAAACTGCTGCTTTTTCAATGCTCCCATAGAGGCAAGAATATCTTTTGTTGGTTTTAAGACAATTTCCATAGCACTGCCTTTTTTCTTTATTTTCTGATCGGCAACTTCTGTAGGTGTATAATCTGCTACAGCAGCTGAGGCAATGGCAATATGAGCATCACTATAAAACTTATGTACTTCTGTATACATTTCAGCAGCACTTTTCACATTGATTCTTTGCACCAAAGAATGCGAAATTTGTTGTGCAGAAGGACCTGAAATTAAAATAACTTCAGCACCTAGATTAGCAGCATTCTTTGCCAATTCAAAGCCCATTTTTCCTGAAGAATGATTTCCTATAAATCGCACAGGATCAATAGCTTCATAAGTTGGACCTGCCGTAATCAATACTTTTTTTCCTTTTAAGGGAAGCTTCCCTAGCACATCCTTTTCTATAAAGGAAAAGATATCCTCTGGTTCAGCCATTCTACCTTCACCTACCAAACCACTAGCCAATTCTCCGCTAGCTGCAGGAATTAAAATATTTCCAAAACTCTCAAGTGTAGAAATACTGACTTCTGTTGATGGATGTTTGTACATGTCTAAATCCATAGCCGGTGCAAAATATACAGGACATTTTGCAGACAGGTAGGTCGCTAATAATAAATTATCAACGGTACCATTAGACATTTTAGAAAGGGTATTTGCAGTTGCTGGAGCAATGAGCATAAGGTCTGCCCAAAGTCCTAAATCTACATGATTATTCCAAACTTCGTTTTCATCTTCTTTGCTGTAAAAAGTTGAATGAACGGGATTTTTAGAAAGTGTAGAAAGTGTAAGTGGCGTTACAAAATCCTTAGAAGCAGGTGTCATGACCACTTGGATCTCGGCACCTGCTTTTATGAATAATCTAACTAAATGAGCTGTTTTGTAGGCAGCAATTCCTGCGGTTACACCTAAAAGAATTTTCTTTCCTTGTAAAACACTCATTTGCGCTATTTCTTATTGTTCGTCAGAATTTCTATGGTAAACTTTACCATTCAACCACTCTTCTACTGCTAAAGCATGTGCTTTAGGTAATTTTTCGTAGAATTTAGAAACTTCAATTTGTTCTTTATTTTCAAAAACCTCATCAAGGTTATCACTATAAGTCGCAAATTCCTCTAATTTTTCTATCAATTCTTTTTTCAAATCGCCATTGATTTGATCCGCTCTTTTAGCGATGATAGAAATTGCTTCATAGATATTTCCTGTTGCAGCTTCTACTTTAGACTTATCATAAGTTACCGTAGTGTCTGGTGCATTTGTGTTTTTATAATCCATCTTGACTTATTTATTAACTATTTACTTTTTTTTCTTGCTGAAGCGTCTCCAATAATTTATCTGACTCTTTTAAAAATTCAGAATTTGGATAGTTTCTTTTTAATTTATCGTAGGCTTTAATTGCTGCTTCAATACGTGGGAGTTTTTTTCTTTCCGTACTTCGCATCCCTAATTCGTAAGAAGCTTTTAATTTGTAAAACAAGGCTTCTTCTCTAAAACTAGTTCCTAAAAACTCTGATGTCATATTATCAAAAGAAACGATTGCTGAATTATAATAGCCGATTTCATAATATTGTTTCGCTATTTCAAAAGATTTCTTTTCTAATTTGTATTGCAAACCTTTCACCATTTCGTTTGCTTCTGACAAACGTTTAGAATCTGGATAGGCATTTATGTATTTTTGAAAAGACGCCAAGGCCTTTTTTGTATCTGCTTGGTCTAAACTATATTTAGGAGAAGCTAAATAATAACTTTTTGCGGCTGTAAATTCTGCTTCTTCTTTTTTAGAACTTTTTGGATAATTGGTTGAAAATCGTTCAAAATAATACGCTGCGTTAAAAAAATCTTTGGTATTAAAATACGATTGTGCTACCATAAATTGAATACGCTCCATTTGAGGCTTTCCTTTATAAGCAGGTGTAATCATCTCAAAAAGACGCAAGGCTTTGCTAAACTTCTTTGCTTCATACAAATCCGTAGCCATCTTATATTTCTCAGTAGTTGTCCCTTTATTTAAAACTTTATTGTAGTTACTACAAGACATTAGTATTGTGGCAACAAACAGTAATATTGTAAGGTTTCTCATTTTAAGCATTTTGCAAAATTAGGCATTATTTATGGATTAAGAAAGTGATTTTTTCAATAGAAAAATCAAAGTCAAAAATAACCCCTTATTATTTGTACGATGTGGGTTTGCTACTAAATATTTGTTAATTCTTATTTAAGAGAAATTCGCAATAAAATTCTTCATTTTATTTTGCAATTCTTGGGTAGCAGTTACCAAAGGCAAACGAACATTGCTTTCATTTTTATACACTTCCAATGCCGACAATAAAGCTTTGATTCCTACAGGATTTCCTTCTGCAAAAATAAGTCCAATGACCTCCAGTAATTTGTATTGCAATTCAAAAGCTTCTTTATTTTTCCCTTGCAAACCTAAACGAATAAGTTCAGAAAATTCTTTTGGATACGCCTGACCAATTACAGAAATAACTCCGGCACCACCGGCCAATACCATTGGCAAAGCAATTTCATCATCTCCAGAAAGCACTAAAAAGTTTTTGGGTACTGATTGAATTATTTTCATGGCTTGGATCATATCTCCAGCAGCTTCTTTTACACCAATAATATTTTTTGAAGCATTTGCCAAACGAACCACTGTTTCGGGCAACATATTTGCTCCAGTTCTACTAGGAACATTGTAAATGATTACAGGCACAGGACTCGCCTTTGCTACTTCAACAAAATGTTGAAAAATCCCTTCTTGTGAAGGTCTGTTATAGTATGGAGATACCGATAAGATTGCATCAAAATTAGACAGGTCTAAAGTTTGAAGTTGGTTCACAATATTTGCTGTATTATTTCCACCAACACCCAGAACTAAAGGCAATCTACCATTGTTAACTTCTATTACTTTTTGTTTTACAAGCGCAACTTCTTCTGCCGTTAATGTAGCAGTTTCTGCTGTAGTTCCTAAAACTACAATATACTCTACGCCATTATCTATTTGAAAATTAACCAATTGCTCTAAAGCAAAATAATCAACCGTATTGTCTGTATTAAATGGTGTTACTAAGGCTGTACCAGTTCCAAAAAATGCTTGCATTATAATTTCTTTAATATCTTTAAATACTTTACCGCTTCTATGTTCAATACATTCATATTTCTATCTTTGTCAGAAACAGATAAATCATACAATCTGTTGTCTTCAGAGGAAAAACCTATTTTAAACTTAGATTGGGAACGCAAAGTTATTACTTTCAAATACAAGTTTTCTTCAATTCCATAGTTTATCAACAAATCGTATTCATTTTTAACAAATTCATTCAGTCTGTTTAATTTTAAACTTCCAGACCAACCGAAATCTTTTTCAGTAAATTCATTTTCCGAATATTCTTGTTTTTTTTGAAATTTTCGATATATCAAAAGCTCGATATTCTCACTTGAAACTCCGAAGTTTTTTTGCACATCATGAATGACCCTGTTTTGAAAAAACTGTGCCTCATCCACCAATATACCAATCGTTTTTATTTTTTTTGAAGTATGCTTGCGCACCAACAAATCTTGTCGCGCTATTTCATTCTTGAAAAATTTGAGAATACTGTTTCTCTTAAATTGAAAAAAGGACATAAAAACGAAAAAGATTATTTGCTATTATACTAATTCGGCAGAAAGCCCTAACTGTTGTAATTTTGAACATTTGGGTTTTAACTCCTCATATTCACCGCTTTTTACAGCACATTTTCCTTTATAATGCACTAAGATGGTACACTGCTCAGCTTGCTCTAAAGTATGATCACAAACATCTATCAAAGAATCTATTACAAAATCAAAAGTATTTACATCATCGTTATGTAAAATAATTTCATGCTGTGGAGTTTCCATTTCCAATACATCAACGTCTTCCTGAATTTTTTCTTTAGTACTCATTGTAAATTAATTAGATGACTATTATTACTGACCTGCAATTTAAGAATTTTTAACGTACTTTAATGATACCCAGTCGTTTCGTTGCAATGTTTTTTCCAATTGCATATCCAATGCCTTTGCTTTTTCATCTAACAAAGGAATATCAGCCGCATAAAACCCACTTAATAACAACACACCACCCGGATTTAAACAAGCTCCGTAAGCAGTAATATCTTGCAATAAAATATTTCGATTGATATTGGCAATAATTACATCGTAGTTTTTACCTTCTAACAAACTCACTTCTCCTTCATAAGGTGTTATGTGTTTGCTGTTATTTCTTTCAATATTTTCTACGGTGTTTACATAACACCAATTATCAATATCAATAGCATCAATAGGTTGTGCACCTTTCATTTCAGCAAAAATTGCTAAAATTCCAGTTCCACACCCCATATCTAAAGTTTTTTTATTTTTTAAATCCAATTCCAACAAATGTTGCACCATCATATGGGTTGTTTCATGATGCCCCGTTCCAAAACTCATTTTTGGTTCTATTACAATGTCGTATTTTAAATTTGGATTTTCATGAAAAGGTGCTCTGATTGAGACCAATTCATCTACCTGAATAGGATTAAAGTTTTTTTCCCATTCACTATTCCAGTTTACCTGTTCAATTTCTTCAAAGGTATAACTAATAGCAAACTCATCAGATGTCAACACATAAATATCGTTTAGAATATCCGCTCTCCATTCTTCTTTTTGAATATATGCCGTAACACCTTCTTCATTTTCAACAAAACTTTCAAAACCGGCATAGCCTAGCTCTGCAATTAGAATTTCTGTTGCAGGTTCTTTTGGAGAAACTTTAAAACTATAGCCTAAATAAATAGCATCCATAAAAAATATTTTTGAGCTGCAAAGATAGTACAAGCGTTTTATTGTTGAACTGTAAAATTGTGTAATTGCAAAAAAAAAGCACTGTTGTAAATTTACAACAGTGCTTTTTAAAATATAGTTTATTCTTTCTTATTGAATCGCTTCAATAATTGCAATAAAATCAGCAGCTTGCAATGCAGCACCACCAATTAAACCACCATCAACATCTTCTTTAGAAAAAATTTCTTTTGCATTTCCTGGCTTACAAGAACCTCCATAAAGGATAGAAACCTCTTCAGCTACAGTAGCGTCATATTTATCTGCAACTATTTTTCTAATAAATGCATGCATTTCTTGTGCTTGATCAGCTGAAGCAGTTTCACCTGTTCCAATTGCCCATACTGGCTCATAAGCCAATACTATATTTTTCCAAGCAGCAGCTTCTAAATGAAAGATTGCATTTGAGATTTGTGACTCAACTACTGAAAAGTGATTTCCAGATTTACGATCTTCTAAAACTTCTCCAAAACAGAAAATTACTTCCAATCCATTTGCCAAAGCAGCATTTACTTTTTCAGCTAATAAAGCATCGCTTTCACCAAAATATTCTCTTCTTTCTGAATGTCCTAAAATCACAGATTTTAAACCAATTGACGTCAACATTTCTGCAGAAATCTCACCTGTATAAGCTCCACTAGCAGCTTGGTGCATATTTTGAGCAGCTACTTCAACAACCGATCCTTCAACAGCAGCACTTACAGCAGTTAAGTTTACAAATGTTGGAGCTACAATGACTCTTGTATTATTTAACGTTTTTCCGCTTAATCCTTCTACCAAACCATTTGCCAAAGCTTTTGAAGCTGCCAAATCGTTGTTCATTTTCCAGTTACCTGCTACTATTTTACTTCTCATTATATATAATTTAATTAGTTTTTATTGCTTTTTTTAATTTACTACTTGAAGATGATTTTGCTTTCCACAACTTAATTTTACCTGTGGAGTCCACCATAATAAACCGAGGAATCCAATCTAAATCTATAGAGCTATTAAAAGGCCCGTTCCACCCTGACGGAATAAAATAATGTTCTCCGACAATACCGTGTTTTTTTATTCCTTGTTTCCAAGCATTTTTACTTTTATCAACCGACAAAAACAAATACACCATTTCGGGATTCTCTTTTTGAATTTCTTTTAATTTTGGCATGCTCTGTAAACAGTCCCCACACCAAGATGCCCAAATATCTATTAAAACCGTTTTTCCTTTGAATTGTTGTATCAGCTCTCCAAAAGTTTGTGTACTTCCATCCAAGGCAACCATTTTATCTGCCAAACCTTCTTCTGAAAAAGTAGTTTTATCTTGAGCCGACAGGCAAGAGGTTAGGACAAAAAGGGTTAAAACGACAAGGTTTCTCATTATATTTAATTTCATAATCTTTCTAATTTATATGAAATTATTTAGACATGATTAATTTGACAAACTTACAGCTATTTCACAAGAAAAAAAACTTTGCCTATAGACGATTTGCGCAAACGTTTTCGAATAACAAATGGGTTAAAATGAAGTCTTTAATTCACTAATTATAGTATTAACTGAGGCGAACCTTAGGATCTAACCAAGAATAAATCATATCTACCAAAATATTAATGACAATAAAAAGACTTGCGATGATTAAAACAGCTCCCATAATTACCGGCTGATCTAAAGTATTTAACGCATCCACTATTTCTTTTCCTAAGCCATTCCAGTTAAAAATATACTCTACAAAAACGGCTCCTGCCAACATGGAAGCGAACCAACCTGAAATTGCGGTAACTACTGGATTTAAAGAATTTTTTAAAGCATGTTTTCGGATTACTTGAAAATTACTCAACCCTTTTGCTTTGGCAGTTCTTATATAATCCATATCCAAAACTTCCAACAGTGAATTTCGCATTAATTGTATGACTACTGCTAAAGGTCTTATTCCTAATACAATGGCAGGTAATACCAAGTTTTTCCATTCCAAATAAACCCCTTCACCAAAATCATCTACTTCGTACAAACTACCTGTCATATTTAAATTTGTGTATTCTGTCAACACAAATCCAAACAACCAAGCAAAAACAATAGCCGATAAAAAAGAAGGCACGCTCATTCCAATAGTACTGACAATGGCAACAAATCTATCGAAAAAGGTATCCTTGTAAAGTGCTGTCAATATGCCAAATAAAACACCTAAAATTAAGGCTATACCTATAGCAGACACTGCCAAAATTGCGGTATTTGGTAAGGTTTCTGAAATAATGCTACTCACCGATTTTCCGTTTTTTTGAAAAGACTGTCTCAGATATGGAGCTTTCAAAACAACATCCACAGTTCCTATAGATAGCTTTGCGCCTACGGCATATTTACCTGAGTCTAATTTGGTGTAATGTGCTGTTTTCTGACTATGAAAAGAAAGTGGTGATAAGTCGTTTATATAATACAAATACTGAATATGCATCGGTTTATCAAAACCATATTTTTGCCGAATAACCTGCAATTGTGATTCGTCTTGACGTTCATCTAGCATCATACTTGCTGGGTCACCTGGCAACACATTAAACAATAAAAACACTACTGTTACCACGCCAAACAAAGTGAGTATTCCGTATAGTATTTTATTGAAAATATTTTGAAGCATGTATTTTTTAGTATCGATGGCTGTCGCTAAAACAAAACGACTTGGGCAAATATAAACAATACCCATAGCTTTATTTGTTGTTCCCCTTCTTTTTTGAGCGGAGAATAAACTTTCAAAAGTAGTACCTACTATAAATTCAAAGATTAATTTTTGTGAGAGCTTCTAAAAGATTATTTTTGCGCAACTTTATTATTTTAAGGAAACAGCATGACAAGACAAGAACTTATAGCGCAAATCAAATTAAAAAAATCATTTTTATGTATTGGTTTGGATGTAGACATCAATAAAATTCCAAAACATTTGTTAGACACCGAGGATCCAATTTTCGAATTTAACAAACAAATTATTGATGCAACACATCACTTAGCTGTTGCCTACAAACCCAACACTGCTTTTTATGAGTGTTACGGATTGGAAGGATGGAAATCTTTAGAAAAAACAATTCAATACTTAAATGCAAAGCACCCTGAAATTTTTACCATTGCAGATGCAAAACGTGGAGATATTGGAAATACGTCTACCATGTATGCCAAAGCTTTTTTCGAAAATTTAAATTTTGACTCTGTAACAGTTGCTCCTTATATGGGAAGCGATTCTGTTGAACCTTTTTTAGCCTTTGAAGATAAATTTACAATTATGTTGGCCTTGACTTCTAACAAAGGTGGATTGGATTTTCAAGCGCAAGATTTGATCTCTGAAGAAAAATTATACCAAAATGTTTTAAAGCAATCCTTGACTTGGAAAAACAACGAACAGTTGATGTATGTAGTGGGTGCAACCAAAGCAGAATATTTTAAAGGTATTCGTGAAATTGTTCCGAATCACTTTTTATTAGTTCCAGGAGTGGGTGCACAAGGTGGGAATTTACAAAACGTTTGCCAGTTTGGTATGAATGAAGATATTGGACTTTTAATCAATTCATCAAGAGGAATTATTTACGCAAGTGCAGCGAAAGATTTTGCTACAGTCGCCACACAAAAAGCCTATGAATTACAACAAGAAATGGAAGTTATTCTAAATAAATATTAATTTTTCCTTAGATGTCAGGTCGAGCGGAGTCGAGACCTCATTTTTATTGATAATTTTCAATAAATACAAACCTCTCGACTCCGCTCGAGTAGACACGCCAACCTTTTTCTTAATTAATTATTTCACACTCTCCTTAAAGATTAATTATTTTATCATCTATTCGCAAAACCTCATAAAAAAACCCACTTGAAAGATTTTTCTATCAAGTGGGTTTTTAAAATTTTAGAAATTTCTTATTTTACAATAAGTGTATATTGTGGTGTTGGATTTAAAGGACAGAAATACGTGTATTCTCCTTTTTCTAAGCTCACAACTTTCGATTTTGATTTCGAATCTTTTTTTACTGTAGACGTCACATAGGCATTTTTAATATGATGAGCTTGATCTGTTTTTCCTTTAGGTGCCAAAACAAAACCAACCTCGTGATCAATTCCGTTATTTGCAATTTCAAAAACATAATCGCCAGGACTAAGCGTAATAGATTGTTGTGTAAATTCTCCTTTTGTTTGTTCTAAAGCTACTGTTTTTACAACATTTTTTTGTGCATTTGCTGCGAAAGAAGTTGCTACTAAAAAGATTCCTAAAATTAAATTTTTAACTGTTTTCATGTGTATCGTTTTTATATGATTACTATTCTGATACAAAGATGCGACGGTTTTGCACTTCAAAAAATGGACAAAGGTTCCTATGTATTGGACATGACATTTTTTATGTAAAACGAATAGCAAAATTAAAATTCCTACAGACTCTTCTTAAATTGTTTTGGTGAAGTGTTTTCAATTTTAGTAAAGAATCTTGTAAAATAGGCAGGATCCGAAAATCCTAAATTATAAGCAATTTCTTTAACAGAAGTATCTGTATATTTCAACTGGCGTTTTGCTTCTAACACAATTCTATTCTTAATAAAATCGCTAGGAGTACCGAGCTTGTATTTTTGAAAATTTTTAGTCAGTGATTTTGGTGAAACCCCCAACTTAGTTGCATAATCTGAAACGGCATGCAGTTTTGTAAAATTACTATCTACCAACAAACTAAAATCTTTAAAAAGTTTAGATTCTTCATCATTTTTTAATGGATGAAATTCCTTTTTTATCCGGACAGAACTGACTATAAACTGCTTTAAGTAAGCATGCAACATATCGTATTGAGCCGTATCTGAAGAGGTAAATTCTTCGATTAAATTAGCAATAATAAATTCAAGCTTTGCTGTTTCTTTTAAGTTTGGTTGAACCAAAGGAGCTTCGTGCATATTATTAAACAGCACTCCATTACAAGAAACTTCTTTATCGTGTGTTTCAATGCAATAAAAATCTTTGACAAAACTTAGTTGATAGGCAACTTTTATACTTTCTGTTTCTACAGAAAAAACTTGTCCTGGCGATAAAAAGAACAACACATTCCCCTCAAAATCATACTTTTTAAAATCTATATGATAGGTTCCTTTTCCTTCTTTTACCCAGAAAATAGCATAATCTACTACTTTTTCAGGTTTGGAAACAACACAAGCTTTTTCAAATTGAACAGCACGTAAAGAAAATATATTTTTGTAAGTATAGGTAGAAATATCTTGGAGCGCCAAATGAATATCTATAAGATGAATACTACTTCAATAATTCAGGAAAAGCCTTTTTAAAACGATTCAATCTTGGAATAGAAACCCCTTGAATGTAACGATGATCTGGATGTAGTTTTTCAAAATTTTGGTGGTATTCTTCTGCTCTATAAAATTTCTTAAAAGGAACTATTTCTGTAGCTACCTTTCCGTCATATTGCGTATTCAGGCCATCAAAATATTTTTGAGCGACTTCTCTTTCGTGGTTATTTTGATAAAAAATTAACGACCGGTAAGCAGAACCAAAGTCGGGCTTTTGTCCAAAACTAGTGGGATCTTGAGAACCATAATAGGCACGAACCAAATTAATATATGTGACTATTTTTGGATTGTAATAAACAGCAACCGTTTCTGCATGTCCTGTTTTCCCAGTCCCTGTAGATTCATAGGTTGGATTTATGGTATGTCCACCCGCATAACCTGAAACTACTTCTTCTACTCCTTTGATACTTTCATAAATAGCCTCAACACACCAAAAGCAACCACTTGCAAAATAGGCTACTTTTAGTTCTCCTGATTTTAGTTGCTTGTCGAAATTTTGCGACTGCATACTATTCATAAAAAATAAAAAGACCATGATTAAAAACAGAAACTTATTTTTCATTGTAATTTATTTAAATATAAGACAAATGCTAAGTCGATAGAATTATAAAAGCCTAACAAAAATAAGCTCAAAAATTAATTAGGGTCTATTTATTCTTAATAAGGAGCATCTACCTCCCAAGCTTCCAAATAATCTTTAATAAATTTAATAAATAAACCTCCAAGAGCACCATTAATTACACGATGATCATAAGAATGTGATAAGAACATTCTTTGACGAATTGCAATCACATCTCCGTCTGGCGTTTCTAAAACGGCAGGTACTTTGCGGATAGCTCCAAGCGCTAAAATTGCCGCTTCTGGTTGATTGATAATCGGTGTACCAAACAAACTTCCAAATCCACCCACATTGGTAACCGTATAGGTTCCTCCTTGAATTTCATCGGGTTTTAACTTGTTTATTTTTGCTCGTCCTGCCAAATCATTGACAATTTTAGCCATACCCACCAGGTTCAATTCATCAGCTTTATGAATAACTGGAACAATTAAATTCCCATCGCCTAGTGCAGCTGCCATTCCTAAATTAATATTTTTTCGAATGACTACTTTTTTATCTCCATCAAACGATAAATTTACCAAAGGATATTTTTTGATTGCTGCCGCAACGGCCATCATAAACACAGGTGTATAAGTTAATTTTTCACCTTCTCTTTTTTGAAACTCATCTTTTGCTTTTGTTCTCCAGGCAACTAAATTGGTCACATCAACTTCTATAAATGATTGTACATGTGCCGATTTGTGTACCGAATGAATCATATGATCGGAAATCATTTTTCCCATTCTACTTAACTCAATCAACTCATCTTCTCCATTTAAAGTCAACGGAACTACATTTGGTTTGGCTTGTGAATTTGAAGAATTGGCTATATCAGGAACAACTTTCGTTACTCGTTTTTTCAAGTAAAGTAACATATCTGCTTTGGTCACTCTTCCGTCCAATCCCGTACCAGGGATAGCATCCAATTCACTTTGCTTAACACCTTCTTTCGAAGCCATATTTTTAACCAACGGAGAGTAAAAACGATTTTCGCTTACGATACCTACAACAGCTGTTTTTGTTACGGAAACAGCTTTTTCAATTTGTTTTTCAACCTCGTGAACCGCTTCTGATATTTCTTCGGAAACGTTTATTTGTTCTGGCGTTATAACTTCCTCTAATTCTCCGTCTACTTCTATAATTGCTAAGGTTTCACCAACCTTAACAACTTCATCCTTTTCAAAAAGAATTTCAACCAAAGTACCAGCTACTTCACAAGGCACATCTGAATCGACTTTATCCGTAGCTATTTCTACTACCGAATCGTCCATCTCAATTGTATCCCCTACTTCTTTTAACCAAGAAGTAATTGTTGCTTCTGCTACACTTTCTCCCATTTTAGGAAGTTTCAGTTCAAATCTTGCCATTTTTTTACTTTGGATTTAGCCTATTATTCGAGTGCAAATTTAAGAAAAATAAAGCATAAAAATAGCCGGATTTACAATGCATCAACATCAAGTAAAACCAACTAAAAACCAATGCTTTAACTATTAATTATAAAACAAAACATAGCTATTTAAAGAAATTGCCACAAGCAACCACAAAAAATAAGGGACTATAAAAAAGCGGTAGTTTTTCATTGTAGTAGTACAACTCACCATAAAATAAGTGATTATTGATGCCAATCCGAATAAAACAACGAGTCCGTAAACCACTTCATGCTGATTAAAAAATAAAAAATTCCATGAAACATTTAACCCCCATTGCAATCCAAAAAGCAAAGCAATTTTTAAACTCGATTTTAGCAAAACCAAACGTGTCATAAATACCGAAAAACACAGCATAATAAGAGACCATGCCACACCAAAAACCCAACCCGGTGGAGTCCATGGAGCTTTGTTTAAATTTTGATACCAAGCTGATGTTGGTCCAGAATTCATAAGCCATGCCCCTAAGGCCAAGGCTCCAAAATTTAAGACTAAAAACAAAATACTATATAAAGCTGTTTTCATTTTATTGTTTTTTCCACATTTTATCACTGTTCAAATAGAAACTTCCTAAAAACTCAAAATTACATTCTTGAGGAGCTATAATAGACAAAAAAGATTCGTTATTAGCATTTTTATACAAATGATAGGTTTTTCCAACGATGGGCTCAAAATTAAATTTTGAAGCATACACCAAATTATTGTATTCAAATTCTTCTGAAAGCTGTTTTAATGCTGTTTTTAATTCTTGGTATTTAGACTTAAACTGTGCGTTTATTTCATGGATAAATCTATTTTTCCAAGCTACCGTATCAACCATTTCTATGGCTGGGGCACCTACATTTGTTCCGTATGATTTTAATGAAGCATCATAGCTTTGAGTTTCTTCATTAAAAACAATATTATCAGGCTTTTTACTAGACATACTTTACTATTTTTCTTGTTCCTCCTTAATTTTCTTTAATACCAATTCAGCTTCAGCAAATTTTTTATCACCTTCTGCCCTACTCGTTTTAGAAAGCACAAAAGTCTCTTGTGTTAATTTTTCATATTCTTTTTGAAGCAATTCTAATTTTGTTTTCTTCTTAAAAATTCCAAACATATTTATATTTTTAAAGTTCCTATTCCACAATCCATTTGAAAAATTTGTCCCGACATTGAGCGGCATTTTTCAGAAATGACAAAGCTTGCCATTTCAGCAACTTCTTCCGGTTCTAAATATTTTTTCAAAGGATGTCGCTCCGCACTCATTTCTTTCAATCGATCATTCCTTAACAATTTAGCAGCTAAAGCGGTATTTGTCAATGTAGGCGCAATAGCATTTACACAAATTAAGGGTGCCAACTCTGCAGCCAATGATTTTACCAAACCTTCAATAGCCCCCTTTGCTGCCGCAATACTTGCATGAAAAGGCATTCCCATCTGTACAGCAACACTACTAAAAAATAAGACACTAGGGCTTACTGAACTTTTTAAAGCAGGCAAATATTTTTGTACAACTTTTACAGCTCCAATAACATTAATCTGATAATCTTGTAAAAAATCTTCTGTTGTCAAACGATTAATTGGCTTTAAGTTAATGCTTCCCGGACAATACACCAAAGCATCTACCTGTTCAAAATTTGGCAATTCATCTTCCATAACATCTCGTTGATACTGAACTAAATTGTTATGCTCTAAATCTATAGGGTTCCGTTGTATACAAATTACTTTGTTTTTTTTCAACTCCAATTCAACTAAAGCCCTACCAATACCGCTACTTCCACCAATAATAACAATTGTTTTCATTTCCATTTGCTTTAAATTATACATGTTCTTTTTAAGTTTCAAAATGTAAATTTACAATTTTTGTTTAACTAAACTAATTTTAAGTTAAACATTTTGTACTTTTGTAGAAAATAGAAATCATGGAGACAAAAAAAGAAATTACAGAAAATGAACTGATTACGAAGTATATGGATTTTGTTTTGACAAAAGGACACCATCCAGAATCTGTTTACAAATTTGCAAAAGACCAACACATAGAGGAAAGCACATTTTATAGATTTTATAGTTCTTTTGAGCAGATAGAGAAAGAAATATTCACTTTGTTCTTTAAGAATTCCTTAGAATTATTAGAAAAATCAATCGACTTTAAAGATTTTGATGCTAGAAATAAGCTACTCAGTTTTTATTATACGTTTGTAGAGGTGCTAACCGCCAACAGATCGTATGTAGTTTTTGCCTTGAATAACGACAAGAACAAATTGAAATCGTTAAAAAAATTAACCGGCTTGAAATTCTTTTTTAATGAATTTATCAAAAGCCTAGCCATTGAAAAAATAGATTTTAAAGAAGAAAGAATTGGCAGGTTTCAAGACAAAGGTACCGAAGAACTTTTTTGGATACAGTTATTATTGATTCTGAAATTTTGGATGGAAGATAATTCTAAAGCTTTTGAAAAAACAGATATTTTCATTGAAAAAAGTGTACATGCCACTTTTGATGCCATCAATACCCAACCCGTAAAAAGTTTTATCGACTTAGGGAAATTTCTTTTAAAAGAAAAAATGGATTTTAAAATGTAAACAATTATGAAAACAATCAATACAATTCCTACCTCTAAAATTCAACGTGCTTCTAAACTCCTACAAACAGGAGCTAAAGTCGGGGTGAATTATGTAAAATATTATGGTGATAAATTGCTGCATTCTGAAGCAACAGCACAAGAAAACTTAGATGAATCAAACGCTAAAGATATTTATGATGGTTTGAAAACTATGAAAGGAAGTGCTTTAAAGGTTGCACAAATGCTGAGCATGGAAAAAAATATTTTGCCCAGAGCTTATGTTGAAAAATTTTCATTGGCACAATTTTCTGTCCCTCCACTTTCGGCTCCTTTAATTGTAAAATCTTTCAAAAACCATTTTGGAAAACATCCTTCCGAAATTTTTGACAAGTTCAATTTAAATTCTGTCAATGCGGCTAGTATAGGTCAAGTTCATAAGGCAGAAAAAAATGGAGAAACCCTAGCTGTAAAAATACAATACCCCGGAATTGCCGAAAGTATTTCTTCAGATTTGGCATTGGTAAAACCCATTGCCATGCGAATGTTTAATATTCAAGGAAAAGATTCTGACAGGTATTTTAAAGAAGTAGAAGAAAAACTAACAGAAGAAACTGATTATATTTTAGAATTTCAACAAAGCGAAGAAATTGCAAATGCCTGTGCGCACATTCCAAATTTGAAATTTCCTAGCTACTATCAAGAATTTTCTTCGGAAAGAATTTTAACCATGAGTTGGATGCACGGTATTCATTTGTCTGAATACACCGCAAAACCAATTCAGCAAGAAAAATCGAATCAACTAGGTCAAGCTTTATGGGATTTTTACATGTTTCAAATTCATTCTTTAAAAAAGGTACATGCCGACCCACATCCTGGAAACTTTTTAGTGAACACAGAAGGAGAATTGATCGTGATAGATTTTGGCTGCATGAAAACCATTCCCGTTGAGTTTTACATTCCGTATTTTGAGTTGGCTAAAAAAGAAAATATTGAGAATCCAGCTTATTTTGAGAAAAAACTATACGAATTGGAAATTTTAAGACCTGATGATAGTGCAGCGGAAATCGTTTTCTTTAAAAAATTATTCTATGAAATGCTGACCTTATTTACACAACCCTTTCAACAAGAAACTTTTGATTTTTCAGATGCAGATTTCTTCGGTAAAATTGCCGACTTAGGAGCTAAATATGCCAAAAGTGCAGAATTAAAAGAAATGAACGGAAATAGAGGATCTAAGCATTTTATTTACATTAACAGAACCTTTTTTGGTTTGTATAATTTAATGTTCGACCTAAAAGCAAAAAATGTAAAAATAAACAACTACAGCCCCCAATTATGATCAGTTTCGACAAAAATAAAATTGAAAATTTACCGCATTTACATAAAATAAATTTAATCAATTCAGCAACAGGTTACAAATCGGCTAACCTGATTGGAACAAAATCAAAAGAAGGGATTGCCAATTTGGCCATATTTAGTTCTGTAACACATTATGGTTCTAGCCCTGCCATTTACGGATTTGTGTTACGGCCTACCACAGTAGCTAGAAATACCTACGACAATATTAAAGCGACAGGCGTATTTACGATAAACCCTGTTTTTGAAGCTACTCTTGCGGATGCACATCATACTTCAGCAAAATACGACAAAGCAATTTCAGAATTTGACAAAACAATTTTTGAAGAAGAATATAAAGATAATTGCCAAGCACCATTTGTAAAAAACGCACCCATACAACTAGCCATGCGTTTTTTGGAAGAACATCCTATAAAAAGAAATGGAACCCTATTGATACTAGCAGAAGTAGAAAAATTATATGTAAACAAAAAACTCCTTGAGGAAGATTATTTCATTAACTTAACCAAAGGAAAAATTGCTTGTATAAATGGTTTAGACGGTTATACAGTTCCTACCAAAACAAGCAGATTTGCCTATCAAAGACCAAAAATTTAAAACAACTAACATTTCTTTAAACTCTAATTAACCTATGAAAATTTTAATTACAGGAACCACGGGTTATATTGCAAAAAGATTGATTCCATTATTGTTATCACAACAACATGAACTTATTTGTTGTGTAAGAGATTTGTTAAGAATTCCTGAAAACTATATAGAAAATCCTCAAATTAGTTTTTTAGAAATTGACTTTTTAAAGCCTTTTGAAATTGAAAAATTCCCAAAGAATATAGATGCGGCATATTATTTAATTCATTCTATGTCGTCAAACAACACCGACTTTGACAGTCTTGAAAAAACTTGTGCAGAAAATTTCAAAACCCTAATAGAAGCAACAAATATTCAACAAGTAATTTATTTAAGCGGAATTACCAATGACATAGAACTTTCCAAACATTTAAATTCAAGAAAACAAGTCGCAGAAATTCTGGTTTCAAAAAAGTATGCACTGACCACCATAAAAGCTGGAATTATTGTAGGAAGTGGAAGTGCATCCTTTGAAATTATTAGAGATTTGGTAGAAAAGCTTCCGATCATGATTACGCCAAAATGGTTAAATACCAAAACCCAACCCATCGGTATTTCTGATGTGGTTCAGTTTTTAAACAAGTCTCTTTTCAAAAAAGAACTGTACAATGTTTCCTTTGATATTTATGGACCAGAAATATTGACCTATAAAAAAATGTTGCTTATTTTTAGTGAAGTCCGTGGGTTGAAACGGACTATTATCACCGTGCCTATAATGACACCAAAACTTTCTTCCTATTGGTTGTATTTTGTTACTTCTACCTCCTTTAGGTTGGCGGCTTCATTAGTAGACAGTATGAAAATTGAAATTATTGGAAAAGAGAATTCTGTAGGACAATTGTTAGAAATTTATCCTATTTCTTACAAAACGGCCGTGGAAAAAGCTTTTGACACCATTGAACAAAATGTCCTGATTTCAAGCTGGAAAGATTCTATGGTTAGTGGTGTTTTGAATCAAAAACTTTCCAAACACATCAATATTCCACAATATGGATGTTTTAAAGATGTAAAATCAAGAAACATTTCCAATAGAGAAAGTACTCTTGCTAAAATTTGGGCATTGGGCGGAAGCAATGGTTGGTACAGTATGAATTATTTATGGAGAATTCGAGGTTATCTTGACAAATTATTTGGAGGCATTGGGTTGAGACGAGGAAGAACACATCCTACAAAATTACAAACTGGAGATGCCTTAGACTTTTGGCGTGTTATTTACGCAAATAAAAATGAAGGAAGGCTTTTACTTTATGCTGAAATGAAACTACCCGGTGAAGCTTGGCTAGAATTTAAAATCGTTAAAAATAAATTATTTCAACGTGCCGTTTTCAGACCCAAAGGTTTATGGGGAAGATTGTATTGGTATAGTGTTTTGCCTTTTCATAGTTTTATTTTTAAAGGATTGATCAGAAAACTTATTAGTTAGTCTTTAAAGAAATATACCAATTAATGCTAATCAAAATTCTACAAGAAAAATATTCCAATTACATTTCGAGCGCTTTAGCGTCCTCTAAAATAAGCTTGTATTTATATCCATAGCCGAAGTCTTTTTCAACAGCCACGACTCCTTCTAACAATACGATGTCGCCGACCTTGAAATCTTGTAATGTAGTAATTGTTAAATCATACTCTCCTTCAAAATCAGATCCATCTTGTAAGTGAATCCAATTTTTATTCATAATCATCGCACTGAATTTCGTTACTTTTCCTTTAACACTAACTTTTTTGCCATCAAACCTTGACAATCCTTCAAATAAACTCGCTATAGAAGTAACACCCTTAGATGCTTCCATTTTTATTATTTTCTTGTCTTCAAAAGATATGCTCTTTTTATTTTTTGAAACTAGAGTATAAGCGTTCTTTGTTTTTTTTACAACAGCTTTAACTATCGGATTAGTATAGACTTTTTGCAAGAAATAAATAGATTTGAAAGTTTTATTTAATTCCTTACTTTTGAAATCAAACATTTCAAGGCCGTCATTAAAATAATAAATCTCTCCCACTTTGCCGTCAAATGAAGGTACTGCTACCCAAATTTCTTTTCCATTTTCTTCAGAATGAACATACGTATAGCCACTAACTTGAATCACTTCTTGAGCTACAATTTCATGCTTGTAAGAACTCTTTACCTTTTTTTTCTTTTGACTTGAATTACAGGCTACCATAAAACAAATCATTAGCAGAAAACCAATGTGTTTTTTCATTTTAGTGCTTTTTATTGTGAAGATTTATTTTGAAGTAAAACTAGTAATCAATGTTCAATAGGTTTGTGAAAATTATCAAATAATAAATAAAATTATGTTTTGAATTCACCTTTTTAATCGGTAGTAAATATAGTCATTAGAATGAAAACATTTCACAAATCATTTCTAGATCTAAGCTACCAATATATTCAAGTCTAGTTTAGCTGGTTCATCAAATATACTCATAAATGAGTATATACTTTTCTTCTCAAAACACCTAAATTTAATTTTTCACCTTAAAACCCTTTATTTTATGAAAAATGCACTACTGATTTTAACCGTAATCTCTTCATTATTTTTTACTTCTTGCGCTAGCAACAACGATGATCTTGATAACGAAAGCGGTAACAGTTCCCTTATTGGAACTTGGTCTCACACATCTACCGATGCTGAAAGCACTACTACTAACGTTCTTACAATTACTAGTAATACTATATCCATTATTAGCACCAATATCTACGATGGTGAAACGGAAACAAACACTCAAATTGGAACATATACTTTAAATGGCAACAAAATGACTGTAACTTTCCCTGGAGAAGGAGGCGATGGTGATGACGTTACTGTTGTAACAGTTTCTGTAAATCAAAACAAATTAACGGTTACATTTATTGATGATGACCAACCTGAAACTGAGGTCTACACAAGACAATAGTTTCAAAAACTATTATAAAAAAAGAGGATGCTAAATTTAGCATCCTCTTTTTTATATCCATTGTTTTGGTTTCTGAAGTACTGAAACCAAATAGGCCTCTTCACTTCCTTGTTCAGGTTCATGACAATAATGCCATTGCACATGTGGCGGTAAGCTCATTAATATAGATTCAATACGGCCATTGGTTTTCAAACCAAATAAAGTTCCTTTGTCGTGTACCAAATTAAACTCCACATAACGACCTCTTCGAATCTCTTGCCAGTCACGTTGTGACTTACTGTATTCTAATTCTTTTCTTTTCTCTACGATGGGCACATAACTTTCTAAAAAGCTATTTCCTATTTCTGTAACAAAATCATACCTGTCTTGCAGACTGATTTCTTCTGTTTCTTTTAAATAATCAAAGAACAAACCACCAATACCACGTGCTTCATTTCTATGCGCATTCCAAAAATAGTCATCGCAACGTTTTTTATACATTGGATGAAATTCTTTGTTATGCTTATCGCATGCGTTTTTACAAACTGTATGAAAATGAATAGCATCGTCATCAAATAAATAATAAGGAGTTAAATCTTGTCCACCACCAAACCATTGGGTAACAATATTTCCTTTTTCATCATACATTTCAAAATAACGCCAATTTGCATGTACCGTTGGCACCATAGGGTTTTTAGGATGCAATACCAAAGACAATCCACAAGCAAAAAAATTTCCTTCTTTTACTCCAAAATTATCTCTTAGCACTTGAGGTAATTCTCCTTCAACAGCAGAAATATTTACCCCACCTTTTTCAAAAACGTTTCCATTTTCAATAACACGTGTTCTTCCTCCGCCACCCTCTGGACGATCCCATAAATCTTCAACAAATTTGGCTTTGCCATCTACTTCTTCTAATTTAGCAGTAATGGTGTCTTGAAGCTTTTGTATGTATTCGTAAAATTGTTTTTTCATTCTTTTTGGTAGTTGGTAGTTGGTAGTTGGTAGTTGGTAGTTGGAAATAACAGCTAGAATTTAACCACTAAAAGCGAAGCGTACCAAATACGAACTACATTATACACTGTATTCCTTTACCGCATCAATAAATGCTTTCGCATTATCCAATCCTATATTTGGTAAAATTCCGTGCCCTAAGTTTACAATGTACTTGTCTTTTCCAAAAGCATCAATCATTGTTTTTACTTGTTTCTTAATTTCTGCCGGTGGCGAAAATAAACGTGTTGGGTCAAAATTACCTTGTAAGGTCACATTTCCTCCTGTTAACTTACGTGCCCATTCTGGAGTTATTGTCCAATCTACACCTAAAGCGGCTGCATTTGATTTAGACATATCTTCTAAAGCAAACCAACATCCTTTCCCAAAAGCAATTACTGGAGCATCATCTTTCAATGCTTCAATAATTTGATTGATGTATTGCCAAGAAAATTCTTGATAATCTACTGGAGATAACATCCCACCCCAAGAGTCAAATACCTGAACGGCATTTACTCCTGCTTCTACTTTTTTCTTTAAGTAAGCAATGGTCGTATCTGTAATTTTTTGTAATAGTATATGTGCTGCTAAAGGTTGCGTAAAACAAAATTCTTTTGCTTTGTCAAAGTTTTTAGACCCCTGCCCTTGTATACAATAACATAAGATCGTCCATGGAGAACCCGCAAAACCAATTAAAGGAATGTCATCATTCAACATTTCTTTAGTCAGCTTAATCGCATCCATCACATAACCTAACGTCTCGTCAATTTCTGGAACTATTACTTTCTCAACATCCGCCATTGAGCGAATTGGATTTGGCAACCAAGGCCCTATTCCATTTTTCATTTCCACTTCAATATTCATAGCTTGTGGAATTACTAAAATATCAGAAAATAAAATCGCTGCATCCATTCCATATCTACGAATAGGCTGCACCGTAATTTCTGCCGCTAATTCAGGAGTTTGACAACGAGTAAAGAAATCATACTTCTTTTTAATTTCTTGAAATTCTGGCAGATACCTACCTGCTTGACGCATCATCCAAACTGGAGGTCTTTCTACAACTTCTCCTTTTAAGGCTCTTAAGTATAAATCGTTTTTTATCATTTTTTAGTATTTGGTAGTTAGCTATTTGCTTTTGGCTCTTAGCTATTTTTTATTTTCGTTATTAATCCGTTAATCATTCTACCTTCTTTATCTAGCATTTCCAATATTTTCATTACCTCCACTTTATCAATCAGCTTTAGTTCTTCAATAATTACGATTTGCGTTTCTAATTCAAAAAGAGAACCTAATGCTATTTCTAAAAATCTTTTAAATTCAATTTCACTATTTCGACTTGAACCTTCGGCTATATTTGAAGGAATCGAAACAGCCGCTCTAGTAATTTGACTTCTCAGTCCATATTTTTCCTGGATTGGTAATTTTTCAGCAAGAACATAAATTGCTTTTACTAGCTCAATTCCCGACCTCCAAATATCTAATTTTCTAAAATTTCTCATCCATTGAATTGTTCAATAGTTTAGGTTTCAAAAGCCAACAACTAAAGGCTAAGAGCTACTTTTCCCATCGCCTTATCCACAGCATTTTCAAATCTTTCCAAATCTTTATCTGATAAAGCTGAAGATAAAAACCAAGCTTCAAATTGAGACGGTGGTAAGAAAATTCCATTTTCAATCATTGCCCAAAAGAATTTTGCAAATTTTTCTGTATCTGATTTTTGTGCTTCTTCAAAATTAGAAACACTTTCTTTTGTAAAAAATGGATTGATCATAGAACCAAAACGATTCACTACCAAATCCACATTGTGCTTCTTTGCTGCATTTAATAGGATGTTTTCCATCTTTTCAGCAATAGCATTGAATTGATCATATGGATTTTGACGCTTCAATTCCGTTAACGTCGCTATACCTGCTGCCATAGCAATAGGATTCCCTGACAAAGTTCCGGCTTGATACATTGCTCCTAATGGAGATACATTTTGCATGATTTCATTTCTAGCACCATAAGCGCCAACAGGAAAACCTCCTCCAATTACTTTTCCTAAACAAGTAATATCTGCTTCAATTCCTAACACCTCTTGAGCGCCTCCAAATTTAGATCGGAAACCAGTCATTACCTCATCACAAATAAGCAGAACTCCTTTTTCTTTGGTAATTTTTCTTAGTTCTTTTATAAAAGCATCGCTAGGTTTTACAACCCCCATATTTCCAGAAACCGGTTCTAAAATTACAGCAGCTACATCGCTATTTTCTTCTAAATGTTTTTTTACAGATTCGATATTATTATACTCAGCAATCAACGTATTTTTAACAGCTTCATCAGGTACACCTGCACTTCCTGGAATACTTAAAGTCGCCAAACCAGAACCTGCCGCTACCAACATAGCATCCATATGTCCGTGGTAACATCCAGAAAATTTTATTATTTTACTAAAACCAGTATGGGCTCTTGCCAAGCGAATAGCACTAATTACAGCTTCAGTTCCTGAACTTACAAAACGAACTTTATCCATTCCTGGAAAAGCATCACAAACAATCTTCGCCAACTTGATTTCTCCAACAGAGGAAGCGCCAAAAGAATAGCCTTTTTTTAAGGCTTTAGAAATTGCTTTTTCAACTCTCTTGTTTCTATGTCCCAAAATCATTGGTCCATAAGAAAGCACCAAATCCACATATTTATTTCCGTCTACATCTTTGATCTGACTTCCCTTTGCTTTATCAATAAACAACGGATTACCTCCTACAGAAGCAAACGCTCTCACAGGTGAATTTACAGCACCTACTAAATTAGTCAATCCTCTTTTGTATAATTTTTCTGACTGTTTGAATTTCATATTCTCTATTGTTGTCATTCCTGCGTAGGCAGGAATCTTTTAGTTAAACCACTCTTTTGATAAATCTTCCCAACTGGGATTATTTTCTACAATCCGATTTACCTTCCATTCTCGTTTCCATTTTTTCATTTGCTTTTCTCTTAAAATAGCAGCTTCAATAGAACTAAAAATCTCGAAATACATTAATTTATCAATATTGTATTTTGAAGTAAATCCTTTATTTATTTTAGTTTTATGCTCTAAAACTCTTCTTTCTAAGTCATTCGTTACACCAATATATAAAACACCTTCTTTTTTACTAGCTAAAATGTAAACATAAAACTGTTTCATACTATTGAGATTCCTGCCTTCGCAGGAATGACGTTGACTATTCTTTATTGCTAAATTGTGTAATTGAATTTATATAATTGATTTGAATACATCTTAAACAGTTAAACTATTCAACGTTTCAATAACACTTTAGCTACTTCCTTAGCAAAATAGGTAATGATAATATCTGCTCCTGCTCTTTTCATAGACAATAAAGATTCCATCATCACGCGTTCTCCATCAATCCAACCTTTTTCTGCTGCTGCCTTTACCATGGCATATTCTCCACTTACATTGTAACAAGCAATTGGTCTGTCATACTTATCCTTTAAATCGCGAATAATATCTAAATAAGACAATGCTGGCTTCACCATTAAAATATCGGCTCCTTCTTCATCATCAAAAGTTGCTTCACGCAAACCTTCGTCTCTATTAGCAGGATCCATTTGGTAGGTTCTTCGATCACCAAAAGTGGGGGCAGAATCTGCTGCATCTCTAAACGGTCCGTAAAATGCCGAGGCATATTTTACAGAATACCCCATAATAGGCAAATTTGCAAAACCTGTATTATCTAAGGCTTCTCTAATAGCAGCAATCGTTCCATCCATCATTCCTGATGGCGCTACCATATCAACCCCAGCTTTTGCATGAGAAATAACTTGCTTTGCCAAATTCACTAAAGTAGCATCATTGTCCACATCATTTTCATGAATAATCCCACAATGTCCATGACTTGTATATTCACAAAAACACACGTCTGTAATGACATACAAACTTGGATAATTCTTTTTGATATAACGAATGGCTTGTTGCATAATTCCATTATCATTCCATGTCTCTGTTCCTTCATCATCCTTTTCAGCAGGAATTCCGAATAACAAAACAGCAGGTAGATTTAAGGCCACCACCTCATCTAATTCTTTATGAATTCTATCCAAAGAAAAACGTTTGATACCCGGCATTGAAACAATTTCTTTTTCAATATTTTCACCTTCTTCAATAAACAAAGGATATATCAAATCATCAATGGTCAGTTTGTTTTCCTGAACCAATCTTCTAATTCCTTCTGTTTTTCTTAAACGTCTAGTTCTATTCATTTTCTTCAGAATTTAGTACTTCTTTTACTTTTTCTAAAACGGACTCAACACTTGTGTCATCCGCTATATATACATTGTCAAAATTCTGAATTGCCTCAATGGCTGTAGTAGCACCAATGCAAATAACAGGTTTTGAATTTGATTTGTTTTCTTTTAAATAACTCCTAACTCCAGAAGGACTAAAAAATAAAATGGCATCAAAAATAGTCTCTAGTTTTACAGGAACATATTTTGTTTCGTATACCAAATATTCGGTTACCAAAACACCATTCTCTGCCATTATTTCGGGCAAATCATTATTTCTAAGATTTCCACAAAACCAACTAATTTCTTTCAACGAATTTTCATCTTTAGAAAACCGATCTGCTAGTGCATCTGCCAATTCCATGGCATTATTTGCTACTAAGGCAACCTGCAAACCAATCTCTTCTAATAAGTATTTTGTTTTTTGCCCTACACAATAAATAGTATCAAAATGAGCAATATTATTTTTATGTACTGAAAAGACAGAACGAACACTATTGGCACTCGTAAAAACAGCGATTTCAACCTTTTCTTCAACTTTAAAGTTTTCTCCAAAAGAAATATCAATCATAGAAACCTCTTCCAGCTCGAAATCGGTTAATAGATTTCGTTGTTCGGTATTTAGTTTTTTAGTTACTAAAATTTTCATGGACTATTTTTTAACTACTTTTTTTATTTCGTCCATTAAAGCTTTCCCTCCGTTGGCTAAAATTTCTTTCGCACTATCAACACCTAAGCGTTTAGCCTCATTTAAATTGGCGATCTTAAATACTCCTTTTTGTTCTTTACCGTCAATAGCACTTAGCAATCCTTTAAAAGAAACGCTATCGCCATTAATTTCAGCATAACCACCAATAGGAGCCGTACAACCGCCTTCTAAGGTTCTCATAAAATCTCTTTCAATTCTTACACACAAAGCAGTTTCTTCATGGTGTAAGTTGGCACAAGCATCTAAAACTTCTTTGTCAGTTTCTAAAGCCGTAATCATAATGGCTCCTTGTGCAGGTGCTGGAATCATCCAATCCAATACTAAGTGATTCTCTGGCAACAAACTGATACGTTCCAATCCTGCTTTTGCGAAAATTGCGCCGTTCCATTTATTATCTTGTAACTTTTGCAAACGTGTATTTACATTCCCTCGTAAATCTGTTAAATGATGCGTTGGATATTTTTGCAACCATTGAGCCCTTCTTCTTAAACTACCTGTAGCAATTGTAGCTCCGTCCGCAACCAATTCTTCTTTTGTTCCTTTGTACACAACAACATCATGTACATCGGCTCTTTTTAACACAGCAGCCTGTACGATGGTTTCGGGCAATTGTGTAGGCACATCCTTTAATGAATGTACGGCAATGTCTATTTGACCACGTAACATAGCCACATCCAAGGTTTTTGTAAACACCCCCATACTTCCTATTTGGTGCAATGGAATATCTAATACCTCATCACCTATAGAGGAAAGTTCAATAATTTCTGTTTGGTAACCTAAATCAATCAGTGATTTTTGAACTAAATGTGCTTGCCATAGCGCCAATTCACTATTTCTAGTTCCAATTCTAATAATTTTACTCATTTAATAGGTTCCTTTATTCGTTAATTTCAATGTCAAACATTTTAGAAATCACTTCAATACTCTGATCTACAGAAGTATCTTCCGCTTTTAAATGTTTTACAAATTGTGTTGTTATTTTTTGAATCATTCGTGAAGTAATCACTTCTGCTTGCTCGGCATTAAAGTCTTTTATCTTTTTACTTTGAAAATCAATTTCATCATTTTGAATCGTCATTAAAGATTCTTTCAAAGCATTGACCGCCGGTGTGAATTTTCGATGATCTAACCATTCAATAAATTCTGCTTTGTGCGACATAATAATGGCTTCTGCCTTTGGCACTTCTTTTTGTCGTTCTTCAATAGTTTTGTCTGTAATTTTAGACAATTCATCAATATTTACTAAGGATACACTTTCCAAAGCTAAAACCGCTCGGTCTACATTTTCAGGCATAGACAAATCCAAAATTAGTAATTCCTTTTTTGTCGTAATATGATCTAAAGTCACCGTAGGCACATTTGCTCCCGTAGAAACAATTAAAATATCAGCTTTGCTAATTTCTTCTGTCAACTTATCTAATGAACTTACTTTTACCAAAGGATGCTCTTTTACAAACTCCTTGGCTTTACTTTCTGTTCTATTTATTAAAGTAACATTTTTGTTTTGTGCATATTCAATTAAGTTTTTACAGGTATTTTTCCCTATATCTCCTAAACCGTACACCAAAATATTTTTATTGCTATAATCTTCTACTTTATCAACTACATACTGCACCGCTGCATATGAAACTGAAGTCGTTCCTGAACTTAATTTTGTAGAGTTTTTGACCTTTTTACTTGCTTGTAGCACCAAATTTATCAATCGCTCTAAATAGGCATTTAAGGTTTTATGCTTTTGTGCCAATTTAAAAGATTCTTTTAACTGACCAACAATTTCATAATCGCCCAAAATTTGACTATCTAATCCTGTTGCTGTTTTAAATAAATGGCGAATCGCGTCTTTATCTTTATAAACATTAGACACACTGACAAAGTCTTCTATTTCTCCACTAGAATATTTACACAACAAGGAAATCAATTCAAAAGGATGGTAAGCAAAGCCCATGATTTCCGTTCTGTTACATGTAGAAAGTACAAACACACCATCAATACCGAAATTTTTGGCATCTTTAAGCAAGAGTTTTTGATTTTCTTTAGTTATACTGAAAGCTCCTCTAGTTGTAGCATCTGCTTTTTTATAACTTAAGCCAACATTGTATAATTTTCTATTCTTAATTTCTAAACTCATCCAAATAAATTTCGATTCTTTCTTATTTCAAATAAAAGAAAATAAATCTTTTATTTTGTAAACAACGCCAAAAGTACCACCTTCATTTCAATAAAAACAACGTTAAAAGGACTATAAATATCGTCATTGGGAAAACACAAGCTATTTAGACTCATTACAAACAAACTTAACCCCTTGAAAAACAGCGAAGATACAGATATTAAAATCTCTTATTCAATTAAAACATGATATAAATCATAAATATAGCTTGCCTAAAACCCCTACTAATAATCGGTATTTTTATTGTACTTTTGTGTTGATGATAAAATATCACGAATGAAATTTGATACGCTGAAATACAAAAACATCGATAAAAGTTCCATTGAGTTTTTCAACGAAAAGGAAAAATTTTCCTTATTGTACTTAGAAAATAATTCCGACGAAACAGAATATACTAAATACACTTTAAACGGTAATTATATTCAGTTGTATTTCAGTTTGCAAGACAAAATAAAAGTTGCTTTTAACATGGAGCATTGTGCTATTTATTTGTCTCCTGAAGATTCTGGTCTGATTTATTTCAAAGACGATACGATGAATGTTCTTTTTGAGCTACCCGCTGCTAGCAAAATGTTAGGCTTATTAATTCCTGTTTCTTTTTTTCATTCTTTATTTGCTAGTGAAGGTGATTATTTTTTCAATTTTGAAAATATAAAAGGCGGCAGACCTGTTATTGAAGAAAAAGTAATTGCTCCTTCCTTAAAAATTGTTCTCAATCAAATTGTAGCAAAAAAACTACACGGAGCATTGCAGTCCTTATATATAAAAGGGAAGATTTACGAGTTGCTGAGCTTGTATTTCAATACCTCTGAAGAAACAGAATCAGACCATTGTCCGTTTATGGCCAATGAAGAAACTGTTGCTCAGATAAAAAAAGCCAAGGATATTATTATTGAAAACATGGCAAACCCTCCAAGTTTAGAAGAACTTTCTAAAACAGTTGGTTTAAACATAAAAAAACTAAAAATGGGATTCAAGGAATTCTACGGAGCACCTGTATTCACATTTTTATTGAATTATAAATTAGAGCATTCAAAAAAATTATTAGAAGAAAATAAATTGAATGTATCTGAAGTTGCATTGCAAATAGGCTACAGCAATTCTAGTCATTTTATTGCTGCATTTAAAAAGAAATTCGGAATTACTCCAAAACAATTTACAAAACAAGACCATAACTAAATGAAAGGTGTATTACTAGTGAATTTGGGCTCGCCTGATAGCCCATCACCAAAAGACGTAAAAAAATATTTAAAAGAATTTTTAATGGATGAACGTGTTATTGACACCAACATCATCATGAGAAATATTCTTGTCAAAGGAATTATTTTAAACACAAGACCTAAAGAATCTGCAAAAGCCTATCAAAAAATTTGGTGGGAAGACGGATCTCCATTGATTGTTATTTCTGAGAAATTTCATAAAAAAGTTCAAGCCAAAGCAACTATTCCTGTTGAGTTAGGTATGCGCTACGGATCGGGAAACATCAAAGAAGGCTACGAAAAACTACATGCAAAAGGAGTAACGGAAGTACTTTTAGTACCTCTATACCCACACTATGCTATGTCTTCGTTTGAAACAGTGGTGGAAAAAGCCAAAGAAGTAGAACAAAAATTCTTTCCTACCATGAAAACGGAAGTTTTACCTGCTTTTTACAATCAACCAGATTACATCAAGGTAATGTCGACAAACATTCAAAACCATTTGAAAGGATTTGACTACGATCATATTTTATTTTCTTACCATGGAATTCCAGAACGTCACATTTTAAAATCTGACACCACAAAATCGCATTGTAAATTAGACGGATCTTGTTGTGAAACTGCTTCTAAAGCACATGCAACTTGTTACAGACATCAGTGTTTTGAAACCACCAAAGAAATTGCAAAATTACTAAACCTAAAAGAAGGTAGCTATAGCAACTCTTTTCAATCAAGACTAGGAAGAGACCCTTGGCTAAAACCTTATACCGATTTTGAATTCGAAAGACTGCCTCAGGAAGAAGGTAAAAAACATATGGCCGTAATTACACCTGCCTTTGTTTCTGACTGCCTAGAAACCCTTGAAGAAATTGCCATGGAAGGCGAAGAGCAATTTAAAGAAGGAGGAGGTAAAACCTACAAACATATTCCTTGTTTAAACGAAAACGAAGACTGGGTAGATGTCATGTGCAACTGGATTGAAGACTGGAAAAACTAACAAATTTAAAAGAAACTCCTCATTTATGAAATTCAACTACATACTTATTTTAGTCATCTCATTTGCATGTTTCTCATGTGGCTCCTTAAGAAGAAGTAGCGACTGTGGCCTAGCAAACAAAAAAGAAAATGTGCAACAGGAAATAGCGAACACGACGTCAATTTTTAAAGACAAAACAGCTATTTCTGAATCATAATCATTAAGAAACTTTTTGTTAACATTGAGTTAACCTTAAAGGTTTTAACTCTAACTATTTTTGTAACATCAAAAAAGTTAGAAAATGAATTTCAAATTAGTGCTTATTATTATGGTAGCTGTTTCTGCAAGTACAATATCTTGCGGCTCTATGAGATCTAGTAATTGCGGCTTGTCAAAATCGTTAAAAATTTTAAACATCCACGATCAAAAAGAACCTCAAATTATGTTGGTTAACAACACTGAATTAAACAACAAACAAGAGAGCTAATACATAGTAGCACAAACAATATAAAAACGCTTCATCTCTATAGATGAGGCGTTTTCTTTTTCAGAAACATCTGAAATTTGAGCAAATAACTTTGGTTTCGGTGCCAATTCTGGGTTTTTTTAATTTCAGGCATAAATTTTGGT
>NZ_VDET01000017.1 GCF_006381105.1 Flavicella sediminum | reverse complement strand
AATTACACAATTAAAGCTAACGGTTTTATATAAGGTTAGTGTGGGAGTTTGAAAATTCGTGAATTTTCAGCCGAGCCACTAAGCTTATACTTATTTAGTGTTTTTATCTTGTCGACCTAAAAATAGATAAATAAGTTTAAGCGGACTTTATAAATAAACCAAAACTTTGGGAAAACCATAAAAACCCACATTAATTTTATACGGTGTTGCCTAACGTTTTTTTTAGTAGAAATAATTTCCAGTTAATCCTATTGATGTTATAATTCCGCTTTTGATACCAAATGATATAGAACTATAATCTAATAGAAAATAAATTTCATTCTTTTTTTCAGTGTATTTATATTTACTAATGATTGTTTTTAAATTATCAACAGGGTCTCCAACGTTTAATTTTTTATTTCCTATTTTGAAAGAAATGTTATGATTTGTTAGATAAAACTCAGGAAGTTTTTTGTCCCATATCTGCAGTGATAATTTTCCTGTTTGATCTTTAAATTCAAAATTCCAATAAGTTTCTTGTCCGCCAGTATTTTCGTCAGCAATCTTATTTTCTTTTTTACTGATTTTAGTTTCTATATTTTGTTCTATTCTTTCTAAGGTGTAGTTTTCAGGTGTATTTCCACAAGCAATTAAGTTTATTTTTAGATTATCTAGATATATGTTATTTTGGCAATTATTCATTGCTGTAATTTCTTTTTTAGGAGAATCAATTTTATCAGATTTTTTTTTGGACTCACAAGAAAGCATGATGAAAAATATTCCGATAAAAAACAGTGATTTTTTTTTCATAATGTTTGGCAACGGTTTTGTATAAGGTTAGTGTGGGAGTTGATAATCATAGAATTATCAGCCTAACACTAAGCTTATACTTATTTTGTGTTTTTATCATTGTCGACCTAAAAATACTCAAATAAGTATGAGTGACATAATAAATAAACACAAACCTTTGAAGTAAACAATAAAAACCCACATTAACTTTATGCGGTGTTGGCAGCTGGTTTTATTTTTTTTCGGTACAAAAATCTTTCTCCAGAATCTGGGTCTCCGATAAAATACCAAATTATAATTCCATCGTCTTGTAAATATAAATCATATGAAGTTGTCATTCCATTTTTATACAGATCGCTTTTGTCAAATCTAATATTTAAAACCCATTTCTCTCCTTTAAAGTCTTTTCCAATTCTCCACGTTCCCTTTGTATTCACAAACTTTTCGTCAGTTTGGTCAAACACATTGATATAATTCGGCAAGTTGGTTATTTTAAAAGTTCCGTTCTCCTTTAAATTTAGTTCAATTTTTTTCTTTTCATATCCTTTTTGCTCATTTAATTCATAACTGAATTTATCCACTTCCCAAATTCCAATCATTTCCGATTGAGTTGGTTCTTCAGTCAAATTTTTAGTTGTTATTCCGTTTACAGGACTAACATTAAAATATCTGCAACTGGTTAAACTCAAAACAATAATTAGAGATAAAATTCTTTTCATTTTCGGTTTTTCAATTCGCGTTCTGCCATATGTATTATCCTTGTATAGCTTGACCTTTTTTTGATATAATTAGTATCGTTCGAATACTTTTTTTTAGCCGTTTAGAAGGCAAAAAAAGAATTAGAACTACTGATTGTTTAAATATTAAGTTCGGGT
>NZ_VDET01000016.1 GCF_006381105.1 Flavicella sediminum | reverse complement strand
AGAACTTGAAGATCAAATAAAAGAACTCCCAGATTTCTCTTTTCTCAGTTTAGAAGGAACTGCTTTTACAAAAGGCAATTTAAAAGAGGGCACAAATACGGTTTTTATATATTTCAATTCCGAATGTGACTTTTGTGTGTCAGAAACGACAAAAATTCAAGAAAGATTGGCGGAATTTGAAAACACAGAATTAATTTTTGTCTCCTTTGAAGCAAGAGAAAAAATAGTAGATTTTGCAAAACATCACCAATTATTTGAGGTAGAAAATATCATGTTTTTAGAAGATGAAAAATTGGAATTCTCTACCTTATTTGGTGCGCAAAGCATACCCGCTATTTTTATTTATGATGGAAACAAACTGCTTTTAAAGAAGTTTAAAGGAGCTACTAAAATAGATGCTATTTTAAAAAGTTTAAATATTAACACTTTAGTAGATTGAAAATATTTTAAAAAAAATAAAGCTGTTAAGAATAATAATTTTTTTACACTTAAACCTCCAACCTCCAACCTCCAACCTCCAACCTCCAACCTCCAACCTCCAACCTCCAACCTCCAACCTCCAACCTCCAACCTCCAATCTCCGCTCATCAAAAAAATGAACCTTAAACATATAAAAAACACCCATGTTTTACAACATGACCAGACTGATTGTGGTACGGCTTGTTTGTTGTCGGTAGTGCGTTATTATAAAGGTGAAAATTCTTTAGAAAAACTACGGAAATTAAGTGGAACCAATCAAAGGGGTACAACCTTATTGGGACTTTTACAAGCGGCTAATGGGATAGGATTCAGGTCGGTAGGGAATCAAGCAGATATACAGGCCTTGATTGAACATGGTTCTCCATTGATTTTACATGTGTTGATAGAAGAAAAATTGGAGCACTATGTGATATGCTATGGGTATGAAAATGACAAATTTTGTATTGGAGATCCTGCAAAAGGAATTCTTTTTTATTCCGAAGAAGAATTGGAAACCATTTGGAAATCCAAATACTGTTTGACTTTAACACCAAGTAGTTCTTTTGCAAAAGCTACACAACTAAAATCTGCGAAGAGAAAATGGTTTTTCAATCTTTTAAGAAAAGACAAGCAATTATTAGGTTTAAGTGTTGTTTTGGGGATAGGAATAGCTTTATTAGGAATGGCAATGGCTATTTTTTCTCAAAAATTGATTGATGATATATTGCCTTCTCAAGACATTAAAAAATTAATTACAGGAATTGCCTTATTAAGTTTTTTATTATTGATTCGAATAGGTTTTACAGCATTGCGTCAATTTTTATTATTGCAACAATCTAAAAATTTTAACAACCGAATAATTGATGTTTTTTATACTTCCTTATTGCACTTGCCAAAGCCTTTTTTTGATACTCGAAAAATAGGAGAATTGGTAGCTCGCTTGAATGATACGGGTAGAATACAAAAAGTGATCCTGTTTATGACAAAAAATATGGTCATTGATTTTTTAAATGTATTTATTTCTTCCGGTTTTTTATTTTGGTATTCTTGGCAAACAGGATGTATTGCTTTGTTAAGCTTGCCTGTTTATTTTTTCATGATCTATCGCTTCAATTCAAAAATTATAGCAGCACAAAAGGAAGTAATGTATGGCTATGCTTTGAATGAAAGTAATTATATAAATTCCATGCAGGGAATTGCAACGATTAAAAATGACAATAAGCAGTCATTTTTTCAAAAAATAAACAAAATAATTTATGGAAATTATCAAGATAAAATAGTTGACTTGGGAAAGGTAAATATCCATTTGTCGTTATTCTCAGGAGTTGCGGGAAGCCTATTTTTGATAGCGATATTATCTTACACTTCATTTCAAGTTTTTGATGAAACGCTAAAATTAGGAGAGTTAATGGCTATTTTAGGAATTGCAGGAGCGCTATTGCCATCTATAACTAATTTGGCACTGGTAAGTATTCCCATTAATGAAGCAAAAATAGCTTTTGATAGAATGTATGAATTTACTACAATTGAAAAAGAAAAACAAGAAGGGATAGTGCTTACAGAGTTCAACAGTTTAGAAATTAGAAATGCTTCCTTTCGATTTGCAGGAAGAAAGCAATTGTTAACAGGAATTAATATGTCTGTAAAAAAAGGAGAGTTGGTTGCAATTGTAGGAGAGAGTGGAGGAGGGAAAAGTATTTTGACTCAAATTATACAGCGTTTTTATAAGTTCGAAACAGGAAATGTTTTAATCAATTCAGAAATAGAGTTAGAAAACATAGGATTGGATAGTTGGAGAGATACCATTGGAGTGATTCCTCAAGAAATTTCTATTTTTAATGGTCGATTGATAGATAATCTATTATTAGGAAGTGAAGACGCTCCTAAATTAATGATTGATTTTTGTCAAGAAAATGGGTTTGAAAAATTTATTACTCAAATGCCACAGGGCTTTGCAACCATAGTTGGAGAAGAAGGAATTAATTTGTCAGGAGGGCAAAAACAAATCATTGCATTGATTCGGGTTTTGTATAAAAAGCCCCAATTATTGCTGTTGGATGAAGCAACCTCAGCAATGGATAGAAATACGGAACGATTCACCTTAGATTTGTTGCAAAAATTAAAAAATAAAATGGGAATTGTGTTTGTCTCTCACCGCTTGCACAGTTTAAAGAATAGGGCAGATAGGATTTATGTTTTAGAAAATGGAACGATACAAAACAAAGGGATGCACAACGAACTTATTGAAAAAAACAATTTTTATAGTCAGTTTTGGAAAGAACTCTATTTTTGATGAAAAATAAGAAAATCTACACAGTTATTATTGCGGTGTTTTAATGTAGAGTTGATTGTAATAATTTCTTGTTTTGTCATGAGATTTAACTGATGTGGAAAAAATGGTATAGTAGGTGCGGAGTTACATTCCTCGTTACACAAATTCAATTGGTCTAAAAAAAGATTAGTAGGAGGTGCTCTATGCATCTGTTGAAATAGACACGAACAAAATTATTGTGATAATTCATGTTTTCAGTTTCATAATGTTCAAATTTAAATAACCTACTCTAGTTGCTTTGCGGTATCCGCTTACAAGGTGAATTCCAGTGAACCAGTCATTTTTTTTTGAAATGTTAAAGAAATCTTAGGATGCTGTTTTTGTAAATTGAAAACGAACTGTCTAGATAATCTAGACAAGTAGAAATAGCATAGGTTTTAAACCTAGAAAAAACATGAACAAGGCAGTGTATTAAAAGGACCTAATTGTTATTTGGGTTATTTTTAAAGATTCATGAAATCTAAATAGAAGTATAGAAACGATGAAATTTAAAAACCTAAAACAAATGAGCTCACTTTTTATTTATGCCTGTATTATTTTTTGTAGTTGCTCCGGTAGTGGAGATGATGTGTTTGTGCCACCTCCTCCTGTAGAAGAAGTTGAGGAACCCATTGAAGAAACTCCCAAACCAACGGTAATAGATGTAAATAAAGCAGATCCGTCAAAACCAACTTTTACTTCTTTCGACGACACCACACCTACTGGAAAAAAATGGGTGAGAGTTGAAAATTTATCAGATGAGTTTGATACATGGAATACTGCAAAATGGACAAAAACTACTTGGAATTATGGAGGTACTCCGGTAAATATGAAAGAGAAAAATTCTGGGGTTGCAGATGGTAATTTATGGATCAAAGCAACTTTAGACAATTCAAATGATTTGTGGTTTGAAACGTCAAGAGTGCGCTCTAAAGCAAAAATAAAATTTCCAATGTATACTGAAAGCTGTATCAAAACGGCTCATATTTCTGCATTTAACACCTTTTGGTTGAACAATGGAAATAGCAATGACAGAGATGAAATAGATATTATTGAAAACAATTCTAAACCTTCATGTGGTTGTCAGCCAGAATATCCTTGGCAAATGAATTCTCAATATTTTATTGTGAAAAATGGGGTTACTGAACGGCACCATGGAAATTCTACCAACAAGGAACTTTCTGAAGGAAATACTTTAAAAGGAGTGCCTTGGAATGAAGCTTATCATGTAGTAGGAGCCTGGTGGAAAGACGCACATACCGTACAATTCTATTTAAACGGAGAGCCTTCTGGTAGTGTAAACACAACACAAGCATTTACCCTAGAGCAATTTTTAATTTGGGATTTGTGGACACAAGATTCTAGTTGGGTAGGAGGCGAGGCTGCCAAGCAAGATTTATTAGATGATAACATAAACACCATGCGTATTGATTGGGTACGGACATGGAAATTAGAAGATAACTAGAAGTATACTATCAAAAAAAATCTCGAAGGAAACTTCGAGATTTATTTTTATTGAAGGGGTACTCCAAAATAGTATTCCAATACTTTTATTTTAAATAGGTAGTCGTATTTTGCTCTGATCAAACTTATCTCAGCATTTTCCAAAGTGGTTTTTATTTGGTTATAATTAAAGGCATTTAACAAACCAACATTAAATTTTTCTTCAGAATATTTGAATGCTTCTTTTCTAGCGATTAAGGTTTTTTCGTTGGCTTGGTACGTTTTTAAAGCGCCTTGTACATCATTGTAGGCTTGTTGAACTTTGTCTCTTAAGTTTATTTTTGACTGTTCTAAATTCAGTTGCGCACTTTTAACATTGATTTTATTTCGCTTTACAGAATTTCTGATTTGAAATCTGTTGAAAATAGGAATCGATAAGCCAAGTCCAAAAGCATGCCCTTTGTTATTGTCTACTTGATCTCTAAAGCTAGGCAAGTTTAAAAGTTTTGATTGAAAGTAATTGGTGCTAAATCCAAATGAACCTGTTAGGGTTGGCAAATAACTGGCTTTGGCAATTTTTAAATCATTTTTAGCTAGTTGAATTTGCACTTCCGAAAGTTTGATGTCATTTCTGAAATTTACAGCTTTGTTAAATACAGATGTAGGGCTTTCAAAAATGATGGAATTTTCTTCCATGGTCACATCCGAAATCGCAATGTCAAAACCCTCAAAATTGTCAAGTGCCAAAAGATTGAATAAGGATAATTTCGATAAGGTTAAATTATTTTCCATGGCTACCATGTCCTGTTCTTGCTTTGCCATGGTTGCTTCAATTTCTAAAATATCACCCTTAGGTTTGACACCTTCTTTCACCAATTCTTTGGTTCTTTCGTATTCCTTCTCATTCAAGGAATTTTGAACTTGTAAGGATTTTAACGACTCTCTGTTAAATAATATTTGCAAGTAAGCATTGGCAATTCTTAAAGAGATATTGTCCTTCATATCTTCTAATTGGTACTGATTGGCCAATAGTAAAAGATTCGATCTATGTAGTCTGTTTATATTTTTTAAACCGTCATAAAGTACAACACTTGATGAGATACCAAAGTTTGTGTTTTGCGTAGTGGCCGTTACATTTGTATTGGTAACAGGGTTGGTGTTTAAACCTGTATTCCAAGAATGACGAACGTTGGCATTTAAATTTGGTAAAAATGTCCCTATGGCATCGTTTTTATTGATTTCAGCTACTTCAATATCTAATTCAGATTGTTGAATAGAAATATTATGTTCAATTGCGTAAGCAATACATTCTTTTAGGGTCCATTTTTTTTGTTGAGCACTCAAGGCAACAGTACAAAATAAGAAGAAGATTGAAATTTTAGTTTTCATTTGTAGGTGTTTTTTGAAGGCTAATTATTTGTCTTTTTTGTCGTCATTATCGTCTTTAGAAGCTTTGTTCCAAACCTTAATTTTGTCTTCTGCGCTAATTCCAGAAATAATTTCAACATTAATTCCGTCAGAAATCCCCAATTTTATTTCTTTACGTTCAAATTGTTGTTCACCCGTTTCAATTTCAACATAAGGCTCTTCAGATTTTCTGTCGTATTGAATTAAAGATTCTTTGATGGCTAAAATGTCTTCTTTTTTGTCTAAGATCAATTCGGCATTGGCAGAGTATCCTGCGCGTACATAAGTTTTGTCTAACTCAAGAGACGCTTTAATAATAAATAAAACAGCACCTTGTTCGTTGACACCTTTAGGCGCAATAAAATCTAAATTTGCTTTAAATTTTTTACCTTCAATAGCGCCAATGGTTACTTCTAAAACTGTATTTTCTTTTAATTTACCAACTTCTACTTCGTCTACTTTTCCTTCAAAAATCATTTTATTCAAATCGGCAATAGAAGCAATGGTAGTCCCGGCATTAAAATTATTACTTTCAATAACTTGGTACCCTTCTTTTACAGGGATTTCTAAAATAGTACCAGAAACTGTAGCCGTAATATTTGTGTTGGTAGAAGACGATCCGCTAGTTGAACCAACTTTGATGATTTGATAATCATTTTCTGCGTTTTCTAATTCTTGTTGTGCTTTTTGAAAACGCAATTCAATGGTATTAAAATCTTGACTAGCAATAACACCTTTGTCAAACAGTTTTTTATTTCTGTTGTATTCAATTTCTGTGTTATTTAATTGAATTTTCGCGTTTTTAAGTCGACCCAGTGCACTGTACAAGTTTTTTTCATTGGGCACCACTTTGATTTTTGCAATCAGGTCACCCGCTTTTACAAAACTTCCTTCTTCAACAAATATTTTATCAATAATTCCAGAAATTTGTGGTTTGATAGCAATTTCATCCTCAGGAATTACCTTACCAGTAGCCACCGATTTTTTTTCTATCGTTGTGGTAAAGGCTTGTTTTGTGGTAAATTCTTGGGCTTCTTTCGAATTCTTCTTTCCAAAATAAATCATTACTGCGCCAAGGGCACCAAGTAAGATAACGATCAGGATTATTTTTACAGTTTTATTCATTTTCTACTATTTATTTTTTATTGAATTTATTCGTCGTTCAGAGCAGCTATAGGTTTTATTCTTGTAGCTCTAGTGGCAGGAATTAAGCCGACTAGGGTGCCAAGTATTGCCAATATGGCTACGGCAACTAATACGATTGGAATGGAAACCGATACATTTACCAAAGCTGCATCTTCTCCTTGCCCCCACATTTGGTCAATAAGCATAAGTACACCACCACCGCCAATAATTCCGAGAATACCGGCTATTAAAGAAAGTGTTAAGGCTTCTAAAACTATTTGTCGTATAATCATAATAGGTGTGGCACCTAAAGCTCTTCTAATTCCAATTTCTTTGGTACGTTCTTTCACGGTGATCAAAAGAATATTTCCAATGGCAAAAACACCAGCGATCAACGTTGCAATTCCAACAAACCATGTCAAAAATTGCATGCCTTTTAAAAAGCCATTCATTTGATCAAACTTTTCACCTAAATTAAAACTACCTATAGCTCTTTTGTCTTCAGGGTGAATATTATGTAAGTTTTTTATCAATAATTTGGTGTCAATTTCTATTTGAGAAATGGCATATTCTTTTTTACCGGTAATCATCATCCAACCAATCCTATCGCCTGTGTTAAATAATTGTTGAAAGGTTGTAAAAGGAATATGCACGTTGGTCGGTCGATTAATTTGACCATTTTTAAACATCCCAACAATTTTAAAATTGATGCTATTTATTTCTAATAGTTCTCCAATCGGATTGACGCCTTTCTCAAAAAATTGTTTGAATAAATCTTCAGAAATTACAACAATTTTTCTTTTTTCTTGAATGTCTTTTTCATTTATAAAACGCCCATAAATAAGGTCCATTTTTTGCACTTTGTCTAACAATGGAAAATCTCCATTTATAGAAAAGTCACCTGTTTGAAAGTTTTTGATAATGGTTCCATTCCTATCATTTCTAGGAACCACAAATTCCAAGCCTTCAATTTCGTTTTCAATTTTTTGGACATCACTTAGTTTTAAGCGAATTCTTTTGCCTTCCTGAAATCCTTTAAAAGGTTTTTCAGTTCTTTGTCCCCAAATAAAAACACTGTTTGTTGCAAAATCACCAAAGCGTCGATTAAATGAATTTTCCATACCTCGGGCCGCACCAAGTAAGGTGACCAATAAAAATATTCCCCAGGTAACCCCAACTACCGTAATGGCGGTACGTAGTTTATTTTTACGAATGCTTTCGTAAATTTCTTGCCAGGTATCGGGTGCAAATAAAAATTTTATCATTCGGATCTTAGTGCTACAATTGGTTTTATTTGTGATGCTTTTTTGGCGGGCAAATAGCCTGCAATACAGCCAGAAATTATTAAAATAATAACGGCGCTAATAACCACAGATCTTTCAACGCTGGGGTCGGTAATAAAATATTTTTCAAAAGAATCTCCAATAAGATGTAAAGTTCCCATACCAATTAGCATTCCTAAATAACCCGCTAAGGAAGTAATGGTTACTGATTCCAATAGGATCAATCCTACAATTGAGTTTGGGGAGGCTCCTAATACTTTCCGGATGCCTAACTCTTTGGTTCTTTCTTTAACAATATACACCATGATATTACTGATTCCAACGATTCCTGCAATCAAGGTTCCCATTCCAATAAACAAAATAAGGATACCTAAAATAAACATCATTTGATCGGAATCTTTTTTTGCTTCGGCATAATTCCGCACTCGGATGGCACTTTGATCTTTTGGTGCAATTTCTAATTGTTCTTTAAGTTGGTTTGTAATTAACGTCCCAAAACTAATGGCTTCATCATAATTCATTTTAGGATTGTAGGTCAGATTTATAGCACTGATATAATCGTTTTTTTGATACAAACTTTGTGCAGTACTAACGGGTATGTAAATAATTCTATTTTCATTATCGTCCGTTTCTTCTTCAAAAACCCCAACAATTTTAAAAGCAATTCCGTGTACATTGATGTATTTTCCAACGGCTCTTTTGTTTTGAAATAAATCTTCTCGAACCAGTTTTCCAATGACGGCTACTTTTAAATGATCTTTTATATCACCATGATTTAGGTAACGACCGCCAGTTACAATAGATTGTTCTACAAATTGATGGTCGGGATGAACGGCTCTAATGCTGTAGTTGTTTCTTTTTCCTTTGTAAGAGACATCGAAGTTTTTATAAATTCGAGCTGTTGAATATTCTATTTTTTCACCGTTTTCATCATTGATATATTCAAACTCTTTGTTGGATAATTTTACACGTCGCCCCGTTTGCTTTCCTTTGTAAGGTTTGGAGGTTTTACCGGCATGAACAAAAATAGAGTTGGAGGCATTGTTGACAAAAAAGCTTTCAAAAGTATTTGATAAGCCGTTGGCAATACCAAAAAGTAAGGTGAAGATTAAAATGGCAAAAGTGATGGTAAAACCAGAAAGGATGCTCCTTAATTTGTTTTTACCAATACTCTGAAATATTTCAGACCAAAGTTCTTTGTCGAACATAGTTAGGCTAACTTTTTATTAGAAACATCACTAACAATAACACCATCTTTTAAACGTACCAATCGTTCTGTTTGTTCCGCAATGTCTTCCTCATGGGTAATAACGACAATGGTCATTCCTTCATCATGAATATCTTGTAAAAGCTTCATAATAGATTGTGTGGTTGTAGAATCTAGGGCTCCTGTTGGCTCATCAGCCAAAACAATTTTTGGTTCCGTAACCAAAGCTCTGGCAATAGCAACTCGTTGTTTTTGTCCACCAGAAAGTTCATTAGGCAAATGTTTAGCCCAATCTTTTAAACCAACTTTGTCTAAATATTCTAAGGCTTTTTCTTGACGTTCTTTTTTGCTAACACCTCGGTAAAATAATGGCATGGCAACGTTTTCTAAAGCGGTTTTGTAAGAAATTAAGTTGAAGGATTGAAAGACAAAACCAATCATTTCATTTCTGAGTTTGGCTGCTTTTTTTTCGTTTAAGTCTTCAATAGCTTGTTGATTCAAAAAATACTGACCTTCGTCGTGTTCGTCTAGTAGGCCAAGAATATTTAATAAGGTAGATTTTCCAGAACCTGAAGAACCCATAATTGAAATAAATTCTCCTTCTTTAACATGCAAGTCTAATCCTTTTAAAACATGTAAAGCATCCGTACCAACTTTATACGATTTGTGTAGTTTTTTTATCTGAATCATATTGAATTTTTGTGCTACGAAGTAATGAATTTTTGAGACAATTAGTTGTTTTTAAATGTTAAAAATACTCTTAAAATTAAACTTTTATTCAGGATTAATCATTTCATTTAGAAAGGTTTTAGTAGGTTTTCGTGGTTTTTTTAGGTAAAAGCGTAATCGAATTAGTATATTTACGACAAAGCTTTTTTATTTTAAAAAATAGTACATGATTGAAGCCATAGTTAAAAATTTACAAAGAGGAATTTACTTATTAAACACCATTACCGAAGAACAATACAAAGATATTTCTGTAGCACCTTATTATTCTAGTATCGGTGGACATATACGTCATATTATGGATGTTTACGATTGTGTATTTGAAGGTTTGCCTTCTGGAACTATTGACTTAACTGCTAGAAAAAGAAATCCTATGGCTGAACAACAGTTGAATTATGGGATTGCTTATATACAGGAAATTATTGAAAAAGTAGAAGGATTAGATTCTGATGATTTTCAAAAATTAGTTCAAGTATCTGATGATTTGGGGGAAGGTGTTTTTGAAGCGACCTATACCTTGTCTGCTCTTTTGATCCAATCTCACAGTCATGCAACACATCACTACGCCAGTATTGGTTATATTATTTTTCAATTGGGAATAGAGTTGCCAGACAATGCTTTTGGGTTTAATCCAACAACTCCTGTGGCCGCTTTAAAAGAGTAATTCTATTTATTGAAAAGTGCTGCCAAGGTAATTTTTATTCCCTTAAAGACAAGAAGAATACCAGCAAAAGCGGCAATAATTCCAATAATTAAAAAAATAGAAGTGTTGTCTTTTTTTAAGGCTGAAAATCCAATATTTAAGATAACAGGTGCTAGTACAAATAGGGGAATGGCACCGAATACATATTTTAAGCCTCTTTTAAATTCATTTTTATCGGTACTCATAATTTGTAGTTGTTTATAGCAGTTCTTACTGACCCGTATTTTGTTAAAAGTTCTAAAGCTTTTTCTGAAGGTATTTCAAGCGTATCCGCAATCATTTTTGTCCCTCGTTTGATCAATTTATCGTTGGACAATTTCATATCCACCATTTTGTTCCCTTTTACTTTTCCTAATTGAATCATGACAGATGTGCTGATCATGTTTAAAATTAATTTTTGGGCAGTACCTGCTTTCATGCGAGAACTACCGGTAACAAATTCTGGTCCTACAACGGCAACAATAGGAAATTTAGCCAATTGATGCAAAGGGCTGTTTTCATTCATGGTAATACAACCCGTGGAAATATTTCTATTATTCGCTTCTTTTAAAGCACCTAAAACATAAGGAGTGGTTCCAGAAGCAGCAATTCCTATTACCACATCTTTGGAGGTTATTTTTTCATTTTCTAAATCAATCCAACCTTGTTCCACATGGTCTTCTGCATTTTCTACGGCTTTTCTAATGGCGGTATCTCCACCGGCAATCAATCCAATTACTAGGTCAAAAGGAACACCAAAAGTGGGGGGGCATTCAGAAGCGTCTAAAATGCCTAAGCGGCCACTAGTTCCAGCACCTGTATAAAATAAACGTCCGCCAGTTTTCATTTTTGAAACGATTTCTTCAACTAAGGCTTCTATTTGAGGTAAGGCTTTTTCAACAGCCAAGGGAACGGTTTTGTCTTCTTGATTGATATTAGATAATACATCTTTCACCGTCATTTTTTCCAAATGATTGTAGGAAGAATTTTGTTCTGTTGTTTTTGTAAAGTCCAAAATTTATTTTTTTTCAAAAATACTAAAGTCCCTGCAAGAAGCTTGTATAATTTGAGATTAAGATGTTCCTGTTTTGCATTTAATCAAAAAGTAAATCCTCGGCTTTGATTTTTTTATTGGTTCTAAAATCGAATAAGGTTAGTTTTCTCAAAGTATAATAATCACTCCAAAAACGTTCTAAAGAATTTAAATAGGTAACAATGGCTTTGTCTTTTTCTTGAAGAGAAATATTTAAATCGGTAATTTCAATTTTCCCTAATAAATACCTGTTTTTTGTAATTTCATAACTCTTAATGGCAATTTCTTGTGCTTTTTTAGAAATACTTAAAAGGTTTCTTTGGTTAGACCAATTCAAAACATGCAGTTCTATTTCTTGTTCAAAGTTTCGTTTGTCTTGGTTTATGTTGGTATTTGTCAAGTCCAAATTGGCCTCCGCAATTTTCCGAGCAGATTTAGAAAGTCCCCAATCAATAATTGGAATACGCATACTCAATACAACACCTTGTTGTTTTGTGTAATTGTCAAATACAGCATCAATTCCTGTTGAAGATCTTGAGGAACGTCCGAAATTGGCATCTAACGTGAGGTTTATTTTATTGGTCCCTTTTACTCTTGCCAATTCTTTTTCTGCTTGCAAGCGTTGTCTTCTAAATTGAATCACAGATTTTCTATTGCTTTTAGCTTCTTTCAAGGCTTTCGATAATTTCACATCAAACAATTCTAAATTTTGTGGAATTTCTAATTCCAAGTTTTCAGTTTCAAAGCCTAAAAACAAGGCAAGGTTTTGTGAAGCTTTTTTCAAAGAAATGGAATTATTTGTCACATTGTTTTTGGCATTCAAGTATTGCAATTCCATTCTTAACAAATCATTTTCTGCAATTTTACCACTGTGAAATCTTCCTTGAGCAATTTTATATAGGGTGTCAGAATTGGCGAAATTTGTTTTGGCTATTTTAGCCTGTATTTGCAATTTTAATAAGGTGAAATATTGGTTGCACGATTTTAAGGAGATATTTTCCATAGCCTCAATAAAGTTTCGTTTGGCCTCCTCATTTAACAAAGGTTCAATTTTTTTATCCCATTTAAAACGATTGTAAAAAATAGAATTTTGAGAATATCGAATAGAGTAAGGCGTGTAAAAATATGAAGTAGATTCACTGTCACCAAAATTTCGGATTCTATTGATATTTGATGAAAGAGACAAAGTACCACCTGTAAAAGAAACGTTTTGTGAAACATTTAAACGAAGGTCGGTGTTTAAACGGCTAATGTTTTGAAAGTTTTGTGTTCCATTATCTTGTTCTATGGGTTTTATTTCTTCAGAATAACTAGGTATGGTTGCACTTAAACTTACCTGTGGTAAAAAGGAAGATTTATAATTTCTATACTTCCAATAACTCGATCTAAATTTATTGACTGCCGCTTGGTAGTCTGGAGATTTTTTTTGTGATAATAAAATAGCTTCTTCCAAACTAATTTTTTTTGCTTGTCCAATAGAAAACAAAGGCAAAAGGAACAAAAGTAAAAGTATATGTTTCATAGTTGTTTTTTTATTCATGGCGCATGGCTTCAATAGGACTCTTTTTTGAAGCGGTTTTTGCAGGGGCAATACCAAAAATTAGCCCGATTAAAGTTGAGACAAAGAAAGCAAGTAAAATAGAGTCTATAGACAAAATGGTTTGTATGTCTGTTGCTTTTTCTAAAAAGATTGCTGCAGAAACACCGAGCAGTACTCCTAAAATTCCTCCACCCAAACTAATTAAAATAGACTCCGAAAGAAATTGTAAAATAATATCCTGCTGTGTGGCTCCAATGGCACGCATAATTCCAATTTCCTTGGTACGTTCTAATACAGAAGCAAGCATAATATTCATAATTCCAATTCCTCCAATTAATAATGAAATTGCCGCAATAAGACTTAAAACAATATTAAATATTTGTTTTGTTTTTTGCTGCTGTTTCAATTCGTTGATCGGTATTTTTATTTCAAAATCGAGTTGGTTATTGTGTTTGCGTTTCAGCATTCTACTTACAATATCTGCCGTTGCTTTTAATTCTTTGGAATCGCTAACCTGAATGGTTAATTTGTCGATCTGGTGGTAGTTTCCTCTAGGGATTCTGACTTTAGGACCGGTTTGATTTTGGCTATAATACCCTCTTCTTCCAGAATCGTTCAGCGTCATTATTTTTCGATCTTTAAAACGAACCAAAAAAGTTTTTAAAGGAATGTAAATATCTCGGTTTAAGTCGCGAATAGCCAAATTTTCTTGGGCTTGTTGAGAAATTGTTTTCTCTTCAATAATTCCAATAACTTTTAACCAAACGTCTTTTACTTTGACTTGTTTTCCTAATGGATCTTCTCCTGTAAATAATTTCTGAGCAACTTTTTTCCCAATAATGCAAACGGGTAAGGCATTGTTGCCATGTTTCTCAGAAAAATTTTCTCCAGATTCAATTTCAATATTTGAGATTTTAAAAAAGGAAGGAGCAATACCTACAAGTTTTACAGGGTTTTGACGACCTTTTAAAATGGTATAAGTGTCTAATATAATTTCCGGGCTTATGGCTTTTACTGACGGAATGTATTTTAAAATACTTTCACTGTCAATCATGTCCAAACCCTTTGAAAAGCTAACCGTTTCAGAGCTTGTGTTTTCCTCTTCGTTTTCTTCCCCGTCTTTTATTTCATCAATAATAGGGGTGATGACAATATTGTTGACCCCAACTAATTTTAGCTGGTCTAATATTTCTTTTTCGGCACCTTTTCCTATGGCCAGCATGGTAATCACGGCCGCCACTCCGAATATAATTCCCAAAGCAGTTAAAAGTGTTCTTACTTTATTTGTAATTATAACACGAACAGCTTCTGTTATATTGGTAAGAAATTTTTCTAAGACGACATTATTTTTTTTGAAGTCCATAGTTTATTCTTCTAAAGGAATGATCGCTTCTTTTTCATAGCCCTGAGGCTTGTACAAATAAACGACATCATTTTCATTGATTCCTTTTTCTATAATAACCACATCGTCATTAGATTCACCTAATTTCACTTCTTTTTTCACGATGGAAATTCCTGTTTTTTTGTAAACATAGACTGTAGAATCTTTTGAGAAAATACTTTCTAATGGTGTTGTTAACACATTTTCTTTTTTGAAAGTCAATATTTTATTGGAAGAAGTCATACCAGGAAGTATGTCCTTATTTGTTTCATCTAGTTTGATTAGTACTTTAAATAATTTGATGTCAGAGCCTTGTTTTTTCTCGCCTATATTGGCAACAGAGGTTACAACACCCCCAATTTTCATTTCAGGAAAAGCATCAAAACCGATTTCTACTTTAAGTCCTTTTTTTATTTTTCGAACATCTACTTCGTTGGCAAATGTTTTCGATTCCATTTTGGTAAGATCTGGTAGAACCGCTACAGCTGGGTCGTAAGTATTAATTTCAGAACCAGTTTTAATGGTTCCCCTATAACTTTTAACATAGGTCAACATTCCATCTCCTTCAGAAATAATGGTCAATTTACTTAAAAGTTCTTCCGTATTTTTTAATCTATTTTTTATTTTCGAAAGATTTGCGGTTACACGAATCATAATTTGCTGCTGCTTTTGCTTTATGATATGGTAGTCTTCTTCCTTTTGTTGTAAATTTCGTTTTAATTTTTGAAGTGTAATTTCTAATTGACGAATGGTAGTAGGAGATTCAAATTTGGATTGTTTTAGCTCTAATTCTTTTTCTTCAACACTAAATCTTAAATCTTTGATGGCGTTACGTTCTTTTTTTAGCGTAAGCGTGGTGTCAATTTGTTGTTGTATGTAGGTAGAGTTTTCTTTGGTTAAATCATTTCTAGCATCTAATAATTTTTCATTCAGACTGGAAGGATCTAGTTTGGCAATAAAATCACCTTTTTTCACTAAAGTTCCTTCAGGTATAAGATGTTGTACTTTAATTTGGTAAATACGAAGTTGTCGTAAACCCGATGGGATTTTTATTTTTATAGAAGAAGTAGATTGCAGTTCGCCTGAAATGACAATTTCACTTTTGAAATCTCCTTTCTTTACTTTGGAAGTTAAAGTTGTTATGTTTTTTGAACTGTTGTTAAAGGCAAATTGGTAAATAAGTACGATTGCAAGCAGCAATCCTATTCCTAATAGGATTTTCTTTTTCATTATTTTTGATTTTTTTCAAAACTAAGGATAATGAAAAAGAAAATTAACTAAGCTTATGTTAAATTATTTACAAAGAGCAATAAATGAGATATTTATTGAATGGTATACGGAGTAATAACTACTTCTGAAAGGCGGAAGTAGCCCAAAGGTTTGTTTTCAGGGCTTGTGGTATTCAAACAATTTCCACTAACGGCTGCCGGGGGTGTAGCAAATGGCCCTCCTGATTCAATTTGTTGCAGCAATAAACTAAAATAATTTTGGTAACCTCGTGAAATTCCATAAAAACGTAGGGTAAGTGTATCGTCTTTTTCAAGCTCTTCATCAATTTCAAAAACAGTATCAACATTTCCATTGATAAATTCATCGCTCCAAGTTCTGTATACATTTAAGAAATAGGCATCAGAGGTAAATTCACCCAAATAATAATTTTCTTGCTCTACAGGGTCGGTATAGGCAAAGTCTACTCGAACTACATTTTGACCAAAAATATTTTGTTCCGTTTGACTAATACTATCAATAATAGTAACAGGCATTAGGGTTTCCGTAGCTTTAAAAATTTCAGCTTTGTAAACAATTTCCAAGTTGTAAGTTTCATTGAGCTCAGGCACAAAATTGGTGGATTTGTAAAGACCTGTAGCTCCTTCTTCAGCAAAGATAAATTCATCAAGTTTGCTGTTTTTTACAACCACCGTAGCGCCTGTGGCTGCGGGTATAGAATTGTCGTAATAACTAGCCGTTTCAGTTAAACGAATAACTTGTTCATTTCCTGCGGTTCCTTTTTCCCAATTGATATTGGCATCGATCACCAAGCGTTTAGGGCCTTCAGTTAAAGGAAGATCAATAACATCTTCACATGAAGCAAATACAAGGATTGACAGTAGTATGTATAAATATTTCATGGGGATTAAAATTTAAAATTATAAGTAAAAGAAGGTACCAGTCCAAAAATTGAAGTTCTAGCGGCTTCGTTAGCACCCGTTTCTTCATTTTGTCTAAAATTAATGGAGGCTGCGTTTTTTCGGTTGTAAATATTGTAAATACTAAATACCCATTCTCCTTTCCAACGTCGTTCTTTTTTTTGTTTTGGTGTATACGTTGCCGCAATATCTAAATGATGGTAGGCAGGCAAATTTTCTTCGTTTCTATTTCCATAAATGGGAACGTATATATTTTCATTTGCGTCGTCATAATTGCCCCCAACGTTGGTGGTAAATTGACCGTTAGGATAGGTTGCTGGTCTACCCGTTTGATAAATAAAATTCGTTCCAAATCGCCATTTGTCTGAAAGTGTATAGGAAGCAGTAATCGATAAATCATGTGTTTTGTCGTAATTCGCTTTGTACCATTCTCCATTATTAATTCCAGGAGAATTGGCAATAGGGTCGCCATTGACTTGCATTTCTGCTCTAGACAAGGTGTAGCTAATCCAACCTTTTAAGTTTCCAATATTCTTTTTTAAAGAAAGTTCCAAACCATAGGATCTAGATTTACCCGGCAATACAATTGTTTCAATTTGTTCTTGCGCAATTAAATCAGCACCATCTCTATAATCCAATCTGTTTTGTACTTCTTTATAATAGACCTCTGTTTCAAAAGAGTACATTTCATCTTTGAAATTTCTATAATAGCCAAGTGCAATTTGATCACCAATTTGTGGTTTGATAAATTTTCCACTAGGTGCCCAAACGTCTAAAGGAGCTGCTGATACGGTATTAGAAATTAAGTGAATGTATTGGTAGGTTCTGTTGTAGTTTGCTTTAAAGGCATTGTTTTCATCTGCTTTGTACGAAATAGCCAGTCTAGGTTCTAGTCCCCAAAAGTTTTTAATACTTTCACTTTTTCCATAAGAAATAGAGTCTTTTATAACCCCTTCTTCGTAATTGTTGGTTTCTGAATTGTATGTAATCGGTTGGTCATTTTCATAGGTATACAGTTGTTGTCCACCCATTCTGAAAAATGAACTCGCTCTTAATCCATAATTTACTGAAATTTTGTCGGTTAAATTGTGTTCAGCTTCTATATACAAAGCAGGCTCAATAGCACGTTTTTGTTCTAGTTTCCCAGGATTAACTGCAGAATTTTCTTTACTAGGAGATATTTCACCGGGATTGAAATTGTAATTGATGGCACTTAAACCATAATTCAATTTAAAGTCGTCTGAGATATAATTTTTAAAATCATATTTTAAGTGAAAGTTGCGAATTCCAGAATCCCAATCCATTCCAATAAAATCTAAATTTAAGAAATAGTTGTATTCACTATAAATAAGCGAAAGATTTGAAAATAATTGATCCGAGAACAAATGATTCCAACGAACATTAAAGGTAGAATTACCATAAGAGTTCACAAATAAGTTTCCGATATTAAAAGAATCTCTACCAAAATAACCAGAGAAATAAAGCTTATTGTCGTCGTTTAAATCAAAATTTAATTTGGCATTCAAATCGTAAAATGACAAACCATTGTCTTTGGTATCTGGATTGGCTTTTAGAAAAACATTGACATACGAAGTACGACCCGCTACTAAATAAGAACTTTTACCTTTTGCTAACGGACCTTCCGCCATTAATCTACTAGAAATAAGTCCAATTCCACCGCTAAAATGATGTTCTTGCTTGTTTCCATCTTTTTGATGAATGTCTAAAACAGAAGAAACTCTTCCTCCAAATTTAGCAGGAATTCCGCCTTTGTATAATTTAATATTTTTGATGGCATCTGCATTAAAGATAGAAAAGAAACCAAAAAAGTGAGACGAACTATACAAGGTTGCTTCATCCAAAAGAATTAAATTCTGATCTTCGGCGCCACCACGAACATTAAAACCTGAGGCACCTTCACCGGCACTTGTAACGCCTGGTAATAGTTGAATGGATTTGATGATGTCCACTTCTCCTAACACAACCGGCATTTCCTTAATAGTGGTTACACTTACTTTGTGCACACTCATTTCAGGTTTTCTTAAGTTGATAATAGTGCTGTTACTTTTTACAATAACTTCATCTATTTGCTCACTTTGCAAGGCCAAACTAAAATTTTGTTTGGTATCGTTTGTTAAGTTTATTTCTTGTGCAATTGTTTTATATCCCAAATAACTAACCTCAATTTTATAGGTTCCTTTGGGTAAGGTAATAGAATAAAATCCATAACCATTGGTGGTGGTTCCTTTCACTAAGTCAGGAAGAATAATGTTGACGCCTATTAATGTTTCATCGCTGCTTTCTTCAGAAACAATACCACTTAAGGTAAACATTTCTTGTGCAACTAAGAAATTTGAAAAAAGTAAAAATAGGAGGAGGGAGCTGTATTTTCTTTTCATTTTGTGTTTTTAACTAAAAATTTGTTGTAAAAGTAGGAAACTGTTTTTTAAAATAAACTGAATTTGGAACGTTAATAATTATTTAACTATGTATGTTAAGTAGTTGCAGCTTTTATAGAAAGGTTGCTTCTGAAGCTGTTAAAATTTAAAAATAAAAAAGGCTGTCTGAAAAGTAATTTTCAGACAGCCTTTTTTGTCGACTTTTGTTACTTATTAGAATAAGCAATATTTGTTAAAGCAATTAGTTATTTTTTTACAATTTTAACTGTATTGGTTCCTTTGGCAGAATTTCCACTAACAAAATAAACACCAGCATCTAAATCACTAATATCATAACTAGCAGCGGTGTCAAATGTTTTTAACAAGCTACCATTAATTCCAAATACTTGAACACTTTCAAGTGCATTTTGAGTATTTAATTGAAAACTATTGTTTACAGGATTTGGAGAAACGCTTAATTCTTCATCCTGAATTTTGATATCGTTTGTAGATAGAAGTGCAACTTTAGGAGCTTGAACAGCATCTACATAAAAAACAGCACCATTTGAAGCAGCTGTTGCATCACCTTGGTTGAATAAAAACACAAAAGTATCGTACACATTATTTGGAGCAACTGGATTTGGAGTAACAGAGGATAAATCGATTGTCACTTCATTCCAAATATTTTCCACAAGGTCTATTGAAGCAAATGATATTTGTTCTGAGGTGTCTTCGGCACCATTAATTCGTACACGAATTCTAACATTAGAAGTTGCATTTGGATTGCATTCTGGATAGATTCTGAATTTTAAATTTCCTGTTGTATAATCAAATTTATGACCTAAAAATACGATTCCAGAATTGGCAGAATCATCTCCTCTAGTAATTTTTAAAACTGTTGGACTGCTATTTCCATCTGTTGTTGGAGTGGCCTGAGCTTCTTCATACATAGCGCCTCCTGTATTAGAAATTGTAGCGTTAAAGGCATCAGGACTGTTGTCATAAAACCATAAGTGATCCGTGTCTAAATCAGCGGTATCATCGGCAAGGACTGTTGGAGCTGTTGGTTCTATGTTCAATTGAATATCATCAATAAATAATGGGCTAACGTTTGATAAATCATTTTTGTCCTCTGGATTGTTTACAGGTATAATAAGTAGTCTGTCGTAACCACCATTACTGTCAATATCTTCGTCTGTATTATCTGGTAAAACAGTTGCAGGATAGGAAAGCGTAACCCATTCGCCTGCTGTTTTAGTACTTGTAAATAAATTAACACGATTCCCATTACCCGTGCCTTTTACAGAATTGAACAATCGCACAACGACTCTTCCTGAACCGGACCCATTGCCTCCTTCGGTTGCAGAATAAATACGCATGCTAAGAGAAAAACTGGTTCCTACAGCTATTGGGTTTGGCAATGCATATAATAAAGAAGCATTGTTCGAAGTAGTTTCTATTCGACTTACGTTTGTAGAGGTGTTTGGTTCAGCTATCGGATTTGTTGTATCTGGATTTGCTACAGAAACCGTATAAGTGATGTTTTCTGAAGTAGTAACATTTGTAAGTGTTTTACATTCATCTACTGAGTGGTAAATATATTGTGAATACCCAAATAAGGAGGTTAGCGCTAATGTGAGTGTAAGTAATGTTTTTTTCATTCTATTTTTTTAAAGTTGAACTTATTGTGTGTTCAAAAATAGAAGTAAAGGTCTGTTTGGCTTTGCTCTATTCTATTAAAAGCTTTTGTAGACTCACTTTTTTTAGTAAAATATGGATTTCTACTTAGTATATGATTTTTAGAAGACTATCGAAAAGTGCTTTTGTTTTTTGAAATTGTAGAGGTTGCCAATTTTGAGTTCTACAAATAAACATTTATCACTAGATATTGTTTGTATTTATTATGCCTTCCAATTTGTCTTATTTGAATTCTTTTATCTATTACTATAGTAGAATAGGTTGATGATAAATAAGATAATTTATTTTCTACATACAAAGTAGTTCGTAGAAGATTTTCTATACTTAAATTGAATAGTTGTTTGTACTTATAACTTAATTAACTTTGAAATAATTATTTTTCCTTCTGTGTCCATTATTTTAGCGTAGTAAACTCCCGATACTAGCGTTTTAATCATGTATTTATCTTCTGGTTTGTTAAAGGTTTTTACTAGTATTCCTGAAATATCATAAATATGGATACTTACAATATTGCTTGTATTTAGTTGAAACGATGTTGTTACTGGGTTTGGAAACAATAGGATGTCCTTTTTCAGAGATAAATCTGTTGTTTTTAGAGAAGCTTCAAAAACCTGTACTTCCGCTAAAGATAGTGGCTTTCCTGTATTATTTCGTATTCTTATTGTTTTTGCCAATGCACCTTCAAGGTTCATTGAAATAGAAGGGTTGGGATATTCGTTAAATGTTTTAGAAGCAGTTAAATTTCCATTTACATCATAAATTAACACGGTGAAATTTGAAAGTCGTTCTAAACAACAAGTATCAGTTCTTCCAAAAACATTCATGAGTCCAATAGCATATTCTGAATCTAGTTCGAGTTGCCAAAAGCTGTTGTTATCTGAGCCGGTATGTGTAACGGATGCACTTGAATAGGCACCGTTTGTGTTTCCATCTATAGCCCTAGAAGCATCTCCATCATTTATTGTTGACGACTGCGTTGCTGTTCCTGTTAAGGCAAGATTGTTCGAGGTATCTATGGTTTGAACCCATAGTTTGTTTATGTATGGATCTGTGAGAACAACTTTTGTAGTATCTAAAATCAAGTCATCTAGAAGTGAAAAAGAGGCATTGTCAGACATTTCCTTGTCATACGCATATCCCAAAAGACGAACATATTCAATAGGACTTTTATGCAGTTTATAAACAAATCTATTTTGGTAGGTTTCGTATTCCGACTCTCCCATGCTATATGGGTTTACCATAGGTTCTGTGGCTACATTGTAATAAGGATCTGGTGAAATGTATACGTTCCCGGTTTCTGTATTTTTCATAAGAAATACTGGCACCATGTCTTTCGTAAAACTTGTGTTTAAGTATATTGTTTGTGAGAGTCCCTGATTAGAATCTGATGCAGTAATTGCTACTTTTGGAGTTTCCTCTGCATTAGGTTCTATAAAACCATAATCGCAATAAGGAGCTAGTAAAATTGACTTTTCTTGAACAAAATCTCTTTTGCCATTTATATAATAGGTTCTGTAATAGAAGGTTTCCCCTTGTTTTATATCAAGTTGTGCAATAACCGTAAATAAAGTATAATCTCGTGGATTTGAATCTCCACCAACCTGTGCCAGTCTAAAAAATACATTTCTAAAACCATGACTGCTTAATTCAGCTGTTTTCACTTCTTTTCCAAATACGATTCCTAGGGAAGCTGCATCGCTGCTGATTGTATCCTTAGACCAAATCACGAAACCACCAGTTTCATCAATATCTCGAGAGTCGGTTCCAATATTTGTACCTGTGTTCCCTTCTGAAATTTCAAGACTGCCATCTGGTAATCCGACAAATTTCCCCCGTAAACTAGAGCTCCGAACTCCACCCCAAGGTGAATTGATATGAACCATGGTTTCGTCTCCAAAATTTTGAATGCTATAGGTAACTTCCAAAATACCTTCTCCAATTTCTTTGTATTTAGTAGTATATAAAATTTCTGATTTATACAATGAAGGAATATGCGCTTGTGTTCCCCAGTTGGTTACAGAATACGATTTTTTATTGCTGTTATAATAGGAAGCCATTAAAGGACTATACCACGATTTTTCAATACCGTCGTTATTATAGGCTCCTGCTCCATGAATGAAATAAAAAGCAGAAGTAAAATCTCTGTTATTTAAAGAAGATACACTTACAGGTTGCCAAACTTCATCATTCCAAGTAGAATGTTCTTTAGATTGTGGAGGGATTCCTTCACCATAAGCACTTTTAAAGGAGTAAATTTGTCCCCCTTGTCCAATTCGAAGTTCCCACGAATTTTCTGCAGTAGCTGCCTGATGTTGTAGTTTTGCTAAATATACATGCGCTTCATCTGCAGCAGTAGGATCTAGCCAATAGCTGCCCGAAGGGGAATAGTTGGTAGTAAAACTTGTTGTACCACTTTGGTCTAGGATATGATCATAATTAATAGCGGGAATGAATTTAAAAAAAGAAGCATCCAAAGCAGTCGACGGTTTCCTATCAATTAAGTTTTGAGCAACTATGGGGGATGTTAAAATTAGGAGTAAGGTATTTAATATCGCTTTTTTCATTATTCTTTGAATGCTTAAAGGTTTTGTGATGAACGGATTCTCAAAGGACTACTTTTTTTGCGATTATGCTGTTCTCTAATCTTGAATTGTCTTGCTCTTAATCAACAGGCAAGTACTAAAAATAAAAACTGCGCTAACAAATGAATGTTAACGCAGTTTTTAAAAGATGATAATTTAGGTGAAACTATTTTTTCACAATTTTAACGGTTTTAGTTCCATTGTCAGAATTGCTACTTACAAAATAAACACCAGAAGCTAAGTCGCTAATGTCATAACTTGCAGCGGCTTTAAATGTTTTTAATAAGCTACCATTAATTCCAAATATTTGTACGCTTTCAATTGTTTCATTTGAAGACAATTGAAATGCACTTGTAACGGGATTTGGGTACAAACTATTTTTTTCTGTTGAAATCTGATCAATAGATGCAGGCTCTTCAACTTGTATCGCTATAGAAGCAATTCTAAAAGTAGGTCTATTACCCGCATCAGGTACGTCTCCTTTTAGTAATTCTGTTAAGGCTAAAGTTATCGTATTGTCTGAAGTTGTAAGTGGAACGTTTAAAAATGTTAATGCGTGACTTGAGATTGCTTTTGTAGCACCTGCTGAAGGAGCAACGGCATCAGTTACTGTAGTTCCTCCGGTTGTAGCAGATATACTATAAGTAGCTATATTTCCACCTCTTTTTTCTGCATTAATAGTAATGTTTGCGTTTGCAGTACCTGCATCTGCTTTTACTGAAAATTGAAATGTCCCGGTTGCATCGCTGGCTTCTGCACCTGCAAGAATACCGAAAAAACTATTGTTTTCAGATGTATTGGCACCAGTTCCCGTTAATAGTGTGACAAAATTCGAAACATCATTGAGGTCATCAGTAGCCTCTTTTCCTACAGTAAAGTTTTGTGCTGTAGAAGTATTCGAAACATCAACAGTTACCGAAGTTTTAAGTTGTGCGGAAGTTATAAATAAGCTTCCAAAAAATGCAATTGTAAATAGTAATTTTTTTTTCATGCTAAAAATTTTAGGGGTTAAATAATAATTCATGAACATTGTTAGTCTACCGATACTTCGGTTACAATGTTTTTTTTAAAAGGTTGTTATTCACTTAAACAGGCAAATAGATATTTAAATGAGACTACAAGTTATGAAAATTATACTAAAAAAAAAATGCATAGACAAATTAATGTAAATGCATTTTGTTAGGATATGAAATTCAAGAATTTAGTTTTTCTTGTTTTTTTTCTTTTTACCGTTCTTCTTCTTCTTCTTACTTGCATCCATAATTTCAGTTGCTTTTTCTTTTCCAAAGGCAGCCGTCAATTTATTTTTAAAGTCGGCATTGTTTTCTTTTATACCTGATTTGAATGCTGCTGGGTCACTTTGCTTTAAATCTCTTAAGCTTAAATGATTTAGCACATAAGCTTTGCTTAATTCTATATAGGTTTCTTTTTCAGAATCTGATAATTTAACTGTTTTTTCAATTAGCTCAATTTTTGCTTTGCTAGTTTTTAGAGCGCGTGCTTCATTTTTAGATTGAGCCATAGCTCCTAAACTTAGTAATAGACTTAAGGCGAATGTAAATACTGTTTTTTTCATTTTTTGAAGTTTACGTGTGTTTATGAATTTTTTCTTGTCGTATGAATACAAATAACGAATTTTAAATACAATGCTATTGCCTCATTTTAACCTTTTGTTTGTTCTAATGCATTATTGTAGTTGTTGTTTTTGTTCTAATGCGTTATATTTCAGTGGTTCCGTTTTCAAAGTATGTTCTTAGTAAGTAAATTCCTTTTGAAGATGAGGTCTGTTTAATCCGTCTGTGTTTTAAGAATTTATAGAAAGCAAAAAAGCACATGATGTTAGAATCATGTGCTTTTTTTATAAATAGGGTGTTTTAAGCCAGATTATTTTTTTACGATTTTTACTGTTTTAGAACCAGAAGCTGTGTTGCTTTTTACAAAATACACACCTGCAGTTAAATTGCTAATGTCATAACTAGCTTGAGCGTTAAAAGTTCTTAACAAGCTTCCGTTGATACCATATACTTGCACGTTTTGAATCGCTTCTTCTGAAGAAATTTGAAAACTTCCAGTTACAGGGTTTGGGAAAAGTGTGTTTTCTTGAGTTGTTTCAACAATGTCATTTACATCTAAAACAGAAAGTACTGAAATATTCATATCAGTAAGTCTAATATTAGGAGTACTAGTAGCAATTAAAGTAGCCATAGAGATATCATCTATTGTTATTGTAACAGTTTTTGGTGAACTAGTTAAAATTACGTCTGTTTCAAAGGCTATAGTTTTTGCTTCGATAGTTTTGCTGTCCGTATTATCCGAAGCTAAAACGAAATCTGTATTAGCATTACCAGGAATACTGATAGTTCCTCCAACTCTACTTCCTTTTCTTTTTGCGAAATTTATAGATAAACTTGTCAATAAATTATCACCAGTTGATTGTAAGGTAAACTCAAACTTACCTTCTGTTAAATCATCCTGACTTCCTATAATGGCTAACCAGTTCGGTTTGTTAGTTTGAGCAGATCCACTTCCGGCAGTGACTGTAACAACAGATGCATCTCGAATATCTTTATCAGATCCAAATAAGAAGTTTTGTGGAGTTGAGGTATTTGTATGATCAACCGATACGCCGCTTTGCGCTGAAGTAAAAGTTACAGCTGTAAAAAATGCTAATGTAAAAAGTAATTGTTTTTTCATAATAGTATATGATTTGGTTTAATGTTAATTGTTTTGTCAAAATTAGGAAGCATCTGTTTTTAGGCTTTGCTCTAATCTTTTAAAAACTTTTGTTATTCTACCATTTGTTGCAAAACAGGGGGGTACAGGTGTTTTTAACTTTGTGTATTTAGGTAATTTAAGGCGGTTTTACTTTTTTGAGACAGATTCTACGTGTTGAATCTTGTTCTATTTAAGGTTTATAGGAGTAAAAAAAATGCTAATTTTTTTAATTAAGTATTTTATTCAAGCAAAACACCAGCAACAATGGAGTTTTGTTTTCAATAAATAGTTACTTGTTTTTTTGCTTTTTAGAAGCGGTAATGGTTCAAAAAAAAGCACATAATGGTTCCAATCATGTGCTCTTTTTTAGGAGTACTAAATTTTAGTTAGAAAGATTTTTCAAAAATTCAGAAGGAGAAACCCCATGTAATTTTTTAAAGGAAGTAGAAAAGTAGGAATTCGATTCAATTCCAATTTGATACATGATTTCCGTAACATTGGCTCCATCATTTTTACTCATCAATTCAGCAGCTCTTTGCAGTCTGAAATTTCGGATATACGCATTCGGAATTTGTCCAGTTAATTGTTTCAAGCGTCTGTAAAAATGAGAGGCACTTAAATTCATTTTAGCAGATAGTGTTTCTACCCCAAAATTTGAGTCTGCAATGTTTTCTTCAATAACTGCAATAATTTCATTTAAAAACTCTTTATCTCTTGTTGATATTTCAATTCCTTTTTTGGGAACCACACTGTTTTTTGAGAAATATTCTTTTAAACGAATATTGTTGTCAATAAGTTTTTTAATACGTAATTCTAAAAGTTTTATAGAGAAGGGTTTGCTAATGTATTCGTCTGCTCCAAATTCAAGTCCTTTAATGGCGTCTTCGTTTTCACCCAAAGCCGTTAATAAAACCACAGGAATATGACAGGTTTCTGGTGTCGATTTTATATGTTCACAAAAGGCAAATCCGTCCATTTCAGGCATCATGACATCACTAATAATTAAAGTAGGTTCGTTTAATTTTACTTTTTCCAAACCTTCCAATCCGTTATTGGCTATGGTAATATTATATTGTTTTGAAAGTCGGCTGACTAAAAAGTGTTGCACATCTTCTTCGTCTTCAACAATTAATAAATGATGTTCTTTTTGTGTATTGTTTAATTCGTTGTTGAATGTTTCGTTTTTAAATTCTGTAGAAAGTGGCACCCAATCTTTGATAAATGATTTTTTATGGGTGTTGACTTCTTCGTTTTTATAATCCTCAATAGTTTTGGCAGGAATTAAAATTGAAAATCTCGTTTCTACAAAAGGTTCACTTTTTACAGTAATTTGCCCTTCCAATAAATTGATCAATGATTTGCAAAAGGCCAATCCAATTCCACCGCCACTTACACTTTCTTCATTATTTCCTAATTGGTAAAAACGTTCAAAAATATTGTCTAAATCTTTTGCAGGTATTCCTTTACCGTTGTCAATCACATCTATTTGTATCATTTTTGTATCACCATTGGTTATAATGTCCGATTCAATACTAACACTTCCGTTGGCAGGTGTGTTTTTAAATGCATTGGATAGTAAATTAAAAATAATACGTTCTACTTTTTCGGTATCAATAATAATATTTTCATTTGGCGAGTTTACCTTGTAAAAGAAGTTGATGTTTTTTTCTACCGCATAATTTTCAAAAGCTTCAGTAGTAGGGTATATAAAATCGCCTAAGGTATTTTGACTTAGTTTTAATTTTACATGTCCTTGTTCTGCTTTTCTAAAAGTAATAAGTTGATCTACCAAACTAAGTAGTCTTTTGGTGTTTTTTTGAATAATGGCCAAATACTTTGTGTTGTCGGCATCCTTGTTCATAGAAATAATATGTTCTAAAGGCCCGGCAATTAGCGTAAGAGGAGTTCTAAACTCGTGAGATATATTGGTAAAATATCTAAATTTCCCTTGGTTGATGGTATCTAAACGCTCTTTGTCTAGCTGTTCATACAGCAAGCGCTGTTTTAATTTTTCATGTTGTACAAAGTAGATGGTAATTCCAACAGAAATTAAAATAATCAGTAAAACAAAAAGTAAATAACTCCACCAGGTTTTATACCACGGAGGTAATACTTTAATTTTTAGGCTTTTTATTTGTTCACTCCAAATTCCATCGCTATTGGCTCCTTTTATTTTTAATTCGTAATTGCCAGGTGATAAATTGGTATAGGTGATGGTGGCTTTTCCTGTGTTTTCAATAATCCAATCGTTGTTAAAGCCTTCTAATTTATAGGCCAATTTATTTTTTGTAGGATTGGCACTATGATCTACAATAACGTCTAATGCTAAAATTTGATCATTTTCATGGATGCTAATTTCCGAAGTTTCAGAAATAGATTTTGTAAGAATGGTATTAGAGGAATTTGAGCGGTCATTTTCAATGATTGCTTTTTTATTTTTAACCTTTAATTTTGTAAAAATGACTTTAGGCAATTGAAGGTTTAGGTTGATTTTTTCAGGATCGAAAACGGTCAAACCGTTCAAGCCTCCAAAATAAAAATATCCTGATTTTCCTTTAAAATAAGAAGATTGACGGAAATTGTTATTGATCAGACCATCACGTACATCAAAAAAATTGACTTCTTCGGTATCTGTATTAAATTTACAAAGCCCCATATCTGTACTCAACCACAAATTTTGATTGTCGTCTTGCAAAATACCATAGACGGCATTGTCGTTTAATAGATTGTTTTTGTTGTACGATTTGTATTCAATGATTTCATTTTGAGCATCAAACTTTATTTTATTCAATCCACCACCAAAGGTTCCTTCCCATAAATAGCCGTTGGCATCTTCTTTTAAGGTAAATACTTTGCTGTGGTTTATGTTTTTTAAGCGGTAATATTTATAATCTTTGTTAATGGCTAGTTTTTCGTTTTCATAGTTTAACAGTATTAGACCTGTTTCCGTTCCTAACCATAATTTTTGCTGGTTGTCTAGTAAAACTTTGTAGGCTCTGTTGTTTGGTAAATCTAACTTCGCTTCAATGTCTAAATAATCCTTGTTTCGTTTTAAAATTTGTTCCCAAGGATTTTTAATAGTTACAAAAGTATGGCCACCAAACAATAGGGTGTTTTTATCTAACTGTTGAATAGCAAAACAAAGGCCTAGTTTTATATTCCGATTGTTTTTCTTAAGTGTTAATTTTTTAAATCGATCCGTTTTAGGGTTGTAGCAAATTATACTGAACTCCGTTCCAAACCAAATATACCCATAGCTATCCTCGTAAATAGATCTTACAATTTCTTTAGTGTTGAGTGGGAAAATATTTTTTAAACTATTAAATTTTATGTTTGCCACGTTATTGTCGTTCACGGCTTTGGTACTTCTGCAAACGGAATTGTTATAAGTAGAAACCCATAAATAACCTCTAGAGTCTTCTAAAATAGCAGTGGTCAAATTTCCTGCTAAGGCTTTTTTGTTAAAAGGGTTTCTTTGGTAGGAATAAAAAGGTTTTTGTAAGCTATTTAATTTGTTCAATCCACCTTGTCCAGTACCAATCCACATAACGTCAAATTCATCTTCATAAATACAATTTATAATTTGACTACTTACGCCAGAGTCGTTGTTGAGGTTGGGTTTGAATTGGGTGTACTTTTCCGTTTCAGGAACATAATGGAACAAGCCTTCGTTTTGAGTACAAATCCAAACTGTTCCTTTTCTATCTTCATAGATGTTTTTGATAATGAGTTTAAGATTTTTTTTAACTAAAAAAGCGTCTTTATTAAAATCTTTAAGAATGTAGACTTTTTTGTCGTCGGTACTGACTTTGAAAAAACCTTTTGTAGTACCCACCCATAAATTATTTCCTATGGTTTGAATGCTGTTGATGCTGTAATCAAAATCTTCAAAAGTAATAACAGAAGTTATTGTTTTAGCGCTTAACTGATCTGTATTATTTAGTTTTAATTGCAACAATCCGCCACTGGTGGCCAGTATCATTGAATTGGTTTTGTCCCATACAAAATCGTTGATGGTTTCTATTTCTTTGTGTTTTTCTAATAGATTTTCAGACAATTCAAAAGTTCCGGTATGTTTGTCTAAGAGCTTGCAAACAAATAATTTGTTTTCGCCAGAAATCCAAATGTTATCATTTGCATCAGAACGAATATGGCTTACTCTAAAGTTTTTAGGAATGGGAACTTTGTATTCTTTTTCTAAAGAAAGAACTTTTACAACGGCTCCTTCGTTATTTCCAATCCATAAATGGTTGTTTTTGTCGCTGTGAAGCGTAGTGATATAGTTGTTAAAATCTATTCGAACATTTTCAAAATCGTAGCCATCATATTTGATCAAACCATTGGGTGTTCCAATCCATAAAAAACCATAACTATCTTGTTCAATGGTGCTTACGGTGTTTTGGTTAAATCCTTCTAAATTAGAGAATGTTTCTACTCTTTGGGCCTGTAAGAAATAGGTATTTAAAAACAAAACCATACAGGCTAGGAAAGCCTGTATGGTTTTAGATGAATAGCTGTTATGTTGCATTGCTTATTGGTGTATAATCAAAATTATGAGGGGTAATTTAATAAAAATAATAGGCTTTTGGCTTGTTTTAAATTACAATTTTGAAGGATACAGCTAATTAGTATTTTGCTATAAAGTTTTCAAGCTTGTTAACCATTTCAGTATTACCGCAAAAGAAAGGTCTTCTTTGGTGAATATCATTTGGTTTGAGGTCTAAAATTCTTTGTTTACCATCCGTTGCTTTACCTCCTGCTTGTTCCACAATAAATGCTATTGGGTTGCATTCGTATAACAATCTTAATTTTCCTTCAGGATAAGGAAAACTACTAGGGTACATATAAATTCCACCTTTGATCATATTTCTATGGACATCAGAAACCATAGAACCAATATACCTTGAAGCATAAGGCCTGTTTTCTTCAATTTTTTGACAATATTTAATATAGTCTTTTACTCCTTGTGGAAAGTTGCTGTAATTTCCTTCGTTTACAGAATAAATATTTCCTTCTTCAGGAAATTTGATATTGGCATGTGATAAATAAAAAGTTCCAAGAGCTGGGTTTAAGGTAAATCCATTCACACCATCACCTGTAGTAAAAACCAACATGGTAGAAGTTCCGTAAATGACATAACCTGCCGCAACTTGATTGTTACCTGCTTGTAAAAAATCTTCTTGAGTAACGGGAGTTCCAACAGGGCTAATTCTTCTGTAAATAGAAAATATAGTTCCTACGGATACGTTGACATCAATATTGCTAGAACCATCTAAAGGATCCATCAGTACCACATATTTGCTGCTGTGTCTTTTGTCGCTTCCATTAATGGCAATAAATTCGTCATTCTCTTCAGAAACAATTCCACAAACAATTTCTCTGTTAACAAGTGCTTGAATAAAAATTTCATTCGCAAAAATGTCTAGCTTTTGTTGACTCTCTCCTTGAATGTTGATGTCACCAGAGTTTCCAAATAAATCGACTAATCCCGCTTTGTTTACTTCATGATTCACCACTTTTGCAGCTAAACGCAAGGCATTTAAAAGGCTAGATAATTCACCACTAGAGTAGGGGAAAGAAGATTGGTTTTCAATAATAAACTCTCCTAATGTTTGATTTTTATGCATAGTTTTTTTTTAGATACCTAAGTTTTAGTTTTTCAAATAATCTTTCATTAACAAAGCCGCACCAAGCGCACTTTCGTTTTTACAGTTTGGTATTTTTATATCGATACCTTTTTTCATTTGTGCGATAAACTCTACAAACATTTCATTTCTGTTAAATCCTCCAGAAACATAAATTTCTTTTAAAGCATTGTTTTCGTCTAAAATCAAGTCGATACCCGCTACTACTTTTTTACTTATTTCATAAGTCAACTGGTAATAAGCTTCTTTATAGCTGTCAAATTGTTTTAATAGAACTGGGTTCGCCTCAAAATCGGTGTCAATTCCTTCTGATAAATAAATTCTTTTGTTTGCAGAAATTAATTCAGAAATATATTTAGTATCTAATTTTAATTCTAAATGCGTATCTATATCTACGTCAAAATGCTTTGCCAAAGGCTCCAAATACACCTCATGTATACGTCCTAAAAACTGCATAGATGATTTTATTTGTTGCTTTTCAGGCGTCATAAAACACAAGCAGTTGTTGCTTAACTGATGCTGTGTTAACTTTTCAGTACTATATGGGTTCATGGCAATGATCCAAGTACCGGTAGATAGCAATACAAATTCTTTATTATTACAATTTTGTAATACAGGAATTATAGATGAAGAACTGTCGTGTAAACCAGAACCTACAGCAATCGCCTGACCGTTAAAGTCGGAAACAATGGCCTCTCTACCATTACTTGGTTGCGGAAGTTTGATGTCTTTATCTTGAATCCACTGGTGGTACTGCATTTTGTCAAAATCCCAAGTGGCGGTATGTGCACCTACCGAGGTGAAATCGGCAGTTATTTGTTTGGTAAAAAGATAACTTAAGTATTGTGGGTAATGCAAAATAGCATCTACCTTACTCCAAAACTCAGGTTTTTCTTTTTGTAATTTTAATATTTGAAGTCCTGTATTCAACATTCCATAAGCTGGAGATGCTGTTTTTCTAGAAAACTCTTCTTTTCCTCCATACACATCATAAAGCTCCTCATACTCTTCTAAGTTTAATGGCTTTAAATAATTGTACAAAGGTGTAATTCTGTCTCCATTCTTATCTAAATAAATAAGACTGGCACCGTGAGTTGAGAAGTTGATGGCTTTAACGCTGTATTCGCCTTCTTCTTGTATTCTTTTTATTTCGTTTTGAATCCAATTTTCTATAGATTCAATGTCATCACAAGGATAACCATCTTCATCAGAAACTTCATCAAATCTAGTTGCATTTCTGTAAACTACTTCGAAAGTTTCATCAAATAAGAGAATTTTTTTATTGGTTTTCCCTATATCAATAACAGCAATTACGTTTATCATGACAAATCAAAATTAAAAAAAGGTGTTTGACCTAGGCCAAACACCTTTTTTAGTTATTCTTTAAATCCGTATAAAGGACCATAATTTTTACAAGCTCTATAATCAGCTCCTTCTAAACCTTCTCCAAATGCAGACCATGCACTTGGTCTAAATACATCATCTTCACTAACATTATGCATATTCACAGGAATACGTAACATAGCCGCTAAAGAAATCAAATCAGCACCAATATGTCCGTGAGAAATTGCTCCGTGGTTTGCTCCCCATTTTGCCATTACAGTGTACACGTCTTTAAAGAAACCTGTTCCTGTTAATCTTGGAACAAACCAAGTAGTTGGCCAAGTTGGGTTGGTTCTTTCATCTAATATTTCGTGAATATCACCAGGTAATTCAACACTCCATCCTTCTACAATTTGTAAAACAGGTCCAATTCCTTTTACCAAGTTCAAACGACACATCGTAATAGGCATGCTTCCTTTTGTTTTAAACTGAGAAGAGAATCCTCCACCTCTAAAATATTCAGCAATTGCTGCTGGCCATTTTGTATTGTCTAAACATTTTTGAACTTCCTCGTCTGTAATTTCCCAGAATGGTTTCATTGTAGGATTTCCATCAGCATCTGTTTGTTGTGCAGTAGCATCTAATGTTGTAGAACCAGAATTGATCAAGTGGATAATTCCGTTTTCTGCAATTCCTGTTAATTTTTTCCCAGTAACTCTTTCTACTGACTCAGGACTCCAGTACGTACGTACATCAGAGAATAATTGAGCTTTGTTAGTTAACAAGTGTCCAAACAACATAGAAATTGCGTTTAAACAGTCGTTTTCTGTAGCAAAAGTGTACGCTTGACGAATTCCATTCCAGTCGAATGAAGAGTTTAAGATAGACTCTGTATAATCAGCATTTGGTTGGTAATCTGTCCACTGACGTTGTCCTTGGAAACCTCCCATAATGGCATTTCTACCTTTAGATTCTTCTCCGAATCCCATTTCTTTTAACTTAGGATTCCCGTTCATTAAATCTTTACAGATCAAAGTCATTTTTACAACTTTTTCCCATTCAGCTTCTTTTACTTCTGCCGATTTTTGAGCTTCAGGACTGTTATAATCTTTTCCTTCTTGACAGTTTTCTTTGGTCCAAGCCAATGCTTTTGCATATTCTTCTTGGTCAAAAATTCCTTCGTCAATACGTCTTAAAATCTCTACCGATTCTACAAACTCAGCTCTAACTCCTAAATAATCTTGTAAGAAGTTTACATCAACCATAGATCCTGCAATCCCCATAGAACTGTATCCTATAGATAAATAAGATTTACCGTTCATTTGTGCTACTGCCAAACCTCCTTTTACAAAACGTAGTATTTTTTCTGAAACGTCTTGAGGAATGGTTTGATCACCACCATCTTGCACTTCTTTACCATAAATTCCAAAAGCTGGCAATCCTTTTTGAGAATACCCTGCTAAGGCAGCTGCTAAATAAACAGCCCCTGGTCTTTCTGTTCCGTTGAATCCCCAAACGGCTTTAGGCGTAGAAGGATCTGTATCCATAACTTCTGTACCATAACACCAACATGGCGTTACTGTTAAAGAAACTTCAACACCTTCTCTTTTAAATTTATCTGCACAGGCTGCTGCATCAGCAACACCTCCAATAGTTGTATCTGCAATTACACACTCTACTTTTTCTCCACTAGGAAAACGTAATGTTGATTCTATTAATTTAGCTGCAGCTTTAGCCATGTCCATTGTTTGAACTTCTAAAGACTCTCTAACTCCTAATTCACGTCCATCAATCACAGGACGAATTCCTACTTTTGGTAGTCTACCAATTAATCTACTCATGGTTTAATTTTTTTTTGGTTTATGTAAATTGTTCTAATTCTACTAATTGCTCATTGGACAATCCTGCTGGTTTAAAACCTGCTGCCCAACACATCATTAATAACTTAGCACCTTTATTTGCTACATCTAAGAAATCCCAAGCTTTCTCTACATCAGGCGCAGTAGCCGTAGCTCCGTGCTTTTCCCATAAAGAAACGTTTCTTGTTTTAAAAGCTTCAATCGTAACTTTTGCCAAATCTGCTGTACTAGACAATGCATAAGGTGTACAGTGAATTCCTTTAGGAACAAAAACTTTTACCTCAGGACACATCATCCAAATTTGTCTATTTAATTCTTCTTCATTATCAAATAATTCATGGTGACTCATACAAATTAACTCAAGAGGGTGCGTATGAACAACCGCTAAGTTTTCTGGATGGTTTATAGAATTAAATAAATGAATACTTGTATGAGAAATCAACTCACATGTAGGTCCAAAGTTCTCACGATTTCCACCCCAAATGATTGAGTATGCTGTTGCTTCTTCATTGATATATAATATACAAGATACTTTATCAAGAGAATCTACTAAATCTCTTAAATAACAACCTGTTCCTGTAATGTAAATTACAAAACCAGCCGCTCCTTTAGGGAAATCAAAAGGTATTTGTTCACCAGCTGCAGCTTGTACTTCTTCTTTTGTGAAAAATGAAGTCAAGTTCATAGATATATTACCGGCGTTTCTTTCTGCCCATTCTCTTTGCCACAGGTAACCTGCAACTTTAGAAACTTTTTTCAATTCTTTTTGTACTTCTACTGGAAGCTTAAGTGTAGCCATAATTATTGTATAAAAATTTATACGACAAATTTAGCGCAGTAATTCACTTCTAAAAATATTTAAAATTTGTATTTTTGTATCTAATTTAAACATTCGTCTTTAAATGAAATATACCAAAAACATAGAATTAGGAGACCCATCCTCTAATAAACAGAACTTTATAGATATAAAAATAAAGTTATTGTGTTGTAGGTATTGGTTGTTAGATATGTGGGATTGTCACGATATGGTTTTTCCGTTTTGGCGAGTTTATTGGAATAAAAATTATGGTGGGACTTTAAAACACAAAGAAGATGTTTTTGAAATGAGTCCAGATTCTATTTATATCATTGCTCCTTTTACCTCCTTTTCTTCTGAATTTCAAAAAAACCATGTATATAATAATGGGATTCATGTTTCAGGTAGGCATTTAACAGATGATATTGTGGAGGCCGATTTAGAAGAAAAATGTTTGTTTCATTTTTTTACGCATTTTAATTTGGGCGTTCCTTTTGACCATGTGTATCCAGGAATTTATAAAATTGAACTGACCGATTATTTAAAAGACCGATTGTTGTATTTAACAGAACGTTTAAAAATTGAAAATACCGATTTTAAACTGACCTTTAATTTAAAATTACAATCGTTTATCAAAGAAGCAATTTCTAATATCGGGTCCGAATTGTGGAAAGCAATAAATATAGACGAGCGTGTACTAAAGGTGTTGCGTCATGTTGAAATTAATATAGACTCTAAACTAAGCAATGCTGCTTTGGCAGATATTGTAAATATGGCTCCTAATTCCTTTGCCCGCTTATTTCGACAAGAAATGAGTATTACCTTGCATAATTTTATTCAAAAAAGAAAAATAGCCAGGGCTTGCGATTTATTTGAACATACCGATAAAACGATTGAAGACGTGACCTATGATTTAGGTTTCTCCGATCGCTACCATTTTTCTAGAGTATTTAAGTCTACCACGGGAATTACTCCCGCCGTCTATAAGTCGGGTAGGTATACCTAGATTTCTTTTTTGCAGGGCTATTTTTAATACTTATAAAGTGTTACGCTAATTAGACCTTATAGTAAGGTCTAATTATCTTCAAAAAAACAAGTAACGATATAGGTGATTTGATTTTTTAGAATCTATAAAAAATCACAGTGGAATAGTTGTTTTCTACAAAAAAACAAAAATAAGCGATGGCTTAATCCTTTTCTAATCAAGGTATAGTGTTCTTTTTTAAAACCAAATGTTTAAATTATTCATACAATTGGTTAATATAGATAATTCTAAAGGTTTCATCATTCTATAAATTTGTCGAACTCTAATTTCTCTACTTGCTAGAGAGTTTGAACAAAACATGTCTAATAAAAATTAAGGAATGCTATTTCTTAGTTGAATTAAATTTAAATAACCTAATAACTTATAACATGAGACAATTTAAACAATACATTAATGGTGCGTTTGTAAATTCTACATCTTCTGGTGTAACAGAAGTTTTAAACCCTTGTACAGAAGAAGTGTTATCTGTAATCCCAAAAGGATCTATAGAGGATGCAAACATGGCAATTGACGTTGCTTACCATGCACAAAAGGAATGGAGATCTTTTGCTGCTATTGAAAGAGCTAATTATTTAAATAAAATGGCCAATATTATTCGCGAGAATAGAGTGTTTTTGGCAGAAACTTTAGCAGCAGAACAAGCTAAGGTAATTGGTTTGGCTCAAGTAGAAATTGATGTAACTGCAGATTATTTTGATTACAATGCAGGATGGGCTCGTAGAATTGAAGGTGAAATTATTCAAAGTGATAGACGTAAGGAACACATGTTTTTACACAAAGCTCCAATTGGGGTGGCGGTAGGTGTTTTGCCATGGAACTTCCCATTTTTTGTAATGGCTAGAAAAGTAGCTCCATCTTTGGTTACAGGAAATACCTGTGTAATTAAACCAAGTTGTGTAGCACCAAATACCGTTATGGAATTTGCTAAATTAGTAGCTGAAATTGGATTGCCTGATGGTGTTTTGAATTTTGTTTGTGGAAGTGGTCCTGTAGTAGGAAATGCATTGACAAGCAATGCTAAAACAGGAATTGTAAGTTTGACTGGTAGTGTATATGCAGGTCAAAAAATTATGGAAGCTGCGGCTCCAAATATTACAAAAGTATCTTTAGAATTAGGAGGAAAAGCACCAGCTATTGTTTGTGCTGATGCTGACTTAGATTTAGCAGTAAATGCTATTGTAAGCTCTAAAGTAATTTTTAGTGGACAAGTTTGTAACTGTGCTGAAAGAGTATATGTTGAAGATTCTATCTACGATCAATTCTTAGAAAAAGTAACTAAAAAATTAAATACAATTAAAGTGGAGGATGCATTTTCTGCAAACAACCCAGACATGAGTGCAATGGTTTCTAAAGCACAAATTGACAAGGTTGAAGAAATGGTAAACTTTGCTAAAAACGAAGGTGCTGAAGTTGTTTTGGGAGGTAATAGATCGAGTCAGTTTGACAAAGGATATTTCTACCAACCAACCTTGTTGACAAATATTCGTCAAGATATGCAAATTATGCAAGAAGAAGTTTTTGGACCCGTTTTGCCAATGATGAAATTTAGTACTTTGGATGAAGCAATTGCTTTGGCTAACGACTGTGAATATGGACTAACATCTTCTATCTTCTCAGAAAACTTTAACAAGGTTATGCATGCAAGTCAAGAATTAGAGTTTGGAGAAACTTATGTAAACAGAGAGCACTTTGAAGCAATTCAAGGATTCCATGCAGGTTGGAAAAAATCTGGATTAGGTGGTGCTGATGGAAAACACGGTATGGAAGAGTATTTACAAACAAAACTTGTATACGCTCAATACAGATAATATCATTAGTTAAGAAAAGCACTATAGTTAGTACATAACTATAGTGCTTTTTTTTAATCCAATAAAGCACCTAAGTGCTTTGCTAACTTTTCTTTACTATGAATGATTTTAAAAAAATACCCGTTGTTTCTAAGGAAGTATTATTTCCTTTTATTTTAATTACCTCTTTATTTGCTTTGTGGGGATTTGCAAATGACATTACCAACCCAATGGTAGCTGCCTTTGGTACTGTTATGGAAATATCAACCGGAAAAGCAGCCTTAGTGCAATTGGCTTTTTATGGTGGGTATGCAACTATGGCCATTCCTGCTGCTTTATTTGTAAGAAAATATAGTTATAAAAAAGGTATTTTATTAGGACTTTCACTTTATGCTATTGGTGCTTTGTTGTTTTATCCAGCAGCGCAATTTGAAATGTTTGGCTTCTTTTTAGTGTCACTTTATATTTTAACCTTTGGATTGGCCTTTTTAGAAACTACAGCAAATCCATACATTCTTTCTATGGGTGATCCTAAAACGGCTACACAGCGTTTAAATTTAGCACAGGCTTTCAATCCAATTGGATCTTTATTCGGAATGTTTGTGGCTTCTAAATTTATTTTAACGGCTTTAGATTCTGATAAGAGAAATGAAGTAGGAGAGTTAATTTTTACAACTTTGGAAGAAGCTCAAAAGGCAATTATTAGAACCCATGATTTAGCGATTATAAGAAATCCATATATCATACTTGGAGGAGTTGTGATTTTAATGTTTGTGGTGATTTCTATTTCTAAAATGCCTAAAAGAACTGAAAAAGGGAACTATGGTTCGGTAATGGATTCTTTTAAAAGATTATTTGCCAACGGGAAATTTAGAGAAGGAGTATTGGCACAATTATTTTATGTAGCGGCACAAATTATGTGTTGGACCTTTATAATTCATTATGCAGATAATTTAGGTATTTCAAAAGCAACAGCTCAGAATTACAATATTGTTGCCATGTCTATCTTTTTAGGAAGTAGGTTTATTACTACTTTTTTAATGAAGTATGTCAACTCTAAAAAATTGCTATTCATTTTTGCTTTAGGAGCTATGTGTACCATGTTTGGCGCTATTTTTATTGAAGGAATTGTAGGGCTTTATTTACTTGTTGCGACTTCGGCTTTTATGTCGTTAATGTTTCCTACTATTTACGGTATTGCCCTAAATGGCTTAAGTGAAGAGGATACAACATTAGGAGCAGCATTGTTAGTAATGGCAATTGTAGGAGGGGCTTTAATGCCAATATTACAAGGTTTAATTATTGATATGGGAACAATTGGTTCGTTTGCTGCGGTAAATATATCGTTCCTATTGCCATTTTTCTGTTTCTGTTTTATTGCCATCTATGGTTATAGAACCGTACGAATTCATGCCTAGGTTTTTTGAAACATGTTTGAGTATGGAATAAGAAGGAAATTATTCTTTATGGCAAATCTTTTTAATATTTATATAATTTATGTAACTTAATAAAAAATAGAAAACTATGACTACAGAAGAAATTATTATAGAAATTCTACACAAATCAGACAAAAATGGAATGAGGTTACGTGTTCTAGAAAAAGTATTACACTTAATGCATTCCAATTCAAAGTTATCTCGAGTGGATGCTTATCAACAAGCTTACAATGCAATTGCTGTAAATGAGTAAGGCATTAAAATTATAAGAAAAAGGAGTCAATTAGGTTTGACTCCTTTTTTTGGGTTTTAAATTTATGTGATTTTCTATCGAAGTTTCTTAAGAAGATTGCATCAAAGAAATAAACGATAATAAGTCACGAATAAATTAATGAATAAAAAAAGAGAAGTATTCGTTTTTAATTATTTTGCGGTATTTTTGTAACTACAGTAGTTTTTTAACCTTAATTTCATTGACCATTTCGACCTATGAAACTTCACTTACTAGATAGAAGCAGTCTTGATAATAAATCTTTTACCACCAAAGTAAATGATTACCCTTATTTTTTGAAAATTTGGCATTATCATCCAGAATTGGAATTGGTGGTTGTGTTAAAAAGTGCTGGTACCTGTTTTGTTGGAGATGGCATTGAAAAATTTGAAGTAGGAGATGTCATGCTTTTAGGAAAAGATTTACCACATATGTGGCTCAATGAAGAAGATTATTTTCAGCAAGATTCCAAACAGCAAGCAAAGGCTATTGCCATCCATTTTAAGCAAGATTATTTAGGAGCTACCTTTTTTGAAACTCCAGAAATGCGACATATTTTAGATTTGTTTGAAAGAGCTCGTTTCGGATTGAAGTTTTTAAAAGTGGATAAAAAATTGATTCAGGAAATAAAATCGATGCTTAAATTAAAAGGTTTTGAGAAAACCATGTGCTTTCTAAAAATATTGAATGAACTGGCAAAATATAAGGACGTCAAAAAACTGACAAGTGAAGGATTCCTAAATTCTTTTAAAGCCACAAGAAACGTTACGCAAGATAAAGTTCAAGCTTATATTTTTAAAAATTTCAATAGAGTCATTACTTTAGAAGAAGTCGCTCAAATTGCACATATGAATACCACAGCCTTTAGTCGTTTTTTTAAGCGGGTAAATCGAAAAACATTTTCTAGATATTTGGCTGAAATTCGCATAGGTTATGCCTGTCGATTGCTTTTAGAAAACAAGCATAATATTTCTTCTATATGCTATGAGTCTGGTTTTAACAACATATCCAATTTTAACAGGCAGTTCAAATTAATTATGAATTGTTCTCCTACCGTATATTTAAACGAGCACTTGCGTTAGGAATTTTTTTTCTTTTTAGAAAACTTATTAAGTGTTATCATTGCATATTTTTGTGTTTAAAACTAAAATAGGCAAAGATAGTATTGGCGTTAATCAAATTTTAGGAAGTTTTGTTTACTTGTTCCCTGTAAATTTGTAACACACGAATTGCAACTAAAAAAATATCAATACTAATATAAAAAGAAGTTAAATGAAAGTAGGACTATTCATTCCTTGTTATATAAATCAATTATATCCACAAGTAGGAAAAGCAACTTTAGAGTTGTTAGAAAAACTAAATGTAGATGTTGTTTATCCTTCGGGTCAAACATGCTGTGGTCAGCCAATGGCCAATTCAGGGTATGAATATGAATCTGTAGGAGCTTGCAACAATTTTGTTGAAAATTTTAAAGATTTTGATTACATCGTTACGCCTTCTGGAAGTTGCGCGTACCATGTAAAAAAGCATTACAACATCATTCCACAAACAGAAGCTGTTAAAAAAGTAAGAGACAATGTTTACGAACTTTGTGATTTTATTGTAAATATTCTTAAAATAGAAAAACTTACAGCTAGTTTTCCGTTTAAAGTAGGGGTACATAAAAGTTGTCACGGCTTACGTGGTTTACGTTTAGGTTCTTGTTCAGAGGTGGTAGGAGATTCTTTTTCTAGTATTGAAGATGTATTGAAAATGGTGAAGGGAGTAGAGCTTATTGAATTGACTAGAAAAGATGAGTGTTGTGGATTTGGAGGTACTTTCGCTGTAACTGAAGAAGCTATTTCTGTAAAGATGGGGAAAGACAGAGTAAAAGATCATTTAGACAATGGAGCAGAGGTTATTACCGCTACAGATACTTCATGCTTGATGCATTTGGAAGGTTTGATCAATAGAAATGAGCAACCTTTAAAAGTACTGCATATTGCAGAAATTTTGAATAGTAATATTTAATTCAACGAAAAACATGAGTCATTCAAAAGCAGCATCTATTTTTAATACAGATGAAAAAAAGGTCAATTGGCATGATAAAGCATTGTGGTTTGTTAGACATAAACGAGATAAATCAGTTCATGCCGTTGAAGGTTGGGAGAATTTAAGAAGTTTAGGACACGGAATAAAAGCACATACTCTTTCAAATTTAGACCATTATTTAACCGAATTTGAAGCAAACGCTATTAAAAACGGGGTACAGGTTCACTGGGCAGCCGATGCAGAAGAACATAACAAAATAGTACATAGCATACTGAAAAAACACAATGCCAAAAAAATTGTGAAAAGTAAGTCGATGCTTACAGAGGAATGTCATTTAAATCCGTATTTGGAAGCTGATGGTATGGAAATTATTGATACCGATTTAGGAGAACGAATTGTTCAGTTGGCCAAAGAGCCGCCTAGTCATATTGTATTGCCAGCAATTCATAAAACCAAAGAAGAAGTTGATGAGTTGTTTCAAGAGCATTTGGGAACAAAACCTTGTGGAGGTGACCCTCAATATTTGACAGGAGAAGCGAGAAAGCATCTTCGAGAAAAATTTATGGAAGCTGATGCAGCCATAACAGGTGTCAATTTTGCCATTGCAGATACGGGTGGTTTTGTGGTATGTACCAATGAAGGAAATGCCGATATGGGTGCTCATTTGGCGCCAGTACATATTGCTTGTATGGGAATTGAAAAAATTATTCCAAAACAAGAATACTTAGGTGTTTTCTTACGATTGTTAGCGCGTAGTGCTACAGGACAACCTATTACGACTTATTCTTCGCACTTCAAAAAACCTATTGAAGGAAATGAAATGCATATTGTTATTGTTGACAATGGAAGAACAGAACAATTAAGCAGACCTGATTTTAGAGCTTCATTGCATTGTATACGTTGTGGTGCTTGTATGAATACTTGCCCAATTTACAGAAGAAGTGGTGGGCATAGTTATGACGCTACGATTCCAGGACCTATTGGTTCTATTTTATCACCAGGAAAAGATTTGAAAAAGCATAGTACTTTGCCTTTTGCTTCAACCTTGTGTGGTTCTTGCTCTGATGTTTGTCCAGTAAAAATTGATATTCACAGTCAGTTGTATAAATGGAGACAAATTATAACAAAGGAAACACCACAACCCCTTGTTAAAAAAGCTTCCATGAAAATGATGGGGAAAGTATTTTCAAAACCATCACAGTTTGAACGTGTAGGAAAAGTTGCCCGTTGGTCGTTAAGGAATTTACCTAAATCGGTCATAAACTCTAAGCCAAATGTTTGGGGTAAAGAGCGAGATTTGCCATTAGGGCCTAAAGAAAGTTTTGATGATTGGTATAAAAACAGAGAAAAAAATGACTAGTAGAGAAAATATATTGTCAAGAGCGAAGGCTAATAAACCAGATTTATTAGAGCTTCCGGTAATTAATGTTGAAGTGTTTGCTGATGGTAAGGATTTGCTGGAGGAATTCACAAAAAAAGTAGAAGTAGTAGGAGGGAATGTTGTAGAACAAAACGTTTCAGAAACTATTTTTAGTCAAGTTTCAAAAATGTACCCAGACGCTAAGGTTAATTATGCAACTTTAGAAGGAGCAGGAGATTTTAATACGGTTTCTTTAGAAGCCTTAAAAAAACCACATGAGTTAGAGAATTTGGATGTGTTGATTTTAGAAAGTATCCTTGGAGTTGCTGAAAATGGTGCTGTTTGGTTGTCTGATGGACAACTTCCAATTCGAGTTTTACCGTTTATAACAAACCATTTGGTTATTGTTTTAAAGAAGGAAAATATCGTTCCTTTTTTACATCAAGCTTATCCGATATTAGCAAAGAAGGATAACGATTTTGGGGTGTTTATTTCAGGACCTTCAAAAACTGCAGATATTGAACAGTCTTTGGTTATTGGGGCTCATGGAGCAATGACCTTAACGGTTGTTTTAAAATAACTAGGAACGTAATTAATTCTTAATTTATAGGAAAAAGTTTAGAAGTTTGGCTGTTCATAAGCAAGACTTCTAGACTTTTTTATGGATGAAAGAGAAAGCAAAAAAAGAAAATAAAAAACCTGTATTTAAGTTAACTTAAATACAGGTTTTTGTATTTCTAGGGCAGTGTTCTGTTCCTTAAGAATAAGCTTTTACATTTTGTTTAGAGGTACCTAATCCTTCTATACCTAACTCAACAACATCTCCTGGCTTTAAATACACCTCAGGTCTTAGTCCAAAACCAACTCCAAATGGCGTTCCTGTTGAAATAATATCTCCAGGTAATAAAGTCATAAATTGACTGATATGACTTACTACTTGCTGTACATTAAAAATAAAATCAGAAGTTGAGCTATTTTGCATCATTTCTCCATTTACTTTTAACCATAAGTTTAAGTTGTTAGGGTCTTGGATTTCATCAGTAGTAGCAATAAAAGGTCCAACAGGTGCAAATGTATCACAACTTTTTCCTTTTACCCATTGTCCAGATCTTTCTAATTGAAAAGCACGTTCACTAACATCGTTGTGTAAAACATAACCAGCAATGTGAGAAACAGCATCAGCCTCTTCAACATAAGATGCCTTTTTACCGATAACAATAGAAAGTTCAACTTCCCAATCTGTTTTCGTACTTCCTTTAGGAATAATGATATCGTCATTAGGTCCAATCATAGAAGATGTTGCTTTAAAAAACAATACAGGCTCTTTAGGAATTTCCATTCCGCTTTCTGCTGCATGTTTAGCATAGTTTAACCCGACACATACAATTTTAGAAGGACGTGTTAAAGGAGCTCCTAAACGAACTTCATCACCAATTTTAGGACAGCTTTCTTGGTTGTCTTTTAACCAAGCCGACAATTTTTCGATTCCTTCGTTTCCAAAGAATTCTTCATTGTAATCTGTTCCAAATCCAGATACATCTATTTTGGTACCATCTGCAAGTTGAACTCCTGGCTTTTCTTGGCCAATTGCTCCAAATCTTATAAGTTTCATATTGTTGTTGTTTATTTATTTTCCGTTTAATGTTATAAACCCACCGTCAATTGGGTAATTTGATCCTGTAATAAATCCAGCTTCATCAGAGCACAAAAATAAGACTAAATCTGCAATTTCTTGTGTTGTTCCCATTCTACCAATTGGTTGTGTTTTAGATAGTTTTTCAAACATCTCTTCTTCTTGGCCTGGGTAATTTTTACTGATAAAACCATCTACAAATGGCGTATGCACTCTTCCTGGTGCAATACAATTGCATCGAATACCATCGTTGATATAGTCTTTGGCAACAGAATAAGTCATGGTTAATACTGCTCCTTTGCTCATTGAATACGCAAAGCGATCGTTTAATCCAACAGACGAACCAATAGAAGCCAAGTTTAAAATAACACCACCACCGTTTTCTTTTAAAGAAGGAATACAAGCTTTGATACAATTGTATACTCCTTTTACATTGACATTGTAAAGACGATCTAAATCAGCTTCTTCAACGGTTTCAATATTTCCAACATGTGCAATTCCTGCGTTGTTTATTAAAATGTCAATTGTGTTGTCTTTTCTTATGGTGGCAATAATGCTTTCAACATTTTTTTGGTTAGATACGTCACATTGATGTGCGAATCCTTTTGCGCCTTTTTGTTCCATTTCTAGAACAGTTTCTTGAGCAGCCTCTAAGTTGAAGTCCAAAATATGAACTTGAGCACCTTGTTCTGCAAAAGTTAAAGAGATGGCTTTTCCTATACCACTTCCTCCACCAGTTACTATGGCAACTTTATTTTCTAAACTAAATTTCATAATATATAAGTACTAAACTAAATTTTTATTTATTTTTTTTAAAGCGACATACCACGTTTCCATGGAATAAAGTCATCTTGTCCTAATTTTCTTGCTTTGGTTTGCTTTCCGCTGGCAACTTCAATAATATGATCTAACAAAGCTTCTCCAGTTTCAGCAATACTAGCTGTTCCTTCAATAATACCACCTGTATTAAAATCGATGATATCTTTCATTTTCTCTGTCAGTTTTGTGTTTGATGAAACTTTAATGACAGGCGTAATAGGATTTCCGGTTGGAGTTCCTAGTCCTGTGGTGAACAAGATAATATTTGTTCCTGAGCCAGCCAAACCTGTAGTCGATTCTACATCATTTCCAGGAGTACACAATAAATTTAACCCTGGTTTTGTTACTTGCTCGGTGTAATCTAATACATCTTCAATAGGAGAACTTCCTCCTTTTTTTGCAGCGCCCGCCGATTTGATGGCATCTGTAATTAAACCGTCTTTAATATTTCCAGGTGAAGGGTTTGCATAAAATCCTGCGCCCAAGGCATCCGCTTTGGCACTGTAAACAGACATGATGTCTGAGAATTTTTTTGCAATACGAGGCTCCGTACAACGGTTGATCAATTCTTGCTCTACACCGTTTAATTCAGGGAATTCAGATAAAACAGTAGCTCCACCTAAACCAACAATTAAATCAGAAACATAACCTAAAGTAGGATTTGCTGAGATTCCAGAGAATCCATCAGAACCACCACATTCTAAACCTATCGTAAGTTTATCTAAAGTAGCTGGTTTTCTTTCAATTTTATTGGCCTCTATCAGTCCGACAAAAGTTTTTTTGATGGCTTCTGCCAATAATTCTTTTTCAGAAACACTTTGTTGTTGTTCTAAAACGAAAATAGGTTTTTTAACATCAGGAGACATTTGGTTAAGCGCCTGTGTTAAAATACTTGCTTGTGCATGCTGACAACCTAAACTTAAAATTGTAGCACCTGCCACATTTGGATTATTGATGTATCCTGCCAATAAGTTACACAAAGTAATAGAATCCGAAGTAGCACCACCACAACCACCTTCATGAGTTAAAAATTTGATTCCATCTACATTTGGAAATAGTGGGTTTTTTGTTTTTTCTTCTGCAGGAGTGATGATGTCTTTGTTTAAAAGAGCGTCACTTGATTCTCCCGCATTGTAGCTTGTTATTAAAGAGGATACATCAAAACCTAAATGCTGTTGTTTTCCAAAACCTAATTTTTCAACCAAGGCACTTTTTAAAACTTCAACATTTCTATTTTGACAAAAAACCAAAGGAATAATTAACCAATTGTTTTCAGTCCCTACTTTTCCGTCTTCTCTGTGATAACCATTAAAGGTTTTGTTGGTGAATTTTGAAAGATCAGGAGCTTTCCAAGCTTCCTGTTCACTTGAATCTTTTACGGCATAGGTTTCTGTATCATGCACTAAATTAGTGGTGCTAATAAGATCACCTTTGGCAATGGCTTTCTTGGCTTTTCCTACCAAAACCCCATACATATAAACTTGATCCTCTTTTGAAAGATCTTCAGTTACAAATTTGTGTTTGGCATCGATGTTATTTTGAATTTCATAAGTTTCGTTTTCAAACGAAATTTGAGTTCCTTTTTTTAAATCGGTTAGTGCCACCAACACATTGTCTTTAGGGTGTATACGAAGTACTTTTTGTTGTTTTTCCACGAATCTTCTCTTACAGGTTAAATAGACTACAATAGTATTGGTTATTTAAGAGTGAATCTATCTATTATTTTACCCATATTGATACTATTATTGCATTTGAGTCGTTTTTTTTGAAATATAAGCAATGAATCAACTAATGAGAATAAAAGTGAAAGGAAAGAGGAGATGTTCAATACGTTGAAAAGGAACAGATATTTAATGGGTGGTGAGCAAAAAAAATAATTAATTGTTGTGCAATTAAATGTTGCAGAAACAAAAAAATCAGAAGTATTTAAAAATAAAAAATCCCTAATAAAAATTAGGGATTTTTCTTGTAGCGTGATGCAGAATTGAACTGCAGACCTCCGGGTTATGAATTTAACATGGCCGTATTTACTAGCGTAAATCAAGGCTTTGAACGTTCCGTTTTGCTTGTTTTTACACCTGAAATATGCTGTTTTCTATTCCCTTTGATACAAAAAAAAGTCAATAAAAATGCGGTTATGTTTTAGTTGTTTGTTTTAATATTATGTTTATTCTATGTAATAACAATATTTGTATTTTTTATTTAGCATAGCAATTTATTATGATGTTTTGTTTGTGTTGCTAATTCTGTGCCAAAAGTAAAGCCCTTTTTTCGATAATTTATACATGGTCCTTCCTTCAAGTATGAACGAAGTGAATAAGTCATTGTTTTTAATTTTCGAAATGTTTTTATAATTTTCGGGCAACCTAGGATAGTTGATTTCATTGACCAAACCAATAAATTCTTTAATAAATTTGTTGTCTTTAGCAATCTCAAAATAGTCAAGCGAGAATTCTTTTAATTCTTCATCACTGAATTCATCATATTCTAATAACTTTTGCTCTAGTTGAGATATATTATGTTTCAGCTGGGTCAGTTTAACGTAATTTTCTTCCGCTTCTTTTTCTAATTCTCCAATTTGTTCTACTTTGTTATTAAGCACTGTTATTGTAGCTGATGTCTTTGATTTATCAAATGCATATTTTTCTTGAAGTTCTTGAATTTCTTTTGTTTTTTTGGTAATATAATTTTGGTATTCGGTTTGGAGTTTATCTAAATCGGTTCGTTTTTGAACAAGAAGAGATTCCATTGACTCAAATTTAATTAATTCCTTTGTAAAAGAGTTTTTAAGCTTCTCATTTTCTTTAGTTTTTTTTAAAAGCTCTGCGCTTAGTTGGGTGATTTCGTCATGCGTTTCGTCAATTGTCTTTTCATTTAATTGAATTAAGTTTTTACTCCTGTCAAGCTCTAGTGTCAAGTTCTTGTTCTCGGATTTAAATTTGTCCAACTTTTTTAACTCTTCGTTAAGTTGCTCTTGAAGAGATTCAATTTTTTCGTTAAGTTCTGATTTATTTTCATAATCACTTTTTCTATTTTCAAGTTTTATTTTCTTTTCATAATAATATAACTCAAATGAAGATAGAACTAAATCTTGGATTGATTTATATACACCTAAAACAATACTGCGTAAGACATCTAATAAAGGAATTCCAAATGCATATATTAAAGCAATCTGAAATGGATATATGATATAGCCATCAATATGTTCGTATTGTAGGTTTTTAATGTATAGAATTGTCTCCTCAATCTTGGATTCTGATTTAAGAACAATGCTTATGGGCTTCCAATTGTAGGCAATAAATGCAATAATAAATGAGAAAACGAAAGGGCTTCCACTTCGTTCTTTAATGTTTTTAAACAGATTATTGAATATATCTTTTACTGAATCTTTAGCCTCTTTTAGTTCATCCATTTTCTTTTATTTATATTTTTTTAATCGAACTAAGTTACTTAGCGAATTATTCTTTTAATACGCCTAATAATTTCCTTTTCCTTCGATGCAATGTCTTATTCCTCCTTTAGGGTTTTTCATGTCACCTTTAAACCTCGGTATTATATGACAATGAAAATGCATAACTGATTGTCCTGCAACTTCACCACAATTCATTCCAATATTATAACCGTCTGGCTTGGATTCACATTCTATAATCTCTTTAGCCTTATGAATAAGATCCGTCAATTCTATTTGTTCATTTGCATCTAACTCAAAAAAATCAATTTTTTCTTTATTTGATATAATTAAAATATGACCAGGTGAAACAGGGTATCCATCTTTAATTAAGAAAAAATATTTTCCTTGATGTATAATTTTATTTTTTTCTATTCTACTAAATACACTCATTATATATTTCCATTTAATTCAAATTCAGGGCTCCAAGTAATTATGGTTGAATTTAAGGATATTTGATATTGCTTATTTAAAAAAGCAATTCTATTTTGTTTTGTTTTTCCTGTTTGATTGATTATTGTTTCTGCTAAAGGATGTTTACTTTGAATATAGAATTCATTTCTGTTAAATAATTTTTGCAAAAATCTTTTTTCAGGAATACGTGCCGATTTATTCCTGTTTACATCTTTGTCAGCTAAAACAAGATTCCAAACACCGTTTATATTGGCTCCATGCTCATTATGAAGTGTTTTGTTTACGTGAGGTAAAAAATGATCAACTTCACATAATTTTGGAGAGCCACTTACAACCGAAATATCTTGACAGCTATAAAAACATTTACCTTTTTGATATCCGTTTAAAGAATCTCGTACAGATGTAATATTGGTTCTTCTCAAAAAATTATTTTCTAAAAAGAATAAGGATGCATCATCATCATATTTAACTTCGAGAAGTTTTGGGTTTAGATTAAGATTCCAAGCTGTCTCTACTAAATTCCAACGAGCTTCAACTTCTTGATTGAAATTTTCAAAATGAAAAGATTCTTTAAGTTTTAAAAGACTGTCTTTTATAATTATTTCTTTTTTACCTGAAGTATAATTTTTTTCATAAAAAACATCAGTAATTTGACCTCCATTAATGTTTTGAAAGGCATCAACTACATTAACAAAACCTAATTTTTCAGTTTTATGCCATAATTCATTATCTGATATTTCTCCTTTTATATGGCTCCTACAGGTATTTAAGAAACTGCTAGATTTTGAGTTTCCTTGTTTATCGTTTTCTTTTAAATGCTCAATAATGTTTTTAGAAAATGGTTGAGACAAATCAGTTAATGAAATTTTTGTTGTCTCCTTATTAACAAGCTCTAAAAGACTTTTGGCAAATGCAAATTTGTATGTAGCACTGTTTTTTCCAAATAAAATTAATGCCCTCCATTGGGATTCTAAACTCGGGTCATTTATTTGAAATTCAGTCATTTTTTTATTTATTTAGACTTTAAAATATAGATAAAAGGATATTGTTATTATTGGCGTAGATTACTTTCTTTTAAGTAAGACGTTATTCACATTTATAAGTAAATGTGTAATTGTGAGAAGCTACATCAGCCATTACTGGGAATTTATCATTATTATATTTATATGTCCAATTTAAATTTGAATAAGCGGTCACATTATTTAAACTTGCAAATCTTGGTTTACCAATATTAAAAGGTTTCAAAATGTAAAATGGATTAATTTTATCATCGTAACTATAGTCAGTAGTAAGAACTTTTTTATAATATTCATCAAATAATTCTATTTTTGAAATATTTTGATTATTCCAATAAATCTTCTTTTTATATTTAAATTTTCTCTCAGTTTTCATTTGAAAATAATCAATAGTATTAACTTCATTGTTACTATATGTATAAACGAATTGGCCAAAGATAATTCCGTCTTCAGAAATATCGATTATAACTTTGTCATTTGAGTAATTATATTCGTGGTAATATTCGGTAAGAGGGTATTTGACAATCATATGAGTTATTTTATCCTCATCATCATAATATAATTGGCTCTCGTCCGAATCTCCAATTAGATATAATATTGGTTTATTATTTATGTCATATTTTATTTTCCACTCGTCTTGAGACCCATTTGATCGTTTAAAAATAACATTTGTTAAATAGCAATTATAAGGATAGTTAAATTGAGGTATAAATGATTCTTTTTCGGTTAGATTATCATTGTCTTTTTGATTACAGCTTAATAGTATAATAAGTAATATTGTATTTAAAATTTTCATAGAATGGTATATTAAATGATTTGGATAAGGTTAATGAGATTATAAAAAAAATAGAAGCTGATTAGTGTTATTCTAGAAAGGCAATTTGTAAATAATAAATTCTAGTTAGAAGTTGTATCTGTTAATATTATCTAATGCAATAATTGAATTAAACGCTCCAGGGTTTTTACCTATTGTGATTCCTAAATTAGAATTGATAACTTGAATGTTTTCAATTATATGTCCTGTATTTTTGATTAAAATTTGATTACTATTAATAATTATCTTCACGCCGTTTAGTAAAAAGGTTCCTCGTGAGATTACTATTTCGTTGGGTGTTTTAAATTCTAGAACAATAAATATCTTTCTTTTTGCCTCTCTAATGGTAAGAGTTTTTCCAATGAGTTGTATATCGAATAGTTCAGTAGTAAGAACCAGTTGATTGTTTTTAATATGAAGTATTAAATTGTTGTATTCGTCAAATAGAATCAAATTTAGTAGATAGTGTCCGTCCAATAATATAACACCGATAATAGGTATGTTGTCGATTAAAAGCGGTACTAATTGTGTTTTATCTTTTACTCTTTCAAGAGAAAAGGAGGAACTTCCTAGAGTTATTTTTGCTGTATCACCAGAATAGTATAAGTTATAGGGCTTAGTGACACCTTTTCTTAAGTTGAATGGATCTTTATTAGCTTCGACTACAACTTTTTTTGGTAATAATCCATTAGTTTTTTCTTTGTGGTGTTTGTCACAAAGTAATGTTATTTCCGTTGCTAAATGTCGTTTTACTTTAGCCCATTCTTCCATGTGTTCGTACTCGTATAAGGGTAATCCACATATAACGCAACCAAAGCCACATCGCTTTCTTACTTCTCTTTGTATAGGTAAAGGAATGTTTCTTGAAGAATTTGTAGTCATGATTGAAATATTTTATATTAAAATAGTGCTCTTTATTTTTTTGAAAAAATTAGGGTCAGTTTTATTAAGTTTTTCAAGAAGTATTAATATAGAGGTTAGAGTACAAGTAGTCTAAATTTGAAATATATTAATTCTTAATAAATGTTAACTTATAACTCCTTCGATTGAATTAGATTTTGAAGATAATCTTTCGTTTGTGTTTTGTTGTTGACTATAACCATAATTACAACTTTTTAAGTTGTAATTATATTCTCAATATTAGAGTAGGAAATTAATAAAGTAGTAGAGATAAATAGTACTAAAAGTTTTTTCATAGCGGTGATTTTTTTTAGACTTAAAAATACTTAAATAATTGTAAGATTCGTAGTGTATGATTACAAATATTAAGGATATTTAAAACTCTTGTTGAATTTATGTGGTGTTTATCTAATTATTTTTATAAAACTATAGTGTGTTTCAACGCGTTATTGATCTAGACTAATAATTTTTAGCTTAATTCTTGATAAAAATTGTTTCATGCATTTATCATATGTTTTCGGCTCAATAAAGGCATAAAAATCTATTGGTTCGCTAAATTCTTTGCTATCCTTGTATCCATCAAGAAGCTCTAAAATTTCTGATTTTGCGGTCAAACAAGGTAAAGTTCTAGTTATCGCTAATTGAACCAATTTAATTGACTTATTTCTGCTTATTGAATTTGCCCAAAGATTTACTGAGTTTTTATAGTCTTTCAGAAAATCCTTGTGATACCTTTTCAGTTCATCATGTAATATTTGCCATTCTTTTTTAGTCATGACATTCTCTGAGTTTTTTAGGGAGGTATATTCAATGCTTTTTTTCAAGTCGTTAATTTGTTGGATAGTATTAAAATCATCTAATGTGTTTATCCATTTGATTAATTCATTTTTCGTGTTTTCTAGACTAGAACTCATAAATTATATTATTGTGCGTGTATTTCTGAATCTTTTACTTTTTTAGTGATTAAAGTTAATCTTAGTCCAAAAGCAAAAACTAAAAAGATAAGTCCAATTGAAGATTGAAAATAGCCCCAATAATTATTACTGATTTCTTTTTTTAAGTTATCTCTATGAACTATATCTTCATTGATTTTTTTTATATCTTTTTCGATTCGATTAGTTGTGTAGGAATCCTTGTAGTAATCTAATTCAATATTGGGATACTCTTTTATTTTTGAGTATTTTTTGTTTTCAGATTCCTTAAGTGTTGGGATGATTGTTTGTTTAACCCAATTACAAATCTTATCAGATTCATTTTGTCTTCTGTCAAACTCTTCATTTTTCAGCCAATCACTTCGCTTAAGTTGGAAGCATATAGTTTGTCCTTTAGTAAATTTTAATAGTGTTTTAAATTGATGTTCAATCCATCTTTCGGAACTTTCTAAGTTTCTTTTTTTAGCATTTATATCATTTTTTATAACGATAGAAATTACTCCCATAAAGCCTATTATTATCCAAATATATTCTAAAGAAGCCCAAGATTTTTTACTTAAGTTAGATTTTTTGATTAATAAAAAAATCAAAACTCTCCATATAAAAAATACGGCTAAAATTATTATCCATGGGTTTCTTGTAAATTCTTCGAGCATTTTTTTTATTAGGTAAATGTATTTGTACTAAATTAGAAAGCAACCTTCTTTTAAAAGAGCTCCTGCTTATTGAAACTAATTAAGTTTCTATTTATCCAAAGCAATTTAATATGCCACTAAAACTTTATTGTATGACCGTCTTGTTTTGCTAATTCCTCTTGAATTTTAGCTGTTGTTCCAGTGTTGATAACGATTTGGCCCAATGCATTTATTATTATTCCAACAAGAACCCCAAGTACTAAGAGATTTGGGGCTAAATTGGATAATATATTTGCGGTTGCTTTTTCAGATTCTGAAGAAAAGTAATCTGACGAAATGCTTACTGCGGCAATTTCAAGTGTAATAAATAGTAGTATAGAGACTATAATTATTGTGATACCAGTGTCTTTAGTTCCTTTTCCTTTTACATTTTTTAAATTAATTTCCATAGCGTTGGTTTTTAGTTAAGTTTTAGAAAGTCCGTTTTATGACTTTAAATATTTGATATATATCATTTAGTTTCAATTCGAAATCTGAGTATTCCGGACTTTGATTTCTTGAGTGACAAGTAATCGTGCCGTTTTCTTTATTTAGACCAGTAATGTCTTTATGGAATATATTGTGTTTTGATAGTATGATCCAACCATAATCAGTTTTGTTAAATCCATCTATCCAATGTTGGCGGCCAAGTTCTCTGGTTAGTACAAGTGTGTTGTCTGGAGTGTCATTAATCATTCCACCATTCATACTATCACCTTTTACTTTAAAAGCTTTATAGTTACCTAAGCCAAACTGATCAACATTAAAGGTCACTTCTTCAAAGTCGCTAATAGGAATGGCGTTTTCCATAGCTTCAGTATAAGAAGCATAGGCTTCAAAGGGCATCAAATCTACGGTTAGGTTAAATGTGCCATCTTCTTTCTCTACAAATTTATTTCCGTTGGAGTTTTTTATTGGCTTTGATTTAGATGGTGAAGTATTAGAGTTGTTATTTATTGTTTGTTCTAGGAGCATTTCAATAAATATGGCTTTGTCATTTGGGATTTTATCACTCTTCTCATACTCTCCAATGGTTTTTCTTGTTACGGACATTTTTTTGCCCATTTCAATCTGAGTATACCCAAGTTTTTTTCTAATTTCTTTAAATTCTAAACCTTTCAAAATCAAATGAATATAAAAGAATAGAAACAAAAAGTTACATAATGTAACTAAAAGTTTCATTTTTCTTTTGTTAAAATGTAACATTTTGTTACATTTGTGATGTACTACTACACAAAGCTAATGAAAAAGCCAAGGGTAGCAAACAAATAATATAAGAATACCAAATATTAGGTATTAGGATTATTTACAAACGCTTAAAAAATTAGAAACTATGTCACATTTCAAAAGAGTTCAAGTGTCTCCACTACAAACAGTTTTTGTTTGTAATCCAAAAGGAGAGGTAGAGATTGTGAAAATTATTGCGAGTCCTATTCAGCAATATAGAAACATGATTTATAACGCATATGCATCAACTTTTTAAGCCATGAAACTAATCGCTAATAATTTAAGAGGAGAGTTGAAAGGTGGTCAGCAGTACAGAATACTTCTAAGTGATAAAGTTGTAGAAACGGGAAGCAGAAGAGGAGTTTTTATCTATAAAGAATTCTATCATGAGTGCGTAAATGTTTGGGTAATGGAAGAATCTATAATTGAAACATATTGCGACATCAGAGAACGTAAAAAAGCCTTTAAAAAGGCGCTTTTGCAGGCAGAGGAAAAATGGGGTATTCAATTACTAAAAGCAGATTTAAAAATTGTAGCATAATGGAATTATCAAAAACAGAATTTAAAGTTTCAGCTTATGTCGGCTCTGGGTATGATGTAAAGGAAATTGCAGTAGCAATGAACAGATCGTACCATACTGCAGCAAGTCACATCAAAGCAATCCGAGTTAGAAACGGTTTAAAAAATTTAGCAGAAATAACCAGAGAGTTTGTGTTAGAGTTTGGAGATCCAAGGCAGTACATAGTAATGTTTTTTTTATTGCTTCAAATAGGAATCATCTATGACGATTTTGGAGCAGATATGAGAAGAGTAAAACGTGGAAGAAGAATAGTAAAAGTAAAAACTACAAGAAAAAACAATGGCTAAAATAGACAACATTAAAAACCTGTTTGACCTGATAAATGATAAGCAAAAATTCTACGAAAAAGTAGCTGATGAATTTGGAATGGAAATAACATCGGTCAGAACCGGTTGGTTTACTCGTTTTGAGATACCGAAAAGATACAAAGTACAAGACAATTTAATTGCATTCATGCAAAACTATATAGCAAACCAGCAAGCAGCTTAAAATGATAGCAGAAACCCTTTATCCACTTGTCGACACCTTATCAAAGGCAGAGAAAGAAAAGCTTTTGGTTAAGCTTACACAGGATATTGGGGAGTTGAAAAACGCTGCTACGCAAATGACACAGGAAGAAAAAGATAATTTAAAACAAATAGAGTGGTTAAAAACTCATGTTTTAAAATATCCTCCAAAAGAATCTCTTTTCTCATAGGGGTATTAGTAAAGAGTGGTTGGCGAACCTATACGTAAGAGTTCATTGATTGGGGTGGCCCAATGCAAAAACCACATCTTTTTCATAGCAATTTTTCCCACCTCTAGATGTTTTTATCTAGTCAATCTTCTCACTAGGGGTGGGTTTTTTTACAAGAACCATTAAAGAAGGTTAGTAATGGGTTTTTAAAGAAGGAAAAGTACGGCAACATTTCGATTATGTGATTTCAGAAAGTTGCAAGATCATAAAATCACCTTTAAAAATTTAGTAGCAATGAAAGCCAATATATAAAGAGAAAATCGGAGGAGATTATTTCAAATCCGATTTTAATAAAAGCAATGTTTAACCAGTAAATCTTAAAAAGATGAATGAAAATACCATAACGCATTACTTACTCTTATTGTTTGCATTAGCAATATCAGTATTAGTTGTAAAAGTGATTTATAACGTAGTAATCGAAAGAAACGAAAAATTAAAAGCGAATAGACGATGTATTGTACACAAGAAGGAGTAGACGTTACCCAAAGAATTGAGGAAGGGAAAACCAAAGTTTTTGATACAGAAGAGCAAGCTTACAGTTTTGCAACTCTAAAAAGAAGTTACCAATACCCTTTATACAAAATAGATGAAAAAGGAAAGCGATCACAAGTTGGTTTTGCAGTTCCTAAATAAAAAAAGCCACTCGGCAAAGTGGCTAATTATAAACCGAAGTTTAAGTAATAATTAAAATCAAAAGTAATGGAAACAATTAATTTAAAAAAGTTGACCGTCCGAAATTTTAAAGGAATTAGAGATCTAACAATCGACTTTAAAAAAGAGACATTTATCTATGGCAAAAACGGAGTTGGAAAAACAACCGTTTTTGATGCTTTTACTTTCCTGTTTTTTGGAAAAGACAGCACCGGTAGAAGTCAGTTCCAGGTAAAAACATTGGACACTCAAAACAATGTCATTCCAAAGTTAGAACATGAGGTGGCTGCTGAAATTGAAACAAGCAACCAAACTATTGTGATCAAAAGAATTTTGAAAGAGAAATGGGTTAAGAAAAGAGGTTTTCCAGAACCACAGTTTAACGGAAATGAAACCCTTTATTATTGGAATGATGTGCCAATGTTGGCCAAAGAATTTCAAGGGAAAGTAAACGGGTTACTTGATGAAGGAGTTTTTAAGTTGATAACAAATCCTTTGTATTTCAATTCTTTGAAATGGCAAGATAGAAGAGAGGTTTTGATCAGAATTTGTGGAAATCTGACAGATGATGAAGTTGCTCAAGGAAATGAGGATTACATTAAATTAATTACCGGACTTCAAAACAAAACCATTGAGGAGTACCGAAGAGAAATTGCTTCAAAAAAGAAAAAATTAAATGCCGATTTAAAAGCCATTCCTACAAGAATTGATGAAGTAGATAGAAACCTTCCAGAAGCAATTGACTTTAATAAAGTGAGAAATGAAATAGCAGTTCTGGAAGGAGAATTGGCAGCTATTGAAGAAAGTTTGTCTGATAAATCTAAAGCATTAACTATTGCTCAGAACAAACAAACCGCTGCTCAAGCTGATGTGCATGCGGTAAAAAACAAAATCCAAAAATTTGAGTTTGACGAACAGCAAAAATTAAACAGTCTTAATAACAACAACAGATCTGCATACAATACCGTAAAAATTGAATTAGATAATAAGAAATCTACTGTTGTTAGATTGGAGGGATTAATTGATTCAAAAAAAGGCAGATTAGAACTGCTTACTGGGCGTAGAAATAGACTTGCTAAAGAGTGGGATTCTGAGAATTCTAAAACTTTTATTTTCAATGAAAATGATTGTGCCTGTCCAACATGTAAAAGAGCATTTGAAGCTGACGATATAGCAAAAAAGCGATCGGAATTAGAGACGAATTTCAACAAAAATAAGTCTGATAGGCTACAAGCTATTAACGTTGATGGAAAAGGAGTAACGGCTGAAATTAAAGAACTGGAAACTCAAATTTCTGTGGCTGAAAAATCACTAAAAACAGATAGAGAAGATGCAGAATTGCTTCAACAAAAATTAAAGAAGGAAACCGAAAAATTAAATTCTTCAGAAGGGGTTGTTTCATTGGAAACAGTACTTGCCATGAGTAGCGAGTACAAAACTTTGAAAAGTGAGTTGGTTGAGTTGGAAGGGAAAGTTGTTGAAGTTCCAAGAGTTGACAATACAGAGTTGTTAAGTGAAAAGAATCGATTGACAAGTGAAATAGCCGTTTTGAATAAAAGTTTAAATGCTGAAAGTACAATTCTTAAGGGGCAAAAACGAATGACTGAATTAAAAGAAGAGGAGAAGAATTTGTCACAACAAATTTCTGAATTAGAAAGTACAGAATTCACGGTTGAATCTTTCATTAAAACAAAAATAGAATCCTTAGAAAACAAAATCAATCAGAAGTTTCAACTAGTAAAATTCAAGCTTTTTGATGTTCAAATTAATGGAGGAGAAACAGAATGTTGTGAAGCATTAATTGATGGGGTTCCATTTACAGATCTAAACAATGCAGCTAGAATAAATGCAGGGATTGATATAATTAATACGCTTTGTGGTTTCTATAAAGTATCGGCTCCAATATTTATTGATAATAGAGAGAGTGTCGTGGATATAATTGATTGTAATTCACAAATAATCAATCTGATCGTATCAAAACCAGATTTAAACTTAAGGATAGCCTAAAACATTAACTATAAAATATTTTTCAATGTCAACAGAAAACAAAACAGCAGTAGCTAACGTGAAAAAAGATATTTCCGTACAGGTATTATCAAAAATAGAATCCTTTCAGGAAACAGGAGAATTGACTTTGCCAAAAGATTACAAGGTCGAAAATGCTTTGAAATCGGCCTATATTATTTTAAGTGAAACCAAGGACAAGGACAATAAACTAGCATTAGAGGTGTGCTCTAAAGAAAGTATAGCAGAAGCCTTGTTAAAAATGGTTGTTTACGGTGTTTCACCAATTAAGAAACAGTGTTATTTCATTGTCTATGGAAATAAGTTGGAATGTTCTATTTCGTATTCCGGAAATGTAGCAATTGCTAAAAGATATGGCCAATTAAAGAGCATTAAAGGAAATGCAATTTTTAAAGGAGACACATTTGAATTTCAAGTGGACCAGGAAACAGGAAGAAGAAAACTGGTAGAGCACAAACAAACTTTGGAAAGTGTTGGGTCTGGTGTTGTAATAGGAGCTTATGCTATGGTTGAAATGAATGATGGTTCAAGAGATCTTGAAGTGATGAATATTTCTCAAATTAAAATGGCTTGGAATCAAGGAGGTTCGAAAGGGAATTCACCAGCTCATAAAAACTTTCCAGATCAGATGGCAATCAAAACAGTTTTAAACAGGGCCTGTAAATTATTAATAAGTAGCTCCGATGATTCTGTTTTGTATGATCCTTTGGATGAAGCCAAAGTTGATGTTTCAAAAGCGGATGTGGCTGATGAAATTCAAAAAAATGCAAACAAGGAATCTCTTTCTTTTAACAATGTAGAAGATGCTGAAATTGTTGAAGAGGAGGAAGTGAATTTAGATAAAGTTCCTGCAGGAACTATTGATAGAGCATTTTAAACTAAGGGTAAGATGAAATTAAAAATAATAGGCAGCAACAGTAAAGGGAATAGTTATTTGTTGGAAAATGACAACGAAGCATTGTTGATTGAATGTGGGGTGAAGCTTCCTGTCATAAAAAAAGCAATAAACTATAATCTTTCAAAAATACTTGGATGTATTGTAACACATGAGCACCAAGATCATTGTGTGTCTATTAAGGAGGTGATGAAAGCAGGTGTAGATGTTTATGCATCAAAAGGGACTTTAGATATTTTGAACTGCTCCGGCCATAGAGCAAATGTTATTAGTTCAAAAACTCCTTTTTCGGTTGGGGGATTTAAGGTTTTACCTTTTGATGCCAAACATGATGCAGCTGAACCTTTAGGATTTTTAATAAATCATATTGAAACCGGAAATGTTCTTTTTATTACGGATTCTTATTACTGTCCTTACATTTTTGACAATCTAAACAACATCATCGTAGAGGCAAATTTCAGCGAGAAAATTATTGATTCCAAAATGGAAAAGGGGTCAATAGCTCCATTTCTACGCGATCGTATTTTAAAATCTCACATGAGCCTGGAGACTTGTAAAAAACTATTAAAATCAAATGACTTGTCAAAGGTGAATAACATTGTGCTTATTCATTTATCAGATGGGAACAGTGATGAAACTCAATTTGTAAAAGAGGTAAAAGAATTGACTTGTAAGAATGTTTATGCGGCAAATGCCGGAATGACAATAGACTTTGATAAAAGGCCTTTTTAATGGCTTTCAATTCAACTTTATTAGAAGATAAAACAAAACTAAAAAATAATTAAAAAATGAAAATAGCAGAAACAAAACCATTTATCCATGATTTCAAAGTAACAGGTAATGAAGATAATTTACCTGAATTTTTAGGAAACTTTGAAACTGTAGACGATGCGAAACTTTTTATTAGTAAGAATTTTATTTCTGAACATGTAAAAGGGGTTGCAACTCGTTTTTTCACCAAAGCTGAAATTGAAGAAATGAGAAGTGAAGTTCATCAAGAGTTGGAAGAGCAGCAGTTTGAACTAAAGAAAAAATTAGATACAGCCACAATTTTATTTGAACAGGCTAAAAAAAATAAAAACGATGCAGAAGAAGCTTTAAGAGCATCAATGACTAAGGTGAAGGATATTTCAGGCCAAATTAGAGAAAGAACTACAACGGTGGCCATTGATGCTTCTAGATCCTATAGACTGGCTGTTCATAACAAATACTACACTTATGTATTTACAGATAGATTTGAACTGGTGCTGTGTGATGTTATGGATATTCCAGAATATGACAGAAAGGATCTTTTCAATTCATTGCTTAAAAATGAGGAAGCTTTTGAAAAACTAATTAATGGGGAGATTAAGGAACAAAAGGGGGCGTAAGTCAAATTATAGGAAACAGCTGCAGCAAGATGATAATTGGCAGAATGTACGTGTTACGGTTAAGCTTAGAGATAAACACAAATGCATTTGCTGCAGCTCACCTCTTTACTTAGAAGTTCATCATATAACATATTATGTAAATGGTGAAAGTATTGTAGGAAAGGAACTAGAATTTATTGAATGGATGGCCACGGTTTGTGAAGATTGTCACGTTGAAATACATAAAGATGAATTTCACCAGTTAAATCCAAAGAACAAAAACAAAGTAAATGTTCATCAATTTAAAACAAGTAAATAAATGCTATCAGTAGTCGGAAAAGTTCTAAAGAAAGAATTGAAAAATAAATCAGCTGAAATAATTATTGATGAGCAAAACGGAAATCAAATTTGTTTTCAAGTTCGCTCTAAAGAAGTGATAAAGCTTGTCACCATAGATACAAGCCAGATCGTAAGAGTTTACTATCAAACAGATTTATCAGAAGTAGTAAAAAAAGAAGGCGTTTCAAGGATTAATAATTTAATACTAAAAGAGATTACTCCTCTAGGGTTTTAATGTGTTATTCACTTGAAATATTGAAAGATGAATTAAGAGAAATTGAAGAGATTCAGGTTCATTGTTTGAGGAATGGAAATCAGACAGATTCTGATCAGATTCAACAAACAAGAACACAAGATTTAAAGGCTGCAATTAGACTACTTGAATTTTATAAAAACCAAAGTTAAATGGCTAGAGAGCAAAGACACGATGTAGATTATTTTCCTCATGACTGTATTCATGGACGTAAAATGCACATCATAGAGACAAAATATGGTAATGATGGATATGCAACATGGTTTAAGTTATTAGAGCAGCTAGGAAAGGCTAATTTTCATTATTTAGATATATCTGACGAAATGAATTTAATGTTCCTGGTTTCGGTATTTAAAGTTGATGAAAAAACAGCATTATCAATATTAAATGATTTATCAAAATTAGGCGCAATTGATAAATTCTTATATGAAAATCATAAGATAATTTACAGCCAAAAATTCATTGAAAGTGTAAAAGATGCCTACAGAAAAAGAAAATCAAAAATTCTTGAATACTCCGACTTATTGAAGCAATTAGGCATCAAAACAAGTCAAACTGGCGGAGGATTGAAAGAAGTAGGCGGAATAAAGGCGGAAGTTAGCCGTAAAGAAGAGAAGAGTAAAGTAAAGGAAAGAAAAGTAGATGATGAAGTAAAAAAAACTTCAGAAGATGTTTTCGTCACCATCGATTTGATTATTGAAAATTATTTAAAAAATGAACGCTTGGTAAAAGCAATTACCGGAAGTCAAAAAATCAGCAAAAAAGAATTAGAAAATTACTTGTTAGAATTCCAAAAGCACCTAGAAAGCCAGGGGCAATTTTCAAAAACAGATCAAGATTTTAAATCACATTTTTCAAGTTGGTTAAAAATTCAGATCAAAAAATCACCAAAAAGCAATGGAACAGGAAAAAACACAAATTTTGACTAATCAAAAAACAGACACAAGCAAGTATGATTTTGAAAAATTAAAGATAGCGCAAGGAGCTCCAGACAGAAGGGGTGTTCACAAGGCAATTCCAATGTCAGAAGCATTGAAAAAGTACTTCAAAAACTCAAAAAAAGAAGCCAGTAAGAAAGAGAAATTGGTGGATAAAAAAGATTTGCTAAATATTTTCATGAAGACTTGTGCTAATTTCTATGGACCTGGAAAACACTTTGTCATAGATGATGAAAACAGAGCTGTAGTTATAGAATTATTGGCCTATTTCAGTAGATCAAATAAGTTTGGAAAGTTAGTAAGAAATCAAGCTTCATTGGATAAGGGAATTTTATTATTTGGAGAATGTGGCCTAGGGAAATCAGATTTATTCGAAGTATTTCGAAGAATGGGAAAATTCCTTGCAGGGTATGGATATATGCAAATGTTTTTCAAATCACATACCGCTAAAGACTTGGTGAATAATAAAATTGAACTTTCAAAAAAGGCAAATGAAAGAGATACTGATTTTATAAGAATAGATTTTGAAAAAGGAAATATTTATATCGATGATGTAGGTACCGAACCAAAGTTCTTTACCCAAGAAGTAATCGCAGATATTCTTCAACAGCGATATATAAAATCTAAATCAAATCCACGAAAAACATATATAACAACAAATTTAAAACCTTCAGAAATAGGCGAAAGATATGGGAAGCAAGTTGATGATAGACTAAGAGAAATGTTCAATATCATCAAATGGGAAGGAGACTCTAGAAGGAAATAAGAATCTAAAAAAAAAATATTCATGAAAGCATCAAACGACTTTAAAAAAACGATTGAAAATCATTTAGCAAGTATTGGAGAAAAGGATACACTATTTGCAGAAACTCTTAAAAAGAAAAACAAATCAATTGATGAGTGTATCAATTACATTTTTCAAACAGTGAAAGCCAGTGGTAACAATGGTTTTGCAGATGAAGAAATATTTCAAATGGCTATTCATTACTATGATGAAGATGATATAAAAAATATCAAACCAATAAACGCCAGAGTGGTAGTCAATCAATCTATCGAACCTACTGTGAATAAACCTGTAAAGCTAACAACCAAGGAGCTTGAAGCAGCTAAACAACAGGCAATAGACAAAGTTATTGAAGAGGAAAAATTACGGCTTAGAACTAAGAAAAAACCTGTTAAAAAAGTAGAGAAAACTGAAACACCAACTTTATTTTAATGGATTATGAAACCAACAAACAAATTACAACGCAGGATTTTAGAGTTGAGTTTAAACGTTATTTCACCAATTGATAAAATCCAAAAAGAATGGGCTTATAAAAGCTGCTTAGATCATAAAGGATACGCTAATTACACAAGTGCATTTTGTTTGGATTGCGGAGAAACATTTTCACATGAGCTGATCAAAAGAAAAAGAGCCACTTGCCCTCATTGTCAAACTAAATTGAAAATTGAAAAGAACTGGTTAAGATCTAATAAACAACATACGTTTTTTGCCATTGCTGAAATTGTGGAAGAGTTTCAAGTGATCAGAAATTTTGAATTGGTTTCTTATCACAAAAAAGGAGAAGCGGTTAGATATTTTCTTCAACCAATATTAGAGCAATGGATCCAACCAGACAACAAATACATTCTAGTAGGTAAAAATCATAACCTGCAAGGCTATTGTGATTCATGGGGTGGTGATTGGGCCATAAGAAAAGAAAGAGGTTGGTACCAAAACAAGTATGAGGTTTATCCGAGGTATTATTATCCAAAATCTAAGTTCAAAAAAGAATACCTTAAGTATGGTATCAATCATAATTTAAAGGATTTGCTTTTTATTGAAGCTATAAAGATGGCCCCAAACATTCCAAAGGTAGAAACTTTGTTAAAGGCAAAACAATACGCATTAGCTAGTTTAGGAAACAAATATCAACTCCAAGAATACTGGCCATCTGTTAAAATTTGTTTAAGGAATAAATACAAAGTCAAAGATGCTTCTTTGTGGATTGATTATTTAGAATTATTGGAGTATTTCAATTAGGACCTAAGGAATAAAAAATATGTATGTCCGGCCAATCTCAAAAAGGACCATGATAGGTTAGTTGAGAAAAAACGAAATATCCAACGGAAACAAAAATTAGCAAAACAAAGAGCTGATATTATAAAAGCTGATAAGTTGTACCAGGAACAAAAGAAAAAATTCTTTGGATTAGAATTTTCAGATGATCAGATTACAATTAAAGTTCTAGAGAGTGTCAAAGATTTTTTACATGAAGGAGATTTGTTGAAACATTGCTTGTTTGCCAATGGCTATTATAGAAAGCAAGATTCATTAATTCTTTCTGCTCGTTTAGATGGTGTTCCAATTGAAACTATTGAGGTGTCGTTATCTGAAATGAAAATTATTCAATCTAGAGGAAAGGGAAACCAAGCTTCTGAATATAATAAGAGAATAAAAAAATTATTGAATAGCAATTTAAACTTGATCAATAAAAGGATGAGTTATAAAGAACAGGAAGTAGAGAAAGTTGCAGTATGAAAGATTTTCCAAAATTATTTAATGATGTGCAATCTGAAATTCAATTTTCAGATCCTGTTGAGTATAAAAATTGGGTGACATTTCGATATTCGGATATTTTTGAAAAAGGTAATCTTGAGAGTGTCGCTGATATGATGCTTTCACATCAAATTGTGTACCCTCAGATTAAGAAGATGAAATTTGAAAACCAATTAAAAATAGTTCTTAAAATGACATATACAATTGTTAGAGCAAACAGAGTGTCGATTAATAATATTTTAACAGGGGCTGCTATTGATGCTTTTGGATTTAAGCATAAAAATTCCAAACAGATATAATAATTGTAGAACATGAAATACCGCATACCTAGAAAGAAAAAAAAGCTGATAAAAAAAGCTTTGTACTGTGAAGATTGTCCTTTTCATGAAGATTTATTAGATGATTGGAGTACTTGGTGCAAATTCAACAAAGAAAGAATTTCAGGAATTTTCAATAAACAATGTTTAATCAAATAATCGAATCTATAAATCAGTAGAAACTATGTTCGGAGTAATAGCAATTGGAATAGCTTTTTTAATAGCTAAAAAATTAGATGATGCAGGTGATTACAAGGATCCAAAAGTAAAAACCAATATAAATAACTGTAGAATCGTAAAACTGTAGTTAGATCAATAAAAACCCACCTCAGTAATGTAGATCGACTAAGATAAAATAAGAGGTGGGAAATTGCTATGAAAAAGGAATAAATTCCTTAAGAATCGCAAATATAAACAAAACACAAGTATTGACACAAAAACACGGAAGTAAAAAGGGGGGGGTAGAGCAAACAGAGTTTTGATTGCAAATTTGTAATTGACGAAAACTAAAAATGAATTATGGCAATATCAAAATCATTAATAGTCAAAAAGGTTTGGCTTGATAAAATATTTGATGAAGGTAAGGTTTGGGAAATGAGAAGTACTAAAACTAAAGTTAATGGTAGAATAGGATTAATTGAAGCTGGTACTGGATTGATAGTTGGAGAAGCTAATTTAATTGGCTGTTCACACATACCAATAAAGCCAAATAATAAATATTTTGAGAAGCATAAAGTTGAAGATACTGAACTACTCAAAAAATGGAAATACCCTTGGATATTATCAGATGCCAAACGATATGATAAACCTATTCCATATAAACACCCACAAGGAGCAGTCATTTGGGTTAATACGTTAAACTTGTAAAACAAAAGTCAATAGCGCTATGAATTTAGAAAAATCTAAAAACAGTCAATTGGTGTTGATTTGCGTTATTGGCTAGTAAAAGTGAATAAGTAGCAAGTTTCCTTTTATTAAATGTTTTTTTTCGTCTATTATGAGAAAAAAATCACCCTCATTTGAGAGTGATTTTTAGTAGAAATCTTTATCTTATTCCTTGAACCTTTATCAGGTCAATGAATTCAATATTAACTTCTTGATAATCTGCTAGTATAAACATTGCTACTAGTATGATTACAGCAACTAAGAAATATATTAACTTCATAGTTTGTTGGTTTTAAATCTAAGATTTATATAAACGATTAGATTATGTTTAAGCTCTTCAATAAACCTAGTTGAAGATGTACTTTTTACTATATAGTAAAAAATATTTCAAGCAAAGCTATTCATTATTTTATTGATGGATAGCATTTTTTTCAATATTTATAAATTAACTTTTTTAATGCATTTCGAGTGAATTAATATATTTTATAAGTCTGAGGAAAATAAATATTATGAAAGGAAATGAAATTGTATCAGTTATAAATTAACTATAATTTTATGTATGTTTATTTCGTGATCAAAAAATAAATAAAAAAACACAAAAAAACTTTGTGTATTGTAAAAAAGATATATCTTTGTAAAGTAAATAACCTGAACTCTTAGACCAGTCCAGGTTATTAAGATAATTACTTGATAGTGAAATAACCATATAGTGATATGATTATTGGGTTGTTCATAAGGAGCAGTAATCCTTTGTAGCAATTGTTTAACTTTTTAGCTAATTTTTTCTTGGCTTTTTTACCCATAGTTTAAATTTTAATTAAAATAAATTATTTTGTTAATTATTTTCAAATTTAATTCAATTTTTAACACTATGTAAGTTTAGTGCCCTACTAAAACAGAATAGTTTTCAACAAAAAATATATTTTACTGTAAGTCAAGTGTTTGATTGTTTCTAGAGAAAGAAATCGAGAAGTAAATTGAACTAAAACTTATTGATCTAAACAAATTACAATTGAATTTCAATACAAAAAAGTCCAGAAGTAGTAATGCTCGTTCATTTAATTAAGAATTTACACAAATTGTAATTAAAAAGATGCTTAACTGCTATTTTTCAATAAGCTTTTAGAAAATGTACTTATTTATTATTAATTACATGGTTGAGCAAGGTTCATTTTCTCGTCTGTAAAACGAAAGGTAAGTTCAAAATTTAAATCAGATATTTCCTTTACATCCTCATAACTATTTAAATCCGTTAGCGTAGTTTCACATTTTGAATTAGCTAAATAGTAAAAAAGATAACATGTTGGAAAGGGTTGATAATTTTCAATACTTGGTTTACTTGAATATTCATTTTCAAATGACTCTTCATGAATAATAGTTTCTCCAGGCTGTATCTCATAGTCAAAACAACGACTATCTGAAGACTTAACAACAGAGGAACTTTCATTTATCAAATAAATTTTTGCAGTTGTCTTATAGATGCAACAATCGGTTGAGCATCCACTGTATGTAATGGATAACAAAATGAGTATTATAATTTTTATTTTATTCACAATTCCCTTCACAATTTATAGCATTATTATAATCTTCTTCGGTGAAAATAAATGTAATAATATCATTATCTCTATTAAAGTGACCAATTGGATTTCTTATGTCCTCGTTGGAAGAAACAAAACTATTCATTTTTGTTTCATCGTAAATTACTACTAAAGAATCAATACTTTGTAAAAGTGTTGATGAAAAAATATTAGAAAAATTTACCGTTTGATTTTTAACTTTCCTAATATAAATCTCCCCTTTTTCCAAGTTAATTTCATTATCGAGAATATCAGATTTAAAAGACTTAATTCTAATTGTCTTTTCACTATCGTTTTTAAGGGTGTATGTATGTTCCGGTAAATCTGAACAATCCACAGCACATAATAACATACTTAATAAAAATAGTCCTATGCTGTTTTTGATGAAATTTAATTTCATATTTTTTTCGCAAATATATTTTATATGGTACAAGGCGACAATACCTAGATTAAGGGAGTTTTTAATCTCCTTACTATCGAGCAAGTATAAAGACCTGCTTTTTTAGATCTCAAGAAATTTTAGGGTTTCTTTTCCTAAAAGCAGTATTTATACTCTAGTAAAACTCATAGAATCGTTAGATATTTGAGAAGTAGCCAAAACAAAGTATTTGATTGTTTATCGGGTATTAGTTTTTGTTACAATGGCGGAATTCGAAAAGCCAGTTTTAAATAGAGTAGAAAAATGAAAAAAAAAGTTATGAAAAGACCACATTTAAATATTGGTTCAGGTAGTGGGTTTAAAGTAGACATAATGCTTTTGGCTGATTGTACAGGAAGTATGAAAACTGCAATCGATGATGTAAAAGCAAACTTTATTAGTGCGTATACAGCCCTTTTAACATCAACAGAGTGGGATGCACAAGTTGGAGTTTCTTATTACAAGGATAGTACTGATTATGATCCTTTTGTTGTCCTTGAACAAATAACAGACAACACAACTAATTTACAAAGTTCTGTAAACAAATTAATCCCAAAAGGAGGTAAAGATAGACCAGAAGGTCAGCTCTATGCTCTTACACAATTAGCTGATAGAACTGTTTCAGGGTGGCGTCCAGGTGCTACAAGAATTATTTGCTGGTTTGGAGACGAACCAGGGCATGATCCAATTACCATTAACTCAACGACATGTGACACATTAAGTACGTATAATGCATTGCTACATACAAATGTTTTTGTTTGTGCGTTTAGTATGGCACCTACTAATAGATTAAATCATAAATATCTTGGCGATCCAGGTACTGGTAATCAGGCCACGATAATAACTAACGAAACCAATGGTGTTACTGATGGCAAATACTGTAAGCTTAATGTTGCACAGTTAGGAGTTGTTGATTTTATATTCAATTTTGTGAAAAAACATACTCCATAAGCAATGAGAGTTGTTCAATAAGATTTTAGAAAATAATCTATATAAAGCAGTCGAAATAAGGCTGCTTTTTTTATTCCGAAAGCTCCACAAGTTCCTGGAGTAATTCTTCAGGTTCCAACCCTTTAGTAATGTGGGCCAATTTATTTTTGTAGGATTCTATGTGTTTAAATATAGTTGCAGAATGTAGATTCAATTTTTCTAATTGGTCAATATGAAACTCAATGGCAACAATGTTAAAGTACCTACTATGTTGGTCAAATGAGAGTATAGGAACTCCCTTAGCGACTTTCATGGTTTTAAAATGTTGAGTGTATTTCATTCAGCAAAATTAAAACCTAATTGAATTGAGTCTTGCCAATTATTGTAGTAAAATGAAGTTAATCCAAAACTTTTTATATTTGTATCAGATTAAATAAGTTCAATAAGAATTTACCAACCCTTGCAAGTGATGGGGGTAAAGACGTCTCTAGTAGATGAACTTTTTTGATTAGCTTGTAGTAACGATTCTCGAGTGACATCTAGAACTACGTTTAAAGCAAGAGCCATAAACTCTTGCTTTTTTTGTTCTGATTGCGAATAATCGTATATTTACTTCTTATTCAGAACGCTAGTTCTCGGCCTACCTAAGCTTAGATTAAATTAGGAACTTCAGCAATAAGCTATCCAGATCACAGGAGAAACAAACGTGAAATTTCCGAAAAAAGACACTGCCTGAAATGGTAGACTTTTGTCTTAGTTCAAATTTCTAAAGGGGAATTGAAGGAAACATCAACAAAAACAACTTACAATCTAAGAGGGAAGCAAAAGAGATTTTGCGAAGAATACGTTGTTGATCAGAACGCGACACAGGCGGCTATTAGAGCCGGTTATTCTGAAAAAACAGCTAGGTCTATTGGTTGTGAGAACCTTACAAAACCCAACATTCTTCTTTACATTTCTGATTTACAGAAAGAGATCCAGGAAAGAAACAAGATTACCATTGATGAGTGTGTTTCCTTGTTAGCTAAGATGGCAAGGTTTGATATTGCCGATTTGTACAATGATGATGGATCCCTAAAGCCCATAAAAGAAATACCTAAAGATGTACGACTTGTCATTGAAGGTATTGATTCAGATGAAATTCGACATAATGATGTTGTAATTGGTAACACAAAGAAAGTGAAGCTTTCAAGTAGAAGAGCAAATCTTATTGAGTTAATGAAACACCTAGGAGGCTATGAGAAGGACAATAAGCAAAAAAGCACTTCTGCTGTAACGATATTTGAAATACCTGACAATGGAAGAGGTTAACGTCATAAAACCACAAGAAGGGTATCAAATGATGGCGTTGGCTAGTCCAGCTGATATTGTCATTGGAGGAGGAGCTGCAGGAGTTGGGAAAACCTTTTCACTGTTGCTTGAACCTATTCGACATAAAGACAATTCTGACTTTGGAGGTGTTATTTTTAGAAGAACAAGCCCCCAAATTAAGGCTCAAGGTGGTTTATGGGATACTTCTATGTCTTTATATTCTTTATTGGATGCCACTCCAAAAGAAACGAATTCTTCATGGACTTATTCAAGTGGTTCCCGTTTAAAGTTCAATCATTTGGAGTATGAAAAAAACATTTATGATTGGCAAGGAGCTCAGATTCCATTTATTGGATTCGATGAGTTAACACACTTTTCAAGTACAATGTTTTTTTACATGCTCTCTAGGAACAGATCTACTTGTGGAGTTAAACCATATGTGAGGGCAACTTGCAATCCGGATCCTGACAGCTGGGTAGCTGATTTGATTAGTTGGTGGATTGACCAGGAGACAGGATTTCCGATTCCAGAAAGGGAAGGAGTTTTACGTTATTTCATGAGGGATGGTGATACATACATTTGGGGAAATTCTCCAGATGAAGTAATAAAGAAAGCTATGTATTTACTTGAGCCTATTATTGCTAAAACTGATATAGATCCAAGGTCTATGGTAAAGTCTATCACTTTTATTAGTGGTGATATTTATGGTAATAAAAAATTATTAGAAAGCAACCCTGAATATTTGGCCAATCTTTTAGCACAGGATGAAGATACAAAAGCTCAACTATTGGATGGAAACTGGAAAATAAGATTGGATGATAAGGATTTGTACGATTACTACAAGTTTAGAGATGTTTTTACCAATACTCATGTAAAAGGAGGTTCGAAATACATAACAGCCGATATAGCTTTAAAAGGAAGTGATAAAATGATTCTTTGGGTATGGGATGGTTTTATCATTATTGATGTCTTGGTTGTTGACAAGTCAAATGGAAAAGAGGTCATAGATGCAATTAACACTCTAAAAGATAAGCATGGTGTTCCGAATTCCAATATCACATTTGATAATGATGGAGTAGGTGGTTTTGTTGATGGGTTTATTGAAGGTTCAATTGAGTTTAAGAATGGATCAACAGCTAAAAACGGAGAGAACTATGCAAATTTAAAAACTCAATGCTATTACAAGTCAGCCGATAGAGTGAGCAATGGGGGGATATATATCATTGAAGAAGTTGCAAATCGAATGTACGATAACAAAGCAACCATTCGTCAACGATTGATGCAGGAAAGAAAATCTATTAAGAAATTCAAGAATGATGATGATGGGAAACTGAGAATCCTTCCCAAAAGCGATATGAAAAAATTAAACAAAGGTGAATCTCCTGATTTATTTGATGCTTTTATAGAACGGGAAATATTCGAGTTAACCGGTAAAGTAATTATATCAGAAACTACAGAATCAGCAAGCGCATTAGGATTTTAAACTATACATAATGAATACAGAAACGAGAAAAGAACGCAAAAAAAGAGAAGCAGAGGAAGCCTTGATTATTCAGGTAGAAACTACATGGGCCAAAATTAAGGGCACTACTGTTAAGCTGCATGGTAGAAAGTGTAAAATCAGACAAATTGTGCGATCAAAAGCAAATGAGCTCCCTAAAATGGAGTTAAAGGATGGTTCAATTATCAATCATTACCTAAATCTTAAAAAAGCAATTTGTGTTGATGGAGTCAAAGGATTCAATAATTACATAGAATTAGTAAATAAAAGAATTAACGAAATAAAGCAAAAATAAATCATGATTTACGAGGATTTAAAAGCCTTAATTATATCAGACTTTGATAAGGCAATAGATGTTTTAGAAGCTAAAAAGAAAGATAAGGTTTCTGAATATGTTGATGAATATAAAGGAAACAGAAAGATTGCAGGAAGGAACCAAGTTGGATTAAGACAAGACAAATCTATAGGGAAAGGTGATAAAGCAAAAACTGTAGTTGTTGCCAAAATTCCATTGCAGTTTCAAAAGAAAATTGTCCGTTCTGCAGCAGCTTTTTTATTTGGTTCACCTGTAAACTTAACTTCTGAAAATGAGGAGGCACTTAATCTGGTGAAGGATGTATGGGATGATAACAAAGTAGATAATTTATTGCAAAAGTTTTGTGAAACGGTTAAATCAGAAACGGAAGCGGTTTTCTTCTTTTTTCCTCAAGACAAAGAAATTGACGGTAAAACTAAAAAAACAGTAAAGATTCGGCTGTATAACAGTAAGAATGGCTCTTATGCACCAACTTTTGATGAATTTGGAGATTTGATAGCGTTTGTTTGGTCCTTTTCTTCTGTAAATACTGAAGGTAAAAAACAAGAAAATAAATGGGTCTTTACAAAAGAATATACCTATAAAAAACACAAAGGCTCTGACGGTTGGGTTGATACAGAACCTCCAGCTGCAAATCTATTTAAAAAGATTCCTGTTGTCTATATGTCACAAGATGAGCCCGAATGGTTTGATGTTAAAGAATTGATTGATCGTTTTGAAATGAACCTATCGAAATTCTGTGATACCAATGATTATTTTTCTTCACCCATAGTTAAGTTGTTTGGAAAGGTTGAAAGTATGCCGGATAAACAGGATCAAGGAAAGGCAATTAAAATTCCTCAAGAATACAAGGATGGAAAACTAATTCAATCGGGAAATGCGGAATATTTAACATGGGATCATGCTCCTGAAGCAATCAAATTGGAAGCTGAAATTTCTGAGACGATGATTCATAGCTTGACAGATACACCAGATCTTTCTTTAAATAATTTAATGGGTGCTGGAAACGTAGCTTCTGGAACAGCAGCCAAATTTATGTTCATGGCTCCAATATTAAAAGCTAAATGGAGTGAAGGTGATTATTCAACTGCAATCGGTAGAATTATTTCTTTGATTGTTCAGGGAATAACTGAAGTTTCTGTTGATGGAAAAGCATCAACGTTTGAAGGATTTAAAGCAAGTGTGGAGTTTACATCAATATTACCGGATAACATTGTAGAGCTCATCTCTATGCTTTCAGAAGCTGCGGGAGGTATGCCATTTATTAGTAAGGAAACGGCTGCTAGTAAAAGTGGATTAGTAAAGGATGCTGCTGAAGAGATTTCTAAAATAAACAAGGAGAGTTCAAGTTCGCTTGGAGAAGTGGTTGAGCCTTAATAATAATTGATAATTAAAAAACTCTAAATCAAAATGGAAAATTCAAAAGAAGTTAAAGAGGTAATTGTTAAAGATGCAAAGGTAGTTGTGAAGAGTAATTTTCCAATTGCTGAAACAATTCGTGAAGTTGGAAAATCAAAAATGATAGCTGAAGGAAGTGGAAACTGGTTTCGATTGGTAGAGAGAATAGGGAAAAAGGAGAATATCATTTTCACTGATGGTGGAACCACTTTTAAGAAGTTTAAACAAGACTGCGTAAAGTATCTCCCAAAATCAAAAAAGAACTAATTAAATGTCAAAGTCCCTGTATCATACTAAGCTTTTAAATATGCTGCTTGATCAAGACAAGTCAATGGATAAATTGTATCGAATTACATCGGTACAGCTTGCTGCTGCATTGAAAAGATACAAGCTTAAAAAAACTACAGGGATATGGTTAGGGAACAGCTCGGTTGAAAAAGAAATTGATAAGATTATTGCTTCCCATGGTGAAAAACTTCACAAGCTAATTGGTAACAATATTGAAAGTTCCTGGAACCTTGCTAATGCCGCTAGTGATGCAGAAACAAAAGATTATTTAAAAGGTACCGGTGTTTCTTCTGATGGATTGATGTTAAGGAATACAGCTGCCCTCGAAGCTTTTAAAACTAGAACTGCAGGAGGATTTAAGCTTAGTGATAGGGTTTGGAATTTGAATAGTCAAACAAAAAGTCAATTGGAATCTTTGCTTTCGTCTGGTGTGATTGAGGGGCGTTCTGCTGTGAAAATGGCAAGTGATTTGAAACAATATCTTAAAGAACCAAATAGAAGATACCGAAGAATTCGAGATAAAGAAACAGGGAAGCTAATTTTGAGTAATCCGGCTAAGAACTATCACCCAGGAAAAGGCGTTTATAGATCTAGTTATAAGAATGCATTAAGACTTTCAAGAAATGAAACGAATATAGCCTATCGAACAGCTGATTTTTTAAGAGTTCAACAAATGCCTTTTGTAGTTGGAGTAAAAGTCAATCTTTCAAATTCTCATTTAGTTTATGATATTTGTGATGAATTGCAAGGAAAATATCCAAAGGATTTCAAGTTTACAGGGTGGCATCCAAACTGCCTGTGTTTCACAACTACTATCCGATTGCCAAAGGATAAGTTTATTTCATACATGAATACTGGTAAGATTGATGGTAGGTATCAAGTTACCAAAATACCAAGTAAGGCGATTAAGTTTTTGGCAGGAAATCTTGATAAAATTAAAAAATCTAAGCCTTATTTTTATTCAGACAATCCAAAGTATTTAGGAGCTAATCTAAAAAAGGAAGCTGCCAGATCTACTAAGAAAGCGGTTAAACTTAAACCTAAGCCTAAAGCTGTAATTCCTAAAAAGATTGAAGCACCATTAGAAACTAATACAAGTAAGTTCATTAAAAACGTAAAAGAGTTTAATGATAAATCTGTGAAAAATACTTTGTTTGAGTTTGCGAAAGAATTCCCAGAGAATTTTAATGGAGGATTGAAGAAGGTGAGTTTTTCAAAAAGTTTTAGAGGCTTGATGCACAACTCTAGGTCATATAATACTAGAACGGGGACGTATGCAATAGAAGATGGAAACTCGATTGGAATAAGGAAAGGGACTTTTAGAATGAATTCTAAAGGAGATACATTTAGTCCATTGGAAGACTTTAGAGAAGCATTAACCACGATAAAAAATAAAGGGGACTTTACTTTTAACCAAGAATATGCACTTGAAGCGATGTGGCATGAGTTAAGACATTCTCAAGCTAGAGGATGGGCAAATGTTAGGCGTAAAAACCATCAAAGAACCGTATCGATGGAAATCATTAATCAGTTTTGTGCACGGCATACTTATGATGACTTCATTTCAAAATTAGGAGGAAAGGCTATCCATAAAACTAAGGTGATAGAGGAAGGATATGGGTATTCTAATCTATTATCAAATTTTAGATATACGTTGAATAAGTTTGGAATTGATGAACAGAAAACGTTGGCATTTTTTAAGGATCGTATTCAGACTTTGCCATATGAAGACATTCACGATATATTAGTCAAGTATTTAAAAGATAACAATGTAACTGATTATATAAGAACCGTTCATAATTTCAATGAGGATCCAGAGTATTTTATTAAAATTATAAATAGGTAAACTAATGACTAAAAGTTCTTTCGAAATTCCTTTTGGATTCAATGCTAAGCAGGTCAAAATACTTGTCAAATGTAGCTGTGTCTTTTCGTTTTTGAGCCAATACACAGATATAATAATTGTCAAGATTTTTAGAGGTGCTAAGTTCGTATTCCTCTTGAGAAATATAGACGTCAAAGATGTACATCAACTCCTGTTTAGTAGGATTAAATGCGAAGATATTTTTCTTAATAGGTTGTACATCAGTCATAAACACAAAAATACAAAAAAAACGAATGAATTCAATGTCGGATAAGATTTTTGAGCGCCAACTAACGGTCATGAAGGCTTTTAAGCGGTATGTAAGTGATCAAGGGATTAGATTGCCTTCCAAGGCTACAGCAAAAAGAGATTTGTTTGTAAGCTGGTTCTTGGTTGAATTTCAAGAGTGCGATATTGATACAATTATAAACGAATTGTCTAATAATTTCTTGTTTCTATCTGAGAAAACAACGGAATCAATAATATTTAACAATGCAAAGAGATCCAGTAAAAATTGATAATAGACGAAAGTTTGTTAAGCGTTATATTGAAAGGGAAGAAAAAATAAATCCAGGAATAAATCGACAACAGATTTTAAATGAATTGTCTGATTTTTTAGTCTTTAGTAATAAAAGAACACTAGAAAGAATAATCTATAGTAAATAAACGACACTACGGGATAGCGCCTTGCAATCCCTTTATTTTCCTATGCTGCGAGTTTACATTTGAGTTAATATAAATGTCAAACTAAATCATAGTAGCATGAATCCAGAATTATTAGCAGCACTCAGCGCTGCACTGTTATCGGCAGGGCTAACTGAGGACTCAGAAGAATTCAAGGCAGTTATTGCCGAACCTTTCAAGGGTATCTCGGATAAACTTGAATTGAAATTACCAACAACCTTAGATGAAGTTTTACAGAACCCAAATTTCAAAAGCGAATTTGACCGAAAGGTGACTGCAGCTACTCAAAAAAGAGAAGATAATTTGAAAGATCAATGGGATTTTGTAGAAAAAGGAAAAGCCCCAAAAGAAGAAACTCCTTTGGAGAAGAAAGTGAGGGAAATGGAAGAAACCAATAAGAAAAGAGATGCAGCTGAAGCATTATCTAAGAAAACTAAAACAGCCGAAAAACTGTTGGAAGGTAAAAAAATCCCAAAAGCTTTTATTAAACATTTTGATTTTGAAAGTGAAACATCTTTAGAGGATCAGATTGAAGGAGTGGAATCAGTTTTTACAGAAGTTAAACAAGGAATTGTGGCTTCAAGTGGTGTTGGAGGTCCATTTCCGATGGGGGGATCTGGTGAAGGAGCGAGCGAACAAGAGTTAGCAGACATTGTAGACGATTTATAAACTAAAAAATAAAGACAAATGTCAGGAATAAAAACCACAGACATCACTTATCCAAATGATTCGATAGTGATCGTTAGTAATTTAGAAGGGATTCCAGGAGGAAAGACTTTAAACGTTGCTGGTTTGGTAGCTGAAGAAGTACAGGCAGGAACGCCGGTAGTTTTCATTGACCCAGACTACAAACCGCTTTCTAGTGGAGTAGTATTTGAAGATGCTGCAGACAGTGTAAAGGTTGTGAAGTTCAAAAAAGGGCACTACTTAAGAGTAGGTGATGAAGTGTTGTCTGGAACAATTACTTCAATTGATACAACTGATGAAAATTTTGATTCAGTAACTACAGATGTTGCTATCGGTACAGCAGTTACAGCTGATCAGGCAATTGTAAATGATGGAGACAAAGCAGTTGGTGTTGTTTTGGGAACAAAAACAGTTGAAGATCCTTCAGTTGGTATTATGGTTCGAGGAACAGTAAATGAAGCGGCTTTGGTAAATCCAATTAATGCTGATGTGAAAACAGCATTGCCATTGATTAGATTCTATCAAGAGTAATAATTAACAATTTATAAAAGAATAATAGATGAAAATAGGATCATTATTTCCAGTGTTTGTGAAGAAATACTTCAAAGGTTTAGTAACAGCACTAGTAACAAAAATAGATGATAAAAAAGGGGAACCAGAGTACTTTTACAAAGCTCTGTTTAAAAAGAAGTACGAACCAACATTAAAGTTTGAATCTTTAATTGGTCGTGGTTCTATTTCTGCTGCCGATGTTGTTGCTGTTGACTCTCCGTTGCCTTTAAAGAAAAGAGATAGTATATCTAAGTCTGAAGGAGATATTCCAAAAATGGGGATGAAATTGTCTCTAAGAGAATCTGAAATGAACAACATAGATACTATGATTGCTTTGGATTCAGGAGGTACAAGTACTAAGGAAGTGGTAAAACTACTTTTTGGAGATGTTAAAAAATGTATTCATGGAATACATGCCAGACTAGAGATATTAGCACTACAAGCCTTGTCTACAGGTACAATTTCTATTACTTCAGAAAATAATACCGGAACAACAAATAGATTGGAGTTTGCTATTCCTTCAGCCAATAGAGGAGGAGCTTCTGTCAAATGGGAGACTTCAGCAACCGCTAAGCCATTGGATGATATAGAAGCAATTCAAACTAAAGCGAGAAAAAAAGGAGACAAATTAAAGTATATTTTAATGTCTCCAACTTCTTTCAATCAATTCAAGAAAACAGCCCAGGTTTTAGAAAGGTATGCTGCTTATTTAAATTTAGCAGGATCAAATACGATAGTCCCTTCTTTGTCAAAAGCAAATATGTTTATGCTGGAGGATTATGGAATGCAGATTGTTATTGTGGATTCTAGCGTTCAAATAGAGAAAAATGGTAAGAAAACGGCTATCACTCCATGGGAGGAAGGCAAGGTTACTTTGTTAAATTCTATGGAAGTTGGAGATTTAGCTTATGGTACTTGTGCAGAAGAAAGAAGACCGGTTGCAGGAGTTGTATATGAGAAAGCAGATGATATTATGTTGTTGTCTAAGTTTTCTACAAACGAGCCTTTGGCAGAGTTCACATCTGTTCAGTCTTATGCTTTACCAGTTTTAAATGACGTTGAATCAATTTATCAATTGAACACGTTGAAAACAACTTGGGCCTAATAGATGACGAACAAAGATGTCATATTAGCTAAGGCATTATTTCAATCGTTTCCAAGTGTTACGGTTGACAAAGCATTAATTGACCGCTCCTTAAATGGGGCGGACAATTATGTTTCTAGTTCTTTGAAACAAATTGAATTGGTAACTGCTGATTTGTATGTGGAGGCAATGACAAGTCCTGATTTTCAAGAAGGAAGTTTGTCGGTCACTTATCCCAGAGAGTTATTGAAAGATTTGGCAATCAAGATTTACACTAAACATGGTGATGATAAGTTGTATGATTTAAAAGATACTCAAGGAAGTATTGAATCAGTAAGCCCATGGTAAGATATCCACATTCTGCAATACTGGTAATAAAGACAGCTGAAAACGAAAAAGGAACTCAGCTTGATGCTCATGGAGATGCGGTTGAGATAGAGCCTGTCGAAATTCCAATTATTGGAAGATATGAACCAAATGAAGGAAATAAAAAGCTTGACTATTCAGCAAAGTTTTTTACACCATTATTTGATATTGGTCCATTTGAAAAGGATGGACATTATTTAAGGTATGAAGGAAAAGAATTAACGGTAGTTCAAATATTTCCATACCAAAGACATTGTGAAATATGGGTGGAATAGACGCAGTTTTTAAGAATTCTCGTATTCTGAATGCTTTTGATCAGCTTAATGAAAGAGCTGAATGGAAAGCTTTGGAGACTTTGAGGTATTTGGGAGAGGAGTTTGTAAACAAAGCTAGGTTGCTTAATACTTACAGAGATAGAACAGGGAATCTTAGAGCTTCGATTGGTTACATTATTTTAAAAGATGGAGTTGTTGTTGAGGAGAATTTTGAAAGAAGCAATGATGGAAGCTCGAAAGGGAAGGAAGTAGCTGCTAAATTGTCTGATCTCTATCCTTCAGGATTTGTTTTAATAGGAGTTGCCGGAATGGAATACTCAAGATATGTAGAAGCGAAAGGCTATGATGTTATTTCAGGCTCAGAACCTGAAGCAAGTGAATTAAAATCTATATGGAATGAAATCAGTCTTTAACATTATTAATGCAGCTAGAAACTTATTGAATGTCGAAGTAGTTAGAAGTTCTATTAGTGGGAGTATTTACAAAGTAGAAGCGCCCAAAAAAGGTCTTGAAGATATTACAATAAACGTTTTAACTATTGGAGGTGATTATCTTCAGAGAGGGGTTTTAAACGTGAATTTGTACTTAAAGGATTTGAAATCGGGATTAGCAAACACCAAAAGGTTTGAAGAGTTGTCAAATATCATTCTTCCCTTGTTAGATAATAAAAAAGCGGTTGATTATGATATTACCATGATTGTAAATGGCCAAGAGCAAAGTTTGTTTGAAGATCATAGCTACGTGTTTTTTGAAATTGATTCTCCAGGAGTCATTTTGAAAGATCAAGAAAGAGAGAATACACATTTTTTAAATATTAAATTAAAATATCAAACATTATAAATTATGTCAAAAGCAGATAATATTTTAGGAGTTGGTAAAGTTGAAATTGGAGTACCTGGTGACGGTGTTGTGAGTGCAGCTTTAGTAGAATTCAAAGACGTTGAAGTAAATTCTGTTAGTTTCGAAGGGGAAGTAACAGCAACAGAAATTTTAAAAACAGAAAATAACGAAAACTATCTAACTGTTGATGGGGAAACTACTCCAGCTTCAGTGAAACTAAGATTGTTAGGTGTTCCGTTAAGTGAATATCCAATGCTTATGGGAGGAACTTTTGCGGATGATAAATATTCGGCCCCAAAGAAAAAATCAAGCATTTATTTGTCATTGGTGCTGACCTCGCTTCCAAACAATGGAAAAACGAGAGTCATTACAATTCCTTATGCTCATGCTGAAGCTAAAGTTCAAGGAAATATTACCAAAAATGCATTGCCAGCTGTAGATATTACTTTTACGGCAAACATCCCAGTAACAGCATCAGGTGTGGAGGGTAGTCCTTACACAGTAGAAGATCTATAGTTATAGAAGTTATTAAATAATTAAAGAGCGTGTTGACATTGTGCGCAACACGCTTTTTTGAATATAGCTTATGAGTAAAGAACAAGCCTTAATTCAAGCATTCATTCGGAAACCGACAACTTATAAAATATCGGTAAGGAATAATTCCATGCTTCCAAGCAAAATAAAGAAGAAAAAAGAAATCTCTTTTACTATTAAACCACCTACACCTTATGTACTGGGCTTGTGTGCAGATATTCTTGGGAATGTTCAGGATGATGTTTTTTCAAAGGAAGTTGATCTAAAATTAATTACAAGTTTTCAGACGGAAATAGCTCAGGTTATTTCAGTCTTAGCTCATGAAGAAATAAATTTTCCAGATTGGTACGTTGATTTTATTAGAAAAAATGTTGAACTAATTGAGCTAAAACAAATAATTCAAGAGATCGCTGTAAAGTGTAATCCTGGTTTTTTTTTGAGTTGTTTCCAAATTGCAAAAGACTCAAATCCGATGATGATGACCAAGAAGAAATAGATAGGTTTAATCCGTTTGCTCATATTGGTGGGCTTTGTACCCATTTCGGGTTTTCATTCAAAGAAGTAATGTACGAAATCTCGTTTCAGAATGGATTAATGTTATCAGCTTCAATTCCTAAGTCGAGAACGGAAAAGAAGAAAGAAAAGGAAGGAGCAAAGAATGATTTATTTACAATTTTAGGAAAAGCAAAATGAAAGAAGCATTTTTAGGAGTTTACCAAGTATTAAAAAAGATGTCTGAAAATCCGGATTTATTGTGTGCTCAGTTTTGGTTGAAAATTAAAAAGCTGCATGAAACTTATAATGAACAAGAGGTTTGGGAACTTATGTTTGATAATATGGAATGGCTTATTCAAACTAAAGTAATTTCATCGAAATATTTACTAAATAATTTTACGATTGAAGAATTAGCAGCTCACAATATTTACTTAAAGGACAAGGTTATTATCAAAAACAAAAGAGCAATTCTTTTTGGATCAGCAGAAGCTGAAGTTTCCGGACATAGTTTAATTGTACAGTTTGAGCAATCAGAATCTAAATGTTATGATACTACATTCGTAAAGCTATATGATCAAGCTAAAACAACTGTGAACGGTTGTATGGCGGAAGGTTTTAATGAATCAATTATAATAGGCAAAGGGTATTCTAGAATTGAAGCTTGGGACAATGTTACGGTTTCTTGCAAAGAATCTGATTTTGTTGTTTTGCAAGAAGGAGCTATAGAAATCAAGAAATAGTAGAGGGGGATAAAAATCCCCCAGCTTTAAAAAATCTCTGACCACTTTTTAAACAAGAACCACACAGGCTGCTGGAGGAAAATACCTTCGATTGCTTGTGTGGTTTTGTAGTAAGTAGTCAGAGGGCCAAATATAATAATTAATATCATAAAAGCACATGAATAAATATCACGAAATTCTTACGAAAATTTTAGAAAAAGGAAAGAGCCAACAAAATAACAAAGGAGGAATAAAGTATTTGCACAATCAAAAATTAGAATTAAAACCAATTGATTTACTAGATATTTTAGAGGGGCATCCTTTGGCTAGAAATAAGTTGAAGAGTGAGTTGGAACTATTTATTTTAGGGGAAAGAAATATTGAAGAATACAATAAAATAGGTGTCACTTGGTGGGATTATTGTGGTTCGATTTTAGTGAATAGTTATCCTACTTATTTTGAACAGTTACCTCAATTAATTGAAAAAGTAAATTCGGAGAAAAGAACATCTAAAAATTATGTTTTGTTTTTAGGAGCAAATGATGCAAAAACTAATCAGCAACCCTGTCTTTCTTTAATCCAGTTTCAGATAGAAAATAATAAGTTAGTGTTGACGGCATATCAAAGAAGTAGTGATGCTTCATTGGGATTGCCCTCAGATATTTATCATTTATATTTAATATCTAGGCAGATAAATTTACCCTTAAAAAGTATTACTCTAATGCTAGGAAATGTACATATTTATCAAAATAATATTACAAACACAAAAAGACTTTTAAGAGGTGAAAACATCAAGTTTAATTTGAATGTGTAGAGATTAATTTACTAAAATTATTCGTTTGGTGTCTAATATTATTAGGCACCATTATTTTTTCTCCTTTGATATATTTTTCCTCATAGAAAATTTTAAAAGTAATATCATCTGGAATAATAAATTCAGGCAAATTTTCAATGGCGTGTCTTAAATTATTCTGGTCAAAGTGTGGGCAAAGATCAAGTCCTTTTAAAGAAACCTGATTCATTAGTTTTATAGCCAATTGTTGTTTGTCTATAATCCATTTTTTGCCCTTAAAGTAACCGTAATTGTACCAATATTTTCCATTGGTCTTATAATTTCCATTACCGGTTAAATCATAATAAATGTTATCTAATTTTTTGCAGGACCAACCGACAGAAGATCGGTTAGTAAGGCAATTTTTTTTGTCATAATTAGTAATAGAAGCGCATTCACCAGTTTGATGAGCGTGCAATATAAATTGATATGGATGAACTTCTTTACCTCTAAAAGTAGCCTTTGTTCCTTTCCAATTTTGGATGAAACCAAACAGTGTTCTAATCATAGCGTATGCATTAATGATAGATTCTTCAGGAATATTAATTGTAATCAATTCTCCCTTTATAACACAGTTCAATTCTTTAGCGAAATCTAAAGCGATTTTGAAGTTCTTGGACTTGTTTTTAGTAAACGAAAGTGAGTACATAAAATAAATGACACTACGGGATTGGACATCTAAAATACTTCTTTTAAGAGACTTGTGAAAGTACTTTTATTCTAAAGCGTTTTAGATGGCAGTACAGGGTGAAAATTCATTGTTTTTTTCAACTGGATTAGATAATTCAGGACTTCTTAAAGGAAAGGAAGAGGGAGTTGGGATTATTCAATCCATGGCGACTGATATTTCCAAAATAAATCCTTTTGCTGCTTTAGCAATTGGAGCTGCAGCTGCCTTTACATTAATAGCAAATGATGCATACAGACTAGCAAGTGAGTTTGAGCATGCCATGAAAGAAGTTGAAACTATTTCGGTTGCAACTCAAGCTAATTTTAAGGGAATTTCGGAAGACGTTTTCTCATTGTCTAAAATAAGTCCAGATGAACCTAAAGAATTAGCGAACGCTTATTACCAAATTGTTTCAGCTGGCTATGATGGAGCAAAAGGATTAGAATTATTAGAGGTTGCATCTAAGGCGGCAGTTGCTGGTGTTACCGATACTATAACAGCAGCCGATGGTCTGACAACTGTTTTAAACGCATATAAAATAGAGGCGGAAAAATCAGAGGAAGTTTCTGATGCGCTTTTTAACACTGTGAAATTAGGTAAAACAACGTTTACCGAATTGGCCGCTTATATTTCTCAAGTAGCTCCAATTGCAGCGGCTTCAAATATTCCATTAAATGAGATTTTGAGTACTGTTGCGACACTAACCAAACAAGGTGTTCCTACGGCTCAAGCTATGACACAAATTAGGGCAGCAATAGTTGGTTTAAGTGAGGCAGGTAAGTTAGATGGTACTAAAACATTTCAACAAAACATGAGCGCATTGTTTGATGAAATGAATGGAAGTCAAACAGCAATAAAGAAGCAAGTTGGATCTATTGAAGCGGTACAAGCAATTTTGGCTGTTTCTGGAAAAAATGCCAGATCAGCAAAAGCAGATTTGAAAACTTATAACAATACTTTGGGAGCAACTCAGAGAGCTGCCGATATAATGTTGAATGATCATGAGAATCAGTGGAAGATATTTGGAAATAGAATTAAAGCTAGTACAATTGGAATTGGTAATTCTGTTTTGAAAATGAGCACTAGCATTGCTAGAGATTTGAATTCTATTATAGAATCTGTTGATGATTCGATAAAGTCAATTGAAAAAGAGGCGGTAACAGTAAATAGTTTGTTTCTTAAATACAATGATGCAAACTCATCTGCAGAGGAGAGAATTGAGATTGTTAAAGAGTTAAAATCTATTAGTCCGTCATTAGTTGAGGGAGTTAATAATGAGGCTGAAGCTTATAAAGTTTTATCAGATAATATAAATCAATACAATACTTTAATTGCTGAAAGAAAAATTATAGCAGAAAAAGAAGAAGATATTGCCGAGCATCAAAAGTTATATCAAGACGCGATAAAAGGTATTTTAGAATTTAAAAACAAGCTGAATCAAGATATTGTCGAATTTCAGATAGGAGATTTTCAAGGGAATGAATATGATCCAGTAAGAGATCAATTGCAAGAGGTCCTTTCGAGTCAAGAAGATGTAATCGAAAAAGGCAAGAAGGTTAAAGAAATTCTAACCAATTACAATTCTGATATTTTTAGAACCAAAGGAATTGGAGGGACAATTAGTATTCCTGGTTTTTCCAATGATGCTATTGAAGGAAATGTGAACTCGTTTTTGAAGAATACTTTTGAAAAAGCAATAGAAAGAGGAAAAAAAGAAAGGGATAAATTGAAACTATCCTTATATGAAATGAGAACTGATATTGACAATGTGGTCAAAGAAATTCTATCATCAAGTGATGAAAATTTCATAAAACTTTTTAAAGGTTCTTCAAATCAATTATTGGTTGATGCTTCGAATAAACGAACTGTAATTTTAGAGGAAATAGAAAAAACTAAAAAAGAAATATTCCAAATAAGTTCTGTTGATTATGCAAAGGATAAATCAATATTCGATAAATTCTTAAATAAGGATAAAGCTATTTCTGATTTGTCAGAAGTACAAGTTGCAGCTAGAAAATTTGCTAAGGAAAGAATTGAATTGGTTGAGCGAGGTGAAGATCCAAAAACTAATCTTTTGGATACTGATAAACTGAAGGAGTCTTTAGCAAAGAAAAAAGAAGCATATGATTCTTATGAAAAACTCGTTCATAATGGTTTTGAAACGGATGCAAAAAAATATAAAGAAGGTTTAAATCTTCAGTATTCGAGCTATCAAGAGTATCTAAATAAAAAGTTAGAAGCAGCGAAAACAACGGCTGAAAAACTACTTTACTTAGAAGCAGGAGCAGGTACCAGGGTAAAAGAAGGAGCAATAGAAGGGGTGGTTAAAGGAGCGGTTGAAATAGATTCTACACAATATGTTGATTATGTGAAATCAGTCAAAACGCTAAATGGTGAACTTCTACAATTAGAAAAAGAATTAGCATCGAGTACTAATGAAATAGAACGTGAAAAACTTGCTATTAAAGTTCAATTCAAGAAAGAAGAATTGGATCAAGCTAAAGGTGTTGGTGAGAAACTTATTAAAATAGAAGAAAACAATTATGATTTTTTAAGCCTGTTGGGACTTAAAAAGTTACGAGATGAAAAGAAAATAGCTGAAGCAAGGTTAAAAACAGCAAAAGAAAAGGCAAAAAAGGAAGCTGCTGTCTCTGGAGGAAAAGCCAGTGTAGCAACACAAAATGAGATTAAACAATTAGAGAATAATGTTACCGGAATAGCTAAGTCATTCGGTGAAGAGCTGGCAAATCAAATGAGTTTAGTTTCTTCAGCTTTAGGGGATGCTCAAAGTTTATTTTCCAAATTTGGAGAAGAAGGTGTAGCTGAATTATTAGGGCAATTGTCGGGTGTTGCTGATGGTGTTGGGAGAATTGCAAGTGGAGATATTGTTGGAGGAAGTTTAGCTGTTTTAAACAGTGCTTTAACCGTGGAAGTAGTTTCTGATACAGAAAAATTTGAGGAAGCTATTAAAGAATTAGAAAAAATTTCTATTCAGATTTCCAATAACATAAAAAACACAGTAGGAGTAAACCAGGCTAAAGAAAAGCTCAATTATATAAACAGTATAAAGGAAAAAGAGGAGAAATTAAAAGCAGCTCAAGAAGCTGAAAGTAAAGCGAGAAAAGCTGTTAAGGTTTTTGGAATTAAGGTTGGTAAAAAAGGAACAGGAAGTGGAACGGATCAAGCCAAACTGGAACAATTTCAAGCTGATGCAGACGCTGCTAAACAAGAAATAATTGAGTTAAAAGAAGAGTATGATGCTTTTATCACATCAACAACTAGAGATACTTTTGCGGATAATATTTTTGAAGGCTTAAAGGATGGTGAAAGTGCAATAGAATCGTTTGCTAATGCTTTTGAAGATATTGTTGGAAATGCCATTCTTGAAACTTTTAAGAAGGAACACCTCGAGCCGCTATCGAAGGAGTTTCTCGACAAATTTGCAGAGCTCTATGATACCGATGCTTCCTTGGCACTCGACCAAGAAGAAAAAGTAAGGGCGATAAAGGAAGAATACGAAAGTTCTGTTTACGAATGGGAGAACACTCCATCTAGAAAGACAAAGCAAGAAGTTTTAGTAGAAAAGGAAAGAATTGCGGAGTTAAAAAGAAGTTTAGAGCGAGAGCAAAAAAAGTTGGAAGCACTTCAAGCAGGTGTTGGGGTTGCTGATTTTACGGACCAAGATTTGGCGGAATTAAGAGCTTGGACTGAAGAAAATGCAAAAAAGACTGAACAATATTGGGAAGCAATTAAAAAAACAACAGAAGATTTAGGTCTTGATTTTGGAAGTAGCGAACAAAAAGGGCTAACAGGTTCAGTAAGAAGAGAAATTACAGAAGAAACAGGAAGTGTTTTAGAGGGTTTGTTTAGGGGGCAAAATGATTATACAAAAAGATTACTGGCGTTAGCGGAGCAAGAAGCTGTAGCGTATTCTGTATCCAATTCGTATGCAAAAGATAGTGAAAGGCATCTTTCGCAGATAGTGATTAATACGGCCAATACAGTGTCTAGACTTGATACGCTTATTTCTAAAACTGAAACTTTAATAGTGAACACAACACCTAGTCAATCAGCTCGGGATATGGGGCATATTTAGATGTATAAATTAAACGACATATTACTTTCAGACTATGGTTTTATAGCAAGTCAAGCACCAAACAGTAACATTGCTGTAACAGGTGTTTTGGACATGCCAAAACGTATGGGAAAAACATTTCATTCATGGCCAGATCAACACGGTGTTGAGCCTTATGTTGCGGCAAGTGAAATTATGTTTGAAGGTAGAGATATTAAGTTTTATGCATTATTGAAATCAGCTGATAGATCAAGTGCAGTTTATCGTTTGAAAGCATTTTACAAAGTAATAAATGCTTTTACCGATTTGGTGGATTTTGAAACGCCATATGGAACTTTTGAGGTTTATGTAAAAGAAGAAATCAATGTTGATTATTTGTCTGAAGGTTGGTGCAAAGTTATGATCCCTTTTCGTGAGCCTGTTGCGGCAGTTCCTAATGAGGTACTTCCAACAGGAAATCAATACAACGAGCTTGGCCTAAATGGAATTCCGTTTAAAAGCTTTGGTGCCTTGGTTAAGAAAACAGACAAAAACTTAAATAGACCAGGAACAAAAAAACAAAACTTTTCAGTTTATGGAAAAGAAGGGTTTGAACTAACAAAAGAAGATCTGCAAAAAGTCCATGTTGATTTGGTTTTTATTCACGATTCCTTTTCTGATCTAAAAACAGGAATAGCCCAATTTCATACAATTTTAGCTTCAGAAGGTTTACATCACTTAAATATGGATATGACCAGTAGGCAAGTTTGGGCTATAAATGGATTTAATGTAAAAAATATCAAAGTTTTTTCAAATAAGGCAGTTGCAGAAATGAGATGTGAGCTTTTAGTAAATGATAGAGGATATATATATGAAAATGAAATGCAATTGGTAGATAACAATGGGGATGCTATTGCAGATAATAATAACAATGCAATAATTATAAACTAGAATTATGGGAGTATTAAATTTTTGGGAAGGAGATAATCCGATGAATCCAATGGTCTTATTTAAAAAAGGCTACAAAATAATGGTTGGTAACACTGACAATGGCGAAGTAGAAGCATTAGATTCTAGTCAGTTATTGGAAGCATTTACAACTGATGATTTAGCTGATGGAGTAGATACGAAACGGTACACCGCAGCTGAAAAGGCAAAAATGGGTAATGTGCCAAGTGATACTGCTGGAGGAATTTCAGCGGCTAAAGCTGAAGCTATAGCTGCATCCGTGCCAAGAGCAAATCATACAGGTACACAGTTAGCAGCTACCATTAGTGATTTTACTGCTGCAGCAAAAGCTGCTGAAACAGTTACAAGTTTAACCGTAAACAATCATGTAATTAGTTTTACAAATGAATCTGGAACACTAGTAACATTTGACACCAAGATTTATACGGATGAACAAATTTCAGCATTGAAAGGATCGGCACCAGAAGCCTTTGATACGTTGCAGGAAATTGCCGCTTGGATAGCCAATGAAGATTCTGAGGATGATTCGACTTTAACTTCACTGCTAACTGCTATTGGTTTAAGAGAAACTATTGAAAGTGCTGATGCTAGAGAGTTGATATTGACCGAAGCTATTGAAGCTGTTGACGAAAAAGCAGTGGAAAACTTAGAATTTATAAATGAAAATAAAACGGAGGTAGACAGAAGGCACCAGACATTGCTAACAGGTTCTACTGCTTATACTATAGCTGATACGGTTAGTCAATTAGAAGGAGGAACAACAATCGACTTAATAGCTTTAGAAAAAATATTAGGTGAAAATAATTCTGCAGGAATATTGATTGCGCCATTTTTACAAGCAGATAGTTTTGTTCCTGCTGCTCTTCCAATAGACGGTTCAGCTAACGCATTTTTTACAGGTGGAGGAGGAGCGTTTATAGATAAATTCGGAAATCAGAAGCAGGAAGTTGTAGATAAATTACGAATTAACTACCGAGAAGTAAATGGTGAAAGAGTTCCCTTTTATAAGTTTGAATCAGATTCATTTATTCAGAGAGTTAAAAACTCAGAGCCGACGGTTGCGGAAGGTTCTGAGTCAAATATTATTTATGAAAGTAGAGCAATTCCTTTTTTAAATGCAGATGCAGTTACAAATGGAATTGTGTTAGACGGTGATGGGCATACAAACTATAGATATTGTGGTATTGCTGTATCAGAAACAGACCACGTATTCTCAGCATTTGCTATGTTGGATGACTTCTCGGAGCCTGTAATTGGGAGTTCAGGGGCTATTACCAATGATTTCTCAATAGTGATTGGAGGTACTAGAGTACCGAGTGCAAATTGTCTTACTCAATATGTAGGAGGTGGCCTATACCGGATATATGGAAAGGGTACAACAGGAACGGCTAATCTCTCTGCAAACGGAATTGTGAAGGATGATAGCCAATCTAATAAAAAGGTGTTCATGACTGGTTTAAATTTAGTGGCGGGTACTAGTCTTAAAAGCTATGCTAAAACTACTGGTGCTATAGTTACTAGACTAGGCGATAAATGCAAATTTCCAACAGTTACAGGATTTTTAGATAAAGGAGAGTTTAATTTTATTATCAAATTTTTATTTGAAAGTGGTGTAACTACAAGACATGCGGCCTATGAATCTGCCGGTAACTACATAACTATAAATTACAACGATACTGAATTTGAAGCTTATTTATATAAAGGAAATGTATTAATGAGACACGTTAAATGTTTGCAAACATTTGCGGATGGCGGTATTTACAATGTGGCTATTAATTTTTCAGAGATAGAAAACAGGGTGTTTATTGGAGGAATCAAAAAAGCTCTAACTGCAGATGTTGCAGAAGCTGGAAGTATAGCATTAGATGCTGATTTTATGCCTTATCACTATTCCAGTGAAGCTGATCCTAGAGGTAACGGAGAAATTGCACTGATGGCAGTAGATAGCATTTACAAAACAGACGAAGAATTTATAACCATAACTAGTAGATAAAAATGGCGGCAATAAATAAACATATAGCAAAATATTTAATTCCTGAAAATTTAGTTAATGGATTGATTGATGGCTTAGGATCAGAAACAATTGAAGAAGTAAAAGTACCAACTCATAAATATACTGTTACTGTAGTAGAAGAAAAAAACGGCAATACAGAAATAGATTTACTTTATGATGATAGATACTTGGATTATTTCCCAAATGATTGGGGGCAATACAAAGTAGATCCAGTGAACGAGGTACATCATAAATTTTTGAATATATAGAAGTTTTAAATTAATGAATTTATCAATCCTTAGGAATTCTGTTGAAGTAGCATCAGTTTCAATTGATGATAAAACTAAATTCTTCCATAGATTTATGGGAGAAAAAAGAATAACATCAACCTTTTTTGTTACTAATGTTTTACCTATTCAAATTGGAGATTACATTGAGTGGAAAGGAGAGAAGTATTATATAAATCAAGCTCCATCTTGTAAAAAGATTTCCAATTTTCAATATGAGTACATTATTCATTTTGAAGATGTGATTTACAATCTTTACAATAAAATATTCATGGATGAAGGGGCTGCTGATTTTTCATATCATGGTACCGCTGAAGACCTAGTAAATTTACTGCTTATTAATTTGAATGCTGTTGATACAGGTTGGTCCATAGCAACTATCGAGTCGACTGAAAGCAAAACAATAGTCTTTTCATCACAGAATTGTAGAAATGCTTTAAATACAATTGTTAAGGAATTTGAATTAGAATGGAGGTTGGATGGAAAAGCATTTACATTGGCTAAAACTGTTGGTGTAAACACTACTTTAAGTTTTGAGTACGGTAGAGGAAAAGGCCTGTATTCTTTAACTAGAAACGCTATGAGTGATGCAAATATCGTTACAAGAGTTTTTGGTTTTGGAGCTGCTAAGAATTTAAAATTTGATTATCGTGGAGGGAAAAAAAGATTAGTCTTTAATGATTTGAAGCTAGAATCTAATGTTGAATTATATGGTATTCGGGAGGGTGTCTTTACTGATGATTCTATTTTTCCTCAAAGAACTGGAACAGTTTCGGCAATTGATCCTGGAAATATTTTTAAAGTATTTGATTCAAGTTTAGATTTTAATATTAATGATCATCTTTTAGAGGGTGTTCCTCAAAAGATAGTTTTTAAGTCAGGTTCTTTAGCTGGTTATGAGTTTGAATTTAAATATGACAATTCAGTAAAAGAATACACATTAATAGAATTGGAAGAAGCCAATGATTATAAGTTGCCTAATGATTTGAATAAACCAGAAATAGGCGATGAATATATTTTGGTTGATATAAATATGCCGCAATCATATATTGATGCTGCTGAAACAGATTTAGAGGCTAAAACACAAGAATATTTAGATGAAAATAGCGTGCCTAGAGTTACGTATTCTTTGGATTTAGACGAAAAGTATATTCGGGATAATGCTATTTCTCTAAATGTGGCTGATACAGTTAATTTGTTGGATCCTAATTTAGGAATTGATAAAGATATTCACGTTTCTCAAATCTCTTATCCTCTCGTAAATCCAAACGATATTAAAGCGACTATAGCTAATTTTATTCCATATACGGAGCAAGAAAGACTTATAAAAAATGCAGTTGATACAAATATTAGGACTAGGAGTATAGACAGGTCCTCAATTGAAAGAAATCGAATAGCAGTAAATAGAACAAGGCAATTACAGAGTCTTGTTTATGATCCTGATGGTTATTTTGATATGGGTAATATTAAACCTTTATCGATTGAAACTTCAATGATTACCAATGGTTTTAAATCGGGTGATTTCGGATTGTTAGACGTAAGAATAGAAACAAATGCAGGAGGAAATGAAAATTCATTAAGCATTTCAGCCGGTCAATTAGTGCATAACCAAATTTCAATTGAAGGTTTAGGTTATATTTGGAATGTTCCAGCTGCTTCTTTTAATACACTTGTTCCAACCAGTACATATTATGTTTTTGCAAAATGTAGTAAAACTTCGCTTGTTGGTACCTGGTATATATCGACTGAACAAAAAAAAGTAGAAGATGAAGCTGGGTATTTCTTGTTTCAATTGGGTGTCCTTTTTAACGTGATTGATGATAGAAGAGATTTTGATTTTACTAAAGGTATTACTTATATAGTTGGTGATACAATTAAGACAGGGAGGATTCAATCTATAGATGGTTTTAATTTTTTTGATTTAACTGGAAATCAATTTAAAATTGGAAACTCCACTAGCAGCATGGATTGGAATGTAACTGCACCTAACCAATTGACATTAAAAAATGTTAAGCTAAAATCAGAATCGGGTGATGTTTTTCCAATTGTGGTTTTTCGTGGCGATTATTCTAGTGAGGATGTTTATTACAAAGGTGAACAGGTGACTTATCAAGGATCAACATATACTTATGTAAATGATATTTCTACAAGTCAACTTCCGACCAATACTACATATTGGAAAATATCTGCAGAAAAAGGTCAAACAGGAAATACTGGAGTAGATGGAGAAAGCTTGATTGTTTGGAGGAAATATGCTGATGATTTAAATGGATCCGGTATTTCAGATGATAATACAAAGCCTTATTTGGGGTTAGCATTCAATAAACCTTCAGGTAGTTTAGCAAGTGAAATAGCTACAGATTATACTTGGACTAAGATAAAAGGAGATGAAGGAATAGCTGGAGCAGGTGTTGTTTTTAGAGGAGATTTTTTAGCTACAAACACATATTACAATAACAATAACCGTAGAGATGTTGTTAAATACGGTTCAGATTATAAGATTTATAAAGGAATAGATGCTACCATTTCTGTTTGGAATCCTTCTTATTGGGATGATTTTGGATCTCAATTTGAAAATGTTGCGACAGGTTTATTATTTGCTCAACAAGCCTATATTGAAAATCTAGGGGTAAGATTACTTAAAACTGCTGATAGTGGTGAGAGATTGGAAGCGACAGGAGGAGGATTAGAATATTATGGAGAAGATGGAGAGAAAAAAATATCAATGGAGACCAACGTGTTGTATGGATGGTCAGAATTTATATTAGAGCAGTGTTTTCTAAATTTAAATAATGGCTCTAGAATATCCATTAGAGGTAGTGGGAGCGAAGAAGGCAAGGATACATATATAAATAATTTATATGTAGATACCTCTAAAGTAATTGCCGGAAGTTTAAGGGTGGGTATTAAAACAGTGACATCGAGTTACACTATTTTAAGTGATGATTATTATATAGTATGTAATAATTCTTCACCTATTGTTGTTAGTCTGCCATCAGGGGGATTTGAGGGAATGTTTTTTTGTGTAAAGAGAACTAATTCAAGTGTTACTGTTGATGGAAATGGTCATTCTTTAATGAAAGGTTCAGCGGTAAGTTCTGTAGCTATAAATGATGGTGATTTATGGGAGTTTGTTTATGATGGAACTTATTGGAATGCAAATTATAAATCAAGCTAGAGAATAATAAATGACACTACGGAAATAGGATACTAGAACTTTTTTCATTGTTTCACGATTTATTCATTTTTGAATAAATAATCTTAAATGAAAGCGTAGTCATTAATAATTCAATCCACTTCTATAAAAAACATCTATGAAAACAGTATTACTAACATTAGCAGATAAATATGGTGGATTTATTGTAGGTGGTTTGATAGGGGCTATTGTTCATAGAGTAAGAAATACAATGAGTTTTAGAGCATTTTTAGGGGTGTTGTTTGTTTCTGCTTTTGTCGGGTTGTGTGTTGGAATATTATTGAAAAATTATTTGAATGCTCCGGATGAAGTTGTTTTTGTTGTGTGTTCTATCTCTGGTGTGTTTTCAAAAGATATACTTGATGAAATTCAACAGGTTATTTCTTACATATCTGTTTTCATTAAGAATAAGGCAAACATAAATACTGATAATTCTGAAAATAATCCATCATGAAACTCATTGAAGAACTTTTACTAGATCGATACTCTAAAGGAGAAGTACAAACTATTGGAAAACTGTTTGGTTTAGGAACAGCTAAGCAAATAATTTTTGAATGTGATACGTTGGAGCTTCCTTGGAAGGATAATAGACAGAATGTAAGCTGTATTGAGCCTAAAGTGTATTGGGTAGAAAAAAGATGGTCAGAAGCGCATAAATGGCATATTCATATTTTAGATGTAACCGGTAGGACATGGATTTTAATACACCCTGCAAATTTTGTGGAAGAATTAAGAGGTTGTATTGCTCCTGGAAAAATAGATTATTTAAATACTGACGATAGAATTGATGTAAAAAAATCGAGAGATACTTTAGATGCTTTGCTCGAAATGTTACCAGATCGCAAAGTGAAATTGACTATTAAATAATTGAAGATGAAAAACATTTACAAAATTATAATTTCAATAATAGCCCTGTTTGTAATTTACTTAGCTATTGAATATTTAAAAGATAAAATAATAGTTAGTCTTGGTGGTTACACGCACCAAACAACAACAACTGTTATCGATTCTACTTTTGTAAAAGGAAAAATAGACACCTTAGAAATATTCAATCATTATGTTTCAACTCATGGAATTAATTTGAATACAGTTCCGAAAATCGTCTACCTTAAAAAGGAGGTTAAAAAGGAAGTGATCCAGGATAGTTTAAAACAAAATTCTATCACTGTCAAAGATTCAATAATTGATGGCGTGTTTACAGTATTCAATGATTTTAAAGGTAATGTTATAAATAGTGAATTTAATTACAAACCGATATATCCAAGGATTATTAAACAAACTGATACTTTGAAAGTTTATAAAACGAACAACATAGTCCAAAGTAATAAAAGAGCTCTTTTAGGATTAGGGATTGATGTAAATACAATGAATTTTGTATCAATCAGGGCTAGTTATCTGTCAAAAAATAATTGGCAGTTTATAGGCGGTTATGGAAGGAATATGATGAAGCTAAATGCATTTGAACCGAAATACTTGAGTTCTATTACAATTATGTATCATTTTTAAGACAACTTTCTATCTGAATTATATAGTAGAAATTATATGTCTTTTTATAGTTAACAGTTAGTAGTATTTTGTTAAAGTTTGTTTTTTTTGTACAATTTTATGCGTTTTTAGGTGAAAAAAGGAACAGTTTTAAGACATGAAACTCATGTTAACTACTTTATTCTGTGTTTTTAAGTACTGTTTTAATGAGTAAGCTTGTGTATATGTTATATAAAATTGGATAATTTTAGGTAAAATTCAGTAAAACTAAAATAACTTTGCGTAAAATATAAAAATAATTTTCCTTAAGTTTTTATTGTGCCACTTCTATTTATTTAAGTATTTTTAAATCGACTAAGATAAAAACACAAAATAAATAAAAGTTTAGTCCTGGGCTGAGAATCTTACGATTATCAACTCCCACACTAATTTTATACAAAACCGTTGGGGTAATTAAAAAAAACACATTATTATGAGCACTCTTTTAGAGAACCTAGAGCTGTATTTTAGAAATACACCTCAGGAGAAAATTGATAGTGATTGGGAAAAAACAGAGAAGTATGATGAAGTAGGGCCTAATGTTTCTGATTTCATCATTCAATCAAAGCTGTTTGAAGACATAGAAAAGATAAAGTATTGTAGTTTAGATATTTTATTTTCACAAGAAATAATTGAAAATCCGAAGTTCGCTTCGGATTTTTCTTTTTAAATTAGTTCCCAATAAATATCATTAATTATGAATAAAGCAGCATTCTCTTTAGACAGGTATGTGTTCGAAAAAGCACAAATAGATTTTACAAAAAACACGTCGGAAGAAATAGATATATCTTTTAATCCCATGGGGAAATTTATAAAAGGTCAAGAAAATTCAAAGTTTGAATTGAGTTTTGAAATTATTGTACACAACGGTGATAAGGAAAACGGCTTCGTTAAGGTATTATGCTTGTCTTACTTTGATTTTGAAGGTAAAATTACTTTTGAAGAAATACCTACATATTTTTATAGAAACAGTATTGCTATTATTTTCCCTTACTTGAGGTCTTTTATCAGTACATTAACATTGCAAGCAAATAGGCCTCCTTTGGTATTACCTACCTTAAACTTGTCTTCTCTTGAAGAGCCGCTGAAAAGAAACACTAAGGAAGAATAATTATTTTGACAAAAAAGACGCTATATCAAACTTTAGAAGATCGAGAAGACCCCCAATACATCGAGGATAATGGTCCATTTAAATGTACTTGGGAGAACACTTGGTTGGGTCCTGGGTATTATTTTTGGGATACTTTTGTTGAAAACGCCCATTGGTGGGGGCATCAAAGATATAATAAGAATCATGTTATTTGCAAGCATACTTGTGAAGTCGATGACAAAAATTGTTTTGACTTAGTAGGAAACACAGATCATCTTACTTTATTTTCAGAATCGGTAGCTTTTTTACGATCAAAGAATATGATTAAAGAAAATACTACATTACCTCGAGTTTTGGCTATGCTCAAAAAGACAGGGTTTGAATATGAGGCTATACGTGTTTCGGGAGTTAATTCAATTAGTAAATCAAATATAGAGTATTCTGAATACATTAAAAGGATTAATTTTGAATCTGGACGAGGTCAATATTTAGATTATAGACCTCCAATTCAAATATGTGTTTTTAAACCAAATGGGTTAAATCTAAGTTCGGCGGAAATAGTGTTTCCAGATCATTATAATTCTAGTTATACAATTTAATAAATTTTTCTTATATTTATATCATAGCCGCAAAGGCTCTTTTTCATAGCACAATAGCAGCCACCTAATTCTCATTAGGTGGTTTTTTTATTTAAGCCGGTCAGAGTAGTCACTTGGAAGTTCAGCATCTATGTCTCTTAAATATTTTTCAAGGGCTGTCATTGTTGAATGCCCTGTAATCAACATTAAGTTGCTTTTTGCTTCAAATGGAGATTGTGTTTTTCTAAAATCTCTATATAACTTTGTTATGAAAGTGTGCCGGAAACTATAGATTGTGTGATCAGGACCATAACCAAGTATAGTTTTAATTTTTTTGTAGCGTTTTGAAAAGTGATCTCTTCTATTTCTTTCTTCAGCTTCCCATCGGCCAACACCAGTAGGTGTGAATAAAAAATCATCTTCACTAGATAAATCTAAATCTATTAATTCCTTAAGTAGAATACTAGGGATTCTTTTTGTTTTGGCTGCGGATGTTTTAGTATCAATATGTAATATGCTTTCTTTTAAATTAATGTCTTTTGATTTTAGTCGACATACTTCAATTGGTCTAAGAAAGTTATAAGAAACGAATTTGATAAAAAGCAACATTATAGGATCCTCCTTTTCTAAATATTTATAAATATCGTCAACACCTTTTCCAGTGTAAGTTTTATTCCTGGTCGATGTAGTTTTTAGAGGTTTTATATTCTTAATAAAATTATTATCAATTAGCTCATTGTCTTCAAGAATTGTAAACAGAGCACTTAATACACTTCTAGTGTTGTTTCTGTTTCTCGCACTAGATTTAGTCAGTAAAGAATTAAGGAAGTCATTTACAGTTTTTTTGTTAACTGAATTAATATCAGCACTCGATAATCCTTTTTTTCTTAAATACTCAAGGAAATGAGACAGTCTGTTGGAATAATCGTCATAGGAAGTCTTTTTAAGAGTTGATTTTTTAAGTTTTAAGGCAAAGTTCAAAGCAGCTTTAGCGGTGTACCTAGCCTCTGATTCTAGTGCGTAAGGAGTCCATCCGTCCTTAAGCAAAGATTCAATATTGTTTCTAAGCTGTTTGATGGCTTTTAACCGCTCTGTTTTTGTTTTGTAATTCCTATTTATATTATAATATATTGGAGGCTGTTGGATCATTAATCTATGACCGTTTTCTGTAACTTTTGTAGGATGTTCGAAAGAATAGTACACATACCATCGTTTGGTAAGGTCGAAGCTCTTACCACCGTGGTAGATTTTAGGCTTTGTGTACTTATTCAAACTATTCGCTTTATATTCGGTACGTAATTTAGTCAGAATTGATTCCATAAAAAAATGCACTGTAAAGTGCATTTTTATTGACTATTTAATTTGTAGCGTGATGCAGAATTGAACTGCAGACCTCCGGGTTATGAATCCGACGCTCTAACCAACTGAGCTACCACGCCTTTTGCGGGTGCAAATATAGAATAAATAATAGATACACCAAGAAAAAAAATAAAAAATTTCAACTTTTAAATATATTTTTTTTTATTGGAAATATTACATACATTGTAAACTTAAGATAGATAGAAAATGAGCAAAATAAAATTTGAATTAGAGTTTCCCATACATGCTTCTCCTACAATGTTATACCAATATTTTTCAACCCCATCAGGGTTGGCAGAATGGTTTGCAGATAACGTAAATTCGAGAGGAGTTATGTTTACCTTTATTTGGGATGGAGCAGAAGAGGTAGCCAAATTGATACAGAATAAAAATGATGAGCGATCTAGATTCAAGTGGGAAGAGGATGATAGCAGTGAAGGCTATTTTGAATTCCGAATTCAAATAGATGCTATTACAAAGGATGTTTCCTTAATAGTGACGGATTTTGCAGATGACGAAGACGATGTTGAAGAAGCAAAAATGTTGTGGGAAAATCAAATTAGTGAGCTGAAACATACGATTGGAGCCTAATTAATAATATTGAATTTGAGCCTTGAACTTCCGTTCAAGGCTTTTTTTTTGCTTAAATTTGCAGTCTCAAAATTAAGATCTATGGTAAATTATAATGGTGAGCTGCTAGAAAAAGAATCTTGCGCTTTGTCAATTGGAAATAGAGGATATCGATATGGTGACTCTTTGTTTGAAACAATTCGTATAAAAAATGGGGAAATTCGTTTTTCTGAAGATCATTATTTTAGATTGATGGCTTCTATGAGAATGTTAAGAATGGACATTCCAATGAATTTTACCTTAGAGTATTTTGAAGCGCAAATTTTAAATTTAGTGCAAATTCTTTCAGACAAAACCATTGGTAAAGTCCGATTTACTGTGGATCGTAAAGAAGGAGGACTGTATACACCTACTAATAATGATATCAATTTTTTAGTGGAAGCATTTGAAGTTGTTTCCATAAAAAAAGAAAGCTATAGAGTTGATTTGTATAAAGACCATTACGTGACTTCTGGCTTGTTATCTACTGTAAAGTCATCAAATAGATTGTTGAATGTTTTGGCAGGGATTTACGCTGATGAAAACGAATTAGACAATTGTATTTTGATCAATGAAAATAAAAGTGTGGTAGAAGCTACTAACGCCAATATATTTTTAGTAAAAGGTACGGTAATTCGCACACCAAAATTAGCTGATGGTTGTATCAAAGGTATTGCAAGAAAGAAAATTATTGAGTTGCTTGCTAAAAATGACGCCTATACATTAGAAGAAGTGTCTATTTCTCCTTTTGATTTGCAAAAAGCAGATGAATTATTTGTGAGTAATGCTATAATGGGGATACAGTCAATAACGAATTACAGAAAAAAAACATTTTCAACGGAAGTTGGCACTTTACTTTCTGAGCAGTTAGAGGATTTAGTTTAATTTCGGATCTGAAGGAGCGTTTGCCCAAAGCTTGTAGCTACCACCAATTTCTAATAAATGTTTTTTCCAGAAGGAAGTATTTTCTTCGTTTAAAATATTAGGATACTTATTCTCAATACAAAACCAAGATTTTGTTTTCATCTCATCAAGCAATTGTTCAGATGACCAGCCTGAATAACCTAAAAAGAAACGAATTTTATTCTCGGGAATTTTACCGTCGTTTAATAGATCGACTAAAGAATCAAAATTACCTCCCCAATAAATACCATTGCCGACTTCTGTGCTTTTCGGAATTAATTCGGGAAGCTTATGGATAAAGTATAAATTATCTTGTTCTACAGGGCCTCCTTGGTGTACTTTAAAATTACATTGAATATTGGGTAACAAATCGTTGACTGTATAATTCAAGGGTTTGTTCATAATAAAGCCAATGGAGCTATCATTTGTATGTTCCGTTAATAAAATAACCGACCTGTTGAAAGATGAGTCATTTAAAATAGAAGGTTCAGCAATTAGTAATCTTCCTTTGTTTGGTGTTAATGAGGTCATTATAGCTATTTAGTTGAGGTAAGGTAGTAAAATAAAGGCGAAAAAAAAACTTCTTAGGTTTTCCTAAGAAGTTTTTATGTTAGAATAAATTCTAATACTAGTTTACAGAGTCGCTTAATCCAGCTCCTGCTTTAAACTTTACAATATTTTTAGCTGCTATTTGGATAGTAGCTCCTGTTTGAGGATTTCTTCCTTCTCTTGCAGCTCTTTGCGATACTGACCAAGTTCCCCAACCAACTAATGCTACTTTACCACCACTTTTTAAAGTGCTAGTTACGTTATCTGTTAAAGATTCTAATGCTGCTTTTGCTGCTGCTTTAGAGATTCCTGCGTCAGCAGCCATTGCGTTGATTAAATCTGATTTGTTCATAATTTATAGTTTAAAATTAAAAATGGTTATTAAATTCCCTTAAATTGTTTAACAAATATAATAGGAATAAGGGCTCACGCAAGTATTTTTGGAAAAAAGTGACGATTTGTTAATAAAAATACTCGAATTGTTAATAAGAATGCTCAATAAAGGTGGTTTTTACGGTTTTAACGAAAAAAAACAGTTTCATTTATGGAAAATCCATTTAGTAAACTGGCCGTATCCATTCGTTTTTTACCTGATATTTGTAGGGAATTTACCTGTATGAATCCGTCTACCGTGGCAACTTTCATTGTTTTCTTTGTGCTTATGATAGCTCCAGGTCTGTAAGTATGGACTTCCATAATTTTTTCGATATCAAAAATTTTCACTTTTGTTTCTTTCTCTGCATTGTGTAGAAAACACCAAGCCGCTGGATAAGGATTTAGACCTCTTATTAGGTTTCCGATTTCATCAGTACTTTTGGTCCAATCTATTTTACAGGTATCGGTATGTATTTTATAAGCTGATTTAGCGACTTTATCAGGTTGCTTAGTGGTGCTTACTTTTCCTTCTTGAATTAGCGTAACTGTTTTGCTCACCAAATCGCTACCTAATAGCATTAGTTTGTCGTGTAGCTCGCCTACCGTTTCGTTTTCGCCAATGCTCGTTTTTTCTTGCAAGATGATTTCACCCGTATCAATTTTATCATCTAAATAAAAGGTACTGACACCTGTTTCGGTTTCACCGTTTATAATGGCCCAGTTAATTGGTGCAGCTCCTCGGTAATCTGGTAATAAGGAAGCGTGTAAATTAAAGGTACCCAATTCTGGCATAGCCCAAACTTGTTGCGGTAGCATTCTAAAAGCAACAATAATTTGTAAGTTGGCTTCTAGGGCTTTTAATTCTTTTAAAAATCCTTCGTCTTTTAAGTTGGTAGGTTGCAATAAGGTTAGGTTGTTGGCGACAGCGAATTTTTTTACAGCCGATTCATTTAATTTACGTCCTCTACCTGCAGGTTTGTCGGGAGCCGTAATAACACCTACAATATTGTGTTTCTTTTCTAAGAGCTCTTTTAAAATAGCAACGGCAAAGTCTGGCGTTCCCATAAAAACAATTTTTAAATCTTTCATATATAGGTGTTAATTTAAGGTATAGGTATTTCTTTTTGTTAATTGAATGATATTCTCTTCTAATAGCTCTTGCAAAGTTCTTAAAATTATAGATTCCTTGCTATCTATTCTGAGGCTAATTTCTTTGGAGCTTAATTCTTCTTGACTGAGTAATGCTAGTAATTGTTTTTTTGTAGCAATCGCTATTTGTGGTTTTTCTTTTTTACCAGCCAAACAAACGTCACATATTCCGCAATTGCTAAGTTTACTTTCTTCAAAGTAAGTTAGCAGCTGTACAGATCTGCAAGTGTCATTATTTTCTATAAATTCAACAAATCTTTCAGCTTTTTTTAGTTTGTTCAGCTGACGTGTTTCTATGTTTTTTGAAACTTTATTAATAGTTCTATTGTCTTCACGAGGTACTAAAAATTGAATACTTGCACTGGTACTTGCGGGTTTGTACAATACAATACCATCTGTTTGTAGTTTTTCTAAAATTTGTTGGACTTCCACTTTTGTGCTGCTTATTTTTTTTGAAAGACTGTAAATATCGATACTTACGAAATTTTCAAAAAGTCCACCATGGCTTCTTAATATGGTTTTGATCAATTTTCCACGCTTTGGAAATTGTTCTGAATACTCCAATACATGCGCACTGCTGCTTATAAATTTTAGAATTGTCTTTTTTTGAAAGCCTTCTTGAAAATCTAAGATGTTTTCAAGTGCCAATGTTTTTATGGTGGTGTAGGTATTAACTAATGGGAATTTATATTTATGACAAAATTCCGACAAATTAAATTCGTAACTTTTTAAAGGAAGTTCACCAACGCCAATCACAAAAAATTGATTGAGTTTAAAATAGACTTGTTTTATAAAATCAATGCTTAATTGTTGTTCTTGGTTTCTTTTTTTGAATTGCTGTACATCATGTTTGTTAGTGAGTATTGCCGAAAAAGCTTTGTGCCCATCTCTACCGGCTCTTCCTGCTTCCTGTAAATAATTTTCAACACTTTGTGGAAGTTGTAAGTGAATAACACAACGTATATTGGCTTTGTCAATTCCCATTCCAAAGGCATTGGTTGCCACCATGATCCGGGCTTCTTCTGAAAACCATGTCTCAAACATTTTGTTTTTTTCTTTGGAAGTCATGCCCCCATGGTAATACACACTTTTAAAATGATCACGATTTAGCGCGTCGCTAATTTTTTTTGTTTCATTTCTGGTATTGGTGTAAATAATGACCGGTGCCTTAATTTTTGTCAATATTTGATGAACCCTTAAAAATTTATCTTCGACATCAAATATTTGATAGGCAAGATTTTCTCTTTTGTATGATTTTTTATAAATACGACTGTCTTGAATGTCTAGAAATTCAGCAATATCGTCTATAACTTTTGGCGTTGCAGAAGCGGTAAGAGCTATTGTATTTGCATCTGGACAAAGTTCTTTTAAAATAGCAAGTTCTAAATAAGAAGGTCTAAAATCATGTCCCCATTCAGATATACAATGTGCTTCATCAATTGCAACAAGGTTCACTTGCAGTTGTTTTATTTTATCTTGAATAAAGGGAGATTGTAATTTTTCAGGCGATAAATACAGAAATTTTATATCGTTGAATTGTATATTGTCAAACAATACGATCAAGTCGTCCTGATTTCTGTTTTTGTTTAAAGCAACAGCCTTGATTCCTTTTTCTTCTAGATTGCTTACTTGGTCTTGCATTAAAGCAAGCAGTGGGCTGATGACAATGCACACGCCATCTTGCGCTAGGGCAGGTATTTGAAAGCAAATAGATTTTCCCCCGCCTGTTGGCAAAAGCGCAATGCAATCTTGTTTGTTTAAAACAGTTCTTATTATTTCTTCTTGTGGCGACCTAAAAGCGCTGTGTCCCCAATATTTTTGTAATAAATCGATAGGGTTTTTCATGAGTTGCTGAGTTGTTTTGCAACAAACAGCGCTCTTTCTTCCGGAGTGCCAAAGGGTATTTCAATAGGAGTGTAACCTAAAGTTGTATAGGTACTTACTAATTCCTTGTGAATTTCAACAGCTTCTTCAAAAGATTCAAAACGTTCATTGTCTGTTGTGTGTATGACTTTCCAAGGCGGAGTAATAAATATTTTTTGGTACTTATTTTCTGTATTTATTTTACTGAAGTCCAAGTCGTGCTTTTGCTTGAAGAAATTTAGGTAAGCTGCAATATCAGGAATTCCTCTGTCGAATAAAACAATTTGTTTGTCGGTTTTATGAGCTGTGTTGTATTGCAAAATTCGCTTTTCTAAAAGTAGGGTGCTAAACAGTAAAGGGTCGGTAAGGAATAATTGTGAAATTCCTGTTTTTCGAGCTTCTAAAGTAATTTCTCTTGAAGCTTCTGCAATGCAATAAAAGCCTTGCTTCTCTAAAGAATTTATCAAGGTTGTTTTGCCAGTACTTGGGCCTCCCGTAATTACAATTTTTTGCTGCATCTAGCAAAAATAACACATTCAATACTCTAAGACAATAACAAAATTGGAAAGTCTGTTTTTAAAGAAATAGGAATTACTAAGTTCTTCTGTTATAGCCGATAATAATTGTGTTTGGCAAGAGTAGTTTTTGTGAAAAATACCTTAGTTTTGCAAGACTTTATTTTTTAGATATTAGCAAAAGAAAACAGTGTAAAAAATGACCAAACAAGACGAGTTTTACAGTAAATTAAAAGAGAGTTTAGATACTACGACGACTTTTCCTACAACGTATTTGTATAAATTTATTGTTCCAACAGACAAAAATCAATTAAGCGAAGTAAAGGCAGTTTTTGATATGGGAGGAGCTGTAATAAAAACGAAGAATTCAAAGAACAATAAATACGTCAGTATTTCTATTTCAATAAAGATGAAAAGTTCTGATGCCGTAATAGAAAAATACAAGGAAGTAACAGGGATAGAAGGTATTATTTCTTTGTGATTTTTTTAACAGCAATTCCAAGCTGTGTACAATATCTTTCGACCCTTAAATTAATTGAGCGCATTTGCGTATTTTTGAAATTATATAAATAAATTATGAATAAGAATATTTGTGCTGTTGTTTCAGCATTTTTCATTTGTACCACCTTTATTGGACAAGTAAAAAAAGAAAAAGTTTTATTGAAAATAGACGATCAGCCGGTGTACCAATCGGAGTTTGTTAATTTATTTGGAAAAAACAAAAGTATTACAAATACAGAAATCACGAAGCAAAGTATCAAAGACGATATTGAATTGTTTATCGATTATAAATTAAAATTAATTGAAGCCAAAGAACTTTCTTTGGATACTGCTCAAAGTTATATCAAAGAAGTAGCTCGTTACAGAAATCAATTGGTGTTGCCTTATTTATCCGATGATAAATATATAGACAGTTTGGTTGTACAAGCCTACGAAAGAAGTTTAAAAGAAGTAAAAGCAAGTCATATTTTAATTAAAGTTGCTGCTAACTCCAAAGACACGCTAAAAGCTTTCAATAAAATAAACGCTCTTAGAAAGCAAATTATTGACGGAGCAGATTTCGCAAAAATAGCACAAGAACAATCGGAAGACCCGAGTGCAAAAAGTAACAAAGGTTCTTTAGGTTTCTTTTCTGTATTTAGAATGGTTTCATCATTTGAAGATGCTGCTTATACGACTAAGGTTGGTGAAGTTTCTGAAGCCTTTAGGTCGCAATTTGGTTACCATATTTTAAAGGTAGAAGATGAACGACCAACAATGGGTGAGGTTGAAGTGGCGCATATTATGGTTAGAGATACGTCCAAAGCGGCAAGCAAAGGAACTATTGATAAAGTATATGCCGAGGTTGTGAAAGGTGGTAACTTTGAAGAATTGGCAAAAAAATATTCTGATGATAGAAGATCGGCAACCAATGGAGGTAAAATGTCTAAATTTTCTATGGGTGCTATGCCAAAACCATTTGATGAAATAAGTTTTTCTTTGTCGGAAGAAAATAAATACTCAAAACCTTTTGCAACAGCGTACGGATGGCATATTGTAAAGTTTCATGAATTGCACAAACCAAAGAATTTTGAGGAAAGTAAAGTCTCTTTAAAGAAAAAGGTAAAAGGAGATTCTCGTTCAAAAAACATATCGAACCCTGTGGTTGTTCGTTTGAAAAAAGAATATACGATTGCGGTGAATGAAGATGTGAAAAATTCATTTGCTGAAAGTCAGAAAGCAAATACCGACACTTTGGATCCTTGGATTGTAAAAGTGCAAGATGCTGTTTTTACGAAGAAAGATTTCCAAAACTATATTCGAAACAGAAGAGATAAAAAACCATTGGATGTTTTTGAAGCATTTAAAGATGAAAAAATATTAGGGTATTATAAAGAACACTTAGAAGAAACAGATAAGGAATTTGGTAATTTATTTGCAGAGTATAAAAACGGGTTGTTATTGTTTGATTTAATGAAAGAAAAAATTTGGGATGCGGCTCAAAATGATTCTATCGGACTGCAAGAATACTACAACGAACATACGGATGATTATATTAGCAAAGAATTGATTCACGCAGTTATTGTGACTTCAAAAGAAGAAAATAATAGCAATGAATTGGCGGCTTATTTAGCCAAAGAAAATAATTTAGACTCGATCAACAATTATTTGTCAGCTAAGAAAAATATTTTGACCAAAGTAGGCGATTTTGAAAGAGACAATGCTATTTTTCCTAAAGGAACTGTTTTTACGGCTAATACAGTAAAAACCTACAACAATAAAAAGGAACATGTAGTTGTAAAGATTTTAGAAATTAAAGAAGAAGTTCAACAAGAATTTGAAGACGTTAAAGGAAAAGTAATTAACGACTATCAGAATGAAATTCAGAAAAATTGGTTGGAGGAGCTTCGTGCAAAGCACAAAATAAAAGTATACAAGCACCGTTTAAGAAGTACTAAAAAATTGATGGAAAATTATAATGGTTAAAAATCTTTGTACAATACTAGTAGTACTACTAGCAACTGCGTGTGGTTTAACAGAAGATACTTCTGATAAAAAAACAACAAAAGCAGTAGCAAGGGTAAATGATGCTGTATTGTATCAAGAAGATTTAGCAACCATTATTCCAAAAGGTATTTCAAAAGGAGATAGCGTAGTTGTGGTGCGTGAGTTTATCAATTCCTGGGCAAAAGAAGAATTGCTATTGGCCAAGTCGAAATTGAACATGCCAGCGCAAAATGAACGCTTAGAGGCGTTGGTTAAAAAGTATGAAAAGGATTTATTTATCAATTCCTTTAAAGAAGCTTTGCTAAAACAACAATTGGATACCATTGTCAATCATGAGCAAATAGCTGCTTATTATGAAAAAAATAAGGAAAGCTTTCGAATAAATGAAGAGTTGTTAAAGTTTAAATACATTCATTTAGACCCCAAAAATAAAAACAAATACAAGCTTCGAAATTTATTGATTTCAAAAGGAGCCAATGATTTGCAGTTGTTGGATGAAGCAGAAGACCAAATGCTGTCTTCTTTTTTAAGTGATTCTATTTGGATTCGCTATGCCGATGTACTAAACAAATTACCCGTATTGAAAAGTACGAGTAAAAAAACGCTGATCAAGAAAAATGCCTTTCTTCAAAAAGTAGATTCTACAGGTTTGTATTATGTGTATATAAAGGAGGTAATGCAAAAAAATGAAATAGCACCAATTCGCTATATTGCGGGTATTATAAGAAAAATGATTTTGCATCAAAGAAAATTAGAATTGGTAAACACGGTTGAAAAGGTTTTGATTGACGATGCCATAAAAAATAAACAATTTGAAATATATTAAAATGACGAAAAAAATAATTCTCTTCTTAGCTGTTTTTGCTTCAACACATATTTTTGCGCAATCAAAAATTAAAATTGATGGGGTGGCAGTTGTTGTAGGTGAAAATATAGTGCTAGACTCGGATGTAACAAAATACGCTGAGGAATTGAAGCAGAAGAGTGAAGGAAAGGTGAATATGTCTGATTGCGAAATGCTAGAAGAAATAATGCTGATTAAATTATTGGCGCACCATGCTGTGGTAGATAGTGTTGTGGTTTCTGATGCGGAAATAGAAAGCAATGTAGAAAGAAATATAGGCTACTTTACACAACAGTTAGGTTCTATTGAAAAAGTAGTAGACCTGTACGGTTTTGATGATGAGGATGACTTGAGAAAGGAACTTAGTAAAATTGAAAAAGAATCGGCGTTGGTTAGAGGGGAAAAAGAAAACACTCTAAAAGATGTAGAGGTTACTCCAGAAGAAGTTCGTGTGTATTTTAAAAGTTTAGAAGCTTCAGAAAATTTACCAGAATTTGGTACTGAAATTGAAATGGCACAAATTGTTATGCATGCAAAACCATCTGAAGATGAGGTACAAGAAACCTTAGATAAGTTGAAAGAAATTCGTCAGGACATTGTGAATGGTTCTAGTATTCGTATGAAAGCAATTTTGTATTCTGAAGATCCTGCAGTAACTAATAATGGTGGTTTTTATTCCATTACCAGAGAAAGTGGTTTTGTAAAGGAATTTAAAGAAGTTGCTTTTAGTTTGGATGAAGGAGAAGTGTCAGAACCTTTTAAAACGGATTTCGGTTTTCATATCATCAAACTTGAAAAAATAAAAGGACAGCAAAGAGATGTTCGTCATATTTTAATGCAACCAAAAGTTTCGCAAGATAAATTGGACAAGGTAAAAGAGAAAATCTCTCAAATTAGAGATAGTATTTTGGCAGAAGAATTGAGTTTTGAATTGGCCGTTAAAAAATATTCTGAAGACAAGGATACAAGACAAAACAAAGGAATCATTATCAATCCACAAACCAATGATTCTCGTTTTGAATTGACACGTATGGATCCTTCTTTTTATGGAAGAGTAAGTAACTTGGCTTTAAAAGATGTTTCAGAACCTTTTTATGAAGAAACAAGAGAAGGGGAGAAGATGTACAAAATTATCTTAATGAAAGATAAAGTTGAAGGTCATAAAGCTGATTTTGTAAAGGATTATGTAAAAATTCAACAGTTAACACTTCAAAAGAAACAAGAAGACGTGATTAATAAGTGGTATGCAAAACATGTATTGGATACCTATGTGAAGATAAATGAGAACAATCAAAAATGTGCTTTTAAATACAATTGGAGTAAAAGTTAAGTACAGAAAAATCCAAAAAAAATCTCGAAACTGAAACAGCTTCGAGATTTTTTTTGGTCTAAAGTTAAGACAAACAAAAAGCGTCAAGAATTGTAGTAAGTTCTTGACGCTTTTTTGTGATTTAAAATTTATTGGGTACGCTCTTAAATATCTTCGAAGTTTACATCGGTAAAGCTATCTGCTGTTACAGCTTCTGCATCGATCTCTGTTTCTTTTTTAAAGTCTTTTTGGTGACGGTCGCTAATTACTTCAGCTCCCTTTTCATTTAAAATAAAATCGGTTGCTGCGGTTAGCATTTCGTTAAACTCAGCAAAATCTTCTTTGTAAATATAAATTTTATGTTTTTGATAGTGGAAAGATCCGTCATCATGTGTAAACTTTTTGCTCTCTGTTACTGTTAGGTAATAATCTCCTGCCTTAGTGGCTCTAACATCAAAAAAATAAGTTCTTCTTCCTGCTCTTAATATTTGTGAAAATATTTCTTCTTGTTCAACGTGGTCTTTCATAATAATCTTTAACTATTAGTAAATTATTTTATTTGCTATGCTTCACAAATCTAAAAAAATAATTTACTTTTTAAAGAATAATTAACTTTCTTTTTCTAAAAGTTGCTGCTTGTAAAGTTCTTGGTAATAGCCTTCTTTATTTACTAGTTGATTATGAGTTCCTTGTTGTAAGATTTCTCCTTCGTCAAGTATAATTATTTTGTCTGCGTTTTTGGCTGAAGAGACTCTATGGCTTACAATAATGGTTGTTTTGTCTTTGGTAATTCGTATCAAATTCTTTAAAATTTGCTCTTCTGTTTCGGTATCTACAGCCGATAGACAATCGTCAAAAATTAAGATTCTAGGATTTTTGATAATGGCTCTTGCAATAGAGATCCGTTGTTTTTGTCCGCCAGAAACGGTTATTCCTCTTTCACCTAAAACGGTTTCATAGCCATTTTTAAACCCGGCAATATTGTCATGAATTACAGCATCTTTTGCTGCGGCTTCAATTTTTTCTTGATCTGCATTTTCATCACCAAATCGGATATTATTGGCAATGCTGTCTGAAAACAAAAATGGATCTTGTGGCACCACACCTATATTGTCTCTTAAATTGGCCAAGTCGTGGTCTTTTGTATCTACACCATCAATAATCACAGAGCCACTGCTAGTGTCGTACAAACGAGATATCAAACTTAAAATGGTCGATTTTCCACTTCCTGTTTTTCCGAGGAAAGCTACCGTTTCTCCTTTTTTGATAGAGAAATTTATGTTTTTAAGAGCGGTTATATTGGTGTCGTCATAAGTAAGGCTCACATTTTTAAATTCAATATTTCCTTGTATGTTTTCTACCAAGTTTGTTCCTGAAACAATTTCGGGTGTATGTTCTAAAAATTCATTGATTCTTTTCTGTGAAGCTTCTGCTTGTTGAATAGTGGAAGTTACCCAACCAACAATAGCAACAGGCCAAGTCAGCATATTTACATACATAATAAATTCTGCAATGGTACCAATACTTATAATACCATTAATGTATTGCATACCTCCTACATAAAGCACAATTAAATTACTGATTCCTATTAATAGAATCATCATAGGAAAAAAGAAGGCCTGTACTTTGTAAAGCTCAATGTTTTTTTCTTTGCTGATTTCAGAAAGTTCATTAAAATCGGCAATGGTTTGGGCTTCTGTGGTGTACGATTTTATGACATTGATTCCTGAAAATACCTCTTGGCCAAAAGTGGTAAGTTTCGATAAATATTCCTGAACAATAGTACTTCTTTTATGAATAAACTTACTTAAAACAAAAACAGCAATAGACAATAAAGGAAAAGGAATTAAAGTATACAAGGTTAAGGTCACATCAATTTTAATCATTTTAAAAATAGCGACGGTAAACAAAACCAACATGTTTACGGTATACATAACGGCCGGACCAAAATACATTCTCACTTTTCCAACATCCTCGCTAATTCGATTCATCAAATCACCTGTTCTATTTTTTTTATAAAAATTAAGAGAAAGGCGTTCGTATTGTAAAAAAATTTCATTTTTTAAATCAAACTCAATCAAACGAGAGGTCACGATAATTGTTTGCCTCATTAAAAAAGTAAAGAAGCCAGAAAGAATTGCCAAACCTAAAATAATTCCAATATTGGCTAACAATTCACTACGCAAAACTTCTTCCGTAACAAGTCCACTTACGTAGTCATCGGCTATATTAATTGAATTTTTTACAATTTCTGGAACCTTCACTGCCAAATACCTGGACAGGATACAGATAAAGATACCAGCGATTAAACGATAACGGTATTTGTGAAAATATTTATTTAAATATTGTAATGCTTTCATTTCCTAGTGCTTAAAAATGTCTTTGTACGGAAGCACGAAGATAAAGTTTTCTATGAAATAGCAGGTGTTTCAAGCTTTGATTTGTGAAATAAAAAAGAAAAGAATAATAAGAAATACCATTAAAATAAATAGTATTTTTGCCCGGTCTAACAATAACAATAAAGTTCTTTAAAAAATGATCAATAGAAGACATATCCGTGTAAAGGTAATGCAGTCTGTATATGCCATGCTTACTTCGAATAGTGACAATCTTAAAAAAGAAGAAAACTTTTTAAGAAATAGTATTGATAAAATGTACGATTTGTATGTTTTAATGTTAGATGTACTTCCGAGAGTGCAAGCGATAGCACAAGAAAAAATTGAAATTTCAAAAAACAAACATTTTGTAACTGAAGCCGATTTAAATCCGAATACGAAGTTTGTAGAAAACAAAGTATTTGATTTGATTAGTGGAAGTGTTTCTTTTCAAACCTATAAAGAAGAACATTATTTAGATAACTGGCATATTGAAGAATCGTACATGCGTACTATTTTTGAAAGATTGGAGAAAAGCCAATTGTATGCAGAGTATATGAAAGACCCAGAAACTTCTTTTAAGAAAGATGTAAAGTTTATGGTGAAGTTTTTTTCTGAGTTTATTGCACCTAACGAAACTTTAGCAGCCTATTATGAAGATATTAATATTAGCTGGGTAGATGATATTCCTTTTGTGAATACTTGGGTTGTGAGAACTTTAGAATCTTTAAAGAAAAACAAATCTTTGGTATTGAATAGAATGTACAAAGACGATGATGACAAACAGTTTGTTGTAGACTTGTTTCGAAAAGTTGTATTAAATCATACCAAGTTTGAAAAAGAAATAGAAGACAAAACGCCTAACTGGGAAACAGATCGTATTGCCGATTTGGATATGATTTTGATAAAAATGGGGATTTGTGAGTTTATGCATTTTCCGTCTATTCCAACCAAAGCAACCATTAACGAATACATTGAGGTAGCTAAAGATTATTCTACACAAAAAAGTAGTTTTTTTATCAATGGGGTTTTGGATAAAATTTGTAAAGATTTAGAAAAATCAGATCGATTAAATAAAGTAGGAAGAGGAAGATTGTAAGCGGCATTCGTCTAAAATTTTATACATTTACAATCAAATTTTTTGTACAATTTAAAAAGTAACTAAAGTGAAAAAAATTATAACACTTCTCGTTTTAAGTATAGTGGTTCTTTCTTGTAAAGACAAAGCTGTATCTAAAGTAAAAACAGAAAATGTAGAACAAGCCAAAGAAAGAGATCATCAAAGTACTTTACTTCCTGTAGCTCAATTTGACAAAACCGTGCATAATTTTGGGGTCATCAATGAAGGTGATGAAATTGAAACCACTTTTGTATTGACAAATACCGGAAAATCGGATTTGATTATTAGCAATGCAAAAGGTTCTTGCGGTTGTACAGTGCCAACTTGGCCTAAAGACGAACCGGTAAAACCAGGGGCTTCTGTAGAAATTGGAGTGAAATTTAATTCTAGAGGAAAGAAAAACAAACAATCTAAAACAGTAACCTTAACCACCAATACTATAAATGGTAAAGAGGTTTTGACAATAAAAGGAGAAGTTACTCCGAAAGAAAAAAAATAATTAACAAATAAAATAAGTATACTATGTTATCATTACAAGCAGCAGGAGGATTCGATATTAAAAGTTTAATGCCATTCGCATTGATGTTTATTGTTTTGTACCTGTTTATGATTCGTCCACAAATGAAAAAGGCGAAGAATGAAAAGAAATTTCAAGCAGAAATAGGAAAAGGGAGTAAGGTAATTACAACTAGTGGAATTCACGGGAAAATAGTGGAAATCAACGATAAAGACAATACAGTGGTTATTGAAACTATGGCTGGAAAAATGAAGTTTGAAAAATCTTCATTGTCTATGGAATTGAGTAAAAAATACGCTCCAGCGGCTAAATAATTAGTCCTGTTCTAAATATCTAAGAAAGTGAGCTCATGCTCACTTTTTTTGTACCTTTATTTTTGGGTTTATAACATTATAAACGGCTTAACTTACGCATGAAAACTTCTTTAAATACCAATTCCGCAAGTCCAAGAAAAAGCAAGAAACAACACGTGCTCTTGGTATTTCTAACCATTTCTACTTTTTTTTGGTTTTTAACAAAATTATCGAAAGAATATACGAGTAGTGTGGTGTATAATTTGAGCTATAAAAATTTACCAGAAGCAAAATTATTTCAGAACAATCCTCCACAAACAATTGCTTTGGAATTAAAAGCGACGGGCTTTAAGTTGTTGAAAGAAAATTTTAATAGAAAAACCTTGGAGCTGGATTTGCATCAAGTTAGGTTTAAAGAAAAATACCACTATTATATACTAACAAAATCTAAAACTTCTGAAATTCAAGCGCAACTTGGAAAAAGTATCCGTTTGGAAAATATCGGACAAGATTCTTTGTTTTTCGATTTGGGCGTCAATAAATTTAAAAAAGTACCGGTGGTTTCTGATATTGATATTAGTTACCGTTTGGGCTATAGCCTTTCTGACAAAATATTGATCCAACCCGATTCTATAGAAGTTAGAGGTCCCGAAATACAGGTAGATAAAATTCATGAGCTGAAATTAAAAACACTAAAGTTAACAGATGTTTTTGAAGATGTGTATCACGAAGTTCAATATATAAAACCTGCAAACACAGGAAAGGTCAATTTTGATTTTGAAGCCGTTAAGGTTATTGCCAAAATTGATAAATTTACAGAAGACAGTTTTTCCATTCCTTTTTATATAGAAAATGTTCCTGAAAACGCAAAAATCACGACTTATCCTAAAGAAGTGAAAGTGGTTTTTAAAATAGGCTTGTCCAATTACAGTAAAATTAGCGCCAATAGTTTTAAAGTAGTGTGCGATTATAAAGCTTCGGAAAAAGCAGGACTCAATTATTTGGTTCCTATCATTGTTGAAGAGCCAGAATGGGTTTCTTCTGTAAAATTGGTGCCCAATCACATTGAATATTTAATTCAGAAATAATGGTTGTAGGATTAACAGGCGGTATTGGTAGTGGAAAAACGACGGTTTTAAAAATGTTTCATGCATTAGGTGCAGAAACATATATTGCCGATGTAGAAGCCAAAAAAATAATGAATACTTCTGCCGAAGTAAAACAGCAGATAGCAAAATTATTTGGAGTAAAATCTTATTTGGATGGAACCCTAAACAGAGCCTATATTGCTGAAATTGTTTTTAAAAATCCAGAAAAATTACAAGCCTTAAATGCCATAGTGCATCCTGCAGTTCGGAAAGATTTTAACGTTTTTGTAGAAAATAGCAAAAGTGCTTATGTGGTGTATGAAAGTGCTATTTTATTTGAATCGGACAATTTTCAATTTTGCGATGTAATAGTCGTTGTAGTGGCGCCATTAGACTTAAGAATTGAAAGGGTTTTGCAAAGAGAAACAACTAGCAAAGCACAAATTGAAGCACGTATAAAGAATCAATTGCCAGATGAAGTTAAAATTGCTAAGGCAGATTTTGTATTGGAAAATACAACGCTTGATAAATTGCAAGCCGATGTTTTGGAACTGCATCAACAATTCTTGAAATTAACATAGGTTAAGGAGTCTTCCTTGTTTGTTCGTTTTAGCGCTTTTTCAAGTCTTAATAATTAGTTAAATATCCTTAATATGTTAAAATCAACATTCAAATAAGGGGCTTCAATCTTTTGAAAAAACTATTTTTGATTTATGGGAAAAAAAATGTTCGCGCTCATTGTATTCTTAATGAGTATTTCTCTTATTGGAATTATTACAGTACAAATTTTTTGGATTGGTAATGCTATTGAAATTCGGGAAAAGCAATTTTCTAACGATGTAAATTTTGCATTGTCTAAAACCAGTGAATTGATTTATAAAAAAGATTTGATCAATTTCACCACACAGTACATGGATTATTTCGATACCAAAGAAACGGCTAAAAAAGCTGATTTTTCTAAATTTGTGTACGAGCGTATTAATACTACGACCAATGAAACTTTTCGAGTATCCACCAGTGTATTAAACGAAAATTCGTATTACAAAGGTTTGGACGATTTTCATAAAAATGATTCAATACTTACGACTTCGGTAACTAGTAAAATTGATGTTTTTAAAGTAAAGAATTTTACCAACGACAAAGAACTTTCGAAAGTAAGCGATGTAGAAAAGATAACATTTCACAACAGTCTTACCGAAATTGATAAGTTAGATATTGAAAATATTTATTTGAGTAAGGATGAGCCTATTTATAAAAGGTTGTCCAAAGAAATTGTTTTGGATATTTTAACCAAGGAGTTGCAAAATGCAGGTATCAATGTCGGATTTAAATATGGAGTTTTTACCCAAGGTTCTCCCACAAAAATTAAATCGGATTATTTTAAAATTGAGGAAAATAAAAGTTACAAAGCAAAATTATTTCCAAAGGATAGAAGTGAAAAAAATCATGAATTGTATGTAACGTTTCCTAAAAAGGAACATTATATTTTATCAGATATTGGAGGAATGCTGTTATTGTCGGTATTCTTTACCATCATTATTATGCTGGCTTTCGCAAGTTCTTTGTATCAATTGGTGAAACAAAAGAAAATATCTGCTATCAAAACAGATTTTATCAATAATATGACACACGAGTTTAAAACGCCAATTGCAACCATTAATTTGGCATTAGACTCAATCAAAAATCCTAAAATAATTGACGACAAGGATAAAGTGTTGCGTTATGTTGGGATGATTAAAGAGGAGAATAAGAGAATGCATGCACAAGTTGAAAATGTGTTGCGTATTTCAAAGCTTGAAAAAAATCAATTGGATGTAAGTAAGGAAGCTTTAGATTTTTATGAAGTGTTGGAAGAGGCTTTAACACATGTAGATTTGCTATTGGAAAATAAAGGAGGAGTTGTTAATTTGCATTGCGAACAACTAGCTTCAGAAGGTTTGGGGAATGCTTTTCATTTAACCAATGTGTTTGTGAATATTTTAGAGAATGCAATCAAGTATTCTTTAGAAAACCCGAAAATCGATATCTTTATGGAAAGCTCTGTAAAGTATTTGACGATTAAAATTAAAGACCAAGGAATTGGGATGAGCAAGGCAGCTCAAAAACATGCTTTTGACAAGTTTTATAGAGAACAGAAGGGAAATGTTCATGATGTAAAAGGACATGGTTTAGGACTGGCTTATGTGAAGGAAATTATTGAACACCATCAAGGAACAGTTTTTGTTGAAAGTGAAAAAGGAAAAGGAAGTACTTTTACGGTAAAACTGCCTTTGGTATAACTATTATGAAAAAATAACACTATGAGTAACAAGAAAATTTTATTAGTAGAGGACGATCCAAATTTTGGAATTGTTTTAAAAGATTATTTAACCTTAAGTAATTTTGACGTTGTTCATGCCAAAGATGGTTTGGAAGGGTTAATTATGTTTAAAAATCAAGATTACGATTTGTGTATTTTAGACGTAATGATGCCTCGTAAAGATGGATTTACCTTGGCACAAGACATACGTAAAACCAACAAAGAAGTGCCTATTATTTTTTTAACGGCGAAAACCATGAAAGAAGATATCTTAAAAGGATATCAGGTAGGTGCCGATGATTATTTGAACAAACCTTTCGATTCTGAAGTATTGTTGTACAAAATCAACGCGATTTTACAACGTAAAGAAGGTGAAAAAGGAACGGAAGATGACGTGTTTGAATTTCAAATTGGTGGGTTTCATTTAAATTCTAAATTAAGACACTTAAGTTACAATGGGGCAGAAGCTATTAAATTGTCTCCAAAAGAGAATAAATTATTAAAAATGTTGGCTGTTCATAAAAACGACCTGATGCCAAGAGAATTGGCGTTGACAAAAATTTGGCGTGACGATAATTATTTTACATCTAGAAGTATGGATGTTTACATTGCCAAATTGAGAAAATATTTAAAAGAAGATCCAGATGTTGAAATTATCAATATACATGGAGAAGGATTTCGATTGGTTGCCAATTAAAAGCAAAGCAAAAGTTATTTTTTTTTGAAGAGATAGCTATCTTTGTTGTTTTTAGAAAATATACATGATAGAAGAACAAGTAATACTGGTAAATGAACAAGACCAGAAGATTGGTTTAATGGCAAAAATGGAAGCACACGAAAAAGCACTATTGCATAGAGCTTTTTCTGTTTTTGTAATGAATGATAAGGGAGAAATGATGTTGCAACAACGTGCTGCTGAAAAGTACCATTCGCCATTGTTATGGGCAAATACCTGCTGCAGTCACCAAAGAGATGGAGAATCTAATTTAGATGCCGGAAAACGAAGATTGCAAGAAGAAATGGGATTTGTAACAGAATTAAAAGAAGTATTTTCTTTTATTTACAAAGCACCTTTCGACAATGGTTTGACTGAGCATGAATTGGATCATGTAATGGTGGGGACCTATAACGATTTTCCAAAAATTAATAAAGAAGAAGTAGAAAGTTATAAATGGATGACACCAGAAGCTGTAAAGCAAGATATGGAAGTACAGCCAGAAATTTATACCGCTTGGTTTAAAATTATTTTTGAGAAATTTTACGAATTCATAAAATAATAAGCATGCTGAAAAAAATAATTTACAAGTTTTTTGTTGGATTTATTTTTAGTCTGGTGGCTTCTTTGTCTAAATTGTTATTTACACAAAATGAAACGCCATTTTCAGAATTGTTGAGTTCACAAGATTTTTGGGTGAATTATTTGATTTTCTTTTTGTTGGGTTATGTGCTCCTAGGAAATATTCTATGGATGCAATCTCAAAAAAACAAGGAAATAAATTCTTAAGTAGCTTGTCCTAAAAACGAAATTAATGAAAGTAACCGTACATAGAAAAGCACATTTTAACGCAGCACACCGTTTGTACAATCCGGGGTGGAGTGATGAAAAAAACAAAGATGTTTTTGGGAAATGTAGCAATCCTCATTACCACGGCCATAATTACGAATTAATTATTGGAGTTACAGGTAAAATAGATCCGGAAACAGGTTTTGTGATGGATATGAAAATTTTGAAGAAAATTATTGAAGAGCAAATCGAGGAAAAATTTGATCATAAAAATTTAAATGTAGAAGTAGCCGACTTTAAAAACTTAAATCCGACTGCCGAAAATATTTCAGTAGTAATTTGGAATAAGTTAAGAGGTTTTATTGATGCAGCTTTAGAATTGTCTGTAACGCTCTATGAAACACCAAGAAATTATGTAACCTATAGAGGGGAATAATTCAACAACATATAGTATACTTTTAGAAATAAAAAATCCAGAGCAGTTTACTGTTCTGGATTTTTAGTTTTAAATTCTAGCCTGTTGTAATCTAAGTCTCTGCTATATTTGTTTAAACAATGACCCTCTGATTGTGAAGTACAATTAAAATTAAAAATGCATCGACTTAAAAAGAAAAATCGTCTAAAAATTTCTTTTTAGACGATTTCTTATAGTATAAACAGGTAGAATCCTACAAGTGAATTACTTCATCATAAGCATCAGCAACAGCTTCCATCACAGCCTCACTCATAGTAGGGTGTGGGTGAATTGTTTTCAATACTTCGTGTCCTGTAGTTTCTAATTTACGACCTAAAACAGCTTCTGCAATCATGTCTGTAACTCCAGCACCAATCATATGGCATCCTAACCACTCACCGTATTTAGCATCAAAAATTACTTTTACAAATCCGTCTTTGTGTCCAGCAGCAGTTGCTTTTCCAGAGGCAGAGAATGGGAATTTTCCGATTTTCAATTCGTAACCAGCTTCTCTAGCTTTTGCTTCTGTTAAACCAACAGAGGCAATTTCAGGAGAGGCGTATGTACAACCAGGAACGTTTCCATAATCGATAGCTTCTGTATGTAAACCTGCAATTTTTTCAACACAAGTAATTCCTTCTGCAGAAGCAACATGTGCCAATGCTTGTCCAGGAACAATATCACCAATAGCGTAATACCCAGGAATGTTTGTTTGGTAAAAATCGTTTACCAAGATTTTATCTCTGTCCACAACAATTCCAACTTCTTCTAATCCTATGTTTTCAATATTAGATTTGATTCCAACAGCAGATAATAAAACATCTGCTTCTAAAGTTTCTTCTCCTTTTTTCGTTTTTACAGTGGCAACAACCCCAGCTCCAGAAGTATCAACAGATTCAACAGCAGAATTTGTCATTACTTTAATTCCAGATTTTTTCAAAGATTTCTCGAATTGTTTAGAAACATCTAAATCTTCAACAGGAACTACATTTGGCATAAATTCTACAATAGTTACATCCGTTCCCATTGAGTTATAGAAGTGAGCAAACTCAACTCCAATAGCACCAGAACCTACAACAATCATTTTTTTAGGTTGCTCAGGTAAAGTCATTGCCTGACGGTAGCCAATTACTTTTTTACCATCTTGTGGTAAGTTTGGCAATTCTCTAGAACGTGCACCTGTAGCAATAATAATATGGTCTGCGCTGTATTCAGTAACAGTACCATCTTCAGCAGTTACATCTACTTTTTTACCTGTTTTTATTTTTCCAAAACCGTTGATCACATCGATTTTGTTTTTCTTCATTAAGAAGTTAACTCCTTTGCTCATTCCTTCCGCAACACCACGGCTACGTTTGATAACAGCTCCAAAGTCTTTATCAATAGCTTCAGCTTTTAAACCGTATTCATCTACGTGTTTTAAATAGTCATATACTTGAGCACTTTTTAACAAAGCTTTTGTAGGAATACATCCCCAGTTCAAACAAATTCCTCCTAAGTTTTCTCTTTCTACAACCGCAGTTTTTAAACCTAATTGAGAAGCTCTAATAGCTGTAACGTAACCTCCAGGTCCACTACCTATAACTATAACATCGTATTTCATTGTATATGATTTTTTATTTTTAATTCTAAAACAGTATGCAAATTTAATAAAACTAAGTTTACCAAGTTGCCGACTGCAATTTATTATGAATTTTTTATTTTAGAGCTATGAATTGTAGCTTTTTAGTAAAAAATATGCTTACATTCTTTCAGGTACATTAATTCCTAGCAGGTCAAATCCTGATTTGATAATTTGCCCTACCTTATTTGAGAGCTGTGTTCTGAAAATCTTTAATTTTTCATTTTCACATCCTAAAATATAAGAACTCTGGTAAAATGAATTGTATTCCTTTACCAAATCGTAGGTATAGTTTGCAATCAAGGCCGGACTTTGGTTTTTAGCGGCTAACTGTACAATTTCTGGATACAATTGTACTTGCTTGATGACATTTTTTTCCTTGTCGCTAATTTCGATATCTGTAGCACTTGTGGTATAGTCAAAATCAGCTTTTCTTAAAATAGACTGAATTCTAGCATAGGTATACTGTATAAAAGGTCCTGTATTTCCGTTAAAATCGATTGATTCTTTAGGATCGAATAAAATACGTTTTTTAGGATCTACTTTTAAGATGTAGTATTTTAAAGCACCCAAACCAATGGTGGTGTACAATTCTTCTTTGGCTTCATTTGAATAACCGTCTAGCTTTCCTAATTCTTGTGAAATTTCACGAGCGGTGTCGGTCATTTCTTTGATCAAGTCATCTGCATCTACCACAGTTCCTTCTCTCGATTTCATTTTACCAGAAGGTAAATCTACCATTCCATAAGAAAGGTGGTACATATTATCTGCCCAAGCAAAACCTAATTTCTTTAAAATTAAAAACAAAACTTTAAAGTGGTAATCTTGTTCATTTCCTACCGTATAAGTCAATGAGTCGATATCAAAATCTTTAAAACGTTCAATAGCTGTTCCAATGTCTTGGGTAATATATACCGAAGTTCCGTCAGAACGTTGTACAATTTTACGGTCCAAACCTTCGTCTGTTAAATCAATCCAAACCGAATTGTCGGCATCTTGTTCAAAAACACCATTTTTCAATCCTTCTGCTACGACATCTTTTCCTAATATATAGGTATCACTTTCGTAATAGTTTTTATCAAAGGAAACTCCCAACGATTTATAGGTCTGTTCAAAACCATCATATACCCACTGGTTCATTTTTTTCCAAAGTGACATAACTTCCTCATCACCTGCTTCCCATTTTAGCAACATTTCTTGTGCTGCGACTAAAAGTGGTGCTTCTTTTTTAGCTTCCTCTTCGGTTTTTCCTTCAGAAATTAAAGCGGCAATTTCTTTTTTGTACTCTTGGTCAAACTTTACATAGTAATTTCCAACCAGTTTATCTCCTTTTAAATTTGTCGATTCAGGTGTTTCTCCTTCTCCAAATAACTGCCATGCCAACATACTTTTACAAATATGAATACCACGGTCGTTGATAATTTGTGTTTTGTAAACTTTTTTACCCGATCCTGCAATAATTTGTGAAACCGAGAAACCCAATAAGTTGTTACGAATATGTCCTAAATGCAGTGGCTTATTGGTGTTAGGCGAAGAATATTCTACCATAACGGCCTTTTCGTCTTCTTTAGGAGCAGGCGTTCCAAAATTTTCAATTGGGTAAATGGCATTGAAATCGTTGATAAAATAACTGTCGGAAATTTCAAGGTTTAAGAAACCTTTAACCACATTAAAATTCGAAACTTCAGCAATATTCTCTTTTAAGTATTCTCCTATTTGCGTACCAATAGCAACCGGATTTCCTTTTACTGTGCGTAGCAAAGCAAAAACAACGACGGTAATATCTCCGTCAAAATCTTTTTTTGTTGCTTGAAATTCTACCGTTTCAATTTCTTTATCAAAGATGCTTAAAACTGCTTGCTTTACCGCAGTTGTTAGGGTGTTTTGAATACTCATTTGTTCTTAAAATTTGAAGTGCAAATTTAAGAATTATTGCTTGCGAATGGCGAATAATTTGGAAAAGTTATTGAGAGGGATGAAAGTGAAGATTTTAGGGGGTGAAACTTGGGCTTCGACAAGTTCAGCTAGCGATCAATGAAAAGTTTAAAGTTAGAAGTGAAAGGTGAAAAGTGAAAAATAGAACGGGTACCCTGAGCTTGTTGAAGGGTAGGTGTTCTGATTTTTGTGAATATTTAATAAAAAGTGGTCTTGGAATTCAGATATTGAATGTTGTTTTTAATTAGCTATGCGTATGCTATACTAAGTGTCATAGGATGATTATATTTACATTTCAAAAAAATAGTGCTCTAAATTCTATTACCAAGTTTTTTTGAAAATAAAACTAGAATACGAAACCATGCTTTTACCAAAAGCTATCTTCAATTAAATAAAACATGAAAGTACTACCAGTGGTCACTTCTACAATTTCAGAAAAGGAATTAGGTGAATTTGTAAAAGAAACATACGGATTGCATAAAAACTACAATTGTAAGATATTTAGGACTGGTATGAATCATACATATTTTATTTCTAATCAAGAATCAAAATATGTGCTACGTGTTTATAGTCATAATTGGAGGTCGAAAACGGAAGTCAGTGCAGAATTAGAACTGTTACAAGAATTGAAGGCTCAGGATTTAAATGTTTCTTATCCTATTAAAGATACAAAAGGAGAATTTATTCAAGAAATAAAGGCTCCAGAAGGAACTCGATTTCTTGTCCTTTTTTCTTTTGCAGCGGGAGGTAAAGTTCGATTTTTAGATAAGGATACTTGTTTTGAAATAGGGACATTGATGGCTAAAATTCATAAACTCACGGCAAATAAAAACATGGATCGGGTGAACTATGATAAAAAAGCATTGATAACATTGCCCTATGAATATTTGAAAAAATATTTTTCAGAGGAATTGGCAGCTATGAAATTCATCAAGGAAACCGGAGTGCTTTTTAAAAAGTCTGATTTTGAAAATACGCAAAAGGGTGCTGTTCATATAGATATTTGGTATGATAATATGGCCATTACTGCTGAAAAAGAAATTACCATTTTCGATTTTGATTTTTGTGGAAATGGAGCTCAAATTTTAGATGTAGGTTATTTTTGCAAGCAATTATTTCATATTGAAAGTGACAAGAAAGTCTATGAATTAAAAAAAGAATATTTTTTAAAAGGCTATCAAAAAAACAGAAAATTATCGGAACAGGAGTTGCAATTAATTCCCAAAGCGGGGGTTGCTGTTTTTTTATTTTATCTTGGTGTTCAAGCACAAAGGTACGACTGGTCAAATATATTTTTATCTGAGAATTATCTTACTATGGTGTATGTCCCTAGAATAAAATCGTGGATGGAATATTGTAAGTTTGGACTTCGACAAGCTCAGCCGCCGCAAAGTGAAAAGTGAAAAGTGAAAAGTGAAAAGTGAAAAATGGGCTTCGACAAGCTCAGTAGACAGAATAAGGAGATCAAATTTAGTTGATTAAATCTGTTGAAGTCTCTTCTAATTTCAACTGCAAAAAAACAGTTTTTATTAACAGTATAAACACCAAATCGAAATCTTAGTTTTGTAACTTTGATTAGTGAAATAGAACTTTTATAAATTTATTAGGAAGCCAATTTTCGTTAAATAAAATACATATCGATAAAATAAAATCACATGGAAAATTTAAAAAATAAAAAAGCAATCATTACAGGTGGTGGTAGAGGTTTAGGAAAAGCGACAGCCATTGCTTTTGCCAATGAAGGAATTGATGTTGCTATTACAGGAAGAAATGAAGCGGTGTTAAAAGCGACTGTTTCGGAATTAAAAACTATTGGTGTGCAAGCAAGCTATGCTGTTTTTGATGTTGGAAATTATGAGGAAGTTAAAACAGCCATCAAAAATTTGGTAACTGAATTGGGAGGTGTTGATATTTTGGTAAACAATGCTGGTATTGCTGCTTTTGGAACGTTTAACGACATGGATGTAAGTCAATGGAGTCAAATTATTCAAACCAATGTAATGGGAATGTATTATGTAACCAAAGAAGTACTCCCTTATTTAATAGACAAAAATCAAGGAGATATTATCAATGTTTCTTCTACTGCTGGTTTAAGTGGTAACGCAACGACTTCTGCTTATTCTGCTTCTAAATTCGCCGTAATTGGAATGTCTGAATCATTGATGAAAGAAGTTCGTAAAAACAATATCCGTGTGTGTACCTTAACGCCAAGTACCATTGTTTCTGATATGACTATTGATTTAGGAATTGCTTCCAAAGATTCTGAAGACAGTGTATTGCAACCTTCAGATTTTGCGGAGTTGATTGTGGCTGGTTTAAAATTACCAAGAAGAGCCATGCTGAAAAGTGCCGCTTTATGGTCTACCAATCCATAGGCGTTTTACAATAAATAAAATTCTGACAGCTTATATGTTTCTTATGATTTGTCAGGATTTTACTTTTAGTAATGATTAAATTCATAAATAAAAATTACCAATATACACCAAGAAACTAATTGATGGGACAGGCATTTATAGAAGAAGAAACATTTGAAAAAAAAGATTTTTCGGAAACAAGACTTGAAAAAGGGCATTATGAAATTTGTGTGTTTTCTAACTGTAACTTTTCAAACAGCAATTTATCTGAAGTGCAGTTTATAGAATGTGAATTTTACGACTGCAATTTTAGTATGGCCAATTTAAATCAAACCGTTTTTAATGATGTTATTTTTAAAGACTGTAAAATGTTGGGCTTGCATTTTGAAAAATCAAGTAATTTTGGTTTTTCCATTCAAGTAGAGAACAGCCAATTAAATCATGCTTCATTTTATGGTAAAAAAATGGCGAAAAGTATTTTTAGAAAATGCAAGTTGCAAGAAGTAGATTTTACCAATAGCGATATAAGTGGTGCTGTTTTTGACGAATGCGATTTGAGAAATGCTACATTTGATAGGAGCAATTTGCAAAAAACAGATTTTAGAAATTCATACGATTACACCATTGACCCTGAAGACAATCAAATAAAAGGCGCAAAATTTTCTTTGCAGTCGGTTGCCGGACTTTTAAAAAAATACCAAATAAAAATAGAAGATACTTGATTTGTGACTTCTAAAAAATAGCTCAAAAACAAAAGACATTTTTTTGTATTTTAATCGTATCATTTTTTAATGCTAGTTTACAAACTGCATAAAACTAAAATACATGCGATTAATTTTTCAAGGAATTGTCTTTTTCCTTTTTATCAATATTCTTCAAGCACAAACTAGCAAAACACTTTATTTGTGGCCCAATAAAGTTCCGAATGAGTCACAACAAAAACACGCACCTATTCAAACGGAAAACACCCGTGGAAATGTGACCAGAATTACGGATATTACAAATCCTGCATTGCTTGTATTTGAACCTAAGAAATCGAAAAAATTAGGCGTAGGAATTATTGTTTGTCCAGGTGGAGGTTACAGTATTTTAGCCATAAATAAAGAAGGTACAGAAATTGCAGAATGGCTTTCAGAATTAGGCTATACCGCTTTTGTACTTCAATACCGTGTGCCTAAAAATCAGCTAGGTGCTTTAAATGATTTACAAAGAGCCCTTAAAATGGTGCGTTATAAGGCCGCTAGTTATGGATTGCATCCTGAAAAAATTGGTACTTTAGGTTTTTCCGCAGGCGGAAGTTTGTGCGCTAGAGCTTCCACACAATTTGCGGTAGATTCTTACACAAAAATAGATGCTATTGACGAAATGTCTAGCAAACCGAATTTTTCAATGCTCTTGTATCCGGCTTATTTAGACAAGGGAAAAAATAAAAGTATTACGCCTGAATTGACCATGAGTAAAGAGGTTCCTCCTTTTTTTATTTTCGGAACAGCTGATGATAAATATGGAAATAGTTCCTTTGTATTTGCTCAAGAATTAAGAAATCATAAAATTCCTGTAGAGTTGCATGTGTTGGCAAAAGGCGGACATGGATATGGAATGCGCAAAGGAAATATAGCAGCAGAAACTTGGCCTAAGTTGGCTGAAATTTGGTTGCAATCCACACTAAAAACAATTGCTAAGAACTGAAAACACAATTCCTATGAAACAGATTACAAGTTTTGCCATTTTTTTTCTACTGATACACCCAACATTTTCTCAATCAAATGTAGTACATAATAGAGCAAAAAATACTTTTGCTGAATTTTCTGACATTGCTGCTCATTTTAATTCTTATGAAACCGAGTTTGGTGATAAAGTGAATAAAATAAATTTCTATAGCGGTACTTTTGGGTATATGTTGTTGGTCAAAAATACAGGGCAGTTTCGGACTATTTCTGTAGATAAAATGAAAAGGCTTAGCATGGTTATAAAAAGCATACAACCTGATTTTGTTGTGTCTGATATTTTTGAAAAAGAAGTCTTGCTTCAAACAAAAACCGGAACCGTTTGGCTGCCCATTCAAAAAACACTATACAATTATTGGATCGATGAATTGAAAAAAGAGGATCCGGTTTTAATTTTTATAAGAACTTATGGCTCTTGGGAAAATACTTCGGATAACAAATGGCTATTCACCATCAATTCATTTAACGCTAATTATTACGATGGCTTGTGGGAGGTGGCTTTGGAAAGTTTTGAAGCTAAAGATGCGGCTAACGGAATAAGCTGTTTAAACACTCTAATTGCCATAGACCCTAAGGACGGTCGGAATTATGCCATGTATGGTTATTATTACTACGATAAAGGTTTTCCAAACGATACAAAACTCCTGAAAAAAGCAGATTCTTTGTACAACCTGTCCATAAAATTAACCCCCGATTTTAGTTATGCACATTATCAAAAAGCATTGACAAGTTTTCAATTAGGGAATTATAAAAATGCTTGGAAGCATATTGACAAAGCAAAAGAGTTAGGAGAGACAAGAATTGAGAAAAATATTTTAAATCGCTTTGAAGAAAAATTACCGTATGCCGATTATCTAAAAATAAAAAGCTGAACTTCGTGTTACCGAATTGAAAACAGGAAGATTGGAATTTAAATTTAAAAAAATACACGGACTATTATTTGTTTTGTGTTTTCTAGGGACGCACATAAGCTTTTCACAAGAATGGAAAAGTTTAAAAGCCTATACAAATAGCACAGGTGAAATAAATTTGCAGGAAGGCTGTTGGTTAAAAAAAGATAGAACCCGTAATACGGCAATTTGGCAGCAAGCAAATCGCTATAATTTAAGCCAAGTCCAAGGAAATATAAAATACACAACTATTTGTCAAATTCGTGATTTTTATTTTTGGTTCGACCAAGAGCGAAAAAATAGGGGACATGAAATAATTACCGCCGGTGTTACTGCTATTGTCGCTGGACAGCTAGCCAACTTTGAAAATCGTTTTATTAGCAGCTGTATTGTTAGAAATAAAGAATTGGAATGGTTTGCAAGTGAAGGTTCTCAAAAAGTATTGGCGCATGTGTTTCCCTTGTTTTATAAGGTCTATTTGTCGAAACAAAAACTAATTGGTCAAGAAGCAAGAAATTGGGATCAAAAGTATATAACCAAAGAACAATGCCAAATAATAGAACCATTGTATGAACATCTTTCTCCAAAAGCTATTAAAAAGTTAATTCGTATTGCAAAAGGCAAAGGGATTTATAGTTTTGGGGTGAAAAAGAAGTTGCGATTTGAAGGGGATATTCAGGATTGTACATCGAGATATGCGCATGCTTTTCATAAATTGTATCCTTATTATTTAAAGAATCAACAAGCTATTGATAAGGAAAATTTGTAGTTTAGTCACCCTTAAAAAACACAAACAACATGATAAATTCTATAGTCTCCGTAAATTGGTTGCATGAAAATTTGGACAAGCCTGATTTGATTATTTTAGATGCAAGTTTCAAGAAAAAAAGGCCCAATTTAACAACAGAGTTAACAGAAGATACCATTAAAAATGCACGTTATTTTGATATAAAAAAGGATTTTAGTGATGTATCGAACTGCTTTCCCAGTGCTTTTCCTTCGGCAGAACAATTTGAAAAAAGCAGTCAGCGTTTGGGAATTAATTCTTCTAGTATAATTGTAGTGTTTGATATAGATGGCATTTATTCCAGTCCACGAGTTTGGTGGTTGTTTAAATGTATGGGACATAAGAATGTTGCGGTTTTAGACGGTGGTTACCCAGAATGGTTGCTGCATAAATTTCCCACAGAAAAAAGAGTCGTCAAAAAAGTTGGTAAAGGAAATTTTAAAGCGAATTTAAGCACCGAATTTGTTCGAAGATTTAAAGATGTAGAGGCCAATGTAATTTCTAAAAAAGAATTGCTAGTGGATGTGCGTTCGGAAAAGCGTTTTAAAAGTTTGGTACCTGAACCAAAAGAAGGACTGCGCTGTGGAACCATTCCCAATTCAATAAACCTGCCTTATACCGAAGTTTTAAAAGACGGGAAATATAAAAGTACCGAGGAATTGAAAGAATTGTTTTCAGAATGCATTCAAGAAGATAGACCGGTTATTTTTAGTTGTGGTTCTGGAATTACAGCTTGTGTTGTTTTTTTAGCCAGTGAACAACTTATTGAAAATTCAATAGCCGTTTATGATGGTTCTTGGACCGAGTGGGGAACCTTGGTGCAATAAAATAAAGGATGAAGAATATTTCTAACAAATCTGAAAATACGAACTTAAAAATGGGTAAGCTACAATGAGTTTTTTAAAAGCAGAATGGCGGAAACTTGCCTTTGCCAATTATACTATTGAACCTGAATTGCTGAAAAAATTTGTGCCTGCAGGTACAAAATTGGATACTTGGAATGGTAAGGTGTATATTAGCTTGGTTGGTTTTATGTTTAAAAACACAAAATTATTGGGTTTCAAAATTCCTTTTCACAGCAATTTTGAAGAAGTGAATTTGCGATTTTACGTAAAACGATTTGAAAATGGTGAATGGAAAAGAGGGGTCGTTTTTATCAAAGAAATTGTTCCTAAAAAAGCCTTGACTTTTGTAGCCAATACCGTGTATAAGGAAAATTATGAAACCTTAGCCATGCAGCATGATTGGAGTGCTGAAAATAACAAAAGAACGGTTTCATATCAATGGAAAAAAGCAAATAAATGGAATGCAATAAAAATAGAGGCGAGTAGGGAGGCTTTTGAAATTGCACCAAATAGTGAAACAGAATTTATTACCGAACATTATTGGGGCTATGCCAAAGTAAATGATTCTTTAACGAATGAATACGAAGTAAAACATACAAAATGGGAAGCTTATAAAATACTTAGGTATGAAATTGATGTCGATTTTGAAGCTGTTTACGGATCTGAATTTCGAGTTTTAAACACTGCCAAACCAACTTCAGTAATGCTAGCAGAAGGTTCCGAAATTGCTGTAGAAAATAAACGTAAGCTTCAAAATAATTAGCTTGGTTTTTACACAAAAAAAAGAATTGTGGAACAAGGCACTGAATAAAACATATATTTGCAAAAACATTTAAATTTTACAATAAGAGCACATGGAAGACATGCAAAAACGTTTAGCTGATTTACCAAGGTTGTCTAAAGAAGTTGAAAAAGATTCTTTAAAATATTTTCAACGCCTAAAAAGACGTACGCCAAAGACATTAGATTTGACGATGCGTGAATTGCATGATGAAGAATTTGAAAAGACTGATTGTTTGGAGTGTGCCAATTGTTGCAAAACAAGTAGTCCAATTTTTACCTTAAAAGATATTGAAAGAATTTCTAAGCATTTTAAAATGAAAGAAATTGATTTTATGAATCAGTTTTTGGAACGTGATGGTGATGATTTTTATGTTTTGCAAACCGTGCCATGTCATTTTTTAGATGAAAACGATAATACTTGTACCATCTATGATGTACGTCCAAAGGCCTGTGCAGAATATCCACATACCAACCGTAGAAAATTTATTCAAATTACAGATTTAACGGTGAAGAATACCAGTATTTGTCCGGCAGCTTTTAGAATTGTTGAAAATTTAAAAGAACGTTTGCCTCTTTCTGGAAAAAATCAAACAAAATTTCGATCGGGTTCTTAACAAAATTTGTGATGGAGCAAGTGCTGAGAAAAACAAAGTGTTTTGCCTGTTTTTATGGCGATGCCGTTTCAGAGAAAGAATTTTACATCAAAAATTTTAAAGTGTGTTTTGAAGAAAAACAAGCCGTATTTTCCTTAGAACTTATACAAGCTTTGGATTTCGGTTTCTTTGAAAAACAAAAATTAAATTTCGATACCTTTTTAATTGAAGATAGCTATCTAAGCAAACAAGTAACTTCATTTTTAAAAGCACATCCCGCTTTGTGTTTTTTTTCTCTTCAAATAAAGGCTAATACTAATTTTAAGTTTCGAATTTCTCGTATAAAATTGGAAAAGGAACGTTTGTGTTTATACATACATTAAGAAATTGAAGGCTTGATCTTTGAATTTATAAATTCTTATAGTTGTTTGAAGCATAAATGTTTACATAATGGTAACATCTAATAGGGCTTAGTTTAATTAAAAACGAATATTTTTAGGAGTGGAAAAAGGAACATCTTATTCTTAAAATAAATTCGTTGTCCAATGAAAATTGAAAGCACAGAAGAAGTATTGAAAAAATTTGATTATAGTTATCACTTAAAAAATGACGAAATTATCATTGATATGGAATTGTCACATAAAATTTTAGTCGATTTTTCCAATCCCCAAAAAGTAATTATTACAGATAAATTGATTGGCTATAATTTTTTGACGGGAATTTTTAAAATGAGTATAAAAAAAGCAATTCTCTTTAATATTGTTATCGGCTTCTTTTTAAGTCTGCTTATTTCATTGGAAAACGCAAATTTAGGAGTGCTATTTTTTATAGCTTTAATGGTTTGGGTATTGCTTTGGTCGTTTTTTTATATTTCGAAATCGGAAACCTTAAAACAAATTTTAATTAATTGGAACGATTAAGTTTGTTATTCGTACAAAAGATATTTCTTTCTAATTTTTTTAAACTCAGTAATGTCATCCTGCCAAGAATTTTCGATCTCTTGTGCTGAAATATTCGCTTCAAGTTGTTTTTGAAGTTTTTCATTTCCTGCGTGAATGGTAAAAGTTTTCCCGAAAAAATCCTTGGGTGTTTTTTCATAGGCATCTTTTAGCCACTGTATAGAAACCTTCGAAAGATGATTTTCTTTTTCTAAATTCACACCATAACACAATTTGTTTTGATGTTTCGGGTATTTAGATCCAAAATTAGCAATAGGCGTATAGGTAAATTCTGTTTTAGGAAACCAGGGAGCTCCATAGCGTTGGAATTGGAATTCTGTTCCACGACCTGCATTGATAGAAGTTCCTTCAAAAAAGCCCAAACTAGGGTAAAGGTTGATTGATTTGTCGTTAGGCAAGTTAGGTGAAGGACGAATGGGTAAATGATAGTTGCTTTGGTGGGTGTAGTTTTTTAAGGGGATAACTGTTAGGTCGCATTTTACTTTGTTTTTTAGCCATTGTTCACCATTAATCATTTGTGCATATTCTCCTATGGTCATTCCATAAACCAAAGGAACGGCATGCATGCCTACAAAACTTTTGTGTTTTAAATCTAAGCTAGGCCCATCTACATAATGTCCATTTGGGTTAGGACGATCCAATACCAAAACGGGAATGTTATTTTCAGCACAGGCTTCTAAAATATAATGCAAGGTAGAAATATAGGTGTAAAATCGAACGCCAACATCTTGTATATCGAAAACCATTAGGTCTAAATTCTGAAGCTGCTCCTTCTTCGGTTTTTTATTTTTTCCGTACAAAGAAATAATAGGCAATCCTGTTTTCGTGTCTATGCCATTGGCTACATGTTCTGCCGCATCCGCTTTTCCTCTAAAACCATGTTCTGGTGAAAAAACTTTTTGAATGTGAATCCCCATTTGCAAAAGTGAATCTACCAAATGTGTGTATTTTGTTTGTGCTTTATCTTTAAAAATAACAGATGTTTGGTTGGCAACAATTCCTATTTTTTTTTTTTGTAAAAGCTTGCGGTAGTTTTCTGTGGCATTGGCTCCAACTACTATAGGTTGCGCTTGGCAGGAAGTCAGGTAACAAAACGAAAAAACAAGAGTCCATATGGAAAAACAATTCACATAACATGTTTTATTTGTGCTATACTTTTTCAAACTAAATACTTGATTGTTGGTACTCGATACAAAAGAATTATATGTATTTTTGACTTTCATCAATAGTCTCATAAAAATTGAATTACGAATTATTTTTAGCCAAACGGTTTACTGCTGCTAAACAGCATAAAAGTAGTATTTCATCACCAATAATAAAAATTGCAATTACCGCTATTTCATTGGGTATTGTAATGATGTTAGTGACCGTTGCCACAGGTTTGGGCTTGCAAAATAAAATACGAGAAAAAATCTCTGTGTTTCGTGGGCATATTCAAATTATCAATTATGATAATAACAACTCAGAAACGACTCAAATTCCCATCAGTAAAAACCAAGAATTTTATCCCAATTTTAAAAATATTGAAGGTGTAAAAAAAGTGCAAGTCTTTGCTTCCAAAGCAGGAATTATTAGAACAGAGAAAGATTTTGAAGGTGTTGTTTTAAAAGGTGTGGGGGAAGATTACAATTGGGAAAGCTTGCAAGAATATTTGGTAGCAGGAAAATTACCAGTATTTACCGATAAATTGTCGAATGAAATTTTAATATCTGAAGTTATTTCAGATCGTTTAGGATTGGTAACGGGTGATAAATTTGATACCTATTTTATGAAAGATAGTGGTGTTTCTAGATTTAACAGACGTGTTTTTACCGTGTGTGGAATTTACAATTCGGGCTTTCAAGAATTTGATCAAAGTATTGTTATTGGTGACATCAAACACATTCGAAAACTAAACAAATGGAAAGATGATGAGGTTGGAGGTTTTGAAGTTGTTTTAGCCGATTTTGATCGACTTGAAGAAAAATCAAATTTAATCTATAGCGAAATTTCTTCTACCTTAAATAGCCAATCTATTTTAGAAATGTATCCTTCAATTTTTGAGTGGTTGCGTTTATTTGATACCAATATTTACATCATCATTGCCATTATGATTCTTGTTGCCGGAATTAACATGATTACGGCACTACTTGTATTAATTTTAGAAAGAACACAAGCTATTGGTGTATTAAAGGCATTGGGCGCTAATAATTGGTCGGTACGAAAAATATTCTTGTACAATGCTTCTTATTTAATTGCTCGTGGTTTGTTTTGGGGAAATACGATTGGTTTGTCCTTGCTATTTGTGCAAAAATATTTTGGAGTCATTACTTTAGATCCAGCAACGTATTATGTGTCTGAAGCACCCGTTTATATTCATTTGGGCTATGTATTGCTTTTAAATGTTGGTACGTTGGTTTTATGTTTGCTCATGCTACTTATTCCGTCTTATATAATTACAAAAATAAGTCCGGCCAAAGCAGTGAAGTTTGAATAATACTTAAATTTAAATACAAAAAAAGCCTCGCACGAAATTTCGTGCGAGGCTTTTTTTAGCTTGTCCTGTGACTTAAATTTTAAGAGAGTTAAATAACTCTACCAAACGCTGGTCAGAAGGTCTAGGTGCATTTGCATCTACAATATTTCCTTGTGGATCTACTAATATAAATCTTGGAATACCTGTAATTTGGTAGTCCATTGAAAAACTTTGATCGTTACCTGCAAATAATTGAATACCTCCCATTTGTTTTTCGGCAATCATTTGTTTCCATGCTTCATGTTTATTAGGGTTGTCCGTTGAGATACTTACAAACTCAATATTTTTACCGTGGTATTTTTTTTCTAATTCTTGTAAAAAAGGAATTTGTTGGCGACAAGGACCACACCAAGTTGCCCAAACATCAATGTATACATATTTTCCTTTTAAATCGTCTAAAGAAGTGGTTCCACCTTTGTAATTCTCATAGTTGACAAACTTAGGTGATGGAGCCCCTTTTGCAGTATTAGCTGCTACGTGATTTTGTTGTTCGTACGATTTTAATAAATTGGTGTACAATTCTTCATTTCCTTTCAACTCACCCTCATACAAATCTTTAGCAATAGAACTGTGTTTTTTTACAATTTCGTCAAAGGTGTTTTTTATTTTTTCAACTTGTACAATAAAAGCATCTTCTTCTAAAGTAAACAATTCTTCCAATTTGTTTAAAGATTCACTTGCTTTGATTCTTTCAAGAATGTACATGGTATTTTCAGAGCCTTCCCCTGAAACTTTTAAAGTATTTGAAAAATCAGCTTCATCCGCAGCAATGGCCAGTTCAAAACCATTTTTTAAATAACTATACATTCTTCCTTTTTCAGTAGTAATGGTATAGAAATTTTGAACGTAGTTTTCAGTTCCCTCTGTTAAGTGAAGTGTATCTGAAAAAGTACCATCAGCTTTAATGGCAATTTCTTTTTGATAGTCTCTATTTTGAACAGTAATTGTTTTTGAACTTGCATTTTCAAGTTTCCCTGAAATACTAACATAGTTTTTTGGCGTAGTATTACAAGCAATTAATGTAGCTCCTACTATAAATAAAAGTATTTTGTTCATGGATGAATTTTAATTTAGTGAATGCCAAAGATACTTTTTAATAGGCTTTTGTAAAAGAGCCACTTTGGAAATTAACATTAAATTAGTTTTTGTTATGTTTTTATAGGAAACTGATACAGCTAAGCACCCAACCGATGGTTAATAACAAACCTCCTAATGGCGTAATGGGACCCAAAAATTTTAGCTTTTTGTTTTTTATAGAACTTAAGACCAAACCATAAATACTAAATGAAAATAAAAGGGTTCCCATAAGAATACATAGTACGGCATATGTTTCTATCGGGCTTTCAAAAGAAAACTGTTGTCCCATAAACAAAAGGAATAAGGCATGGTAGATTTGATATTTTACGCCTGTTTCAAAACTATTAAGTTGTTCTGAAGTGGCAATTTTTTTTAAGGCATGTGCTCCAAAAGCACCAATGACTACGGCTAATGCTCCAAATATAGCTCCGGAAACTAAGGCAAGTTGATTCATGATATGGTAAATGTTAGGTGTAAATTAATTTCTTAAGAACTACAAGATAATTTTGAGCAACCTACTTTATGTCTAGCCCATTCAGGTCTTTTTACAAACCACTTTTCCGAATTTTTTTGCTCATCATAAGGTTTTTTCAAGAGTTGAAATAATTCTTCAATGACAGAATAATCTCCTTTATCGGCAGCATCAATGGCTATTTGTGCCATATAGTTTCTAAGTACATATTTGGGGTTGACAAGGTTCATGGCTGTTTTTCGATCAGCATCTAACAGGTTTTCTTTTTGTAGTCGTGTAGTGTATTTCTGAAACCAAACTTCCCATTTTTCTTTTAGCACTCCTTCAATTTCTTGTGGATTGTAAAAAGCATCTGTGATTTTAGTAAGTGCTTCTGTAAAAGTGTCGTTAGAATTTACAGTACTAAGGTTTCTAAAAAACAAGGTCATGTCCGTTTCTGATACATGCAAGTTTTTTTCCAGTTCTTGTATCAAATTTTGATCTTCTTTATCGCTAATTGAAAGTCCAATTTTGGCTTTCATCATTTGCAATTGTTTTGTTTCAAAATCGGTTTTATAAGATTCCAAAATTGCTTCTAAGGGTGCCGCTTCTTCAATTAAAGGAAACAAAGCGTTGGCTAACTTTAACAAATTCCAAAGGCCAATATTGGGCTGATTTCCGTACCTGTACCTTTTGTTTTGTTTGTCAGTTGTATTCGGTGTCCAGTCGTAATCGTATGGTTCTAGCCAGCCGTAAGGACCGTAATCTATGGTCAATCCAAGTATTGAAAGGTTGTCGGTGTTCATTACTCCATGCACAAAACCAACTCGTTGCCAATGAATAATCATGACTAAAGTTTTGGTCGCGACTTCCTTAAAAAAGGCCAAATAGGTTTCTTTAGAAGGCTTTCCTAAATGTGTATAAAAATGTTGGATGGTATAATCGACTAATTTTTTTAAGTTTTTTACATCTTCTCTGGCAGCCAATATTTCAAAACTTCCAAAGCGAATAAAATTGGGGGCTACTCTACAAACAATGGCTCCTTTTTCATAGGCGGCATTTCCATCGTACAACATATCTCTTAAAACGTCATCACCAGAAAGTGATAGCGAAAGGGCTCTTGTTGTTGGAACGCCCAAATGAAACATGGCTTCACTACATAAATATTCTCTAATTGAAGATCGCAATACGGCCAAACCATCTGCTGTTCTAGAATAAGGAGTTGCTCCAGCACCTTTTAATTGCAAGGCCCATTGCTGGTTGTTGTAATTTATTTCGGTAAGATTGATCGCTCTTCCATCACCTAATTGACCTGCCCAATTTCCAAATTGATGTCCACCATAACACATGGCATAAGGCTCGGTGTTCTCCAAAATTGAATTTCCCGTAAATACTTTTAAAAATTCTGAACTAGCTAAATCATCTTTAGTAATTCCAAGTAATTCCGATACTTCTTCTGAAGCATGTACCAACTGTGGTTTTGCTGTGGGAGTAGGTTTTACAAAAGAATAACAGGCATTGGCCACCTGTCTTCTAGTATTCTCTAGAATAGGATCGGCAGGTAATTCTTTGGTAAAGGTATTTTGTATGTTGAGTTTCATAAATCCTAATTCAATTTCAAAGATACTTAATTCCTATGGAGTCTTGATTTTTTGTGAGGAGTAATTGATTTGGTTAGGGCTTTATAAATTGGTGATACTATTGCAAAGTCTATTAAAGGTGTTTTTTACATTTGTAGTTGGCTGATACTCAAAAAAAAGTAGGATATTTGAAAAAAACTAAAAATGAAAAGCCAAACTATTCAAAAGACCAATCCTCTATATAAATTAATATTCCTCCTTTTATTTGTTTCTATAAAGGCGCTTAGCCAACCTGTCATTTATTCTCAAAGTGCCTTGGCAGAAAAAATATATTTGCAATTAGACAGTAAAGTGTACGCCAATAGCGAAACCGTATTTTTTAAGGTAGTGTTAACCAATGCCATTAACCATGAAGCCAGTTTACTGAGTAAGGTGTTGTATGTGGATTTGGTTGATAAAAATAAAGAAATTAAAATCACAAAAATTATAGAATTAGAAGATGGTTTTGGATATGGACATATTGATTTGACGAAGGATATTTCCGAAGGACGCTATTTAATTAGAGCCTACACCAAATGGAATCAAAACTTTAAAAACGATTTTTTGTATGAGGAATATATTCAGGTAGTAACAAGTTTAATTACCGACAATTCAATTTCCAATTTGGAAGTTGCAGAAGGAAAGAGTGCAAATAATTATTTTAAACTGAAGTTGAATCCTTATTTGATTGACAGTCTGCACAAACGAAAATTGAAAGTTTTTTTAGATTACGGGAAAGGTTCGTCGAAAAATATTTCTGTAAAAGCGACAAAAGAGAAAAACTATTTTTTAGAAGATTCAATTCCTAAAAACACCGATCTTATTAATTTGCGTTTTGAGACCAGAAACAAAGAAACTTTTTCAAAAAAAATAGCGGTAAATAATCGTTTCATCGATTTACAGTTTTTTCCAGAAAGTGGTGATTTAGTAGATGGGCTGACAAGCATGGTTGGTTTTAAAGCCGTTGATGTTTTTGGAAGAGGTGTATTGGTTGAAGGTACCATTGTAGATGAAAATGATAATTTGATTACCTTATTTAGAAGCAATCATTTAGGGATGGGGCTTTTTGGATTGCGAAACGTATCTGCAAAGAAAAAATATTTTGCGAAGATAAAATCAAATAATTCAGAACTTCAACAGAAAAAATATGCACTCCCAGCGATTAAGGAAATTGGAACTTTATTGGCGGTGAGTAAAGCAAGAGAGGATATTGTTATTTCTGTAAAATCGAACTATTTGACTAGTGAAGATTTGAAATTGACAACTACTTGTCGAGGTGTGAATTATCACAACTTAAACTTCTCGTTAAAAAAGGGCAAAATAAATTTAAGAATTTCTAAAAAGAGTTTGCCAGAAGGGGTGGTGAAATTCACTTTAAAAAACGATTTGAATAGACCGATTGCGGAGCGCTTATGTTTTAACGAGCGATTGGATGATAGATTGGTTGTAAATGTAGCTACTAATGAAGAAAAGTACAGACAACGTGAATTGGTTGATTTAAGTATTTCTACCAAAAATGCAAAAGGAGATGATGTAGAAACAGATGTCTCGGTTTTAGTGATTGATGATGAATTAAAAGGAAGTATTCAAAGTGAACGACAAAATATACTGTCTTACTTTTTACTGAATTCTGATTTAAAAGGAACTATTGAAAGTTCGGGGTTTTATTTTAGTGATGGTAAGGCAAAGTATTTTCATTTGGATGTGTTAATGATGACACAAGGTTGGAGTCGCTATAAATTTGAAGACCCACTAACCAATCAAAAAATGAAATTTGAAATAGAAAAAAAACTATCTGTTGATGGTGTAGTTCGAAAAAAACTATTCAATAAAAAATCAAAAAACATTGGTGTAGGAATGATGACTTTTGGAAAGCATAAAACTTTTCAAACGCAAAACTCAGGGGAAAATGGCGAGTTTCGATTTTATTTACCCACTGAATATACGGATTATTTAGAGGTGTTGTTTCAAACATCAAAATATTCAGAAAAATCTAATTATTACAAAGTAGTGCTAGCTGAAAGGAGTCTTCCAGAAATCCGTTTTGAACCCAAAGAATTTCTACAAAAAAATAAAACGGTGATTGCTAAATTTCAAGAAGATTTATTAGTTAAAGAAACAAAAGTAAAAGCTTTTGAAACAGCTAGTGATGTGACAAATTTAGGAGAAGTGATTGTAAAAGGTTATTTAATGACAGAAAACCGAAAATTGGTGGCAGAGCGTTTTGGCTTGCCAAATACAGTGATTTCGGGAAAACAAATTTTAGAAAAGGAAGAACGTTGGTCTACGGGTTTGTTTAGTGTATTGATGTATTCTTTTCCAGAAATAAATGTAGAAATGGATTCTATAGGCGATTTGTACATTGATATTCCGGATTCAGAATCTACTTTTTTAGTCTTGGATGGAGAGGTTGTTGAACGTCAAGATTACCCACATGTGGCTGTTATTTCATCCAGTCAAATTAGTAGCGTTGAGTTGATCAAAGATATTAGTTCTTTTGAAGATTTGTTTTTAGAAAAATTTCCGGATTTAAATATTGGTAGTTTTACGGTGTCCGATGGTAATTCTACTATAACTGAGATGTCTAACGAAGGTGTTAAATTTAATTCTAGTGTTGTGGCTATCTACACAAAAGCAGGTGTTGGTTTGGGAGGAACGAAAAAGCCTACAGGAATTACGAGTATGGAGCTACCTGTATTTTCTTCAAAAAAAGAATTTTACCAACCAAAATATGTTCATTTAGAGCCCGAAGATTGGCTAAAACCAGATCAAAGATCGTTAATTCATTGGGAACCCAACATGAAAATTCCTGAAACGGGCAAGGCGTCAACTTCTTATTACAATGGTGATTTGGTAGGGAAAGTAAAAGTTGTTGTGGAAGCGATTTCTAAAAGTGGAGAATTGGGGTATAAAGAATTTGTGTATGATGTTACTAAAAGATAATTTTCTTTTCATTGTAGCGTGTTTTTAACGAAATAGCCTATTAGTGCTTGTTTTTTAGTTGTTTAGGTTTTGTTTAGGCGGCTAGTTTTTTGTTTGAACATCGTATATAGTCTTGATCGTTTCGGTATTGTTTCTACTGAAATCCAATCTTTGTAGAATGTCAAAAATAAATTCTAAGAGTATTGGTGTATTGTTTGCCGTTTTGGGTGTAGTGCTTTTTTCTGCCAAAGCCATCATGGTAAAGTTGGCCTACAATTATGAGGTAGATTCAGTGACCTTATTGTTAATGCGCATGCTTTTTGCCTTGCCAGTATATTTGGTTATTGCCTTTAAAATAAAGCCACAAAAAGCAAATGAAATTAAAAAGACAGATTACCTAGCCTTGGTGTTTTTTGGTTTTGTAGGCTATTATTTAGCAAGTTTTTTCGATTTTGAAGGACTTAAATATATCAAAGCAGGATTGGAAAGAATTGTATTGTTTATCTATCCTACTTTGGTGGTTATTTTATCACGTATATTTTTAAAAACAAAAATTACCAAACTACAAATTCTGGCTATAGTTATTACCTATATAGGTGTACTCATTGCTTTTTCTGGAGAAGTAGATTTGAGCGGTGATTTGATATATAAAGGAGTTTCTTTGATCTTTTTAAGTGCATTGACCTATGCCATGTACTTAGTAGGAAGTGGCTGGTTAATACCTAAGTTTGGCGTTCTGTGTTTTACGTCTTATGCCATGATTGTTTCTACTGTTTGTGTGGTAGCTCATTATCTATTTACGCATGATTTTGAATTGAAAAGTTATCCAAATGAAGTTTATTATTTGGGAATGGGAATGGCATTTTTATCGACAGTAATTCCTTCCTTTTTAGTGTCCCAGTCTATAAAAGTAATTGGAAGTTCTAATTTTTCTATTATAGGAAGTGTAGGGCCTATTTCAACGATTATTTTAGCTACTATTTTTTTAGGTGAAACACTAACGCTAAATCAGGTTATTGGGACGTTAATTGTTATTATAGGTGTATTTGTCATTTCTAAAGCGAAAGAAAAGTAGTTGTAGCTTTTAGAAAGAAAGTGACTAAACAAAAAACCGTATCCTCGACATAGTCAGGATACGGTTTTTTATCATTCTAATAGAATGAGCTTGTATATTTCAGTTGGCTTAGCTTGTCGGTTTGAGTAGGCTAAACTTGCAGAAGTCTAGGCTTGCACACCAAATTTATAAGAACAGAAAGAATAATATGCTTCACCTGGTTGTAATAAGGTAGAAGGAAAATTTTCTTGATTTGGACTGTTTGGGAAATGCTGTGTTTCTATGCAAAAACTTTCTTGCGATAGGTAGATTTTTCCCTGTTTTCCAGTTCCACAACCTGTCACCCAATTTCCTGTATAAAACTGTGCACCTGGTTCGTTGGTAAAAACTTCTAGTGTTCTACCTGATTTAGGTTCAATAGCTAAAACAGCTCTTGTATTTTTGTCAGCCAAATTAAAAGCAACTGTATGGTCGTAACCTCTAGCCATTTTTAATTGTTTGTTGTCATCGTTTAAATTTTCACCTATTAATTTTAATTCTCTAAAGTCAAAAGGAGTATTGGCAACACTTTCTAAGTTTCCTAAAGGAATTGCAGTTTCATCGGTAGGAATATAATGATCTGCATTTAATTGCAGCAAATGATCGGCTACAGGTCCATTTCCAGCTCCTTTCAAATTGAAATAAGAGTGGTTGGTTAAATTGACATGTGTTGCAGCATCTGTGGTGCCTTTGTATTCCAATTCCAAAGCATTGTCGTCTGTTAAGGTATAGCTAACTGTAATTTGTAAATTACCAGGATAGCCTTCTTCTCCGTCAACTGATAGGTAGCGAAGTTCGAGTTGTTGTTTGTTAATTTGCTTGGCATCCCAAACTACATGAGAAAAACCTTTGAGTCCGCCATGTAAATGATTGGGTCCATTATTAATAGCGCCAGAAAAGATATTTCCGTTCAGTTCAAATCTTCCTTTGGCAATTCTATTTCCATAACGTCCAATCAAGGCGCCTAAATAAACTTCGCTTGGCGGATTTTCATAGCGTTCAATATGATCATAACCCAATACAAGATCTTCAAAATTACCATTTTTATCAGGAGCCCATAAACTTACAATTCGTCCACCAAAATTGGTGATTTCAGAAACCAATCCGTTACTGTTTTCTAAAGTGAATAATTGTACAGGTTTGCCATCAATTATTTTTTCAAATTTTTTAGCATCTAATAAAACTTTGGTCATGGGAATTATTTTTTGTTGATAGTAATTTTTTCAAAAGTAGCGGAAGAGTCACAACGTTTCACTAGAAGAGAAACTTCTAAGTCGTTTAGTTCACCGTTAATTTTATATTTTTGACAAGGTTTGCTTGTGTCTGTATCGCTTTCAGAGAAGTCCACATCACTTTCACTTAATAAATAGGCAATTCTAATAGAATCCAATCCGTAAGTGTCAACGGCATTTTGTGCTTGTTCAGAAAAGTAATAGTGTGGTTTTACACGAATACTTTTTAAAGTACGTGAATCGGGTCCGTAAGGAAATTGGATGTTTTTTTGTTTGGCAATAAAAAGAACAATAATAATTCCGATAATACTACCTCCAAAAAAGTAAAAGCTTCGTTTCGCTAAGTTCATAACTTATAAAATTTCAGCCGTAAAAGTACTCATTTTTTATCGGTCAATAATTTTTTTTCAGGAAGATTTTGGCTACTTCTAAAAAGGCAATAAACTTTTTAAAGAATCAATAAATTGATATCCCGATACGGAAGGTCAAACCATTCTCCAACGGCTTTGTGCGTTAAAATACCATGGTAAAAATACATCCCGCTTTGCAAAACACGTTCACTCCTAAAGGCATGTTCAAAGCCACCTTGATCGGCAATATGTAATAAAAAAGGTGTTAATATATTACTGATAGATACCGTTGCTGTTCGGGCATATCTTGAAGGAATATTTGGCACACAATAATGGGTAATGCCATGTTTTTCAAAGGTGGGGCAGCTATGGGTAGTGACTTCTGAAGTTTCAAAACAACCACCACGATCGATACTGACATCCACAATAACGGCTCCGGGTTTCATGTTTTGTATCATTTCTTCGGTGACTACGACAGGTGATCTAGAAGTTCCACGCAAAGCACCAATCACCACATCACAACGCATCAAAGCCTTTTGTAAAGTTCTTGGTTGCAAAGTAGATGTATAAACGGTGGCACTGGTGTTATTTTGTAAGTTTCTTAATTTAGAAATAGAATTGTCGAATACTTTTACAGACGCGCCAATTCCTAAGGCCGATTTTGCAGCAAATTCGCCCACTGTTCCTGCGCCTAAAATAACAACTTCACAAGGAGGAACACCACTAATATTTCCAAGTAAAACACCATTTCCATTATTCTGTGTACTCATCAATTCAGCAGCAATAAGTACGGAAGCTGTACCTGCAATTTCACTTAAAGATTTAACGATTGGATAAATTCCTTGATCGTCTTTGATGAAATCAAAAGCAATGGCCGTAATTCTTTTTTGCGCCAAAGCTTCAAAGTACTTTTTAGTTTGAGTTTTTAATTGCAATGCAGAAACCAAAATACTTTGTGGTTTGATTAAGGCAATTTCTTCAAAAGTAGGGGGTTCAATTTTTAAGATGATATGACAGTCAAAAACTTCTTTGGCATGATAGGCAATTTTGGCTCCAGCTTCAGAGTAATTATGGTCTGTAAAGTTGGCGCATTCGCCAGCTCCTGTTTCAATGACTATTTTATGACCGCTTTGTGTTAAGGCAGCCACCGCATCAGGCGTTAAACAAATTCTCTTTTCTTCAAAAAAAGTTTCTTTTGGAAGTCCAATAAATAGTTGCCCTTTTTGTTTTTTTATTTCTAGCATTTCTTCTTGTGGAATTAATTCCGCATAGCTAAAAGGAGAAAAATGTTTACTCATAGGTTGTTGTATAATTGTGAGTAAAAACAAGGAGTGTTATGCTTTTTCCAAGCGAATGGTTCTTGTGTTGTCCTCGTTTAAACTCAAATAAATTTTGACACAGTCTAAAGGTAGTAAATTTTCAATTATAGATGGCCATTCTATAAAGCACCAGGCGTCGCTGTAAAAATAATCTTCGATACCAATATCATAGGCTTCTTCTTCTTTTTCAATTCTATAAAAATCGAAATGATAAATGGTACCGTTCTTTTCTGAAAAGTATTCATTGACCAATGAAAAAGTTGGAGAGCTGGCAACATCATCAATGCCCAATTGTTTGACCAATTCCTTAATCAATGTTGTTTTTCCTAGTCCCATTTCGGCATAAAAAAGTACCGATTTAGAATTGCAAGCTGCAATAATTTCTTTGGCAATTTCTGGGATCTGTTCTAAAGTATATTTTTTTTGCATTTTATTTTAAATAGTGGCACAAAAATAAGAAATAACTTTTTTATTTAGGTTCAAAAATAGCACAAGGAATAATCATTTCTTCTAATGAAATTCCACCGTGTTGATAGGTGTTTTTGTAATATTTTACAAAGTGATTGTAATTGTTTGGATAGGCAAAAAACAAATCTTCCTTAGCAAAAATAAAAGAACTGTTCATGTGCTGTGTTGGTAAGAAAATATCTTTTGGGTTTCGAACGCTGTACACATCCTTTTCTTCAAAGGTCAAACTTCTACCTACTTTATAGCGCAGGTTGTCACTAATTTCACGGTTACCAATCACTTTGGTTGGCTTTTTACTATTAATGGTTCCGTGATCGGTGGTGATAATTAATTTCATACCGGCCTTTTGTGCTTTTTGAATGGTGCTAAATATTGGCGAATTTTTAAACCAACTCAAGGTTAACGATCGGTACGATTTTTCATCACCAGCCAGTTCTTTAATCACATCTAGTTCGGTTTTTGAATGAGAAAGCATGTCTACAAAATTGTAAACAACAGCGGTTAAATCATTTCCTTTTAAACCATTAAAATTATCATCCAATTCTTTGGCAGCTCTGGAGGTGGTTATTTTATAATATTCGTGTTTTAAGCCTGGTTTTAAACGTTGAATTTGAGCAGTTAAAAATTCATTTTCATACAAGTTTTTACCACCTTCATCGGTGTCGTTTTTCCAATAGTTAGGATGTTTTTTTTCCATTTCTAAAGGCGTCAATCCTGAGAATATCGCATTTCTTGCGTATTGGGTTGCTGTAGGTAGTATGCTATAAAAAGGAGTTTCACTTGTTTTTTTGTAGAAAGGTTGTAGATGTGGTTCTAAAACTTTCCACTGATCGTAACGCAGGTTGTCAATAACAATTAACAAAGTTCCTTTGTCTGTATCCAATTCAGGAAGAATCACATCTTTAAACAACATGTGTGAAAATACCGGTCGGTCATGGGCAATTAGTAAATCTTCATAGTTTCTTTTAATGAATTTAAAAAACAAACTGTTGGCTTCTTGTTTCTGACTTTCAAGTATGGCAAGCATACCGGTATCATCAATATTTTCAAGTTCAAGTTCCCAATGAATCAATTTGTGGTAAATTTCAATCCATTCCTCATAAGAATTTACCATGGCCAAATCCATAGATATTTTTCTGAATTCCTGTTGGTAATTGGAGGTTGTTTTTTCTGTAATTAATCTAGAATGGTCTAAGTTTTTCTTTAAACTTAATAAAATTTGATTCGGATTTACGGGTTTGATAAGGTAATCCGCAATTTTAGAACCAATGGCTTCCTCCATAATATATTCTTCCTCACTTTTGGTAATCATGATAACAGGAAGATTGGTTTTTATGTTTTTTATTTCCGTTAAGGTTTCAATACCCGTTAAACCTGGCATGTTTTCATCCAAAAAAACAACGTCGTAATTTTCCTCTTTGATCAAGTCAAGGGCATCAGCGCCATTGGTACATTTGGAAATAGTGTAATTTTTTGCTTCTAAAAATAGAATATGAGGTTTTAATAATTCAATCTCATCATCTACCCATAGTATGTGTATGCTTTTCATATTTTATAATTCTTTGTATTGCTTTGTTTAGGATTTTACTCTAAAAAGCAATGAATTTGAGTAGTTAATATTATAAGCCGAATGGGCCTTTAACTACTTTAGATTGTTATCTTTGTCTTTTTTTAAAAATAATTCTTTTGAGCGCAAAAAAAACGAACAAATTAAAGATTTTAAACGACCCAATTTACGGTTTTATTACAATACCCAATGCATTAATTTTTGATTTAATTGAACATCCTTATTTTCAACGTTTAAGAAGGATTTCTCAAATGGGATTGTCTTATTTGGTATACCCAGGTGCCCACCACACGCGTTTTCATCATGCCATTGGCTGTATGCATTTAATGCAAAAAACGGTGGCAACACTGCAAGCAAAAGGAGTTGAGATTTCTGATGAAGAGGCTACAGCATTAAATATAGCCATTTTGTTACACGATATTGGGCACGGACCTTTTTCTCATGCTTTGGAACATAGTATTGTTAGCGGAATCAGTCATGAAGAAATTTCATTACTGTATATGCGAGAATTAAATGAGCAATTTGATGGGAAGTTGCGTTTGGCTATTGAAATTTTTGAGGGAAAATACCCACGTAATTTTATGCTGCAATTGGTTTCAAGTCAAATGGACATGGATCGATTGGATTATTTAAAGCGCGATAGTTTTTACACAGGTGTTGCGGAAGGAAATATAAATTCAGAACGTTTGATTGTGATGTTAAATGTGGTGAATGATGAATTGGTTCTTGAGCAAAAAGGTGTTTATTCTGCCGAAAAATTTATTGTTGGACGTAGGTTGATGTATTGGCAAGTGTATTTGCATAAAACAGGAGTGGTGGCAGAAAAAATGTTGGTGAACTTATTAAAGCGTGCCAATGTTTTATCAAAAAGAGGCGAAAAATTGCCTGCCAGTAAAGCTTTTCAGTTTTTTTTACAAAACCAAATTAACAAAGAAAATTTTGGCAATGAAACGGTCGCTTGTTTTGCGCGTTTAGATGATTATGATGTGCTTTCGGCAATAAAAGAATGGATCAGTTATCCAGATCGGGTACTTTCTTCTTTGTCGGAAATGATTATAAATAGAGATTTGCTGCGAATTGAATTTTTGAAAAATGAACTTAGCTCTGAAGAGTTTAAGGAGATTGAGATAGAAAATAAAAACTTATACAACTATACAGAAGAAGAGCTTCCGTATTTTGTTTTTACAGATTCTGTTGAAAATCAAGCGTATAATTCTTCAAAAAGTAAGATTAATATTTTGTTTAAAAACGGAAGTATTTTGGATTTAGGAAAGGCTTCAGATCAACTAAATATTCAAGCATTAACCAATCCGGTAGTTAAACATTTTGTTTGTTATCCAAAGAAATTGGTTTAGCAGGATACATATTATTTTTATACTTTTGCAGATAATGAAATTTACAGCAATACAAATAGCAGAAATTTTGGAAGGGGAGGTCGTAGGAAACCCCGAAGAAGAAGTTTCAAAGCTTTCAAAGATTGAAGAAGGAGAACCTGGTTCTTTGACTTTTTTATCGAATGAAAAATACACACCTTATATTTACACAACACATGCTTCCGTAGCCATTGTAAATAAAAGTTTTACCCCAGATAAAGAAATTACAACAACATTGATAAAAGTACCAGATGCTTACAAGGCATTTTCTACTTTATTGTCGTTTTATAATGAAATAAAAAATAACAAATCAGGATTTGAAGAGCCTCATTTTAAAAGTGAGTCTGCGAAGTTCGGTGCAAATGTTTATCTTGGCGCTTTTTCCCATATCGGTCAGAATGTTGTTTTGGGAGATGATGTGAAAATTTATCCCAATTGTTTTATTGGTGACAATGTTGAAATAGGAGAAGGAACGACCTTATTTGCGGGAGTTAAAATATATTCGGAAACTCAGATAGGTAAAAATTGTAAAATACATTCTGGTGCTGTTATTGGCGCAGATGGATTTGGTTTTGCACCTGATGAAAATGGAGAATATTCAGCCATTCCTCAAATAGGAAATGTCGTAATTGGAGATCATGTAGATATTGGTGCTAATACCGCCATTGATAGAGCTACTTTAGGGTCGACAAAAATAGGGAAAGGAGTTAAATTAGATAATTTTGTTCAAATTGCACACAATGTAGAAGTTGGAGCCAATACCGTGATAGCGGCAATTACCGCAGTAGCAGGTTCAACAAAAATTGGTGAAAATTGTATGATTGGTGGTCAAGTGGCCATTGCAGGACATATTAGCATAGGAAATGGAGTGAAAATCCAAGGGAATACTGGAGTAGCAAGTAGCATCAAAGACAATGCAGTAATCAAAGGGACACCTGCTTATGATGCCACTCAGTACAACAGATCTTATGTGCATTTTAAAAAATTGCCAAGTCATATTCAAAAATTAGAACAATTAGAAAAAGAAATTAAAGCATTAAAAGAATCATAAAGATGCAAAAGAATCAACAGACAATAAAAAATGAAATTACACTTTCTGGTATCGGTTTACATACTGGTAAAGAAGTAACATTAACTTTTAAGCCTGCGCCTGTAAATTACGGGTATGCTTTTGTAAGAACTGATCTTGAAGGTCAACCTACTATTGAGCCGAAAGCAGAATATGTAGTTGATACGCAGCGCGGTACCAATTTAGAGAAAAATGGAGTTTCTATTCATACTTCTGAGCATGTATTAGCCGCAGCTGTTGGACTAGGGGTTACCAATTTAATTCTAGAAATGGATGCTGCTGAACCTCCTATTATGGATGGGTCTTCAAGATATTTTGTAGAAGCTTTGGAAAATGCAGGTATTGTTGAGCAAGATGCACCTATTGATGAATATATCGTAAAGGAAGTAATTTCTTACAAAGAAGAGTCGACAGGGAGTGAAATTATGATCATGCCTTCTGATGAATATCAGGTAACAACTATGGTAGATTTTGGTACGCAAATTTTGGGTACACAAAATGCCAATATGAATACGCTTTCTGAATTTAAAGCAGAAATTTCAAATGCAAGAACGTTTAGTTTTTTGCATGAGTTAGAAATGTTGTTGGACAATGATTTAATAAAAGGTGGCGATTTAAACAATGCCATCGTTTATGTTGATAAAGAGATTTCTGAATCAACCATGGAAAAATTAAAAACAGCCTTTGGTAAAGACGAAATTAGCGTAAAAGCCAACGGAATTTTAGATAATTTGACTTTGCATTGGGCCAATGAAGCAGCACGACATAAATTGTTGGATGTGATTGGAGATTTGGCTTTGGTAGGAACTCGAATTCGAGGGAAAGTAATAGCAAACAAACCAGGGCATTCTATCAATACAAAATTTGCCAAGAAATTAGCAAATATTATCAAGCAAGAAAAAAGGAACAATGTACCTCAATACGATTTGAGTTTGCCGCCTTTAATGGATATCCATAAAATTATGGAAATTTTACCTCACAGACCTCCATTTCTGTTAATTGATAGAATTTTAGAATTATCGGACAGTCATGTGGTTGGAATGAAAAATGTTTCTATGAATGAGCCTTTTTTTGTAGGCCATTTCCCAGAAGCTCCAGTAATGCCAGGAGTATTACAAATTGAAGCCATGGCACAATGTGGAGGAGTTTTGGTGTTAAGTACGGTTCCAGATCCAGAAAATTATTTGACATATTTCATGAAAATGGACAATGTGAAATTCAAACAAAAAGTATTACCTGGTGATACTTTGATATTTAAAGCAGAATTAATCACTCCAATTAGAAGGGGAATCTGTCATATGCAAGCTTATGGTTACGCTAATAATAAATTAGTAGTAGAAGCAGCATTGATGGCACAAATCGCAAAAAAGCAATAAGATGAATCAACCCTTAGCATACGTACATCCTCAAGCTAAAATAGCCCGTAATGTGGTTATTGAACCTTTTACCACCATTCATAAAAATGTTGAAATTGGTTCTGGTACATGGATTGGATCTAATGTTTCCATTATGGAAGGCGCTAGAATTGGTGAAAATTGTCGAATTTTTCCTGGAGCAGTCATTTCTGCTATTCCTCAAGATTTAAAATTTGAAGGAGAAGATTCATTGACCGTTATTGGTAATAACACAACCATTAGAGAATGTGTGACCATTAATAGAGGAACCAATGATAGAGGAAAAACCGTAGTTGGAGAAAATTGTTTGATCATGGCAGCTGCACATATTGCGCATGATTGTATTGTTGGTAACAATGCAATTATTGTAAATGGAGTGTTGCTAGGTGGGCATGTAACTGTAGGTGATTATGCTGTGTTAGGTGGACTTGCAGCGATTCATCAATTTATACATATTGGCGAACATGCGATGGTATCTGGTGGTTCTTTGGTTAGAAAAGACGTGCCTCCGTATACAAAAGCAGCAAAAGAACCTTTGTCGTATGTAGGAATTAATTCTATTGGTTTAAGAAGAAGAGGATTTGACTCTGAAAAAATAAAAGAGATTCAAGAAATCTATAGAATTTTATATCAAAAAAATTACAACAATTCACAAGCTTTAGAAAAAATAGAAGCAGAGATGGAGGCTACTCCAGAACGTGATGAAGTAATCATGTTTATTAGAAATTCTCAAAGAGGAATTATGAAAGGATATTCTGGAAATCAATAAAATCCTTCAATTACAAATACAAAAAATACAAAATATATTATGGCATCAACATCAGATATTAGAAACGGATTGTGTATCAAGTACAATAGTGATACTTTTAAAATAATAGAATTTCAACACGTAAAACCAGGAAAAGGTCCTGCTTTTGTTAGAACTAAATTAAAAAGTTTGACTAGTGGAAAAGTAATTGATAACACTTTTTCTGCCGGTCATAAAATTGAGGAAGTTCGTGTTGAGACTAGAAAATATCAATATTTGTATGCAGAAGGTGATATGTATAACTTTATGAATACTGATGATTACAATCAAATTACTTTGGAAAAAGTAATTTTAGATGCTCCAGATTTGATGAAAGAAGGAGAAATTGTAACCGTTGTTGTAAGATCTGAAGATGAAATGCCATTAGCGGTTGATATGCCTGCTTCTGTTATTTTAGAAGTAACGTATACGGAACCTGGAGTAAAAGGAAATACAGCAACCAATGCAACCAAACCTGCTACTGTTGAAACAGGTGCTACGGTAAATGTACCTTTGTTTATTAATGAAGGAGATAAAATTAAAGTAGAAACTACAAAAGGAACGTACCAAGAACGTATCAAAGAATAGTTTTTCTAATAAAATTATTGAAAGTCGAAGTTTTTTTACATACTTCGACTTTCTTTTTTTAACGATGTAGTAGTGGTTTATGAAGTTTCAAAAGACACAAACATTAAAGAAAATTGCTTCAATTATTGAATGTCAATTTGTAGGTGATGAAAATTTTCCTGTTTTAGGAATGAATGAAATTCATGTGGTACAGCCAGGTGATATTGTTTTTGTAGATCATCCCAAATATTACGATAAAGCCTTAGAGTCGGCTGCTACGATTGTTTTAATAAACAAAGAAGTTGCTTGTCCTGAAGGAAAAGCCTTGTTAATTTCAGAGGATCCTTTTCGAGATTTTAACAAACTAACCCAACATTTTAATCCTTTTCAACCCAGTTCTGTAACAATAAGCGCAACTGCGAAAATTGGTGCAGGTACTATTTTACAGCCCAATGTATTTGTGGGAAATCATGTGGTTATTGGTACAAATTGTGTCATTCATCCAAATGTAATTATTTATGACAACTGTATCATTGGAAACAATGTAACCATTCACGCAGGTTGTGTGCTTGGAGCGGATGCTTTTTATTACAAAAAGAGACCAGAGGCTTACGATAAATTAATTTCTGGTGGGCGTGTTGTTTTAGAAGATCATGTAGATTTAGGTGCTTTGTGTACTATTGATAAAGGGGTTTCGGGGGATACCTTGATCAAAAAAGGAACAAAAATAGACAACCAAGTCCATGTTGGGCATGACACCGTTATTGGTGAAAAATGTTTAATCGCCTCACAAACAGGAATTGCAGGCTGTGTTATTATTGAAGATGAGGTAACTATTTGGGGACAAGTAGGTACAACAAGTGGCATAACCATTGGAAAAGGCGCCGTTGTCTTAGGTCAAACGGGCGTAACCAAATCCATACAAGGAGGGAAATCTTATTTTGGAACCCCTGTAACAGAATCTAGAGAAAAACTAAAGGAATTAGCAGGTATTAAAAAAATGTTAAAAGACAAAAAATAATTTTTCTTTGTAAGATTTCTTAGGCGTTTCGTTCTAAGATACTATGAATTCATTTGAAGTGAATTTCAAAAGTTTTTAGAGTTAAAAAGAGAAGATATTTGCAACAATTGATAGAATTTAAGATATGAAAATAGGTATTGTTTGTTACCCAACTTTTGGAGGTAGTGGTGTAGTGGCAACGGAGTTAGGAATGGCTTTGGCTCATAAAGGACATGAAGTACATTTTATTACCTACAATCAGCCAGTTCGATTGGATTTTCTTTCTTCAGGTTTGCATTTTCATCAGGTTCAAATACAAGAATACCCATTGTTTCAATACCAACCATATGAGTTGGCTTTGTCTTCCAAAATGGTAGATATTGTTACAAAATTCAAATTAGAAATTCTACATGTGCATTATGCCATTCCACATGCGTATGCAGCCTATATGGCCAAGCAAATGCTAAAGGAGCAAGGCATAGATGTAAAAGTAGTTACCACATTACATGGAACGGACATAACTTTGGTTGGAAGTCACCCAAGCTATAAAAAAGCGGTGGAATTTAGTATCAATCAATCGGATGCAGTTACGACAGTTTCCAACAGTTTGAAAAATCAGACTTTGGCCTCCTTTTCAATCAAAAAAGACATTCATGTAATTTATAATTTTATTGAATTAGAAAAATATCCTGATATTTTACATGAAGAGTGTCAGCGTATTTCTATTGCCACTGAAGACGAACGTATTTTAACGCATATCAGTAATTTTAGACCGGTAAAAAGAACCAAAGATGTGATTGAAATATTTTATGAGGTTCAGAAAAAATTACCTTCTAAATTATTACTAGTAGGTGAAGGTCCAGATTTGATAGCGGCTAGAACAAGAGCAAAAGAGTTAGGGGTATTTGACAATGTGCTGTTTTTAGGAAATAGTGTAGAGTTGGAAAAAATATTGTGTTATTCTGATTTGTTCTTATTGCCTTCAGAAACTGAAAGTTTCGGATTGGCGGCTTTGGAGGCCATGGCCGCAAAAACACCTGTTATTTCAAGTAATTCTGGTGGTTTGCCAGAAGTAAATGTACAGGGGGTTACCGGTTTTTTAAGTGATGTTGGAAATGTAAAAGAAATGGCAGAAAACGCACTTTATATTTTGGAAGATAAAGAACGATTGCGACAGTTTAAAAAGAACGCTTGGGAACATTCTCGTAAATTTTCTATAGATGCTATTTTACCCGACTATGAGAAAATTTACGAAGATTTAGATGCCCAACGCGATAAGTAGTTTGTTACTTTTTTTTGTGTAACATGGTAAGTCCGAATTTTAAAATATCATAAGGTACAGCTTCTTCAAAATAGTCATAATAGGCTTTTAGGCTGTTGCTGTTATCTAATTTTATTTTCGCTTCTTTAATTAAATCCAACTCTTTTTTACTAATAAATTCATGAAGGTTAATTTCGTACCCTTCTTGGTACAATTTCGTATAATGATTTTGAATGGTTGCCAGACTTAATTTTCTTTCATTCGCAATATCTTCTGCAGAAAATCCTTTTTTATACAAATCGTAGGTGACTTCAATTGTATTTACTTTGTTGGTTTTTTTCTTCTTTTTTACGACTACTTTTTCTTTTTGAAAAGCAATGATTTCTTTGATAAAAACATAACCATAATCTTCAAACTTTTTCTTCCCAACACCATCAATGGCAAGAAAATCTTCATCAGACATCGGTCTTTCTTTTTCCATTTGTTTTAAGGCGGCATCTCCAAAAACCAAATAAGCCGGAATTCCTTTTTCTTGTGCTAGCTGTAAGCGAAGCAAACGCAACCTTTCAAACAGACTGTTATTGGCAACGCTAGTACTACTTTTTGTTGTTTTCGCTTTTTTACTTGGTTTGTCTACTACGGTTGTTAAGCGCACTTTTTCTTTGTCGAACAATACTTTTTTTGAAAACTCCGTTAATTTTAAAGCATTGTTTTCATGGAAAGCAATTTCACAATAGCCCAAATTGATTAATTGGATGACATATTGCTGCAAGTCTCTCCAAGAAATATCTCGAGCCACCCCATAGGTTTTTAGCTGTTGAAAACCTTTGTCGTAAATACTGGCATTTTGAGATCCTCGTAAAAAATCAACAAGGGTTCCTAAAGGTTCTTTTTCTTGCAATCGGAAGATGCCTGAAAGAATTTTTTGAGCAATGATGGTTCCATCAAAAAAGGCAGGTGGGTTTTTACATACATCGCAGTTCATGCAATCTTCTTCTACCAATTCACCAAAATAACTTAACAATACTTTTCTTCGGCAACTTAAGGCCTCGGTATATTGTTGCATTCTTTCTAATTTAGAAAGTTGCACTTCTTTATTTCCTGAGCTATCGGCAAATTTTTGTAGTTGGATGACATCGGCATAACTGTAAAATAAAATGGTTTTCGCTTTTAAACCATCTCTTCCGGCACGTCCAATTTCTTGGTAATACCCTTCTAAATTTTTAGGCAAATTGTAATGTATCACCCAACGAATATTCGATTTGTCAATTCCCATTCCAAAAGCAATGGTGGCGCAAATTATTTGGGATTTATCGTAAATAAAATCTTCTTGAATTTTAGAGCGTTCTTCATGATTTATTCCAGCATGATACGCTTTGGCAGGAATTCCTTTTTTTGTCAAACTACTCGCTACTTGTTCTGTAGCTTTTCGACTTAAACAATACACAATTCCAGATTCGTTTGGTTTTTGCTGAATAAAATCGATTATTTGTTTGACTCTGTCCTGTGCCGCTCGAACCTCTAAAGAAATATTTGGTCTGTCAAAAGAAGCAATATGTTTGTTTGGGTTTACTAAATTTAATTGGCTGGCAATATCTTCTCTGGTGGCCTTGTCTGCCGTTGCTGTTAGCGCTACGATAGGTGTATTGGGCAATCGTTTCTTTAGAAAACCTAATTGCGTATAAGCAGGTCTAAAATCGTGACCCCAAGAGGAAATACAATGTGCTTCATCAATGGCAATACAGCTAATTTCTATTTCTTGTAAAAGAGTTTCAAGTATAGCCAAACTTTCAGGAGCCAAATACAAGAGTTTTATTTCTCCTTTTTTAAGTTTATTTATAATTTCAAAATTTTCTTCAGCAGACTGGCTGCTGTTTAAATAGGCAGATGGAATTCCGTTGGCGTTCAACCCATCAACCTGATCCTTCATTAAAGCAATTAAAGGAGAAATAACCAAAGTAATTCCCTTAAATAACAACGCTGGTAATTGAAAACAGATAGATTTTCCTCCACCGGTAGGCATGATCACCAAATTATCATTTCCACTTAAAATGGAACTTGCAATTTTTTCTTGAAGAGGTCGGAACTTTTCATATCCAAAATATTCTTTTAAAGTACTGTGTAGTTTTGCTGTTGTAACCATTAAGAAAAATATAAATCTAGGGTAACAAAGATACTTTAAAGCGAGTGAAAATGTAGTTGGAAAGACCAATGTTTTTTTGTTTTTGTAAGTTATGGATACTTGTTGCTACTACACCATCATTAAAAATTACTTATATGAACACATTGAAATTATATGGAGCCGATTGGTGTCCGGATTGTTTAAGAGCAAAAGCCTATTTAAAAGAAAATAAAATTGACTTTGAATTTGTGGATGTCGATTTGGATAAAGAAGCAACTGCTAGAGTAGAGGCTATAAATAATGGGAAGCGAATTATTCCTACAATTATTTTTAATGATAAATCCTATACCAATCCCGATAATACGGTTTTGGCGTCTGTTTTAGGAATCAATGAGGTTGCAAAGGTTGCTTTATTTGGAGCTGATTGGTGCCCGGATTGTAGAAGAGCAAAAAGTTTTTTAACAGATAACAATATTAATTTTCAATACATTGATGTAGATGAACACCAATGGGCAACGGATAAAGTTGAGGAAATAAATAATGGAAAGCGAATTATTCCAACACTACTAATTGATGGTAAACCGTTTACAAATCCGGATAACGAAACCTTAAAAGAGGTTTTGAAGATTGATGTAAAGAAAGAACATAAAGTATATGATTCCATTATTATTGGTGGAGGAGCTGCTGGATTAACAACTTCTATCTATGCGCAAAGAGACAGATATGACACGTTAATATTAGAAAAAAAGAATATTGGTGGGAATGCCTTTTTGACCGAGAAAATCGAAAATTACCCTGGATTTACTTCAATTTCGGGCCCTGAATTAATGGCAAGAATGGAAGAACAAGCAACAACCTATGGAGCTACTATAAAAACAGGAGAAGAGGTGCTTTCTATTGATAAAAAAGGAGAGATATTTCATATAAAAACAAAGGGAAATGAATTCCTTGGAAAAACAGTGGTACTGTCTACAGGATCTACTTATAGAAAATTAGGAGTACCTAATGAAGAAAAATTAATAGGTTCAGGAATTCACTTTTGTGCAACCTGTGATGGTGCTTTTTATAGAGATAAAGATGTAATTGTTGTAGGGGGAGGGAATTCTGCCTTGGAAGAAGGTATCTTTTTGGCAGGTTTTTGTAAATCTGTAAAAATTATTCACAGATCTAAAGATTTTAAAGCATCTGAGACTTATATTCAAAAGTTAGAAAGTATTGAAAATATTACGACTTATTTGGATAAAACAACAGTTGAATTTGCAGAGAACGATAAAGAATTATTTAAAGGCGTTTTGGTAAAGGACAATGTTACCGGCGAAGAAGAATTAATTACGGCAGATGGAGCTTTTATTTTTGTGGGATTGATTCCAAATACAAAATCATTTAAAGGAATTGTAGATTTGGATGCTAGAGGATTTATTACAAGTAAAGGCTTGGCGCAAACATCTGTAAAAGGAATATTTGCTGCTGGAGATTGTAGAGAAGGAGCCATTGCACAGGTAGCAGCAGCTACAGGTGAAGGAGTTTTGGCGAGTTACGGAATACGTGAGTATTTTAAATAGAAATAAGAGTAGAAATAAAAAAAGCCTTCAGAATTTCTTCTGAAGGCTTTTTTTGTGCTTATTATTTAATTATGTTAAGCCAAATAATAATTGATAGACTCTTCTACCAAATCTAAATCGACTTTACAGTCTATTTTATACTTTGCAATGGCTTCAAGCAATACAAAATTAACTTGTCCGCTTACATTTTTTTTGTCATGTTTTAAATACTCAAAAACTTCAGGATAATCACTTGTGACAATAGGAACTTTTCCAAATAAATTGATCACATACAATTTTAAGTCCTCTACTTGCGCCATTGGAAAACCAAATAACTTATTAGAAATATAAGCTTCTGTCACCATTCCTAAAGAAATAGCCTGCCCATGTGTTAAGGTTTTTTTATGATCAGATTCTAAGAAATAAGATTCAACAGCATGACCAATGGTATGTCCATAATTTAAAATTTTACGTAAACTGCTTTCTTTTTGATCGGCTAAAACAACTTCATTTTTTATTTCAACAGAACGATGAATTAAATAAGCAACGTTTTCAAGGTTGTTATTTCTTACCTCATTGAATAAATCAAGGTCGTAAATCAATCCATGTTTGATGATTTCAGCGGTACCTGAAATAATTTCTTCTTCAGAAACGGTATTTAAATATTCCAAATCGATTAAAACCATTTCAGGATCAGAAAATATTCCGATTTGATTTTTAAGAACACCTAAATCTACGCCCGTTTTTCCTCCTACAGAAGCATCTACCATACTTAATAAAGTGGTAGGAATATTGATAAAACTAATCCCTCTTTTAAAGGTTGAAGCTACGAAACCTCCCATATCCGTAATTACGCCACCACCAAGGTTGATTAATAAACTTTTTCTGTCGGCACCAAGTTCAGTCAAAGCATTCCACAAACCGGTACAAGTTTCTAAATTTTTGTTTATTTCTCCCGATTCAATTTCAATAATTTCAATAGTTGCTTTGGTCGCTATTTCACCCATCAATTTTGGCAAACAATCTCTGTTTGTATTTTCATCTACTAAAATGAAAATCAATGAATGTGAAGTGTTTGCTAAATAATTGTTTAATTGAAGGTAGGCATTTTCTTGAAAATGAACTTGACAGCTAGTAGATTGTATGGATTTCATGAGGTTTTCTTTGAACTGCAATATTACATATTTATACGTTAATTTAAAATAGCCTAGCTAATTCATTTGTCTAATAATTTAGAAGCGCTTTTTTGAAGTGAAAATGGTGCATAAAAAAAGGATCACTTTTAAAAGCGATCCCTTTTGTGAGATTTAGTTTGTGAAAAATAGAAAGGAGTCCATTAATAATCGAAGAACTCTTTTTCAATACTTTCACATATAGACGTAACTTTCGTAATTGTATCTTCAATAAAATCAGAAAAATTTCCTTCAATTTCATTAATCGACATGTACTTATATTCGCATGTAGTTTTACTAATGAGGTATGAAGTAGAGTTTGGATCAATTCTATCTGATAATATTTTTATGTTTTTTTGAGTTGTGTTTAAGCAATTCATGATCGATCTAGGACACGAAGGGTTTAGTACTGAAAAAGCTAGTGTGTCTGCACTTACAGGAGCTTTTTTGTAAAAACGTTTCATCATGTCAAATGATTGGATACACTTTAATAAAGTAGTCCATTCGTAGCTGTTGTTAAAATTATCAGATATTTCTGACTCAGATGATTTAGCATCGATATATTTTGTGTTGATTATTCTAATAACTTGATTGGCTCTTTCTAAATGTATTCCCAAGGTCAAAATTGCATAGGTTTCATCTAAAATTAAAGTCTCGTTGATTTTACCTCTTAATGAAGCTGTTTCTTTGGTGATGGTCGCTGTAAAATCATCCAATCCTTTGTTTACAAATAAATCAACATTGTAATTTTTAATATAATAATACAATTGGTTGATGGATTCGTACAATTCAATAGAAATTAAATCCCGAGCACTACTTGCATTCTCTCTTGCGTATTTAAAACAACTTAAAATTGAAAATTCATTTTCTGGGTTTAAGGCAACATCAAATAATACTTTTTTCTCATCCACTTCCTCGTCATTTTCTATAACGGTATCGTTGACCATATAGAGTATCGATTTTAAAACGAATTGTCTTGATTGAGATATTTCATTTGGGGCATCTAAAGATGAAAAATAATTCACGTTGATAAAACGTGCAATATGTTCGGTTCTTTCAAGGTATCTTCCCATCCAGAATAAATTATTGGCAACTCTTGCTAGCATAGTTTTTTATTTTTTTAATACCCAAGTATCTTTTGACCCACCTCCTTGCGATGAATTCACGATTAAATTTCCTCTTTTTAATGCTACCCTTGTCAAGCCTCCTTTTAATACAAATTCAGTGTTTTTTCCTAACAAAGTAAAAGTTCTTAAATCTACATGTCTAGGTTCAAAAGCTTCCACTTCATCTATATAAGTTGCGTGGGTAGATAAGGACATGATTGGCTGTGCAATATATTTTCTAGGACTTGCCTTAATGACTTTTTTAACGGCTTCTATTTCTTCTTTTGTCAATTTACTTCCAATTGAAATTCCGTAACCACCAGACTCATCAACAGGTTTAATCACTAATTTATCTATATTATTTAGCACATACTCTAACTCTTTAGGGTTGTTACAGTGATAAGTATGTACATTGTTTAAAATAGGATCTTCATCCAAATAGTATTTTATGATTTTTGGCATGAAGGTATATATCGCCTTGTCATCTGCAACACCTGTACCTGGTGCATTTACCAAGCAAACATTTCCTTTTTTATACGCCTTAAATAAACCAGGAACCCCTAGTAAACTGTCCGGATTAAAAACCAATGGATCAATAAAAGCATCATCAATTCTTCTATAAATAACGTCTACTTTTTGTGGGCCGTAAATAGTTTTCATGTACACAAAATCTTTCTCAATAAAAAGATCTCTTCCTTCTACCAATTCAATTCCCATTGCTTTTGCCAAATAGGAATGTTCATAATAAGCAGAATTGTAAATTCCAGGTGTAATGACAACACAAGTAGGGTTGTCTACTCCCAAAGGTTTAACAGACTGCATCATGGCCAATAAATTCTCAGCATAATTGTCTACAGCATAAGCTGGGTAATGGTTGAAGGCACCAAATAAATTTCGTTTTAAGGAAGCTCTGTTGCTGACAACATAACTTACCCCAGATGGACATCTGATATTGTCTTCTAAAACATAATATTCTCCATCTGAATGTTTGATTAAATCTGTTCCCGAGATGTGGTTGTAAATGCCACCTGGAACTTTCAAACCATTCATTTGTTCTAAGTAATTTTCAGAAGAAACAATCATGTCCAATGGAACAATACCATCTTTTATAATTTGTTTTTTTGAATACAAATCTTTTAAGAATAAATTCAAAGCCTTACTTCTTTGCAATGCACCAGATTCAATATGACTCCATTCTTTTGCAGATATAATTCTAGGAAACAAATCGAAAGGAAATACCTGTTCTTTAACTTCTTTTTGTCCATAAACCTGGAAAGTTATTCCCTGATTTAAAAAGGAAGCTTTTGCTTTTTCATTCAACAACTGAAAATCATCAATTTGATACTCATTAAATAAGTTAAATAATGTCTCATAAATAGACCTAACCTCTTTGTTTTGGGTAAATATTTCATCATAGAATTTTGGATTTACTTCGTATGATGAAAATATTGGCAATTTTTTGTAATCACTCATCTGTTTCATTTAGGATAGGGCTAAGGTATTGAACATTGTAAATATTTTCATGAATATTGTTACAGTTTAAAGTATGTTTTTTAACAGGTTTTTACACGCTTTATTTGTGATATTTAGATTGTTAAAATTATAGAAATTGCGCTTTTATTAAAAAAAACACAAAAGAGCTATTACAATAATAGTCTAAAAATAGCATTGTTTTTTCGGTATTGTTTATTTTTTTAGGAAATAAAAAAGTGTTTCACAAATCTCCTATTTTTTTTAAAATAAACTTTTCCGGTTTGTCCTAGTAATTGTAGTAATTTAGTAAATTATTTAAACTAAATTGGTTTTTATAAATAAGGTTTGAAAATTAAAATATACATATGGCTTTAAAAGTAGTTATTTCTCATAAGACAAAATATAAATTTGATCGTTCTGTCAATTTATCACCACATATATTTAGACTTAGACCAGCTCCGCATAGTAGAACTCCAATAGAATCGTATTCTTTAAAAATTCTACCCGAAAATCATTTTTTCAACTGGCAACAAGATCCATTTGGAAATTATCAGGCACGAGTTGTTTTTCCTGATAAAACCAATGAACTGTCTATTGATATAGAAATAATAGCGGATTTAAAAACAATCAATCCATTTGATTTTTTTGTAGAAGAAAGTGCTGAAGACTATCCCTTTGTATATTCTGAAGAATTAAAAAAAGAACTACATCCTTATTTAGAAATAAATGATAGAAGTACGCTTATTCAGGAGTTTGTTAAAACGATTGATTATTCACCAAGAAAAACAATTTATTTTTTAATAGATCTGAATCAAAAAATTTATGAATATTTAAGTTATAATATCCGAATGGAACCTGGAGTTCAAACTCCAGAAGAAAGTTTGGCTTGTAAAACAGGTTCTTGTAGAGATTATGCATGGCTACTTGTACAAACGGCAAGGCATTTAGGTTTTGGAGCTCGTTTTGTTTCAGGATATATTGTTCAGTTAAAAGCCGATGAAGAGTCCTTAGATGGGCCTTCTGGACCTGCGGAAGATTTTACAGATTTGCATGCTTGGGCTGAAATTTATTTGCCTGGTGCAGGTTGGATTGGTTTTGATGCAACCTCTGGTTTGTTAGCTGGTGAGGGGCATATTCCTTTGTCGTGTACACCACATTATGATAGTGCTGCTCCTGTAACAGGAATGACAGACAAATGTGAAACGGAATTTGAGTTTGAAAATTCTGTAACAAGAATTTTAGAATCACCGAGAGTAACCAAACCATATACCGAAGATCAGTGGAAAGCCATCGAAAAATTAGGCCACAAAGTAGAACGTGATTTAGAAAAAGGAGATGTACGATTGACCATGGGAGGAGAACCTACTTTTGTCTCTATTGACGATATGGAATCTCCTGAATGGAATACCGATGCAGATGGACCTCATAAAAGAAAATTAGCAGACGATTTAACAAAACGCCTTTTGGACAAAGTTGCTAAAGGAGGTATGTTACATCATGCGCAAGGAAAATGGTATCCTGGTGAGCCACTACCACGTTGGGAAATACAGTTGTACTGGAGAAAAGACGGAAAAAAAATATGGTTTAATGAGAAATTACTTTCTTGCTTGTCTGAAAACCCAATTGTTCCCGAGAGGAGTGATTTGTTGTTTTTAGAAACTTTGACGAAGTATTTAAATGTGACCAATGAACATATTATTCCTACCTATGAAGATGCATTTTATATGCTGTGGGAAGAGGGGAATATTCCTGTTGATATTGATATAACAAAAGAAAATAGCGAAGATTTAGTTAGAGAGCGCTTGGCTCAAATCCTAGAACAAGGAACGAATAAAACCGTAGGCTATGTATTACCTTTAAATAAATCAGGTGAGCAATGGTTTACAAGTGAATGGGTGTTTAGAAGAAAACACATGTTTTTAATGCCTGGTACTTCTCCGGTCGGATTAAGATTGCCATTGAGTTCATTACAAGCCAAACCTGAATATGGGGTTTTTCCAGTATATGAACCCGATTTATTCAAAAAAAGAAAAGCTTTGCCAAGTTTTAAACGATTGGTGAATATTCGATACAAAGATTTTTGCGCAAACGGATTGGATACCAATAAACCCAAGTTTTTTGTAAAAACGGCTATCTCTGCGGAAATTAGAGACGGAAAACTCTATTTGTTTTTACCGCCTTTAGATTCTGTAGATGCATTTTTAGATTTGATTGCTTCTATTGAAGCGACAGCTAAAGAATTAAAGATTCCAGTTATTTTAGAAGGATACAATCCTCCGCACGACAATAGAATAGAATCCATGAAAATCACCCCAGATCCGGGTGTAATTGAAGTAAATGTTCATCCTATGAAAAATTGGGGTGAATTGGTTGAAAATACGCTGAGCCTTTATGAAGAAGCAAAAAAATGTAGACTAGGAACAGAAAAATTTATGTTGGATGGGAAACACACGGGTACTGGTGGTGGAAACCATGTAACGCTGGGTGGAATTTCACCTTCTGATAGTCCCTTGTTGCGTAAACCAAGTTTGCTACGTAGTTTATTAACTTTTTGGCAGCATCATCCTGGTTTGACTTATTTATTCTCTGGTTCTTTTGTCGGAGCTACAAGTCAGGCACCAAGAATTGATGAAGCCCGTATGGAAAACTTATACGAGTTGGAAATAGCCTTTAGTCAAATACCAAAAGACGGCGAGGTTCCTTTTTGGTTAACAGACCGATTGTTTAGACATCTATTAACGGATTTAACAGGAAATACACACAGAGCAGAATTTTGTATCGATAAATTATATTCTCCAGACTCCTCAACAGGTAGATTGGGAATATTAGAATTACGTGGTTTTGACATGCCTCCGCATCCACAAATGAGTTTGGTTCAAATGTTATTGGTAAGAGCATTGGTCGCATGGTTTTGGAAAAAACCTTACGAACACAACTTGGTAAGATGGGGAACAGAGCTGCATGATAAATTTTTAATAGAACATTTTGTAAGAGAAGATGTTAGAGATATAGTTCAACAATTAAATAAAGCAGGTTATAAATTTCAAGAAGATTGGTTTGATCCTTTCTTTGAATTTAGATTTCCGTTGCATGGAATGTTAGATATTGGTGATATTCATATGGAATTAAGAGCCGGTATTGAGCCTTGGAATGTTTTGGGTGAAGAAATGACAGGGGGTGGAACTGCTCGTTATGTAGATTCTTCTTTGGAGCGTTTGCAAGTAAAAGTTTCTAATTTTGTGAGCGAAAGATATGTACTTACTTGTAACGGTGTAAAAGTACAATTGCAGCCTACTCGTGTAAAAGGTGAATTTGTAGCAGGAGTTCGTTACAAAGCTTGGGATCCACATTCGGCACTGCATCCAACAATTGGGGTAGATACACCTTTAGCTTTTGATATTGTAGATACTTGGAATCGGAAATCTATTGGTGGTTGTAAATATTTTGTGGCACATCCAGGTGGACGATCTTATGAAACCTTCCCTGTAAATAGTTTTGAAGCAGAATCAAGAAGAATCAATCGTTTTTGGGATGTTGGACAAACGCAAACAGATGTCGATTTTATTGAAGAAATCACAGCGAGTGAGGTGGCAGCACCAACAAGAACTATTGAAGAACAAAAAAGTCAAAGAAAATTTAGATATAAAACGATTCCAGTAGATTCGGAGTTTCCAAATACCTTAGATTTGCGTAAAAAATAGAAAGGCAAAAATGAGTGTTGATTCCAACAAAATTTTTAAACAATATTCCGAAGATTTAAAAGGATATGATGAACTTTTAAAATCGAATAAAGCAATAAATAGCAACTGGGGACAGTTATTAGAAAATGTCCAAACCATAGGATTAGAAGTATTTCAAGAGCTTCAAAGTGAAATTGACTGGTTGATGGTTGAAAACGGGGTTACTTATAATGTATATAATGACCCTAATGGTTTGCATAGACCCTGGCAATTAAATGCCATTCCGTTCATTTTACATGAAAAGGAATGGGATACTATTGAAAAAGGAATTCAACAAAGAGCCAAGCTTTTAGATTTAATTTTGAAGGATGTTTATGGAGAACGAAAATTAATTAAGGATAAAATTGTTCCCCCTGAAGTATTTTATGAGCACAGAGGTTTTTTAAGACAATGTGATCAAATAGCTTACAGCACACCTAAGAACTTGATGATCTATTCTGCGGAATTATCAAGAGGTCCAGATGGAAGAATGTGGGTGGTCAATGATAGAACTCAGGCACCTTCAGGAATGGGCTATGCCTTAGAAAACAGATTTACAACAAGTAGAATTGCTTCTGAACTATTTAAAAATATCAACGTTAAACAGCCGTCTAAGTTTTTTAACGACTTTAGTCAAATGTTAATAGATGCAGCTCCAAAAGGAGTTGAAGATCCTACCATTGTCATTTTAACTCCAGGACCTCATAATGAGACCTATTTTGAGCATGCTTATTTATCTACTTTATTAGGCTATCCGCTTGTAAAAGGAAACGATTTAATTGTTCGGAGTGGTTGTGTTTGGATGAAATCTTTAAATGGACTAAAAAAAGTAGATGTTATTTTAAGACGAGTTGATGACGAGTTTGTAGACCCTTTAGAGTTAAGAGAAGATTCTTATTTAGGAGTAGCAGGTTTGTTAGAAGTGGTTAGAAATAGTAATGTTACGGTCATTAATCCTGTTGGTAGTGGAATTATTGAAAACTCAGGTTTGATTCCGTTTATGAGTGCTATCTGTAAATATTATTTGAATGAAGAATTACTACTTCCTCAAATAGCTTCTTGGTGGTGTGGACAAGATAAAGAAAGAAGTTTTGTTTTAAAAAATATAAAAAAATATGTGATCAAAAGAATTGACAAATCGAATCGTGAAAGCCTTTATTTTTGTGAATTTTTGAATGATACTGAAATAGAAAAATTAAAAGAAGAGATTTTAAGAAATCCCTATCGTTTTGTAGCTCAAGAGAAAATTTCTTTTTCTTCAGCACCCAATTATATTAAAGGAAAATTAGAGCCTCGGAAAGTTGTTTGTAGAACATTTTGCGTAGCTAAAGGCGACGGGTATTCCGTAATGCCTGGTGGATTGGTTCGTGTTGCTTCTGAAAGAAAAGAGCTGCGTGTTTCTAATCAACGTGGAGGTATTAGTAAAGATTTTTGGATTGTTAGTGATGAAAAACAAAATAGTATTCAACAAAATACTTGGAGTGTTTCTAAAAACATAAGAATTTCTGATATGAATGATTTGCCTAGTAATACGGCAGAAAATTTATTTTGGTCTGGTAGGTATTTGGGTAGGGCAGTGGTTACTTCTAGGTATTTAAGAACTGTGTTGAACAGCATGAATAACGAAAGTTATAATTCTAGAAAAACAGAATCAGAAACACTGGTTTATTTATTCAAAGCACTAACAAATTTAACGTCTACATTTCCTGGTTTTGTAGGTAAAGGAAGTGAGGAAGTTCTTAAAAACCCATTAAAAGAATTAAGATCTTTAGTTTTAGATGTGAATAGAGTTGGGTCGCTAGCACAAACTTTGGATAGTTTTAATAATTCATATTATACCTTAAGAAATTTATGGTCCAAAGATATGTGGCGTGTTTTTGATAGCATAAAAAAACTATGGGCACCCTACGACTGCGATAAAAACCACACATTAATTGACTTAATTAAGCTTTTGGATAAAACCATAACTAGGTTGATTGCTTTTATGGGATTGATAGAAGAAAGTATTTTGGTAAACCAAGGTTTGTTGCTTTATTTTATTGGTTTGCAAATGGAACAGGCTAGTATGAATATAGCCAAAGCTCGCTCTATGATTGTTTTCAATTATGAAGATGAATTAAATTATGAAATTTTAGAGGCTTTGTTAAATAGCAATGAAAGTCTCAATATATATAGATACAGTTATCGGTCTTATTTAAGTATTGACAATGTAGTAGATTTATTAATTTTGGATAAAACTTATGCAAAATCTTTGTATTATCAACTAAATAGAATTCAGAAAGATATGTCTCAATTACCGGTTCCTCAAACTGCTGATGGTTTTGAAGAATGCCAATCAAAAATTGCTGAAGTTTGTGGAATTATGGAAGCTATAAATCCTGATTTGTTGTTAAAAACGAATGAAGAAAATATTTTTAGAGAAAATTTTGATGCTACTTTATCAAAATTAAGTGATTTATTGCACGAAACAGGTTTGGCAATTTCCAATACATATTTCGATCATACCTACCAACAAACACAAATGGTAAAACAAAAAATTCGAAGTTAATGTTATACAGAATTATACACGATACTACTTATAAGTATGAGGAAGGGGTTACATTTTGTCATAATATCGCCATTTTAAAACCCAAAAATATTTTAGGTCAAGAATTGGTAACTTATGATTTAGAAATTCAACCTACTCCGGCTGAATTTTCAGAAAGAACTGATTTTTTTGGCAATACAATTACGCGCTTTTCAATTCAAAAACACCACAAAGAATTAAAAGTTGTTGCGCTTAGTAAAGTACATAGAGATTTTAGTAAGGTGCCAAATATTGATGCAGATTTAGCGGCTAAAAAAATAACATTAACGGAAACGTTAGATTTGTTAAAAGGGGTGGAAGATGCTGTTTTAGATGCGCGTCAATATCAGCTAGAATCTGTTTTGATTAAGAATATTGATGCAGAGGTGAAAGCCTATGCAGAAAAATCATTTCAACCAAATAGATCGGTTTTTGAAGCTAGTTTTGAATTGATGCAACGAATTTTTGAAGATTTTGAATTTAACCCAAATGTGACAAATGTAGCCACTCCTATTTCTGAAGTTATGAAAGAAAAGAAAGGTGTTTGTCAAGATTTTGCCCAAATTGCAATTGCTTGTTTAAGATCTGTAAATTTGCCGGCTCGTTATATTAGTGGCTATATAGAAACTTTGCCTCCTCCGGGGAAAGAAAAATTAATAGGAACAGATGCTTCACACGCATGGTTTTCCGTATATATTCCAACGTTTGGCTGGGTAGATTTTGATCCGACAAACAATCAAATTCCAAAAGATCAACATATTATTGTGGCTTGGGGACGAGACTATTACGATGTGGCTCCTTTAAAAGGAGTGCTTTATAGTAGTGGTTTAAGTACTTTAAAAGTATCTGTTGATATCCGCCCAGATGTAAGTCAGCAACAGCAACAACAGCAACAATAATTTTGCTATGACGCTTGTTGTGTAAAAAAAAGAAAATTAGTATTTATTTATGAAGGGAATTTAAAATCTGTCTATTTTTTAGCGTTAATTTGTTTTCCCGAATTAGAAATTATGTTGACAAGACTTTTAGTTATTATTGGTGTTTTAGTAGTGTTAGATACGTACCTGTTTTTTGGTTTACGATCTGTATTTGCAAAAAATAAATTTCAAGTATCCGTATTGGTTGGTTATGCAATTTTAGCCGTAGTATCCTATATTGGCTTTTATATTATGATTCAATATTTTCAAGAACGCGCTTTAAATGCAACACTTTCTCGAAATTTATGGATAGGAGTGGCTTTTTCCTTTATTATTTTTAAACTGCTGTTTTTTGTTTTTTTAGTTTTTGATGATGTAATTAGAGTTGTAAATTATCTATTTCAGTTGGTTTCTAAAATGATGGGCTATACACCGGCAACCGATTTTAACGAACGTAGAAAATTTATCATAAAATTAGGTTTGGGAGTGGCTAGTATTCCGTTTGCATCTATGTTGTATGGAATTACCAAAGGGAAATACAATTATAAAGTAAAAAAGCTGGTACTGAATTTTCCAAATTTGCCAAAAGCGTTTCATGGTTTTAAATTGGTGCAAATTTCAGATATTCATTCCGGAAGTTTTGATAGTGTTTCTGATGTGCAAAAAGGGGTCGATTTGATCAATGAGCAAAATGCCGATGTGGTTTTTTTTACAGGCGACTTGGTTAATGGAGATTCTCGTGAAGTACTTCCCTTTATTGATACTTTTAAATCCATTCAGCCCAAAGTATATTCTATTTTAGGAAACCATGATTATAGCGATTATAATAGATGGGACTCAGATGAAGCAAAAAAAGAAAATGCAGATTTGATGGATGTGTATCATAAAGAAATGAATTTTGAATTGCTTAAAAATGAGCATATAAAAATAAAAAAAGGCACCGATGAAATTACTGTTTTAGGTGTAGAAAATTGGGGGAAAGGATTTAAGCAAAAAGGAGATTTGGACAAAGCACTGCAAGGTGTAGAGAATGATGCTTTTAAAATATTATTATCGCATGACCCAACACATTGGGATTTAAAAACAATTCCACATAAAACCCATATCGACTTAACATTGGCGGGGCATACACACGGTATGCAATTTGGAATAGACATACCTGGTTTTAAATGGAGTCCTGCAAAATTTAGATATGCCAGATGGTCTGGTTTGTACAAAGAAGCCAAACAATATTTATATGTAAATAAAGGATTTGGTTTCCTTGGTTTTCCGGGTAGAGTAGGGATGTGGCCTGAGATTACGGTAATTGAATTACAGAACACTTAATATGAATGCTAAGCTAAGTCGTTGGTTAGAAAAATCGGTTGCCATTCTTCGCAATAGAATCTCTAAGAAAGATAAAAATGCAGTTCAATTTATTGAAGAAATAAATTTACGAAGAGAAGTTGTAGATACTAGCACTGCACTATTTCCTAGCATACGTATTTCTGAAATTGTAGGTCATTATCAAATTGTAGGTGCAAATAGTGAAAATTCAACAAGTGGCTATGCCGGAATTTTATCTATTGCCTATAGTGAAAATAAATTCCAAGCCAGTTGGTTTTTGGAAGGAGGTGATGTGCAAATAGGTTTTGGCGTTTTGTTTAATAATACCCTCAGTTTTAATTTTTGTTACGAATTAGAAGGGAAGGAATATACTGGGCTCGTTAGTTACGAATTTTTAACCAATGCTATTGTTTCAGGAATTTGGACAGAAGAAGGCAATGATGAATTAGGTGTAGAATTCGCAAGAAAATTACCTATTGAAATAGTAGATCCTTTGCAGTATTTCGGCATGAATTAATTTATTGAAGCTACTTTGAGCTTTTTTTTAAAAGCACTTCCCAATTAATTGTCAATACCGAAATAACGATTAGTTAGACCCATTTATTTGTTCTTCAATTTTATTTAATAAATCATCAGGATTAAATGGTTTAAATATAAAGCCATTCATTCCGCTATCTAAAATTTTATTTTTTACTTCCATAAATACAGAAGCAGATAAAGCTAAAATAGGGACTGTGGTATTAAATTTTCTGATTTCCTTTGTAGCAGTATAGCCATCCATAATTGGCATTTGTATGTCCATTAATACAAGGTCGTAGGTGTTGGCTTTTACTTTGTCAACGGCTTCTTGGCCATGTTCCGCAACGTCTACTTGCAAACCATGTTTTTCTAGTATTTGCTTTCCAACCATGACATTAATCTGGTTGTCTTCCACCAATAATAATTTTTTATTTTTTAAATTATGAACCTTTTTTTCTTCTGTTTGTATCAGTTCTTCTTTTTTAGCTTTGTATAGTTTTACTTTAAAATAAAAAGTACTACCAACAGTAACTTTACTTTCAATTTTAATTTCAGAGTCCATTGCTTCAATTATTTTCTTAACAATGGAAAGTCCTAAACCAGTCCCTCCATATAGGCGCGTAGTAGAGTTTGTAGCTTGTGTAAATGCATCAAAAATTTTGATTTGTTGTTCCTCTGTAAGTCCAATTCCCGTATCTATAATTTCAGTAACCAGTTCAAAATGATCTTCGCTTTCATTTTCTTTTCTAATTTTTAAGGTTACACTTCCATTGTCTGTAAATTTGATGGCATTAGAAATTAAATTATTAATGACCTGATTGAAACGAACAATGTCTAAAGATACGATTGGTAAGTTTTCCTCAATGTCAACAATCATATGAATACCTTTTCGTAAGCAGCTAGCTTCGTATATTTTTTTTAATTGTTTAACAGCTAAGTATATATCGGTGGGTATGGGGTCAAGCACAATTTCGTTGGACTCCATTTTACTGTAATCCAAAACATTGTTCAATAGATTTAAAAGTATTTTACCTGAATAATTCAACGCTTCAATATTTTCAACCTGTTCCGGTTTTGGGTGGCTATCTCCTAAAATATGAGACAAACCAATAATGGCATTTAAAGGGGTTCTAATTTCATGGCTCATGGTGCTTAAAAACTGTGATTTGGCATTAGAAGCTTCAATAGCTTCGTCTTTACGGTCATGAATTTTTTTGTAATAGCTCATATTTAAATTAGAAAATATGATCAATTGGCCAGTAACTAAAAGGATAGTGGTTCCAATAGAAACAGGATAAACAATCCCTCCTGCCAAAGCAGGATCCATTTGTGTGTTGGTGTATAAATTGAAATCGGTTAGGTAAAGTAGAAACCAAAAAAATGCCGTAATTGCAGAAAATGAAAAAATCATAGCTTTTTCTGTTCTATAAGAAAACATTAAAAAAGGCAAACCCAATGCAAACATTAAAATAAACTCCACACTACCCGCTTTACCAATAAAAGAGGAGGTTAGCGAAACACTAACAATAAAGGCAATCATGTATAAAAAACGGGCTAAGGTAATATGTCCCTTTTTAGAAATAATAGCCGTTACCAGAAAAACGACAGCGATAACGGCAATAAAAATACCCAATTTGTGAATTTCTAAAAAATACGCTAAAGCAGCCCAGATAGCTGAAATGATTGCAGTTAGTATAGAAAGGGTATAAACAATTTTAATTCTTCTAGGAGAAAACTTTGAAACATTGGTCATTGGGGCGATTTTTAACAGTAAATATATAATTTTTTATATTAACAAATAAATTTTACTCTCAGTAATGACGGGAAAATAATAGAAAGTTGACCTTAAATTAAGGTGAAAAACTTCTTAATTATAAACTCAGTTAATAGCTAAATAAAGATATCACAATAAATTAACTCCTAGTACTGTTTTATTATCAATTATAAATAGTACTTTTGCAATCTTAAAATTCTTGTATGCAAATTAGAAATATCGCTATTATAGCCCATGTCGATCACGGTAAAACTACTTTGGTTGATAAAATAATCGACCAAGCAAAAGTATTGGACGAAAGAAAAGAAAGAACAGATCTTTTGTTAGATAACAATGACTTGGAACGTGAAAGAGGAATTACGATTCTTTCTAAAAACGTTTCTGTTCAATACAAAGGAACAAAAATCAATGTGATTGATACTCCTGGCCATGCCGATTTTGGTGGTGAGGTTGAGCGTGTATTGAAAATGGCAGATGGAGTTTTATTGTTGGTAGATGCCTTTGAAGGACCTATGCCACAAACTCGTTTTGTATTAGGAAAAGCTTTAGAGCTTGGTTTAACACCCATTGTTGTTGTTAACAAAGTAGATAAAGAAAACTGTACTCCAGATATCGTTCACGAAAAAGTATTTGACTTGATGTTTGCTTTAGAAGCGACTGAAGAGCAATTGGATTTTACAACTGTTTACGGTTCAGCTAAAAATAACTGGATGAGTACAGATTGGAAAAATCAAACTGACAATATTGTACCTTTATTAGATGCTGTTTTGGAATCTATTCCAGAATCTCCTTACAATGAAGGAACTCCTCAAATGCAAATTACTTCATTAGATTTTTCTGCCTTTACAGGAAGAATTGCTATTGGACGTATTTTCCGTGGAGATTTAGAAGTAGCTAAAGATTACATGCTATGTAAAGCTGATGGCTCAACTAAAAAAGTTAGAATTAAAGAATTACACGTATTTGAAGGGATGGGTAAAGTCCAAGTAGAAAAAGTACGTTGTGGTGATATTTGTGCAATTACAGGTATTGAAGGATTTGAAATTGGTGATACCATTGCAGATTTAGAAAACCCTGAAGCATTACCAAGAACTGAAATTGACCAACCTACCATGAGTATGTTGTTTACAATTAACAATTCTCCTTTCTTTGGTAAAGAAGGTAAATTTGTAACTTCTCGTCATTTACGTGATCGTTTGTTCAAAGAATTAGAAAAGAATTTGGCTTTAAGAGTTGAAACTACGGATTCTGAAGACAAATTTAATGTATTCGGACGTGGTGTGTTGCATTTATCTGTATTGATTGAAACAATGCGTCGTGAAGGATATGAATTACAAGTAGGTCGTCCTCAAGTAATCATTAAAATGATTGATGGTAAGAAACATGAACCAATGGAAACATTGTCTATTGATGTACCTGAAGATGTTGCTTCTAAAGCTGTAAACTTGGTTTCTTTGCGTAAAGGAGACTTAATGATTATGGAACCTAAAGGAGATTTACAACATTTAGAATTCTCTATCCCATCTCGTGGATTGATTGGATTGCGTAATAAAATTTTAACAGCAACTGCTGGTCAAGCAATTGTAAACCATAGATTCAGTGAATACGGACCTTACAAAGGTGATTTCAATGAAGAGGAAAAAGGAGCAATTGTTTCTGCTGCTGCTGGTAAAGCAACGGCTTATGCATTGAACCGTTTACAAGATAGAGGTAAATTCTTTATCGATGTAAATCAAGAAATCTATGTAGGTCAAGTAATTGGTGAAAACAATAAGTCTGATGAAATGTCAGTAAACTTGATCAAAGGAAAGCAATTGACAAACATGCGTAAATCTGGTACAGATGACGCTATGAAAATTGCTCCAAAAGTAGACTTCTCTTTAGAAGAAAACATGGAATACATTAGAAATGATGAATATTTAGAGGTTACTCCAGAAAGCTTACGTATGCGTAAGATTACTTTCAAGGCCTAATTTTCTTAGAATATATTGAATAAAAAAACCGTTCCAATTTTGGAACGGTTTTTTTATGCTTTTATATAAGGCTTATTTTGTCAAGTCTATTTTGTGTTTTATGCCTAGCCAAACAATTTGATCTTGTTGGTAAATACCTGGTGCGTTTTTAGCACCAAACTGATTGTTGTAATTCATTGTTACAGATATATGTTCATTAGCGGTATAGCTGAAACCAGTGATCAATCTATTTTTGCTAAAAACATTGTATACGATGTCATTTCCAATGTTTGCAAAAATTTCATCTCCTAGGTTCAAACTCAATTTGTTTTTTATTAGGGGGAAGTTGAGCATGATTCGGTAGCGTAAGCGAAAAACAAAACTATCTGAATTGTTGTCTTTGTTATGAACAAAACGTTCTTCAAATCGAAATCTATGTGCCGTTTTTAAGAAATTGTATTTGTGTTTTATAATTACATCTTGATGAGGTCTAATTTCTAAACGATTTAACTGGTCATTGCTATAATAACCTACATAAGCAATTCCTGGAGAAATTAATACATTAGGGTTTATTTGATAGCCCATTCCACTACGAAGAACAAATTGATTTTTGTTGGCAAAATTAGCTCGCCAACGGAAAGCCAAATCACTAATAACAGACCATTTTTCAGATACTTTTATACTGCTGTAATATTGTGACCACTGTTGGTTGGTATAACTTATTTCTTTGTTTTGAGCTTTTAATGCAATGCTGCCTAACAAGAGGAGGTTGAGTACGGTGAATTTAATGTTTACTGACAAATTTTAATTTTTTAATGTTGATTATTCTTCTTCAGCCCTTTCTATCAAAGCAGAAGGCAATGTTTTTTTTGCTTTGGCTCCTAGTTTTTTTATTTTTTCTACACTGGTAATCAAATTCCCTCTACCAGTTGTTAATTTGTTCATAGCGCCGTCGTATTCAGTTTTTGTGTCTTTAAGTCGGTTACCGACTTTGATCAAATCTTTTAACAAACCTTCAAATTTATCATACAAGGCACCGGCCTGACGAGAAATTTCAATGGCATTTTTTTGTTGTTTTTCATTTTGCCACATACTGTCAATAGTACGTAAGGTAGCTAATAGGGTAGTTGGTGTAACAATCACAATGTTTTTAGCAAAGGCTTTGTTGTACAATTCATTGTCGTTTTCTAAGGCTACTGCAAATGCGGGTTCTATCGGAATAAATAACAGAACAAAATCTGGGGATGCTATTTGGTGTAAATCTTCGTATTTTTTTGCGCTTAATTGGTCTACATGCCTTTTTAAGGAATTGGTATGTTCCTTTAAAAAGTTGGCTTTTTCAGTTTCGTCATCGGTGTTTACATACTGTTCGTAGGCTGTTAAAGATACTTTTGAATCCACAACCATTTTTCTATTGTCTGGTAAATTGATAATGACATCTGGACGCAATCTTGTTTTTCCTTCTTCTTCTGTAGCGAAGCTTTTTTCTAAATCGTATTCTCTTCCTTTTTCTAATCCAGACTTTTCTAGCACACGTTCTAAAATTAATTCTCCCCAGTTTCCTTGGGTTTTGCTATCACCTTTTAAGGCTTTAGTCAAGTTTATTGCTTCTTGACTCATTTTTAAATTTAATTTCTCTAAGCCTTCAATTTGCTGTTTTAATGCGGAATTTCGTACAATACTTTCTTTGTTGGTGTCTTCTACTTTTTTCTCGAAATCTTTTATTTTTTCCTTTAATGGATTTAAAATATCTCCAATGCTTTCTCTATTTTGCTCTTTAAATTTTCTCGACTTCTCGTCCAGTATTTTGTTGGCTAAAATTTCAAATTCTTTGGTGAATGTTTCTTGAATTTTTTCAATTTCTTGTTTGTTGTCTGCTAACTTTTCTTCGGTGTTTTTTAATTGGGCTTGCAGTGTTGTCGTTCTAACTGTAAGCTCAGTATTCTTTTTTCGAAGCGCATCTAAATCCAGTTCTTTAGCTTGTCTTAGGTGTTCTAAGCTTTCTTTTTCGTTAAGTGCCGCTAATTGAATTTCTTCTTGGAGTTTGGAAATAATTTGATCTGTATGTTCTTTTTCTTTTTCAACAGTAGTTTTATAGTCGTTGATTTGTTGAAGTAATAAATTGTGTTTTTCTTGAAGAGAAGCTTGGTCTTTTTCAGCGGTTAATTTGGCTATTTTTTTACCCAAAACGAATCCAAGTGCTAAACTTATAAGGGCAGAAATAAACAAAATGATAAGATTTGACATAGCTTTAATTTGTTGTTTAAACTTTAGAAGCGCTGTAAGTTCATGAGGTAAACGAGTTGTTTATTTTAGCTCAAATATTTTTCCTGATGCTGCCAAGGAAACGGGTGTGAATACTGTGCTTGCTTCTTCTTTAAATTTATTTAAATCTTTGTACCTCGATGAATAGTGACCGATGATTAGGTGTTTAACTGCAGCTTCTTTGGCAATGGCTGCAGCTTCCTTTGCAGTACTGTGTTTGGTTCGTTCCGTTAAATCTTTGCGATCTTCTAAAAAAGTAGCTTCGTGGTATAATAGGTCTACATTTTTAATGATAGGCACAATATCTGGCTTGTAAGCCGTATCGCTACAAAAAGCATAGGAATAATTTTTAGTCGGATCAAAAGTCAGTCGTTTGTTAGGAATGATAGTTCCATTTTCATCAGTGAAATCTTTTCCCTTTTTTAAATTGTGGTAATCGCAAATTTCAATGGCTGAATTTTGTTGAATGGCATCCATATTTAATTTTCGCTCGCCAACTTTTTCCTTAAATAAATAACCGTTTGTGTAAATTCGATGATTTAGTGGGATGGTATGTACCTCTACCTTTTTGTCTTCAAAAATTAACTGACTTTCAGTGCCTTCTAACTCATGAAAAATCAATTTAAAATTGGTCCATGATTTGGCAATTTTTAATTGCAATACAATAATTTCTTTAATGCCTTTTGGTCCGTAAACATGCAAGTCGTGTTCTCTATTCAGCAAACCAAAAGTAGAAATCAAGCCAATCAGTCCATAAAAATGATCGCCATGTAAATGCGAAATAAAAATATGTCGGATTTTAGCGAATTGAATTTTATGTTTGCGAAGTAAGGTTTGTGTACCTTCTCCGCAATCAATTAAAAAATGACGTTCGTTTATTTCTAAATACTGTGAGGTTGGGTGAGCATCTATTCTTGGGGTTGCAGAATGACAACCCAATATGGTTAATTTGATGCTCATAGTATTTTTTGTTAAATGATTATAAAGCGAAACTAAGAAATCAGAATTGCAATTACAAACCTAATAAATCTCTTTCTATATTGTCCATTTCTAAAGTGTCTTCAGCTTCACCTAAAGTAGGGACAATACTTAAAGTTTCATCTTCTAGTGCATCTATATCAATTCCTTCAGCTACAATTACAAATGAAAAACCTTGCTCTTTATGCGTGGCAGATATTTCTGAAAAACCTTCCAACTCTTCAATAGAAACTGAAAATGAATTTAAAAAATCAATAAAAAGATGGTCTTTTTTTAATGTTTCAAGTTCTTTTGTAAGGGCTTCAAAGAATGCTGAAAAAGAAGTTTCAGTGGGTGTAACAATAGTATAGGTTTCTTTTTTAGCGTATTTCATAAATGGGTATTAAAAATTGAAGATTGGTATATAAAAGTAAAAAAGGTTTATCGTTTTATTTGTTGTGCTAATAAATAAATACAAGCCATTCGCACAGCCACACCGTTTTCTACCTGATTTAAAATGATGGATTGATCAGAATCGGCTACATCACTTGTTATTTCAACTCCACGGTTAATAGGACCCGGGTGCATCACAATAATTTCTTTATTCAAGGAATTTAAAATTTCTTTGTTTATTCCAAAAAGCTGGGTGTATTCTCTAGTAGAAGGGAAATATTTAATATCCATTCGTTCGTGCTGCACTCTTAATACATTGGCAACATCACACCATTCTAAGGCTTTTCTTAGATCGGTTTCTACAGTAACCCCTAAGCTTTCAATATGTTTGGGAATTAAAGTCGTAGGTCCACAAACTTTTACTTCAGCACCTTGCGTTTTTAAAGCGAATATATTGGATAAGGCAACTCTAGAATGTAAAATATCTCCTATAATTACCACTTTTTTGCCGCCAACATCTCCTAATTTTTCTCTAATAGAATAAGAATCTAACAGGGCTTGTGTAGGGTGTTCGTGTGTGCCATCGCCCGCATTGATAATTTTAGCATTGACATGTTTCGATAAAAAAACAGCTGCCCCTACATTGGGATGGCGCATTACAACAATATCTACTTTCATAGATAAAATGTTGTTTACGGTGTCAATTAAAGTTTCTCCTTTTTTTACTGAAGATTGTGCTGCAGAAAAATTAATAATATCTGCCGACAATCGTTTTTCAGCCAATTCAAAAGATAATTTTGTCCGGGTGCTATTTTCAAAAAATAAATTAGCGATGGTAATATCTCTTAAAGAAGGTACCTTTTTTATTGGTCGATTTATAATCTCTTTAAAATGATCTGCTGTCTCAAAAATTAGCGATAAATCATCTTGATTTAAATGCTTTATTCCTAGTAGGTTGTTGACACTTAATGACTTCATTTTTTTACTTATTCGTTGTTAAATAAACCGTATCCTTTCCATCGTTTTCTTTCCATAAAACGGCTACTCGTTCATTGTTAATTACATCTACTTGTCTTCCTCTATAATCGGGTTGTATCGGTAAATGTCTGCTAAATCTTCTGTCAATCAATACAAGAAGTTCTATATGCCTAGGTCTACCATAGGATTGCATTGCCGTTAAGGCAGCATTGATACTTCTGCCTGAATATAAAACGTCATCTATAATGACCACTTTTTTATCTTCAATTAGAAAATCAATATGCGACGTGTTTGCTTCTAAAGGAGCGTCTCTTCTTCTAAAATCATCTCTAAAAAAGGTAATATCTAACAAGCCTAAAGGCACATTGTCAACTTGATATTCTTCTTTTAATAGGCCGGCAAGTCTTTTTGCTAAATAGGTTCCTCTTGGTTGAATTCCAATAAGTACGGTGTTCGAAAAATCGCCATGATTTTCAATTAGCTGGCAAGCCAATCGGTGTAAGATGATTTCAATTTCTTTAGAGTTTAGTAAAATTTTGTTACTCATAATAATTGCCAAAGCTTGTTTTTTGGATAACAAATATAGGTATTTCTGTTAATTAAATTGTTAAAAAGAAATTCTATATTTTCTTTATATTAGCTAGGCTTGTTGTATTTTTATTTTGTTAGTTTTTTCACTAAAATGTAAATTTTATGGGTATGTCTTTGTCGAAATTTGAATCAATGTTGAAGACCGATAAGGTGTATTTTTTCGACTCATCTGAATTTGAGGAAATTATACATCATTACATTGATAATGGTCGACATTCGTTGGCTAAAAAAGCAGTGAAATTAGGTTTAGAACAACATCCTAGTTCTGTACTTCTTAGATTGTTGAAGGCAGAATTGTATATTTTTGAAGATAAAATTGTGGAAGCAAAAAAACTTCTGAATGAATTGCAAGCTCTTGAGCCTACAAATGAAGAAGTTTATATTCAAAAAGCAGCTGTTTTTTCAAAGGAAGACAAGCACAAGGAGGCGATTGAATCCTTAAAAATTGCGCTTGATTATACAGATGATATTGCAGATGTGACTTCATTGTTAGCGATGGAATATTTGTTTTTAGATAACTTTGAAGATGCTCGGTTGAATTTTGCCAAATGTTTGGAAGTCGATTTTGAAGATTATTCTTCTTTATACAATGTGGTGTATTGTTTTGATATGGATGAAAAACACGCCGAAGCCATTGTTTTCTTAAAATCGTATATCGATAAAAACCCTTATTGCGAAATAGCTTGGCACCAGCTAGGCCGTCAATATATGGTGTTAAAAAATTATGAAGAAGCATTGACAGCTTTTGATTATGCCGTAATTATTGATGAAAGTTTTATTGGAGGTTATATTGAAAAAGCAAAAACTTTAGAGGAATTAGAACGTTATGGTGAGGCGATAGAAAACTATATGGTAACGGTAGAATTGGATGATCCTACGGCGTATGTTTATTTGCGAGTTGGCGAGTGCTATTTGAACTTAAATATGTTTTCTAAAGCAGTTGAGTTTTATAAAAAAGCAACAAATGAAGACCCTTTGTTAGACAAGGCTTGGTTGGCACTGACAGAAGTTTATTTTCAAAAAGAAGATTTTTCAAAGTCCTTATATTATATGAAGAAGGTACTTTCTATAGATGAATTTAACCCAATGTACTGGAGGAAGTACGGTGAAATTAATTTGAAATTAAGCTTTTTTGAAGAGGCCATAAATGCGTTTAAAAAATGTTTGAGTTTGGACGATAAGTCTTTAGAAATTTGGGTAGCCTTGGTAGATATTCAATATTTTATTGGTCATTTTGAAGAAGCGCTAGCTTCTTTGGTACAAGCAAAAAACTTTTACAAAGAAACCGCAGAAATTGAATATAGATTTTTTGGATTGTTGTTGCATATGGATAAGCAGGAGGAAGGTTTGTTGCATTTAAAAAATGCTTTGGCTTTGGATTTTGAATTTCATACAGTTATAAAAGAGCTGTATGCTGGTTTGTTTAAAATGGACGAAGTAATAGAAATTATTGAAAACTTTCCCAGTGTTAAGTAAGTTGAAACAGCATATTGTTTGCCAAGTAAAATAGTTGTTTGTTAATTTATTTCTTGACGGTAATTTGCGAAGTAATATCTCCAAATAAAAAGTATATTTGTCAAAATCTTCTTGACAAATGAACAGATCTATCAAAGACTATATTTTTATTTTTTTTAAAGGAATGGCCATGGGTGCTGCAGATGTAGTTCCAGGTGTTTCTGGAGGTACCATTGCTTTTATATCAGGTATTTATGAAGAATTACTTGGAAGTATCAGTAGCATTAATTTTGGCACCTTAAAACTGTTAAAAGAAAAAGGTATTAAGGCGGTTTGGGAATCGGTAAACGGTAATTTTTTAGCAACCTTATTAGCAGGAATTGCGGTTAGTGTGGTTTCCTTAGCCAAAGGAATTTCTTTCTTATTAGAAAATCAACCTATTTTATTGTGGTCTTTCTTTTTTGGATTGGTTTTGGCCAGTGTTATTTTTATAGGAAAACAAATTAGCAAATGGAATGTGCTAACCGTTACAATCATGTTAATTGGTGCTGTAATTGCTTATTATATTACGATTATTGAACCTTTGGTATCGGATGAAGCTTCTCCTTTATTTTTATTTATTTCAGGTGCTTTGGCAATCTGTGCCATGATTTTACCGGGTATATCGGGTTCCTTTATTTTAGTTTTATTGGGTTCTTATAAAATTATTTTAGATGCCATTCACAATAGAGATTTACAAAAAATAGCCATCATCGGAGCCGGAATTGTTGTTGGTTTGTTAAGTTTTTCAAAAGTATTGAAGTGGTTGTTTTCTAATTATAAAAATTTAACCTTGGCGGGTTTAACAGGTTTTATTATTGGTTCTTTAAATAAAATTTGGCCTTGGAAAGAAACATTATCTTGGCGAACAAATTCTCATGGAGAAGAGGTTCCATTGTTGCAAAAAAGTATCAGTCCTTCTAGTTTTAATGAAGATCCGCAATTGATATACGCTATAGTTTTTGCAATTTTGGGGTACTTAATTATTTTAGGACTAGAGAAAATTCAAACTCTTAAAGCTCAGCAGTAAATAGTTCGCATGAATTTCTAAATAACAACAAATGGCATCAGAAAGAACTTACAGTGACAAGCTGTTACTTTTTTTAAAAGGCTTAGCTATGGGAACTGCAAATAAAGTTCCTGGGGTTTCTGGTGGAGCGGTGGCATTTGTGTTAGGGTTTTATGAAGAATTAATTTATACTTTTCAAAAAATAAATAGCAAAGCGTTTAAATTAATTTTAGGTAGAAGGTATAAAAGCCTCTATGAATATTTAAACCTATCTTTTTTGTTTTTGGTAATGGGAGGAAGTCTGTTTAGTTATTTCAGTATTTCTATTCTATTAGATTTTTTATTGACCAATTACGAAATGTATGTGTGGAGTACCTTTTTTGGAATGATTATAGGTTCTGTGTATTACATCGGTAAAAAGTACGAATCGTGGAGTTTGAATAATAGCTTTGTTGTATTAATAGGAGCCTTGATTGGGTGTGCGCTAAGTTTTATGCCTCCCGCTCAAGAAAATAGCAATCTTTGGTTTGTGTTTTTATGCGGAATTATAGGGGTAAGTGGCATGACTTTACCTGGATTATCGGGGTCTTTCTTATTAATGCTTTTAGGAAATTATGTTTTGCTGCTAGTAGACTCTGTCAATGTAGTTTTTGATGTGACCAGAAACGTGATCATGGGGAACTTTGAAATTTTATCGGATAGCTTTCATCGAAAATATCTGAAAATAGCGATCACTTTTTTCATGGGGTCTTTTGTAGGTTTGGTCACCATTTCACATATTTTGGGTTATGTTTTAAAAAGATGGAATGCCATTATCAACGCCTTAATTATTGGTTTTATAGCGGGTTCATTAGGCGTGGTTTGGCCATGGAAGGAAAAAATATACAAAACGATAAATGGCATACAGGTACTGGATCAGCAGCAAAATCCGATTTTAGAAAATTACGAACGGTTTTTGCCTAATTTGCAAGACACAGCAACATGGAGTGCTCTTGCTTTTGTGTTGTTAGGAATAGCCATAGTTTTAAGTTTAGATTATTACGAACAAAAAAGAAATTAGTTAACATGAGTTACAAAAGAGTGTTTGGATTGGTAGGGAAAAATATAGCCTATTCATTTTCAAGAAATTATTTTGCAGAAAAATTTGATCAATTACAATTAACAGATTGCAATTATCGCAATTTTGATTTACAAGAAATTCAAGAATTTGCACCGATTTTTAAAGAACATAAAGAAAATTTAGTGGGGTTAAATGTTACCATTCCTTACAAAGAAATGGTAGCTGCTTATTTGGATGAAATTGACGAAGATGCCGCAAATATAGGAGCCATTAATACCATTAAAATAGATAAAGATGGCAAACGCAAAGGTTTCAATACCGATGTTTATGGTTTTTCTAATTCTATAAAACCTTTTATCAAACCCATACATAAAAAAGCCTTGATTTTAGGAACGGGTGGAGCTTCTAAGGCCGTGGCCTATGCTTTTAAAAAAATGAATATAGAGTATGTTTTTGTTTCAAGAGTTCCTAAAGATGCGCAGCAAATTTCTTATGAAAGCTTGAATGAAAAAATTATTTCTGAAACACATATCATTGTAAACTGTTCTCCTATTGGAACCTCTCCTGATATTCATTTATGTCCAAGCATACCTTACGAGTTTTTGTCAGAAAATCATTTGCTATTCGATTTGATTTACAATCCAGATGAAACTACTTTTTTACGAAAAGGAAAAGAAAAAGGAGCTGCTATAAAAAACGGATACGAAATGCTTGAATTGCAAGCGGAAAAATCTTGGGAAATTTGGAACTCAGAAGAATAAGCTAAATTTGAACACGACTAAAAATCCACAATCGTAAATGATTGATGGATTTTTTTTGTTTTAAGGTGTGTAGAGACACTTAAAAATATAAAAGGAAGGAACTTGCTATTTGTTCTTATAAATTTTGCTGTTTCACTAGCTATCAGTATATTTAGAATCTCATAATAAAGGAACTTTAAACACAGCAAGATGTTAGACAATTCGAATGAAAATTCTCAAGAACCCAAAGAAGTAACACCAATTGAAAATACCGCTGATAGCACTAGCGAAAATAAAGTTGAAAATGCGGCTGAAGTTTCAGAAGCAATAGAAAAAGAAGCTACAGCAAAAGTAGTGGAAGCCATTGAAGATAAGGTGGCTGCAGATTCAGAAGACTCTGAAGATAAAGAAACAGTGCCAGAAAAGGATTTTCAATCTATGAGTCTTGAAGAACTTGTTGCCGAATTAGGTGCTTTGTTAAAAGACCAAAAAGTACAAGCCATAAAAAGCAATGTGGAGTCTTTAAAGAAAGTCTTTGATGCAAAATTTGGCGTTTTATTAGCCGAAAAAAAGGCAGCTTTTCTTGCGGAAGGTGGAGAGTCTATCGATTTTCATTATGCAAGTCCTATAAAAACTTCGTTTAACGACTTGATTGCGGAATATAAAAATAAAAGGAAAAAGCATTATTCCGATTTAGATTCACGTTTAAAAGAAAATTTAAACAAAAGAATTGAAGTCATTGATGAGTTGAAAGACTTGATTGAAAAGGCTGATTCTACGACAATGTATAAGGAGTTTAAGACCTTGCAAGATCGTTGGAAAGCAATTGGCCCTGTTCCTAGAACTAAATACAACAATACCTGGCGTAATTACCACCACCATGTAGAGCGTTTTTACGATTTATTGCATTTGAATAACGATTTGAGAGAATTAGATTTTAAACACAATCTTGAAGAAAAAATAAAAATTGTTGAAAAAGCTGAAGCCTTAACAAAGCTTGATGATGTGGGGAAAGCTTTTAAAGAGTTGCAAGAACTTCATAAATTATGGAAAGAGGATATTGGACCTGTTTCAAGAGAATTTAGAGAAGAGGTTTGGCAAAAATTTAGTGCCGCAACAAAAATTATTCATGATAAAAGAGATGCTTTTTACGAAGGACAAAAAGCAAAATATGATGAGAATATTCAATTAAAATTAGCGGTTATTCAAAGTTTAGAAGCTTTTGACGTTTCAGCAAATAAAACACATTCTGATTGGCAAAAAAGTATTAAGATTTTTGAAGCCAAAAGAGAGGAATTCTTCAAAATAGGAAAAGTCCCTAGAAATAAAAGTCAAATTATTTGGGATCAATTAAAAGCTGCTACAAAAAAATTCAACCATAATAAGAATGTTTTTTACAAAGAGTTGAATAAAGAACAGCAAACGAATTTAGAGAAAAAATTAGCTTTGGTGGAGTTGGCAGAATCTTTAAAAGATAGTGAAGAGTATGCAACAGCTACCCAAGAAATGAAACGTATTCAGGCAGAATGGAGAAAAATTGGTCATGTGCCTAGAAAATTTTCTGATAAAATTTGGAAACAGTTTAAAGACGCTTGTAATCATTATTTTGACAGAATTCATAAAATTCAAGACACTGGATCGAATGAAGAAATTGAAGCTTTGGCAACAAAAAAAGAATTTTTGTCTCAGTTAAATGCGGTAATTGGAAATGAAAATATCAAGCTTGAAGAAGTGAAAGCTTATATTGAAACTTGGAAAAATATAGGAAGAGTTCCTAGAAAAGAAAAAGGAATTGACAATGAGTTCAATGCAGTTATAGAAAAACTGTTTAAGCAATTATCCATTGAAGGAGATGAGTTGGCTTTGTTGAAATATAAATTATCTATTGATGCTTTGGTAGCAGCCAATAACACAAGAAAATTGGATAGCGAAGTCACTTTTCTGCGTAAAAAAATTGACGAAGTCTCTAAAGGTATTCAGCAATTAGACAATAATATTAGTTTTATTGCCAATGCAGACGAAACGAATCCTTTGGTAATCAATGTTAGAAATTCCATCAAAGAGCAATCTAAAGAATTGAATCTTTGGAAAAGTAAATTGACCTATATTAGAAGCTTAGCTGTTTAAGCGTTTCAACTTTTAAATACACAGCATCCATATTTTATGGATGCTTTTTTTATGGAAAAACACCGCCATTTTATCATACATAAACCTTTTGGTTTTATTTCTCAATTTGTAAATAACAAAACACGCAAAAAACGTTTGTTGGGCGAACTGCATCAATTTCCTGAGGGAACAATGGCTGTGGGTAGATTAGACGCCAAATCGGAAGGGCTTTTATTTTTGACAACTGATGGGAAATTGAGCGATACTATTTGTAGCAGCAAAGTGTCTAAAGAATATTATGTACAATTAAATGGTGAAATTACTACTGAAGCAGTTGCGGAATTAGAAAGCGGTGTAGAAATTGGTTTTGAAGGAAAACGCTATGTTACCAAACCATGTTCAGCTAAAATATTATTAGAAGCACCTGAATTTTCAGAACGTTCAAAAAAAATTAGAGACGACCGGCATGGAAAAACGAGCTGGGTGTCTATAACAATAAATGAAGGGAAATTTCGGCAAGTCCGAAAAATGACTGCTGCAGTTGGTTTCCCTACTCTTAGGTTGGTAAGAGTTAGAGTTGGAAATGTACAGCTAGAAAATATGGAAATTGGAGCTGTGGAAGAAGTTACAGAATTTAAAGTGTTCTAAATACATTTATTTTAAGCTTTTATTTCTATTTTGCAGTCCCTTAGAAAATGGATTGTTTTTTTAGAAAAAAGGAATCATCTTCTAGTAATTTAATTAATTTATTTCCATCGAATTATGAGGATATTTATATCGATTTTAGGTTTGTTTTTTTGTGCGTTATCATGTACAACAGAAAAAAAAGAAACAGCGAAAAAGCCCAATGTAGTTTTTATTTTGGTAGATGACTACGGGGCAAATGACACGAGCTTTTCAGGTAGTAAGTTTTACGAAACTCCAAATATTGATGCTTTGGCAAATCAAAGTATGGTGTTTACTCAAGGTTATGCTGCTTGTCGCGTGTGTAGTCCATCAAGAGCTAGTATTATGAATGGTCAGTTTACGGCCCGACATGGTATTACCGATTGGATTGGGGCAAAAGCAGGTGAAGAATGGAGAGAACGCAAACGTTATGATAAATTGTTGCCAGCAGAGTACAAACGTAATTTAGCATTGGAAGATGTAACCTTGCCGGAAGCAATGAAAGAACAAGGCTATGCTACTTTTTTTGCAGGTAAATGGCATTTAGGTGATGAAGGTTCGTATCCAGAAGATCATGGGTTCGATGTAAACAAAGGAGGTCATCATCGTGGAAGTCCTCCAGGTGGCTATTTTTCACCTTTTGGAAATCCTAAATTAAAAAACAAAGTAGACGGAGAAAATCTTTCTATGAGATTGGCTAATGAAACGGTTGATTTTATGAAAGCAAATTTAGACAAACCGTTTTTTGCCTATCTTTCTTTTTACGCGGTTCACGGACCTATTCAAACGTCAAAAGATAAGTGGAGTAAATACCAACAAAAAGCAAAGGCAAATGGTGTGGCAGAAAAAGGGTACCGTCAAGAACGTGTTTTACCTATTAGAGAGGTGCAAGACAATCCTATTTATGCTGGTTTAGTTGATGATATGGATGCAGCTGTGGGTCGTGTTTTAAATTCATTAAAAGAATTAGGTTTGGATAAAAACACCATTGTTGTGTTTACTTCAGATAATGGAGGAGTTGCTTCCGGAGATGCTTTTTCTACGTCAAATCTACCCTTAAGAGGCGGGAAAGGATATCAATGGGAAGGCGGAATTAGAGAGCCTTTTTTTATCAATGTTCCTTGGTTGCAGCATAAGGCAACTAAAAATAATTTCCCTGTAATGGGTACCGACTTTTATCCGACTATTTTAGATTTGGTAGGGGCGGATTTAAAACCTGAAGCACATATAGATGGTGTTAGTTTAAAACCTATTTTAGAAGGAAAGACTTTAGAAGAGCGTCCGTTGTATTGGCATTATCCTCATTATGGAAATCAAGGAGGAGAGCCTTCTTCTATTGTTCGTTTAGGTGATTGGAAGTTGATTCATTATTACGAAAGTGATTCCAATGAATTGTACAATTTAAAAGAGGATGAATCAGAACAAAATAATATAGCAGCTGCGCGTCCTGAAAAAACAAAAGAGCTTCATGCAAATTTAATGAATTGGTTAAAAAGTGTAGGAGCTAATTTTCCAAAGAAAGATGAATTGTATGATGAAAAAGTAGCAGTGAAAATTAGAACGGCTAAAAATAAAAGATTGATAAAATCTTTGGAGAAACAAAGAATGCGTTTCTTAGAAGATGATTTTGATCCTAAAAATAATTGGTGGGGAAGTATGGTCACCAAAGATTAACATGTTTTAAGAATTGTATAGTTGGCATGTTGGTTTTTGTAGGTTGAAAAATTTATTGAAATTGTATCGCAACTACAAGTTATAAAATAGTTGTAAAAAACGCAGTATTTAATAGAATTTTATTAAATGCTGCGTTTTTTTTAATTGACTAGTTTTAATCCATGAATATTTGTAAAATAAGCCAGTTGTTTGATAAAAAGAAACATATGAGTTATTTACTCTTGTTAATTGCGCATACATTTGTCTTGAACTAAAAATTAAAACTAAATCTATAAGTATATGAAAAATAAGTTCTTTGTGTTTTTAATAAGCACAGTGCTATTTTCTTGTGGTGGTGAAACAAAGCCAAGTCAAGAAAAAAAAGCGAAAAGTAAAAAACAAACTACATTACCGTTTACCCATATCGATTTGAAAGATATGAGGGCTTTTGCTCCAGTGACAGGAAATTGGACTATTTGCGGAGACGCGTATGTAGACAGGTCTAAAGAAAAAACAATTGTAGGTGAAAAAGGAACAGGAGTTTTGGTCAATATACCCGGTGCAAAAAAAAGAGGGCATTTAGTGTCTAAATTTCAGCATGGTGATATTGAAATTGAATTGGATGTGATGATGCCTGTAAAATCGAATTCAGGTATTTACTTTCAAGGTCGCTATGAAGTACAGTTATTTGATAGTTGGGCGGCAAAGAAAATAAAGTACAGTGATATGGGTGGAATATACCAGCGCTGGGATAAAACCAAAGAAAAAGGAAAACAAGGCTATGAAGGTCATGCGGCAGACGAAAATGCAGCGAAAGCGCCAGGTTTATGGCAGCATTTTAAAATTATTTTTCATGCACCAAAGTTTGATGCCGAAGGAAATAAAACTGAAAATGCATGGTTTGAAGAAGTCCGATTGAATGGGGTATTGATTCATCAATGGGTAGAAGTTACTGGACCAACACGAGCGGCTAAATTTGCAGACGAAAAAGCTTTAGGGCCTTTAATGATTCAAGGAGATCATGGACCTGTGGCTTTAAAAAATATCAAGTATAAAGTATACGACACGCAAAGAATTCAGGTTTCTAAAAGTACAGCCAAGGTATATGACAATCCTAAAAGGGATAACAAAGTAACTGCCTTGCTTAAAAAGCCAGCTATTGAAGAAAAAGAAGTGGATTATATTTTACCAACGGAGATTGTCGCTCACAACGATCAAAAAATAATCAAGTATTCTGGAAATTTAGTGATTCCAACATCGGGTAATTATTTGTTTGATTTGGCAGTGAATGGCGGTACTACTTTGGTCATCGGAAAAGATACTATTTTAAATGTGAACGGAAATTCTAAAATGGACAATGTTGTTTATTCAAAGGCTAATTTAACAGCTGGAACTTTGCCTTATACTTTAATTTATAATAAGAATGTTTCTTGGAAAAGAGGTTTTGAATTGTTTGTTGAAGGGCCTAAGATGCAACGTTTTTCTGTTCAATACAAAGAAGAAACAAAAGCTAAAAAGAAAAAAACAATGCGTTTTTTAGTGGTTGAACCTACAAATAAAACAGTGGTTCAACGTAGTTTTTTAAATCATAAAGAAACTAAAAGAACCCATTGTATTTCTGTGGGATTGCCAAATAAATTAAATTATTCTTATGATTTGGAAACGGGTTCTTTATTGCAAGTTTGGAGTGGAGGTTTCTTAAATGCAACACATATGTGGCATTCGAGAGGAGAGCATCAATTAGGCGTTCCAGAAGGTGCTTTGGTATTGATGCATGGTACTTTAGATTTCGCATATTTAGAAAATGAAAAAGCTGCTTGGCCTTCTAAAGTGACTGATGCAATGAATTTTGTTCAAAAAGGATATGCTTTAGATGCAAATGGAAATCCTGAATTCACCAATGAATTGAACGGTGCTACTTTTACAAATCGTTTTTCTTGCCCAACGGAGTCTAGAGGATTTGTGCGTACTGTTGGCATAAACTCAACGGAAGATGTGTGGCATAAATTAGGCGCTGGAGAAAAAATAACGCTACTGCCTGATGGAAGTTATTTGATCAATAACGAGAGCTTTTTTATTGATTTTTCAGGGAATGAAAATTTAAAACCAATCATTCGTACACAAGGTGGTTTGCAAGAGTTGATCGTTAACATACCAGCGGGAATTCAAAAAATCACGTATAGCATCATTTGGTAAACTAAAAAGAAAGACATGAAAAGTATAAATAGAACAATTGCAGTACTGTGTATTTTATTGATAAATCAAATGGGATTTGCACAGAAAAATACCGCTATTTCAAAAAAAGAATCAGAATTTTATAAAATTATTGATGTGCCTATTCCTAAAGGAGTGGTTTTGGAAGTCGGTGGATTGGCGCTAACAGATAAAGATAAATTAGGGGTTTCTACAAGAAGAGGTGAAGTTTGGCTGATTGACAAACCGTACAGTCAAAAACCTGTTTATAATAGATTTGCATATGGAATGCATGAGGCGTTAGGTTTGGCTTATAAGGACAATGGATTCTATTTGTCGCAACGAGGGGAGCTGACAAGACTTGAAGATACGAATAATGATGGGGAAGCAGATTTGTACAAAACAATTTATTCTTGGCCTTTGTCGGGAAATTACCATGAATATTCTTACGGACCTAAGCTGGACAAAAATGGTGATATGTATGTAAACTTAAATCTATCTTGGAAAGGTGGGGGTAAAAGTTTGGCAAAATGGAGAGGTTGGTTGTTGAAAATTACACCTCAAGGCGAAATGTTTCCAATTGCAACAGGTTTGCGTTCTCCAGCCGGTTATGCTGTGAGTCCGGAAGGAGCTATTTTTTATACGGAAAACCAAGGAGACTGGGTTGGTTCTGGTAGAATGACTCATTTAGAAGAAGGAGATTTTGCAGGACATCCATCGGGTTTAAAATGGACGGATGATCTGAAGTCACCTTTAAAATTAAAACCTTCAGATATTGAAGAATTTTCTGGGCTGAGTTTATATGAGTACGCGAAAAAAATTCCTGAATTAAAGGCACCCGCTATCTGGTTTCCTCATACTATTTTGGGAATTTCTACTTCTGATATGTTGTACGACACAACAGGTGCTAAATTCGGACCTTTTGAAAACCAAATTTTTGTTGGTGATCAAGGACATAGCAAAATTATGCGTGTTTTTATGGAGAAAATTAATGGTGTGTATCAAGGAGCTTCCTTTCCTTTTAGAGAAGGTTTTTCTTCAGGAATATTAAGAATGATTTGGGGTAGTGATCATAGTATGTTTGTTGGTATGACCGCAAGAGGATGGAGATCTTCGGGAGGTAAAGATTTTGGTTTACAGCGTTTGGTTTGGACCGGAAAAACACCTTTTGAACTTAAAGCAATTAAGGCGCAAAATGATGGATTTATAGTTGAGTTTACAAAACCTGTAGATCAAAAAACAGCTTCGGATCCAGCGTCCTATAAAATGGCAACTTTCAATTATACCTACCATGTTACTTATGGCAGTCCAATTGTAGATCAAGAAAAAGCCATGATTCATAAAGTAGAAGTTGCTAAAGACGGGCTTTCTGCTAAATTAACTGTGCACGGAATGAAATTAGGGTTTATTCATCAGTTGACTGCTGCGGGTGTCAAAGCTAAGTCAGGAGAATCCTTGTTGCATGATACCGGTTATTATACTTTGAATGAAGTACCGGGAGGGAAATTGAAATCAATGTCGATGAAAATGAAAAAGTCGAACAAAAAAATAGTGCAACCAAAACGTGTTACTAAAATGCCTACCGATTGGAACGGGAAATACGACAGAGAAATTTCTGTAGGAACGGTTCCAGGTTTGAAATTTGATTTTAAAGAATTGGTGGTGAATAAAGGAGAAAAAATTCAGTTAACCTTGAATAATAATGACGATATGTTGCATAATTTAGTTATTACAAAACCCGGAAAATCTACAGCAGATAAAGTAGGAAATATGGCGCTGGAGTTAGGATTGGATGGTGCCGACTTGAATTATGTGCCAGATACAGATTTGGTTTTGTATCATACAGGAATTGTTGGACCAGAAACTTCAGAAAGAATTTTCTTTAAAGCTCCTGAAAAACCGGGAACCTATTGGGTATTGTGTTCTTTTCCAGGGCATGCAAGTATGAGAGCTAAATTAATTGTTAAATAATTTATTCCAGAATTAAAATAAAAAAGCGGTTTTGAAAGAAACCGCTTTTTTTAGAAATAGGTATTTTAAGGAAGAAAAAAAATCCTTAAAAAAACAAAAAAGGACTTGCACTATTTTTAATAAAATTACTATATTTGCGACGTTAAATAAATAGACATGTATACAAATAAATTACATCATCATCATTCTCAAACTTGTGATCAATCGAGCTAGGAATGTTATGTAATTTATAAACATATTTTCAAAAACCCGTTTGAGCAATTCAAATGGGTTTTTTTCGTATAAATCAAATCATTTACAATTGCTTAAACACAATTAAAAACAAAATGACAAAATTAAAAATCGCCATTCAGAAATCAGGAAGATTAAACGAAGATTCCTTGAAATTATTAAAAGATTGTGGAATATCAATCGACAATGGTAAAGACCAATTAAAGGCTTCAGCTCGTAACTTTCCAGTGGAAGTATTGTATTTAAGAAACGGAGACATTCCTCAATATTTAAGAGATGGAGTTGTAGATGTTGCCATTCTTGGAGAAAATACTTTGGTTGAAAAAGGAGAAGAATTAGAAATTATTGAGCGTTTAGGATTTTCTAAATGTCGCGTTTCTTTAGCCGTACCAAAAGAATTTGAGTACACAGGTATTCAAGATCTTAACGGAAAACGTATTGCAACGTCGTACCCAAATACGGTAGAAAAATATTTAAAAGAACAAGGAATTACCGCAGAGCTTCACATTATCAATGGTTCTGTAGAAATTGCTCCGAATATTGGTTTGGCAGATGCTATTTGTGACATCGTTTCTAGTGGAAGTACCTTGTTTAAAAATGGTTTAAAAGAAGCTGTTCAAATGTCGGTTAGTGAAGCTGTTTTAACGGCGGGTCCTAATTTGTCTGCTGACAAAAAAGCTATTTTAGATACCATTCAATTTAGAATTCAATCCGTTTTAAGAGGACAAAATTCTAAATATATTTTGTTAAACGCACCAAACGACAAGGTTGAATCAATTATCGATATATTACCAGGAATGAGAAGTCCTACCGTTTTGCCATTGGCAGAAAAAGGATGGAGCTCAATTCATACGGTTGTTTTAGGAAAAAGTAAGTTTTGGGACATTATTGAAGAATTGAAGGCTAGAGGAGCAGAAGGAATTTTAGTTGTGCCTATTGAAAAAATGGTTTTATAATAAATGAGTAACAAGTAATTAGTATAGAGTATAAAGTACTCAATACTTAAGGCTTACTACTTAATACTGATTTGAAATGGAAATAGTAAAAAATCCTGCAAGAGAAAATTGGGCATCTTTAACACAAAGACCCGCAAAAAAAGCAGCTGATTTAGGGAAAATTATTTCAGAAGTTTTTGAAAACGTTCAAATGAACGGAGATCAAGCTTTGAAAGAGTATACCTTGAAATTTGATAAAGTCAAGCTTCAAAATTTGCAAGTAACTGAAGAAGAAACCCTAAAAGGGGTGGCTCAGGTTTCTGAAGATTTGAAAGCTGCCATGGATTTGGCCAAAGAGAATATCAAAATTTTTCATGCTTCTCAATTTATTTCTAAAAAAGTTGTAAAAACAAGTCCGGGAGTAGAATGTTGGCAGGAAATGCGGCCTATTGAAAAAGTAGGTTTGTATATTCCGGGGGGGACAGCTCCTTTGTTTTCAACCATATTAATGTTGGGAATTCCGGCGAAACTAGCAGGGTGTAAAGAAATTATTTTGTGCACACCTCCAAGTGCTGACGGTACAATAAACCCAGCAATTTTGTATGCTGCTCAATTGGTCGGTGTTACCACTATTTTTAAATTAGGTGGGGTGCAGGCCATTGCGGCCATGACATATGGAACGGAATCTGTACCTAGTGTTTATAAAATATTTGGACCTGGTAACCAGTTTGTAACAGGGGCAAAACAGTTTGCTTTAACACAGGGGGTGGCTATTGATATGCCTGCAGGTCCTTCAGAATTAATGGTAGTTGCAGATCAATTGGCTTTGCCAGAATTTGTCGCTTCTGATTTGTTATCGCAAGCAGAACACGGTCATGATAGTCAGGTAATTTGTTTGGCAAATACGGTGGAATCTTTAGAAGCTATTCAGAAAGAAGTAGCTGCTCAGTTGGAAGTATTGCCAAGGAAGGAAATGGCGACAAGCGCTATAGAAAATTCTCAGTTTATTTTAATTGAAAACTTAAAAGATCAAATTGACTTTATCAATGACTATGCTCCTGAGCATTTAATTTTAAATGTTGTCAATGAAGACTTGTACTTGGATAGAATTATGAGTGCGGGGTCTGTTTTTATAGGACCGTATACGCCAGAAAGCGCTGGTGATTATGCGTCAGGAACCAACCATACTTTACCTACAAACGCCTATGCACGTATGTATAGCGGTGTAAATATGGATGCCTTTACAAAGAAGATTACCTTTCAAAAAATATCAGAAGAAGGAATTCAATTTATTGGACCTGCCATTGAATTGATGGCGGAAGCGGAAGGTTTAGAAGCTCATAAAAATGCAGTGACTTTACGTTTGAAAAATTTAGAAAATTAAAATCAAGACAAAAATGTCATTTGATATACAAAAAATAGTAAGAGAAAATATCGCCAAGTTGAAAGCGTATTCTTCTGCTCGTGATGAGTTTGAAGAGGCTACGGCAGATATGGTTTTCTTAGATGCTAATGAAAATCCATTTCAAAATGGCGTCAATCGTTACCCAGATCCAAGACAACAAAGTGTCAAAGATTTGTTGAGCAATTTAAAAGGTATTCCGACCAACCAAATTTTATTAGGAAATGGTAGCGATGAAGTTTTAGATTTAATTTTTAGAGCTTTTTGTGAGCCTAAAGAAGACAATGTTATCTTTTTGCCACCTACCTACGGAATGTACAATGTCTTGTCAGGCTTAAATAACATAGCGACCAAAGAAGTATTATTATCTGAAGATTTTGATATTCGAGTAGAAGAAACATTAGCCGTTGCAGATGCACATTCAAAAATTTTATTTTTGTGTTCTCCAAACAACCCTTCAGGAAATGCTTTTTCAGAAGAAAAAATAAAAGCAATTGTAGAAGGCTTTCACGGAATTGTTGTTATTGATGAAGCCTATGTTGATTTTTCTGCAAAAGAAAGTTGGTTGAGAAATTTAGTGAAATACCCAAATTTAATCATTACGCAAACCTTGTCAAAAGCATTTGGTATGGCAGGTATTCGTTTGGGGATTTGTTATGCATCTGTTGAAATTATAGAAGTTTTAAACAGAATTAAGCCTCCTTACAATGTCAATGAATTAACACAACAAAGAGCAAAACAGCGTTTGTTAGCATTTGATGAAGTTCAAGTTGAAATTGAAAATATTTTAGCAGAAAGAACCAAATTGATCGCAGCCTTGCAAACGGTAAATTATATTTCTAAAATTTACCCATCTGATTCAAACTTTGTTTTGGTAAAAGTTGATGATGCCAATAAACGCTACAATCAGTTATTAGAAAAAGGAATCGTAATTAGAAACAGAACGACACAAGCTTTGTGTGAAAATACCCTAAGATTAACGGTAGGGACTTCCATAGAGAATGAAAAATTGATAGAAGCGTTAAAGACGATTTAGAATTATGCTAGTAGCCAAAAGCTAGTAGCCAAAAGCATAAAAAAATGAAGAAAGTACTTTTTATAGATAGAGATGGAACATTAGCCATTGAACCTCCTATAGATTATCAATTGGATAGTCTTGAGAAATTAGAATTTTATCCAAAAGTATTTCAATACATGGGTAAAATTGCTGCTGAATTGGACTATGAATTGGTGATGGTTACCAACCAAGATGGTTTGGGTACGGATTCTTTTCCTGAAGAAACTTTTTGGCCTGCTCAAAATAAGGTGATTGAAGCTTTTAAAAATGAAGGTGTTGTGTTTTCTGATATAGCAATTGATAAAACCTTTCCTCACGAAAATGCACCTACACGTAAACCTAGAACAGGTTTGCTAACAAAATACATCAATTCTGAAGCTTACGATTTAGAAAATTCTTTTGTGATTGGAGATCGTTTGACGGATATTGAATTGGCAAAAAATCTTGGTGCAAAAGGTATTTACATTAACAATGTGGATGGTTTGGCAGATGAGGAATTGTCTGTGAAAAGAGCCGAATTGGACGACGTAATTGCTATCGAAACTACAGAATGGAAAGCTATTTATGAGTTTTTAAAACTAGAATCTCGTACAGCTGAAATTACTCGTAATACCAATGAAACTAAAATTTATATCAAATTAAATTTAGATGGTTCGGGTCAAAATGATATTTCTACAGGAGTGAAATTTTTTGATCATATGTTGGATCAGATAGGACGTCATGGTTCTATGGATTTAACGGTAAAAGTGGACGGAGATTTAGAGGTTGATGAACACCATACAATTGAAGATACCATGATTGCCTTAGGGGAATTATTTAGCAAAACTCTTGGGAATAAATTGGGAATTGAACGTTACGGCTTCTGTTTGCCAATGGATGATTGTTTGGCGCAAGCAGCGGTAGATTTTGGAGGGAGACCTTGGATAGAATGGGATGCGGAATTCAAACGTGAAATGATTGGTGATATGCCAACTGAAATGTTTTTCCACTTATTCAAATCTTTTACCGATGGTGCCAAGTGTAATTTAAATATTAAGGCGGAAGGCGTCAATGAACATCATAAAATTGAAGGAATTTTTAAAGCATTTGCAAAAGCAATGAAAATGGCTGTAAAACGCGATGCTAATAAAATGTTTTTACCAAGTACAAAGGGAGTGTTATAAAACTAGCTTATGGCTTTTGGATGTTAGCTGTTAGCTAGTAGCAAAAGGCAAAAAGCTAATAACTAGTAAAAAATGAAAATAGTTATAATAAATTACGGAGCAGGAAATATTCAATCTATAAAATTTGCAGTGCAAAGGTTAGGACATGAAGCTGTTTTAAGTAATGATATTGAAGAAATAAAAGCAGCCGATAAAGTAATTTTCCCTGGTGTTGGAGAGGCAAGTAGTGCCATGAAAATGTTGAAGGAATCTGGGTTAGATACACTAATACCTTCTTTGAAACAACCCGTTTTAGGAATTTGTTTGGGCATGCAGTTAATGTGTCATTCTAGTGCCGAAGGAAATACAACAGGTCTGAGTATTTTTGATGTTGATGTCCTTCGTTTCGACAATGAGGTAAAAGTTCCTCAAATAGGATGGAATCAAATTGCTGATTTGAAATCGGCTTTGTTTTCTGGAGTGAATGAAAACGAATTTGTGTATTTGGTTCATAGTTTTTATGCACCGCTTTGTAAAGAAGCAATCGCTACAACAACCTATGGTTTAAAATACGCTACAGCTTTGCAAAAAGATAATTTTTATGGAACCCAGTTTCACCCTGAAAAAAGCAGTAAAACAGGAACACATATTTTAAAGAATTTTCTAGAATTATAAATAAGCCTTTGGTTATTTTCTTTTAGCTGTTTGCTAATTGCTTAAAGGCCAATCGCGAATAGCTAAAAAAATGAGAATAATACCAGCAATAGATATCATAGACGGAAAATGTGTACGTCTTTCAAAAGGAGATTACAACACGAAAAAAATTTATGGAGAACATCCTCTAGAAATGGCGAAGCAATATGAAGCACACGGAATAGAACATTTACATTTAGTAGATTTAGACGGTGCTAAAGCAAGTCATATTGTCAATCATAAAGTACTGGAAGAAATTGCCACAAAAACAAGTTTAAAAATTGATTTTGGGGGTGGATTGAAAACAGATGAAGATTTACGTATTGCTTTTGAATCTGGAGCAGGACAAATTACAGGTGGAAGTATAGCGGTTAAAAATCCTGAAGTTTTTAAAAGTTGGCTGACAAAATTTGGTGCGGATAAAATTATTTTGGGTGCTGATGCAAACAACGAAAAAATTGCGATTAGTGGTTGGTTAGAAGAATCGGATGAAGATTTGATTCCTTTTGTACAAGCCTATATGAAGGATGGTGTTTCTTATGTTATTTGTACAGATATTGCCAAAGATGGAATGCTAGAAGGTCCTTCTTTCGACTTGTATGAAAAAATGTTGAAGCAACTACCAGGCGTTAAATTAATTGCCAGTGGTGGTATTTCAACTTTTGATGAGCTACCAAAATTAGCTGCTTTAGGCTGTGAAGGTACTATTGTGGGAAAAGCGATTTATGAAAATAAAATCAGTTTGAAACAATTAGAAAACTATATAATTAAAAATTAGCTTTTAGCTATTTGCAGTTAGCTCTTTGCTAAAAGCCTATAGCCAATGGCCAAAAGCCAAAAATAATGTTAACAAAAAGAATAGTTCCTTGTTTGGATATAAAAGACGGAAGAACCGTTAAAGGTGTAAATTTCGTCGATTTAAGAGATGCTGGTGATCCTGTGGAATTGGCAAAAATTTACGCTGATACGGGTGCCGATGAATTGGTGTTTTTAGATATTTCGGCAACAGAAGAAAAACGGAGAACCTTACATGATATGGTGATGCGTGTGGCTGCGGCTATTGATATTCCGTTTACCGTTGGGGGTGGAATTTCTTCTATTGAAGATATTGACGACTTGCTACATGCGGGGGCTGATAAAATTTCTATCAATTCTTCAGCAGTTAAAAATCCACAATTGATCAATGATGCTTCTGCTAAATTTGGCGCACAATGTATTACAGTGGCTATAGATGCCAAACAAATTGATGGAGATTGGATTGTACATTTGGTAGGAGGAAAAGTTCCAACTGAACTGAATTTATTTGAATGGGCGCAAGAAGTTGAAGAAAGAGGTGCAGGAGAAATCTTGTTTACGTCTATGGACCACGACGGTACCAAAGATGGTTTTGCCAATGAAGCTTTGGAAATTTTATCGGAATTGGTAAATATTCCGATCATTGCTTCTGGTGGTGCTGGAAATATGCAACATTTTGCAGATACTTTTATCAAAGGGAAAGCAGATGCAGCATTAGCAGCTAGTGTATTTCATTTCAAAGAAATTGACATACAAGATTTAAAAAAGGAATTGAAAAAGCAAGGAATTACAATAAGAATATAAGGTCAATTGTGCTAATAAATATAAGATAATCCTATATTTGCACTTTCAAAAATAAACACAATGAAGATAGATTTTTCTAAAGACAACGGATTGGTTCCTGCAATTATTCAAGATGCAACAACAAAAAATGTTTTGATGTTGGGCTATATGAACCAAGATGCTTATGACAAAACAATGGAGACAGGTAAAGTCACTTTTTTTAGTCGAAGTAAAAACCGTTTGTGGACGAAAGGTGAAGAAAGTGGAAACTTTTTGGAATTGGTAAGCATTGCAAATGATTGTGATGATGATTCTTTATTGATCAAAGTAAACCCAGCGGGACCAACGTGTCATACTGGTGCAGATACTTGTTGGAAAGAGGAAAATGTTTCTTCTTATGGTTTCTTTTCTACCTTGGAAGATGTAATTACGGAAAGGGTTGCCAACAAGGATACAAAGAAGTCGTATGTGGCGAGTTTATTTGCTAAAGGAATCAATAAGGTAGCACAAAAAGTAGGGGAAGAAGCTGTAGAAACAGTGATTGAAGCGATGGATAATAACGACGAATTGTTCTTGTATGAATCTGCAGATTTGTTATTTCATTACTTGATGTTATTACAAGCAAAAGGCTTTACTTTAAAAGATATTGAAAACGAATTGAAAGGAAGACATAAATAAAAGCGATACTTCGTTAGTTTAAAAATTTCATGTTTAAAAAATTTATAGTCATAATTTTATTGACAGTTCTTTCTGTTAGGCCGGCATATTTTGCGGGCTATTTGATGTACTATGAAACTCATTTAAGTGAAATTATAGAGAAGTATTGTGTTAATAAAGACAAACCCGAATTGCAATGTAATGGTAAATGCCATTTAGCAAAAGAACTAAGTGTTTTATCTGAAAATACAGATAATCAAGATGCAACTTCGGTCAGTGTCATTGCTTTCTTTCCGGTGTATTATTATGAAATTACAGATACTTATAAGCCATTGAACTTTATAGAGGTTCTCGATTCTTATAAGGAGTATGCAGGCACTTATAATTACTTAGTTAGTGCTAGGGTTGACAAACCTCCTATTGTTTAATTTTTAATTGAAAAGGCAATAAAAACGCCTGTTTTATACATATTCATTTTAAGTAATGGCTATGCATAACCCTCTATTTTATATTAAAAATTACACAACATAAAAATGAAAAATTTTAAATTTTACCTTTTAGCAGCTTTTGCTGCCCTAAACTTAATTTCTTGTAACGATAATGATGATGCAGATGAGCAGGTGTCTGAAAACAAAGTGGATGCTTATATTCAGTTTGAAAATGTTTTCAGCGATCATGACTTTAATTTAAATCACGATTATACAAGCGCAAACAACGGTGTATTAAATATTACCGCTTTAAAATACATGATTACAGATATTACTTTTTACGGAAGTAATGGAACTGCTGACTATACAGTGCCAACTCAGGAAAGTTTTCATATAATAGATGCCTCTTGTGAAGCGACAGACTATAAATATTTAACAGGAATACCTGATGGAACGTACAACAAAATTTCGTTTAGATACGGAGTTAGCGAAGAAGTTTTTGAATTAGGGACAGAAGCACAAGGAGATATGTTGGTTGCAGCCAATGAATTTGGAATGAATTGGGGTTGGACATCTGGCTATCAATTTTTAAAGTATGAAGGCTCTTATGCTGGTAATGCAGCCAATACTTTTAAAGTGCATAATGGAAGTCATGGGAGTAGTTCTACAGGCCATGGAACGGCGAATAAATCGGTTACGGATGCACCAAGCAGAATAGACAATAGCAAATTAATAACTTTGGCTTTTAGCAACGATGCTGACATTTTGGTAAGTGACAATACGTCTCCGAAAGTACATTTAAAGATAGACGTTGCCAATATTTTTAACAGTACAAACCTGATTGATATTTCGGAAGGTAATATCATTATAGATGCACATAAATCTCCAAAAGTAGCAACGAATGTAGCTACGATGTTTTCTGTAGATCATATACACGGTACTACAGCAGTTTTTGATATACCTGAAAATGAGGGATGCGGTTCAGCAAATCCGAATGAGGAAACTACAGAACACGATCATTAAATTATGTTCAAGCAACTTATAATGCTTAGTATAGGCCTTTCTATAGTTTCTTCCTGTGTGAATGAAGGTATAGAAGGCTCCTATATTAAATTTGAAAAACCCATAAATTTTCCTGAACCTACCTACGATTTTTCTGTGAATGAATTTACCCAAGAAAAATTTGAATTAGGCAAACGATTATTTTATGAAGGACGACTATCTGCGGATAATAGCATTTCTTGCGGTTTTTGTCACAACCAAGCACAAGCATTTACACATCACGGTCACGATTTAAGTGCGGGTGTTGGTGGTACCGAAGGAACAAGGAATACACAGCCTATTCAGAATTTGGCTTTTATGAATGATTTTACCTGGGATGGTGCAATTCGTCATTTAGACTTACAGCCTTTAGTTCCTATAGAGTCTCCTTTGGAAATGAAAGAAACAGTGAGCAATGTTTTGGGAAAATTACAAGCAGATGCCAGTTATGTTTCTGATTTCAAGAAAAGTTTTGTAAAAACAGATTCGGAAAGTCATATTGTAAACTTAAGAACCTTAACGCAAGCTTTGTCACAATTTATGAATGCGCTGGTTTCTTCAAATTCTCGTTACGATCAATATGTACGAGGAGAAGCAATGGAAGTTCCCTATTCCGAAGAAGAAAAAAAAGGATTGGCAGTGTTTAACGAAAAATGTGCCAGTTGTCATGCCGGAGAATTGTTTACCGATCAAAGTTTTAGGAATAATGGTTTGGGGGTCAATTCTAAGTTTCCCGATGAATTGGGAAGAGGTAGAGTGAATGATGAAGATAATGGTGTAAACAGCAGCGATTATTACAAGTTTAAAGTGCCTAGTTTGCGAAATGTATGGATTACTTATCCTTATATGCATGATGGTAGATTGGCTGATTTAGATGCGGTTTTTGAGCACTACAATTCGGGAGTTGTAGAAATGGCAACCTTGGACCCTACTTTAAAAAATGGCGAAGTCTTAGGAATACCATTGTCGGAAACAGATAAAACAGAATTAAAATATTTTTTAAAATCATTAACAGATGAAACGTTTATCAACGACAGCCGTTTTTCAGAATAAGTGCGCACTACTTTTACTTGTGTTATTTACAAGTAACCAAATATTTGCCTGCGATGTATGCAGTTGTGGCTCTTCAAGCAGTAGTAGTTTTGCCAATGGAATTAGTGGTAGTTTTCTCGGACTATCTTACAATTATATGCATTTTGTGTTTAAGGAAGGAATTAGTACCAATAGTCCTGAAGGGAATGATTATATCAATTCAATCGCTATAACCGGACAATACCAAATTTCAGAACGCATACGGATAAATGCCATGGTGCCGTATCGATTTAATTATAGAAGAAATTCTAGTCATGAAGCGATTGACAATAGTGGTTTGGGAGATATGAGTGTATATGGCTTGTACAGTGTTTTAGCAAATGAAAGTGCACATAAATTAAGAATAGGAGCAGGCTTAAAAATGCCTACAGGTAGGTTTAATGAAAATAGCACTTCGGCTAATAATACTTCGGCTACACAATTGGGAACAGGAAGTTGGGATGTTATATTTCCGGTACAATATGAATATACTATCAAAGATTTTTCTTTGAATTTTGGTGCTGTTTATTTTGTAAAGAATAAAAATGAAGCAACTTTTAAATTCGGAAATCAAACCCAATTAAATTTGGGAGTTTCTTATGCCTTTTCTTTGAATGACCGCTTTATTTTGGCGCCTTTGGCAGGCATTAATTATGATTCTTTTGCGGCTACAGAACAATACAATATAAAAGATGAGCGTACCTCAGGATTTATGAGCAATGCAACTATCGGTTTGCAATTTCAAACTGAAAAAATGATTATAGGTATCAATTCTCAGCTTCCTTTAAAACAGAATTTGATAGAGAAGGAAGTTCATTTTCAACAAGGAGTTTCACTGTATACTTATTGGCGATTTTAAGCTTAGTTAAAAGCAAAAAAAAAGCTATCAATTTAAATTGATAGCTTTTTTTTGAGATTATTTATTCTTAGAACTTATAAGAAAGTCCAATAATAATTTGATTTGGTTTTTGACTTCCCAAAGCTTCACCAATAGCAAGGATAGCTTCTTCGTCAGACAAACCACTTAAGTTTTCTTTCGGATAGTTAAAGCCTGTTTCAAAACGAACATCAAGTCCTAATTTCCATACTTCAACACCAACACCGATAACGGCACCTACAGAAATTTCTTGATCGATTGTATCGTCAGTTTCACTGTAGCTAATAGCAGCAATAGAATTTGTTGCTTTCGACTTTAATAAATATTGGAAGTTAGGTCCAAGAAATATATTTCCGAATTTTAAAAATTTAAGTCCTAATAAAACTGGCACATCAATTTTATTGATTTCATACGAAGAGTTCGCAACTCCTTCAGGAATTGTATTTCCTTGGTAGGTGAATTCTGGGTATCCAATGCTGTAATCTGTAGATAAACTTGTATAGTTTATTTCAGGGCGTACATACAAACCAACCACAGGCACTTTTACGCGTAACCATGCTCCAAAATTGTAACCGCTACTTTTTTCTGTATTTAAAGAAAAACCAGAAGGAACTTCAACATATTTAGAAGCTTCACTGTTTAAATCAATATTCATACCTCCTTTAACACCAAAGCTAATTTGTGCGTTGGTAAATTGGATTGCTGCAACAGCTAGTGCAATCGAAAAAATTATTTTTTTCATAATAAATTAATTTTAGTTTCGGTAAATATAAAAATTATTTTCTTGCAATTACTTTTTGAACAGCAGCAACAATTGCTTTATCGTTTAATCCGTATTTTTCCATCAATTGAGCAGGAGTTCCAGATT
>NZ_VDET01000015.1 GCF_006381105.1 Flavicella sediminum | reverse complement strand
CAAGTATCAAGTAGTTGGTAGATGGTAGTTGGTAGTTGGTAGCTAGAAAGTGGTGTTAGGATTTTTTTTAAAATTTAAAACACGCAACACTCAACACTCAAAACTCAACACTCAGTTCGCGTTAGGGATTGCAGTGGCATCCTTTTTATAGCTTCACTAGATTATGTTACAAGCTTCCACACCCGTCGAGGAGCTGAGGGGACGAAATCTGTGTATAATAAGCTATAAAAAGATACAACGGAAAGCCCGACCTGAAAGGGAACGCCCAAACTGTTTATAAACTATTGTTTTAATACAATGGATTGACATATTAATTCATTCTAATTTACGATATTTGTAACTGCTTTTTAATAAGCACTTCACATTTAAAAATACGATTATGTCAGACGATAAGAAAGTGATTTTCTCAATGTCGGGTTTAAGTAAAACCTACCAAAGCACGGGAAAACAAGTTTTAAAAAATATACATTTAAGTTTCTTCTATGGAGCGAAAATTGGAATACTAGGATTGAATGGTTCTGGTAAATCTTCTTTGCTTAAAATTATTGCAGGAGTTGAAAAAAATTATCAGGGTGATATTAATTTTTTACCTGGATACTCTGTTGGATTTTTAGAACAGGAACCTATTTTGGATGACGAGAAAACGGTTTTAGATATTGTTAAGGAAGGTGTTGCAGAGACGGTAGCAGTTTTAGATGAATACAATAAAATTAACGATCAGTTTGGGTTGGAAGAAGTGTATTCTGATGCTGATAAGATGGAACAATTGATGAACCGTCAAGCAGAATTACAGGATCAAATTGATGCTTCGGATGCTTGGGAATTGGATACCAAATTGGAAATAGCGATGGATGCCTTGCGTACACCGGAACCTGATACAAAAATTGGAGTATTGTCAGGTGGTGAGCGTAGAAGAGTTGCTTTGTGTAGATTGCTTTTACAACAGCCAGATATATTGTTATTGGATGAGCCTACCAATCACTTGGATGCGGAATCTGTACATTGGTTAGAGCATCATTTGGCACAATATAAAGGGACGGTGATTGCGGTTACGCATGATAGATATTTCTTAGATAATATTGCTGGATGGATTTTAGAATTGGACAGAGGTGAAGGAATTCCATGGAAAGGAAATTATTCTTCATGGTTGGATCAGAAATCTCAGCGTATGGCACAGGAAGATAAAACAGCTTCTAAGAGACAAAAAACTTTGGAGCGTGAATTGGAATGGGTTCGTCAGGGAGCTAAGGGAAGACAATCAAAATCGAAGGCACGTTTGGCGAGTTATGATAAGTTGATGAACCAAGACCAAAAAGTACAAGAAGAAAAATTAGAGATTTATATTCCGAATGGTCCTAGGTTAGGATCTAATGTGATTGATGCAAATGCTGTATCTAAGGCATTTGGAGATAAATTGTTATATGACAATTTAGAATTTAATTTACCTCCGAATGGAATTGTTGGAATTATTGGGCCGAATGGTGCTGGTAAGACGACGATTTTTAGAATGATTATGGGCGAGGAAAAACCTGATAGTGGTGAATTTACGGTGGGTGACACAGCTAAGATTGCTTACGTAGATCAATCGCATTCTGATATTGACCCTGAGCGTTCTATTTGGGCAAATTTTGCTGATGAGCAGGACTTGATTATGATGGGCGGAAAAATGGTAAATTCTAGAGCTTATTTAAGTCGTTTTAATTTTAGTGGATCTGAACAGAATAAAAAAGTAAGTACTTTGTCAGGTGGTGAACGTAACCGTTTGCATTTGGCAATGACTTTAAAAGAAGAAGGAAATGTATTGTTGTTGGATGAGCCTACAAATGATTTGGATGTAAATACTTTAAGAGCTTTGGAAGAAGGTCTAGAGAACTTTGCAGGTTGTGCAGTAGTTATTTCGCATGATAGATGGTTTTTAGATAGAATTTGTACACATATACTTGCTTTTGAAGGAGACTCTTCTGTCTATTTCTTTGAAGGAAGTTTTTCTGAATATGAAGAAAATAAAAAGAAACGTTTGGGTGGTGACCTAATGCCGAAACGTATTAAATACAAAAAGTTGATTCGTTAATGGAATGAATTTTTATAAAAAAAAGCGATACAAATTTGTATCGCTTTTTTTATTTACTGTATAATTTCTTTCGAATTCTAGATAATTGAATAGGGGTAATTCCTAGGTGAGAAGCAATATGGTATTGATTTATTTGATTGTCGATATTTGGAATTCTTTTTTGCAATTTTAAATAGCGTTCGGTTGCATTTAAGGTAAGCAATTCGTCATTCATTTTTTGTAAATGTGCATAATGCAATTCAACGGTTTTGGTATACCAAGCAGCTATTTCGTTGTTATTTTTATTTACTTCTAATAAGTCTTTGTAATTTATTTCAAGGACATCACAATCTGTTAGGCATTGCAATCCAATTTTAGAAGCTTGTTTTTTTATCAAAGCTTCTGTAGGAGCTAATATATTGTTTGGACTAATTAATGAGCGGATATATTCTACGCCTTTGTCAGAAATACTATAAGATCTTGCGATACCGGTTTTTATAAAATAAAGCACTTCAGGAACATCTCCTATTTTACTTAAGACGGTTCCTGCTTTGCAGAACTTAGGTTTACATAATTCCATATAATCCTGAAAAGATTTTTCAGATATGGGGGAAATAGCACTCATGAATTGATGTAGGGGATCCATTTATCATTTATTTTTTGTGATTACTACTCGATAAATATACGATAACATTTGTTAATAAATAGGATTCGTATATTTGTTTTTAGTAATATTTTGGAAGTACTTATAATGAAGAAATTATTTCTTGAAAAGTAGTTTTTTTCTAATTCTACTTAATTGAATTGCGGTAATGCCTAAATTGGAAGCTATTTGATATAAAGAAATTTCTTTATCGATATTTGGTAAGCGCTCTTTTAGCTTTAGATACCTTTCTGTAGCATCAAGTGTTACCATTTCTATATCTCTTTGTTCAAGTCGAAGAAAAATAGTTTCTAATAATTTTATGTAAAGAAGATTTATATCTTCTCTAGTTTCCACAAGCTCTATAAATTTTCTAAAATTAATTTTCACAATTCTAGAATTGGTTAAGGTTTCATAAGCTACTCTAGAATTTGTGTTTTTAACCAATGCAGCTAAGGCGCCAAAAAACATATTTTCAGTAAATAAGGCTTTGTTGTATTCTGTGTTATTACTGGTGTTGATGTATCCTCTTGCATTTCCCGAAATCATAAAATAAAAGGAATGAGGATATTCACCTATTTTGTTGAGTTTGGTTTTCTTAGGGACGTCAATAACAGTAGAAATTTGGCTAAGTTCAAGCCATGATTCTTGCGAAATAGGAGATATTAAGTTTACTGTTTTTACAAATTCTTCCACTGTATTCGTTTTATTTTTTAATTACAAATCTTGTAATTTGCAAAGATACCTGAGAACAGACAACTTTGTAAGTTTTAAAGTGTTAATTTTATTGTAAAGAATCGTTTAAACGAGCTGTTTTTTTAAGTAAATACTTGCGCTTGGTCCTTCCATAAATAAGAGGTCTAAAACACTTAGGTTATTCAAAAAGCCAAATTTGTTGTCGAACATTTGAATGTAGTTTTTGAAGCGCTTTTCTTCTTTTTGTTTCGCATTGACCAGGAACCTAAAATCATGAGTTAAAGCTGTCGAAATATATGTTGAAGTTTTGGTATATGAATTTTCTTCTTGTAAACTTTCCATGAGGAACTCATGTATGTCCAAATTCAAATCGAGTAAATATTTGTGTTTTTTTTGAAATATTTTAAGAATGTCATCTTCATAGAATTCATAAAAAGGAGAAGACCTGTAGGCGGCTTGAAAGGAGCGCATATGGTTCAATTGCCAGTCTGCGGTGTCGTAATCAATGGCAACGTCTTTGGTCATTAATTTCACTCCTTTTTCGTGTTTTACAGGTACGTTTAATAACTGTTTGCCATTAGGTCCAAAAATATAACATCGATTTCTATAGGTTTGTTTTTGAAAATTGTCTTCTACTTCAAACTCATAGGTATCGGCTTTTAAAATGGCCACGTACTGTGCAATGGGTGAGAAGTAGCTTGGGTGAACTAATGTCATCGATGTAAAGTTAACTCCAGTTATTGTTTTGCTTTTCTTTTACTGTATTGAGAATAGCCAATGTAAAGAGCTAATAAAACTAGGAAGTAATAAAAATAAGAGGTGGTTTTACCTTCGCCGTGAACAACGGTGAACAATCTTTCCCATCTAATTTTGTCCAAGCCTTTTCCATAGGTATCCCAACTAAACCATACAAAAACTGGTTTTCCTACTACGTGGTCAAAAGGTACATATCCCCAGTATCTTGAATCTTCAGAGTTGTGACGGTTATCACCCATCATCCAGTAATAGTTTTGTTTGAAAGTATAAGTTGTAGCTACTTTATTGTTGATGTAGATCGTGCCATTTTTTACACCCAAAGAATTGTGCTCGTAATCGGTAATTATTTTTTTGTATAGTGGCAATACCTCAGTATTTAAAGCAACTGTTTTACCTTCTTCTGGAATATAAATAGGACCATAATTGTCGCGGTTCCAATTTTTATTAATAGAAGGGTATACGGCTTCAGGACTTCCTTTAGGTTTTATATTGCGAACAACACTTTTAACCATAGGATTATTTTTTATTGCTTCAGCATTTTCTTCATCTAAATTAAGAATGTATTTTCCTTGACTGATCCCTGCTTCACCTCTTCGAACATGATAACGGTTGTAGAGGCTGTTTTCACTTAAGTTTTTCCCATCAGTGTCAACTGTATAGTAAAATTGTGGTTTGGCTCTTTCTGGCATTTCAGAATGCTTACCATCAATATAAATAAATCCGTCTCTAATTTCTAAGGAATCACCGGCAATGGCGACACAGCGTTTTACATAATTCGATTTTTTATCGATAGGTTTTATATATTTTCGTTTCGATTTATAGAAAAATCGTTGTACTGTATCTGCTGGCCAGTTGAAAACAACAATATCATTTCTTTTTATTTTTTGAAAACCAGGTATTCTTAAATAGGGTAATTGCAATTTGTTCAGCCATGAAGATTCTTTTTGTGCAGGATCGTCATTGTATAAATAAGACTTGGTATGAATTAAAGGCAATGTATCATGTACCATTGGGGCTGCAACTACTGTGGAAGGGATTTTTGCTCCGTAATGAAATTTACTTACAAAAAGGAAATCACCAACCAATAAAGATTTTTCTAAAGAAGAAGTCGGAATGGTATACGGTTGCATCACGTAGGTATGTACCAATGTAGCGGCAACAATGGCGAAAATAATAGAGCTTACCCATTCTCCTACTTCAGATTTTGGTTTTAGACTTCTATTTTCTACATAGGTCACGTCCAATGCATAATTGATGTAATACAAATAAAAACCTAAGGTCAAAATGGTCAACCACGTATCAGTAGTTGAATTTTTTCCGAAGCTACGCGCTGTTTCTACCCAAATTACCGGAAAAATTAATAAATTAATTACGGGGATAAAAAGTAGAATGACCCACCAAGAAGGCCTGTTGATAATTTTGGTAAGAACGATGGCATTGTATACAGGAACCAAGGCTTCCCAAGGTTTTCTTCCTGCTTTTTTATATAATTTCCAAGTTCCTAAAAAATGTATTCCTTGTACAACAAGGATAAACAAAAGCCATTCTGTAAGTGTCATAAAATATTTTTTTCAAAGATGCTTAAATGCGTATTATAAACCCGTTAGGGACTTGTTAAATTCCCAATACATCTTTCATGGTGAAAACTCCTTTTTTACCGATAATCCATTCCGCAGCAACCACTGCCCCTAAAGCAAAACCTTGACGGTTGTGTGCCGTATGTTTGATATCGATTTGGTCTACTGAAGAATTGTACGTGATGGTATGTGTACCAGGAACTTCAGGACTTCTAATAGCCGTAATAGGAATGCTATTTTCCTGTGTTGCTTTGTCCAATTCCCATTGGTTGTTTTTTGTATGTTCAATAACACTTTCAGCCAATGTTATTGCCGTACCACTAGGTTCGTCTAGTTTTTGTTTGTGATGAATTTCTTCAATATTTACATCATATTGATCCAAATTAGCCATCATTTTTGCCAAGTGATTGTTTAATTCAAAGAAAATATTTACACCCAAACTATAATTGGAAGCATAAATAAATGCTCCTTCTTTGGTAGCACATAAATCTTTCATTTCTTGAAAACTGTCTAACCAACCTGTAGTTCCTGAAATAATAGGAACATTGTTGTTTAAACAATTGGTAATATTATCGACAGCTGAGCTTGGAATGCTGAAATCAATTGCAACATCGGCAATAGAAATATCATATGCAGGAGCATCTTTGTCTATTTTCAAAACAATTTCATGACCACGACTAAGTGCAATCTTTTCAATTGTTTGTCCCATTTTTCCGTATCCTAATAATGCTATTTTCATCTTAAAATTTAATATTTAATGTAAGCCCTAAAATTGTTTCTTTAGAAACTGGCTCTTGGTATAATTGTGGATCGAATGAAATTTTATCATTCACGTTAAATTGTAATAAATGTGCACTTACACTGGCTTCTAAAATTTGAAGCGCATACAAACCAGCAAAGGTAAGTAGGGAAGTGTCTCTATTTTGTTTTAAAATTTTTTGAGCACTGATCAGTCCTTCTCTTGATATAAGTTCGGTTCCAGAATCTGTTGTAAATTCATCTTGCAAGCCTGCTTCTCTTAATTTAAAGGCAGTACGATATCTCTTATAAGATCTTGCATTGGTAGAATAGTAATAAATAGGAATGGCAAGTGCACCGTAAACAACCGGAACTTTCCAATAATCTTTATTGTACAACTGTCCCATTCCAGGAATAATAGCAGAATAAAAAGCCGCTCTGGCCGGAGTAAGTGGGTTGTAGCCATCCTTTATAAAAACTTGTTCGCTAGTCAGATTAGGAATCTGTTGCGCTATGGTTTTAAAAGTTAGACTAAAACTAAAAAACAATAAAAGGTATGTGATTTTTTTAGACACTTATTCTAGTAATTTTTTTATTCTATTAAAATCTTCTTCAGAATGAAAGGGAATAGAAATTTTACCTTTTCCTTTTTCATTGACAGATACATTTATTTTATGTCCAAAAAACTCACTAATTACAGCAACACCATCATTTACAAAATTGGGTGTTTTGCTGTTTTTAGTTTTGTTGGAACTCGGTTTTGGGTTTTTTAAATTTTTCACCAATTCTTCGGTCTGACGAACTGATAACTTGTCTTTTAAAATTTGCTGATAAATCTGAATCTGCTCACTTAAATCACTGATATTTATCAAGGCTCTACCATGCCCCATAGAAATAAAACCATCTCTCATTCCTGTTTGAATGATGGGGTCTAATTTTAACAAACGTAAATAATTGGTTACCGTTGAGCGTTTTTTTCCAACACGAATACTCAATTCTTCTTGGGTTAATTTTATTTCATCAATCAATCTTTGGTAAGAAAGAGAAACTTCAATAGGGTCTAAGTTTTTACGTTGAATATTTTCAACCAAAGCCATTTCCAACATTTCTTGGTCGTTGGCCAAGCGTACATAAGCAGGAACGGTTTTATTTCCTATTAATTTAGAGGCTCTAAAACGACGTTCACCAGAAACCAATTGAAAATTATTTCCAGCTATTTTACGAACGGTTATGGGTTGAATAACGCCTAATTCTTTAATAGAATTCGCTAATTCAGTCAATGCTTCTTCATCAAAATAAGTTCTAGGTTGAAATGGATTCACTTCAATAGCACTCAATTCTAATTCAATAATACTTCCAACAATGGCATCTGCATTTTTATCTGTTGCTGCATTGTCAGTTTCTTTTAATAGCGCAGATAATCCACGTCCTAAAGCTTGTTTTTTAGTTGCCTTTGCCATCTATGCGTTCTTTTTTAATACTTCGTTAGCAAGGTTGATGTAATTTACAGCCCCTCTACTCGTAGCGTCATAAGCAATAATACTTTCACCATAACTTGGTGCTTCACCTAAACGTGTGTTTCTTTGAATAATGGTATCAAAAACCATTTCATTAAAATGCTTTTTCACTTCTTCAACTACCTGATTAGACAGACGTAATCTAGAATCGAACATCGTTAATAAAAGTCCTTCAATATCTAAATTTGCGTTGTGTATTTTTTGAACACTTTTAATAGTGTTTAATAATTTACCCAAACCTTCTAATGCAAAATATTCACATTGAATAGGAATAATTACGGAATCAGCTGCCGTTAAGGCATTTAACGTAATCAATCCTAAAGAAGGTGCACAATCAATTAAAATATAATCATAATCATCTTTTATAGAAGCTAATGATTTTTTTAACATGTATTCTCGGTCTTCCTTATCTACCAATTCAATTTCAATGGCCACAAGGTCAATATGAGCAGGAATAATATCTACATTTGGAGAATCCGTTGTTGTTATGGCCTCTTTAGCAGATACGGCATGCTCCAAAATTTGGTAGGTTCCATATTCAATATTTTCTACATCAACACCTAAGCCCGAAGAAGCATTTGCTTGAGGGTCAGCATCAATCAACAATACTTTTTTTTCTAGCACTCCTAAAGCGGCAGCCAAATTAACGGAAGTCGTGGTTTTTCCCACGCCACCTTTTTGGTTTGCAATTGCTATAATTTTACCCATTTAAGAAATTTTTTTAAAGACCAAAAATACGATTATTTATGGGTTTATAAAAAGTAAGATGTTAACAAACTTGTAATTATTTGAAAGCTTGATTTATAAGCTGAAACTTAGCACTGTTGCAAGGTTTTTTTTCTAACTTTTGACAGGAATTCTTGCCAAAATTTCCAATAAATATTTCCAAAATTTTTGCGTGGAAGCAATGTTAACCTTTTCATCAGGTGAATGAGCTCCTTTTATGGTTGGTCCAAATGAAATCATTTCCATATTGGGGTAATGTGTCCCTAAGATACCGCATTCTAAACCAGCATGGCAGGCCATTACTCGTGGTGTTTCTGAAAATAGATTTTTATAGGTTTCTTCAAGAATGCCTAATATTTCTGTATTTAAATTGGGTTCCCAACCGGGATAGTCACCTGCGTAATTGACGGTAAATCCGGCCAATTCAAAAGAACATCTAATGGCATTGGCGACATCCATTTTTCCTGATTCTGAAAAAGAACGTGTCAAACAAGCTATTTTAGCACTTCCATTTCCGACACTAACTCTTGCTAAATTATTAGAGGTTTCAACCAATTCTGGAATGGTTGCATTCATGGTAAATACACCGTTATGACAGGTATACAAACTTTGAATTAGATTTTTTTGAAATCGAATGTCTAAAACTTTTTTAGGAGTCGAAGTTTCTATTAATTGTAGTTGAAGTTCTTTTTCTAAGAAAGAAAATTCTTTTTTGATAAGCTTTGTTAGCGCATTAAATTCAAAGGAAAAAGCTTCTGTGAATTTATTTTTTACAACAACAATGGCTTTAGATTCTCTTGGGATTGCATTTCGCAAACCGCCTCCTTGTAAGGAAGAAATAGACAATTCAAAATTATCATAAGCCATAAATAAAAGGCGATTCATAATTTTGTTGGCATTTCCTAACCCTTTGTGAATATCCATTCCTGAGTGTCCGCCTTGCAAACCGTTTACAATAATTTCATAGGCGGTTGTTTCTTCAGGGCAGTCGTATTCTTCATAGCTCTGCGTAGCTGTAACATCTATTCCACCTGCACATCCAATAGAAATTTCATCGTCGTCTTCCGTGTCTAAATTTAGTAAGATATCTCCGTTTAAATAGCCAGGTTGTAAACCCATAGCGCCTGTCATTCCTGTTTCTTCATCTATGGTAAATAAAGCTTCAATAGGAGGGTGAGGAATATCCGTAGCTGATAAAATACTCATAATGGCAGCCACACCAATACCATTGTCAGCGCCAAGGGTTGTATCCATTGCATGAATCCAACCATCTTTTATTTCCATTTGAATTCCTTGCGTATCAAAGTCGAAATTAGAGCTGTTGTTTTTTTGATGCACCATGTCTAAATGAGATTGTAAAACCACGGTTTTGCGGTTTTCCATTCCAGGGGTGGCTTTTTTCTTGATGATGACATTTTGAATGTCATCAACGACCGTTTCTAGTCCTAAATTCTTTCCGAAAGCCACCATATGTGCAATGATTCTTTCTTCTTTTTTAGAAGCTCTAGGAATAGCGTTGATATCGGAAAAATGATTCCACAACGATTTTGGTTCTGTATTTCTAATTTCTTTATTCATGGAATGCTATTATAGTTCTATGACAGATTCTGAGATAGGTTTTCTTACTTTTTTCTGCCCAGACATTGGGTCGTCGCTGGCTCTAATTCCTACGGGTAATAATAAAACAGATTGTAAATTTAATTCGTTTAAATTCAAAATTTCGTCTAATTTTTCAGGGATAAAACCTTCCATCGGACAGCTATCAATTTTTAAGGCAGCACAAACGGTAAGTAGGTTACCTAAGGCTAAATAGGCTTGAAATTTTGAAGCTTGTTGTATGTCTTCAACAGGTTTGTTTGAAAAAATAGAAACCACATTTTTTTTAAAAGGATCGATAACCACATCTGGTGTATTTCTAATTTTTTTCACCAATTCAAAATAAGCTTCGACATCTTTTACCGTATAGTCTTTTTGAATGCAAATGACCAATAAATGCGAAGCATCTACCACCTGTCGTTGCCCATAAGATATGGGTACCAAATTTTCACGAAGTTCTTTATTTTCAATGACCAACATTTTTATCGGTTGCAATCCATAAGAAGTGGCCGTTAAGTTAAAAGCCTCTTTTAGCGTGTCTAGTTGTTCTTTAGAAATTTTTTCTGTACTGTCGAATTTTTTTGTGGCATATCGCCACAAAAGATCGTTTAAAATGTTCATTGAAATATCTTTTAATTCCTGCAAAAGTACACTTTATTTGTCACAATCCTTGTTCGTAACAAAGGCCTTTAAAGGAGGTTTGTATTAGATTTCGTATCTTAATAAGAAAATTGCAGTTATGAGAGATTACACCTTGCCACTTGAATCAGGAGGTACTTTTGTACCGATAAAAGAAGAGTTTTTACATTATGTTTGGAAGTATAAATTATTTGATTTTCAAAACTTAATTGGGTGCAACGGCGAAAAAATAAAGCCAATTCAATTGGGAATGCATAATGAAGATTCAGGTCCTGATTTTTTGAATGCTCGTTTGGAAATAAATGGATTGATCTGGGCGGGTACAGTTGAAATGCATTTAAAATCTTCTGATTGGTATGCGCATCATCATGAAGTGGATGACAATTATAATGCCGTTATATTGCATGTGGTTTGGGAGTATGATGTACCTGTTTTAAGAAGCAATGGTGATGAAATTGTAACCTTGGTTTTAAAATCATTTGTTCATGAAAATTCCTTAAAAAATTATTTGGCCTTGCTGTACAAAAAGGAACAATGGATTTTATGTGAAAAGGATGTACAACATATTTCCAGTTTGTTTTTAAACAGTTGGTTAACGCGTTTGTATTTTGAGCGTTTGGAAACTAAATCGAAGCAAATTTTAGATTTGTTACAAGCATCTGCAAATGATTGGGAAGCCGTATTGTTTGTTTTAATGGCGAAGTGTTTTGGTATGAAATTAAACGGACAAGCATTTTTAAACCTTGCTCGATCATTTGAATTTAAAGTATTTAGAAAACAACAAACACTAACAAACGGACTGGAAGTATTGTTATTCGGTCAAGCAGGGTTTTTAAATTCTGAAATGGAAGATGTTTATGGGAAAGAATTAAAAAAAGAATTCGATTTTATAAAACATAAATACAAATTAGTACCTATTTTTTATGGACAGTTTTCGTTTTTCAGACTAAGACCCGCTAATTTCCCAACCATTAGAATTTCGCAATTGGCACAGATATATCAGCAGCATCAAAATTTATTTTCTAAAATACAGTCACTAAATGCAATTACAGATTATTATGAATTGTTTGATTTAAAAACAAGTAGCTATTGGGAAACCCATTATACTTTTGGGAAAATTTCTTCAAAAAAGAGTAAAAAAATATCCAAAGCTTTTGTGGATTTGTTATTGATAAATACCATAATACCGGTAATGTATACGTATCAAAAAATAAAAGGAAGTCACGAATTTGAGAAACTTGAAAAATTAGTGCAACTGATAAAGCCTGAGAAAAATACCATTATATCAAATTTCAACAAACTAGAAATCGTGGCTAAAAATGCGATGGATTCTCAAGCATTAATTCAATTAAAGAATGAGTATTGCAAGCCTAAAAAATGTTTACACTGTGCAATAGGATTGCAATTGTTGAAAAAATGAGATTTAAATAAACTATTTATTCATCTTCTAAATTCCAAGTTCTAACCCATTTGTATCTTGTAGATCGATCTATTTTTGATTCATTAAACCCATCAGCTTCTGCATCATTTGGCCAGTTAAAATCATAGGTTTCAATAGCCATAATTATAGCCATTGGCGTGTTAAAAGGAATACTTGGCACAATACTATGGCTATAAATTCCATCTATATAAAAATGCAATTTGGTTGGGTCTTCCCAATGAAATCCATAGACGTGAAAATCTTCCGATGGAGAGAATGTACCTCCTTTGTCAGAAGGAGTTCCTCTATTTACTGCTTTGGAAGTACAGGCTGACGTTCTTTCACGAGCTGTGGCATTCATTCCTTGTAAAAAATCTTCTCTTGCATTTGCATACCAAGTAGGGACTTCTTCTCCAGGTTCTGTAGGTTTAAACTTACCCGAACTTCTTCCAATACTTTCTGTAACATCTAATTCTGTTTTTGGAAGTATGGTACAATCTGATGATGGAGCTTGTATCCAAAATGTACCAGACATAATAGTTGTGGTGGTTTTCATTTTGGCTTCAATAAACATTCCTGGTTTTACGAATGCATTGGATCTGATAATGGCCCCCGTATGTGTCCAATCTTTATTGCTCAGGTTTATAGGTTCCACTTCTTTTTTCGCTTCCATGCGTAATTCACCATCAACAACACTCATATTTTCGACTTGAAATAGTCCAGGAAATCTTCCTAGCCAATTAAATCTTCCAGGTACCACAGAGCGTGTATCCCAATTACTACTAATAGAAGTGCCCTCAAATTCATCAGATAAATCTTCCATTTTAACCCACTTTTTTCCTGTAGGAGTGGGGTTGTTTCCTATTAAATAAGGCATGTTTAAAGAAGGAGTCTCTCTTGTAATAATCACATCAAAACTACATACAGAAATATTTCCCGCAGCATCTTTTGCTTGGAATGTATTCGTTGTGGTTCCTACAAGGAATATCTTTCCTGGAGAAATACCTTTAATTTGTGTAACGGTGGCACTAATATTATCCGTTGCTATCGGTTTTGGAAAGTTCACAATAATGCCTGTTTCAGTAGCGCTTATAGAGACAGTAATATTTGATAGGCATTGAATGACTGGGACTTCAGTATCTATTTCCGATACAATTCCTGTTTTATCGTCATCAGTATTACACGATATTGTAAATAGCAAAAGCATTACGTGTAAAATTCTTAAAGTTTTTTTTGTTTTCATAATTCTATTTTTTTTATTCACCTAGATGTTTTACATAAGTATAATACACACCGTATTTTTCCTTTCCCTCAATAAAATCGTTTACCAAAAATGTTTTCCCTTTGTTTAAAAACACTTTAAAAGTAACCGCTTCATCTTTAGCCAATATATCTTTTTCATACATCTGATTGGCAATACTTATTCTCACTTTAGCAGGTGCTATCGTTTTGTAATGATATACGTTTTTTGGATTTTTTTCTGGAATTCCAAGAATGGGACCAGGACATTCTTTTGGCCATCTTCTACATGATATTAAATATTCTCCAGCACGTTCTACACTTATTGCATGTGTGTTGTTGCTGTTTTTTATGCCTTCTGCGACTTGCTCAGGTTTCCAAATTCCACCATCTTCTCCAATTGCATGCTGAATGGTTAGGGTAATTTCCTTCTGTGCTTTGTTTCCAATTACATGAACTGGCAATTCACGATACTCTGGATTGCTTTTTGTTTGTTTTAAAAACTCTTTGTTATGTTGTAACAGCTCTTTGATCAATTCAGGATGCTGTTGAGCTAGATTGTTTTTTTGTTTAGGATCTTTTTCAATATCGTATAATTTGTTACCATTCAACAATCTCCAATTTCCTTTCATGATACAAGTTTTTGCAACATCAGCAGGTGGGCGCCAGTCTTGATTGTGATGAATAAAAGCTGTTCTTTCTGCAATTTTTCCTTTTTTCTTCTTTAATAAGGGAGAAAAATCTTGACCATCTAAATTCATGTTTTCAGGCAGCGTCAAATGACACAAACTAGCTAAAGTGGGGATCAAATCTACATGAGCTGCCAAGTTTCCGATATCTTTTCCTCCTTGTATTTTTCCATTAGGCCAACGAATAAAAAAAGGAACACGATGACCTCCCTCTAGTTTGTCACCTTTGATTCCTTCATATCCTTTGTTATAACCAAGCTTTCCGTCTTTGCTATAACCATAACGACTTCCGTTATCGCTCATGAATATTAGGATGGTATTGTTCAATAAATCTTCATTTTTTAAATAGGAATAAAACTTGCCGAAATTCTCATCAATATTAGCAATCATTCCATATAAGTTGGCGCTAATAATATTTTTACCCTCAAATTTTTTATAAGGTTCGGCATATTTTTCGGCAACAATTAATGGGTCATGAGGCGCATTGGTTGGTAGGTATACAAAAAATGGTTTTTCCTTGTTTTTATTGATGAATTTCGTTGTTTCTTCAAACCAAACATCAGTGCAGTAACCTTCAAATTGTTTGGGTTCATTGTTGACATAATACACATCATCAAAATAACTATTTCCCCAATAGTCGGATAGCTCGCCGACACCACCTGCTAAGTGATGTATGGCAGTGTCAAAACCGCAATCTGTTGGTCGAGTAGGGTAGTTGTCTCCTAAATGCCATTTCCCAAACATTCCTGTTGTATAACCGTTCTTTTTAAAAATATCAGCCATTGTTATCGAACTTTGTGATAAAGCATCTCTTCCTTTAAACGTAGCCCAAGCTCCATTATTAATAGGATATCTACCTGTCATAATTGCTGCTCTAGTCGGAGTACATAAGGGAGTAACATGAAAATCCGTCATTCGAACAGATTCCTTATAAAATGCGTCAATATTTGGCGTTTTTAACCATGGGTTTCCCATACAACCCAAATCTCCAATTCCCAAATCATCTGTTAATATAAGAATGACATTGGGTGGCTTATTTTTTTTAGATTTTGCAGAAATAGTTAGTGTGCAAACTATTGAGAAGACTAAGGTTTTAAAGAAGTTGGATGGATTCATAAATTGAAAAAATGAGCTGAAAAATTAGTTGTTCATTAGTATGTTGTTCAGTTTTGTCATAAACTTAGAATCCTTTTCAAAAGGATCCTTTTGTTCTTTTAAATAAACCTTCATGCTTTTGGCTAATTTCAAAGTAATGTCTTTATAAGAAGGTTCTCCAAAATGGTTGATCAACTCATCAGGATCAATTTTAGTGTCGATTAGCCAAGGGGCTGATTTGGAAACATCAATGGCTAGTTTGTAGCGATCGTTAATAACGGCTAGCCATCTTTTATGAATTCTACTAAAAGTAACATCGTTCCAAGTTTTTAATTCTGGTTTATGAATTAATGGCGTCAAATCTCTACCTGCACTTTTTGGTTGATTTTTTACACCTGCCATACTTAAAAAAGTAGGCATCCAATCCGTAGTATTGACTGGTTTTTTGACAATGGTTCCAGGAGTAATTGTAGGACTGTGGTATACAATAAAAGGAATAAGTGCAGAGCCTTCAAAAGGAGCGCCTTTGTTGATTTGATTGTGTTCTCCTAACAAATCTCCATGGTCTGAAGAAAAGAGAATGATGGTGTTGTCAAGTATTTTTTGTTCTTTTAAAGATGTAATAAGCTTTCCAATATTATCATCAATACATTTAACAGAACCGAAATAGGTAGCAATCATTTTTTGCATTTTTTTTGGATCATTTACCTGTTTGTCTTTTTTTCTCCAATAAGGAGAGTGTTCGTTTCTGCCCTCTGTAAAAGTTCTTGGCATGTCAAATTTCACATCTTTATATAGGGTGTCATAAGGAGCTCTTACAGCATCTGGCCCATGCGGTTCAGGTAAACTTACCACACAGTAAAAAGGATCTTTCTTGTTTTTTTCTATAAAATTCAAGGCTCTGTCCATTAACCAATCTGTAGAATATGTTTTTTCATTTGCTCCATTCATATTGTAAGAAAGTTCTCCTTTTTTATCTTTAGAATCTATAAAAGGTGTGCCATCTTCTTTCATTCCAAATTTCTTCCAATGCCCTCTGTTAAACATGTATCGGTTGTCGTTAAATCCATAACTATCTGGCGCCCATCCTGGTTTTGCATCTCCACTCAAATGCCACTTTCCTATATAACCTGTTTTATAGCCTTGTTGGTTTAAAATAGCTGCCGTAGTAGGATAGTTTTTATTCATTATTTTGTTGTTGACCGACATGTTTACCGTGTGTGGATATTGTCCTGTAAACATACTCGCTCTAGATGGAGAGCAAACAGGTGAAGCTGCATACATACTTGTAAATAAAGCTCCGTTATTGGCTAGCCAGTCTAAATTCGGGGTTTCTACGACTTTGTCTCCCCATTGCTTGGCTTGTGTGTCATCCATTAAATCGCGGTAGCAGCCTAAGGTTCTAAAATTATGTTCGTCGGTAATGATCCAAATAATATTTGGTTTTTGCACTTTTTGAGCAAAAGAACTAAGACTTGTAAAAGCAAAAAGGAGTAGGATATTCGTATGTATGATTTTTCTCATGAGGGCTATTTTTTTATTCGTAGGTTTTAGAAGTCAAGTACTAGAAATCTTAATTAATTGACTTTTATTTGTAGCTGTTTTTTGTTTTTCTTGACAGCCTCTAATTCAAATAGGTGTTTTGTAGCAGCATCTTCACCAATAGAAATACTATAAACTCCTGGGTACATAACTGTAGGTTGGTACTTATTTCCATTTATTCTAATAGAAGAAATAACCTCTTTGGTAAATTGATTTTTTACGGTAACTACTTGGTTTTCTTTAGTCAACTTTAATAGCGGTAATTCGTATGCGTTTTTAATTAAAAAATTAGCTGATTGATGAAAGGTTACAGGCCATCCGTTATAAGGTTTGGCGTCAGGAGCAAACATATCTACATTTCTTGCCCAGCACTCGTAAGTAGTATTTCTAGTTGTTTTGTTAAAACGAATAATTCCGTAACCGGAAGCTCTACCGTTTAAAAGATTTTCTTTTTCCGTATTGTCTTTATGTTCTGGATTTGCAATGGCTAAGACCGTCATTTTATTATGAAAAGCATCTAAATACTCTCCTGTATAATCTGGCATTCCTTTTACATGATTTTTCCCAGGAGCATCGGGTTTAAACCAACGCATCCAAAAATTAGAAGCCGCAGGCACAGCAAAAGAATATCCTGCATTGTTCCAATCTTCTATTCCATGGTGTAGCACAGAACCTAAGTGTTGATCTCCTGCAATCATACAAGAAAAACTTTTGCGAATAACAGATAAGGCTTTGTTTCTTCCTGCTTGTGGCCATCCGTTAGAATCTACGCTGTACTTTTGTTTTTTGTCTAGCGTTGGCGAATGGGTAGTTACATTTGCAAAAATGGTTTGAGATAAAACAGCTTTCATTTCAGCATCTTTCCAATCGGTAGTCCAAGCTTCTAAAAAATCTAATTGTCTTTCTCCTAACAAAGTAGCTTCTTCAACATCCATTTCACGTGTGTCATGAAATCTAGATTTTCCTAAAACTCTTTTGGGCCCCGATTTAAATTTACGATCTTCTAAAATAGCAAAACTCATTCCTCCCCATTTGTAATCGGTATAATAAACTCCAATTCCTTGCATTACAGGTGTAGGATCATACGGATCTGGTAAATGACTGGTTTGCGCTCTTTCTACTTCTTTGATATAATTTACAGGCATGTAATAACCTCCAAAATTTCCATCTCTTGTTTTGGCTTTTCTACCTCCATCACCCCATAAATTACCCTGACCCATATCATGATCGTCTGGAATGACAATGGTGGGTGTATTTCTAATAATGTCTCCAAAGACTTCTCCAAACTTTAACCAATAACCATAATGGTCGCTATGATCATAAGATTGATCTCCTGCAAAAAACAATACATCAGGTTGTAGTTTTTTTAAATTATTAAGGATATCGTCCGCAGGACCTTGTCCTCCATGTTTTTCATAAATCGACCAGCATGAAAATGCAGCCATTATAATTTCCTCTTTTTCTTTTGGATTTTTTCTAATGATCCCTTCATAAAAAAAAGAGTTTTTATAGGCTACTCGATATTCTTTTTCTTGCGTGTCATCCCAATTTTCTATTCTAAAAAGAGCAGTATATCCTGGGTATTCAATTCTAGCTTCCTGAACAGTTTCCCATTTTCCATTGTTTTTAATTTGCAATTCTGCTGTATACGGATCGTAATTTTTTACAGGATAAAACTGAGCCGTTAATTTTAAAGTTTGTTCATGCACAGTGTACAAGGCAAAACAAATTTTGTTTTTTTCGAGTTTTTTAGAAATTTCTACAGGACTTTGAGCAGTTGCATGGTTAATAGGAATTAAAAATGCAATGCATAGAAATAGGCAATTCAGTTTTGATTTTTTTAGATACAATAACATAGGATCGTAGTTTTATTTTAAAGTAGCTATACTACTCGTTTTTCTTTAAGAAGGCATCAAAATGTTCTGTACAAAAACTAGACTCGGGTAGTCCGACTGTGTTAAAAGGAGAACCTTCTATATAACTTTTGCCAGCCATATCGAACATTTTTAGGATTTTGAATTTCATCATTCCAAACTTGTACAACAGTTCCTTTGTTGATGATTTTAGCTTTTGCAATTCGATACATCCCGTCCTCTCCTGCAATTTCAAAATCTGTTAAGGTTTTACCCATGCTCGCAATTTTTGTTTGTGCATTTGCTGAAAGCATGAGTAAAAGAAAGCACGCACTTCTAATTATATTTTTCATTTTATCTCAATGTCAATGGCGTTACTTTTCCATAACCGTTTTTAGGAGCATCATGTTCGGTCTCGTGTAAGTTGTATTTTGGTGTAATTTGCAGCAATTCATCACGTTGTTTTCTGTGAGCAGCTGATACAGTATTCCAGTCTTTGATTTTTGGAAAACTAATTAAGTTTGAAGGAGTTTTACTCACATCATACCAAAAATTATTTCCATCTTTCATTACTAAATTTCCTCGTACAATTTGAGTTTCCTTGTGGTACGCATAAATCCATTCTCTATGCTTTTCTTTTTTTGTTGTTAAAAAAGGAAGTAAGCTTTCTCCATTAATTTCATAAGAATCTGGAATTTTAACTCCAGCAATATCTGCAATGGTTGGTAATACATCAGAGATGTTTACTAGTACGTCTTGCGCTCCTTTTTTGGTCATTTTTAAAACAGGTGCATAAATAAGCATTGGAACATGTGTTCCTTTTTGAGAAACAGGGCTAGATTTTCCATAACCACTTGTTCCGTTATCTGCACAAAAAATAAAAATAGTATTGTCTTCTATTCCTAATTCTTTTAGTTTTTCCATGTACAAAGAAACCTGATAATCTAAATAATTTACGTGGTTGTGAATTCCATCTTCTGTAATGGTTCCATGTGTATTGTACACACCATTGTCACCCGTAATATTAGGTTCTGTACGTGTGTATTTTTTACCATCCCAATGAATTTTAGGAGTTCCTGGCCATTTGTTTCCGGATTCAGGGTAAAAAAAATCAAAGGCATCGTGTCCTAAATGACTGGTATGGTAAATAAAAAAAGGTTTGTCTTCTTTTTCTTTTCTTTCCATGTAGTCAAAAACATATTTTAATTCTACATCAGGCCCAAATGTATTTAGTCCAAATTCTTTTTCAGAAGCTTTTGTATTTGGCCACCATTCTAAACTTTCTTTAGCATTAGGATTGTTCATCAGTTGTACATGAGGTTTCCAGTACCAACCCGATTGTACATAACTTTTTTGCGTCAATGCTTTATTTGTATCGGCATTGTATATTTTCTTTTTTCCATTTACTTTTCTGGTTTCTAGTCTAAAATCAGTTGTATGAATGGCTTTGTTATAGGAACCTTCACCTGGTGTAAAACAACCTTCATCAAATTCAAAGCCTTCAATATTCATTTGTGTTTTTCCAGCCCAAAATGTCGTATAGCCCCCTTTTTTAGCAATCATAGAAATAGAATGCGGAGAACTACCGTACAAATCCCAAGAACCTTTTCCGTTGGGGGCTTTTCCTTTATCTTTATTATGCCACCATTTGTGTAAATGTGCATACCTACCCGTCATCATCATAGCTCTACTTGGCCCACAAACTGTTGCTGCCCAAGTTGTTTTTACATACATTCCTTTTTGTGCCAATTGATCTAACACTGGAGTTTTAGCTCTGTATCTTACATCTTGTGTATCTCCTCCTTTTAAGTTTCCTCCCTTGGGTAATGTCCATGTATCCGATCCGTAAAAAGGCAATTCACGAGCACTAATATCATCGGCATACAATAAAATTATATTTGGTTTTTTCTGAGCATTAGATGAAAAGCCAAAGATTAAAGAGGCGATGGTAGTTAAAAGAAATGTTTTGTTTAAGTATTTCATTTGATGGAAGTTTAACTTTCTAGTTTGTTTATTTTTTAATCAAAAATTTACGAGAAATCTTTTTGTTCTCGTCAGCTAATATCAAGAAATAGAATCCTTCATTTAACTGTGTGATCTCTATTTTTTGATCTAACAATTTATTAGAACGAACTATTTCTCCTAATGTGTTGATGATGGTATAGTTTACATTATTACTGAAATTAGTTAATCCCGAAATGTTTATTTCATATCCCGTTACAGGGTTTGGGTAAATAGTAATTTCTTGTTTTTCTACAGGTGTTTCTTCAACACTTAAATTAGAAGGGGTAAAAGTTGCTTTGTACCAAGCACTTCCCCAGCCAGCACACCACAATACATTTTCATCAATAGGGTCTGGTTTGATATCTACAATTCTGTCAGAATGTGCTAGACCTTTATTAATTTTAGTCCAAGTGGCTCCAGCATCAATAGATAAATAAGCACCAGGGTTTAAGAATTCATCAACTTGGTTTGGAACTTGAGCCGCTACAGAAATAGTGATGATGTTAGAATTGGCAGGAGATACTTCCGTTTGCCATACATAGGGAGCTTGAAAAATTCGTTCCCAATTAGTACCGTCATCTGTACTTTTCCAAACACCACCTCCTTCTAAAGTACCAGAACGTGATCCGGTAGAAATAAATAAATCTTTGGTATTTCTATCTATAAAAATATTATTTACCGATTTTATCACCGATGGAATGGTCATCTTGGTAAAGTTTACGGCTCCGTCTACAGACTTATACAATCCGCCTGAATCATTAGTTCCCCACTGATTCATAGCCGCAAAAATTACTTGAGGATTGTCTGGATGCATGGCAATTCTATTAATACTAGATCCTACAGGAAAATCATTATTACTAACCGACCAATTGTATCCACCATCCGTAGAGCGATACACACCATATGCTCCTTTGGTTAAATCCACATTTTTTCCACCACCAATTTCTGAAATTGGCTTGTATATAGACGTAAAATATATATTATTTGGATTTACAGGATCTATAATTAAAGAATATTGAGTACCTACAGATTCCCAAGATCCATTATCGGCTTCAAAAATAGTGGCTATGTTTTCCCAAGTTTTTCCTCCATCTGTTGATTTTCTAAATTTCCCTCTGTGTTCTTGTCTCCAAGCTATAAAGTAAATGATATCAGGATTATTAGGGTGAACGGCAACTGTAGAAATAGAATGTGCTCCGTGATTTCCACTATGATCATGCACTTGTCCTTCTATTTGCTCAACCGCTACAGCATCCGCATCAGGCCAATCTCCAATATCAGTAGTTTGCCATAATCCATGTTCACCACTGCACAATAATTTTCTTCCTGGTACTCCTGTTTCTAACAACAAAAACCTTCCTGGTAAATTTGTGTTTCCTCGTCCAATCCATTTATTACTTCCTTCAGATGTTTCATCATCATCAACCTGAGACCAAGAAACTCCTTTGTTGTTAGATCGTAATAATTGTTGTTCTATTCCTGTAAAAACCTGACCGATTGAATTGATCGCTAACATTCTAGTTCCAGCACCTTCGGTTCCTTCATCTTGAGCTACTTGTAAATGCGCAAAATCTATATTCGCTCCAGTTGGATTGTTTTTAGCTTCCCAATACGATTTATTTTCTTCTGCAATCCAATAAGATCCACTTCTAGCACAAGCAAACCATGTAGCACCTCCATCTTCAGATTTCCATACATCTCCTGGTCCAAAACCTTTGTCGTGTTTTTTATTATGTACCAAATACAATTCGTTCTTATCCATAGGATTCACGACCAATCTGTTATAAACGGGTAGTGTCCAAATAGGATAGGTAGTATACGTATTTTTAGAATCTGCTTTTGAAATTCCCAACCAATAAGCTACAGAACGATGATATCTGTCTTGTACAAAATAGTTGTTTATTGTCTGTAAATTCAATCCTAAGTTCCCTGTAATACGCTGCCAAGTTAAACCTGTATCTGTACTTTTATACACGCCACCTGTAGTAGTAATACTTGTTCCGTTAGGCGTGTATTTGGTTTGTTCTACTGTGTATAGAATAAATTCACCTGTTTCTTTATTATAATACGAAGTTAAATCCCTGGGTAAATTATGAGGCAATCCGGTAGCACTTGCCGTCCATGTTTCTCCCGTATCTGTACTTCTAAACATTCCTTGCCCTGTGGCCATAATTAGGACAGATGGATCTGCTGGGTTAAAAATAATTCTACCAACATCTAAATCTGATGAAATTGAAGTGGCTACTTTTTTCCAATTTTTTCCTTTATCTGTCGTTTTCCATACATGGCCATAGTCTGCTCTTCCTATTTTAATTCCGTTTGGCTTTGCTAAACTTCTGTGATTTTCTTTTACGTTCCAAAAGTCACCAGCTCCTAAAAACCAAATATTGTCGTTTGTAGGGTGGACTGCTAATTTAGAATGGGCTTTACCCATTGTTTTTAAATAGCTCCAAGTTCTTCCTCTATCGTGAGTCTCAAAAATTTTCCCGCTCGTACTACTTCCTGTTTGGTTGTTATCAAACAACATTCCATAATCTGGATTTGTTAAGGAGAATTTGATATCAATAACACGTCTTAAATCTACTCCAGTACCATCGTAATCTTTTAAGGTTTGCCAAGTTTTTCCATTGTCCCAAGTTCCAAAAGCAGCATGCATATCTGGTCCACTAAACATCACATTAGGGTCTGTAGGATGACACCAAAACTCTTCGCAATAACCAGAGGTTCCTGGTCCAAAATTTTTCCAAACTACTTTATTGCTTGAAGTTACTCTTTGTGTTCTAATTTTCTCAAAAAACGGAATTTCTGGAAGTTCCATTTGCAATACTGCATAACCTAATTCACTGTCAATTTTCCAAATATTGTTAAAGTCGAAGAAGATATAGTTTGAAGTTTGTGTTAATTGTTCAGAAGTTAAGCTGACTGCCTCTGAGTCAGAAGCACCTGTTGAACTAGCAAAAAAAGCATGGGTTGGTGCGATACCGTTTTTTTGAGCATCTGCTGTATCGTTTTGAATACTCACAATGGCATTTCCTCCAGTCACCGTTCCGTAAAAAACAACTCGATCAATACTATGTGCTCCTCTGGTCACACCTACTATTCCACCGCAACCCCAACTACCTGAAATATTTGTGGAACTGTAACAGTCTTGTACTGTATTAGCAGATCCAGAGAACATAGCACCTACGATTCCACCTGTCCAACCTCCATTGCCAACATTGATGGTTCCGCCCAAAGAAAAACATTGTTTGATAGTACCGCCAGCTTCTAAAATTCCAGCAAAAGCTCCTACACGACTGTAGCCATTGATATCTATAGAAACATTGCTTATTCCCAAATTATAAATATGGCCTCGAACTTTTCCAAACATTCCTGTTCCATTTAGTAATTCAGTAGGAGGTGTAATGGAAAGATTGCTAATGGTATAAAAACCTCCATTAAAATTACCCGAAAAACTTTGCGTACTATTTCCAATAGGAGTAAAGCTTAATCCATTCATATCAATGTTATTGGTCAACTTAAAATGTTTTGTCCAATCGGATGGAGTTTGTGATAAGTTGATTAATTGGTTAGCGGAACTAATGCTGTATGGATTGGATTCACTACCATTTCCTGCTGTATATTGAGCAAAAGATTGCAACTGAAAGCATACAAAAGAAAAGAATAAGATTTTGTTTAAGAAGTTCATAGTTTGAGCTGTTTGGTTGGTCCAAATTGTTTTTTAAATGTAAAGAACAAGTTTAGTGCAAATAGAAAGTTCTTAAAGTTAGATATGGTTTAAACTAGGCAAGTAATGTTTTTAATTCCTTATTAATTTTTTAAGGCAAAGTTGCCGTGAAGAAATCTGGAAACTATGAGTATCCAGATTTGCTTCCATTAAAAAGAATTCGGTCTAGTTTAAATCTAGTTTATGGTTGTGTGCACCAGGAGCAAAATTACTTCGATAAACGGTTGTTCCATCAGCTTTCTTTCCCCAGTTAACTTCAACTCTTCCATCACCAATTACTACATTTATTAATTTTTCTTTTAAAATTTTAGCAATTTTTTCATACTTTTTGTTAAAAGCTAAGTTGTTTATTTCATGTGGGTCTGAAGATGTTTGATAAAGGCAAGGGTCTAAATCTGGATAACTAGCTGTTCTTGCCCATTCCATATTTTCTCCGCGTTTTTTTGAAGGTCTTGATTGAATTGAAAACATAAAATCTTTTGTTCTAATAAAAGCTCTAGGTCCGGTTACTGCATGGTTCTCACCCACAACATAATCACGGCCAACAATAGCTCCTGAAGCAATTTTAGCCATATCAAATCCATCTAAATAATCAAATTTTTTAGTTTGTAAAGGAGCTCCAGCAGCAGCTAAAATAGTAGGAGCGATATCTACAAATTCAGCATATTCTCGTACTACTTTTCCGGCAGGGAATGCTTTTTTATCAGAGGAAACAACCACAATTGGGTTATGGCTATCAACTTCCCAAGGTGTAAATTTTGAGACAGAGCCGTGCTCGTTTAGTTTCCAACCATGGTCACCACAAACATAAACAATCATCCAAGCTTGTTTTTTTTCTTCGCTGTAAGCTATAAAATCGTCAGTTGCCTGGCCCACTAAATCGTCGCCATAGGCACAAAAAGCATAATAATCTTGTATCATGGCAAGTTTTTCAGCATCTGTAAAATGATCAGAATAACTAACGGTTACTTGCTTTTTAAACTGTTTCGCCATGGAATTTAATTCCGTTTTTGTCAAGGTTGGAATTTTGTATTGCTTCTTTTGAAAACGCGCTCTATAGTCAGCTGGTGGCAATACTGGTGTATGTGGGAAATCAAATCCTATATGGCAGAATAAAGGTTTCGAAGTATCTACTCCATCAAAAGTTCTAGACCCTGCTTTGAATCTTTTGTTTTCATTTTTTAAGAAGTCCTCAAAAATAGAAGTATAGTAACCATCTCTAGTTTTTCCGGCAGGTTGCGGACTGACACCGGCTAAAATTCCTCCAGAATAAATTGTTTTGGGTTTCTTTTTATTGTAGTGTCTTAGTAAGTCGTATTTTTCCATGACCAATTTTGCCGTCCCTTTGTGAGCGTTCGGATTCTCCTTTTCTAACTTTTCAGAGATGTATTCGAATTTACCATTTGGAGTTACATAGAATTCTAAATTTTTTATAGGTGACTCTAGCTTTTTTCCATCCATTTCATAAAACCAATCTTTACCCCAATCCGTCAATCCATCACGTCTTAATTGTTTAAAATCGATATCTGTTTGATAAATTTTAGGGCTGGTCATTTTACCGTTCACCTTTGTTCTAATACGAACACCTAGTTTTCCAATATGTAAGGTTTGGTAACCTAATGAGGCCATTTGCTCAGGTAAAGTAGGTTCACAATGTTCTGCAAAATTATTATGGTATTCAAATTCGTAAATCCCTGTGCGGAAAGGGTAACGGCCATAATGCATAGAAGCTCTAGAAGGAGCACAACCTGATGCTTGGCAATAGGTGTTGATAAACGTAGTTCCCATTTTTGTCAGGCGATCTACTTGTGGAGATTCCACATAACCTAGTTCACTCATTTCTCTGCCGTGCAACATTTTGTTAAAGGCACGTATGGCATCGTATCTTTGATCATCGGTAAGTATCCAAAGCACGTTTGGTTTCGAATTATTTAGACTGGCAGATTTTTGCTTTTGAGAAAAAGCCTGTTTTCCAATTACTAAAAGAAGGAAAAAGCTACAAATAAGTGTTCTTTTAAAGTTCATACGACATAAGGTTTAATGATCTATACAAAGATTGCTTATTTCGCGTATTAAAATATTTTCATATGATTCTAATAAGAGAAGATATGATTTGTAACAAGTTTTTTAGCTGAGTAAAAACCTTATGTATTGTTTTAGTAGATTGATATTTAGTTGTTTGTGTTTTTTTTAGGTCTGCGCCGATTCTTTTGTTTTAAGGCAACTGTATAATGTTTGTATAAATCTTTTTTTAACTGTTTCAAAGGAATCGAAGCTGTCGTTCTATAGAATATTATTCCTTTTTTTGTACTCCTCTTCCTTCAGGGTGTTTTCCGAGACTTTCTAAACCTTGTTCAAAATAGACTTCAGGTTTGTGCCAAACGCCCGTTTTTTTATAGGTAGGTTCATTATAGTCTAAACTTAAATCGCAATCGAAACGTGCAATAATTGAGTAACTTTTTTCTGGAGTTCCAGCATTTACAAAATGACTCAAGCCCCAAGTAATTCCCCTTCCGTCTTTAGTATTGGTAAAAGCATCAGGGGTAAAAGGAGCTGCGGCTGTGGGAGTTAACGAAATACTAGATGCAATTTCAAAATTTACGCCATCTTTTGCATATTGAATTGTTTCTCTTTCATTTCCATCCTTTAACACAAAAGCGGCAATCCCTTCTTTAAAAGGAAAATAAGTCGTTTCATGCCCAGAACTTAAAACAGGATTTAAAGGATGTTTTTTATAAGGTCCTAAAGGATTATCAGCAATAGCTAATCCTTGTCCCACGGCATATTTATCTCTTTTATGAGGCCATTTGTTGTAAGCCGATTTATAGTACACATGAATTTTTCCATTGTAAACAATAGGGAATGGGTCATGCGTTGCTTGTTGGTCCCAATCTCCTTTTTTTCCAAAGGGAATTACAGCATCACCGCCATGTGTCCATGGGCCATTAGGTGTGTCGGCATAGGAAACGGAAACAGGACATAAATCCCCTTTTAAGCCACTAGGTTCGTCAAAGGCTTGGTAGTACAAATAGTATTTATTTTTCCAAATAAGTATTTCAGGAGTACAAACGGAGCGCCAACCAGATTTTGGCTTTTCTGGTCTAGAAATAGCTACCCCTTGTTCTTTCCAAGTAAAACCATCTTTGCTTTTCGCATACCATATTTCCGCTAAATCCCAATCTGTAGATGGAATGATGTCTGTAGCCTCTTTGGCATGACTCCAACCGATAGGAGGAACTTGCGTATGTCTTTTGGTATACCAAACATAGTATTCACCATCTATAAAAATGGGTCTAGAAGGGTCTCTTCTAGAAACTGTACCATCCCCATTGCTATAATCGAATCCCTTTAGGCGCGTATATTTAAATTGAGAAAATAATTCGTTGTCTTGTGCTCTTGGGGTATCATAGCTAAACATGCGTTCGGTTGAAGAACTCAATGGTATGTTTGGTTTTTCAGTAGGCATGGTAAACGGAAAAACTGTTGGTTCTAGAATTTCTTTTTTTTCTTTTTGGCAAGAAATTAATAAGAATATCGCAGAGGTAATAATTCCAAAATAGACTTTATATATAGTCAACAATGTGCGCATCAGTAAGATTATTTGAAGTTTAGAATAGCTCTAATTTCGTACAATTAATTGATTTAAAACAGAAATAGTTTCTATTAGCTTTCGGAAACGTTTGCATTCGGTGTTTTTTTACCGATAACGTTTCCGAAAACTCTTTTATTATGGAGTTAGCATCGCTTTTAGAAAAAAAACTGCGATGTTTTATTTGATTGTGCTAAGCGCGAAAAACACTTCTCGTCCTTGTGGTAAAATCAAATCATCTCCTGTAAGATTAATTATTTTGTGTTCTTTGATATCTGTAGAAGAAGCTCCAATTTTAAAATCATATTTTCCAGCTTCGACTATCCATGAATTGTTCTTGTATTGCACGAATTGTTGCGGAGATACCTCAAACGTGAGTGTTTTTGTTTCTCCTGCTTCTAGCGCTACTCTTTGGAATCCTTTTAATTGAATGGCTTTCATTGTAGAGTTCGGATCCGTTGGGGACACATACAATTGTACTATTTCAGTCCCAGGAACTTTTCCAATATTGCTAATGTCAATAGCTATTGAAATTCGCTTGTCTATTAGTTTTGCTCTAGATTTTACTTTTAAATTAGAATAGCTATAGTTTGTATAAGACAATCCGTGGCCAAATGAATAAAGAGGCGGGTTTGTTTTTGAATAGCCGTTCTGATAGTTTACTTCTACTTTTTCTTGTGAATTAGGATAGGTAACACATAATTTTGCAGAAGGATTTACCTTTCCTGTAAGGATGTCAGCAATTGCGTTGCCACCTTCTTCTCCAGGAAACCATGCATTGACAATAGCAGCACATCTTCCTTCTATTTTATCAATTACTTGCTGTCTTCCACCAAATAAAATTAGAACGACAGGTTTTCCTGTAGCTAATAGTTTTTCCACAAAAGCCTCTTGATCTCCTGGTAAGCCAATTCCTTTTCTACTTCTTCCTTCGCCGTTTAAAGAAATATTTTCACCCACAGCAGCAATAATAACATCACTTTCAAGGGCGATTTTTAAAGCCTTATTTAAGTCTGGCTTGGGAAGTCCTTCTACCGTTAAAAGTTTTAATTTTCCTAATCGACTATCTCCAAAACCACTTTTGTCAATTTTAGCTTCTAGGCTAGCACTCCAGTCACAACCCCTTTCATGTTTAATTTGAATTGAATTTCCTAGTCGATTTTCTAAACCTTCTTTTAAAGTAACCAATTTAGGATTCATTGCATCAAATTGTTCACTTTTCCAGAATGCACGCATGGCTTGATAGGTGTAATCGCCCAATAAACCTTGGACAGTTGCTGCGTTAGGACCGACAAGGGCTATTTTTTTTATTTCTTTTTTTAGAGGAAGTATACCATTGTTTTTTAAAAGAACAATAGATTGACAAGCAGCTTCGTAAGCTAGTTTTCGAAAAGCAAGAGGGTCAAAATCTAAAGAACCCTCTTTTCCTATTTTAGGGTTTTTAGCTAACAAACCCAATCTAGCTTTCATGGTTAAGGATCTTTTGACAGCCGTATTTATTATTTCCTCAGTAACCAATCCTTTTTTTAGGGCTTCGGGCAATAAAGGGAAGGTTGTAGGTGATGACAGTTCTACATCAACACCTGCATTGATAGCCATAGCACCAGCGGTCATATAATCTGGCGCCTGTTTGTATTTTCGATGCACCATATTAATAGCACCATAATCACTAACCACCAATCCGTCAAAGCCTATTTCTTTTCTAAGCATGTGATCTATCATGGTTGGATTTACTGAAATGGGTAAAGATTTGTAAACACCATAGGAGGGCATGACACTTTTTGCTCCAGCAATTTTGATACAAGCTTCATGAGGCATTAAATATTCTTCATACAATGTTTTTGCATCGTTGTTTTTGGTTCCATAACCTGCAAAGTGTTTTACGGTTGCCGCAACACCCGTTTTTAAATCTTCACCTTGCAAACCTTTGACAAATGCGACACCCAGTCGAGAAGTTAAATAAGCATCTTCACCATAACTTTCTTGGTGGCGATTCCAATGCGCAGTTCTGCTTAAATCTAACATGGGAGACAGGGCAAAAGTTGCACCTGCATTTCGCATATTTTTCCGTGTTGAAGTGGTATTGTTTTTTACCAAAATAGGATTCCAAGAGCAGCCAATACCTATTTGTTGTGGGAATGTTGTTGCGCCAAGTGTTGCGAATCCTGTGATGGCTTCTTCGTGAAAAATGGCAGGAATTTTCATCCGTGTTTCCGTCATTAAATATTGCTGAATTTCACGAACTAAATCTCTTAAATCTTCAGGCGCTAAAGCTTGACCTGTGGAGAATTGACAAAAATGACCAATACCATGTGGAATGTGCTCTCTGCATTTTTCTAAAGAAAGTTTTCCATCTACCATTAACTCTCTAATTCTAGTTCCTGTAATTTGAGCTAATTTTTCCTCCATTGTCATTGTAGACATAATGGCTTCTACTTGTGCTTCAATTTCTGGAGTACTAAAAGGCTTTGCTAACTTTTCTTGTGCAAAAACCAAGCTATTGATCATGAATAAAACTAATAAGATGATGATATTTTTCATTCTTATTTTTTCTTAATATTTGAATAATCTTTTCCTCTAATACTTTCGAATTTAGCCAATAACTTATTCAATTGCTTAGGATTTGATTTTGCTAGGTTGTTTAGTTGACTAGGATCTTCTTTTAAATTATACAATTGAAACTCCATATCTATTCCAGATTCTACAAAAGAATGCCAACTCATTTTAGCTCCTTTGTACGGAGGAATCATTACCCAATCACCGGTTCTATATGATGTTTTAGAACCTGCTTCTAACACAATATCTTTACGACCCTTTTTCTTTTTACCCAACAATGCTGGTAATATATTTTGACTATCTGTTGGTTCTGCATCTACTCCAACTAAATTAGCGAATGACGCTAACAAATCAATTTGACAAACCAAGGCATCTGATACTTTAGGCTTAATGGTTCCTTTCCAATACACCATAAATGGAACTCTAGTTCCGGCATCAAATAAACTGTATTTACCTCCACGTAAAACTCCTCCAGGAGTGTGTTTTCCTATTTTTTCCATGGCATCATCGTAGTATCCATCTTGTAAAACAGGACCGTTGTCACTAGAAAAAACGATTAATGTATTTTCTAAAATTCCTTCTTCTTTTAAAGTTTTTATAAATTCACCAATCATATAATCGGCTTCTAAAATAACATCACCTCTTGGTCCCATTCCAGATTTTCCAACAAAGCGTGGATGTGGAGTTCTTGGTACATGAGGCTGTTGTAAGGCATAGTACAAAAAGAAAGGTTTTTCTTTATGGTTTTTCACATAAGTCTGTGCTTTTTTTAAGAAATGATCAGCCATATCTACATCACTCCATTTTGCAGCTTCACCACCTTTCATATACCCAATTCTAGGAATTCCATTTACAATACTATTGTTATGACCATGGTGCCATTTCATCGTCGTCAATTCAGGATTGTCTTTCCCGGTTGGTTCGCCTTCAAAATTTTTCTTGTAGCTCACAGAAATAGGGTCATTAGGATCAAGACCATCTACATTTCCATTTTTGATATAAACGGTAGGAGTTCTGTCTTGTGTGGCCGCTAAAATATAAGATTCTTCAAAACCAACTTCATTCGGTCCTGGAGAAATATGCGCATTCCAATTTACATTTCCAGCACCCAAGCCTAAATGCCATTTACCAACAATAGCGGTTTGGTAACCTGCACGTTTTAACATTTTAGGCAATGTTTCTTGTTTAGTATCAATAATCAAAGGAGCAGAACCAGGTAAGATTCTGGCTTTTTTATTTCTCCAAGGATAAACACCGGTTAATAATCCAAATCTACTTGGCGTGCAAGTGGCTGAGGTTGCATATCCGTTTGTAAATTTAACCCCTTCATTTGCCAACACATCTATATTGGGAGTGCTTAATTCTGTAGCTCCATAAGAACTTAAATCTCCATACCCCAAATCATCTAAATAGATAACGACAATGTTTGGTTTTGGAGGAGTTTTAGCAGATGTATGAGTAGTTGTAAATCCTGCAAGGGATAGTGTTAAGAGTGTAATGATTTTTTTTATTTTCATTGTCAATGATTTTGTGAATAATAAGTTAGGGTGAAATTAAGATTTAGCAAGGAGATACGTAGGTTTATATGTTTTTTTATCCAATACAAATGTCCTTTGTATAAGTTAGCCTATTAAAGAAGTTCTTAATAGGCTAAAATATTCACAACTTGTATTTGTGAAGAATACTTTGAGAACTATTTTTTCTTTTTCTCTAAGTTTCTAATAATCAAAATGGCATCTGCTTGATAACGCCAAGGGCGGAAATCCCAAAAGCCTAATTTTGAAGGTATGTATTTTATTTCTTCTGTAAATTCACCAGTAATTGTGTTAAACCATTGTTTTGTCGCATTTTCATGATGGAAGTTTTTTGCAATTTGAGTCTTGGCACTGGTATAATGGTTTTCTTTAGGTACGTATAATAAAATTGTCCCATCCTTTTCGTTGGTTAAATTATAGCCAGAACCATTGTAGCGCGACACGGGTTTGAAGTTTTCAAAATTTACAGAGTCAAATAGTTTCCTCATGTTTTTGAAATAATCAAATTTAGGTTTTATAAAGTCTGCTGGTTGCTCAAAGGGATTGTGAATTATAGCATTCCATGAAGCTCCTTGCCAATAATAAGTCGTATAACCTCCTGCAAAAAGACACATATAATTTCTTCGTAAACAGACTTCAGCATTTACATAAGCACCAGGAAAAACGACATAAGGAGATTCTTCATAGCCACCGTGTTCAATATTAAAAATAGGTTTGTTAGGAAATCTATTTTGAGCTTCCAGCATGTGTTGGTATAAAGTATGCTTCCAATTTTGTGTAGAAATAAAATCTACCGCATCCGAATTATTGACACAGAATCCATAGTCGTGTACGGATACTAATCTATTAAATGCATCTAATTTTCTGGTTCTTTCAATTCGTTCTAAAATATATTCTTTGGTGGCTCTGGTATAATGCAAAGCTTCCTTGGAAACATCCCAAACAATATTTGGAAATGCTTGGTAGCGTTTAACCACATAATCATAATATAAATTATCGGCTTTTGATTGCATATCTGGCCAAGCAACCAATTTGTTCCATACATAAATCATTAAATGACTTACAATTTCTTGATCGTGCATTTCAGAAATAACTTTATCGAAATGTTTGAAAAATGCTACATTTAATTTGCTGAAGTCGGGGTTAGAATTAGAACCAAGAAAAGGGAAAATATCCTCTCTTCCGCCATATTCATGTTCAGGATACTTTTTTAAACGCGGGTCTTTTTGCCATTTTACATCGTATGAATACACGTTCATAACAATTTGATTGAATTTATATTCATTTAGCAAAGACAATAAATGTTTGGTTTTAGGAATGTCTTTTTGTCCATAATCCAATGCAAATAGCCAATCGCATTCAAAGGCTAAATTGAAATAATGTGAGCCGTCTTCATAAAAGAAATGTTGAGGGTTTTCTTTTTTTGTAACAATTCCCCCATGTCGTTCTTTTTTCAGGTTGTTAGAAATTAAAATTTTTCCTTTTTTCTTATCTAAGCTACTTAGGCTAGATTCAATATGGAAGGTTTTAGTTCCCTCTGTAGCACTTGAAAATCTGAAGACCCAATTGTTAGCTCCGTTATAAAATAAAGGAATTTTTTGTTCTTTAGTTCCATCCGTAACAAAAGCAAAAGCTGTTTGGTCAAAAGGATTTTTAACCGATTTGTTGACATGATAAATTATATCGTTGACTTCCCATTGTACTGTTTTTATAGGTTTGTACGATTTAGGGTTTTTCCAAATTTTTATTTGTGCAGTAGAAATTTGGGTAAAAAATAAAACGAGAAGTAGTTGTGTAATTTTTTTTGTCATATTTATATTTTTTTAATGAAGTATTTCAAAACTAACTTTTATTCTAAAATGAAACAGTATAAAAACACATATGAATTACAGTTTCTGTAATTCTATTTTACAATTAGTAAAGTGCTTCCAATTTCAAGGTATATAAAAAGGGTAAAACACTTATTTGTCTAGCAACCAGGCTTCTTTCGAATTGTTTAAATAAGCAATATTCCATCCAGATCCCCAAGCTGCACACCATAGTACATTTTCATTGTAGGGGTCTGGTTTTACATCCACTATTTTGTCATGTTGCCCCAAACCTTTATTGATTTTTGTCCAATCGTCACCATTGTTTTTGGAAATATAAATCCCAGGATTCATAAATTCTGAGGCTCTGCTCATTATTTGACTAGGAACGCTGATGACAATAAGGTCTGGATTTATTGGAGACGTTTCTACTTGCCAAACATAGGGAGCGTTAAAAATTTTCTCCCAGTTTTTTCCGCTGTCATTACTTCTGTATACCCCCCCTTCTTTATAGCCTCCATTTCTTCTTCCTGTAGCCATAAAAATGGCCTTTGTGTTTCTATCTATAAATACATTGTTAACGGCTTTTATTTCTGAAGGAATTGCTGTTTTCTTCCAGTTCGAGCCTTTGTCTGTAGTTTTGTACAAACCACCATCGTCATTATTTAAGGCAGCATAGAGGGTGTTTGAATTCTCAGGATCTAAAATAATTCTTCTGACACTTGCCGATTTAGGAAGACCATGGTTGCTAAGTTCCCAAGTGTAACCGCCATCATTAGAACGGTAAAATCCATAGCCACCTTTTGTTAATGGTTCAGCTTTACTTCCGCTAATTTCTGATATTTTTAAAGAAGTGGAACAGAAATACATGTTCTTCGGATTCCACTTATCTATTTGCAATGAATTTTGAGGAGCAAGATTCTGCCAAGAATTGTTAGCAGCTTCAAAAATGGTAGCAATGTTTTCCCAAGTTTTTCCTCCATCTGTAGTTTTTCGAAGTTTTCCTCGATGTTCTTGTCTCCATGCTAAAAAGAAAATGGTATTTGGATCCTTAGGATGTACGGCGGCTGTGGATATAGAGTGTGCGCCATGAACTCCATTTTTATCGTGTACTTGTCCTTCAATTTGCTCAACAGCCACGGCTTGCTTGTCTTTCCTGTTTTCAATAGTTGTGGTTTGCCAAAGTCCATGTTCGCCAGAACAAAGTAATCTTCTGTTTTTTATGCCTGTTTCAAGAATTAAAAATCGTCCAGGTAAATTACTAGCGCCTCTACCAATCCATTTGTTACTGCCGGCAGCAGTTTCGTCATCGTCTATTTGCTTCCAGGTTTTTCCATGGTCAGCTGTTTTTAAGGTTTGTTGGTCAATACCAATAAAAACTTCACCCAAAGAATTGATACGCATCATACGGTTGCCCGAAGTAGCATTTGAATTGTCCATATAGGTTTGAAGGTGTGCAAATTCAACATTTGTTCCTGTAGGATTGTTTCTGCTTTTCCAATAAGCCGTGTCTTTATTGCTTTTCCAATAGGCTCCTTGACGTGCGCAAACAGTCCATGTTTTTCCTCCATTTTCCGTTTTCCAAACATCGCCAGGACCAAAAGTAAAATCGTGTTTTTTATTGAAGGAAATATAAATTTCTTCTTTGTTTAAAGGGTTGACAACAATTCTGTTAAAAACGGGCAAAGTTTTTTTAGGTAATTGGGTAAATGTTTCTTTGGAGGTTTGTTTGCTTATGCCAAACCAATATCCCATGGTTTTATGAAAACGATCAACTTCAGAAGAAAAATTAATCGCATTCATGTCAAAAGCCATATTTCCACTGATGTCTGTCCAGTTAGAACCACCATCGGTACTTTTAAAAACCCCGCCTTTAGCAGTCACCGTATTTTTATTTTTTGAATAAAACGTTTGCTCTACTAAAAACAAACTAAATTCTTTTGTGTTTTTATTGTAATGAGAAGTCAGATCTCTGGGCAAGTTGTTGGGCAGTCCTTTGCTATTGTTTTTCCATGTCAATCCACCATTAGTACTAAGCAATAAGCCATGATTGGTGAGCATCGTAATTTGAGCAGAATTGTTTGGATTGACAATTATTTTACCAATGTCTGTGTTTTCAGTTAAGCCCTTTGTAATTTTTGTCCAGCTTTTACCTTTGTCTTCCGACTTAAGCATATAGCCATAGGAAGCATATTTAAATTGTACACCGTTTGGCTTTTTTAAAGAACGGTGGTTGCTTTTTACATTCCAAAAATCTCCAGCTCCAATATACCAAATCTTATCATTTGTAGGATCTACCGCTATTTCGCTATGTCTAGTTCCCTCTTGTTCAAAATACCATCCTTTTTTAAATGAATCTGGGTCGTTTGGGTCGATGCCAATTTCCTTGTAACTTTTTCCAGATTCGGCAATTTTGTTCCATTTTCGTCCTTTGTTTTTGGTTTCGTATACCCAACCATTCCAATCTAAGGCCATTCCATAATCTGGGTTTTGAAGTGAGAATTCAATATCCAATACCCTTTTCATGTCCTTTCCTAAACCGTCAGAATCTTTAAGTGTTTGCCAAGATTTTCCGCTGTCCCAACTCCCATAACTAACATGCATGTCGGGACCCATAAATAAAACATCCGGATCTGTAGGGTGACACCAAAATCCTTCGCAATAACCAGACATTGCAGGACCAAAACTTTTCCATTCAACAGCAGGATCGGAAATGATTTTTTCTGTTTTAATTTTTCTGAAAAAAGCGATTCGGTTTTCTGAGTTGTTTTGTTGGCAGCTAGTAAAGCATAGTATACTTAATATGACAAAGCTACATAGGGAACTATTTTTCATAGGATTGAGTTTCGCTATTTTGTTATTTGATAATTGCCTTAAACCAACCACTTCCCCAGGCGGCACTCCAAATAATATTTTCATTGTAAGGATCAGGCTTTACATCTACCATTTTATCTGGCTGTCCAATTCCTTTGTTAATTTTGCTCCAAGTTTTACCCGCATCTTTTGTTAAATAAATTCCAGGATTTTTAAATTGATTGAATTTTGTAGCTACTTGAGCAGGAACATTTACGGTAATAATATTTGAGTTTATTGGAGAAACTTCGGTTTGCCACACATAAGGGGCTTTGAAAAATTTCTTCCAAGATTTTCCTTTGTTGCTGCTTTTCCAAACACCACCACTTTCTAAAGCACCGTTTCTATAGCCACAAGAAAGATACATGTCATTGGTGTTTCTATCAATAAAAATATCATTCACTCCTTGAATTTCAGAAGGGATATCCATTTTTTTCCAAGTTTTAGCGTTGTTTTTAGAGATATACAAACCAGCAGGTTCTTTGCCAGAACTTTTATTTAAACAAGCGTATAAAATATTAGAATCTTTAGGATCCATCACAATTCTTCGAACACTTGATTGCTGAGGTAGGCCGTTGTTGTAAAGTTTCCAAGTGTAACCTGCATCTGTAGATTTATAAACTCCATAGCCTCCTTTTTTAAGTACCTCTTCTTTGACAGATTTTCCAACTTCAGAAATTGGTTTTCTGATAGAACAGAAGTACATAGTATTTGGCTCTGTGGGGTCAATAGTTAAAGAATACATCATAGCAAGCCCTTGGTGTGGGCTGTTTTTTCCTTCAAATATGGTAGAAATATTCTCCCAAGTTTTTCCACCGTTTTGGGTTCTTCTTAGTTTACCTCTGTGTTCTTGTCTCCAAGAAAGCACATAAATAACATCAGGATTGTTTGGGTGAACCGCTACAGTTGAAATGGAATGTGCCGCGTGATTTCCACCATAGTCGTGAACTTGACCTTCAATTTGTGTGACCGCCACAGCATCTTTGTCGGGATAGTTTCCTAGCGGAGCGGTTTGCCATAAACCATGTTCACCACTACAAAGTAAATACCTTTCTTTAATTCCAGTTTCTAAAAGCATAAATCTTCCTGGTAAATCGCTATCACCACGACCAATCCAAGCATTGCTGCCAGGAGCCGTTTCAATATCATCTATTTGTTGCCAAGAAGCACCTTTGTCTGATGAACGATGTGTTTGTTGACCGATACCGATAAAGACATCTCCTTTTGAGTTGATGGCCAATAATCGGTTTCCAAATCGGGTTTCGCTTTCTTCCTTATAGGCACGACCTACATGTGAGAATTCTACATTGGCTCCAACAGGATTTCCTTTTTGTTCCCAATAAGCTTTGTCCTTTTTTGTAAACCAGTATTCACCAGCACGCGCACAAATTACCCAAGTTTTACCACCATCTGTCGTTTTCCATGCGTCACCAGGACCAAAACTTTTATCATGACGTTGGTTGGCTACCAAATAAATTTCGTCTTTATTAATTGGGTTTACAACAATTCTATTAAATGCCGAATAGGTGTTCTCAGGAAATTTAGGATACAATGCTTTTGAATTTTCACCTAAAAAATAACTTAAAGCTCTGTGGTAATTATTTCTATGGTGACTGTAGGTGATTTTGTTAAAGTTAACGCCAAGGTCACCTGTAATATTTTGCCAGTTTTGGCCATTGTCTGTGCTTTTATACACACCACCTTTGGTGGTGATGCTTTTTCCTTTAGGTTCATAAACCGTTTGTTCCACCAAATACAAAATAAATTCTTTTGTTTTCGGGTTGTAATACGAAGTTAAATCGCGTGGCAGGTTGTTAGGCAAACCTTTGCTGCTTGCTTTCCAATTTTCACCACCGTCATTACTAGCAAAAAAACCATAATTGGTGGCGATAAATACTTTTTCAGGTTGTTTTGGATTGAAAATAATTCTGGCAACATCTAAATCTTTAGAAATATGATCCGCAACTTTTTTCCAACTTTTACCATGATCAGTAGTTTTTAATACATAGCCATATTGAGCTCTGCGATGAATTTTCCCATGAATGTTTTTTTTAGATCTGTGATTTTCTTTAACGTTCCAAAAATCACCAGCACCAACAAACCAAATAGCGTCATTGGTAGGGTGGATGGCAATTTGGGTATGTACATTGGTGTAAGAATTTTTTTTCTTCGGAAGGGTGTGCACCAAACTCCAAGTTCTTCCTTTGTCTTTGGTTTCGTAAATCGTTCCACTTCTTTCTAAAGCCAAACCAAAATTTGGGTTTTGTCTCGAAAAATCAATGTCTAGAACCCGCTCTAAATCTTTTCCAAAACCATCAGAATCTTTAATCGTCTGCCATGATTTTCCATTGTCCCAAGAACCATAAGCAACATGCATATCAGGCCCCATAAATAAAACATTTTCATCGGTGGGGTGGCACCAAAGTTCTTCATTGTAGCCAGACATGCCTGGACCAAAATTTTTCCATTCAACAGAAGGATCTGATTGAACTTTGTGTTTGGCTATGGCATTAAAAAAAGGATTGTTTTTTTGAGCATAGGTAGCAATACTTGTGCTTGCGACTAGAATAGCTAGAATTAGATTCTTCATAATAAACATTAAATTATTGAAACAATGTATACTTCTTATTGAGTTGTTGTTCAAATATCTTTATTAATTAGCATTAAATTTGCTTTTAGGAATGATTAAAAACTAGACAAAACCATACGAAGTAGGATTAAAACCATTATTTGTAGTTCAAAGCAGCCTTTTTCTAGGCTTTAGGATGGGTGAGGAGTTGCTTTTTTTGATGTTTTAGAGAATAAAAAAAGGGAAACAAGCCTTATGTTGTTTCCCTTTTGTAGCTAAAGTGATTTAAAATTTAGAAATTAAATTTCCCGTTTTTGTTTTTAGCTTCCGCTGCTGGAATTAATTTTTCGATGGTATCCCAGTGTTCTACAACTTTTCCATTTTCAATTCTGAAAAGGTCATAGAAAGAAACTTTTTCTTTAAGGAAGATGCCTTCAGAAACAGATAAAACAAAATTTCCTTGTCCTAAAATGGTGTGGTTTTTTTCATACACCATTGGCATACCTGCTTTAGCTAAAGAAGCCAAAGCTTCTCCTAATCCAGCCAAACCATCTTTAACATTTGGGTTGTGTTGGTCGTATTTTTCTGTAGAAATATAGTCTGTAATTTTAGTAGGATTGGCTCCAAAAAAAACATCTGTCAACAAATTTTTTACAAGTGTTTTGTTTGCTACTGTTTTGTCAAGATCGGTAATTTCTGTAAAACCATCAATTTGAGTACGACCAGAAGCGGTTTGCGTTACTTTTTCTTGAAGATTGTCCCAATGTTCCACGATGGCTCCATTTTCAAAACGGAAAATATCAAATCCTACTTTAGGTCCAAAGAAATTATAATCAGTATGCGCTATTACAAAGTCTCCGTCTTCAAAAACTCGTACCGTATTTGCTTTTGCTGTTCCTGCAGGTATTTGTTGTAACAAAGCTCCAAAACCGGCTAAGCCATCAGCAACACCTTGGTTGTGTTGTATGTATTTATTTGGGTTGATGTATCCCGCAGGTTCTTGCGCACCGGTTTCAATACTTTTTAAAAGTTCTGTTACCTTTTGTGTGTTTGAGATTTCCATTTTTTCTACCTTTTTAATTGTTTTGTTTTCCACTTTTTTTTGGTTACAAGCAATGGCTGTTGCTCCAATTACTATGGCAAATACTAAATTTTTCATTGTGTTTGTTTTTATTTAATTGTACACGACAAAATTGCAATAGTTGTGAAATGTAGGAAAGGTAAGTTTACGCCTAAGAGTGATACTTTTACTCCACAAAAGGAAAAGCGATTAGTAGCGCTTTCTAAATTCGTTAGGTGTATGCGACGAATGTTTTTTGAAATATTTGATAAAATTGGTAGGTTCCTCAAAACCTAGTTCATAGGCAATTTCTTTAACGGCTTGCTTGCTATGAACTAATAATCGTTTGGCTTCAAGAATGATGCGTTCGTCAATAATTTGTTTGGGTGTTTTGTCCAAAATTGCTGTGGTGGCTTTGTGCAGTTGTTTTTCTGAAAGAATCATTTTTGCAGCGTAAGTTTTTACAGATTTTTCTGTTTGAAACTGTTCTTCTAATAAATTTCTAAAATTCAGGACCGTAGTAAGGTTGGTGCTTGGTTGTAGTTCTTTAAAACCTTGCTTGCGCATTTCTCTTTCTGATTGCAATAAAAAAATATGCAATAAATTATGCAGTATGCTATATTGTGAAACGTCGGGGTTTCTTACATATTCTGTTTGCATGGCGTTTAAAAAGCGGTTTACTTCGGAGGAAATAGTGTCATTTTTAAATTTGGCAATGTCGTACAAACTACTAAAGAGCATAGTTGTATTTAAAAATTGCCCATCTTCTTTGTTTTTACAAAAGAATTTGTCAGTAAACAAAATTGCTTTTCCGGTATAGGAACCTTTTATATCATAGAGGTTGACACTATTTTGAGGAATAAAAATAATGCTTTTGTCTTCAATGCTTACAGGTTTAAAATCGATATAATGGGTACCTGATCCCTTTTCAATAATAAGAATATGGTAAAATTGGGCACGATGCGGCGTGGTCATCATACTTGCTTTTTTATAAAAAACATTTTCTAAATCTATGATTTCAAATTCTAAAGGCAAACCATTTTTAAAGGGTGTTTTTTGAATTGATGCTTGCATTTTTTAGTTTGTTTGAAATAGAAAATTAAGGTGAAAGTTACTTATTTTTAAAAAGAAAATACTAAGATTTGTGAATTCTACTTGTCACGCCTCTTAGTATTTATAAATTTTGACTTGTTCTATTTTGTGAAATCGTATTTTATTTCATGTCTGGGTTCATTAAAATAATACCATCCTTTTGCGCTTTCATATAAACAGCTTTTGAAGGTCTTGGTCGAATTCTGTATTTTGTAGGCAGTCCTGTTTCTCTAAAAAAGTCGTCTTTAGTTCTTTGAGAAGGTAGTATGTCGTTGGTTTCTGTTCTAATTTTTGCCAAACGATTTCTCATATCTACTAAAATATCTTGGTAGGCAGGATTTGAGGCTAGGTTGTTCAATTCATTAGGATCTGTTACAATATCAAATAATTCTTCATCCAATCTTGGAATTTCAAAACATTTTAATTGATCGGTATTTAAAGAACCTTTCAGTTTTTCTTCTTTCATACTTTGCCAGCTTCTTCCTCTAATAATATCTGCCGAAGGCGTATTTGGTAAGTCTGTATAGTAGTTTTTTACATATTTGTATTTCTTTGTTCTTACAGCTCTGGTGTAATCTTCAAAATCATGAAAATGATCTTCTGCGTAAATTTCATTTCTGGCTACGATAGTTGTATCAGAAAGTAGCGGAGATAAATCAACACCTTCAAAATCTTTCAAAGGAGTTAAGCCAGCCAGTTTCATAAAAGTAGGTGCAATATCTAATGAACTTACTAGGTTGTTGTTTCTTGTGTTCGGTTTAATTTTGGCAGGCCATTTTACAATCCATGGTGTTTTGATACCACCATCGTAAAGGGTTGTTTTGTCTCTAGGGAAAGCTCTACCATTGTCGGAGATAAATAAAATTACCGTGTTTTCAGCAACCCCTTGGGCTTCTAGCTCAACAACTACATTTCCAATATAGGTATCCATTCTTTCAATTTCGTCGTAATACAAAGCAAAATCTTCTTTAACTTTTTCTGTAGCTGGCATGTATGGAGGAAGCACTACGTCTTTTGCTTGGTGTGGATTTTTACTCATGCCTTTGTAAAAAGGTCTATGCGCATCAAAGGAAGCTAACCAGGTAAAGAAAGGTTTATTTTTGGGTCTGTTTCTTAATAATTTTAACCATTCGTCGCAGCCGCTTCCATCACCAACTAAACGTCTGTCTAGTCCGATAGGAGCATCTTTCCATTGCATTTCTAAGAGTTCATCAAAATCATCTTTTACTGGGTCTCCCATATGATATTTCCCAGCTAAACCCGTCCAGTAGCCTGCATTTTTTAATTCTTGCACAAAAGTTTTTTTATCTTCAGGTAAGGGCCACGACAGTTGTTCAGCATCTGTGTTGTGTGGATAAAGCCCTGAAATGATACTTGTTCTGCTAGGACTACAAGAACTTGTTGTTAAAAAAGCCTCAGTAAAAGTCATACCTTCCTTGGCTAATTTGTTAAGGTTTGGGGTTCTAACAGATTTATGGCCGTAGGGTCCAATATCATTCCAACTCACGTCATCGGCTATAATTAATACGATGTTTGGAGGTTGAATTTCTTGTGTTTTCTTTTTAGAGTTGCAGGAAATACAACAAATAAGGCAAAGAATTACGACTGTTTTAAAGGTTTTGATAAAAAGCATAAGGATTGAATTTTACTATAATAATGAATTGATGATATGTGTATTTTTGTAGTACATCATACAAATATGGTGAAATATTTTTAAATTTCGTTAGAACAGTTAAAACTTTGAAACAGAAGTGTTTTTAGAATTGGATTTTTTTAATGTGGTTTATAAAAAAGCCCTGCATATAGCTAGGGCATTTGTAAAGTAGTTTACGATTTTTAAAAAGAATAATTTTTGTTAGGAGAAACACAGAAATCCAAAGGAATATCTTGTTCAAACAGCTCCTGTATTTCTTCTTCTGCTTCAAAAAAAGAAAGGCCAACTTTTAGGGCATTGGTGTTTTTTAGAAAACGATCGTAAAATCCTTTGCCATAGCCCACTCTATTTCCGTTTTGGTCATAGGCAAGGAGGGGCACAAAAACAACATCTAATTTTTCAAGGGGAACTTCTATACCATCAATAGGTTCAGGAATATTGTACTCATTTTTTTTGAACCGCGTATTTTCTGTCAATAAAAAGTGCTGCATGTTTCCCGTTGTAAAGTCGGATTTGGAGACGACAATTTCTTTGTTTTTAGCAAATAGAATGTTTAAAATATGTTCTGTATCTATTTCGTTTTGTTCTTTTATAGGAAGGAATAAATGGAAGTACAAATTTGACCAAATATCTAACTTCAACAATTGGTTGGCAATGGCGATACTTTTATCTTCCACTTCGACAGCCGTTAAGTTTTGGCGGAGTGCTTTGTATTTATTTCGAAGGTCTAGTTTGTTCATAGGAATAAAATGAATTACAAAATAACGTAATTTTAGGCAGTTTTTATATAAAGAAATTCCTTTTTAAGGATTCCGGTATATTCAACAAAAATACGGGTAAAATACCTATTTTAGCAACCATGTCTGAAAGCATAAAAATACAAGTCCAAACTTTGCCAAGTTCGCCAGGCGTTTATCAATATTATGATAAAAATGACCAGTTGCTGTATATAGGCAAAGCTAAAAATTTAAAAAAACGGGTTTCTTCTTACTTCAATAAAAACCATGAGAATGGAAAAACACGTGTTTTAGTGAGTAAGATTCGTGATATAAAACATATTGTTGTTGCTACAGAAACCGACGCTTTATTGTTGGAAAACAACTTGATAAAAAAGCATCAGCCAAAGTACAATGTGATGCTAAAGGATGATAAAACCTATCCTTGGATTTGCATTAAAAAAGAACGTTTTCCTAGGGTTTTTATGACTCGAAAAGTAATTAAAGATGGCTCAGAATATTTTGGTCCCTATACTTCCGTTCGTACAGCAAGGGCTTTGTTAGATTTGATTAAAGAATTGTACCAATTGCGTAGCTGTAATTTTGACCTGAGCGAACAGAATGTAAGTCAAGGAAAATACAAAGTCTGTTTAGATTACCATATTGGAACCTGTAAAGGTGCTTGTGAAAATTACGAAAGTGAAGAAGAATATTTAGCCTCTATAAAATCGATTAAAAATATTATCAAAGGTAATTTTAAATCGTCGTTAGAAACTTTTGAAAAACTGATGTTTTCATTTGCAGAAAAAATGGAATTTGAAGAGGCGCAAAAAATAAAGGAAAAATTAGATTTATTAGCCAATTACCAATCAAGATCTACCGTTGTGAATCCGTCTATTAATAATGTAGATGTGTTTTCTATTATTTCCGATGAAAGTTATGGCTATGTGAACTTTTTCAAAATAGCGAATGGGTCTATCATTCAATCGCATACAACCGAGATTAAGAAAAAGTTGGAAGAAACAGATAGAGAGTTATTAGAGCTATCTATTGTAGAAATTCGTCAACGTTTTAATTCTATTTCCAAAGAAATTTATGTGCCTTTTAAAGTAAATATTGGAGCAGGAGTAAAAGTTACGGTTCCTATGTTGGGCGATAAAAAACGGATTGTGGAACTGTCTGAACGAAATGCCAAATATTATCGACAAGATCGTTTTAAACAAATAAAAATTGTAGATCCCGACCGTCATGTAAAACGAATTATGGCACAAATGCAAAAAGATTTACGTTTGAGTTCGGAGCCGAGGCATATTGAATGTTTTGACAATTCAAACATTCAAGGAACAAATCCGGTGGCAGCCTGTGTGGTGTTTAAAGATGGAAAGCCAAGTAAAAAAGAGTATCGAAATTTCAATATAAAAACCGTAGAAGGCCCTGATGATTTTGCCTCAATGGAAGAGGTGGTTTTTCGGCGTTATAAAAGATTACTAGAAGAAGACGAGCCATTGCCACAATTAATAGTTATTGACGGGGGAAAAGGACAGTTATCTTCCGCTTTAAAAAGTTTAGATTTGTTAGGCTTACGAGGAAAAATTGCCATTATTGGAATCGCCAAACGTTTGGAAGAAATTTATTATCCAGGCGATCCAATTCCGATGTATTTGGATAAGACTTCAGAAAGCTTGAAAATCATTCAGTTTTTAAGAAATGAAGCCCATCGATTTGGAATTACGCATCATAGAAATAAACGAAGCAAACAAGCTATTCAAACAGAATTAGAACAAATTCCGGGTGTAGGAAAGCAAACAATTGAAACCTTGTTACAATATTATAAATCGGTAAAAAGAGTTAAAGAAGCGAGTATTGAAAGTTTGACAAGTGTGATTGGAGCTTCTCGAGCTAAAAAGGTTTTTGAGTTTCATCAAGCCTTAAAAAAAGAACAATAATTCTAAAGTATTTGTTTTATAGCGACTTTAGGTAGAGCATGTTAATAGGTATGTACGGTCAATAATTCTCTAAAAAGTATTTGAAAGTGCATCCGTCTGTTTTTCAAACTTTACTTATCTTTATAAAAAAAAATACATGAAATTTTCTGGCTTTTTTTATCTCCTGTTATTACTAATGTTTCCGGTGTTTTCGCAGGAAAAAAGTAAGTCAAAACCACCAAAGGTTGGTTTGGTTTTAAGTGGAGGTGGAGCGAAAGGGTTTGCCCATATTGGGGTATTAAAAGTTTTAGAAAAGTCGGGTGTAAAGATAGATTATATTGGAGGGACTAGTATGGGGGCGGTTGTTGGTGCGTTATATGCATCAGGATATTCTCCTGAAAATATAGATTCAATTATTAGAGCAATTGATTTCCCTACTTTTTTACAAGATAAATTTGCGAGAAGTCAAACGTCTTTTTTTGAAAAGCAATATGGTGAAAAAACACTGTTAACTTTTCCTGTACGAAATAAAAAAGTGCAGTTGCCTAAGGCAATTGCCGCAGGGCAAAGTGTTTATAATGGTTTAAGCTTGTTGTTAGAACATGTCAATCATATCCAAGATTTTAAGAAGCTGCCCATTCCCTTTTTCTGTATAGGAACCAATATAGAAACCGGCAAAAAAAAGGTGTTTGAAAAGGGCTATTTACCAGCTGTAGTTCGCGCAAGTGCTTCCTTGCCAACACTTTTGGATCCTATGATGATTGATGGGAAAGCTTATATTGATGGAGGTATTTCAGATAATTTTCCGGTAGATGAAATGCAAAAAAAAGGCGCTTCTATAATTATAGGAGTTAATGTTCAAGGAAAACTTGAAAAATACAAAGATGTTTCGACAGTTATTGATGTCTTAAATCAGATTGTGAATTATCAAATGTATGGCAATGATGCCGAGAAAATAAAAAAGCTAACCATTCATATTAGTCCCAAAATTCATGATTTTTCGGTAACTTCATTTGACAATATTGCGAAGATTATTGATTTGGGAGAGCAGTCGGCAATAGATCACCAAAAAGAATTTGAGGCGATTGCTAAGCTTCAACAAATAAATGAAGTAGCTGCTTTTCATAGAAAAGTAATACGAGCAAAGAAATACAAAGTTTCACAGTTTTCTATGAATAATTTGAACCATTATTCAAGAGCCTATATTCTTGGTAAGTTAAAACTTAAAATGGGAGACTCCTTAAGTTATAATGAATTGAATACTAAAATAGGAGACTTGGCTTCTTCAAAAGATTTTAATTTGATTAATTATAATTTTAAGAAAAAAAAGGACGGAAGCTATTTGTTGAAGTTTAACATGGAAGAAAACAATGTGGCTAGTCATATACGGCTAGGCTTAAACTACGACCCTATTTATAAGTCGGGTTTTTTAATGAATTTTACGAGCAAGCATTTGTTGCAAAAAAATGATATTTTATCTGCCGATATTGTAATTGGAGATAATATAAGAACCAATTTTAATTATTTTGTTGACAACGGATTTTATACCAGTTATGGCGTGAATTCTAGTTTTACTAAATTTAATATAGCAGTTCCGGATATAACCAATGTGGTGACACATATAGATAAGAATTATATTGATTTTACGACTTTGGCGTATTTACAAACAACCTATAATAAGAAATTTGCAGTTGGGATTGGATTGGAGCATAAGTTTTTAGAGTTGTATACCAATACCTTAAGTATGGAGACTACCTTTTTTGAGAAAAGTAATTACTTAAATTCTTTGGGGTATATAAAGTTAGATACCTATGATAAAAAGTATTTTCCAAAAAATGGATTTTTGGTAGATGGGGAATTCAAATGGTTTATGAATTCTTCCGATTATTGGGATAACTTCACTCAGTTTTCACAAGCTACATTAAAATTGGCTGCTGTTAAAACTATGTTTCATAAGTTAACGGCTCATATAACGGTAGATGGTGGGGTAACTTTAGGATCAAATACGACAGACCAATTTTTATATTCCTTAGGAGGTTATGGTAATAATATGATCAATAATCATGTTGGATTTTATGGCTATGAGTTTGAAACTCTGGTCAATCACTCTTATTTAAAAGGAGAGTTGGAGCTGCGTTATGAAATAGCTAAAGATCACACAATTGCCTTAGCCGGAAATTATGCACGAACGGATTTAGATATTTACAATGGAGGAAAAGTCTTTCAAGACATAAAATCGGGTTATGCACTTATGTATGGGTATAATTCTATTTTGGGGCCTATTAAAATTATAAACGCCTGGACACCAGATGTTAATCGTAATATTTGGTATTTTTGTGTAGGGATGTCGTTTTAGTCCAATGTTAAGTTTTGCTTCAATGTTAATTTAATGTTACCAAATTGTTGGTTAAATGTAAAATAACTTTTAAGTTTGTGTATCTATTAATCTTAAAACCCCCAATATTATGAAAAAGCTATTGATGATTGTCTTCGTGATGACCGCATTTGTTTTAAACGCTCAAGATATAACTGCTAATAATAAAGTAAATACACCAAAGTATGAAAAAGAAGGAAACTTGGTGAAAGTGACTAAGTTTTACAGTACTGGAGAAGTACGAGAACAAGGTTTTTACGATGCAGAAAAGAAATTAACTGGAAAATGGATTCAGTTTAACAAGCAAGGTAAAAAAACTACGATTGCACATTATTACAAAGGTGCTAAAGTAGGAAAGTGGTTTGTTTGGAAAGGAGAAACTTTGTTAGAAGTTGATTATGAAGCTTCAAGAATTGCAAGTGTAAACGAATGGAAAGGTGGAGCTAGTGTTATTGCTGATAACTAAGAGTTACTACCTTAAACAAGAAAAGCGCCCTATCAAATTGATAGGGCGCTTTTTTTAGATATGTTTTTTGCTAATACTTACGTTATCTGAATTCAAAGCGATATTGTAAATATTGGTAAGCATCTCTTGGTAATACTTTAATCCACTTTTTATATTTAAAGAACCATTTTATTTGTTCAGAAATAATTCCTTTTTGCAAATACGAAGCAACAAACGGATGTACATGTAATGCAATCGTTTTTGAATTGTCTTTATTTGCGATAATTCGATCTAATTCTACTTGTAATTTTTCTATTAAAACAATAGGAGCTTCTACTTCACCATTTATATTAGGGTTCGGCTCTTGTGTTTTAATGTTCATTTCTGAACGAACTCTCTGTCTAGTTATTTGTACAAGTCCAAATTTACTAGGAGGTAATATTTTATGTTTTGTTCTGTCTAACGACATTTCGGCTTTTAGATGGTCGTATAATTTTTGACGATTTTCATTAGAATGTAAATCGATAAAATCAACAACTATTATTCCACCCATGTCTCTTAAACGCAACTGTCTTGCTATTTCAGTAGCGGCAATAATATTTACTTCCAAAGCATTTTCTTCTTGCGAATTGGCTTTGTTAGATCTATTTCCACTATTTACATCAATAACATGTAATGCTTCCGTGTGTTCAATAACTAAATAAGCACCTTTATTCATGGAAACTGTTTTCCCAAAAGCTGATTTTATTTGTCTTTCAATACCATATTTTTCAAAAATAGGCGTTTTTGGGTTGTGTAATTTCAATATAGATTGCTTTTCTGGATAAATCTCCAGTAAATAGTCATTAATCTCTTGGAATAATGTTTCATCATTTGTAACAATACTAGTAAAAGAATCATTAAGAACATCTCTTAATATAGAAGATGCCCTGTTTAGCTCGCTTAAAACCTTTGTTGGCGTTTCTGTATTGGCTATTTGCCCACACATTTTTTTCCAACGTTCTAATGAGTTTTGTAAATCTTTGTCTAATTCGGCTACTTTTTTTCCTTGTGCAACGGTTCTTAAAATAACACCAAACCCAGCTGGTTTAATGCTTTTTGCCAATCGCTTAAGGCGTTCCTTTTCTTTAGGGTCTGCTATTTTTTGAGAAACAGATACTCGTTTAGAAAAAGGGACGAGTACTAAATACCTACCAGCAATAGAAATCTCTGAACTGATTCTAGGGCCTTTTGTAGATATGGGTTCTTTTACAATTTGAACTAATACGTTTTGTTTTGTTTTAAGAACTTGATCGATACTTCCATTTTTGTCAATGTCTTTTTCAAATTGGAAGTTTTTTAAAGTGTAATCTTTGTATTTACCTGTGCTTACTTTTTTAATGAATTTATTTAACGATTGAACTTGTGGGCCTAAATCGTGGTAATGTAAAAATCCGTCTTTTGGATAACCTACATTTACAAATGATGCATTTAGACCTGTTAATATTTTTCCTGTTTTGGCTAAAAATATGTCGCCAACAGAAAATTTATTATTGTTTGTTTCGTTATTAAATTCAATAAGTTTACCATCTTTTAGTAGAGCAAAATCAATATCAGATGAATTTGAACGGATAATCAATTCTAGTTTCATTCCGAATAGTTTTAACTACATAAGAATACAATCCTTACATAGATGGATTAAATTTAATACAGGGTATAATACCCAAAGAAACTTTAATTTCATAAAGTTTCAATTTCAATGAACGTGTGCTGTTAAACAGCAAAAAAAAGTAAGGAACCCTTACTTTTTCTTGTGTCTGTTAGCTCTTGCTCTTTTCTTTCTTTTGTGCGTAGAGATTTTTGCTCTCTTTCTTTTTTTACCACTTGGCATAATTGTACTGTTTTATAAATCTGAGAATTCAGATTTGGTTAATAATTTTATTAGTTATTATTTTACTAATACGTTGTTTTTTACTCCTTCTGAAAATGTTTTAGCCGGTTTAAAAGCTGGAATGTTATGAGCAGGAATCTTAATAGTAGTGTTTTTTGAAATGTTTCTTCCAGTTTTTTCTGCTCTAGTCTTGATAATAAAACTACCAAAACCTCTTAAGTATACATTATCTCCCTTTTCCAAAGCATCCTTAACTTCACTCATGAATGCTTCTACAGTTGCTAATACATCTGCTTTCTCAATACCCGACTTGTCTGAAATACTTGATACAATATCCGCTTTTGTCATTTTATTCTATTTTCTGTTGTGTTTTATAAAAAAATTCAGGCTGCAAATATATGACAATAATTCAATTTCAAAAAGCTAAATCATTAAAATTTAAAGGAATAAATAATGTATTATTGCAAAGCTAAAAATAGAGAATGGAGTTTTGTAATCGGTTAGAATTGTGGTATTTAGGAAATAAGCGTGACTTGCCTTGGCGAAAAAACAAGGAGGCTTATCAAGTGTGGTTGTCAGAAATTATATTACAACAAACGCGAGTAGCGCAAGGTATGTCTTATTATTTTAAGTTTTTAGAGGCATTTCCAACCGTAAACGACTTAGCAAATGCGCCCGAAGAAGAAGTGCTAAAATTATGGCAAGGGCTTGGTTATTACTCACGTGCAAGAAATTTGCATTTCTCAGCAAAGTATATAGTTTCCGATTTAAAGGGGGTTTTTCCTAAATCTTACAAAGAGTTATTGGCTTTAAAAGGAGTAGGAGATTATACAGCTTCTGCCGTAGCTTCCATTTGTTATAATGAAGAAGTGGCTGTGGTTGACGGAAATGTATATCGGGTTTTGTCTCGTTGCTTTGGAATTAGTACGGCTATAAATTCATCCAAAGGAATCAAGCAATTTAAAGAATTGGCTCAGGAATTGTTGCCTGCTAAAACTCCAGGAAATTACAATCAAGCACTAATGGACTTTGGTTCTTTGCAGTGCAAGCCGGCCAACCCGCTTTGTGAAACCTGTCCTTTAAATGATATATGTATCGCTTATGCTTCTAACAAAATAACGGAGCTTCCTTTTAAAGAGAAGAAAATAAAAATTAGAAATCGATATTTTAATTTTGTTGTATTGAATTCTGCAGATGGGAAAACTGTTTTAGAGCAGCGAATAGGGAAAGGAATTTGGGAAAATTTATTTCAATTTCCGTTGATAGAAACAAATAGTGAAATAGAGGCAAATGAATTGATTGAAAATTCTGAGTATTTGTCCTTGACTAAAGGTAGTAATTTGAGTTTGAAATTATACAATCCAAAAGTATGGGTGCACAAATTATCGCACCAGCATTTGTTTGTTAAATTTTGGGTGGTTAATGGCGATTTTCAGAATGAGGAATTGATTTGTTGGAAAACGGTGCATAAATTTGCGGTTCCTAGAATTATTCATAAATTTTTAGAGGAATTTTATTCGAATCATGAAAAAAAAGAAGAATCTCTACTAGAAAGCTAATTTTGAACCCAAATGTGTCAAAATTTCTTTATTTTTGGGGCATATAAAATGTTATGGCAGGTACGTTAAATAAAGTGATGCTGATTGGTCATTTAGGTGATGCAGTAAAAGTTCACTATTTTGAAGGTGGTGGAAGTATAGGTCGTTTTCCTATTGCTACAAATGATTCGTATACAAATAAGCAAACGGGGAAAAAAGTTACCTCTACCGAATGGCATAATATTGTTGTAAAAAATAAGTTAGCTGAAATTTGTGAAAAATACCTTAAGAAAGGTGATAAGGTTTATTGCGAAGGCAAAATAAAAACTAGGCAGTGGGAACAAGATGGCGCTAAAAGATATGCTACCGAAATTCATGTGGTAGATATGACCTTTTTGTCGACATCAGAACTAGATGTCAATTCACAAGCTACAAATAAACAAATAGATATTTCGTCTCAAATTATGGATGACGATTTGCCATTTTAAAAAATATTATAATTGGATCCAGAACCCATTAGTACTTTAACTTCTTCTTCAATCGATATTTATGTCGTTATACAGGCGCTTGCCTTAATAGGTCTTTTAATATCTTCAGCCTTAGTATCCGGTGCTGAAGTTGCCTTTTTTTCATTGACTAAAACTAATTTGGAAGAAATTGGAAAATCGAATAGCGTCAAAGGAAATATTGTTATTGATTTATTAGACCGACCTAAAAAATTATTAGCCACTATATTAATTGCGAATAATTTTATCAATATTTTAATTGTTTTGCTTTTTGCTTCCTTGGGAACCGTTTTTTTAGCGGATATTTCTGAGAACATTCGATTTTTAATTGAGGTTGTTTTAATTACCTTTTTAATTTTATTGTTTGGCGAAGTATTACCGAAGGTGTATGCCACTAGAAATGCCGACGCGTTTTCTAAAAACATGTCCAGAGCAATATTGTTGTTGAGTCATCTTTTGGCTCCGCTAAGTTCACTTTTAACAGGACTTACAGGTATTGTTGAGAATAGGCTAGGGAAAAAGAACAGCGGTTTTTCTGTTGAAAGATTGTCGCAAGCTTTTGAGTTGACTTCAGACGCGGCTACCACAAAAGATGAAAAGAATATTTTAGAAGGAATTGTCGCTTTTGGAAATACAGAAACGGTACAGGTAATGAAACCTCGAATAGATGTGTTTGCAATTGCTGATGATGAGCCTTTTTTAGGTGTTTTGGATAAAATTGTAGAAAATGGCTATTCTAGAAATCCTGTGTATCACGAAAATATTGATGAAATAATTGGAGTGCTTTATGCAAAAGATTTATTGCCACATATCACAAAGAAGGAATTTAATTGGCAAACGCTAATTCGTGCTCCTTATTTTGTTCCTGAAAATAAAAAGCTAGATGATTTATTAGTCGACTTTCAAGAGAAAAAGAACCATTTAGCGATTGTGGTAGATGAATATGGAGGAACTAGTGGTTTGGTGACTTTAGAAGATGTTATAGAAGAAATTGTGGGAGATATTAGTGATGAATATGCAAACGATTATTTGTCGTATTCAAAACTAGATCAATTCAATTATATTTTTGAAGGAAAAACAACCTTAAAAGATTTTTACAGAGTGCTTGATATTTCTGATACGAAATTTGAAGAGCAAAAAGGAGAGTCGGAAACATTGGCCGGATTTATTTTGGAAATTTCGGGTAAGTTTCCAAAAAAACAAGAAAAGATCACTTTCGAAAACTACTTATTTACAATAGAGTCTGTAGACAGGAAAAGATTGAAAAGATTGAAAGTAACTATATTAGGAAATGCAGTTTCATAAATTATTTTTTATACCCTTTGCGGTACTTCTGTTATTTGTTTCTTGCAAGGAGGAGCAACTTCCAAAACCTGCTTCTTATTTGCGTTTAGATTATAGAACGGCACAATATAATATGTTGGTTGGAAATTTACCTTTTGAATTTCGTTACAATTCAGGTGCAAAAATTCACTTAAAAAAAAACAATTGGATTGATGTGGAATATCCTAATATGAAAGCAACATTAGTGTTGACCTATTCTCCTGTAAAAAATAATTTAAGAGAATTGTTTAAGGATGCTGAAAACTTAACTTTTAAGCACATGATTAAGGCAGATGATATTCAAGCAATGCCTTTTGAAAACAGGGATCGAAAAGTTTATGGAAAAATGTTTGAAGTTTATGGAAATGCAGCTACTCAAATTCAGTTTCACGCAACAGATTCTACCGATAATTTTTTAACGGGTGCGCTTTATTTTTATGCCAAACCTAATTATGATTCTATTTTACCTGCGGTACATTACTTGCGTAAGGATATTGTTCAGTTAATGGAAACGCTGAGTTGGAAAAAATAATCTGATCGGTTATTTTTTTAGTTGTTTTAATTTTCCGTGTTGAAGTATTAAATAAAACTGTAAGCCAAATAGCAAAGCTCCAGATAATAAATGTATAGCCTGTGTTCCTAGCGGGAAATCGCTATAATACATTAAAATTCCTGTAAGTGCTTCTAGTCCAATTAAACCTAAAATCCATTTAGGCAATTTAAAATTCAATTGTAAAGTTTCGTTTTTGTAGAATATAAAAAAGTTGACCAATACAATAGCAACGGTAAAAGATCTATGAATATAGAAATTTAAATTAGGGTTGTACAAACTCATCTGTTTGTTGTCAAAACCAAATAACTTTACCTGTTCGTCTACAAATTGTCGAACCTGTGTTCCCATACTAATTTGTATAATTGAAAATAGAATCGATACAATAAGCAGAGTATGGAATGTTTTATTGTAAGAAATGTTTTTGGCGACTTTGTCAGAAATTAGATGCAAGAGTTTTAAAAGTAATGCGATAATAAATAAGCCGGCCACCATGTGTATGGTAATTACAGATGGTTTTAATACAGAGTCGATAACTGTTTTACCTAGCCAAGCTTCAAATAGCATTAAGAAAAACGCTCCAAAGGTTAGGAGGAGTATTTGTTTGTGTAATTTTCTGTTTTTATAGGCGGCTACGAGTAGGATTAAAAATACAAATCCAGAAAGAACAGAAGACAATCTGTTTATGTATTCTGTCCAAGTATGGTATACATTAAAGATAGCGTAATCGTGTTTTGTGTAGGCTTCCCAATGGCTTTCGTTAAAAGTGTTTTGTGTGCTAAAATTATCTTTTGCAACAATAAGAGCTTCGTTTTTTATGATAATAGTCCCTTTGTTGTAGCTTGTATTAGGTTGCCAGTTGATTTGCTCTTCACTTGTTGGGGGTATATAGTAGCCAAAACATTTAGGCCAGTCTGGGCATCCCATTCCAGAACCTGTCATGCGGACAATTGAGCCTGCTAAAAAAATTAAATAGACAGAAATAAGTGCTGCCTTTACGATTGATTTAAAATGTTTTTCCACGTGAAATAGTTAGCTAAAATGTTTTGCGAAAATAAGTCATTTTGGTGGATTTATTTTAGGAAATGGCTATTCTTTAAAATCAAAAAATCCACTTGTAAATTTTACAAGTGGATTTCTTAACAGGATGTGTTCTGATTATTTTTTAGCGTCTTTGCAACACGCTTTTTTTTCAGAAGCGCATTTTGTTTTACAAGCTTCTTGCTTAGCAGCACATTTTTCACAGTCTTTTTTAGTACAGTCAGCACTGCATTTTATGGTGCATGTTTTTGCGTCTTTACTGCAACAAGCTTTTTTTGTGTCGCATTTTTTTTCGCTTTTACAACTGGCCATTTTGTCGGTAGCACATTTGGTTTTGCAAGCTTCTTGTTTGGCAGCACATTTTTCACAGTCTTTTTTAGTACAGTCAGCACTGCATTTCATGGAGCATGTTTTTGCATCTTTACTAGAACAAGCTTTTTTTGTGTCACATTTTTTTTCGCTTTTACAACAGGCCATTTTATCGGTAGCACATTTGGTTTTGCAAGCTTCTTGTTTAGCAGCACATTTTTCACAATCTTTTTTAGTGCAATCAGCACTGCATTTCATAGTGCAGGTTTTTCCATCTGCACTGCAGCAAGCGGTTTTTGTTTTGCAAGTGCTATTACCTTCTTCAATGCTTGTTATTTTAGCAGTGTATAATTCACCACCACCTATAGCAGTAATTGTTTTGATCAATTCTTCTTTAGAAATGGTATTCTCGTCAAAAGTAAATTGTCCCGATTTTGCTTCAAAATTAACTTTAGCAGAAGCAATACCTGCTGTTTTTGATAATTTAGATTCAATAGTTTTTGCACAGCCTATTTCACAAGTCATTCCGTCTATTTGAATGTTGGCTGTTTTATACGATGCTTCCGTTTTTGTAGCACCTTCTTTTGCGTTGTTTTTTGAATTGTCTTTACAAGCAACTGTCAATATAAGTACAGTTAGGCAGGCAAGGAATAGATATCTTAATTTCATAAGGAAAAGGTTTATAATAGTATAGGACAAATTTATGTAGATTAATCTAATTATTCGGAAAAATCATTCATTTTTGTACAATCCTTAACAATGTCTAATAAGTTGAAAATGAAAGAAAATAAATGGTTGTATTTAATAGTACTTTCGCTGATGTGGGGAAGTTCTTTTATTTTAATGAAAAAAGCATTGTTAGGTCTTTCTCCAATACAAATAGGAGCTTTGCGAATTCTGGTTGCGGGATTTGTTTTGTTAGCATTCAGTTATAAGAAGGTGTTGAAAATTAAAAAGAAACACTGGATGCCAATTGCTCAGGTTGGTTTTATAGCTAGTTTTTTTCCTGCTTTCTTTTTTGCATTTGCAATTCATGAAATAGACAGTTCCGTATCGGCAATATTAAATTCCTTAACGCCTTTAATTACCATGTTGTTGGGGGCGTTGTTTTTTAATTTTGTGTTTCAAAAGAAACAAATAGTGGGGGTGTTTGTTGGTTTGCTAGGAACACTAATGTTGATTGCTTATGGAATGCAGGTAAATCCGGAGCAGAATTATGCCTATGCTCTTTTGATTTTTATAGCCTCTATAGGTTATGCCTTGGGAATGAATATTGTAAAAAGTAAATTATTGGATATTGATGCTTTGAGTATTACGGCAGGAAGTTTTACCTTGTTGATACCACCGGCTTTTGTAATATTGTGTTTTTCAGGTTTTTTTGAAGTAGATTTTTCGAATGAGCTGGTACAAGAGTCCTTTGGTTATATTGTTTTGTTAGCGCTTCTTGGAACCACAATTGCCAAAGTGTTGTTTAACAAATTGGTGCAAATATCTTCTCCTATATTTTCCTCTTCTATTACTTATTTAATTACAGTGGTTGCCGTTGCTTGGGGAGTGTTAGATGGAGAACGTTTGTCGCTGTATCAATTTTTTTCCATAGGGGTTATCTTTTTAGGTGTATTCTTAGTGAATAAAAAAGCTACTTAAAATCATTTTCAGTCACATCTCTATTTAACGTTAAAAGATAGGTTTGAAAATCCAATTGAGCTTCTCCAATGCTAAAAGAAAATTTAGATGGGAATTTAAGTCCTTCAATAGCGATATATTTTGAAAAGTGAATTTTTTGTTCATTCGCATTCGCGTCTAATTTTGTTTTCGATAGTGTTTTAAGTCCAGTCTCTCGGTCGTAGTATATTTTTTTAGAAACGGTTTTGACCACATGGTATGCTTTTTCTTTTAAATACTCAATACCTAAATATTTGGCGTTTTTGTAATAAGAAAACTCAGGGAAAATTGCACTTGTCTTTTTAAAGTTGTTTAGTTCTTTTGTTTGCACTTTTATTCTTTGGCGGTTGTGTATTCTATGTGCTGTTTTGCCATTAAAAACTAATTTGGAAATAATTTTATCTGACAGTCGTATTTCTTGAAGAAAACTATTTGGGAGCATCGATTTTTGAATAAAGAGAAATTCGTTATCGTTGTACAAACACTTTGACTCTGATGTGAAGCTTGTTACTTGTAGTGCTTTTTGTTTGCCACCAATTGCTTCAAAATACTTGTCCAGGACCTGCTTTATAGTTGTGTTGTCCTTTTGTGCATGGCTATTTGTTGGTCCGAAACTTAAAAGGAAGAGTAGTAGAAAATTGAAAGTTGTTTTCATGTATAAAGCATCTATTTCTGTAAATATATAAAAAGGAGTCTAGTTAGGAAAAGTGAAAGCGGTGTAGGAATAAAAATAAAGTAAAAATAAGCTCTTGTTTATTTATTAAAAAGAAGTATATTTGCACTCGTTTTAAACAAAACAAAAAATTAAATCATAAACATATGTACGCAATTGTAGAGATAGCAGGGCAGCAGTTTAAAGTAGCGAAAGACCAAAAGGTTTACGTTCACCGTTTACAGTCTGAAGAAGGATCAAAAGTAACTTTTGACAATGTTCTTTTAGTAGGAGAAGGTGAAAATGTAACTATTGGCGCCCCAGCTATAGAAGGAGCTAAAGTAACAGCTAAAATTCTAGGTCACTTAAAAGGTGATAAAGTAATCGTTTTCAAAAAGAAACGTAGAAAAGGATACAAGAAAAAGAACGGACACCGTCAGTTCTTAACTGAAATCCAAATCGAAGGTATTACTGCAGGTGGTACTAAGAAAAAAGCAGCAGCTAAAAAAGCAGTAGCAGCAGATGATGCAGAAGCTCCAGCAAAAAAGGCTCCAGCTAAAAAAGCAGCTCCAAAAAAGGCAGCAGCTAAAAAAGAAGAAAAATAAAATATTAATATACCTATTGATACTATATAGGAATTAAAACCTAAAAATTATGGCACATAAAAAAGGTGTAGGTAGTTCGAAGAATGGTAGAGAATCAGAATCGAAACGACTAGGAGTAAAAATATTTGGTGGTCAAGCTGCAATAGCAGGAAATATCCTTATCCGTCAAAGAGGAACTAAACATTACCCAGGTGAAAACGTTTATATGGGTAAAGATCATACTTTACACGCTAAAGTTGATGGAGTTGTAAAATTCCAAAAGAAAAGAGACAATAAGTCTTATGTTTCTATTGAAGCGTTTGAAGCTTAAGAAATAAGATTTTTACAATCTTAAAACTCCCTTCCATATCGGTAGGGAGTTTTCTTGTTTCTAATTATAGTAAATTTTATTTTTGAAGTTGATAAGTTCAAGTTACTTACTGCTTTTTAAAGTACTTCTAATAAACTATTTTGTTACATTTACTGCATGCAACACTTGTATTCCATATTCGTATTTATTTCTAGCTTTGTCCTTCGGGTTGTAGCCCCGTTTCAGTATAAAATCGGACTTTTTGTTAAAGGCAGGAAGCATGTTTTTGCCGACTTAGAAAAAGCGTTTCAAAAAGAAGATGAAGTGCTTTGGTTTCACGCAGCTTCTTTAGGTGAATTTGAGCAAGGACGGCCGGTTATTGAAAAAATAAAGCAAGATTTTCCGAAGTATAAAATACTATTGACTTTTTTTTCTCCTTCTGGTTATGAGGTAAGAAAAGATTATGAAAAAGCAGATTTTGTTTGTTATTTGCCTTTGGACACAAAAAGGAATGTCCATCGTTTTTTTAAATGTGTGCAACCAAAATTAGCTGTTTTTATCAAATATGAATTTTGGCCAAATTATTTGTCTGCATTAAACAAACGAAATATCCCTACGTTTTTGGTTTCTGGTATTTTCAGATCCAACCAAATTTTCTTTAAGTCTTACGGAAAATGGATGCGAAATCATTTACATACCTTTTCTCATTTCTTTGTTCAAGATGAAAACTCATCTAATTTGCTGAAAACTATTGGTTTTGAAAATCACACCATTAGCGGTGATACGCGTTTTGATAGAGTAGCAGATATCCTGAAAAGAGACAATTCGTTAAAATTCATCAATGAGTTTAAGGCCGATTCTTATACGGTAGTTGCGGGAAGTACTTGGAAAGAAGACGAAGTCAATTTGGTAGCTTATATCAATACACATGCGGGTGCCGACGAGAAGTTTATCATTGCTCCGCATAATATAAAAGCAGAAGAAATTAATGCTTTGCAAAAACGTATTGAAAAGAAAGTGGTGCTTTATTCTGAAATGAAAAATAAAGAGTTGAAAAATTACCAAGTCTTTATCATTGATACTATTGGTATACTTACCAAAATATATAGCATTGCCGATGTGGCTTATGTTGGTGGTGGCTATACAAAAAGTGGTATACACAACGTATTGGAACCTGCTACTTTTGGAGTGCCTATTGTAATAGGTCCAAATTATAAAAAATTTAAAGAGGCTTCAGATTTGATAAAAGTCGGAGCTTGCGTTGCGACTTCAGGGGCTGAGCAACTTTCGGAAGAGTTGTTGTTGCTAAAGAAAAACACGGAACTTAGAAAAATTAGAGGTCAAGCTTCTGATGATTTTATAAAATCAAGTACGGGTGCTTCAGATAGTATTGTTTCTTATATGAAAAAGAGCTTATAGTTGCAGGACTTTTTCTTAGTGAATAATAATTAGGGGCTTCTTTTAGGAACTTCATAGAAGTTGATACATATCCTAGTTTAAGCTACTAGATATTTTGTTCTTACGCCTTTTTGTTGGAACTTTACAAGCTATAAAATTCACATGAATATGAACAAGTTAGTTGATTCTTTTGGTAGGCAAATAACCTATATGCGATTGGCGGTTACCGACCGTTGTAACTTGCGTTGTACGTATTGCATGCCTGCTGCTGGAGCAAATATTGTAGAGCGAAAAGAATTACTGACTTTTAAAGAAATGTACCGAATAACTCGTGTTTTGACAGAGCTAGGAGTGAATAAGGTGCGTTTAACGGGGGGGGAACCTTTTGTGCGTAAAGATTTGATGGGTTTTATAAAAATGATGTCTTACAACGATTTGTTGGATGAAATAAATATAACCACCAACGGTGCTGGAATAGCAAAACATGTTGAAGAGCTTTCAAAATTTAAAGTGAAAACTGTTAACTTGAGCTTAGATAGTTTGAGTCCTGAAAAATTTGCAAAAATTACGCGAAGAGATGTTTTTGATGAAGTATGGAACACTTTTGAACTGCTAGAAAAAAGTGGTTTGAAATTAAAATTAAATGTCGTGGTGCAGTCGGGAGTTAATACCGATGAAATTAACGATTTTGTGGCATTGACAAAAGATAGAAATATAGAAGTTCGTTTTATTGAAGAAATGCCTTTTAACGGTGTTGGAAAAAGAGCCATGGATGAAGTTTGGAATTATACCAAAATTTTAGGCGAAATAAAAACAGGCTATCCAAACATTGAAACACTTCCTTTGGTAAAATCATCAACCTCACGTCTTTTTAAATTAGAAGGAGCAAAAGGAATTGTTGGAATTATTCCGGCCTATACAAGAACTATTTGTTCTGATTGCAATAGAATTAGATTGACTTCTACAGGACAGTTAAAAAATTGTCTTTTTGATGAAGGGGTGTACAGTATTCGCGATTTTATAAGAAACGGAGCAAGTAACGAAGAATTGAAACAACTATTTATCGATCTAGTTTCTAAAAAGCCAAAAGATGGTTTTGTGGCCGAAGCCAATAGAAAGAAAAATAAAAATGTTTCAGAGAGCATGTCTTCTATCGGAGGCTAAATATAAAAACCTATGATTTATAAAAGAACCAACCGAAAAATAATTGCATTGCTAATCGTTTCAGTAATGTCTATGCTTATTATTTCGGATTTCGACCTGACAAAAATATTGCAATTGAAAGGAGTTGCAGGAAATTATTACTTACCGGTGCCAATTGTATTTCCCGTATTGTTTTTATTCTTGTATTTAAACCTACATTATATTAAATTTTCTTTTGCAGAAGGGAAAACCATAGCTCAAAAAATATTTTTTGGTTTGTTGAATTTCGCAATTACCATCTTCATTTTTGTAGTGGGCTTTAAGTTTTGGAAGCATACTTCAGGCGATGTAGATGTGGCTTTTTTTGGTGAAGCAAAAGATGCCTTTGAATTGACGTTTCGAAATATATTCTTTTGGACTTTTTATCAAACCTTGATGATGGCTTATGGTTTGTCAATTTTGAAAATAATGGTAAGTAGATTGCCAAAAAAATAAAAGTACATGATTACGGTAGATGAAGCTTATGACATTATTGTTGGTCAATCTCAATATTTTGGGGTGGATACGGTACCCTTTATAGAATCGTTGGGCAAGGTTTTAAAAGAAACGATTGTTGCCGATAGAGATTTTCCTCCCTTTGATAGAGTTTGCATGGATGGAATTGCTATTTCTGCGGCTGCTTTTGAAAACGGTAAAAGAAGTTTTTTAATTGAAGGTGTTCAGGCAGCTGGGAGTCCACAAATGACTTTAGAAAATTTCGAAAATTGTTTGGAAGTTATGACAGGTGCGGTTCTTCCAAAAAACACAGATGCTGTCATTCCCTATGAGTTGATTGCTATTGAAAATGGAATGGCTACGGTGAGCGTAAGTTCCGTCGTGTCACTTCAAAATATACATGTCAAAGGAAAAGATAGAAAAATAAATGATATTTTAATTCATGAAAATACGTGTATTACCGCGGCTGAAATTGGTGTTTTGGCAACCGTAGGAAAATCGTATGTAAAGGTTTTGAGACAGCCAAAAGTAATGATTATTTCTACAGGAAATGAATTGGTAGGGGTTGATGAAGTCCCGCTAGAACATCAAATTCGAAGAAGTAATGTATTTAGTCTTGTTTCTTTATTGTCGGTTTTGCAAATAAAAGCAGACACGGCACATTTGCCAGATGATAAGGAGAGTTTAAAGGAAAATATCAGTCAGTTTTTAAAGAATTATGACACGCTACTTTTTAGTGGTGCAGTAAGCAAAGGAAAGTTCGATTATATCCCAGAGGTGCTAAATGAACTAGGTGTTGAGAAATTATTTCATAAGGTAAAACAAAGACCTGGCAAACCTTTTTGGTTCGGACGCAGTGCTGTTTTAAGTACGAGTGAATTAGAAGAAGATAAGAATACGTCTAAAAAACAAACGGTTGTTTTTGCCTTTCCAGGGAATCCTGTTTCTACCTATGTAAATTGTTTAAAATATTTTTATCCTTGGTATAAAAAATCAATGGGCATGTCTCTAGATTTGCCGATTGCTAAGTTGAGTGAAGATTTTGCTTTTAAACCTTCTATGACCTATTTCTTACAAGTAAAACTGTTACAAGAAAATGGCGTTTTAATTGCCGTTCCGCAGACAGGAAATGGCTCTGGAGATTTAGCTAATTTAGTGGAAGCAGATGCCTTTATTGAATTGCCTGAAGATAGAAACGAATTTAAAAAAGGAGAAGCTTTTCCGATATTACGTTATAGATAGTTTTAAGTTTTTAATTATTAGTTTTGAGTTAAAAAAAAGCTATGAAAGAAAGTATTATTAAAACTAAAAGTTACAAGTTTTCGTTAGGCATAATTTCTTTATATAAAGAATTACTAGTAGAAAAAGAATTTGTTTTATCGAAACAGCTTTTAAGAAGTGGCACTTCGATTGGAGCGAATATAGAAGAAGCTTTGGCGGGGCAGAGTAAAAAAGATTTTATTGCAAAAATGTCAATTTTATCTAAAGAAGCTAGAGAAACTAAATATTGGTTACGATTATTAAATGACAGTGAATTGACAAGGTTGAAAGTAGATCATTTATTATTGGATATAGATGAATTAATACGAATGCTGACGGCAATAGTTAAAACAACGCAACAGAATTTGAATAATTAAAAACTCAGCACTGAAAACTGAAAACTAAAACGAAAGTAGTGAGTGATTTTACACATATAAACAAAGACAACCAACCTAAAATGGTGGATGTCGGTGAAAAAAAAATAACCAAGCGTCAGGCTACTGCGGTGGCACGTATGTTTTTGGGAGAAGAAATTATTGCGCTTTTTGAGAACAATGATTTAAAAACAAAAAAGGGACCTGTATTTCAAACGGCTATTATTGCAGGAATACAAGCGGTTAAAAAAACCTCGGAATTGATTCCCATGTGTCATCCTTTGCTAATTAATGGAGTAGATGTTACCATTGATATTCTAGACAATGAAAACATAGAAATTTTTTGTACCGTTAAAATAGAAGGAAAAACAGGTGTAGAGATGGAAGCTTTGACGGGTGTGAATATTGCGGCTTTAACAATTTATGATATGTGCAAAGCGGTTTCACAAAAAATGATTATCAAAGAAGTAAAGCTTCTAGAAAAAACGGGTGGTAAATCAGATATAAAATTAACAAATTAATTTTTATGAAAAAACATTCCAAACATACAAAAATCACCAAAAGAGCAAACGGCTTTTTTGCTCCAAATGAATTGTCTTTTGTTGGCGTAAAATGTGGGGTTATCTCAGATTTGGTTTTGGCTATTGGAGCTAAATTAGACGCAATTGCTAAAGTTGCTTATGTTGATGCTTCGCATAACAAAGACTTGACAGCTCCTACAACTGATGTACATACTTTTCATACTTCAGGAAATTTTAATTTTTCAGGTGTTATTTCAGAAAATAAATACAACAATCCCTTGCATTTTGCTCAATACGATCTGACTTGTATCAATGGAAATCATTTTGAAGGAAAAAAACAAGTTGTGTTTTTAGATCCGGAAAAAGAGAATTCAATTAATAAACGATTAGATCAAATTTCGGATATTCAGTTTTTTATAAAAACAAGTCCTGAGGTTGCCATTTTTGATTGCTTGCTAGAAAAATTCCCAGATTGCAAAAATTTACCTATGTTCGATTTAACGGATGTAGAGGCTATTATTGCAGAAGTAAAGAAGCAGGTAGAAAATAATATTCCTGTAGTAGACGGTGTTGTTTTAGCGGGAGGTAAAAGTGTTCGTATGGGAACGGATAAGGGGTTGTTAGACTATCATGGCGAGCCACAACGTGATTTTATGGTACGTTTGTTAGAGAGTCAAGGTATAGAGACATTTGTGTCTGTTCGTGGGCATCAAAAAATTGAAACACATAAAACCATTAGCGATGCTTTTGTGGGCTTAGGTCCCTTTGGAGCTATTTGTTCTGCTTTTATGAAAGATCCAAACAAGGCTTATATTGTATTGGCTACCGATTTGCCTTTTGTAAATGAAGCCTTGGTTCAAGAGTTGTTGTCTAAAAGAAATTCTAAAAAAATAGCGACCGCAATTAAAGGAAAAAGTAAAGATTTTATGGAGCCTTTGGTCACTATTTGGGAACCGAAAGCCTACCCAATATTGTTGCAATATTTAGCACAGGGTTATTCTTGTCCTAGAAAAATTTTAATCAATTCTGATGTAGAAGTTGTTGAAGTGACTGATGATTTGATTCAAAATATCAATACGCCTGAGGAATTTGAAGTAGCAAAAAAAACAGTGAAAAAGTTAAGCGTAAAAAAATAAATGAATAAAAGTCCCGAAGTATTTTATACCACTGAAAAAGAAAAATTTCAGAAAGAATTAAAATTGGTCGTTAAAAGTTTACAACTTGTGGCTGCTTTGCGGTTTTCTATTTTTAGCATCGCTGTATTTTTTATTTATTACCATACAGGAAATGCAGAGCTGATGATTGCTAGTGGACTTGTAGGTGTTGCTGTTTTTTCATTCTTTTTAAAAAGACATTTAAAGTTAAAGCAAGAAAAAAATCGATTGGAATTGTTGGTGCAAATCAATGCATTGGAATTGCAGGTTTTGTCGGGCGATTTTAAAGAGCTAGAAGCAGGAGAAGAATTTGTAAATCCAAAACATGCTTTTAGTTACGACATTGATTTGTTTGGCATTGGTTCCTTTTTTCAATATTTAAATAGAACAAAGACCACAGCGGGTAAAGCTAAGTTGGTGGCCGTTTTAACCAATAATGAGAATTTCAATATTCCTAAAAAACAAAAGGCTTTAAAAGAATTGGCGAAATTAGCCAGTTGGCGTCAAGAGTTTGCTGCCATGGCCAGTATGATTAAAGTTGAGGTATTGCCAAAAACTATATTGGATTGGATAGGGAACTATCAGTCTTTTTTACCTAAAAAAGCACAAGTAATTTCCAGAGTTTTTTCAGGTGTTTCGCTACTTTTAATTGGGTTTGTAAGCTTTGGAAACTTGCAATTCAGTTTTATAACCATTTGGTTTTTTATTGGGTTGGGAATTTCGAGTATTTATTTTAAAAATATCACCAAACTCTCTGCCGATGCGAGTCAGGCTAAAAGTACTTTTCAACAATATTACAAGTTGATTGCGCATATTGAGTCGCAAGAATTTGTTGCAGATGCCATTACAGAAAAAACAAAAGCACTTCAAGCAGAAGGCTTGCCTTCTTCGCAATTGGTGAAAATATTCTCCAAAGCTTTAGATGCTTTAGATCAACGAAACAATCTAGTGGTTTCAATAGTAGGGAATGGACTTTTTTTAATGGATATACAAAACGGTTCTAAGGTAGAAAAGTGGATCAATGCCTATGCAAAACATGTAGAAATTTGGTTTGAAATAATCTCTTATTTTGATGCACAAAACTCATTGGCAAATTTTGTGTTTAATCATGCAGATTTCGTTTTTCCTGAAATAGATGAAAGTGCTATTGTTTTGAATGCTGAAAAATTAGGGCATCCGTTAATTAGAAAAGAAAAAAGAATTCCGAGTACTTGTAAAATTGATGCGCAGAATTTTTTGATTATTACTGGGGCAAATATGGCGGGGAAGAGTACTTTTTTAAGAACAATTTCTTTAAGTATTGTGATGGCTAATTCAGGTTTGCCGGTTTGTGCAAGTTCGTTTGCGTATAATCCTGTAAAATTAATTACCAGTATGCGGACAAGTGATTCTTTGACAGATGATTCTTCGTATTTCTTTTCCGAATTGACACGTTTGAAATTTATTGTAGATACCTTAAAAAAGGAACATTATTTTATTGTTTTGGATGAAATTTTAAAAGGAACTAATAGTACAGATAAAGCTTTGGGTTCAAAGAAGTTTGTGGAAAAATTAGTAAAGTCAAATGCTACTGGGATTATTGCAACACACGATTTAAGTCTGTGTGAAATAACTGAAACCTACGAGCAAATAAGTAATTATTATTTTGATGCAGAAATTGTAAACGACGAATTGTTTTTTGACTACAAATTAAAAAAGGGTATTTGCCAAAATATGAATGCTTCTTTTTTATTGGCTAAAATGGAAATTGTTTAAGTTTATGATTACAGAAATAGCAATACTTCAAGTAAAGCCAGAATTGATTTCAACTTTCGAATCGAATTTTGAAAAAGCTAGTGTTTATATAAGTTCAATAGAAGGCTATATTTCACACAGTTAAAAAAAATGATTGATTAGCTTTTTTTGAAAATAAAATATTGACTTCACTTCTCACTTCTCACTTCTCACTTCTCACTTCTCACTTCTCACTTTTCGCTTCTCACTTCTCACTTTTCGCTTTTCACTTTTCGCTTTTCACTTCTCACTTTTCACTTTTCACTTTTTACTTTTCTTCAAGGATGTGCATTTACCCACACTTCCCCATCTTCAAAATGTTCTTTTTTCCAAATAGGAACTGTATCTTTTAAGGTGTCAATAGCAAACTGACAAGCATCAAAAGCTGCATTTCTATGCGCGGCAGAAACAGCAATAATTACTGGGATGTCACCAATATTTAAAAGGCCTTCCGCATGATGAATGGCAATTTTATGTACTTCAAATTTAGCCAAAGCTCTTTCTGCAATTAATTGCATTTCTTTTACTGCCATAGGGCCATAAGCAGAAAAGTCTAATTTTTTAACCGCTTTTCCTTTGGTGTGATTTCTTACAGTACCAACAAAAACATCAATTCCTCCACAAGTGGGGGCATCTACAAAATCATAACAATCTTGTAAAGAGAGTTTATCGGTGGTTAATAGTATGGATATATTTTTCATTTAGGTTTTTGCATTTAATGTTGAGTTCCTTAGGATGCTATTCATGGTCATATCGACTTAAGAAGATATCCTTAAATGAATAGACAGTTTATTGAATTCAAGACTTAGAATTAAAAAATCACAATTGTTTATCCTCCACTTACAGGAGGTATAATGGCAATAGTATCGCTGTCTTTTAGAAGTACGTCATCCAAAGCATAGCTTTCGTTAACGGCCACTGCATAGGTGTTGTAGCTGTTTAATTGAGGGTATTTTTCTTTTAAAAGCGTTTTCAGGTTTTTTACGGTAGCATTTGCTTCTATAGCCAAACTGATCTTGCTTTCTCCTGTCAAATCAGCTATAATTCCGAAGAGTAAAACGTGTACGTGCATCTGTGATTTTTATTTGTGTAAAAATAAGGATAAAATAAGTTTCGAATTGTCAGTTCAGTATTTTTTTTGAAGGAATAAAAGCGCTTAGCATTCTATATAAATTAGCTATTTTTGTAGCGATTTGAATCAGAGAACAGCATATACAGCATTTATAAAATCCAAAGCTTTGGCTCTTGGTTTTACAAGTATTGGAATTTCAAAAGCAGAATTCTTAGAAGAAGAGGCGCCAAGGTTAGAGCAATGGTTGCAGAATGGTTTTCAAGGAGAAATGAGTTATCTCGAAAATCATTTTGACAAACGTCTAGATCCAACGTTATTAGTAGAAGGGGCGAAATCTGTAATTTCTTTATCGTATAATTATTTTCCAGAAGAAGAGCAGACAGATGCTGCTTATAAATTAGCGAAATATGCTTACGGACAAGATTACCATCATGTGATCAAAGATAAGTTGAAGCTATTGATGGAAGAAATTCAACAAGAAATTGGAGAAGTTTCAGGAAGAGCTTTTACGGATTCTGCACCGGTTCTAGAAAGAGCTTGGGCGCAAAAATCAGGATTGGGTTGGAATGGCAAGCATTCTTTACTTATTCAAAAAAAGCACGGTTCTTTTTTCTTTTTGGCAGAATTAATTTTGGATTTGGAATTAGAATATGACGTACCTTTTCATACAAACCATTGTGGTACCTGTACCAAATGCATAGATGCTTGTCCGACCCAAGCAATTTTGCCAAACAACACGGTAGATGGAAGTAAATGTATTTCCTATTTTACCATAGAATTAAAAAATGAGCTGCCGACTTCGGTAAAAGGAAAATTTGACGATTGGATGTTTGGTTGCGATATCTGTCAGGATGTATGTCCGTGGAATCGGTTTTCAAAACCACATACCGAACCGTTATTTCAGCCTCATGCTGATTTACTTCAAATGACCAAGAATGATTGGCAAGAAATCACCCAAGATATTTTTCAAAAAGTTTTTAAAAAATCGGCAGTAAAACGTACCAAATTTTCTGGTTTGACACGGAATATTGATTTTTTGAAGGAGTAGTTTTTCGAGTTAGGCCGTAAGTTTAAACCTAACAGGTTTTGAAAACCTGTTAGGTTTTACTGTCCACTGAAAGAGATCGTGTAATTAAAAATATTTATCATTTTAAAACCCGTTTTTAATAGGGGATTTATATTCTGAAAAACTTATATTTGTCAGTTGTTAACTGAATGAACTTACCTATGTCAGAATCTAGAATAAGAAGAGAAGCGCTATTATATCACGCAAAGCCAACGCCAGGAAAGATTAAAGTCGTTCCTACTAAAAAATATGCAAGTCAAAGAGATTTGTCATTGGCCTATTCACCAGGAGTTGCAGAGCCTTGTTTGGAAATTGAAAAAGATCCAGAAAATGCGTATAAGTATACTTCCAAAGGAAATTTAGTAGCTGTTATTTCTAACGGTACGGCTGTTTTAGGTTTAGGAAATATTGGAGCTTTGGCAGGGAAACCTGTGATGGAAGGAAAAGGATTGCTTTTTAAAATATTTGCAGACATTGATGTATTTGATATTGAATTAGATGTCACAGATGTAGATAAATTTGTTGAAACGGTAAAAGCAATTTCTCCAACTTTTGGAGGAATTAATTTAGAAGATATCAAAGCTCCAGAAGCTTTTGAAATAGAAAGAAGATTGAAAGAAGAGTTGGATATTCCTGTGATGCATGATGACCAACACGGAACAGCAATTATTTCTGCGGCGGCTTTAAAAAATGCGGTAGAAATTGTTGGTAAGAAAATGGAGGATATACAAATTGTGGTGAATGGTGCTGGTGCAGCTGCTATTTCTTGTACACGTTTGTATTTGGCTTTAGGAGCCAAAAGAGAAAATGTAATCATGTGTGATAGCAAAGGAGTTATCCGAAAAGACATTGAAAATTTATCTTCTCAAAAGAAAGAATTTGCTACGGATAAAGATTTATATTCTTTATCGGACGCTATGCAAAATGCAGATGTGTTTATTGGATTGTCAGTTGCAAATGTTGTAACACCAGCAATGTTGTTAACCATGGCCAATGACCCTATCGTTTTTGCCATGGCAAATCCTTCTCCGGAAATAGAATACAATTTAGCCATCAATACCCGAAAAGATATCATTATGGCTACGGGACGTTCAGACCATCCTAATCAAGTGAATAATGTATTAGGTTTTCCTTTTATATTTAGAGGGGCTTTGGATGTGAGAGCAACAGGTATTAATGAAGAAATGAAAATGGCAGCGGTTTTAGCTTTGGCAGATTTGGCAAAGAAAACGGTGCCAGAACAAGTAAATATTGCTTACGGAACGTCTAATTTAACCTTTGGTAGAAATTATATCATTCCAAAACCATTTGATCCTAGATTGATTTATGAAATTCCACCAGCCATTGCAAAAGCAGCTATGGACACTGGAATTGCTAAATATCCTATTTTAGATTGGGACAAGTACAAAGGTGAATTGATGGAGCGTTTAGGAACGGGAAGTAAAGTCGTACGTATGTTACACGACCGTGCAAAATCAGATCCTAAAAGAGTTGTCTTTAATGAAGCAGATCAGTTAAATGTAGTAAAAGCTGCACAAATTGTTTCGGATGAAGGCATTGCAATTCCTATTTTATTAGGAAATGCAGAGATGATTGCGGTTCATAAAAAAGAAATTGGCTTTGATACAGAGGTTCAAATTATAGATCCTAAAGTAGATTCAGAAAGAGCAAGAAGATATGCTTATGCCGATACTTATTGGAAAGCAAACCAAAGAAAGGGCGTTACTTTATTAGAGGCTAGAAAAATGATGCGCGAGCGTAATTATTTTGCTTCTATGATGGTGAATGAAGGAGATGCTGATGCCATGATTACTGGATATTCTAGAAATTATGCAAGTACAATCAAACCTTTGTTTGAAACCATCGGTATGCAAGAAGGGGTGTCCAGAATAGCGGCAACCAACTTAATGTTGACCAAAAGGGGGCCTATGTTTTTGGCTGATACCACGATAAATATTGATCCAACACCACGTCAATTGGCAAAAATTACGCAAATGACCAGCAGTGTTGCTAAAATGTTTGGAATAGATCCTGTAGTAGCCATGCTTTCTTTTTCTAATTTTGGTGCTTCCAAATCAGAAAAAGCAACGAAAGTTCAAGAAGCAGTAGAATTAATTCACAAGTCGTATCCAAAAATTACGGTAGACGGACCTATTCAAGTAGATTTTGCGTTGAATGCTGAAATGATTCAAGACAAATTTCCGTTTTCTGCATTGGCAGGGAAAAAACCAAATGTGTTAATTTTTCCAAACTTAGATTCTGCAAATATTACCTATAAAATGTTGAAGGAATTAAACGGAACAGAGTCTATAGGACCGATAGTTTTAGGATTGAAAAAACCAGCACATATTTTACAATTAGGAGCTAGCGTGGATGAAATGGTGAATATGGCAGCAGTTGCTGTTATTGATGCGCAAAACAAATCGTTAAGCTAGAATAGTAGACAGAATACAAATAGTGTAAATAAAAAAAATGATCACACAATTAAGGGGAAGACTTGTTGAAAAAAATCCAACATATGTTGTTGTGGATTGCAATGGAGTTGGGTATTTATGTCATATTTCATTACATACTTATGGTTTGTTGCCTTCAGAAGAACTCATCACCATTTACACGCATTTGTCTATTAAAGAAGATGCACATACTTTGTTTGGGTTTATTTCAAAAATTGAAAGAGAAATTTTTCGATTGCTAATTTCTGTTTCAGGAGTGGGGCCTAGTATTGCAAGAACCATGTTGTCGTCCATGACCGCGGAAGAAATTCAACAAGCTATTGCTTCAGGAAATGTGGCGTTGATTCAATCTGTAAAAGGAATTGGAGCCAAAACAGCACAAAGATTGATTTTAGATTTAAAGGATAAAATTTTAAAAACCTTTGATCTAGAAGAAATGCCGCTGGCCGGACACAATACAAACAAAGAAGAAGCGTTATCTGCCTTAGAAGTTTTAGGTTTTACAAGAAAAATTTCTGAAAAAGTATTGGATAGAATTATCAAAACGGAAGCAGATTTGACGGTAGAACAGTTAATTAAAAAAGCATTGAAAAGTTTTTAATTTCATTTGAAAAAAATACTACAAAAATATAAAGGGGTTTTATTTTTGCTGTGTTTGGTGTTCATTCAAAGTGAACTCTATGCGCAAGCACCGCCTCCTCCTAGTGTAAAAATGGACACCGTTCCTGAGGTGGCTCAGCAAGACACAATTCCGATGCCTTACAAGTTTTCAAAGGATAGCGATGGTGGATTGTTTCTAAAGTTACCCACAATGAATGAAGTGGTGTACGACTTGGATACAAAGCGCTATGTAATTCTTGAAAAAATAGGGAATACAGTGGTGAAAAAACCATTGTTTATGTCTACCACCGAATACACCGATTTTAGGTTGAAAGATGGAATGAAGAATTATTTCCAAGAAAAAATTTCGGCATTAAATTCTGATAAAGAAGGAAGTAAGGAAGCTCAAAAAGATTTGTTACCTACGTACTATGTGAAGTCTAAGTTGTTTGAAACTATTTTTGGAAGTAACAAAATAGAAGTCAATACCCAAGGATCTATTGATGTACGTTTAGGAGCCTTGTATCAAAACATTGAAAATCCACAATTGTCAGAAGAAAACAGAAGTAGTTTTAATTTCGATTTCGACCAACAAGTTACCGCAAGTATTGCTGCCAAAGTAGGTGAGCGTTTAAAGGTAACGGCAAATTACGACACAAAAGCTTCTTTTGATTTTCAGAATTTGGTAAAAATAGAATTTTTGCAACCCATACCTACAGGACATGAATCGAACGACAATGATGATATTGTTCGAAAAATAGAACTGGGAAATGTGAGTATGGATGTCAGTAATAATTTAATTACCGGTGCTCAAAGTCTGTTTGGTGTAAAAACAGAATTGCAATTTGGAAAAACAAAAGTAACGGCTGTTTTATCGCAACAAAAATCTCAAACCAAAACTGTTTCTGCCGAAGGGGGTTCTGCCTTGAATGAATTTGAATTGCAAACTTCGCAATATGCTGCCAACCAGCATTTTTTCTTGGCGCATTATTTTAGAAATAATTACAACAAAGCTTTAAAGCAATTTCCATTAATTAGCAGCAATGTTAATATAACCAATATTGAAGTATGGATTACCAATAGAAGCACCAATACTACCGATGTTCGGAATATTGTGGCTTTAACCGATTTAGGTGAATCTGGTTCTGATATTTACGACCCCTCAAAATCTAATATTATCAACGGGGAGGTAACTCCCACAAATGCTTTTGCAAATCCAGATAATAGTTCTAACAGTTTGAGTGCTGTTTTAGAAAATGCTGGAATTAGAGAAATAGGAACGGTTAAAAACACTTTGCCGGCTTCTATGGTGCAAGGAACCGATTATACGGTTTTGGAAAATGCAAAGAAATTAGGTGCTAATGAATTTGACTTTCATCCTCAATTGGGGATACTTTCTTTAAACAGACAGTTAACCGATGGTGATGTTTTGGCAGTGGCCTTTCAATATACTTTTAATGGAAGTGATAAAGTATATAAAGTCGGTGAGCTGTCTACCGACGGTCGATTGTCGAGTGAAAATATTGTGTTAAAACTATTACGAAGTGAACTGATTCAAACCAATAATAGAATTTGGGATTTGATGATGAAAAATGTTTATTCTTTAGGGGCATATCAAATGCAATCGGAAGGTTTTCGTTTGGACTTAATGTACAAGGATGATAAAACGGGAGTTGCCATAAATACACTTCAAAATGCAAAATCTACTTACGACTTAAATGGTGAAACAATTACAGTTTCCGATCGTTCTTTGTTAAACTTAGTGAAATTAGATAGCTTAGATCAGAACAATTTTGTAAAACCGAAAGGAGATGGGTATTTTGATTTTGTAGAAGGTGTTACTGTAAAATCGGAAAATGGAACCATTATTTTTCCAACAGTAGAACCTTTTGGTAGAGATTTGGAAGCGAAGTTAACACATACCGATGATGCCAATTTCTTATTCAAGGAATTGTATACCAATACACAAACCAATGCACGAAATAATTATCAGACTCGAGATAAGTTCTTATTAAAAGGGTATTACAAAGCAGATGCCAGTAGTGGAATTTCTTTGGGGGCTTTTAACGTTCCTAAAGGTTCTGTAAAAGTTACCTCAAACGGAATTTTATTAACTGAAGGAGCCGATTATGTGGTTGATTATTTAAGTGGAAGGGTGCAAATTATCAATCCGGCCATTGAGGCTTCTGGAGCACCTGTACAAGTTTCATTAGAAAACAATACCTTGTTCAATCAGCAAACAAAAAGTTATGTGGGTATTGATGTAGAGCATAAGTTCTCAGATAAATTTCAAATGACAGGTACCTATTTAAATGTCAATGAAAGGCCAATAACGCAAAAAGCTTCTTTTGGAGCCGACCCAATAAACAATACCATGTTGGGGCTGACCATGAATTACAATTCAGAGGTTCCATTCTTTACTAAATTGGTGAATAAATTGCCGTTTCAAGATACTGATGTAGCTTCTAATTTTTCTATTCGTTCAGATTTTGCCTATTTAAAACCTGGAACTCCGAGTGGTGTAAATCAGGATGGAGAAGCAACTACTTATATTGACGATTTTGAAGGTTCTCAAATTCCGATAGGTTTGATGGATGTGAGTTCTTGGAAGTTGGCGAGTAAACCTTTAAATAACAACGGACAATTTGATTTTGGAAGTGAAGAAAATGAAGACCTAGATTTAGGTAAAAAAAGAGCCAAGTTGGCCTGGTATACCATTGATCAAATATTTTTAGGGAATTCTAGTCTAAAACCGAGCAGTATAACCAATGAGGAGCAATCAAGGGTAGAGGTAAGTAGAGTAGAATACAAAGAACTTTTTCCTGAAACGAATTTAGATATTACGCAAACCACTTCTTTAAGAACTTTTGATTTGGCGTATTATCCAAATGAAAAAGGAAGTTACAATTATGCAACCAATGCCGAATTAGAGGCCAATGTAGAAAAACATTGGGGAGGTATTACCAGAGCTTTAACAACTACAGATTTTGAAAGAGCCAATGTGGAATACATCCAGTTTTGGATACAAGACCCGCATTTAAATTATTCAATAAATGCTACAGAGGGAAAAGGAGCAACTGGAGAGGCTCCAAAAGAAGAAGGAGAATTGTATTTTAACTTGGGTAATATTTCTGAGGATGTTTTAAAGGACGGTAAAAAAATGTTTGAAAACGGACTTCCAGAAGCGAATGATCCAACGGCACCTGAAGAAACAGTTTGGGGAAATATTCCTACCAATAAATCGTTTTTATACACATTTAATGAAGTAGATGCTGATCGATTGGCACAAGATGTTGGATTGGATGGAATGAGTGATGCCGCTGAGCAAGCTCGTCACCCGGGTTTAGGAGAAGATCCTTCTTCTGATAATTATCGTTTTTTTAGAGGAAAGGAATACGATACAGAAAAGGCAACTATTTTAAAACGATATAAAGATTACAATAATACCGAAGGGAATTCACCAACCTCCAATTTAAGTACAGAAAATTTTCCTACTTCCGCAACATCAGTACCAGATGCTGAAGATGTGAATAAGGACCAGACGATGAATACGATTGATGCGTATTATCAATATAAAATTTCTTTAAAGCAATCTGATTTAGTCGTGGGGAAAGGCTTTTTGGTAGACGCAAAAGATGCCGTAAGAAAAATGCCAGACGGTAAGGAAGTTGCAACCCGATGGTACCAATTTAGAGTTCCTATTACCTCAGGTGAAGCGGTAAATGGAATTTCAGGGTACAACTCTATTCGTTTTATGAGAATGTTTGTCACAAATTACACCAAACCGGTCGTTTTACGTTTCGGTCAGTTGCAATTGGTAAGAGGTGACTGGAGACGTTATACAAAAAATGTTCATGGTGGTTTACAGGTAGAAAGTGATAATTTAGACGAAACAGATTTCAATAATTTTTCGGCAGGTGTCGTGAATTTTGAGGAAAATGAAACACGAGTTCCTATTCCTTATGTGTTGCCTCCAGGAATTGTGCGAGAACAATTACAGTCTAGTACTTATATTCAATTTCAAAATGAACAATCACTTTCTGTAAAAGTTGATGCCTTGCCAAAAGGTGAAGCAAGGGGTGTTTATAAAAATACGATTACAGATTTACGTATGTACAAGCGTTTAAAAATGTTTATACATGCCGAAGGACGAAATAATATCAATTTAAGTGATGATAAATTATCGGCTATAATCCGTATTGGTTCCGATTTGAATGAGAATTTTTATCAAATAGAAGTCCCCTTAAAAGCAACACTTTTTTCAAATTCATCCGCAGAAGAAATTTGGCCAGAAGAAAATAATTTAGAAGTAGATTTAGAAGCCTTAGGAAAATTAAAACTGGAGCGTTACCAAGCATTTGGCGCAACGGGTGTAAATGAATTGTATCCATTGCCAGTAGAAGATGAAGCGCCTGCCTACAGAGTTCGTGTAAAAGGAAATCCGAATTTGGCCAATATAAAAACCATTATGATGGGGGTGAAAAATATTTCGGACACACCACAAAGTGCTGAAATATGGTTCAATGAATTGCGTGTAGCTGGTTTTGACAATGAAGGGGGTTGGGCAACGGTAGTAAGTGCCAATGCCAATTTTGCCGATTTAGCTGAGGTAGCCGTAACAGGACGAATGCAAAGTATGGGCTTTGGAAATGTTGAACAAAGAGTCAATGAAAGAAGTCAGGAAGAAATTAAACAATATGGTATTTCTACCAATGTAAATGTTGGGCAATTAATGCCGAAAAATTGGGGAGTGAAAATTCCGATGAGTTATTCAGTTTCTGAAGAATTTAAAGACCCTAAATACGATCCACAATTTCAAGATGTTCGTTTTGAAGATGCCAAAGATATCAATGAGAATAGTGCCAATGCACAAGATTATACCAAACGGAAAAGTATCAACTTTATCAATGTAAGAAAAGAACGTGTTGGTGAGTTAAAAAAAATACCGATGCCGTATGATATTGAGAATTTTTCTGTGTCTTATAGTTACAACGAACAGTTTCATAAGGATTACAATGTGCAAAAACACTTGGTACAGGATGTTCGAAGTTCTGCGAGCTACGCCTATACCATTAAATCGAAACCTATTGAACCTTTTAAAAATATTGGTTTTATTAAAAAGAGCAAGTATTTAAAACTGATCAAAGATTTTAATTTTTATCCATTGCCTTCAACCATAGGGGTAAATAGTAATATTACAAGAAATTACAACGAGCAGTTGTCACGAAATTTAGTGCCAGGCTTAAGTGAGTTGCCAACCTTAAAACAAAGAAACTTCTTGTTCGATTGGGATTATTCTATTGGGTATAATTTAACCAAAGCCTTGAAGTTTAATTTTAGAGCGGCAAACAAACATATTTATGATCGTTTTGAAACGGATGATTCCATAGACGAAGATGAAATTGGTTTGTTTAGCAATTTCTTTAATTTTGGTAGAGTAAGTAACTACAGCCAAAAGTTAGATGCGACCTACAAACTTCCTATTGATAAATTACCTTATTTAAGTTTTGTAACAGCAGATTATTCGTATACAGCAAATTTTGATTGGCAAGCAGGTCCTTTGTCGAAAGATGCCGATGGAAGTTTGTATAGCAAAGTTGGAAACAGCATACAAAATGCAAATACACAAAACTTAACGACAAATTTAAACATGTCTAAGTTTTATAAGGAAATAGGATTGCAAAAATTATTTTTAGCCAAAAAGAAATCGACTAAAAAGGCTACCAAAAAAGGAGACAAACCCAAATTTGCACAAGCCGCACCGAAACGAAGTATCAGTAGTTCGAAAAAGAAAAAATCAACAAAGCAAAAAATATTAGATTTAACTTACGATTTGGTAACAGCGGTAAAATCGGTTAAAGTAGGTTATACAGAAAATAACGGAACCCAATTACAAGGCTATACGCCAAAGGTTGGTTTCTTAGGAAGAAATTCTTACGGTGACGGTTTGGCACCTTCCTTCGGATTTGTATTTGGAGATCAATCAGATATTAGAGACCTTGCCTTGGAAAGAAATTGGCTAATTGCTCGTAATGTACAAACGGTAGATGCGGATGGAAATCCGATAGAGGACGAAAGTTATTACAGTAAAAATTACGCACAAACACACTACAACAAATTGGATGTAAATATGTCTGTAAAGCCGTTTAAAGACTTAGATATAAATATTAGTGCCAATAGAATTCGTACTAGAAATATTTCTGAACAAATTGATCCAACCATAAATGGAAGAAATACTTTTGATACGTCAGATGATATTTATGAGTTTGGTCCTTCTCAATTGTCTGAAGTAGGAAGTTTCAGTATGAGTTATAATATGATCGCAACTTCTTTTGATGGAAATGGAGATGCCACCTTTGATAAATTCATAGATAATATTTCCGTTATTCAACAGCGACTTACAGCTAATTTAGAAGCAAATAATCCAGGAGCGGTGATAGATGGTTACAAGGGCTATAGTCAGGATGTTTTGTTGCCAGCCTTTACTGCAGCTTATTCAGGGAATGATGCGAAAACAGAAGGTTTAAAACCATTTAAAAATGTTCCTTTACCTAACTGGCGCGTTACTTATAAAGGTTTGATGAAATTAAAATGGGTAAAAAAGAATTTCTCAAGTTTTACCATTTCACATGCTTATAAGTCGGCTTATACCTTAGGTAATTATTCTAATAACTTGCAGTATGGAGAAGTAGTTTCAACAGAGCCATTAAGAAATGCACCGAAAGCAATACCTTTAAAAGACAGTAATAATAATTATTTTTCAAAAAACATCATCGCAAATATTAGTCTGAACGATGGCTTTTCTCCCTTAATTAAAGTAGATTTGAAGCTTAAAAATTCGATGTCCTTTAGAGGAGAGGTTAAAAAAGACAGAACATTGTCCTTAAATTTTAACAACAATACCTTGTCAGATATTAGAGGAACAGAATATATTTTTGGATTGGGTTATGTGATCAAAGATTTAAAAATGCGTTCTAGGCTAGGAGGTAAACTTAAAACATTGAAAGGAAATTTAAATATGAAAGCAGATATTTCCTACAGACAAAATGCCAATGTAATTCGGACTATAGATACAGAAAACAATCAAATAACAGGAGGGCAAGATATCTTTTCATTAAAAGTATCGGCTGATTATAATTTAAGTAAAAATTTAATAGCTACTTTTTATTACGATCAATCGGCATCTAAATATGCCATTTCAACTTCATTCCCAAGACAATCAATAAGTACGGGAGTAAGTATAACATACAATTTAGGAAATTAATTAATAACAATAAGATGAATATACCAGTAGAGTTAAAATACACAAAAGACCATGAGTGGGTAAGAATAGAAGGAGATGTAGCAACGATTGGAATTACCGATTTTGCACAAAGTGAATTGGGTGATATTGTGTATGTAGATGTAGATACTTTAGACGAAACTGTGGAAGCAGATGAAGTTTTTGGTTCTGTAGAAGCTGTAAAAACAGTTTCTGATTTGTTTATGCCAGTAACAGGTGAGGTGATTGAATTTAATGAAGGATTGGAAGATGATCCGGAGCATGTAAATTCGGACCCTTATGGAGCAGGCTGGATGATTAAAGTAAAAGTAGCAGATATAGCCGATATTGAAAATTTATTAGATGCTGAAGCGTATAAAAAAGTTATTGGAGCGTAATTTAATCACAATTGCAAGTGCAATTTCTGTGCTGATTGCTTACTTAAGTTTGGCGAAAATTAAGCTAGGTGTAGAGACTTTGTCTATTTCTAATGTAGACAAGTTGGAGCATTTTATTGCTTATTTTGTATTAGGCTTAAGTTGGTTTGTTGCAAATAAGAAAAATAAGCTGTTGGCAAAATGGAAAATTTTCATTTGTTTAGTGGCTTACGGCGCTTTTTTAGAAATATTGCAAGCAACAATGACAAGCTATAGAGCCGGTGATATTGTCGATTTAGGGGCCAATTCTTTAGGTGTTTTGATGGCGTATTTGCTTTTTGATAAAATTCAGGTGAAAATGGTTGATATTTTGTGGGGTTAGGCTTGCATATGTCATTTTAAAATTAGTAAATTAGCGAACTCATTAATTTTTCAATAATATGGAGGTAAAGAAAAATCCAAAGTCCAATTTAGAAAACTACACTAAACTTTTTATACAATTAGGTTTAGTATTGGCATTATTTTGTGTGTATGTAGGTATCGAGCACAAAACGTATGATAGAATTGTTGCCGATTTAGGTGTCGCTTCTCTTTCAGTAGAGGACGAAGAAGAAATGGTAATTACACAGCGTGTTGAGCCTGTAAAACCACCACCACCGCCACCACCACCAGCACCAGAAATTATTGAGGTTGTTGAAGATGAAAAAGAAGTTGAAGAAACAGTAATTGAAACTACTGAAACAGATGAAGAAGAAGCTGTTGAGGTTGAAGAAATTGTTGAAGCAGAAGAAGGAGAAGAAGTAATTGAAGATGTTCCTTTTGCGATTATTGAAGATATTCCGGTATTTCCAGGTTGTGAAAAAGGAACGAAAGATGAAAAGAAAGCCTGCTTTATGAAGGAGATTAGTAAGTTCATCAACAGAAAGTTTAACGCTAACTTGGCATCAGATTTAGGTTTGTCTGCCGGTAAGAAAAGAATTTTCGTAATGTTTAAAATTGATAAAACTGGAGGTATTACAGAGATCCGTGCAAGAGCACCACATCCAAGATTACAGAAAGAAGCTGAAAGAGTTGTAAAAATGCTTCCTAAAATGATTCCAGGAAAACAAAGAGGGCGTCCGGTTGCGGTACGTTACTCACTACCTATCTCGTTTCAAGTTGAGTAGGTTAGTTTGAAAAAATTAATAGAAAAAAGACTGTCCATTGGACGGTCTTTTTTTTTGTTCTACTAAAAATTCCATGTTTCTGTTTTAATGGTATGCTTCTTGTAATTTGAACTTCATAACTTTTAAATTATTTGATTATGAAAAACAAAAAGTATGAGAATGAGGTGTTTAAAAAGAAATTTAATGAGAACTTAGAAAGTAGTTCAAAAATGCTCACTATTTTAGGTTTGGTATGTGCATTGTTTGTCGTTTATTTTTTTCTAGAACTAGAAACAAAAAAAGAGGTGTTGGCATTGGCTGATAGTGTAAGTTTAACGGATTCGGACAATTATTATAGTTCTCAGGTCTTTGAAAAAGAAGTTTTGAAAGAGAAAATCATCAAAACAGAAAAAGCGCAGAAAGTTGTAGAACTAATTGATGAGATAGTGATTACAGATGAAGATGTAGTAGACCTAATTATAGATAAAGATCCTGTTGAAGATTTACCTGTAACAGACCATCCTATAATTAATGAAATAGATTTACCCGTTGAAATTGTAGAAGATGTAGCCTTTGTTTTGGTAGAAAATGCTCCCGTTTACCCTGGTTGCGAAGGGAGCCAAAAAGAATTACGAGATTGCTTTTCTAAAAAGATGTACAAACATATCAATCGGAAGTTTGATGTAGGTTTAGCTTCTGAATTAGGATTGGATAGCGGAAAGAAAAATATTTATGTTACTTTTTTAGTAGATAAAAAAGGAGATGTTGTAGATGTTATTTCTAGGGCACCTCACCCAAAATTAAAAGAGGAAGCAGAACGAATTTTAAAGTTGTTGCCAAAAATGACTCCGGGTAGGCAAGGTAATAGAGACGTTGGTGTAAGGTTTTCCGTTCCCATCAGTTTTGAAGTCCAATAAAATTAACCCCATCTTTTCTAAAGATGGGGTTTTTTAGTATCTAATTTGTATTTTCGCTATACACGGATATTTAAATTCATAGGGAAATATGGAAAACAAAAACTCTTATTTTTCGCACGATACAGCTATTATAGATGCCGATTGTGTGATAGGAGATGGGTCAAAAATTTGGCATTTCAGTCATGTGATGTCCAACGCTGTGATAGGCAATTCATGTAATATTGGTCAAAATGTTGTTGTTTCACCAAAAGTAGTTTTAGGAAACAATGTAAAAGTTCAAAATAATGTATCTATCTATACAGGGGTTATTTGCGAAGATGATGTTTTTTTAGGGCCTTCTATGGTTTTTACAAATATTATCAACCCAAGAAGTGCGGTGATCCGACGAGATTCTTATGTAGAAACAAATGTTCGTAAAGGGGCTAGTATTGGTGCCAATGCGACCATTATTTGTGGTAACGAAATAGGTGCATACGCTTTGATAGGTGCAGGAGCAGTGGTGACTAAGCCTGTGAAGCCTTATGCTTTGGTGGTCGGAAATCCTTCCAAACAAATAGGTTGGGTAAGTGAATATGGTCATCGTTTGCATTTTGACGAATTTAACCGTGCCGTTTGTCCAGAAACAAAAGATGTATATGTGATCAATAATAATGTGGTAACAAAACAATAAGAACTTGTTTGGTATGAAGAAAATAATAGTAGTCGCTTTTTTGTTATGTTTTTTTGAAAGCTATGCACAAACACAAAGGTTTCCTGTATTTCCGGGTTGTGAAAATAATTCTATTGATGAATTAGAGAATTGCTTTAATACGAATGTTAAAAATGCTGTATTGGAAGTATTTCGTGTACCTTCTAAAGTTGTTTCTGAGAAGTTTAAAGGAACGGTGAATGTGCTTTTTTATGTGAATAGAAGTGGGCAGTTTGAGGTTGTACATGTAAACAGTCCGTACACTGAAATTGAAACTGAAGTTGAACGGGTTTTTAAAAGTTTACCAAAAGTTGTTCCGGCACAGTTTAATGGACATGCAGTTGAAATGAGTTTTGCTTTGCCTCTACATTTTCCAAATCCAAAATTGGCTTATGGGAATTCTATGTTTTCTGAAATAAGTAAAAAATCAACATTCAAGAAAAAACAAAATTTATCGCGTGTAGTTCAAAGAGATTTCAAAAAAGAAAAATTTTTATCGAATCATAGCAATTTAAATATTCCTTTTCATCATGCTCGATATGCTTATTTGGAAAATGAGTATAGGAATGCTGAAAACACGCATACTTCGGTAAAACCGTTTATTTATAAGAATGTTTCTGAACATGTAGATTTGGATGCTCAAAAGAGCCAGTTTTTAAAGAAAAAAAGTTCTTGGTTGGGAAGAAAATTTTGGAACGAACATCTGTCCTTGGTTAAAGGAGATAATTACTGGTTTAGTACCAATATGCTGTTAGATGTAGAAATGGGGAAAGATAATTCAGATTTGGATTATACCTTCAACAACTCTAGAATCCTTCAAATACAAGGAGAGTTAGGGAGTAAATTTTCATTTTCTGCGACAATATTTGAATCGCAAGGACGGTTTGCACAATATGTAAATGACGCCATTGCCATTGAAGACCAAAAAACATTTGCAGCCGCAGGATTGATTTTTGGTAGAGGGAAGGCAAAATGGTTTAAAGAGAATTCTTATGATTATCCTGTTTCCGAAGGTTATATTTCTTACACACCCAATAAGTTTTTTAATTTTCAAATGGGCCAAGGAAAAAACTTTATAGGTGATGGTTACCGTTCTTTACTGCTATCGGATGTGACATCTCCTTATCCATATGTTAAGTTGTCTACGACTTTTTGGAAAATTAAATACACCAACCTTTGGACTTGGTTGACGGATATCAGAAGCGATGTAAGAATCGGGAAAGCACATCCTAGAAAATATGTGTCTATGCATCATTTAAGTATGAATGTGACAAAAAAATTAAACATAGGTGTTTTTGAAGCCGTTATTACAGACAATTCCAGAACTGGAAGCTTGGATATGGATTTTGTCAATCCAATCATTTTTTACAAATCACTTGAATTTGCTAGAGGAGAAGATGCAGGAAGTGCAATTTTAGGGATCAACGCGAGCTATAAGTTTTCTAAGAAATTTTCTATGTATGGTCAATTTGTTTTAGATGAATTTACTCTTTCAGAGTTAAAAGCGCAGAATGGTTATTGGGCAAATAAGTATGGATCGCAAATTGGATTGAAATATTTTGATGCTTTTTCAGTAGAGGATTTATATATTCAAGCAGAATACAATAAGGTACGGCCGTATACATTTTCACATAAAACACCTATTTACAACTATGGACATTATGGTGAATCTTTAGCGCATTCATGGGGGGCTAACTTTTGGGAAGCCGTTTTTATAGCTCGTTATAAAAAAGAAAGATGGGCTGCTAATTTAAAAGTTGTTTTGGGGCAAAAGGGCTTTGATCCAGATCCATTTGATACGGATGTAAGTTATGGTGGTGATATTTACAAACCTTATACTAGCCGACTTCAAGATTATGACAACGAAGTAGGGCAAGGTCAAAAAGCGACCATTTTAAATAGTGATTTACAGGTTTCGTATCTGATCAATCCAAGAACAGATTTAAAAATATTTACTGGGTTTATGTTTCGAGATTTTAGTCCTGAAACACCAACAGCAACTTTTTTAGCAAGCAATACTACTTGGTTTACTGTTGGATTAAAGGTTGATTTATTTAATTGGTATCTTGATTTTTAAGAAGTAAATTCTAAATTGTTTAAGAAAGCATAAAAACAAAAAAGCCTCGAAATTTAATTTCGAGGCTTTTTTTATTTTTTAAATCTTTTTAATCCTTCTTGAAGCCATTGTAAATAAGTGGCCTTGTCGGTATATTTTTCTGGATGATTTAATAAAGTCATATCCGGTGCTAATTGCACATAATAAGGCTGAGATGCCGTAGCAAAATTAATAGCTTGTAAGGTGGCCCATTTAGAACCTACGGTAGCAATTCTTTTTACTTTTCCATTGGACTTTTGGTAATCAAATTGTAAGTCCTTAGGCAATTCTTTTCGGTCATCAATATATAAGGAGATTAGTACAAATTTTTCTAACTCTTCGTAAACTTCAGGAGTACTCCAAACATTTTCTTCCATTTTTCTACAGTTGACACAAGCCCAGCCTGTAAAATCTAGTAGGATTGGTTTGTTTTGTTCTTTTGCATATGCTAAGCCTTCATTAAAATCTTTAAAACAATTCAAATCTAAGGGACAATCGGTTTTTGTTTCGTGAATGCTATAAAATTTAGGAGGTGCAAAACCGCTTAGCGCATTTAAAGAAGTATTTAATAACAAGCCAGAAATTAAGTAAATAGAAAAAATTGCAGCAGCACTACCGGTAACAATTCTTCCAATACCAAGTTTTTTTAGAGGAGCGTCATGTGGAAATTTAATTTTTCCGAATAGATAGAAAGCCAATCCAGCAAATACAAGAATCCAAATTCCTATAAATACTTCTCGTTTTAAAAGTCCCCAATGTTCTACCATATCGGCGTTAGAAAGGAATTTCAGTGCCAAGGCAATTTCAAGGAATCCTAAAACTACTTTTACTGTATTTAACCAACCTCCCGACTTAGGTAAGTTATTCAACCAATTAGGGAAAAGTGCGAACAGGGTAAATGGCAATGCCAAAGCAGCACCAAAGCCGACCATTCCAAAAGTTAATTGCATGGCCCCACCATCAGAAGACAATGCGCCAACAAGTAAAGATCCTAAAATAGGGCCTGTACAAGAAAATGAAACAATGGCTAAAGTTAATGCCATAAAAAAAGTTCCAATCACACCTCCTATATCCGAAGCAGAATCCATTTTATTGGACCAAGAATGTGGCAAAGTAATTTCAAAATAACCGAAAAAAGAAAATGCAAATACAATGAAAATAACAAAGAAACCTACATTCAACCAAACATTGGTGGAAATATTGTTTAAAATTTCAGGATCTAAGGAGTCAAATAAATGAAAAGGTAAGCTTAATAATAAATATATAGCGGTAATAAAAACACCATATAGGATGGCGTTTGAAACACCTTTTTTCTTTGTTTTCTTAGTAAAAAAAGAAACCGTTAAAGGAATCATTGGAAAAACACAAGGCGTTAATAAAGCAATAAGTCCTCCGAAAAAACCTAGTAAAAATGTAGTTCCTAGTCCTTTTTCTTCATTATTACTTTCGCCTTCATTTTCTAAAAACTCAGCTCTGTTTTTTAAATTTAAATTTAATTCTTCTGAAAGACGATTACTTTCTTTAGAAATTTTAGTGGCTTTTGCTTCCAATTTTACATTTGCCAAAGTAGCTGTAATTTCTTCTCCGGGCTCAAATGTACAGGCTTCATCATTACAGGTTTGATAAGTGGCTGTAATCGTCACAAATTGCAAAGCATTTGTCAGACTTTTTATTTTTTGTGTAAATACGGCTTGGCCTTCAAAATAGGCCGTTTCCATTTCAAATATTTCTTCGTAAGATGAATGTGTTTCTCCTTCTGTTGTTTTTCCAATCAGCTCAAAGTCTTTTTTAGAATTGTCAAATGAAAATTCTGTAGGCAACGGACCGCCTTCTGGTAGAAATTGAGAGTATAAATGCCAACCTTCTTTTAAGTCTGCTGTAATAACAATAGCATATTCATTATCTGTTAATTTTTCTAGTTTTGCAGACCAACTAGCGTTACTTTCTTGTGCGTTTATGGAGGAAAATGTTAGGAATAAAAGAGAAAGTATAGGGAATGTTTTTTTCATTTTAAAGGCTTGTATACTATTTTTAATAGCTGTTTTGTTTTGTTTGTTGTTTTGTATCTATTGTCCAATCTTTTGCCAATAACCCAAACAATTTCATCGGCATTGCAAAGCAACCAAGTATTTTCTTTGTCAAGTATCGACAATTTCTCGTCTTTAAAATACTTGCTTAATTTTTTTTTGCCTTGCATTCCAATTGGGTAAAAATAGTCTCCTTTTTGCCACTTTCTTACAGTCAAAGGAAATTTTAACAAACTCTTATCGATAAAGGCCGTTTCCTTTGTGCTGTTTGTAAAAGTTACTTCTTCCGAAATGCTTAAGTGAATTGGTTTTTCAATGCTGCTTGTGTTTTTGTAAATAAGGCAACCCACTTCTGATTCTCCTCCAAAATGAGTTAAAATCAGTTCATCACGATCTTTTATCAAGCGGTGTGTTTTAGAAAATAATTGTTTTCCTGCTTGTGCTTTTAACAAATCAACAATGTCTTTCCAAGCAGTAAATCCGTAAGGTTTTAAAAGTTCATACAAATGCGCTTTTGGGTTTTTAAGTTCTAGAATTTTTTTTGTTGAAATTTTATAATTTCCTTTTTCATCTAAGTAAGAAACATGTTTTTTCAGACTGCGAATTCTGTCGTCAATAAGTAGCTTGCTTTCACTTAGGTTTTGAGTGGTCTTATCAAACGATTTTAATAAGTTGGGATTTAATTCTTTTAGAATAGGAACAATTTCGTGACGGATTTTATTTCTAAAGTATTTTGTAGAACTGTTGCTTTGATCTTCTCGCCACTCAATTGTGTTTAGTTTAGCGTATTGTAGTACGTCTTCTCTAGAAAAACTAAGCAATGGACGCACAATACTTCCGTTTATTTCAGGAATTCCTGTCAAGCCATCCAATCCGGTTCCTCTGGTAAAATTAATAAGAAAAGTTTCTAAAGCATCGTCTTTGTGATGTGCGGTTAGTACATAGTTAAAATTGTGTTCTTTGCGTATTTTTTCAAACCAATCGTATCGAAGTTCGCGTGCTGCCATTTGAATAGAAACATTGTTTTTTTCGGCATATTTTTGCGTGTCAAAACTTGTTGTAATAACAGGAAAGTTAACTTGTGTTCCCAATTTTTTTACAAACTCCTCATCCAAATTACTTTGCTCATCGCGTAATTTAAAATTGCAATGGGCAATCGTGCAATCGGTATTAATTTGTTGCATAAGGTGTGTCAATACAACACTGTCAATTCCTCCTGATACAGCTATTAGTATTGGACTATCTATTAAAAAAGGTAATTTTTTTTGAAGGTATTTTTCGAAAGATTTTAGCACTTAGGGAAATTTGAGTTAGAGCGATAAAAACTAGGTTTTATCGGGTAGTCAAATATAATCAATTTGTGCTTAATAGGACCTCTCGCATGGCTTTTGCCTTGAGCAAACATTCTTCCAATTCGTTTTCTGGAAGGGAAAGTGAAGTAATGGCACTTCCTACAGAATAAGAAACAAATTTATTTTTTTCATTGTAAAGAATACTTCGAATAATTACATTAAAATCAAAATTTCCTTCAGGAGTAAAATAACCTACGGCACCAGAATACAAGCTTCTTTTCGTTTCTTCTTGGGCTTCAATTATTTTCATAGCCTTAATTTTAGGTGCCCCCGTCATACTACCCATTGGGTAGCTGTTTTTAATAATGTCAACAGGGTGAATGCTTTCCGGGATTTCAGAAGTTATGGTGGAAATCATTTGGTGCACCTGTTTAAAACTGTACACCTGGCAAAGTTCTTTCACTTTAACACTTCCTTTAATGGCAATTCTCGACAAATCATTTCGAACCAAGTCTACAATCATGATGTTTTCGGCACGTTCCTTTGGGTCGTTTTCTAACTTTTTCTTTAGGAGGTTGTCTTCGTCTAAATTGCTAGCTCTTTTGGCAGTTCCTTTAATGGGCTGTGAAATAATGGTGGTCCCTGTTTTTTTTAAATAACGTTCAGGAGAAGCGGAAAGTAAATACTTGTTATCGAATTTTAAAAATGTGGCAAAAGGAGCTCTGGAAATTTTATTCAAACTGTCGTAAACTCTTACCGGATTAATTGTTGAGTCCTCCGAATAAAATTCTTGACAAAAGTTGGCTTCGTAAATATCACCTCTGTGAATGTGACTTAGAATATTTTCAACTTTCTCTAAATAAGCGTCTTTGTGTATTCTAAGTTTTAATTTTATGTTTTTATTTTCTACAGAAGTTATTTCAGAAGTTGTCTTATTTATCGCTTTAAAATCATCAGCTATTTCATTTGAATATTTTTCTAAGTATTTAAAAGTCACGTTGTTTTCTGAAATAAAGATCAGTTTTTTTGGCTGAAAGAAAAACAATTCAGGAAAATCTAAACCGTCTTTGTTTTCCGAAGTTAAGTTTTCAATGTCGTTTTTTAAGTCGTAGGATAAAAAACCAAATAAATAATCTTGATGACTGCTTTGGAATTTTTTTAATTTTTCAAAGGCATTGATGTGATCACAACTTATTTTTTTTTCTATTTCAACAGCTAAAACACCTTCAATTTCAGCATATTTTTGCTGATGGTTGTTAGAATCTAACCACAAGGCAGTATCAAAATTTTGAGACCAATTTAAAAGTTGTGTCTTGAATTGCTCAATATTTTTAGTAGTAAAGCTTTGTGATACTCTTTGCATTGGAGAATATTCTTTATTTGAAAGGAAGCAAAGGTACTTATTACTTTTTAGTTTTCTTTTAGAAACTTTAATGGGACTTTGAACTAATTGTTTATTTTTGATGACTTATGTAAAGGATTGACTTTTTTTAGACTAAGAAGTGTGTTTAAAGAACATCGCAATAATAAAAGCGATTTAATTATTTCAAAGCAGAACAATTTTATGTGTACAGTTACTTATTTGCCTAAAGAAAATGGTGATTTTATTTTTACTTCAAACAGAGATGAACAGGCTAGTAGAGAAACTTTGTTTCCAGAGTTTTATAAAGAAAATGGAGTCAATTATTTATACCCGAAGGATAAAAAAGCTGGTGGAACTTGGATAGCCTTGTCTGAAGAAGAACGTTTGGTTTGTTTGTTAAATGGAGCCTATGAAAACCATGAAGCTAAAGTATCGTATGCATACAGCCGCGGTTTGGTGGTAAAAGAAGTATTGCAAGCAGAAAATGTAAAATGGGCTATTGAAGATTTGGAATTGGATGGAGTAGAGCCTTTTACTTTAATTGCTATAGATTGGTCTTTTTTAACCATTTGCATTGAGCTAATTTGGGATGGGGTAAAAAAAGACATTCGAATTTTGTCCAATCAATCAAAAATTTGGTCTTCTTCTACGTTGTATTCAAAACCAATAAAAGCAGAAAGAGAATCTTGGTTTGTTGATTTTATGACTTCGCATCCAGATGCTACTCAAAAAGAAATTTTGGAATTTCATTTGGATGACAGTTTAGGAACTAAAGAAACGTCTATAAAAATGAAACGCCCAAATGTAGAGACTTTGAGTGTAACGTCTATTGTTAAAAGTGATGCAGGCGTTACTATGTATTATCAAGATGTGTTAACGGGAATTGATAAAAACGTGGATTTATTTTCTTTGCAAGATTAAATGAAAATGACGGAGAATACAGGTTTTATTGTAGTGCTAGCCTATCCAGATACAATTGTGAAGCCGGCCACACGAGAATTAATTAGCAAAGTTTGGCCATTACTCGGTGTTGGAGGGAATAAAGCAGTTCAGGCAGGTCATGCTGCTCTGCTGTTAATTAAAAAAGAAACGAATAAAATAGCCTATTACGATTTTGGAAGGTACATAACTTCCGACGGAATGGGGCGGGTGAGAAATGTAGATACAGATTGTGAAGTGCATATTCCGATGGAGGTTGTGCATAACGGAACGGAGATTTTAAACTTAGATGAAATTCTTTTGTTTTTAGAAGCGAACCCTGAAAAAACACATGGAGAAGGACGAATGATTGCTACAGTTTGTACGGTTATTAACTATGAAAAAGCTTTGGCTTATGTTCAGCAATTGCAAGCAAAAGTAGAAGTGCCTTACGGGGCGTTTATTCCTAACGGAAGTAATTGTGCACGGTTTGTAACAGATACTTTAATCCAATCAACGACAGAATATAAATTAAAAAGAAGATTGATTCTTTCTAAATCTTTAACGCCAAGTCCTATAAGTAATGTTATCAATACGGCGAATGGAGGAAAAATGTTTTCTGTTTTAAAAGGAGTCATAACACCTTATAGAAATAGATCTATTTCTAAAGAACATTGGCAATGTTTTTTTAATAAAGTTCCGCAAGTACTAAACCGCATAGGAACAGAGGTACCTGATGAAAATGCTTATGTTTCTGAAAAAGGGCAATGGCTGAGTGGCGTTGGAAGTGGTGCGTGGTTTGAATTGAAACCTAAAACAAAAGAAGTTAGTGATGTCGTTGTCATTAGCAGAAAATGTGCCAAAGGAACGGTCAACGTTGAAGCAACATTTAAAACTAATAAACCAAATTTTGAGATCTCTAATCCCTATGAGTTTTTACATGGCTCAAATTGTGCCAAATGTTTTATCCGACAAGGAGATGAAGTATTTGAATTTGTAAGAGTGAACTAATTTAGGACTTCATTTACGGTTAATTGAAAAGTAGGTATATGTACTTTAAATTGTGTTTTTGAAGTGAAGTTGATCATGTTAAAATGACCTTTCATAGAACCAATGGAAGAATCCAAAAAACAATTGGAACGATAGGTATAAGTTTCTTTGGGTTCTAAGATGGGTATTTGTCCAATAACGCCATCTCCAATAACAATTTCCTTTTCATTTAAAGAGTCAAAAATTTCCCACTTTCTTGAAATCAGTTGGACAATGTCACTACTTTGATTTTCTATAGTGATAAAATAACTAAAGGCGTATAACTTATTTTCATTACGCACATGAAGACCTTCATAGTTTGTATGAACGGATATTTTTATGCCTTTTGTAACTTTTTGAACCACAATAATTTCATTTGATCTATTTCAAATATAATTAAATCATTGGATTTTTTTGTAAAATTTAAAAAAAATAATCGTTTTGTTGAAAGCTATAAAAGGATGTTAATACAGTTGGTGTTTAATTAGTTTTTAGAATTGATTGTAGCACAACCTATTACTTTCCCAACTCGTTGTCCAAATGGCGTGTAGTAAACTAAAATGGTATAGTTGTTTTCTGTAAAAAAATGACTGCCAGAAATTAGGTGCTTATCCAGCTTATCTTCCTTATTGTAAGTGATAAAACTGTAGTTGTAAAAACCTTGTTTTAGCAAAAGTGTTGCTTCTAGCATGTTAGAAGCTTCATTGAAAACCAGGCGGTTGTTTTCTTCAACTTCAAAATTATTAAAGGCTCCATACACATAAATATCTTTATCAATAAGAGCATTAGTAGCTTCTAATGAAAGATGCACAAAACTATAATCAGCTTCTAAAATGGGATCCGCGCTATTTAAAGTCCGTACAATATAATTTCCATTAATGTCTGGGAAATAGGTGTACGGAGCTTTTGTTCTTGGCGGTGTTGGTACAATATAATGATGGTAGATGTCTTGTAATTCTGTTCGGAATATACTGATGTGGTTTCCATTTCTGTTTTTTGTGTCGAAATTTAAAAATTCATTGCCGCCATAAAAACTAGAAGCTTCGTTGTAATTGTACACAATCTCGTCTTTTTTATAAAATTGTGGGTGTAGGTCTGTTTTTATAAAATTCCAATCGTTGTTTTGAAGCACAACTGTTTTTATTTCATTTGAAGGATTGTTTATAGTAAGGTTTGGGTGGTAAATAGAAAATTGCACGACTTGCTTTTGGTCAATATTTGTAAGATCTCTATCTCGGATTACTTTTGCACTGACCGTTGTTATTGGTTCAAAAAGTACAATTCGCCTTTGAATACAAATTTGGTCATCACTATTTAATAAGGTAATCAGGTAGTTTCCACTTATTTTTATTCTAGTGTTTTCATTTGGAAATCTTAAGGTGTAATGAGTGAAGTTTTGCAAGGTGTTAAATGAATTTTCGAAATTTTGCAGTTCAAACTCGTCGTAACCTTCTAAATATTCCGATTTGTTTAAGTTACTAGGAACCCAATTATAGTTGCAGTGTTCAATAGTATAATAGTACTCCTTCTGATCCGCTTCTAAATCATCAAAAGTTAAATAAATACTTTGCCCTAATTGAAAGATGTTCGTGGTTTCATCAGAAGAACTGCTCGTAGCGATTCGAACACTTTTGATAAAACTGGCGGTGTAGTTTTGAGCCTTCAAACTAAAAGGAAGACTTAAAATAAAAACGAATATTAAATATTTTTTGAGCAAGAGTTGTGTTGTTTTTGTTCTAATATGTAAATATAAACAAATCCGCTTTTCCGATTTGTTAATTGTGTATTTCCAAGGTTAATTATTGTAGGATTGTTTGTTTTTGGTGCGAAATCTTCAAATTTGGTCTTTGGTTTTTTCTGTTTTACTAAAATGCAAGGATCCTTAAGATGGATATAACAATTTGAGATGTTAATTTTTTTAAGAAAATTTAAGTTTTAGAGTGATTGCTTGTTTTTTTTATGCCAAAAAGTAGTTATTAAAGAGAATTTTCTATTTGTTATTTTTAACGATTATAAATAAGCTTCTGGAACTATATTAAACGTACTAATAACTGTAAAAAAAAATTGAAATTTTTAAATTTGCAAAGTTTTAAACAGATTAACTTAAATTCTAAATATGTCAAAGGACATTCGAATAAAAAAAGGCTTAGATATTAAGCTTAAAGGAATAGCAGAAACGAAGGTTTCTGTAGCTCCTCGTTCAGGGATTTTTGCAATACAACCAAAAGATTTTCATGGAATAACACCTAAACTAACGGTAAAAGTTGGAGCAGAGGTTATTGTTGGAGATGTTTTGTTTTATTCAAAATCAAATGAGCAAATCAAATTTACTTCACCGGTTAGCGGTACAGTAACGGAGATTAAAAGAGGCGCAAAAAGAAGGATTTTAGCAGTTGTTATAGAAGCTAAGCCTAAGGATGAATTCAAAAACTTTGGAAAAAAAGATCCAAATAGCTTGACTAAAGAAGAGGTGAGTGCTTCTATTTTAGAAAGTGGTTGTTGGCCTTTGATCAATCAACGTCCCTATGATGTGATTGCAAATCCTGCGGATGAAGCCAAAGCTATTTTTGTTTCTTCTTTCGACACAGCTCCTTTGGCTCCTAATTATGCTTTTACTCTAAAAGAACAAGAAGCTGCTTTCCAAGCAGGAATTGATGCCTTGTCTAAATTAACTGCTGGAAAAGTGTATTTGGCAGTCAATGAGTCTAAGTCCTTTTTTAATAAAGTTCAAAATGCAGAGATTGTAAATGTTACAGGAAAACATCCAGCTGGAAACGTTGGTGTTCAAATTTCACATATTTCTCCAATTAACCAAGGAGAAAAAGTATGGACTGTAAATGCTCAAGACGTTGCTATTATCGGAAACCTTTTCTTATCGGGGGAATACAAACCGAATAGAATTTTAGCATTGGCAGGTTCAGAAGTGAAAGCTCCTCAATATTACAACGTTACAATTGGTCAACAATTGAATAGTTTGTTAGACGGGAATATCAACGCTGATAATTCAAGAGTTATTTCTGGAAATGTTTTGACAGGAGATAAAGAGTCTGCTAAAAACGGATTTTTAGGTCATTATGACAACATCGTTTCTGTGATTCCTGAAGGGAATGTATATAGAATGTTTGGATGGATTCCTTTTATTGGAAGTGGTTCAATTCATAGTGCATCTAAAACTTCATTCTCTTGGTTGTTTCCAAACAAAGAATATACGTTGAATACCAATTTAAATGGGGAAGAACGTGCTTTGGTAGTAACTGGAGAAATGGAAAAAGTGATGCCAATCGATATTTTTCCAATGCAACTGTTAAAAGCAGTTATTGCAAATGATATCGAAAAAATGGAAAACTTAGGAATCTACGAAGTAGCACCTGAAGATTTTGCATTGATAGATTATACAAGTTCTTCTAAAATTGAAGCACAGGCAATCATCAGAGGTGGATTAGACTTAATGATAAACGAGGTAGGATAATGAAATTTATTAGAAATACATTCGACAAATACAAACCTCTTTTTGATAAAGGAGGAAAATTAGAAAAATTTGCACCTGGTTTCAATGCATTTGATACATTATTATTTGTACCAAATCATACAACAAAACAAGGAGCTCATATTAGAGATGGAGTAGATTTAAAGCGTGTCATGATTACTGTGGTATTGGCTTTAATCCCTGCTTTGATTTTCGGAATGTGGAACGTAGGTTTCCAACACTTTTCTCAATTAGGTGAAGCGGGTAGTTTTGTAGACTATTTAATCTACGGATCTATCAAATTCTTACCAATGGTTGCTGTTTCTTACGGTGTTGGATTAGGAATTGAATTTGCTTTCGGAATTTTTAGAGGACATGAAATTAACGAAGGGTATTTAGTTTCAGGAATGTTAATTCCTTTAATTATGCCTATCGATTTACCTTTATGGATGTTAGGCGTTTCCGTAGCTTTTGCAGTATTAATTGGTAAAGAAGCTTTTGGAGGTACTGGAATGAATATTTTAAATCCTGCTTTGGTAGCACGTGCTTTTGCATTCTTTTCTTATGCACCAAGCATGTCTGGAGATAAAGTTTGGGTAGCTGACGCTGCAAGTATCGACGCTATTTCTGGAGAAACTATTTTAGGTTCTTTGGCTGCTGGTAAAGAAGCGGGTTACAGTGTTTTGGATATGTTTTTAGGATATATTCCTGGTTCTGTTGGTGAAACTTCTGTATTGATGATTTTAATTGGAGCTGCTTTCTTGTTGTTTACAGGAATTGCAAGTTGGAGAATTATGGTATCTGCTACTATTGGTGGTGCGGTAATGGGATTAATTTTTAATTCTTTTGGTGTCAATGCATTAATGGACTTTCCATGGTGGCAACACTTATTAGTAGGTGGGTTTGCTTTTGGAGTTGTGTTTATGGCTACAGATCCTGTATCTGCAGCACAAACAGACAAAGGAAAATGGATTTACGGATTTTTAATTGGTTTTATTGCAATTATGATTCGTGTGTTCAACGGAGCTTATCCAGAAGGAATGATGATGGCCATTTTATTAATGAACGTTTTTGCTCCTACTATTGACCATTATGTGGTTGAAGGAAATATCAAACGTCGTAAGAACCGTCAAAAAAATAATTTAGAAACAGCATAAGAAATGGATAAAAATAGCAACGCATATACGTTTATTTTTGCAATCATTATGGTAACTCTTATTGCCGGTATTTTAGCTTTTACAGCTGAAAGTTTAAAACCGCTTCAAGAGAAAAACGTAAAAGCAGAAAAAATGCAAAAGATTCTTTCTACCATTGGTGTAGAAGTTTCTAGAGATGAAGCTGACGCAAGTTTTAACAAATACATCAAACAACAACTAGCTTTGAAAGAAGATGGTACTGTAGATGCTGCTGTTGATGCCTTTGCATTGAGTTTGAAAAAAGAATTGAAAAAAGGAGACGCACAACGTTTTCCATTATATATCGCAGAAAAAGAAGGGAAAACCTTTTATGTAGTGCCTTTATACGGGGCAGGACTTTGGGATGCTATTTGGGGATATGTTGCCTTAGATGGAGATAAGAATACTATTATCGGAGCAAGTTTTGACCATAAAGGAGAAACTCCTGGTTTGGGAGCTGAAATTACTACGGATTGGTTTCAAGCACAATTTGCAGGTAAATCTTTATTAGAAGATGCCAATGCAGGATTTGTAGCGGATAATTTCCTTTCAGTAAAAGTAATAAAAGGTGGAGCTAAAACTGGTGATGCACATGGAGTAGATGCTATTTCAGGAGGAACAATTACTTCTGACGGTGTATCTGATATGTTGAAAGAAAGATTGGCTCGTTATTTACCATATTTTAAAAATAATTAATCATGGCAGAAGAAAAAGAAGCATTGTTTTCAAAGAAAAATAGAGCATTATTATCTGACCCGTTAAATGATAATAACCCAATTTCGGTACAAGTACTAGGTATTTGTTCTGCTTTGGCAATTACAGTACAATTAAAGCCTGCTTTGGTAATGTCTATCGCGGTATTATTCGTAGTTATTGCGAGTAATGTAATTGTATCTTTAATCCGTAATTTAATTCCAAGTCGTATACGTATCATCGTTCAATTATTGATCGTTGCCTCTTTGGTTATTTTAGTAGATCAAGTATTAAAAGCGTATGCTTACGATGTAAGTAAAGAATTATCGGTATTTGTTGGATTGATTATTACCAACTGTATCGTAATGGGACGTTTAGAGGCTTTTGCCTTGGCAAACGGTCCTTGGAAATCATTCTTAGATGGTGTTGGAAACGGAGCTGGATATGCCTTAATTTTGGTGTTAGTAGCATTCTTTAGAGAGTTGCTAGGTTCAGGTAAATTATTCGGATTTGAAGTGTTAGGACACAAAGCGAAAGATATTGCTGATTCTACAGGATTGTATGCGCTAGGATATGAGAACAACGGATTTATGTTGTTGTCTCCAATGGCTTTGATCGTGGTTGGTATTATTATTTGGTTCCAACGTTCTAAGAATAGAAAATTAATTGAAGACTAAAAGATAAGAAAGATGGATTATATTAACATTTTTGTAAAAAGTATTTTTATTGACAATATGGTATTTGCATATTTCTTAGGAATGTGTTCGTACTTGGCAGTATCTAAAACAGTAAAAACAGCTGTAGGTTTAGGAGCTGCAGTAATCTTTGTATTGGTTGTTACTGTTCCTGTAAACTATTTATTAGATTCTTACTTGTTAAAAGCAGGAGCCTTAAAGTGGTTAGGTGAAGATTATGCTTCAATTGATTTAAGTTTCTTAAGTTTTATCATGTTTATTGCAGTAATTGCATCTATGGTACAATTGGTTGAAATGATTGTTGAGCGTTTTGCGCCAGCTTTGTATGGAGCTTTAGGTATTTTCTTACCCTTAATTGCGGTAAACTGTGCCATTTTAGGAGGTTCATTATTTATGCAACAAAAAGATTTCTTCAATGTAGGAGAATCTGCTGTATATGGTTTGGGATCTGGAATTGGATGGTTTTTGGCAATTTTAGCCATTGCAGCTATTCGTGAAAAGATAGCGTACTCAAATGTACCTGCTCCTTTAAAAGGATTGGGAATTACATTTATCATTACAGGATTAATGGCAATAGGTTTCTTGAGTTTCTCAGGAATTAAATTATAAACAACTAACGATTATATAGATGACTATTATAACAAGTATCGTTGTATTTTTAATATTGATTTTGATCTTAACAGCCGTTTTATTGGTTGCGAAGGCAAAATTACTTCCTTCTGGGAAAGTTAAAATTACAATCAACGGAGAGAAAACTATTGAAGTTGAAACAGGAAGTTCTTTGTTAGGAACTTTAGGAAATGAAAAAATATTTTTGCCATCTGCCTGTGGTGGAGGTGGAACTTGTATCCAATGTGAATGTCATGTTCACTCTGGAGGAGGAGAAGCTTTACCTACGGAAACGCCTCACTTTACACGTAAAGAATTGGCTGCAGGAGCTCGTTTAGGGTGTCAGGTAAAAGTTAAAAATGATATGGAAATTTCTATTCCAGAAGAAATATTTGGAATTAAGAAATGGAAAGCAAAGGTAGTTTCTAACTACAATGTGGCTTCTTTTATTAAAGAGTTCGTTGTTGAAATTCCTGAGGATATGAATTACAAAGCGGGTGGATATATTCAAATTGAAATACCTCCATGTGAAGTAAAGTATTCTGACATGGATATTAGTGCACATCCACAAGATCATCCTGGTGAGCCTAACAAATTCCAAGCAGAATGGGATAAATTTGGATTATGGCCAATGGTTATGAAGAATCCTGAAACGGTAGAAAGAGCTTATTCTATGGCTTCTTACCCTGCAGAAGGACGTAATATTATGTTGAATGTACGTGTAGCATGTCCTCCTTTTGATAGAGTGAAAGGTGGTTGGATGGATGTAAATCCAGGAATTGCTTCTTCTTATATTTTCAATTGTAAAGTAGGTGATGAGGTTACAATTTCTGGGCCTTATGGTGAATTCTTTATCAATGACTCAGATGCTGAAATGGTATATGTGGGTGGTGGAGCCGGAATGGCACCTATGCGTTCTCACTTATATGAATTATTCCATACAATGAAAACGGGACGTAAAGTATCGTACTGGTATGGTGGACGTTCTAAACGTGAATTGTTCTACTTGCATTATTTCGAAGCTTTGGAGAAAGAATTCCCGAACTTTAAAATGCACTTGGTACTATCTGAACCTTTGGAAGAAGACAATTGGAAAGTGAAAAAAGATATGGATGATGAAGGTGATGGATTCGTAGGATTTGTACACCAGTCATTAATTGATAATTATTTAAATCATCATGACACTCCTGAAGATATAGAATTCTATTTCTGTGGACCGCCAATGATGAACCAAGCAGTTGTTAAAATGTGTGACGATTTTGGTGTACCACCAGAAAATGTTCGTTTTGATGACTTTGGAGGATAAGCTTCAAATTAATTAACTATAAAAAATCCCGATACTTAAGTGTCGGGATTTTTTGTTGTTGAATATTATTTTAAATGTCGCAAATACGATTCAGGACTGTTTAAGAATGATTTAGTAATTGTATAATGATCAGTCTCTTCTAGTGAAGTCTTTTTCATCTCTTTATTAGTTATTTCGTATAATGTTGCATCGGGATAAGCCATTAGCATTGGTGAGTGCGTTGCAATTATAAATTGTGAATTGTACAAGCGTAAGTGATTTTGCAAGAAATATATAAATGCCTGTTGTTTTGAAGGAGACAAGGAAGCTTCGGGTTCATCTAACAGATAAATACCTCTTTGGTTGACCATTTCATTCATGATGTGCATATAAGCCTCTCCATGAGAAAAGGTATCTAATTCTTGTCCATAGTTTTTACGTACTTGATGTAGTTGGTAATTGGCACTATCTTTCATTTGTTGAATGATATGCCTGGGTACATCATGATCGTCTAATCCCATTTGATTTTGTAAATTCATGTCTAATCGATGTACGCTGTTAAGGTAATCTCCAAAATCTTCAGATCTAAAAAAGAAGCCTACTGAACGTTCAATTGACCATTCTAAATCTAAATAAGGCAATAGGCTTTTTGCTGCATCAAAACATTTTTTTCCATAACCGACACCATCCATATGTGGAAGTTGTAAGCGACAGGCAACAGTCTCTAAGAGTGTCGATTTTCCACATCCATTTTCTCCAATTAAAAATGTTATTTTGTTGGAGACGTCGATATGTTTTGCGTGTTTTATTGCGGGTACATCAAATGGATAGGGATGTCTTCTTTCTGTGTGTAGATGTATTTTAGACAGGTAAGGCATCTAGTATGAATTTATTTTTGGAAACTTATGTGGTTAAATCAATACTTCACTTACTTGAACAACGGGTTCTATATTGGTAAAATTGGGGAGGTTTCCCATAATTATTTCGGCATTGGGTCCAAATGCATTTCCGAAATCTTCAACAGAATCAAAATACATATTCCCCATAGCGACGTAAGTAGCTTCTGAACCCGGTGTAGGTCCACCGATTCCTCGTTCTGCCGTTGCTCCCTTTAGAGCGTCTCCTAATAGAGATCTTACCAATTTTAAATGGGTGTTGCAGTAATAATCCATATCAAATTTTTTACTTTCTCCATTTGGGTAGAATACGCTAACCTTTGTCATTCCTTTTTTCATGCTCTTTGATTTGTTAGTTATAATAATGATTGCTTAAGGTAGTTAAATTATAATGAATGATTTTTTGAATGTAGCGAGACTTTAGAAATTCTAATAGCTTAGGTTTAGTTCAAATTCAAGCAAAAAAAAGGCTCTACATTATGTAGAGCCTTTTTATAAAATATAGTAACTATTATTTGTTGTCTAATAAATCAAAGAATTGATCTAATTTAGGCATGATAATAATTTTTGTTCTTCTGTTTTTAGCCATGTTAGCAGGGCTATCATTAGCAACCAATGGTTGGTAAGATGATCTACCAGCAGCAACTAATCTAGATGGGTCAACATCTAATTTGTGTTGTAATTCTCTTACAATAGAAGTAGCTCTTTTTACAGATAAATCCCAGTTGTCATCTAAAATGTCAGTTTTGATAGTTTTAGAATCTGTATGTCCTTCAACAATTACATCCATTTCTGGTTGTGCATTGATTACATCAGCAACTTTCTTTAAGATAGCGTTTGCTCTGTTTGATACTCTGAAAGAACCGCTGTTGAATAATAATTTGTCAGCGATAGAGATGTAAACAACTGTTTTTTCAATGTTAACTTGAATATCTTCGTCGTTTAATCCGTTGTTTAAAACTTTTTTCAAGTTGAATGCAACAGCTAAATTGATAGAATCTCTTTTAGAATTTAAAGCTTGAATTTGTTTGATGTATTCATCTTTTTGACTCAATTGCGTTAAAGTAGCTTTAACATTTTCATTAGCTGATTTAGAAAGCACAGTTAAATTATCAACAAACTCTAAAGTTTTTTCATTACCTTTTAATAAGTACTTGATTTTGTCTTCTAAAGAACTAACTTTATTTTGCTCTTTGTCTAAAGAAGAAGCAGTTGAAGATAAATTTGATTTAGCCGCAGCCAACTCTTGAAGATTTTTAGAGTTTTCGTTTTGTAATTCAGTAAATTGTTTTTTAGAAACACAAGAGGTTAATAATAAAGCTGAAACTGAAAATAGTGCAATTAGTTTTTTCATGATGTTAAAAAAATGATTTAATTTTGTACAAATATATTAAATAATCTTTCATATTCAACCTATATCTATATGAATTTTGCCGAATTTTACGAACTAAATTATTGATATTGATTATGGTTAGAACTTTAGAGTATTTAACAATTTGTTTTTTATTTGTTTTCGTTGTTATTTCTTGCTCAAAAACCGAGCCAAACAAATACAATTTGTCAGGTAATGTTTTCGGAACTACATTTCACATAACTTATGTTTCTTTTGAGGAAAAAGTAAGCTCAAAACAGCTAGATAGTTTGTTTTATTTGGTAAACAAATCCTTATCAACTTATATCCCAAATTCCGATATATCTAGAATTAACAAAAATGAATTGAATACAAAAGTAGATACTTTGTTTAAAGAAGTTTTCGGAAAAGCGCATAGAATATATAAGGAGACCGATGGGGTATTTGATCCAACTATTGGCATTTTGGTGAATGCTTGGGGTTTTGGTCCAAATAAAAATGTAGAAAAATTAGATTCTCTAAAAATTAAAAATTTATTGAAATATGTTGGCTTTGATAAGGTATCTATTTCAGAGGATATAGTTTATAAAAAATTTCCTGAAAGCTATTTTGATTTTAATGCCATTGCCAAAGGTTTTGGTGTCGATGTTGTTGGACGTTTTTTTGAAATGAAATCTGTAGAGAATTATTTGGTGGAGATAGGTGGAGAAGTTAGAGCTAGAGGGAAAAATAGTGAACATATAGATTGGAGAGTTGGAGTGGAACAACCAAATTTTGATGGATCTAGAGGAATTCAAAAAATACTATCTTTAAAAAATGAGAGTATGGCAACCTCAGGAAATTATCGAAAATTCAAAATAGATTCTTTAACAGGTGAGAAGTATGTGCATACAATTGATACTAAAACGGGTTTTACGGCCAAACGAGATTTGTTAAGTGCAACCGTTATTTCTTCTTTAGATTGTGCTGATGTAGATGGTTATGCTACTACATTCATGGCAATGGGCTATAAAAAAACGTTGGATTTTCTAAAAGCTCACCCTGAATTAAAGGTGTTTTTAATTTATGTAGATAAGAAAGGGGAGGTGAAAGAATATCTGTCCGATAGTTTGTCTAGTTCTCTCCTTTAAGCGCTGTCCTTTTTTTAAAAAATTACTATCTTGCAATTTATTGACAAACCACACCATACTATTATGAAGAAAATTCTATTTCTTGTTGTTTTCCTAGCTTTTTCAAACCAAACATTTGCCCAATCTAATACCGAAATTGCGGGTATTTATTTAATAAAGGCAGAAGAAAAGTTGAATATTGATATGTTGGATCAGGCGCTTGGATATTTTGACAAAGCACAAAAACTATTAGGTGCTGAAACAACGGCTAAGGTTGAAGAACTTGGGACAATGATTTATTATAAATTGAAAGATTTTGAAAAATCGAAAACACATGCGAAAAAATATTTTGAATTAGAAAAGGACAAAACTTCTGAATCGTATAGTCAAGTTTTGTATTTGTATGTTGATTTGGAAGAACAAATAGAACTTCAAAAAGAACAAGATAGAAAAGAAAGAGAAATTGCAATGTTTGCTCTTAAAAAGCAACAGCGATTGGATTCTTTAAAAAATGTATGGCAAGAAAAAGCGGACGCTTTGATTGTATCTGCGGATACTATTTATAAACTTGATAAAAATGGTGTTGCTGTTTTTAAAAGTCCCACAGGAAATTATGGAGTCATTACGGTGGATGGAAAAGAATTAATTGCTCCTGGAGCTTACGCTAATTTCTCGCATTTTGATGGATATATTGTTTTGATGGAAGGCGTGAAGGGGCAGCCGACAAGTATCAAAGTGTTGAATACTACAAGCTTGAAGGAAATTACAATTCCACCCGTTGCGCAATTCAATTCACTATCTACACATTACGGTCAAGTTATGCTTCCAAGAGACAACCACTATTTGGTCTGTTATCCGAATAATGCTACGAAAGTTGCGGTTTATAATTTAGAAACAAATAGCTTATTACCAACGCCTTTTTTAGAAAGACATTTTAAATACTGGAAGGATAAAAAAGTAATCAAAAAATTCAATGATGACAATCAAATAAAAATAGAAAAGGATTATTTGAATTTTGGTGGAGATCTTAAAGGTTTTTCAGTTTTCTATACGGAAACGGGTTCTATTTACGCTTATATATCCTCTGGTGGGAATATTCTTTTAGCAAGTCAATATACAAACATAGGTACTTTTAGCAATGGGTTTTCGGAAGCAATAAAAGGTGACGGTCAGCAAGTATGGATCAATGAAAAAGGAATTGAAACAAAACCATTGTTGAATAAAAATGGGGATTATGTTGGTACAGCTATTTTAGAGAAAGTGGGACCATCAAAATACCATTTTATAAATGAAGCTGGTCAAATTACGAAAGATGAAGAAACTTTGGAAAGCTTAGAGAAATTTTTGAAAAAACAGCAATAATACCTGAAAGATTACAATTTTCTACAAACGGGTAATATTTCTTCTTTTGACAAGCAGAAGCTGTTTACTTCGGATGCAGTGCTTATGTCCAAGCAAGCTAGTTCTAAAACGTCGAATCCTATGGTTCTTAGTTTGTTAAAATAATCTTGGCCATATACTCTAACATGATCGTATTGTCCGAAGTGTATTTTACGTGCCTCAGGTGTTGTTATCGAAAAATCTTCATAAGTTTCTTTACGAGATAAATCTTGTGGTATTTGAAAGATACCGGTTCCTCCTTTTTTTAATACACGATACAATTCTTTCATAGCCTTTGTGTCATCTTCTATATGCTCTAAAACATGGTTGCAAAAAATGAGGTCATAAGAATTGTCTTCAAAAGGCAAATCACAAATATCCGCTTTTACATCTGCCAATGGCGAATACAAATCGGTTGTTGTATAGTCTAAATTTTTTTGATTTCTAAATAGTTTGTAAAAACACTGCTCAGGAGCAACGTGCAATACTTTTAAAGGTTTTGAGAAAAAGTCTGTTTTTCTTTGAAGATACAACCATAGCAAACGGTGTCGTTCTAAAGATAAACTCCCCGGTGCTAAAACATTTTCACGTTGGTTTTCGTAGCCATAGGGTAAAAATTTCCGAAAGCTTTTCCCATCAATTGGATCCGTATAGGTATTTCCTTTAAGATAAAAGCTAATAAGCGGCCTAGCCAAATAACTGCCTTTAATTAAAAGAGGTCTAGGAATGGTATTTAAAATAAATTTAAAAAGCTTCATAGCTTGGATAAGGAATTAGTGTAGATGAGAATTATTTGGCTCTGAATTCATCTTCTATATTGGTCACTATTCCAAGGGCTTCGTTTACGTATTTAAAAGTTGAAAGTAGTTCAGGTTTTCCATTTACAATGGCTACATCATGCTCAAAATGAGCAGAAGGTTTTCCGTCTTTGGTAAGTATGGTCCAACCATCATTTAATTGTTTGATGCTTTTTGTACCCATGTTAATCATCGGTTCTATAGCAACAACCATTCCTTCAACAAATTTTTTACCTCTTCCTCTTTTACCGTAGTTTGGCATTTCAGGGTCTTCATGCATTACGCTTCCTAAACCATGACCAACAAGTTCTCTAACCACACCATATCCATGATCTTCTGCATATTTTTGAATAGCAAAACCTACGTCACCAACTCTGTTCCCAGCTTTGAATTGACGAATTCCTTCGTACAAACTTTGTTTGGTAATCTCTAATAATTTTTTTGTTTCTGGATCTACTTCTCCTACTTCAAAGGTGTAGGCATGATCGCCATAAAAGCCGTTTTTTAAAGCACCACAATCAATAGATATAATATCTCCATCAACCAATGGCGTTTTGTTAGGAATTCCGTGTACTACTTGTGCATTTGGACTCATACACAAAGTGTTTGGGAAATCATACAGTCCAAGGAACCCAGGTATTGCTCCATGATCACGAATACATTCTTCAGCAAGTTTATCTAAATGCAAAGTACTTACGCCAGGCTTCACTTCCTTGGCAAGCATTCCTAAAGTTTTGGAAACGATAAGGGCACTTTCGCGCATTAGTTCTATTTCTTCTGAAGTTTTAATTGTAATCATGAATTGTATTTTTAGGACTGCAAAGATACTTTAAATTCTAGTAATTAGAAAGAGAGAATCTTTACAAGTTTATCCGTTAAAACGAATGTTTTCAGTTTATTTCTTTAAAAAAGAGAAGAGTCCTTTGGATTTCTTTTTTTCTACCAATTCGTCGGTAAAAAAGCGTTGATAAATTTTACCCCAACCAATAAATCCTCCCACATTTCTATCGTCAATAAATATATCTGCTGCAATTTTCCTTGAGGTCTTGTCGTCCAGAATTTCTTCGGGGTAATTTTTATTTATGGCATAAAACTCAACACCGTTTTTTTTACAAAAAGCAACTGCTTGGTCTAATGATTTTCCATTTCTAACCGTCCACAAAATTAATCGATGGCCCTGTTCCTGTAGTTTTTTCATCGTTTCAAAAGCGAAAAGCATGGGTTCTCCTATTTTTGGATACTTGTCTTCTGCAATAGTTCCGTCAAAATCTACAGCAATAATTAAATGTTTGTTTTGAATCATTTGATAGCTTTTTATAAGTGTACAAAATACAAAAAAGACCGTAGGTTTTTATAGTTTTTTTAGGACTAGTTTTATTGATCAATCTACTAAGTTTTGAAGGGGTAGATTTGGTAATAAGTATAGAGAATACTTCTGTAGAATACAAAAAAAACCTGTAAGTGGATTTACAGGTTTTTTGATGGAATATTTTTTAGTATTATAATAAAGAATGACGCGTCATTTCTTCAGGTTGTGCAACACCAATCATCTCTAAAATAGTTGGAGCAACATCTCCTAAAACACCGTCTTTAATTTGTTTTAAGTCTTTGTCAATTAAGATTAATGGAACCGGATTTGTTGTATGTGCCGTATGAGGAGAACCATCTGGATTCATCATTGTTTCACAATTTCCATGATCGGCAATTAATAGGATAGAATAGCCATTTTCTAATCCTGTTTCAATAACATCTTTAGCACAAGCATCAACAGCTTCACAAGCTTTAATTGCTGCGTCCATCATACCTGTATGTCCTACCATGTCTCCATTGGCAAAATTAAGACAAACAAAATCTGCTTCTCCTTTCTTTAAATCTTCACACAAAGCATCTTTTAATTCAAAAGCGCTCATTTCAGGCTTTAAATCATACGTAGCAACTTTTGGTGAATTTCTCAAAATACGAGATTCTCCTTCAAAAGGTTCTTCTTGTCCTCCAGAGAAAAAGAAAGTTACGTGAGGGTATTTTTCTGTCTCAGCAATTCTTATTTGTTTTTTTCCTGCGGCAGACAATACTTCTCCTAACGTATTTTTAATATTATCGTTGTTATAAATTACATTGATTCCTTTAAACGAAGCATCGTATAAAGTAATAGTTGTGTAATATAAATCTAATTTTTTCATTCCGTGTTCAGGGAAATCATTTTGAGATAAGGCGTTTGTCAATTCTCGACCTCTATCGGTACGGTAGTTAAAAAACAAAACAACGTCTCCTTCTTTTATTTGTGCTTTTGGAGTCCCATCAGCATCCGTTAGGATAATCGGTTTGTGAAATTCATCCGTAATTCCTGCCTCATAGTTTTCAGAAATAGTAGCTTGGATATCTGTAGTTTTTACCCCAATACCATTTACAACACCATCATAAGCCTCTTTAACACGTTCCCAACGATTGTCTCTATCCATTGCATAATAACGCCCTGTTACAGATGCTATTTCTCCTGTAGAAATATCCATATGGTCTTGTACTTCTTTTAAGAAATAAGGAGCAGATTTAGGATCACAATCACGTCCGTCTGTGAATGCGTGTAAATAAACATTTTCCACTTCATTTTCCTTAGCAACATCTAACAATCCTTTTAAGTGATCAATATGTGCATGGATACCTCCGTTAGAAACAAGTCCTAGTAAATGAACGTCTTTCTTGTTTTCTTTGGCATAGTTCAAGGTGTCAAGTAAAACTTTTTCTTGTCCTAAAGTTTTTTCTTTAACAGCCTTGTTGATACGTGCTAAATTTTGATAAACAATTCGACCAGCTCCTAAATTCATATGGCCAACTTCAGAATTTCCCATTTGTCCATCAGGAAGTCCGACGTGTTCACCGTCAGTACGTAAAGTGGCATTTGGATATTGATCGTATAAACCATCTATAAAAGATGTTTTAGCGTTGAAAACTGCAGAGACTTTTGGGTCTTGAGTAACACCCCAACCGTCTAAGATCATTAAGATAACTTTCTTGTTCATTATAAGAGATTTTATTCAGTAAATATAAATGGAATTTAAAATAAAACGATGAATGCAAAGAGATATTCACGAATTCGTTTTCGCGAAAAATAAACCAGGTTTTACTGAGTTATTAGATAATTAATTTAATTGATCAGTGCTTTTAATTCTGCGATAGTTGATGTTGGATCTTCAGCTCCAAAAACGTAGCTACCAGCAACCAACACATTGGCACCTGCTTCAATTAATTCATTGGCATTTTTATCGGTTACACCACCGTCGATTTCAATTAAAGTATCAGCGCCAGAAAATTCAATCAGGTTTTTTAATTGTTGTACTTTTTTATACGTGTTTTCTATAAAAGATTGTCCGCCAAAACCAGGATTTACACTCATGATACAAACCATGTCAATATCTTTGATCACGTCTTCTAAAACCGCAACAGGTGTATGTGGGTTCAATGCAACGCCAGCTTTCATTCCTGCTGCCTTAATTGCTTGTAATGTTCGGTGTAAATGCGTACATGCTTCGTAATGAACGGTTAAAATATCAGCGCCAATATTTTTAAAAGTGGAAATGTATTGGTCAGGATTTACAATCATTAAATGCACATCCATTGTTTTTTTAGCGTGTTTTTTAATAGCACTAATAACGGGCATACCAAATGAAATATTAGGAACAAAAACTCCGTCCATTACATCAATGTGAAACCAATCAGCATCACTATTGTTAACCATTTCTATATCGCGTTGTAAGTTTGCAAAGTCAGCTGCAAGTACTGATGGAGCTATTAAATTACTCATTTCTTTTTGTTTAAAAGTTTGTTTTGCAAAAGTACTATAAAAAAAGAAACTCCCGATAAAGAATATCGAGAGTTTGTATATAGTTTTGAAAGATAGGTTTATCCTAAATAAGTCATTAAAATTCTAGAACGAGAAGTGTGTTTCAATCTTCTAATTGCTTTTTCTTTAATTTGACGAACTCTTTCTCTTGTTAAATCAAAAGTTTCACCTATTTCTTCTAGTGTCATTGGTTGGTGTTCACCCAAACCGAAATATAATTTTACAACATCAGCTTCTCTAGGAGTTAAAGTTTCTAAGGCTCTTTCTATTTCTACTCTTAAAGATTCGTGTAATAAATTTTTATCAGGATTTGGAGATTCTCCTGAGTTTAATACATCGTATAAGTTAGAGTCTTCACCTTCAATTAATGGTGCATCCATAGATACGTGACGGCCAGAATTCTTCATTGATTCTTTTACATCATTTACTGTCATGTCTAATTTCTTAGCAATTTCTTCAGCAGATGGTGGGCGTTCGTTTTCTTGCTCTAAGAAAGCGTACATTTTATTGATTTTATTGATTGATCCAATTTTATTCAAAGGCAATCTTACAATACGAGATTGTTCCGCCAAAGCTTGTAAAATAGATTGACGAATCCACCAAACAGCATAAGAGATAAATTTAAATCCACGAGTTTCATCAAAACGTTTAGCCGCTTTGATCAAACCTAAGTTTCCTTCATTAATTAAATCAGGAAGTGTTAAACCTTGATTTTGGTATTGCTTAGCAACAGAAACCACAAAACGTAAATTTGCTTTTGTTAGTTTTTCAAGTGCAACTTGATCTCCAGCTTTGATGCGTTGAGCTAACTCAACCTCCATATCAGCAGTAATCAAATCTACTTTTCCGATTTCTTGTAAATACTTGTCTAATGACGCAGTTTCTCTGTTCGTTACCTGTTTGGTAATTTTTAGTTGTCTCATGTTTTAATAGGATGTTGGTGCAATTTTTTTGCTTGGAGTCTCCTTGCTTTTATATATACGTAGGAAGTAGTTGTTTTGTTACAAAAAAAAGTAACTTTTTTTTATTTTTTTAAATAAGCGCTATAGATGTCTACTTTAATCACTTTTTTTAGAAATGCATAAAAACAAAAAAGCTCTTACCAATAGGTAAGAGCTTTTTATATAGTTTTAGAAAGTTGAATTAATCTTCTTTCTTTTCTTCTCTAGGTTTTCTGTCCTCTCTTGGTCTTCTATCATCTCTACGATTATCTCTACCACGATTGTCTCTACTACCTCTGTTATCTCTAGAATTGTCTCTTGGTGGTCTTGCTACATAACCTTCTGGTTTTTCTAGCAAAGCTTTACGAGAAACTTTTTCCTTACGTGTTTTTGGATCTGTTCCGAAGTACTTTACTTCAAATTCATCTCCCATGTTAACAACGTCAGTTACGTTTTCTGTACGTTCCCAAGCCAATTCACTTACGTGTAATAAAACTTCATTTCCTGGAGCGTCAAGGTATTCTACCACAGCACCAAAATCTAACATTTTAATTACTTTTACTTTATAGTTGTCTCCTTTTACAGGTTTAAAAGTAACAGAATCAATTTTTGCCAAAACAGCATTAATTCCTTCACTTCCAGTTCCTAAAATTTCAACGATACCTTCTTCAGTAATAGGATCTTCGTTGATGACAATTGTACAACCAGTTGTTTTTTGTAATTCTTGGATTACTTTTCCACCAGGACCAATTAAAGCGCCAATAAATTCATTAGCAACTCTTTTTGTAACCATTTTAGGAGAGTGAGATTTCACATCTGCATTTGGTTGTGCAATGGTGTCTGTAATTTTTCCTAAGATATGTAAACGACCTTCACGAGCTTGTTTTAGTGCATTTACTAATATTTCGTAAGATAATCCTTTTACTTTGATGTCCATTTGACAAGCCGTAATACCATCAGCAGTACCTGTCACTTTAAAGTCCATGTCTCCTAAGTGATCTTCATCTCCTAAGATATCAGATAATACTGCATAACGATCTCCATCAGAAATTAATCCCATAGCGATACCAGAAACTGGTTTTGTCATTTGTACACCTGCATCCATTAATGCCATTGTACCAGCACAAACAGTCGCCATAGAAGAAGAACCGTTAGATTCTAATACTTCAGATACAACTCTTACTGTGTAAGGGCAATCAGCAGGAACCATTCCTTTTAAAGCTCTTTGAGCCAAGTTTCCGTGTCCTACTTCTCTACGTGAAGTTCCTCTTAAAGGTCTTGCTTCACCTGTACAGAAAGGAGGGAAGTTGTAGTGTAGGTAAAAACGTTCTTCACCTTCGTTTGTTGGTGAATCAATAATATTGGCATCTCTAGAAGTTCCTAAAGTTACTGTAGCCAATGCTTGTGTTTCCCCTCTTGTAAATACAGAAGAACCGTGTGTAGATGGTAAGTAGTCTACTTCACACCAGATAGGTCTGATGTCTGTAGTCTTACGTCCGTCTAAACGTAAACCTTCTGATAAAGTTAATTCACGGATGGCTTCTTTTTGAGATTTGTTGAAGTATTTTCCAACTAAATCACCATATTCTGCTAATTCTTCTTCCGTAAAAGTAGCTTTAACTTCTTCTTTAACAGCAGCAAAAGCGTCTGTTCTTTCTACTTTAGAAGTTCCTTTAGCTGCAATTGCATAACACTTATCATAAGTCAAAGCGTTGATTTTTGCTGCTAATTCTTCGTTTTCTTCTGCAACCGCGTACTCACGTGTTTCTTTCTTTCCGAAAGCTTCTGCCAATCTTACTTGAGCAGCACATTGTACTTTAATAGCCTCATGTGCAAACTTAATTGCATCAGCCATTTCTTCTTCGCTACATTCATCCATTTCACCCTCTACCATCATTACTGATTCAGCAGAAGCTCCAATCATCATGTCGATGTCAGCTTCAGCTAATTGAGCTCTTGTAGGGTTGATTACGAATTCTCCATTTACTCTTGCAACACGTGCTTCAGAAATTGGACATTCAAAAGGAAGGTCACTTAATTGAATAGCGGCCGAGGCAGCTAATCCAGCCAAAGCGTCTGGCATAACATCTTCATCATGAGACATTAATTGTACCATTACTTGTGTTTCGGCATGGTAATCTTTAGGGAATAATGGACGTAAAACACGGTCAATTAAACGCATAGTCAATACTTCTGCATCACTTGGTCTTGCTTCTCTTTTAAAGAAACCACCAGGATATTTACCTGCTGCTGCAAATTTTTCTCTGTAATCTACCGTTAATGGTAAAAAATCTACATCGCTTTGTTTGTAGTTCGATACTACGGTACATAACAACATTGCTTTTCCCATTTGCACAACAACACTTCCATGTGCTTGCTTCGCTAATTTTCCTGTTTCTAATGAAACAGTTCTTCCATCTCCAAGGTCTATAACCTCTCTAAATACTTTTGGAATCATAGTTTAATTCTAAATTTTGTTACTAATATGTGTGTCGTGTTGCTTGGTTCGGGCTTGTTGAGTTCCCTGTGGAGTAATGTGTACTAAAAAGAAAAGAGGCAAAATAATTTTGCCTCTTTTTTGGAATTTTTATTTTCTTAATCCTAATTCCTTGATGATAGCACGGTATCTTACGATATCCGTTTTGATCAAGTAATCAAGTAAGCTTCTTCTTTTACCTACTAACTTTACTAGAGAACGCTCAGTGTTATAATCTTTACGATTATTTTTTAAGTGTCCTGTTAAGTGATTAATTCTGTGAGTGAATAAAGCAATTTGACCTTCTGTAGATCCTGTGTTTGCTTCAGCACCACCGTGTTTTTTAAAAATTTCGTTTTTTACTTCTTTAGTTAAATACATGCTAACATTAAATTTTGTTATTAATAATTTTTATGTATTGATAATCCACGTTATCAAGGCTGCAAAGATACTATTATTTTTCAATTAAACAACTGCTGTTTTGTTGAGAATAGAAGCGAGTAGATGGTGATGAATTTAATTGGAAGAATCGCTTGGTTTTTGTATTTGTAATTCAAAAAAAAAGCCTCATTTATATGAGGCTTTCTGTATTAAGATCTTATTTTTTGATTTGAAATTAAATCAATGTATAAATTTATTTGTGTTTTTAAATCTTTTCTTTCGTAGATGGCATCTAGAAAGCCATGCTCTAATAAAAATTCTGAACGTTGAAAACCTTCTGGTAAATCTTTTCCTGTAGTGTCTTTTACAACTCTAGGTCCTGCAAAGGCAATTAATGCATTTGGTTCTGCAATATTGATATCTCCAAGCATTGCAAAAGAAGCTGTAATTCCTCCTGTAGTAGGATCAGTACATAATGAAATATATGGAACTTTCGCCTCAGCCAACATGGCTAATTTAGCGGAAGTTTTAACCATTTGCATTAATGACAATGGAGCTTCTTGCATACGGGCTCCTCCTGATTTCGAAATCATTAGGAAAGGAATTTTGTGTTTGATAGAGTAATCAATTGCTCTGGCAATTTTTTCACCTACTACACTTCCCATAGAACCTCCGATAAAAGCAAAGTCCATAGCTGCGATCACTATATCTTGCCCTAAAGATTTTCCAACGGCAGTTCTAACAGCATCTTTCAATTTTGTTTTTTTCTGAGCGTCTTTTAATCTATCTGGATATTTTTTAGTGTCCTGAAATTTCAATGGATCTGCAGCCTCTAGGTTTTTGTCTAATTCTTTGAATTTACCATCAAATAAAATTTCAAAATACTCAGCACTACCAATTCTTACGTGGTAACCGTCTTCGCGACTTACGTATAAGTTTTGTTTTAAATCCTCAGTGTCAACAATTTTTCCACTAGGAGTTTTGTACCATAATCCTTTAGGTACATCCTTTTTAGCTTCAGTAGGAGTATGAATTCCCTTATCTATTCTCTTAAACCAAGATGACATATATAATCTGTTTTAGGGGGCTAATTTACTAAAAAAATAAAAGAGAAACTGAATTATTTTTCAGTTTCTCTTTCTATAAAATTTAGATGTAAATTAAGTGCTTAAAGCGTATTTACATTATTTAAGTCTTCAAATGCTTTGATCAAACGCGTTTTTAAAGTCGCTTCACCTGCACGTAACCAAACTCTTGGGTCGTAATACTTTTTGTTAGGAGCATCAGGTCCAGTTGGGTTTCCAATTTGAGAGGCTAAATATTCAGCATTAGCGCCCATATAATCTCTAATTCCTTCCATGAAAGCATACTGTAAATCAGTATCAATATTCATTTTGATAGCACCATATCCGATAGATTCTCTAATTTCTTCAACAGAAGAACCAGAACCACCATGGAATACAAAATCAATAGGGTTGTGTCCTAATCCGTGTTTCTCTTCGATGAATTTTTGAGAATTGTCTAAAATTTTCGGAGTTAATTTAACGTTTCCTGGCTTGTAAACACCATGAACATTTCCAAAAGCAGCAGCAATTGTAAATCTTGAAGAAACTTTAGAAAGCTCTTCGTAAGAATAATTTACTTCTTCTGGTTGTGTGTATAATTTAGATTCATCAACATCAGAGTTGTCTACACCATCTTCTTCACCACCTGTTATTCCTAATTCAATCTCTAAAGTCATTCCCATTTTATCCATACGAGCTAAATACTCTTTACAGATAGCAATGTTTTCTTCTAAAGGCTCTTCTGATAAGTCAATCATATGAGAAGAAAATAAAGGAGCACCAGTTTCTGCAAAGTGCTTTTCAGAAGCATCTAATAAACCGTCAATCCAAGGTAATAATTTTTTAGCTGCGTGATCTGTATGTAAAATTACAGGTACTCCATAAGCAACTGCCATTTCATGTACATGCTTAGCACCTGCAACAGCTCCTGCAATAGCAGCTTTTTGATCAGTATTGTCTAAACCTTTACCAGCGTTAAAAACTGCTCCACCATTTGAAAATTGAATGATTACTGGAGAGTTTAATTCTTTAGCCGTTTCTAATACAGTGTTAATTGTATTGTTACCTGTTACGTTAACAGCAGGTACAGCGAATTTTTTAGCTTTTGCTAATTTGAAAATTTCTTGAACTGCATCTCCTGTAGCAACTCCTGGTTTGATATTGTGACTCATGTTTTGTTTTTTTTAATTTGTAACAAAAGTAATAATTTTTATTCTTCTTTCGACTTTTTAGACGGAGTGATGTAGAATAAAATACGAAAACGTTGTAGGTGTAATAGTCAAATATTTAAGTGTTTGAGTTCTTGAATATCTGCTTTGTTTTGGTCTGATTAGAATGGATAGTTGATTCCGATATTCAACACAGCATTGGATAAGTCGTAATTTTGGAACCATTTATTGTTGGTTAAATAAGGTTCGTAGGTTTTAAATGCTAAATCTAATCTTAACACCAAAAAGTTAAAATCATACCTAACACCAAATCCAGAACCCACGGCTATGTTTTCTAAAGATTTTAATCCTGTAAATTTCTCTTCGTCGGTTGTTAAGTCGGAGTTGGTGATGTCCCAAATATTTCCGGCATCAACAAATAAGGCTCCTTTCAGACTTCTAGAAAAATCAAAACGATATTCGAGACTGGTGATGAATTTAAAATTTGAAACATTGTATTCCAAACCTGAATTGCTGGATCCTGGCCCTAAGTCATAGGTTTTCCAAGCTCTAATATCATTGGATCCTCCAATGAAATAACTGTTTGTAAATGGTATTTCATCTGAATTACCATAAGGAATGGCAACGCCTAAAAAAGATCTATAGGCCAGTACGCTGCTAGAAGAGGTTCTCCAGAATTTTTTAAATTCAAAATCGGTACGTACAAATTGCGCAATTGGAATGTCTAAAAAAGTTTTGACATCGCCGTCTCTTGTTTGTGTAATTGCCGAAGTTAAGTTTCCTGATGCGGCAATTTTAGCTTTAAAGAAAAAATAACTATTGTCTTTAAAATTAGACTGTGTATTATAGGTGAATGCGTAGGTGATAGACGGACTTACATAATTAGTGGTTAATATAGCATGCCTTTTTTCAATGTTCTTGGCTATTTTATATTCATCAGGATTGCTGTTGTTAAAGTCGTTATCTATTTGGTTGTTTATAAAACTCAAAGCATTTAAATGGCTAATAGATTCAGAAGGGAAATAGGTTTCTTGAATTGTTTTTAACTTGCTATATTCTGACGAATAGATGTCGAAATAGGAATCAGTGTTTAAGTTTTTTACAAACTGTGCATTGATAAATTCAATGGTGTGTTTTTTTCTTTTTGTAGCTTGCCAGCTTACATCAATAACACCCGTAAATTTTTGTTTGTCTAAACCAATATTTTTTTGAAAACTGGTACCCAAAGAGAAAACTGTTTTAGGCCCCATTCTTTTTGGAATCAATTTGTTGTTGATAAACGGAAAAACAAAACGAGGAATTTCTAAAGAAGCATCAGCACCAATTTCCCATGAATTAAAAGGAGTATCGTCGGAACCGGTGTTGTTTGAAACATCAAAGATGGAACCTTGAAAAGATAGTTTGAAAATTTCAGCTCCTTTAAAGGTGTTTCTGTTTAAGAAGGAGAATCCTCCTGAAAAACCTAGTTGCTTAATGTTAGAATGTATGGCTTCGGTATTTAATCCGATAGAATATTTTTTCAGCGGAGTTAAGATTATGGTTGCCGCTAGCTCCTCGTCATTTAATTCGTTGTATTTTACTTTGACAAGTTTGAAGTTTTTTAAGGACTTTAAATGATTTCTGGTTAAATTTCGGGCACTGTCCTTGTAAATATCATTGGGTTCAATAAAGATAGAATTCAATAAAGCTTTTGGTCGATATTTTAACTTGTCATGAGAAAAGAAATTGTAACCTTGATACGAAACGGAGTCTTGAAAGACATCATCTTTTTTATTGTAAGAATAATCGGCAATGATATTAATTGCTTTTATGGTTTGAATTTTTAAAGGATGGGTATAAACCTTTCCGCTTTTTTCAGAAACACGATTGGCAATCTTCAACAAAACATCTGTTTTGTAATCAACACTAGCGGTGTCTATTTCATAAAAACCAATCAAGTTTTCTGTAAAATGATAGATACCGTTGTTTCTGTATAAATTTGTAAGCCGCTTGGCTTCTTTTCTGAAGTTTAAATCTTTATAGCGATCTCCTTCTTTTAAAAAAGAAAAGTCTTTGTGCGTGTTGTAAATAGAATCTGCTACCTGTGATTCTATTAATGTACTTGTTTTGTTTAAAAAATAGGGCTTGTTTTTTGTGACAGCATATTCTATGGTTATTTTTTTAATCCCTAAATCAGGTTCATTGGTCACTTCAGCATCAAAATAACCTTGGTTGAAATAATAGGTTCGCAGTTTTTTTACACTGGCTTCCGTTTTGTTGATGTCGTGAATTACAGGAGCTTCTCCTTTGGTTAAAAACCATTTGTGCAAATCTTTATAAGATTCCCCCATTTTTAAGGTTTGTTTTCTAGAGAAGACTTTGTTTAAAAATTTTGAAGTTTTAGGATTGTTTTCGATCCATTTGGCATGGTCCTCTTTGTAATTGATGTTTCCAAAGTTGTAAAAAAACAAAGAAAGCGGCAATCCAATTGATTTTTGATTCGGTCTTTGAATAATTAAATCGTTTACTTCGGTGTTGACGGTGTTTTTACCATCGACAATAATTTTATTTTTGCTCAGAAGGAAATCTCCCTTTGGGACATATTTTGTTGAAGTACATGAAGTGATAAAAAGCACACTGCATACAGTAAGTCTGACTAGTATTTTGAAATTGTTTTTCAACAAAGGATTTTTAATTTTGTCCAAAAATAACACTTTTGTAGGTTAAAATAGCGAACACGAATAACTGTTTGTATTTGTTTTTAGTATTCGATGCTAAAAAGTGTATTTTTGCTGCTTATAACAACTATTTTGTATGAGTTTTTCTAAGAATCAAACCAAAGTAATTAATAAACTTCGCCAAAAAAAGTACCGAATGAAAGAAGGGCTTTTTGTGGCAGAAGGAATAAAAGTAGTGAAGGAATTACTAGCTTCTTCATTTGAGTTAGATACTTTGTTTGTAACAGAAGCTGCAAGTGAAAATTTTACATCGTACAAGGTTGAAATTGTAAATGAAGTCGATCTGAAAAAATTAAGTTCTTTAAAATCACCAAACGGGGTGTTGGCACTGTTTAAAATTCCTGTGGAAAAAGCATTGAATAGTTCTGGATTGGTATTGGTTTTAGACGAGGTTAATGATCCGGGTAATTTAGGAACCATTATCAGATTGTGTGATTGGTTTGGTATACAACAATTGGTTTGTTCTGTGAATACTGTGGATTGTTATAATGAAAAAGTGGTGCAGTCTACCATGGGGTCTTTATCTAGAGTGGCCATTAATTATGTTGATTTGCTTCCTTTTTTAGAAAAATGTGCGTCTCCTATGTATATAGCCGATATGGTTGGTGAGAATGTTTACGAGGCAAAGCTACCTAAAGAAGCGGTGCTTATTATGGGGAATGAAGCCAATGGTATAAGTGATGCTGTGCGAGATTATGTCACAAATAGTTTGTCTATTCCAAGGTTTGGAGTGATACAAGCCACGGAGAGTTTAAATGTGGCTACAGCAACGTCTATTTTGTTGAGTGAATTTAGAAGAAGAGTGTAGTCTTACTCAAAAGCAAACTTTATAAAAATAGCTTGTGTTCCCATAAAATCAATTGGGTCGGTGTAAGGACTTGATGGTTGTGCTTCTGATTTGTTGTCGGGCATTAATTCATTTGTTATGGCAAATTGTCCTCTAATAGAAGGAGAAAATTTAAAATATGGAAAGTAAAAATCCATACCGATACCTACCTCATACATGAAATTAGCTTTTTGCATTCTAAAAACATTAGTGCGATTGTCGTTAGGATTTGAAGATTTACTAGAGAAATTATGGTCGTATGAAAATCCACCAATAACATAAGGTTTGATGTTGTTCATTCTGTTGGCGCTGAATTTCATCAAAATAGGTAAATGCAAATAAGTCGCTGATATTTCTGCACTAGAATATTCAAATCGGCTAGAAGTTCCTTCTTCACCTCCAAAAAGGTCATCAACAAAATTTATGGTTCCAGCACTACTTGAAAGTCCTGGCTCAAAACGTAAGTTTAAGTTGCTATTGATACGTATGTCTCCAATTAAACCAACATTAAAACCAGATTTTTTATCGTAAGTTACATGTGTGTTTTCAGTACTACTTTCTTTGTAGTTGAATTTATAATCAATACTATTTAATCCTAAATAAAAACCCCAATGCACTTCGTGTTTGTCAAAATTTGGCAATTGGGTCACAACTCTTCTTTGTCCGAAAGCATTAAAAAATACACTAATACATAAGAAAGGGATAATAAAACTAATTTTTTTCATACGAGTTTTTTCAGGTTTTAAAAGTAACGAAAACATTCTAATTTATTTAGTTGCGGTATAAATTGAAGCAACGCCAAAAGTTACAGGAATGTCTTTTGTATTAATAAACCCATTTTTTTCTAAAATATTGTTGAAAGCTTGTCCGTAAGGAAAAGCATTTGCTGATTCTGATAAATAAGAATAGGCTGTTTTGTCCTTAGAGAACAATCTTCCTACTAAGGGCAAAATATATTTTGAATGAATATTGTAGCCTTGTTTGAAAGGTGTTTTAGTAGGAACGGCTGTTTCTAGGACAACAAATTTTCCACCAGGTTTTAAAACGCGTAAAATTTCTTTTAAACCTTTGTCTAAGTTTTCAAAATTACGTACTCCAAAAGATACGGTAATAGCATCAAAATAATTATCGCCAAAAGGAATGTTTTCAGAGTCACCCAAAACCATTTCAATTTTATGGGTTAAATTTTTTGAAGCTATTTTCTGTTTTCCAACTTCGAGCATACCAGCAGAGATGTCTAATCCTACTATTTGATCGGCATTTAATTCCGACATCATAATAGCTAAATCACCTGTTCCCGTAGCGATGTCCAATATTTTTTTCGGCTTGTTTTCTCCAACAAGTTGAATCACTTTTTTACGCCATTTAACATCAATACCAAAGGAAATGACTCTATTTAAATCATCGTAATTTTCAGAGATATTGTCAAACATTTGAGCAACTTGCTCTTTTTTACCAAGGTTTGAATCTTTATAAGGTGTGATTTTTTTTGACATAAGAATGGGTAAGCAATTATCCGTTGATGGCAACAACAGCACTAATTTTGTTAGGAATCATTTCTTTTAGCATTGTTTCAATACCGTTTTTTAAAGTTACGGTAGAAGAAGGGCAGCCACTACAAGCACCTTGTAAAATAACATTGACCACTTGAGTTTCTTCGTCATACGATTGGAAAATAATATTTCCACCATCAGCCGCAACAGCTGGTTTTACGTATTCTTCAAGAATTCCTGCTATATCTAAAGAAGTTCCTTCCAATGTATTTATATCTATGGTTGGTAGGTCTACTTTTGCCATAGCAATTGTTTCGTCAACAATAAGTTTGTTACTTTCAATATAAGATTTGATAAACATTCTCAAGTCATTTACCACATCAGAAGTCCATTCAACACTGTCGTTTTTAGTAATAGAAACATAGTTTTCAGTAATAAAAACTTCTTTTACATAAACGTATTGAAATAATTCTAGAGCCAAAGGAGAATTTGTAGTTTCCTCCACTTTTTTGTATTCGTAGTCTTTTTCAGAAAGCAGTCTGTTACTACCAAACTTCATTACAGCTGGGTTTGGTGTGCTTTCAGCATATATTTCAATTCTAACTTTTTTAGGAACAGCGGCGTCTGTAATTACACTGTTTCCTTGGTTTAAATAAAGTTCAACCAATTCTCTTATTTCTTCCTGAATATCTTCCCATTCTACAATGTCAAATTTCTCGATAGCCAAAAAGTTAGCACTAATAAAAACTTTGCTAACAAATGGCAAATGAAATAATTGCTTTGATAAGGGTGACTCTTTCGTTTCGTCAACATTATTGTATTGATAGCTACCGCCTTTTGTTAACAATTGGTTGCTATTAAATTTAACAATATTAGGATTGTTTGTCGCTTCTATGGAAATTTTATGAATACTCATCAGAAATAAAATGTTTCTGCAAAAATAGGCTAATTAGTCTAAAGGCGAAAGTATGAAAGAGCCAAAGTTTAAAAGTATAGTTGTTAAAGTGTGAAAGATAAAGTTGCGGTAATTTGTGAAGTGTCAAAATCTAGATTGGCAGCGTCTATTTCGTCATAATCTCCATAAAAATCATAAGCACTTAAATACTTTGAGTTTTGGTATGAAAGATCAAGTTTGGTGTTTTTTAAGGTGATACCAAACCCAAAAGAATACCCTTTGTTAACAATTTCATCTGCATTCTCTTCGTAAATGCTATCTTCCATAAAATAACCTCCTCTAAAACTCCATTGTTTTAAGCGCCATTCTGTACCTAAGCGTAAAGTCGCACTATTGTCGTTTAAGTCGCTTTTGAAATTTTTATTATCATTCAAAAAACCAGTGGAATTTCGGTTTTCTGATAAATGAATTTTTTTATAATTACTTAAGGAATAATCAATACTAATTAAACCATTTTGTTCAAAAACATAAGCGCCACTAAAAGTGAATTTACTAGGTGTTTTAATAGCATAATTAAAACTAGACAAGGCGTAGTAGTTGCTGTTAGAGTAATTTCGGTTAATGTCAGTAGCTTCGATTTGTGTGCTTCCATCAAAGCCATCTGCTTCTAAAATATTAGTTTCTTCAGTAGTGTCATAATACCAAATTGGACTTTGGTAGGCCAATCCAAACCTTGCATTTGGACTTAGTTTTGCAATTAAACCTACTCCTAAAGAAATTCCATTGCTTATTTGCGATTGGTATTGTGAGTAATCTGCAAAAAGCGTGTTTCCGTTTCCGTCATTATTTATTTCGCTTAAAAAAGTGTTTTGCGTAAAACTTAATTGATGAGAATTTAAACTAGCCCCCAAATAAAGAATGTCTTCATAAGCAGAGGAAAATGAAAAAGTAAATACTTCAGCATTTCCATTTGTATCATTGGTGAAATTTTGTTCTTCTGCAATAGTATAATCTGAAATTGGATCTCTTCCATCGAAAGGATGGTTGATGAAAGTTGCGTATTTGTTTGTATTATTACCTGTAACTGTATAGTTGTTGTTAAAGTTGTTTAGGATGCTGTAATTGAATCCAATCGCAAATTTATGCCAAGGACTTCTATTGGCATTTTCAAAAATAAAAACGGCGCCGACTTGAGGAACATTTGCTTTTGTGTTTTCACTGTAAGTCGTAGTTCCGTAGTAAGCTGCATTTGTTTTAATAGTATTGACACTTAGACTTCCAGAAAATTCACTGTGACTAAAAACAGCCCCTGAAGCTGGGTTTGTAAAGGTAGCACTGATGTCGCCACCAAGAGCTCCAAAGGCACCAGCCATGGCGTTGAATCTGGCAGATCCTTGGAAATTGTTTTGAGAAGCTAATTTACCTAAATCTTCGTAACTCAAGGATTGTGAAATAGCGTTTTGAGCATAGCAAATCGCTAGAAAAAGGAAAAATATTTTTTTCATGGGTATGTTGTTAAGATTGTTTTAAAAGTTTATCTCCTTCTTGATGAAGAGCTTCTGCTTGATGATGAAGAACTACTGCTTGAAGATCTTCTACTAGGACTGTAGCTCGAAGAACTTGAGCTGCTGCTACTGCTGCTTGGTGTGTAACTGTTGTTGCTGCTAGAACTTGATTTTCTATATGTATTTGAACTAGAGTTGGAGGAGCTTCTTGAACTAGAGCTACTTCTTCTAGGTGTGTATGTCTTTTTTGAAGAACTCTTGGAAGAGGTTGTAGGTTTTTTATAGGTTGAGCTACTTCTACTGTAGGTACTTGATCTTCTGGTTGGACTTTTACTCGCAGAACTTTTTGTGTATTTAGAAAAAGTAGACGAACTTCTTGACGCGCTTGAGCTTGGAGTTCTTCTGCCTGTAGTATTTGGAGTAACGGAAGAACTTCTGCTATAAGTACTGTTAGCACTTTTAGAATAAGTAGTGTTTCGTTTTGAGTAGGTAGAATTACTCGTTGTACTTCTTTTTCCGTAATTGTAATACCTAGAATTGTTATTGTAGTATCTGTCGTTGTAGTAATTATTTCTATAGTAAGGACGGTAATTGTTGTAACCGTAATAATTATAGTCCCAATACCCCCAATTGTTTCCAAAATGAAAGTTATTGTAACCCCAATTAGACCATCCAAAACCGTAATAAGCATAAGGTCTGTAACTAAAACCATTATTCCATCCCCAACTAGAGTTCCAATAAGGATCCCAGTAATTACCATGGTCTACTTGTATGTAAATAGTTTGGTTTGAATTGGTGTTCTGATCGTTATCAACTTCAGGTTCAAAATATTGTTCTTCTTGATTAGGGTCGAAAGATTCGTCGAGGTTTAAATCTGCAATACCATTAGAAAATGTACGGTTGTAATCTCTTTGCGTATTATTTGATTGTCTATAAGTTGGTCTTGAGGAATATATTCCGTCAGAATATTCCGTATAATATGCAGAAGAACCACAAGATTGAAGTCCGAATATAGTCAATACAATAATAATCGTGTAGCTCAATTGTCTGGTGTATGGAATATAAACTTTCATAATCATTATGTTTTTATTGTTGAAGAATCTAAAATTAACTAGTTTTGCCAGATGATAGCAACCCGTTACGTAGGTTGAAATTACAATATTTATGCCAAACTTTTTTTAGATGAGCAAGAAATTAACAAAACGCAGTGAAGATTATTCCAAGTGGTATAATGAGCTGGTTGTAAAAGCCGATTTGGCGGAGAATTCCGCAGTAAGAGGTTGTATGGTGATTAAACCTTATGGATATGCCATATGGGAAAACATGCAAAAAGCCTTGGATGAAATGTTTAAAGAAACAGGACATGAAAATGCTTATTTTCCATTGCTAGTTCCCAAAAGTCTTTTTGAAGCTGAAGAAAAAAATGCAGAAGGCTTTGCTAAGGAGTGTGCTGTGGTAACACATTATAGATTAAAAAACGATCCGGATAGAGAAGGAAAGTTAATGGTAGATCCAAATGCCAAATTGGAAGAAGAGTTAGTTATTCGTCCAACCAGTGAAGCAATTATTTGGAATACTTATAAAGGTTGGATTCAGTCTTATAGAGATTTGCCACTTTTGATAAATCAATGGGCAAATGTAATGCGTTGGGAAATGCGAACAAGATTGTTTTTACGTACCGCTGAATTTTTATGGCAAGAAGGACATACTGCTCACGCCACGGAACAGGAAGCTGTAGAGGAAACAACAAGAATGCAAGGAGTGTATGCTGATTTTGCAGAGAATTTTATGGCGATGCCAGTTGTAAAAGGAGTGAAGACAGAAAGTGAACGTTTTGCTGGAGCTGTTGACACTTACACCATTGAAGCCCTGATGCAAGATGGAAAAGCATTACAGGCAGGAACTTCACATTTCTTAGGTCAAAATTTTGCAGAAGCTTTTGATGTGAAATTCACAAATAAAGAAGGAAAACAAGATCATGTATGGGCAACCTCATGGGGGGTTTCTACTCGTTTGATAGGAGGTTTAATTATGACACATTCCGATGATCTTGGCTTAGTGCTTCCTCCAAAATTAGCGCCTATTCAAGTGGTTATTGTTCCTATTCATAGGAACGATGAACAATTGGATGCTATTTCTGAAAAAGCTTTGGAAATAGTTGCAGCTTTAAAAAAGAGAGGAGTTTCCGTTAAGTTTGACAATAGAACAACGCACAAGCCAGGTTGGAAGTTTGCAGAATACGAATTAAAAGGGGTGCCAATTAGAATAGCTTTGGGGCCAAGAGATTTGGAAAATGGAACTTTAGAGCTTGCAAGAAGAGATACTTTAGAGAAAAAATCTTTAGAACAAGAAGGTATTGAAGATGTTATTGTAGCTCTTTTGGAAGAGATTCAAGAAAGTTTATTTGCCAAAGCAAAATCTTTTAGAGACGAACATATCACGAAGGTGGATAGTTTTGACGAGTTCAAAAAAGTAGTAGAAACCAAAGGAGGGTTTGTTTTAGCACATTGGGATGGTACCGAAGAAACGGAAGAAAAAATTAAGAAGGAGACGAAGGCTACAATACGCTGTATAGCTATTGATGCTGAAAATGAGGAAGGTAGTTGTGTCTATTCTGGGGCGCCATCAACTAAGAGAGTTTTGTTTGCAAAGGCCTACTAAAAAAAAACGAAAAAAAGTTCAAGTTTTGTTTGCAGGATTTGAAATGTAGTGTATCTTTGCAACCGCAAATCGAGAGAGATGTGAGCGTTTTTTTAAATATTGAATCAGCAAAAATAAAGACAAAAAAAATGAAATAAATTTTGTCAGCTTTAAGAAAGTTTGTATTTTTGCCTCGCTTTAAAAAAGCAGCAATACTGGTCCGTTCGTCTAGGGGTTAGGACGCATGGTTTTCATCCATGTAACAGGGGTTCGATTCCCCTACGGACTACAAAAAATTAAGTTTTTAAAAATATTTAAGTTATGGCAAATCACAAGTCAGCATTAAAAAGAATTAGAAGTGACCGCGAAAAGCAGTTGAGAAACAAATACCAGCATAAGACTACAAGAAATGCTGTTAGAAGTTTGAAAGCTTTGACTGAAAAGAAAGAAGCGGAAGAAAAACTTCCTGCTGTAGTTGCTATGTTACACAAGTTAGCTAAGAATAATATTATTCATAAAAGCAAAGCTAGTAACTTACAATCTAAGTTGACAAAGCACGTATCTGCTTTGTAAGCCTAACCAAAACTATTAAAAAGCCTCAAGTTTTACTTGAGGCTTTTTTTTGTTCGCTATTTTTTTCGGCAATTTAAAAGCTAGAAGTGGGGTCGGTTTGACTTGGGAAATCGGGTTAAATCTTGTGTTATTTTTAGGGATCAGGTGCAAAAACTGGGTTTCATTAATTTCAGGCATAAATTTTGGTCAATCTAAATAAGAAAAATTTTAGGTCAGTTACGCCTCTAAAATTTCTTCTAAAGTCTTTGATTTTGGCGTTAAAAGATTCAGCTGCTGCATTTGTACTTCTGTTATTGAAGAAGTTTGCAATTGAGTCATAATGCACCTGGAATGTTCTCATTACTGTGGCAAAATTTTTAAGTCCACTTTGTTCGACTTCTCTAAACCAATGTGCCAATCTAGTAATGGCAATAGTT
>NZ_VDET01000014.1:209018-209155 GCF_006381105.1 Flavicella sediminum | reverse complement strand
AAAAACTAGAAGTCAGTGATAGAAACGATAAAAAAAGAATCCAAATGGTACTAAATTATCGCAAAATTGTGGGCTCTAGAACAGGTGGTATCAAGCTACATAAAGAACTTAAAGATCAGATGATTCAACAAGGAATT
>NZ_VDET01000014.1:0-208752 GCF_006381105.1 Flavicella sediminum | reverse complement strand
ATATTGCAATCCTAAATACACAAAATTTGCTGAAGATAATGGAATGACTATCAGTATGACCGAGCAATACGACCCGTATGAAAACGCTGTTGCTGAAAGGATTAATAGAACTTTAAAATACGAATATGGATTAAAACAAATTATTAAAAACACAAAGCTCGCTCAAAAAATGACCAAACAAGCCGTCTTTATTTATAACAATTTAAGAACACACTATAGCCTGGATCTTAGAAAGCCAGCTGAAGTACATTTAAATCCAAACATCAAATATAAATCCTATAGAAAAAATAATGTAAATTTACCCGAACTTAATATTTAAACAATCAGTAGTTCTAATTCTTTTTTTGCCTTCTAAACGGCTAAAAAAAAGCTTTCGAACGATACTAATTATATCAAAAAAAAGGTCAACCTATACAAGGATAATAAATTGGCAACCAGATACTACAAATTAATCATTAAATCATTTAAAAAAGCACTGTAATTATTCAACTCAAAAGGAACATCTGCATTTTTTTCCATATCGTGAAAATGATGGGTTGCTAATAATTCCATTCCTGTAAAAGCATTCATTCTGTGAAAACCAAACATAACACCTTCATCTACACTTTTTTGATTAAAAAATTCATTCTCTAAAATAAATGCAGCTTTAGGTGCATTCCAACTTGTAGTCAGTATATATTTTTTTCCGTGCATTAAACCTCCTGTTCCGTAATTGATGTTTGGATTTTTTCTACTTCTACCATCACTTGCATAAATTCCATTTTGATGACCTTCCGTAAAAACTTCATCTATATATTTTTTAAATCCAAAAGGGATTTGAAACCACCAAATTGGAGTATGATAAATCACTATATCTGCCCACTTAAATTTTTCAACTTCTTCTTTTACGTTATAATTTTCACCTACTTGCGTAAATTTCACTTCAAACTCCTCACGCGTATCATAATATGAAATCGTATTATTGAAAAGTGTTTCGTTAAATCTTCCTCCAGAATGTGCAAATGGATGACTTCCATTAATTATAAATATATTTTTCATTTGTCTCTTATTTAATTTAAGACAAAATTAAAGCAATATTAACTATTGTAAAAATAACACAAATCATACCTTTGTATCAAAATTTTAATGGATGTGGTGAATTTGGAATGGTACAGAACATTTAAAGAAATATATGAAAACGGAACTTTAACGAAAGCTTCTATTGCTTTATATGCTTCTCAACCTGGAGTTAGTGTACACTTAAATGCTTTAGAAGCTTATGTTGGCAAAAAACTATTTGAACGTACTTCGAGAAAAATGATTCCAACAGAGGATGGGAAATTTTTATATGAATATATTATTGAATCTTTAAAAAAACTTGAAATTGCAGAACAGCATTTTAAAAAAACAACTCAAGAAAAAAATCCATCTCTAAACATTGGAATGTGTTCAGAAATGTTTCAACTTATTATTGAACCCGAAATTCCAAAACTAGACTTTGACCTAGTGGCTAGATTTGGAGCGCATACAGATTTAATAAAAGACCTAAACAATGGTATTTTAGATTTAGTAATCACCCCTAAAAATCAGAATGAAAAAAAATCATTAGTTGAGTATATTCCGTTTTCAAAAGAAAGAATCATTTTAATAGCTGGTAATAAGACAAACACAACTCACATTCAAAACCACATTAAATCAAATAATTTCAACAAGCTAGAAGCCGAACTACTTCAAAATGTTTGGTATAGTTCATCAAACGAAATGGAACATTTTAGACGTTTTTGGTTTGAGAATTTTAATAAGAAACCTGCTTTCAAACCAAACTACATTTTACCAAATATTACTTCCATTATAAGATGTTTAAACAATGGTAACGGACTTGCATTAGTTCCAGATTTTTTATGTCAAGAACAAATTATAAAAAACGAAATAAACTTAGTTTGGGAAGGAAAAGTAAAAACAGAAAATACCTTATATTTTGCCTCAAGAACAGATTTGAAATACAAAAAAGAATTAGATACAATTAAAAATATATTTACATCAAAAATGATATAAACAAAACACCAAATAACTAAAAGCTTTGTGTTTGACTGAGAATCTTAAGATTATCAACTCCCACACTAACTTTATACAAAACCGTTAGCTTTCATTAACAAATTAATAACATAATTCCGAAAAAATTGCATTTATATTTGCAAAGTGAAAGAAAGCTATCAAATAAATAAAATGAATTCAACCTTGTCTATTCTTGGACTTGTGTTGCTACTTTTACTTTCACCTTGTAAGGTTAGGAATTTTATTCAAGCTGAATTAGGTATTCCTCAAACCAAAGTCTTAAACAAGAGTCAGTCTACAATTTCAGAATCAAATTGCCAGACTTTTGAGTTTTCTGAAACTATTCAGACTACAAAACCAAATTTTCAGCAATCTGAATGTCTAATTTCGGAAGCTTCTCATTTTTATTTTGCTTCCTATCTATTCAAGAATTCTTTTAATCTTAATACATCAAGAACCCAACAGGTTTCTGATGTTCCTCTCTATATTCTATATCAGAACCTCAAGGTCTATTCGTAATCGATTTTCTAAATAAGGAAACGTAAAGCAGTTATTATTCCTGCTATATATCAATCAATTACAAATATCTTAAATGAAATTTCAAGAAAAAACACTTGAAGTTAGCTACAAATCTGTAGTTATACTTCGCATTATGCTTAGCCTAATTTTTATAATAGCAAGCACCAATCATTTTTTTAATACCGAAAAAACGGTGAGCAGAATAGAAAATTCCTCAATGGGTTTTATTGGAAATATTCTAGGAACACCAGAAATAGCTGTGATTCTATCAGGAATTATTATGCTAATTGCAGGCATTTCATTACTTCTTGGCTTTAAAACGAAAATGGCCTCAATAGTATTAATAGCCGTTTTAATTCCTATTACGCTAACTGTACAAGTTGGACAAATGACAACGCTAGGTCCACTTTTTAAGAATGTAGCCATACTTGGTGGACTTATTTTTTTTAGTATTAATTCAAACTTAAAAATTCAAAAACAATGAAAAATTCAATCTTATTTATAACAACAATGTTCCTTTTACTATTTGGAACCTCTCAATTACAGGCACAAAATATTAACTCTAAAAAGAATAATTATTTAGTGCTTTCAAAAAACATACAACAACTCAAACCTGTTTTACTAACTGCCAATGAACTGGCAAAAGAAGACGGGAAAAAATATGGAGAGTTTTATGTAATCATTTGTGGTAAAACAGTAAAAGACATTTCAGACAATCCAGATTTTAATGCACTGCTAGAAAAGGCAAAAGCCCAAAAGGTGAAAATTTTTGTATGCGGAATTTCACTTTCAAAATTTAATATAAATCCAGAAACATTGCCGAGTAACCTTGAAATAACACCCAATGGTATTTTATACGGCTTTCAACTAATTAAGAAAGGTTTTTTCACACTTACAATCTAATAAATTATGAAAACAGTAATCATAAAAAATGATGCAGGGCTCTTGGCTCTAGGATTAAGATTAGTAGTAGGTTGGACTTATTTTTCGGCATTTTGGAGAAGAACCGTATTAGTCGACAAATTAGATCCTGAAGTGACTGGTTATATTGGTGAAAAGTTTAACGCTTTTTTGCCCAATGCTTTAGGTATAAAACCTATTATTCAATATATGGTAGAGAACCCAGATGTACTTTGGATAAATATGGTAATATTTACCATTGTCGAAGGTATTGTTGGATTATTTATCATGTTTGGGTTATTCACTCGAATTATGAGTATTGGCGTATTTGGCTTAGCTATGGGTATTCTTCTTGGTTCGGGTTGGATAGGTACAACCTGCTTAGATGAATGGCAAATTGGTGTGTTAGGAATAGCTACAGGTTTTGTTTTGTTCTTAACAGGTAGCGGAAAATATTCTGTAGATAATTATTTAATGAAACACAATTTTGCTTTCACTAAAAAGAAATGGTTTAGATGGTTAGGTTCAGGGATTTTACCAATTAAAGAGCGTATATTTCCTAAGGTAGTATTAATAGGTTCACTATTTATTTTTGGAATGACCCTAATGACCAATCAAGTATTTCACGGTGGTTTATGGGGCCCACTTCATAACAAATCGGTAAAACCAAAATTGGAAATTACAGAAGGTAAAATAGTCAACAACAAACTTTTATTTGATGTGTTTAGAACCGAAGGTGTAGATGTTTATGGTTCTTGGGTTATTAGTATTGAATTATTTGACAATAAAAACAACTCAATTCTGAAATATACCCAAGAAGATTTAGCAACCTTGAACAACAATAGTATCTCAAACTATTATGTTGCCAAAATTAAACCAGGAAAACATAGTTTAATTGTGCCTTTAGGAGCAAAAGCAACGCTGAATTTAGAAAATGAAACTTTATCAAGTTTATCCAAAGGAACATATACGCTTAAAATTACAGACATAAGTGGTTCTTATTGGACACATCAGATAAAAAACAAAAAAGAACTGAGGTAAAAAGCAACTCTTTTCTTCAAAAATATTAGCTTTATTTAACTAGGCTTACAAATTCAAGTAATTGATTCTGTAAGCTTTTTTCCACTATGTCGCTTCTAATTATTAAACCACATTAAAAAAATAATTTATTATTTGTCTAGAATTTCCAATGCGACCAATTTACAGCTCATATCCGTTCGTTGTAAGCCACTGACTTCAAACAATGCATTGAATTTATTTTTTTTATTGGGTAATTTTGAGCCAAATGTTTTTAGCCAATCTTTATTGGTAAAATTACGCAAGGTTGCCATAACTCCTATATCGTTATTCGAGACAAAATAAATGGCCTCTTTTTCCGGACTTATACTTACAAATGAAACCATAGCATACTCAACCTTTCCTTTTGATTCGTGTTTTGTGTTGTAAATTTTTTCCTGTCCTTCAAACTCATATTTAAAGCCATCTTTATATATAGAAAACATCTTGCTATCCTTTAAAAAAAAGGAGCTTGAGATATTCATGGTTTTGTGCTGTCCTATAAATATAATATTATGTTGTTTTATTTCGTTTAAAGTAAGTTGACTTTCTAATTGCAATTTAAAATGCGTATTCATTCCAAGAAACCACTCACTTAATGTATAAATACTATAAGGAGCCATTTTAGACAACAAGGTGAAATCTGTAGTTTTAATGGACCTATCAGGATGCTCTTTTTTAAATTTTAAAAAATCAGCACCATTATTTATTTTGCCATAAATCGTTGCATGTTCTTCTCCATATTGATTTTTAGCCATCAAAACATAGTGATCTGACATCACCACCAAATTATTACTACTGCTTTTAAAGAAATTCCCCCACATGGCAGGAGGTTGATTCAGATAAGCCTTTATTCCAAAAAATAAAAGAATTGCGAAAAGGAAAAGAAAATTAACAGACTTTATATACTTTAATAAAATTTGAATTGTGGGCGAAAACTTATCCTTCTTAAATTTTTCTTTCGTAATAAATTCAAGATTGTACTGCCCTTTCTTAATTTCAAAAATTATTTCATTTTCAATAGTTTGATCAGCATAATATGCCGCTAATTTTTTTCGGAGTTTATACATATAAGTACGTACCGTTCCGTCATTCTTATCGCTTAAATAATTCTTACCAAAAAGGTCTGCCCCAATAGTATATTCCTTAATATCTTCTTTTTGTATTGCTTTTTCAACTAAGTAAGTCAGTAGTCTGGTATAAACTGAAGAATTAACAAAAAGTGGATGAGCACAAAGTTTATCAAGCGCTTCTTTAATAATATTGTTGTCTGTCTTTGATGTCATAGTTACCAAAGATAAACTTTGTATCTAATTTTCCTAGACACAAAACTTCGCATTTTAATCAAATGACATGAAATTAACTTCGATACTAGAATTACTGTTCTAAATGATTCAAATTTAACGGTTAAAACTACAGTGGCTCTCACAGTTACCTTACTGTATCTTTAGGTTTTTAATGTTTTTTTTATGCTTTCATTTGTACATCATTTACATTTTAAAAACATAGAATAATGAACAAAAAAACTATTTTAAAAGTACTAATTGTGTTTAGTATAACAACGCAAGTTGCTATAGCGCAAAGTTTGGGATACAACAATAATCGAATCGCTATTAGTGCCGATGGGAACAACCAGGCAGATAACCATTCCGAAGCCAGATGGCCACGTGCCGATCCTGACGATTGGGGAGGAACACCTGCTGCCTTAGCCATGATTGCTAAGTTAGGCCTTCAAGATCAGCTAGTACATTTTTCATATAATAATTTTATTGATGCACAGCCACATACTACTGAAACGAACTATATGGCAGATGGTGTTAACGAAGCCATTCAACGTTGGGATTTCGATATTTCTCGTTTTTTTGATGTCCCAGAAGACAATACTGCTGCTATAAATCATTTTGCAAATGAATTAAAAAAATCTACCGCTAAAGATCCCTTATATTTTATTCATATGGGACCTTCCGAGTTTTTTTACAGAACAGTCAAGCAAGTTGTTGATGAAGGATATGCAGAAGCTTTAGCGCATGTTTATGTAATTTCACATAGTGGATATAACGACAATCATTTACGCAGATTTGCACACCATACAATGAAGCAGGTTATTGCATTGAGCGGAAATCGCCTTCAGTATAAAAAAATTAAAGATCAAAATGCTTGTAGCAACCCTGAAAAACTTTGGTGTTCAGGTACAAATTTTACGCCCTTCCATTGGATGCGCGACCATACAGATGAAGGGATTCAATTCCTATATAGCAGATTGCAATTTCATCCAGATGGAAAAGGTGCCGATATTTCTGATGCCGGAATGGTTTGGTACCTACTTAAGGGAGATGAAAACGGAAGTCTACCAAAATTCAAAAACTTTATTGGAACTGGTATTGCTACCACACAATGTGTTATTGAAGACAATAATGGATTATTGGTTTTTGAAGCAGAACGTTTTCAATTAAAAGGAAAATGGAAATTAGGTATAGATCCAGAAAAGGCTTCAGGAGGAAAATACATTTATTTTGATGGTCCTAATTCCTATAAAGGTGTAGACATGGCGCATGTTATTTCCTATACTTTCAAAATAAACAAACCAGGAAACTATTCTGTAAAATGGATGATGCGACAACCGGAAGGAGAACGAGGTACAGATAAAGGGAATGATATTTGGATTTATTTTTCGAATGATCTTGGATATGCCAAAGATCTTCAACTGAAACATTTTGAAAAGTTTTATGGACGAAGCAATGACAATTTCACCCTAAATGGTGTCTCAGAAATACATGGTGCAGGGCACGGCTGGCTGACAGCAAAATTCACTAAAGCAGGTACTTATACGCTAAATATTGGCGGACGATCTCATGGTCTTCAAATTGATAAATTCTTATTCTTTAAAGATATGACAGTTGATGAAGCGCAAACACGTATGAATACAATCTCTGAGACTTCAGATTGCAGCACAGTAGAATCTGGAAAGTAATTTTATTATATGGATAATCGCCTTCAATTCTGCGAGACATTCTTATAAAAAAGTAGCTAACAGTTTTGAAGAAATAATATTTATTGCAAAATTTCTAAGTAGTGTTATCATATTAGAAACACTATTCTTGGAAAAAATTGCTGACCGAATGGAGGAACAAGCAAGCAGATTTTATTCTTATAGCCATGAGCTATATGCTTCGGTTGAAATAAAAACATAGATCATTAAACTTTTACAAAAAGGCAGCAAAGAGAATGTTCCTTCAACTCTAATCTACTCCTCATCCTGTTAGAAAGACTTACGAGAAATCGTAGGTCTTCCTTCTTTTTTAAATATTTTACCCAAAGGTTCCTACCTGTTTACTAGGGCACTTATATTTATTTAAGTATTTTTAATCGAAAGCTTAATAAAAATATAGAATGAGGATAAACATAGTGTTTCGCTAAAAAACTAAAGACCATCAACGCACAAACAAAGAAATGTTATTCATAAAAAAAACATGAAATTCAATAGTTTAATTTTTACCATCCTATTTCTTTCATGTAACTACACCCTACTATTTGCACAAAAATTCGAACCAAAAAATGGCCAATGTTATGTGTTTATTGGACAAGATTTAGAAGCTACTGGCGGATTAGATGATTATAACAATGGTTACTCTGATTATTTTGACACTCCTGCTGGTATCACAATCTACACAAATTTAGCTCCTAATAATGAATCTTTTGGTCACTACAATAAAGGCCTTGATGGCTTAAAAACAAAAGCTAATTGGGGAGCAGGAGATTCATGGGCCAATCTTTATCTTCAAAATTCCACATATCAAAATAGCGCATTCGCAATTGGTTTGTCTTTTGTAAATCATGAAAAAGATATTGCAAAAGGAAAACTTGATTACTTAATTATAGAGCTCGCTCATTGGATTAAATCGACCAAACGTCCTGTCTTCTTAAGAGTAGGCTACGAATTTGATGGCTGGGATTGGAATCATTATAAGAAGAAGCATTATCTAAATTCATGGAAAAGATTACACTCTATTTTCCAAACTGAAAAAGTAAATAATGTTGCTTTTGTTTGGCAATCTAAGGGAACAGGCTCTAATCAAAAGGTTTTAGAAGAATGGTATCCTGGTGATGCTTTGGTTGATTGGTGCGCCTACTCCTACTTTGGGCAACCTGATCAAGAAATGATTGTTTTTGCTAGAAAACATAAAAAGCCCGTATTTATTTCTGAAGCCACTCCGGTAAGACAAATAGATAATTTATACTTCGATTCTGATTTAAAAAAAGCAAAACTAGAAAAAACAATATGGAGAGAATGGTTCATACCATTTTTCAAAACAATACATGAAAATTCCGATGTCATAAAAGCCTTCAGTTATATAAATTCTGATTGGGCATCTCAGCCAATGTGGATTGCAAACCCTACCTTTAACAAGGTAGACTCTAGAATTCAAGTTAGCAAATACGTTTCACAAAAATGGAAAGAAGAAATGGAAAAATCAATGTACTTAAATGCATTTGAGGAATTTAGGAATGAGAATCTAAATGAAAAAAAAGGAAAACTCATTAACTAAACACTTCTTTTAAAACATAAAATGATAAATTTGGTACTTTAGAAATAAACTTCAATGCTACGGAAATAGCCAAAGAATAATCAATCCTCATAAATGGAAATACACCAAATTATTGATCATATATATCCTGTGTCAACTAAGTCTAAAAACTTAATTACGGACTCTATTATTGAAACTAAATTTCCAAAAGGACATATTTTATTCAAAGCCAATAAAATTGAAACAAGTATTTATTTTATCAAAAAAGGAATAGCAAGAGCGTATGCCTATTCAGAAGATCATCAAATTACTTTTTGGTTTGGCAAAGAAGGTGATCCTATTGTTTCCATGCAAAATTATGTCAACAATAAAAAAGGCTACGAAGATGTTGAGTTATTAGAAGATTGCGAACTCTACGAATTAAAAACAGAAAAGCTTCAAAAACTATTTTTAGAAGATGTTCAAATTGCAAACTGGGGACGTAAATTTGCTGAACTAGAACTTATAAAATCGGAAGAACGACTTATTGCATTGCAATTTAATACCGCTACCGAAAGGTACTTAGCTCTACTAAAAAATTATCCTAGCATTTTACAACGTGTACAATTATCGCATATTGCCTCTTATTTAGGCATAACCCAAGTTAGTTTAAGTAGAATTAGAGCCCAAATAAAATAAATTTCCTTTTTATCATTTGTTAAATTGTTTCTTCTAAATGTTTAGCAATTTTGTTCTCGTAAATTATTCTTTATGAAAAACTGTAAAATTGTTTTTTACCTTTTTTATAAATGAAAAAAATCTAATTTTAAAATAGACATAAAAATGGCAAACACAGTAAAAATTAAAACACTACTTCTACTCTTATTATTTACAGTTCTTCTTATAGCGTGTACCCCTAAAAAGAAAGCAAATAATTCAACTATAAAAACAGAAACAAAAGCCTTAAAAAAAATATTATTTGTGGTGACAAGCCATGATAAAAAAGGAGATACAGGGAAAAAAACAGGCTACTATTTGGGAGAAGTCTCTCATCCTTGGGATGTATTGCATACTGCTGGTTATGAAATAGATTTCGTTAGTCCAAAAGGAGGAAAAGCTCCTGTTGATGCTTTTGACATGACCGATTCTATCAATAAGAAATTTTGGGATAACGATAGTTATCGCTACAAAGTAGAAAACACAAAAAAACCAAATGAAGTGAATCCAGATGATTATGTGGCCATTCATTATGCAGGTGGTCATGGTGCTATGTGGGATTTAGCAGACAATTTGGAAATTGCAGAAATAGCTAGGAAAATCTACGAAAACAATGGCGTCGTAAGTGCTGTTTGTCATGGACCTTCTGGCTTATTAAACATAAAATTAAGCAACGGATTGTATCTTGTTGATGGTAAAAAAGTAAATGGTTTTACCAATGAAGAAGAAATTAAAGTTCAATTAGAAAATGTGGTTCCTTACTTATTAGAAGATGAATTAAAAGAACGTGGCGCTATTTTCGAAAAATCTGCTGCATTTACCAAACATGTGGTTACTGATCAAAGATTGGTTACTGGTCAAAACCCACAATCGGCACATAGTGTTGGACAGGCTACTTTAGCAGAATTACAAAAACTAACGAAAAGCCTAAAATAAATGAGCGGAGAGAAAAATTTAGAGACGCTTTTAAAATCAATGAAACCAAAACACAATGCAGGTGAATTTGTATTTTGTAAAACCGAAAATTTGGAACAACTAAATTTAAGTCAAATTATAATGACTTTTAAAGAGGAAGAAAGCATGACACTTATTACTGAAAAAAAAGTAGCAGACAAACTAAATTTAGACTACTCTTTTGTGACTTCATGGATCACTCTTACAGTACATTCCTCTTTAGAAGCAGTTGGGTTAACAGCAGCTTTTTCTAAAGCTTTATCAGAAAATGGAATTAGCTGTAATGTTGTTGCGGCATATTATCACGATCATATTTTTGTAGCTAAAAAAGATACTCAAAAGACAATGGAAATTTTAAATAAATTTTCAGAATAAAACATAAGAAATGAATTGGATAATCCTAATAATTGCGGGGCTTTTTGAAGTAGCCTTTGCTGCATGTCTTGGAAAAGCCAAGGAAGCCGTAGGCATTGAATCCACCTATTGGTACATCGGTTTCTTTGCTTGCCTAGCAGCAAGTATGCTTCTCCTTTTAAAAGCTACTCAACAACTTCCTATTGGTACGGCATATGCGGTTTGGACAGGTATTGGGGCTGTTGGAACTGTTTTGATTGGGATTTATATTTTTAAGGAACCCGCAACATTTTGGCGCCTATTTTTTATTTCAACATTAATCATCTCAATTGTGGGTCTAAAGGTCGTTTCACATTAAACAAAAAATAGCTGTTAATTATTTACGCTACTCCTCACTATTTTCATAGATCATAAAGGGGCTAGAGTAAATTTGAGATCAAACATAGAAATGAAAAAAAATAATTGGCAAAATTCATACATTTTTTTACCCTTGACATAGGGCTGTCAGCGTGCTTGTTTACATTTGTATTTAATTATCCTATTGAAACAATAAAAAATGACCAAAAAGGAAATAGAAACATTTTGTCCTATAAGCCGAACAGCATGGAGAAAATGGTTAGCTAAAAACCATCAATCAAAACAGTCTATTTGGCTTGTTTACTATAAATCCTCAACAAAAAAGCCTACTTTAAGTTGGAGTGACGCGGTTGACGAAGCGCTATGCTATGGATGGATTGATAGTACAAAGAAAACTATTGATGCTGAAAGCTATATGCAATACTTCAGTAAAAGGAAACCTAACAGTACATGGTCTAAAATAAACAAAGACAAAGTAAAACTTTTAATTGCAGAAGGATTAATGACTGACGCAGGTTCTAAAAGTATTGAAATTGCAAAAACAAATGGTTCATGGACCATTTTAGACGAAGTGGAAGCTCTTAAAATACCAGAAGATTTACAAGTTGAATTTGAAAAATACAAGGAGGCAAACGACTATTTTAAGGGTTTAAGTAAATCTTCAAAAAAGATACTCTTATATTGGATAGTTTCAGCCAAACGAAAAGAGACCAGAAAAAAAAGAATCGTAGAAATCGCCTTAAATGCAAGTCGGAAGTTGATGCCAAAACAATTTCAATAAAAAAAGTTCCTACTAGCATCATGACTAGCAGAAAAAATTAAGGTTAGTAGCCAGCAATGCTTGAATTTAAAAGGACATTTTTTATGAATATATCAAAGGTTTGTATCCCTTTTCTATGCCACCTATACTAATTTAAGTAATTTTAGATCGTCAAGAATAAAAACAAAAAAGTAGAAATTTGGTTTTGGAAACATCCCTTAGCAACAATGTACTATTGCCACAATTCTTGCCAATACCAATTTGTAAAACAGAAACCGAATTAAATAGCTATTGCGTGTTTAGACATCAAGGAAGAAGTAGAACTTTAAAACATAATTTACGAATCGCTACAATTCTCTCATTCGTTGCAGGAATTGTAAATGTTACGGGATTTCTGTCTTTCAAACAATTAACAACCAATGTTACGGGACATTTTGCGCTGTTTATCAATGATCTCGCTACTTTTCAATTTTGGAAGGGAACCATCTATTTTCTTTATATTTTTTCATTTTTATTTGGTTCATTTTTATCGAGCTTTCTAATTGAGCAATTCAAAGAAAATAAAAAGCTGAATGTTTTTCTGCTCCCAACCTTAATTGAATCACTAATTTTAATAATTATAGCACTCTTAAGCAACCTTATTGAAATGAAATATTCCGATTTTATCGTCTGTGCGCTTCTATTTGCAATGGGACTTCAAAATTCTTTGGTGACCAAAATTTCTAATGCGGTGGTACGTACAACCCACCTAACCGGACTTTTTACCGATTTAGGAATTGATATTTCACAATTGTTTTTTCCTAAATCACACCCTAATAAAGCAAAACTAAAAGCCAATATCAAACTTAGAATTTATATCATCATCTTCTTTTTTGCAGGTGGATTAACCGGCGGATTCTTTTATTCTAGACTTGATTTAAAATTAAATACTTTAATTTTTGCTGCGTTTATTTTACTTATAAGTTTATTTTATGATGATTTTAGATACAAATTAATAAAAACGAAAAGAAAGTATAAACAACGTAAAAAAGTGAAACACGCTACGAAATAAAATTCATGTATTGTATTAGGACTTCAACAAAAAGTTATTTCTGTCTACTATGATCCTTATTTCAAATTAAGTATTTTTAAAGCTATTAAGAAAAAAATAAAAATATGTTCGTTGTCATTTATTCTTTTAAAATTAAACCTGGTCAGAATGACAGATTTTTAAAATGCTGGAGCAAATTAACGCGAATGATTTATCAATATGAAAACAGCCTTGGCTCTAGAATACACAAACAAAGTGAAAACACTTTTATTGCCTATGCACAATGGCCTAATTCGGATACCTTTCATAATTCAGGGAATAATTTACCAGAAGAATCTATCGAACTAAGAAATAAGATGAGAGCTGCATGTTTAGAATTTAAAATTATTGATAAATTAGAGCTTATAGAAGATCAATTGGCCAGTAAAACATATCATTAATATATTGAATTTCATTTTTAAAGAAGAATGAAATTCAGTAGGATTACCAACTATTAAAATTTTAATTACATGAGTTTTGGAGGTTCCGTAGCGGCAATGATTACTTCGATTAAAAACAATGCCCGAACCAAAAGAAAATCTTATTTTGAAAGGGATCACTCCGTTTCTAAACAGCAAACAAAACTTGATAAATTACTTCAAAAAAAAGCTTCACCCAAACAACTAAAAGCTATTAAAGACAAAATAATTCAGGAAAACAACAAACGTAATCTTCGCATTATTTTAAGCACACTGATTATACTCATCACAATTTACTTCTTTTTACAGTGGTTGTGGATGAAATACTTTTAATTAGAAAATTTGTTCCCAACAACTAACTTCACGAAATGGAAAAACCAAATTCTTACTGCGAATTTGTAGCATCTTTGGATAAGGACAATCTACACAGAATCTACCATGACAATCAATACGGATATCCAATTCATAGCGATGATGAATTATTTTGTCGTTTAATTTTAGAAATCAACCAAGCCGGATTATCTTGGACCACCATACTAAAAAAACAAGAAAACTTTAGAAAAGCATTTTCAAATTTCAATATAAACCAAGTGGCAAATTATACTGATGTAGATATCCAAAGACTCCTCTCCGATACAGGAATCATCAGAAATAAATTAAAAATAAATGCGACCATTTTCAATGCTAAAAAAATAATAGAATTACAAAAAGAACATGGCTCCTTTAAAAATTGGCTCGATCAGCAATTTCCTTTACAAATAGAAGATTGGGTAAAACTATTCAAAAAAACATTCAAATTTACAGGAGGAGAAATCACTAAAGAATTTTTAAAAAGTACTGGATATATTCCAGGAGCACATATTTCAACTTGTGAAACCAACAAACTTGTTCTAATATCCAATCCAATGTGGATCAAAAAAGATTAAATTGGATTCCCTATTTTTAAAACCTAAAAATATTCTATGAAAAAGATTATCAGTATCAAACTTTATTTACTTTGTATCCTGCTTTTATCCTTTTGTAAATCCAATATCAAAAAGAACCTTCCTATTACTAAAGGAAAAATTCAACTGGCAGCCACCGGTTTTAAATTTACAGAAGGACCTGCAGTTAATGCCAAAGGACAAGTCTATTTTACAGATCAACCCAACGATAAAATTCATATTTGGGATTCCCAAAAAGGGGTTTCTTTATTTTTAGAAGGCACCAAAAGATCAAATGGAATGTACTTCAATAAAAAGCAACAGCTACTGGCCTGTGCCGATGAAGACAACCAACTTATTTACTTCGATAAAAATAAAAACATACAAGTGCTCCATGAAAATTTTGAAGACAAACATTTAAACGCTCCTAACGATTTATGGATTGCACCAAATGGAGGTATCTATTTTACAGACCCTTATTATCCTAGAAAATGGTGGGCTAAAAACCATAAAGAAATTCAAGAAACCCAAGGCGTGTATTTTGTAAGTACAAACGGTGCAATTACAAGAGTTATAAATGATTTTAAAAAACCTAACGGAATTATCGGAACTCCTGATGGAAAAACACTTTATGTAGCAGATATTCAAGACAAAAAAATATGGAAGTATACTATAGGAATTGAAGGTCAACTAACCAATAAAACTTTTTTTGCACCTCATGGCAGTGATGGAATGACCCTAGACCATTTAGGAAATATTTATTTAACTTCTGGAAAAATATGGGTCTACAATCCAAACGGTAAATTAATTCAAGAAATTGAAACTCCGGAAAAACCAAGCAATGTCTGTTTTGGCGGAAAACATAAAAATATCCTTTTTATTACCGCTCGAACTTCCATATACACCTTAAAAATGAATGTTCACGGAGTGAATTGAACTAAAAAGAAGGAATAATTTAAATAAAAAACTTTCTCTTTTTAATTTCAAACGGAGTTCAAAATTAAACTAATCAACTACATAACAACACCTTAAACTACATTCTTTACAGAAAAACATCCAGAAATTCATCATAAGTATTAAAAACAAAAAATAGTAGATATCACTTTATTTTATCTAACTTGACATGCAATCAACCACCCGTAACCAAATTATATATGTCATCTTATACTATTACAGAAATCAATGCCCTTTTACAAGGAGAATTAATTGGTTATACTTCTCATAATATTGAAGGAGCTGAAGAAATAAAAAAAGCAAATCAAAATCATATTACCTTTATTGGCTGTAATAAATATGCGAAATTTTGGAAAGATTCAGAAGCAGCTGTTACCTTAGTTCATACAAATATTAACATTGAACCTGGTGAGAATCGTGCGTTTATCAAAGTGAAAAATGTGGATTTGGCCATGGCCAAAATATTAGAGCTTTTTCAACCTAGTACTCCCGTTTTTGATGTCGACATACACGCTACTGCGGTTGTACATGAAACAGCAATACTTGGTAAAGGTTGTAAAATAGGTGCCAATTGTTATGTCGGTAAAGATGTAGAACTAGGAGACCATGTAATTTTATATCCCAATGTTTGTGTTTTTGATGAAACCATAATCGGTGCTCATACCGTTGTTTGGTCTGGAACGTGCATCCGAGAACGTTGTATTATTGGTAGCCATTGCATTTTTCACACCAATGTAAGTATCGGTGCAGATGGATTTGGATACAGACCGAGTGAGGATGGTAGAGGATTGACAAAAATTCCTCAAATAGGAAATGTTATTATTGGACATTATGTAGAAATAGGTGCAAATTCTTGTGTTGATAGGGCTAAATTTAGTGCTACAATAATTGGTGATGGCTGTAAAATAGACAACCTAGTTCAAATTGCACATAATAGCATTATGGGTCGCTCATGCATCATGGCAGGTCATAGTGGACTAGCAGGTTCCGTTACCCTTGGTGACGGTGTTATTATTGGCGGTAGCGCTTCTATTAAAGATCATACGACCATACATTCTGGAGCAAAAGTTGGTGCTGGTTCTGGTGTTATTGGCGATGTTGAAGCAGGTAAAACTGTTTTAGGCTATCCCGCACAAGACGCAAGAGACATGCTTAAACAATGGGTAGCTATTAGACGATTTATGAAAAATAGCTAGCACATTTTTTTTCTACAACAAGGTCTAAAAAATATTTGCTAAATTTATAAATGAAATTAGTTCCGTATTTTAGTTCTCCTAAAAATCACAATTCTATTGTATAATTACAGCACATAATTGCTTTAAAAATTTGATTAAAAAAATTGAAGAGAAGAAAATTTATTAAAAAAGGAATTCTAAGTACCATCGGATTAGGATTTCTTACGGCACTTTATTCTTATAAAATAGAACCATTTTGGCTGGAGTTTGTAAAGCTCAAAATGCCTGTAAAAAATTTACCTAAAAACCTAGTTGGAAAAACGCTTATGCAAATTAGCGATATCCATGTAGGTAACAGATTTGACTATAATTTTATCATCGAATCTTTTGTAAAAGCCCAAAAACTAAACCCCGACTATGTGGTTTATACAGGTGATTTTGTACATTATGAAAACAAAGAGCAATTTGATCAATTAACTACCGTCATGAAAAACAGTGTCAAAGGAAACCTTGGTACTTTTGGCGTTTTAGGGAATCATGATTATGGAGAAGACTGGCTAGAAAATGATGTAGCCGATACCATAGTTGCTATTTTAGAAGATGCAGGAATTGACATGTTAAGAAATGAACAAAAATCGGCCAATGGACTTAATATAATTGGTATTGATGATTTTTGGGGAACTAATTTTCAGCCTGAAAAAGCATTACTTAACACAAATAAAAACGAAGCCAATATTGTACTGTGTCACAATCCAGATGTTTGTGATTTAAATATTTGGAATGATTTTAACAGTTGGATCCTTGCAGGTCACACGCACGGTGGGCAAGTAAAACCTCCTTTTCTTCCACCTCCAATTTTACCTGTAGAAAACAAAAGATATTCCGCAGGAAAATTTGACTTATCAAATAATAGAACTTTATACATAAACAGAGCTTTAGGTCATTTATGGCAAGTACGCATGAATGTTCGGCCTGAAATTACCTTATTTGAATTAGACAAGGCTTAATAGATACGCATCTGGAAATAAAAAAAGGCTGAATTAACAGCCTCTTTTTTTTATTCATTTTTAAAATAAGTATCCTTATAAAATTTTAACACTTCTGGCAGGTTTCTGCTTAGCCTCCTCTCTCTTAGGTAAAAGGATACTTAAAATACCGTCCTTATACGTAGCATTAATTTTTTCATCATCCACACTATCGGGTAAGGTAAAAGTTCTTTTAAAGGAAGAAAAACCAAACTCTCGTCTCGTGTAGTTCTCCTTTTCTTCTTCTTTTTCTTCTTTTAGTTCCGTAAAAATAGCCAACACTTTATGATCTATATCAATTTTAAAATCAGATTTTTTTAAACCTGGAACGGCCATTTCTAAAACAAATTTATCTGCAGCCTCTTTGATATTTACTTTTGGTAAGCTATCCTTTGAAATAAAATTAGAGGTGGATACACTTGGTAAATCTCTATTGAAGAGATCATCTAATAAACTAGATAAATTAGTGAAATTTGCTTTTGAATTTGTGTTTGCTAAACTTCCATTTTTAGGAACATGTACTAAGTTGCTCATAACTATAAAATTTTAAATTAAACATTTTTCAAATTGAAATCTTATCGATTTCGGTTTTCTTGAGGCAAAGAAAATACCAAAATAAAAAAAGCCTGTTTTCTTTCTGTTTTACATACAATTGAATGAAAAATTGTCAGATTTCCATGAAAATAAATGACATTTTTTCATTTAAACTTATTTTAATTCAAGGAACTCATCTTAAAAATTTATTAAGTGATCAAAAAATAAACAATTCTTAAACAGCTACAAAAACACCTCATCCTTTTTAGAATTTTAACAACAATTTAAATTCTATTTTACACATTTAAACTACCTTTGTGTTCAGAATGAAAAAAGCCATCCATAAAATAACAGCTGTACTCATGACTTTAGTGGTCGTATTCTCTACGATGTCATTTAAGGTAGACATGCATTTTTGTGGAGATACAATGGTTGATTATTCCCTTCAAAACAAAACAGAATCCTGTGGTATGGATGTGGACATCCATAATAATGACTGTCCCGTTGTTCAATCAAAAAGCTGTTGTTCCGACAAACAAATTGTACTAGATGGACAAGACGATTTGAAGTCTTCCTTTGAAAAATTAAACCTAGAGCAACAACAATTTATTATTGCTTTTGTATATACTTCATTACACGTATCTGAAGAATCTTCTTCTAACAATACTTTTGAGCAATATGCCCCTCCCCTAGTCGCCAAGCAACTATTTAAGCTTGATGAATCTTATTTAATTTGATTTTTTTTCAATAGACCTTTGTATCCTATGATGTGTAGTTCACAAGCATAAGGATGTTTTGTTGTATCTGATGTTTTTAGAACATCTATGTCTCATTGTTTCAAATTTCAAAATCATGCTGAATAAAAGCATTAAATTTTTTATAGAAAATAAGTTGGTAGCCGTATTGTTGCTGGTCTTATTCATAGGTTGGGGAACTGTAAATTCACCTTTTGCTTGGGATACAGGTTTCTTACCTAGCAACCCTGTGGCTGTGGATGCCATTCCAGATATTGGAGAAAATCAACAAATTGTTTTCACAAAATGGGAGGGGAGATCCCCTCAAGATATAGAAGATCAAATTACCTATCCTTTAACAAGTTCTTTATTAGGAATTCCTGGTGTTAAAACCATTCGTAGTTCCTCTATGTTTGGCTTTTCTAGTATTTACATCATTTTTGATGAAGATATAGAGTTTTATTGGTCTCGTAGTCGAATTTTAGAAAAGCTAAATTCTTTGCCTACCAATTTATTACCTCAAGGAATCAATCCTACTTTAGGACCCGATGCTACAGGTTTGGGTCAAATTTATTGGTATACCTTAGAAGGAAGAGATGCCGAAGGAAAAGTCACCGGTGGATGGGATTTACATGAGTTGCGAAGCATTCAAGACTATTATGTAAAGTATGCCTTGTCATCGGCAAGTGGAGTTTCAGAAGTCGCTTCTATTGGGGGCTATGTACAAGAATATCAGGTTGATGTAGACCCTGAAAAAATGAGACAATACAACATCACTTTAAATCAGGTTGTAAAAGCGGTAAAAGATAGCAATCAAGATATTGGAGCACAAACTTTAGAAATTAACCAAGCAGAATATTTAGTTCGTGGTTTGGGGTATTTAAAATCTATTAACGACTTAGAAAACGCTGTGGTAGCTTCTAAGGAGTTTACAGCAATTCGTTTAAAAGACATTGCTAAAATTTCTTTAGGGCCCGCAGCACGTAGAGGATTGCTAGATAAAGAAGGTGCAGAAGTTGTTGGAGGAGTTGTGGTGGCAAGATATGGAGCCAATCCTATGGAGGTGATTAACGATGTAAAAACCAAAATAGAGGAATTAAAAGGAGGTTTGCCTTCTAAAGTATTGGCAGATGGTCGTACTTCTCAGTTAACCATTGTTCCTTTTTACGACCGTACAGAATTGATTCACGAAACTTTAGCCACCTTAAACGAGGCTTTGGTTTTAGAAATACTAATTACCATTTTGGTGATTATTGTAATGGTTTTTAATTTAAGAGCTTCTTTATTGATTTCTGGACTGTTACCCGTAGCTGTATTGATGGTTTTTATTAGCATGAAACTATTTCATGTAGATGCCAACATTGTGGCTTTGTCGGGTATTGCCATAGCAATTGGTACCATGGTAGATGTGGGAGTTATTTTAGCTGAAAACATGATTCGTCATTTGGATCAGGAAAGTGAAAAACGTAAAGTGAAAAGTGATAAATTAAAAGGAGACTTCGACAAGCTAAATCTAGCTCCAGAATTAACGATTAATGAAATTGTTTACAAAGCCACAGCAGAAGTGTCTGGAGCTATTGTAACCGCAGTTATGACCACCATAATTAGTTTTGTACCCGTTTTTACCATGATAGGTGCAGAAGGAAAATTGTTTAGACCTTTGGCTTTTACAAAAACCATGGCTTTAGCAGCTTCTTTGGTGATTGCCTTATTTTTAATCCCCCCATTTGCTGCATTTTTATTTAGAAAAACCAAAATCAAAAAACAATTTAATATAATCATTCATGGAGCTTTAGTACTTGCCGGAATTGCCATTATTGTTCTAGGGAATTGGTTGGGACTGGTGTTGATAGCTTTTGGATTGAATGGTCTGTTTTTTAAAAAAGGGGCATATAGGTTCAGCTTGATGAAAATGAATTTTTCATTTGATAAAAATACAATTAACATTAGTATTTCGTCTGTTGCCATTGTGTTCTTATTGGCTGAGTATTGGAGACCTTTAGGTTTTGATAGAGGTATTTTAATCAACTTAGTATTTGTCTCCATCCTTTGTTTTGGAATTTTAGGAACCTTTTCGGTTTTTAGAATGTATTACGGTCGTATTTTACAATGGGCATTGGCCAACAAATTGCTGTTTTTAATAATTCCAACAACGGTTTTACTATCTGGAATTTGGATTTTAAAAAATACAGGTAAAGAATTTATGCCTTCTTTAAATGAAGGTTCTTTTTTACTCATGCCTACTTCTTTGCCTCATGCGGGAGTGGAAGAAAACAAACGTGTATTGCAGCAACTAGACATGGCAGTGGCTACACTTCCAGAAATAGAAACCGTGGTAGGAAAAGCGGGTAGAACAGAATCTGCCTTAGACCCAGCTCCTTTGTCTATGTACGAAAACATGATTCAGTACAAATCGGAATACATGCGTAATGCCAAAGGAAAAAGACAACGCTACAAAGTGAATAAAGAAGGGTTGTTTGTCTTAAAAGATGGTGGCTTGATTGCGAATCCTAATAATACAGAAAATACAACTATTACCAAAATCAACAATCAGCAATTAATTGAAGATGACAACGGTGAGTTTTATAGAAATTGGAGACCCCAAATACAATCTCCAGATGATATTTGGAAAGAAATTGTTCGCGTTACCCAATTACCAGGAGTTACTTCAGCCCCAAAACTACAACCCATAGAAACCCGATTGGTGATGTTGCAAACAGGAATGCGTGCACCTATGGGAATTAAAGTTAAAGGGCAAGACTTAAAACAAATTGAAGCTTTTGGAATGCAATTGGAAAGCATTCTAAAAGAGGTAGAAGGTGTAAAAGTAGAAGCCGTTTTTGCCGATAGAATTGTTGGAAAGCCCTATTTGTTAATTGATATTGATCGAGAAAAAATTGCGAGATATGGAATTTCTATCGCACAGGTTCAAGATGTATTAAAAGTAGCTGTGGGGGGAATGCCCTTAACACAAACGGTAGAAGGTAGAGAGCGTTACCATGTAAGAGTTCGTTACCCTAGGGAATTACGCAATCATCCTAACGATTTAAAAAATATTTATGTGCCTGTAGACAATGGAAGTCCAGTTCCTTTGGGAGATTTGGTAGACATTCGTTACGAGCAAGGGCCACAAGTCATAAAAAGTGAAGATACTTTTTTAGTGGGCTATGTATTGTTTGATAAATTAGAAGGTTTTGCAGAGGTAGATGTGGTAGAAAATGCACAGGCTTTGTTGCAACAAAAAATAGAGGCAGGAGTTTTAAAAATTCCCAAAGGAGTCAATTATCAATTTACAGGAACCTATGAGAATCAGTTAAGAGCGGAAAAGACATTAAGTATTGTTGTGCCTTTGGCTTTAGCCATTATCTTTTTGATTTTGTATTTCCAGTTCAAATCAATGACAACTTCCTTAATGGTATTTACAGGAATTGCTGTTGCTTTTGCAGGAGGATTTATTATGATTTGGTTGTATGGTCAAGATTGGTTTTTAAACTTTGAGTTGTTTGGAGAAAATATGAGAACGCTCTTTAACATCAAAACGGTGAATTTAAGTGTGGCTGTTTGGGTTGGATTTATTGCTTTGTTTGGAATTGCTACAGATGACGGAGTGGTGATGGCTACCTATTTAACCCAGTCTTTTGATAGAGAAAAACCAACAACTAAAAATGAAATTAGAACAGCAGCTTTGCATGCAGCTAAAAAAAGAATTAGACCTTGTTTAATGACCACGGTAACCACCATATTGGCTTTGTTACCTGTATTAACATCCACAGGAAAAGGAAGCGATATTATGATTCCTATGGCAATTCCCATTTTTGGGGGAATGGTGATTGATATTACTTCTTATTTTATTGTACCTGTACTGTATAGCTGGAGAGAAGAGATGAAAGTTAAAAGTGATAAGTGGAAAGTGATAGGTGAAAAGTGAAAAGTGATAAGTGAAAAGTGGGAAGTGGGAAGTGAAAAGTGAAAAGTGAAAAGTGATAAGTGGGAAGTGAGAGGTGATAAGTGAAAAGTGATAAGTGATAAGTGATAAGTGATAAGTGAAAAAGTTAAAAATAAGATCTAAAAACAAATGCGCTATGAAAGAGAGTGTTTTAAAAACCAAAAGTTATGTTTTTGCTATTCATATAGTAAAGCTTTCTCAATTATTGATTTCTGAAAAAAAAGAATATGTTTTAAGCAAACAACTTTTAAGGAGTGGAACTGCAATTGGAGCTCTTATTCGTGAAGCTGAATTTGTATGGAAACTAAAAATCATGAATTTTTATTGAATCAATGTAAATAATTAACGGCAATGTTGGTAAGTAGTATTAAAACCACAAAATCAAGAATGTAAAATGACAACATCAGAATATAAAAATAAAGGGGTGAATTTGAGAAGAGTGATGATTGTTACTTTTTCACTTTTCACTTTTCACTTCGCGAATGCACAATCACTAGAAAAGTTAATAGCAATAGGTTTAGCAAACAATCCCGAAATTCAAAAGTTTGAATTGCAACATCAAATTGTAGCAGAGCAAGCAAATGAGACACAAACACTGCCTAATACAGAATTAAGTGTGGGATATTTTGTGAGTGAACCAGAAACCAAAACAGGTCCCCAACGCTTTAAATTGTCGGCAAAACAAATGTTGCCTTGGTTTGGAACCCTTACAGCTCGTGAAAATTATGCAAATTCTTTGGCAGATGCTAAGTATGAAGATTTGGTGATTGCCAAAAGAAAATTAATCAGCTCAGTATCGCAAGCTTATTACAACTTGTATGCAAATCAGCAAAAACAAGCAGTATTTGTAAAGAACATAGCCTTATTAAAGACTTATAAAAAGTTAGCATTAACTTCTGTAGAGGTTGGAAAAGCTTCGGTGGTAGATGTGCTAAGACTAGAAATGAGAATTAATGATATTGAGCAGTTAAAACAAATTTTAGCACAACAATTTCTAGCAGAACAAACTCTTTTAAATAAGTTGTTAAATAGAGCTAAAGAGGTTGCTGTTGAGTTGGAAACTACCTTGCAAATTCCAAGTAAGGAGTTGGAGTTACATTCAGACAACTTAGGGGTACATCCTGAATTGTTAAAGTACGATAAGTTGTATACCTCTGTAACACAATCGGAATTGTTAAATCAAAAAGATAGACAACCTATGATTGGTTTTGGTTTGGATTATATCAATGTATCAAAAATTCCAAACACAAATTTTAGCGATAATGGAAAAGATGTTGTCATGCCTATGGTGTCGCTATCTATTCCTATTTTTAATAAGAAATACCAATCAAGAAGCAAACAGAATGCATTAAAACAAAAAGAAATTTATTCGGAAAAACAAGAACGTTTAAATAAATTAGAAACCTTGTTAGACCGTGCTGTAAAAGGAAGAGTAGAAGCCAGAATTAGTTATGAAACACAAACTAAAAATAGACATCAGGCAACTAAGGCTGAAGAGATTTTACTTAAAAATTACGAAACAGGAACCATTGATTTCAAGGATGTTTTAGACATTCAAGAATTGCAATTAAAGTTTGAAGTAAATCAAATAGAAGCTATTAAAAAATACTATGTAATGTCTACAGTAATTAATTATTTAATAAAATAGAGAGTTCAAAGCATGGAAGAAACGTTTTACATAAAAAATATGGTTTGCGATCGGTGTAAGCAAGTATTGCATCAAGAATTATCCAAAGCTGCTATTCCTTTTTCTAAAATTGAATTAGGAGAAATAGTAGCCACTATTTCTTCGAAAACTGATTATGAAACTTTTAAAAAAATCATCATGGCTAATGGTTTTGAAATGATGAAAAGTGATACCGAATTACTAGTAGAAAAAACAAAAGAGCTTTTACAAGAAAAGATTATTGTACAAGGAGGTTTTGATGTAAAAGTATCTACTTATTTAGCAACTCACTTAAACAAAGATTATTCGGTAATAAGCAAGTTGTTTAGTACGGAAGCGGGAATGACGATTGAAAAATATGTAATTCATTTAAAAATAGAAAAAGCAAAGGAGTTGATACAAATGGGACAATTCACTTTTTCAGAAATAGCCTACACATTAAATTACAAAAGTAGTAGTCATTTAGCCAAGCAGTTTAAACTCATTACAGGTTTATCTATGACCGCCTATAAAACGGCAAAAGATTGGAATCGAAAAACATTGGACAAAATTGTATAAACATCTACCTTAATCATACAAAAGAAAACAAAGAGTCTAGTTTAATTTTGAGGGTATAAAAAAAGAATATCATGAAACATACATATCACATACACGGAATGACATGCAACGGTTGTCGTGGGCATGTAGAAGAGCTTCTTTCTAACCTACAAGGTGTTGCTAAGGCTGAGGTAGATTTGCAAAAAGCGGAAGCTACTATAGAAATGGAAAGTCATATTCCGTTGAAAACCTTACAAAAAGCTTTGGAGGCAGCTGGAGGACGTTATAGTATTCACAAGCTTGGAGCACATCCACATACCGTTAAAAAAGAAAGTGTTCCCAAAGGAAAAGGGACAGGAACTTTTTATTGTCCTATGCATTGTGAAGGAGATAAGACCTATGACAAAGCTGGAGATTGCCCCGTGTGTGGAATGGACTTGGTAGAGGAACAAAATTTAACGGCCGTTCATTCAGAAGCCTATACATGCCCTATGCATTCTGAAGTTCTAAAAGAAGAGCCTGGAGATTGTCCTATTTGCGGAATGGATTTGGTCCCTAAAGAACCCGATGTCTCAGCAGAAGAAAAAACGTATCAAAAGTTATTGAAGAAGTTTTGGATTGCGCTTGCTTTTACTTTGCCTGTATTTTTGATTGCCATGAGCGAAATGCTTCCAAACAATCCATTGTATAAGGTATTGGATCAAAACTATTGGAATTGGATTCAGTTAGGCTTGTCTATACCTGTGGTCTTTTATGCTACCTGGATGTTTTTTGAACGTGCATATAGAAGTGTAAAAACATGGAACTTAAATATGTTTACGCTAATTGGTATTGGTGCTGGAGTGGCTTGGTTGTTTAGTGTATTTGGACTTTTGTTTCCGGAGGTGTTTCCTGCTCAGTTTAAAACTGAACATGGAACGGTACATGTGTATTTTGAAGCGGCAACTGTAATTTTAACCTTAGTGTTAATGGGGCAATTGTTAGAAGCCAGAGCACATAGTAAAACCAATTCAGCCGTAAAAGAATTGTTAAAATTAGCCCCTAACAAAGCTATTCAGATAATAGATGGTGATGAGGTTGAAGTGTCTATTGATAAAATTGAAATTGGAGCTATTTTAAAAGTAAAACCAGGAGATAAAATTCCAGTAGATGGTTCTATTACCAAAGGAGCTACTACGGTAGATGAATCGATGATTTCTGGAGAGCCTATTCCGGTAAACAAAACAGAAGGAGATAACGTAAATAGTGGAACCATTAATGGAAATCAATCCTTTTTAATGAAAGCCGAAAAAGTAGGAAGTGACACCTTACTTTCTCAAATTATTCACATGGTGAATGATGCCAGTAAAAGTCGTGCTCCTATTCAGAAATTAGCAGATAAAGTTTCAGGATATTTTGTTCCTGTGGTAGTATTAGTCTCAATAATTACGTTTATTTTTTGGGTTGTTTTTGGTCCTGAACCTGTGTATGTATATGCATTGGTAAATGCCATTGCTGTATTAATTATTGCTTGTCCTTGTGCTTTAGGATTGGCAACTCCTATGTCTATTATGGTAGGTGTGGGTAAAGGAGCACAAAATGGTGTTCTTATAAAAAATGCAGCAGCTTTGGAAAAAATGGACAAGGTAACTACGCTAATTGTAGACAAAACAGGAACAATAACCGAAGGAAAACCAACGGTAGAAAAAGTAGGTTCTTTTCAGAATGGTTTTAGTGATACTCAAATCTTGCAATATATTGTTTCTTTAAATGCCAATAGCGAACATCCTTTAGCAGCCGCTACCGTTCAATTTGGAAAAGAAAAAAAGGTTGAGCTCTTAGCATCGCAACACTTTAGTGCTGTAACAGGAAAAGGTGTAGAGGCTGAGGTGGATGCCCAAAAAATAGCTTTAGGAAATCCTAAAATGATGGAACATGCTCAAGCTACTATTAGTGATGAGATGGAAAAAGAAGTAACGGCTTATCAAGAACAAGGGAAAACGGTTTCTTATTTGGCTATAGACAAGCAAGTGATGGGGTATGTGGTTATTGCTGATAAAATCAAACAAAGCAGTGCCAAAGCCATTCGAGAGTTGCAGGCTAAAGGTATAGAAGTTATGATGTTTACTGGTGATAATTACAATACCGCTCAAGCCGTAGCTAAAGAATTAAATTTAGCCGATTTTAAAGCAAGTATGTTACCTCAAGATAAATTAAAAGAAGTAGAAAAACTCCAACAAAACGGAAAGGTGGTTGCCATGGCAGGTGATGGAATTAATGATGCTCCTGCTTTAGCAAAAAGCGATGTGGGAGTCGCTATGGGAACAGGAACAGACGTAGCTATAGAAAGTGCTATGATTACTTTGGTAAAAGGAGATTTACAAGGAATTGTAAAAGCTAGAAATTTAAGTGATGCAGTGATGAAAAACATCAAACAAAACTTATTTTTCGCTTTGATATATAATTCCGTTGGAGTTCCTATTGCAGCAGGAGTTTTATACCCTGTTTTTGGAATTTTATTATCTCCAATGATTGCTGCATTGGCTATGAGTTTTAGTTCGGTTTCCGTAATTGCCAATGCTTTAAGATTAAGAAAAGAGAATATTTAAAGAAATGAAAAAATATATAGTTTACATAGGAATACTAGTTGTGGGAATGCTATTAGGTAGTTGGTTCTTTGGATATTCAGGTTCAAAAAAAACAAGTCATAAGCATTCAGAAGCAACTGTTGAGAAAGAAATGTGGACCTGTTCTATGCATCCACAAATTATGAAATCAGAACCTGGAGATTGTCCTATTTGTGGGATGGATTTAATTCCTGCAGCAAGCAGTGCAGAGGGTTTGTTGGCCAATCAGTTTAAATTGTCTGAAAATGCCATGGCTTTGGCTAACATTCAAACCACTATGGTTGGTAATGCAAATACAGGAGAGAAGGCTGTAAACTTATCGGGGAAAATAAGTATCAATGCAGATGAAACCGCTATACAACCTGCACATTTTAACGGAAGAATAGAAAAGTTATACATTACTTCTTTGGGAGAACGTGTACATAAAGGTCAGAAAGTGGCCGATATCTATTCTCCTGAATTGGTGGCTGCTCAGCAAGAATTAATTACGGCGAATGAACTAAAAGAATCGCAACCCGAATTGTTTAAAGCTATACATCAAAAGTTTAAAAACTGGATGGTGCATGGACCTCAATTAGAGGAGGTGTTAAGAACGGGAAACGTAAAAACTAGTTTTGCTATTTATGCACATGTAGATGGGGTGGTTTCTGAAATAGCTGTAAGTGATGGAGCTCATATTATGGATGGAAAACCTATTTTTAAGGTGGCTAATTTAAATTCCGTTTGGGCTAATTTTGATGTGTATGAGCATCAAATAGATAGGTTTAAAATAGGACAGCGCATTAAAATTAAAACGAATGCTACTTCTCATAAAGCGTATACAGGAGTGGTTAGTTTTATAGACCCTGTTCTGAATCAGCAAACACGTACGGTAAATTTACGAGTGGTGTTAGAGAATAAAAATGGAGCTTTAAAACCCGGAATGTTTGTAACGGGAACCGTAGCGCTTAAAGAAACGGAGACTAAAGAAACCTTGCGTATTCCAGCATCGGCAATTTTATGGACAGGAAAACGTTCTGTTGTCTATCAAAAAGTACATGCTACAGAACCTGTTTTTGAAATGAGGGAAGTGGTGTTAGGAAATAAAACGAAGGATGTCTATGAAATTTTAGAAGGCTTATCTGTAGGAGATGAAATTGTAATGAATGGAACTTTTACAGTAGATGCTGCTGCTCAGTTACAAGGAAAAAAATCGATGATGAATAAAAAGGGAGGCAAAACCCTAACAGGACATGAAGCTCATATGGGAATGAACATGCCAACTTCTTCTTCTAGTGATGATGTGCTAAAATCAAACGAGAGAATACAAGTAGCCTCTGCTTTTCAAGAACAGTTACATGTCATCTATGAAGATTATATTGTGATTAAAAATGCATTGACCAAAGATGACTCGGAAACCGTTGTAGTAGCATCCAAAACATTGTTACAAAATTTGACTAAGGTGAATATGAAATTATTGACTGATCACAACGCTCATATGCAATGGATGTCTATAGCCAAAGAAATAAAAACAGCCATCAATTCAATTATAAACTCCAATGAACTAGATATGCAGAGAACTCATTTCCAAAAACTTTCCATTGCTTTAATTGATGCTATTCAAATATTTGGAATACAAGAAAAGGTATACAAACAACACTGCCCTATGGCTGAAAACAACAAGGGAGCCTATTGGCTAAGCAGTGAAAAACAAATTGTCAACCCTTATTTTGGAGAAGCGATGATAGGCTGTGGAGATGTAAAAGAAATTATAGAATAAATAACTAACAATTAAATAGATAAAAAGATGAAAAAAGTACTTTTAAGTGTAGCCTTTTTGGCAATGGTAGGTTTGGTAAGTTGTAAAAGCGAAGCCAAAAAAGAAACGAATACGACAGAAGTTACACAGGCTATAGCCGCTACAAATGTTTCTTTTGGAGTAAGAGGAAATTGTGGAATGTGTAAAAAAACAATAGAAAAGGCTGCCAACAGCGTAGCAGGAGTTTCTAAAGCAAACTGGGATGTAACAAAGAAAAAAATTGACATTTCTTTTGATGCGTCAAAAACAAATGCAGCCGCAGTACACAAAGCCATTGCAAATTCGGGTTATGATACAGAAAACTTTACGGGAAATGAAACTGCTTATCAAAACTTACCAGGTTGCTGCCAATATGACCATGCTATGGTTATGAATCAAACAGATGCTAAAAAAGAAGATCATTCAGGCCACAACCACTAAAAACCAAAAAGAGTCCTATTTTAGGGCTCTTTTTTTTGCTTAATTTTTAAATAAATACATCCATATCATTCTAGAAAAGCGAACATTAAAAAAGGTCAACAATACAATTACCGTTGCAATTATAGGCAACATTCTAAGGTCAAAAGTTTTTTCAAAAAACAAGCCTAACACAAAAAAAGTAGCGAGTACCTCAGCAATTCCTAAAGCATAACTTACATACATTGCCCCAACAAAAAAACCAGGTTCCTTTTGAAATTTATGATGGCAAGAAGCACAAAATTTATTCATTTTGGAATATTTAGGACTAAAAAAGAAAACCTTCGTTTGAAAAACTTTTCCTTTATTACAATTTGGACATTCGTTATTAAATGATTTTTTCAATAAATTCAGCATATCTTCTTATTTTAAAGCAAAAATAAACTATATCTATTCTCTATCGAATTCTTATATTCACAACTTCTAACACAAAAGAGACATTTACAAACAAAATGAAAGATTATCCTATTTACGATATTCAAAAATTTAGCTGCAAGCTTCATGAAAATGATTTGTATATAAATACCTTTAAAAATCATTTATTAGAACACAGCTTTATTGAAAGTTCTCATCGACATGATTTTTATTTATTGGTTTTATTTACCAAGGGTACCGGTATTCATAAAATAGATTTGAATGAATTTAAAATTCAAGCAGGAAGCCTCTTTGTTATTCAACCCGGACAAGCGCACAGTTGGAAATTATCAAAGGATATTGATGGCTATATCGTATTTTATACCAAAGAAATTTACAACCTCTATTTCGGTGAGAAAAAAATTGAAGAATATCCTTTTTATGATGCTTCTAAAAATATTTCAAACATCAATTTTACTGATTCTGAAAGTGGAGATCTTGAGACTTATTTTCAATTATTAATTAGAGAAAATCAAACGAACAAATCTAGAAAAATTGACAAACTATTAAATATTCTAGATATTATCCATATTGAAATTTCTAGAAAGCAACTCTTAGAAAATGAGCAGCCACAGCAAACATATCAGCATAAAATAAAAGTATTCAATGAATATTTAGAAGCCTACTACAAAGAAAAAAAATCACCTTCCTTTTATGCCGAAAAAATGCATATTTCTTTAAAACACCTAAATAGAATATGCAAAGATTTACTAAACAAAACAGTCACAGAACTAATTTCACAACGTGTTGTTTTAGAAGCGAAAAGAATGTTAACGTTTAGCTCCGATTCCGTAAGTCAGATTGCTGATGCACTTGGTTATTCTAATTATTCTTACTTTTCCAAACTCTTCAAAAAAAATACTGGCTTTACACCTACTTCCTACAAAAGCAATTTAAAATTAGAGCAGTGGTAAAATCTTTCTTCCCTTAATTCCTTCTTCTCCCTATATAATTAACAGCACCCTACTTCAAATATTTTAGTAAAATATTCGATAATGAGAAATAGTTATGGCTTTTATTGATCACAAAAACGACTCTAGTCCGGATCTACCAAAATTTAGTAGCTTTTCAATTGAAATACAAGTCCTTTTTTATAAAAACAGCTATATTTTTTCTAAAAAACTAACTATATTTTAATGAATTGCTTTTAAGAAACACAAATCCTCACATTCTAAAATGCTCCTCTCCTTCCCTATTACTAGCTAAAAACTAGTAGTAAATAGGTAGAAATCAAGATAGGAGAATACCCCATGACCGATAAGCAAAAGAAAATGCAAGAAAAGAGCAAAAGGCTAAAGATTTAAAACAGAAACTTTGGTAACAATTAAACCAATTAACCAACTTAATACTTAAACTATGTTAAAATTAAAAACCATTATTTTTATCGTACCCCTATGTTTATTTCTTACTAAAATTCAGGCGCAGTATCTCTGGTATGAAAATGAAACCGACACAGAGCTAATTTTATTTACACATGCTAGTTCTGGTTCCTTTACCACAAATGAATCAAATCCAAACACAAATGGAGTAAACACAAATGCAACGAGTTCTAAATTTGTAAGAGATGCAGATGTAACTAAAGGTTTTACTTACTTTGATTTAGAGAATCCTATTGAAGCAGCAGTAACTTATACAGTAAACTTAAAAGCTTATATAAATATTAACCAAAACAGATTATCTTCTAGCCCAAAAAAGTTACGCCTCTATTTAAAAAACACTACTACAGGAGATCTAGAATACAAACAACTAGACTTTACAATAGGAAAGGACTGGGAAGAATTCTCTTTTGTTTTTAATGCTAATGACTTTACTACAACTGGTCTTGGAAGTGGTGGTTATAATCAAATGTATATTGGCTACGGAAACGGAATATATGCAAATAAAGCAACAACTTATTTTATAGATCAAATTTATGGTACTACAGATCAAACCGTTATCAACAGAACTCCGGTATCACTTCAAGGGTCTTGGGGAGCACGTTTGTATGTTAGAGCTGGTGAAACTTTAGATGACTATGTTGCCAATGGCTATGATTATGTAGCAGGCGCACAAGAGATTATAAGTAGCTACCCTTCTATGGGACACGTAATTACAAATGCGACTAACAATGCTAAATCATTTTTATGGACCTTAAGAACCAATGAAAACGTAGACGCTGTAATGGGAGCTACAGGTTCTATTATAGATGAAGAGTTTGTGCCTAGCTTGGCAAATGAGCAAGTTATTATTGATGTAATTAACGAATTTAAAAGTGCCAATAAAAAAGTAATATTGTACTTAAACGGAATGAGCCCTGCAGATAGAGCTTCTACAACAGGAGCTGCAGCATGGAATAATTATGTTAGCACTTATTTTGCTAGCGATGAACATGCAGCATGGATGAATTTTTGCGAAGGTTATATAAAACGCTTTGAGGCACTAGGAGTTGATGGGTACTGGATAGATGCTTTTAATAGTTACCCCGGCAACGATGCTGACAGAGCTGAATTTATACAAATGATTCGTAATGTTGATCCTGATGTGTTGATCTCTGCCAATTATAACAAAGATTATATTACAGACACTAATGGCAATTTTCTTTATGTTGATACTGATGGTGTTGAAGATACTAATGAAACTGATTACAAAATCATAAAAATGACAGTAAAAGATCCATGGTCTGATATGACAGCAGGGCATATTACACCTTTAGGACAAGGCGCACCTCCAAATTCTTGGGCTTATGAAGAGTTTACAATACCAGATTTTCAAGCCTCTCCAACAACATCTTATGACGGTACTAAACAAACAGTAAAACATATATTCTTACCTATTCGTTCCACCTGGTCTAGTGAAAGATCTGATTTAATGTTTGATGACGAACAAGCATATCGATTTGTTAAAAATATTACAGATGCAGGTGGAGCAGTGACTTTTTCTACCACCACAGATACAGACGGTACCACAATGGAAGACGAAGAAACCGTATTAAAATATGTAAATCAACAGCTTGTTGCTAATGCAGCTCCAGGACAATATGTACGCCCTGTAGGAGCTTTTCTTGTAGGGGAAGAACAAGTATACCCTTGGTATGAAAATGAAGAAGCTACTGCAACAGATTATATTGCTGTTGAAAGCTCATCAAACGGGACAACAACGGAAGATTTTTCGAATTCAGTTAAAGCGGGAATAAATACCAGTGATACAGTTACCAAATTTGTTAGAGATGGTGGTTCAACAGCCAGAATTTATTACAATTTGCCAAACCCTATTACAGACTTATCTACTCTTAAAATATCATTAGATGCTTTTGTAGACTTGGCCAATCCGGCAAGTGTAGACACACGAATTCGAGTTTTTCTATTAAACACGACTTTAAATACAAGAGTTTACGAACAATTAACCTTATCGGCTGGACAAACTTGGGAAAACTTAGATTTTGATTTCACATCCTATGGGACCTATCCTGATGGATATGATCAAGTAGCTATAGGTTTTGCCAATGGAGATTCTTCTGGAGCAACGACAACCTATTATATGGATAACCTAAAAGGTGCTATCAATCAATATGTTGCTCCTGCAGCCAACACAGCAATGGCAAAATCTCCAACCAGTATTATTTTTACAGAAGATCCGTTAGAAGAAAAAGATGCTGCTACTACACTTCAAATACACCCAAATCCGGTAAACAATTATTTCAAATTATCGAAAGAGTTTCGTACGATAGCTATCTACTCAATCACTGGAGAAAAATTAGCCGAATTTTCAGGAAACCAGCAAACGTATGATGTTTCAAACCTTACTTCTGGAGTTTATATTATAAAGGCTTATGATGCTGAAGGAAATAGAGAGATCCTTAGATTTCTAAAAAAGTAATTAGCGTTTTGAAAATTTGAATCAAAACCAAGGAAATTGTTTTTTAGCGAATTCAAATTCCTCATAAAAAAACACCTAAATCCTACTCCTATCAAATTTGTATTTGATAGGAATAGGATTTTTACTTGTACAAACTACCCACAACTTAGGATCTATTTATCGAAAAAAGCTTTCATTTTCTTTTACAAATTTCTTTTAGCTTCACTCCATAAATAGGCACCTCCTTTAACAGATAAAAATAGTTCGTTATACATTACAAAACGAACAAAAAACAAACCTACTCCACTAGATGACAAATCGTTGAGATAATTCTAAAAAAAAACATTATACATAACCCACCTAATAAATAGTGATTTTAACAAAAAAAATGAGCAAAACGAGCATAAAATTACAGGCTTAAAAGATGAAATTTGTTGAAAAAAATAAATGACATCAAAACTTAAAATTGTTTTACTAGCTTCTTTTCTTTTTTTGATTGGAAATAAAATTCATGCACAATATTTATGGTATGAAAACGAAAGCGAAACGGATGCTATTTTTTATACAAGATCTCAAAAGGGAACTTTTTCTATAAGCGAAAACAATCCAAACGATAGCGGTATAAACACAAATGCAACTTGTTCTAAATTTGTAAGAGACGCTTCAGAAGACAAAGGTTTTGCCTATTTTGAACTACCTCAACCCCTACTTATTGACACTGAATATACAATAAGTTTAAAAGCTTATATCGATATTACTACGGCAACGCTAGAACCTATCAATCGTATACGGGTCTATTTAAAAAACACTACTACTGGAGACTTAGAGCAAAAAACATTACGATTTACAATTGGCCAAGAATGGCAAGAATTTTCTTTTGTTTTTAGTCCAGGAGATTTAGCTGCCACCGGCTTTGAAAATGGCGGTTATAACCAAATGTATATCGGCTTTGGAAATGGACAATTGGCATCAACTACACTGACCTATTATGTAGATCAGGTTTTTGGCCCCATAAAAGAACAAAGTACCACAGACATTCTTAAAGCTTCTTGGGGAGGACGATTATACGTTAGAGGTGGTGAAGATTTAGACCTATATGTTGCCCCTGTTGCTAATGGCGGCAAGGCTTATGATTATGTAGCTGGAGCCCAAGAAATAGTTGCTAATTATCCTACCATGGGCCATGTAATTACCAATGCCACCAACAATGCCAATGCGCAACTATGGACCTTAAGAACAAATCCTAATGTAGATGCAATAATGGGAACCTCCAACGCAATTGTTGACGAAGAGTTTGTACCTAGCTTAGCCAACGAACAAATTATTATTGACATAATTAACATCTTTAAAAACGCAGGTAAAAAAGTAATTCTATACCTAAATGCACAAAGTCCTGCCAATAGAGCTACTACCGATGGATCTATAGCATGGAATAATTATGTGGATACTTATTTTGCAGGAAACCCACATGCCGCATGGATGAATTATTGTGAAGGTTATATTAAGCGCTATACAGAATTAGGAGTTGACGGCTATTGGATAGATTCTTTTGGAAGTTACAATGTAAATGAAAGTCTAGGCATTGATGATGTTCCTAGTACCTTTGATGAAAAAAATGAATTTGTACAAATGATTCGAAAAACAGCTCCCTACGCCACAATAACAACCAACTATGCGAAAGATTATTTTACAGACAGCGAGGGAGATTACTTAAAAGTTGATACGGATGAAATTAAGGAAGATGGTACTGAAGTTGACGGAAATGAAGATGACTATAAAATTATAAAAATGACTGCTATGGATCCATGGTCAGATTTTACGGCAGGACATATAACCCCTTTAGCTACTGGAGCACCACCAAATTCATGGGCCTATGAAGAATTTACTGTAACAGCCATTGAAGAATCTTCGCTGAGCTCATATGAAGACACCAAACAAACTGTAAAACATCTATTTTTACCTATAAGAGCAACTTGGTCTAGTGAAAGATCTGACTTAAGGTTTGATGAAGAACAAGCTTATCGCTTTGTCAAAAGAATTACGGATGCCGGAGGATCAGTCACTTTTTCAAACACTACTGACACAGATGGTACTACCGCAGAAGACGAAGTACCCATACTCACATTTATTGACCAACAACTTGCTATTGATGCGGATCCTACTGTTTACGAACGCCCTAATGGTGCATATCTTGTAGGAGAAGATCCCGTTCTAAGTAAACAATTGTATAAAATAGAAAATTCAATTACGAGCATTCAACCCAACCCCGTAAAAAATTATTTTAAACTATCTAAAGAATTTAGGACTGTCTCTATTTACTCAATTACAGGTGAAAAACTATTGGAGTTTTCAGGAAATCAAAGTACTTATAGCGTTTCAAATCTTTCTTCTGGAGTTTATATTATAAAGGCTTATGATGCTGAAGGAAATAGAGAGCTCACTAGATTTCTAAAAAAGTAATCTGTTTATAGTATATATAATTCTCGAAGGAGACTTCGAGGAGTTGCTATTCAGAATGAACTTATCGGAATAGCCCTATCATTTCAAATTTTTGTACTTTAAAAATGTACGAATATTTACAGAATTACTTATTTGGAATTGTATTTGAAATCTATACGCATAGTTATGAATTAACCTATTCATCTGGAGCTGATTCTAAATAAAAAAACAAAGTAATACCTCATCCTATTTCTCTAACTGTTATACTTTTTATCATTTTAACTATAATAGTTGGAGAATAAGATGCTGCAATTTGAACGAAACAACAAACAGTATAGTTACACTCACCTAAAAAACTCACTACACAATACTTAACAAGAAAAAGAACGTTTTCCTTGTTCTATCATTTTTCATAATAAAGCAAAAATTAGTTGGATTTGAGCAATCAAATCTTCCTAAAAAAAAGAGAGATTCGATATAAAACATAGAACTTTGTAACTAAACCAAATCTCTATAATGAAGAATCAATTTTCTCTATTAATAAGTCTTCTAAGTTTTTTATTTTGTTTTTCTCAAAATAATCTAACGACTGTTAATCAAGATTCTTTCGACAATTACACCAACTCCTACAACTATACCTACTGGAACAACAATTGGAAATCGTCAATTACCGGAGACAGAAGTTTTACGAATTATTCAAGTAGCTATTCTCTAAACATCAACTATGACAAACTCTCTATAAACAGTTTGCTTGTCAATGATCAAGGCTTGTCTAGAAAAGAAGGATTCTCTCTATTAAATTCAGCCATTTTTCCTAGTAATTACAAAGGCGATATTGATTATAAAATTCTTCAAAATGGAGCTGTTGCTTATGACAAAAGCAGTACCCCAACAAATTCTGGAACTCGTGACAGCCAAATGGCAGAATATGGCGTTTGGACTACTAGACGATTTGTAAGCACTAATTTTAATGGAACTCCACCAGTAAATACTTACCATACGGGCATTGATTTCACCAATTGGCACAATCGTTTTAAAATTACCTTTCACCTAAAACCTACCGAAAATATAACTAACGGACAATTGCAATTGTCTTTTACTATCCCTGCAGAATACACGCAATATTACAATTCTGGACAACTACACGCCTATGCATTAAACAACAAAGGTTTTGTTGTAAAAGGAGGTGTCAATGCCGAATCTGTAAGTATCAGCGGAAATAAAATTACGGTAACAAACACACAACAAAATTTAATCGCAGATACCGCTTACCAAATAAGTATCGTATGTGCTGTATTCACGGATAATTTAGACAGTCAATACACAGAAGCTTTTCAAGATGAACAAGAAATAAGCATCACCGCATCGCAAACAACTCCTGTTAATCAAGAAGTAACAGCTATTTCTTATGACGCCAATGAAGCGATACATTATATTGACATTCCTAGGTATGGCATGGGGTATAATAATTGCGCAACAACAGAGCAATTACAGAGTATTGATTTGGTATTTACGAATGCTACTTCCAAAGAAAAAAGGACAAAACTATGTTTCAGACAACTTCCTGCCATTAACGTCGTTGGTTTTAACTCTATCATTTGCAATAAAAACGGAGATCCTTCAGGCTTACCTTTACAGGTTTCTAAAAATTGGCACGATGGTACCTCACAATTTTATTCCGGAGCTTGGATTAAAGAATATACCGAAATAATTATTCCTGCAAACACAACACTTAGTCTAGTTTATAAAAGAACGGGGGCTAAATGGGGAGAAACATATTCGGCATCTTCCCATCAATTATCAGTTGTTGGATCTGGAGTACCTAGAGGAGGATGGTTAGAAGCTGCCTTAGGGAGCTTTGGTGAAAACATGACCCACTCACCGGATTATGAATTTGGAAATACTATAGGTGCAGATCTTCGTCCTTTTTTAGTCACCAATGAAGCTTATGGCGGAACTTCTAAAGAATGCGGTTGGACAGGTAATGTTGGTGGAATTGATTTTCTTATTTATGAAGATGGTACGGGAACTCGAAATTACCATGCACAGGTTAAAACAGACTTTAAAGCCTACTCTCCAAATTTAACTGAGACCTCTATATCAGCAGTATCCGAAGATCAAAAACTAAAATTTGACTATACTTTTTACTTAAACAGATCTGATGACTTTACCCGACTCTATTACAAAATAACTGTTGAAGCTCTTGAAAACACGGCATTTAATCGATTTGATATTTTTCAGCTAGGTGGCGATTTTTACAATGTTCACAATGCCCAAAGTATTGTTTATGGAAATGACACAGGACTAATAGGACAATTTACCCCTACAAATAACGGATCTAACAATTATACAACAAGCGAAATTGCCCTAACAGGAGAAAACCCATGGTTATGGGCTGGTGATGGATTGTACTACAATGGTGCAGACAGTGGTATTGAGATTGATACCAATAACGGAATGATTATTAGAAATTATACGGCAAGTTTTAATGGGACTGTAAATAATACTCCTTATTTAATGGAAAGATCGAGTTCTAAAGGTTTTTCAGCTAATCAAGGAACCAACCCAACATCCTATTGTTTGGTAACACCCCCAGAAATCACCTCTTTTATAGCAGGAGATAAAATAGAATTAGTCGTAGAAGTTGCTGTATTGCCCAAACAAGAAATAGACTATTATGGTCCAAACCAAAACTTTTCAAATGCATTGGCCACTTATGGAAATTCATACGAAGTACTTTACAGAGAAGCTCTTGGGAATAAAATAACCGCAGCATCTTCAACAAATACAATTAACAGCACTTATCCCCTTACTATTGAAACTTTCAATAATACAGCACAAGTTACTCTTACAGGTGGTAGAGGCTATGTTCCTATTGTGTTTTCTGGACTTAGTTCTGTAAGCAATCCAATTCTATGGAAATCCTACAATAATTGTTGGGAACTTGTTGACCAATCTTTACACGGAAAAGATTTTTGGCAAGTAAATTACAATCCCGAAACTGAATTATTCGATTTGGTGTACAACGTAAATCAAGATATTACGGGTGATGGAACAGCTGTAATTAAATACTACTTAGGCACTACCCCACCCCAGACAACCGTAGTGGTGCAATCTAGAATTGATGATGAGGCATGGACTACAAATGCCAATTTAGAAGTTAACACAGATACTATTAACAAAATAACTTTTGGGCCTGCTCTTAAAGAACATGGAATTAGCACGCAAGGTACAAATGAGAATTGGCAATGGGCTGGACCTAATAATTTTACTAAAACAGGAAGAGCTGTTGTATTAACACCCATAACAAAAAATGACTTCGGAGCCTATACCGTAACCTATACCGATGCTTACAATTGTACTAATACAGCAACCTATACCATTTCAGAAGCACCTAAATTAGGTATTACCAAAATAGAAAAATCTAATTTTACGCTTGCACCTATTCCAGTAAAAACTCATTTATTTTTATCTGAAGAAAATTTAAAAACTGAGATTGTAGCTGTAAAAATCTATACTACTTTAGGACAAGTTGTAAAACTTTATGGAGCGGAACATGAATTTAATGTCTCAGATTTAGCTTCAGGTACCTATATCTTTAGTGCTACTTTTCAAGATGGAACAATCGGCAAGGTTCATTTTGTAAAAACGAAATAGCGAGCTCTCTTTTATTGAAACGTATCCATATCAATCTAAAAAACGTGCTTTTATACTCTTTATTTTTCAATAAAAAAATCACATATCCTAATTTTTAGTACAACCTGTTTTTCTTATAAATGAGAAAAACAAGAACCTAATTGCATGATTACAGAACCCTGAAAGTTCCATATTTAAATAGTTTTGTAAACGAACTCGCCTTTTTTCAATTGTACATATTCTAAAAAAAGAATCTGGGTAGCTTGCTAACAAACATAAATTTTAAATCATGAATAAAATATACCTTTTCACCATTTTTCTATTCATCTCGTTTGGGAACAAAGCCATTGCGCAAGAATTCATACAGGGTTCCTGGGGCGTTCGTCTCATCGTTAGTGGTGGTACTAAATTAAATGTTGATGCAGCGAAAAATAATTCGACAGCAAATGATAATGGTTGGGTTGCAGGTGCACAGGAAATTGTAGACAACCTTCCTTCTGTAGGGCATGTAATTACTAATTTTACACACCCTGCTCATGCTTACCTTTATACGCTAAGAACCAATCCTAATGTGGACATTGCCAACGAAATTCACCCCGATTTTGTTCCTTCTCTTGAAAATGAAAAAATCATTTTAGATGTAATTAATACCTTAAAAAACGGAGGAAAAAAAGTGATTCTTTACCTTGCTATTGACGGACCACCTAAAGGAGAAGGTACAGCTCAAAAAGATGAATACGAAGCCGCTTGGGCTAACTATTATAACAATTCTGAATTTAATGGAGATGAAGGTGCGGCTTGGCGAGATTTAATGAAAGGTTTTGCAGAAAGATTTAAAGGATTGGCAGATGGCTATTGGTTGGATCATATAAACGATTGCCCGGGAGGAGTTACGAGTTTTATAGACATGTTAAAAGATGTAGATCCAACCGTAAATATTTGTGCGAATGGTGTTGAGTTTAGAGTAGAAGATCTCCAAAGTTATTTTCAATATTCTGATGGAACGTTTATGGAAATTGAAACAGACGGATTAAACGATCCAGATCCAACAACCTATAAATTAAAAACATATAATTTTTACTCTCCACACGTAGAATATACGGCAGGTCATCCAACTCCTATGGAACATGGTGCACCACCTAATTCTTGGGCTTATGAAGAATTTACATTTCCAGAAATCATTGCTGCAACCACACATTTTAATCCTGAAACAGATATTGTAAAGCACGCTTGGGTTCCCATGAGAAATAACTGGACAAGTACTAGTTTTCCATTGCTATTTGATGTGGAGCAAGCCTATAGATTTGTACGTACTTTAACGGATGCAAACTGTGCTATTACATGGGCTAATGCTAAAACAAATGGTAAAATTATACCCGAAGAAATGGAGATCATGAAGGAAATAGATGCAAGGTTAAGAACATCTCCAATGCCCGATTATATTCCTTACGTAAGACCTGAAGGCTCACTATTAGTTAAAGACACGGAAAAGAGTCTTTATCAAGTTATCTTTGCTCCCAATTATTCCCTAAAAACGCTTGAAGATAATGATTTTACCATAGGAGCTCTTGCTAGTTCTGGATTGCCAGTTAGCACGACTAGTTCAAATACATCTGTTGCTACCATCGTAGCTAACAAAATTCATATTGTTGGAACTGGTACTACAACCATAACTTACAAACAAACAGGGAATTCTAAATATGCTAAAGCCGTAGATGTTACAAGATCCTTAACGGTTGTGGAAGAACTTAGTGCAATTAGTCCTCAAGTTGTAGTTTCCTCAGTTAAAGAAGAGCAAAAATTTGTGATTAATGCAATACCAGATCGTACTATTATTCCAGGAACTTTAGGAATATTTACGGATAATGCTACAAGTTATATTCAACTAAGAGGAACTAATACCCTATCTGATGATATCAATGGTAAAGTGGAATTTTATGTGCAGGCTACTTCAGGTAACAAGAAAGGCACAATAGGTTTTGATGTTAAAACCATAGCAGGAACTCAAGCAACGTTTACGGTTACAGTTGAAGGTTTGACTCCGCAAGTATACAATGTGGTACATACGAACATAGATCTACTAACAAAATCAGGAACCCCCTATGATGAATTTCGTCTTGACTTTACAAATACGGTTAACTTCAGTATGATTCCTACCAAAGTTTCTATAGAAATTAACGATATAGATAAAGCGAATGCAACCACTGTCACTGCCGCTAGATTTTATAATTTTTATTATACAAACCTCGATGAATTATCTGTTACACCTATTATTAAAAACAACCTGACCTATAAAATCAGTCCAAACCCAATACAAAACAGTTTTACTATAATTAAAGGTTCTAACGAAATAATTAAAAGCTTGGAAATTTTTAATAGGAGAGGAGTACTGGTTAAATCATACAAAGATGTGCACAATGAATATAATATAAGTGACTTGACTTCTGGTTTCTATTTAGCTATTGTAAAAACAGAAAATCAAATTACGGTAGTAAAATTAATTAAAGAATAAGGTTTACAACGGAAATGAACTGATAGCGGCGTATAGATTGTTTACTAAAACTACTACAGACCTAAAAAAAAGACAAAACCCTTTTAGCTTTCTCAAAAAACAATAAGATAGCTTGTCCTAATTTCCATACAACAAGTATTTCAAGCACTACCTCCTTCTGTTTGGCAACAAAGGCGGCGGCTCTCCTTTAAAAGGATTGAATCTAGAAAGTGATGTAGCCTCCATACCTACTGCCCTAACAACAGCTCTATCTCCATAGCGTTCTCGCATTTTATCCATGGCTTGGTATAAGTTGAGAATTTTCTCGTCATCATCAAACAAATCTATTTGAAAACCTCCTTCTACCAAATGGCTAAACTTTACACCTATCAATCGTACCAGCATTCGTCTTTCATATAATTTCTTATACAATTCTTTGACCACAGGAATAATTTTATGATCGGCAGAGCTATAGGGAATTCTTTTTTGAACCGTATGCGTTTGAAAATCGGAATAACGAATTTTAAATGTGACGCAAGAGGTTAACTTATTACCTCTACGCAATTGATAAATTAAATTTTCTGTCATAGCCACCAAAATACTTTCCAACTTTACAATATCTGTTGTGTCTTTATCAAAAGTTCTTTCTGTAGAAATGGACTTTCGTTCTCTGTATTGCACCACCGGACTGTTGTCAATACCATTTGCTTTTTTCCATATTGCAACCCCCGATTTGCCAAATACTCTAGCCATCATATCCATGGGCATTTCCTGTACTGTTCTTATTCTTTTTATTCCCAAATCGCATAGAGCACGGTAGGTAACCTCACCAACCATAGGTATTTTTTTTACTGACAAAGGAGATAAAAAAGGAATTTCTGTTCCCTTATTCACTTTAATTTCATTATTTGGCTTAGCCTCTCCTGTTGCAATTTTAGAAACTGTTTTATTTACCGAGAGTCCAAAAGAAATAGGCAAACCCGTTTCTTTTATAATTCGTTGTCGCAATTCTGAAGCTAACTGATGGCATCCAAAAAACTGATCCATTCCTGTAAGATCTATATAAAATTCATCTACCGATGTTTTTTCATACAAAGGAACCGCTTCCTTTACCACATCCATAACCAACTGAGAATATTTTGTGTAAATCCCAGAATTCCCTCGTAAAACAATTGCCTCAGGACACAACTGTCTTGCCATTCGCATAGGCATTGCCGAATGAATACCAAAAGTTCTGGCTTCATAACTACAAGAAGCCACAACTCCCCTGTCAGAAGTCCCGCCAATAAGAATAGGCTTTCCATTTAGGCGACTGTCTAACAAACGCTCACAAGACACAAAAAAAGTATCCAAATCCATATGTACAATTGACCGTTCCATTAACGTACTTTTTTAGGTTTAGGTCGCTGTGCTTTTCTACTATCCGCATAACGAGGATCTTCAATAATTGCCAAACGTTCCATGCTACTAACCTCTATAGAAACACAGTCAAACTCTACAATAACTTTTCCTATTAATCGATAAATTCCTTTGCCCCTAAAAGGAAATTTTTCTGCCACAGGTGGAAAATGTACCGTATCTAAAAAGTCGCCATCGATGTCTAAAAAAGTTCCAAAAAACATGTATTTCCCATTCGATGTTTTTGTGTTTTTTACCGTAACTAAATAGCCTTCAATGCAGACATTTCTTTTGGTAAAACGATGGAGATTTTTCGCTCTAAAAGAAGTAGACAACTCTTCTACCAACAAATCAAAAGGAGAACACAAAGGATAGCCTAACAATTCTATTTGGTCAAAAGCATCTTCTAACTTTGAGGATACTAATTTTGGCGTTTCATAATTAATTTTTTCTGTCTCAAACAAGGTGGCATACACCTCTTCAAAAACTACCTTTTTAATTTTCATATGGGCTTCCCACAATAATTCTCGTTTAGGAATTCCGGTAAAACGAAAAGCATTTATTTTGATTAAAATTCGTATTTGCTCCATAGAAATAGGGACCCGCTCAATAAAATCATCCAAACTTTTAAAAACACCTTTAGCTCTTTCTTCTAAAATTCGTTCTCTAGTTTTAAATTCTAAGGACTGTAAAAAGACAAAGCCTATAAAAATATTTTTACCGTAAATCACCGTACTATCTTGACTTCTATTTACACAAGGAGCATGAATGACACCTCCGTGCATTCTGGCCTCATGTACATATAATTCTGTTGCATAGAACCCTCCAAAATTATTAATTGTTGCCACCATATATTCCAAAGGATAATAGGCCTTTAAAAACAAACTTTGATAACTTTCTACCGCATAAGAAGCCGAATGTCCCTTGGCAAAAGCATAGCCCGCAAAACTTTCTATTTGCACCCAAATTTCTTGAACCAATTGTGCGGATTTACCAGATTGTAAACAATTTTTAAAAAATTGGTCTTTTACTTTAGAAAACGCTTCTCTAGAACGAAATTTCCCTGACATAGCACGTCGCAATACATCTGACTCGTCTAAACTTAGGCCACCAAAATGGTGCGCTACTTTTATCACATCTTCCTGGTACACCATAACACCAAAAGTTTCTGGCATAATTTGCAACATGATTGGGTGTGCTTCTTTTCTTCTTTCAGGAAAACGGTAACGCAAAATATATTCTCGCATCATTCCTGATTTTGCTACTCCAGGACGAATCACAGAACTGGCCGCTACCAAGCCCAAATAATTATCTACCTGCAATTTCTTCAACAACATACGCATGGCAGGCGATTCCACATAAAAACAACCTATGGCCTTGGCATTCCTCAACAAATCTTTTATTTTTTCATCCTCTTTAAATCGCTGAATATCATGAATGTCTATTTCTGGTTCTTCTGGGTGATTTTGACGTACTATTGTTACGGCATCTTTAATTTTTCCAAGTCCACGCTGACTTAAAATATCGAATTTATACAACTGGCTGTTTTCAGCAACCACCATATCAAATTGCGTTGTAGGATATCCTTTTGGAGGTAGAAAAGTAGCCACATAATGATGCACTGGTTTTTCAGATATTAATATGCCCCCTGCATGAATTCCTAAATAATTTGGAAAACCTTGTATATACCGACTGTAAATTAGTACCAATTGCGAAAGACGGTCTAATTTTTCATAGGTATACCTATGTTGGCATAAAGCATCTATTTCTGATTTTGGCAAACCAAATACTTTTCCTAATTCGCGTACTGAAGCTTTGTGTTTAAAGGTATTGTAAACAGCTATTAAAGCTGTGTTTTTAAAACGTTCAAAAATAAATCGAGTAATATCATCTCTATCTTTCCACGAGAAATCCAAATCAAAATCTGGTGGTGTTTTTCGATGTAAATTGATAAAGCGCTCAAAATACAAATCCAACTCCACAGGATCTACATCTGTAATTCGAAGTAAATAAGCCAAAATACTATTCGCGCCACTTCCTCTTCCTACATAAAAATAACCTTTGGAACGAGCATATTTTAAAATCTTCCAATTGATTAAGAAATACGAAACAAAACCTTTTCTCTTTACAATTTTTAATTCCTTTTCTATTCTCGTTAAAATGGCTGTATCTACTTCTTTAAAACGATACGAAATTCCGTCATATGCTAATTTTCGCAACAACCTAAAATCCAAATTTTCATTTACTGTATACGCTTTTTGATTGCTTGTCCCCTCTTCAGAAAACTCGAAATTAATACCACAGACTGCCAATATTTTTTCTGTGTTTTTTACAATTTCAGGATATTCAGAAAATAAGGCTTTTAATGTTTTTATAGGAAGAAGCATATCCACCTCACTACCCTGTTCTGACACTGGCAACTTGCTTAACAAGGTGTTATTGGCAACGGCACGCAACAAACGATGTGTATTAAATCCTTTTTTATTTTCAAAAGAAACCGTTTGTAGCACTACCATCTTAGATAGCAAATGTGTACTTTTTAAAAACTTTAAAGTGTGTAAATCCTCTTTTCGAACACCGATAAATTCATGAGCCTCCAATTCAAAACCTTCATAGTTTTGAAAAGGATAAATCACCAGCGTATCTTTTATCTTTTTTGCTCGCTTCGGAATTTCAAAAACAGCCGCGTGTAAAAATTCTGACAAGTATGCATTGATCTTTTCAAAACCAAAATTATTCTTTGCCAATAGCACAAACTCTTGCCGCGCTCCATTCCTAAAATCAACGCCTAAAATGGGTTTTATATTATTCTTTTTAGCCAAATTCACCAACTCTAAACTAGCAGAAGTACTATTAATATCGGTAAAAGCCATTGCCTTTACACCTAACTCTTTTGCTAGTAATAACAAGCGCTCCGGAGCTATTGTTCCGTATCGTAAACTAAAGTAAGTATGTGCATTCAAAAACATTTTACAAAATTAGCTACAAATAATAGTTTTTATTGCTTACGTTTGTAGTATTATGAATAATATCGCAAAAAACATCCGACACCTACGAAAAATAAAAAGCTTAACACAAGAGCAACTATCAGAAGAACTGGGTATTACTCGTTCCAAAGTTGGCTCTTATGAAGAAGGTCGCTCTGATCCTCCAATAGATATGCTCGTCACTTTTTCTAGTTATTTCAAACTTCCAATAGATGTTTTAATTAAGAATGATTTGACCTATGCTTCAGATACTTCCTTTATAGAAATTGGTAACCAGCGTGTTTTATTTCCTATTACCGTTGATGCTGATAATGAAGATTTAATTGAAATAGTACCTATAAAAGCCTCTGCTGGTTATTTATTAGGCTACAACGACCCCGAATATATAGAGCAGTTAGATAAAATAAAATTGCCTTTTTTACCTACAGGAAAACACAGAGCCTTTCCTATTAAAGGAGATTCTATGTCGCCTATGAAAAATGGTTCCTATGTTGTTGCAAAATTTTTAGAAGACATTAGAGATATTAAAAACGGTACCTCTTACATCATCGTTACTTTAAATGATGGTATGACCTACAAACGTGTGTATAATAAAATTGAAGAAAACAAAACCCTGCTATTGGTTCCTGACAACAAAAACTATGATTCCTACGAAGTCCCTTTAACGGAAGTTTTAGAAGTTTGGGAATTTACTTGTAGCATCAATACCCAAGAATATGACGAGCGTGATTTAAAAATAAGCAGCATCGCTTTGATGCTAAATCAGTTGGGAGTTGAATTAAAAGAACTTAAAAAAATGGTTTCATGAAATATGCTATTGTCGATATAGAAACCAACGGAGGTGTAAAAATTACAGAGATTAGTATTTTTGTTTTTGACGGAGAAAAGGTTATAGATGAATACACTACTTTAATTAATCCGGAATGTAATATCCCTGCTTTTATCACCAATCTTACCGGAATAACCAATACTATGGTAAAAGAGGCTCCTAAATTTTATGAGGTAGCCAAAGATATTTTTGAAGCAACTGAAGATTGCGTATTTGTTGCACACAATGTCAATTTTGATTATAATATTATTTCAAAAGAATTTAAAGAATTAGGTCTTTCTTACAAACGTAAAAAATTATGTACCGTCCGTTTGTCTAGAAAATTATTACCTGGTAGAAAATCTTATAGCCTAGGCAAGCTTTGCCTCTCTGAAGGAATCCCTTTAGTTGACAGACACCGTGCACGTGGTGATGCAGAAGCTACCACCATCTTATTTGAAAAATTGCTTAAGGCAGACAATGGTTCTGTTATTGCCTCTTTTTTAAATCCTCGTTCAAGAGAAGCTACTTTACCTCCACTGCTTCCCAAAAAAGTATTTGACAATTTACCCGAAAAAGAAGGTGTTTATTACTTTAAAAATGAAGACAAAGAAATTATCTATGTCGGCAAAGCCAACAATATAAAACAGCGTGTACTCAGTCATTTTTACGACAAAAAGAAGAAAGAAATTTCTATGTGCATGGCCACTGCAGATATCGATTTTACCGAGACAGGAAGTGAACTTTTAGCCTTGCTATTAGAATCTTCAGAAATAAAAAAACATTTTCCCAAATACAACCGGGCACAACGTAGAACCAAAGAAGGTATTGGCCTTTTTTATTATGAAGACAGAAAAGGGGTTTTGCATTTGGCATGGAATCAATTAAAAAATGTACCCAATCCTATTGTAAAATTTTATAGCGCTGCTGAAGCACGTACATTTGTAGAAAAGCTATGTGAAAGTCATGAGCTTTGTCCCAAATACTGCAACTTACAAACCAATGTTTCTAGCTGTTTTCATTATCAAATAAAACAATGCAAAGGAGTTTGCAGAGAAGAAGAAACAATTGAAAACTACAACAAGCGCGTCAAAGAAGCAATTCAATCCTTGCGTTTTTCAACCGAAAATTTCATTATTAAAGAATCTGGAAGAAAAACAAATGAATTCGCCTATGCCTTAATTTTAAAAGGCTCTTATATGGGTTTTGGCTATTTAGAAGATTCTACCAAAAATAGATCTACAGATACTTATTTAGAAGCCATACAACATCAAAAGGACAATAAAGATGTAAATAGAATAATTACGAGTTACTTAAAAAACAACAGCACAAATTTAATGGCTTTGGAATAGAAGAGCCCATAACTATGTATTTACTAAGTAACAAAATATTTATAAAAAGGATGAGCCCGATTAAAAATCGGGCTCATCCTTTTTTAGCAACTACTGCTATTAAACCTAATTATGAACAGTATTTTTTCGCCATTTTTATTCAACAACAATTTTCTTTGTAATTTGTCCCTGATTCGTATACACCCTAACCAAATATATACCACTTGCCATAAAATCTACAGCAGTTCGTATCTCTTCTTGTTCAGGAATTGAACTATTTCCTAGAATTTTTGCACCCACCATAGAATAAATTTCAAAGCCAAGAATCTTTGCTTCTTTACTATGAATCACTAATTGTTTAGTGCTTCTTTCCGTATATACAAGCATACTTTCTAACAATACATTCGTACCAATACCCAGTGTGCTTTTATGTTTAAAAAGAAGATTGAACCTGTCGGAATAAATTCCTTTTTCTAAATTCAAAGAAACCGTATTGTCTAGATCATAAATTCTTCCATTCAATAAATCTACCATATACACATCATAATCCTCCATTTCTACCTCTTCATCAATCATCAACTTAACAGTTTGAGCACTGTTTACATTAACACCTAAAGGAACTTGCATCTTGTCTTGAAGTCCATCAACACCGGCAATGACTAGGTTTACCTCTATTTGTGGAATATCCCAATAAACATCCGTTGTTTGAATATCGAAAGTAGCACTATCATAACCACTGTCATAATTTTCAGTTGTATTTCCTTCTTTAAAATTAATTCCCAACTGTCTATGAATCCCTACATTGTTGTCATTTGTATAATCAAAACCTAGTTTTAAATTAGGAAGTGTTGGTGACAAACTAGTTGATTTATTCTTCTTTTTAGACTTAAAGAAAACCTCACTTATTGCTTCTGTATCTACTCTTTGACTATTTTGAAATTTTAACACCCCGCCTTTACTTGAAGGAGCTGAAACAAAGAAACCTTGTCCAACAGGAACATATTCAGGGGGTGCCGTATAGGATGCAATACCAAATCCTGCCGTTCCTTCCGTAGCAGTATATGCATTCGCCGCTACTCCCATACCTGAGTTTCGCTGAGAATAACCACCTAAATATCCAAATTTACCATGTCCCTCAACACTTCCTTCCGTAGTGCTTTCTCCTGTGTGTTCCCAAAAATAAATTGTTCCATCAATAACTTCACTGTTTTCACTTATAAAAGTATCGGCCGACAAAGCACTTGGGTAAGGATTCCCTAATAAAGAAGTGGTATTTGCCACAATTGTCTTTGAAATAAGTCCATCATTAGGTGTACCTGCAAAAGTAAAATACTGAGGTACCCTTCCTGTACTTTTCATTGTAAAGCCTTCCGCAATATTTATTGTACCATCTTCCTTTTTCTGAACCCAATCATCTCTTGAGGATCCATTAAAATACGTATAAATCCAGTAACCAGCAATCAAAGCCTCACCACTACCCCCTACTTCTCCATTCAACGAAGCAATACTTCCATCATAGGTTTTAAAGCCAATAGGAGTAGCTACAGAAGCCTCAGTGGTTCTTAACGTACCATCAAACATTACATCCTCAACCTTAAAATTTGTGTTTCCAAGGGTTTCAATAACAGGTGACGACCAATAGTGGTAACGATATGGATTTGGAACACTCGCTTTTTGATCTCTATACACTTTTCCATTTCCTTGAACATTAGACAAACCTGTGTGAGATTGAATCAACTCTCCTTCACCAACCAATCTTATTTCTCCATCTAAAATAAATTCACCTTCAATTTCTAAAAATTTATCATCACTAATCACTAATTTTGAATCTTCTCGAACCCAAGCACAGCCAACATTGGCACTTTGAGTCATAAAAGCATTTGTCAATGAAGATTCGGCATCAATAACTAACACTTTATCTCCATCTGCAGCTGAGTTTACATCATCTGTAGCAGGTGCATCCAAAGCTCTTGAACCTCCTACCCATTCACTAGAATCTCCATTCCAAAAAATACCATTGATTTCACAAAAAGTAAAATACTTCGTCCCATCAAAATCAACAGTAGCTGATTTGTGCGAAACACCATTTATTGATTTACCATCTATCAAAGGAATGTATTTTACATTCGTTGTAAATGTAGGGTTATCTGCTATTTTTAATACTTTAACGGTATTTTCCGTATCTAACACGGTTTCAAAAACAAATCCAATCCCATTATCCTCAATAACTGCCAATTCAACTTCACCTATAGAACCCGTTTCAACAACTTTCCAAACTCTATCCATTTGTTGTTCTGGTGAGCATAAAAGAGATTTAGAAGAAGTACTTGTCAAAGATGCTCCATTATTACCCCACATTAAAAAAGATTGATTGCTGTTGATGTTGTTTGCATTCAAAATGTTTGAATTAGCAATACTTCCCATACCAATCGTGACAATAGCATCAGAATTAATTGATTTAGATTGTTTTTGCAACAAAGCCATATTATCATCTCTACCTACTCCAGCAACATCGTTATGATAGGCTGTATTACTTGCGTAATCCCAAACTACCGTAGACAAATCTTCAAGTAAATAATTTCCCTGGATAACATCAGGATTACTACCTCCAAAATTATCATCTCCATCAGAATCCGTTTTATCTAAGGTAATTCCATACTTAATTGCCAAATAAGATTGAATTTGCTGTTGTTTGTTTTTATCAGGTACCTCATCAGAAATAATAATTTCTGCTATTTCACCATTAAATAAATTACTGCCAGCTGTTTGCGCTCCAATAAACATTGTCTGATTATTCCCTCCTTCAGTGGCTGTGCTAGTTTCTGTATGAACCGTTAAACCATTTTTTGAAATAAGCCTAGAATTTCCAGTTGGAGTAATGGAAGCATTATTAGAAGCTCCAAACGTATACATGCCAAATTCATTGTTCGTTACCACACTCCCTGTATCATTTGTTGTACTTCCTGCGTGCTGAAAATTTATGTTACTATTTATGGTTCCGGTAGTTAAATTCATCGCTAACCTATCGCTATCATCTTCTGCCTCACTAAAAACATACTTACTTTGATTTACATCGGATTTAATAACTGCATACGACCAAATTTCCGTATACTCCGCATTGCCTAAAACACTTGTTGTAATTTGCATATAATCATTAGCACCATCAAACTGAATGGTAGGATTAAAGTTTACTCCTATATCCACCTTTGTTGGTCTTGCACTTCCTGAGGCCGTAGCATCTTCAGTTCCGCTTTGATCATCCCAACCACTAACATTTGTAGTTCCCGTCACTTCCTTATCTGCTCGTAACCATAAAATAGTTCCTTCAGTACTAACAGGAGGTGGGTCATTATTTACATCTCTATAATCTACATCATTTGCTCCATCGGTATTTGGCAAATCTAAAGAAGGATCATTTATTTGATCATTGACATCGGAATCATTGACTTCACTTCCTTCAAAATTATCATCCAGTCCATCTCCATCCGTATCTGTACCACTTAAAGTATTGTCCAGATCTCCATTTTCTGAAATATCCGCCACACCATCATTATCAGAATCACTATCTAAATAATCAGGAATCGCATCATTAGCACTGTCCGTATTTACTAAATTAGAAAAAATATCCGTACCTGTAGTTCCGCCAGGTACAACAGTATCATAATTATCATCCAATCCATCACCGTCATCATCTCTCATACTTAAGCCAATACCACTTGGTGCAATATAGCCTACAGTAGGCTGTGCCTCAATATTATCAGGAATCCCATCATTATCAGAATCAATATCTAAATAATCAGGAATTCCATCTGAATCACTATCTAAATCCGAACCTACGCCTTCATCCGTATCTAAAATACCATCATTATCGTCATCAACATCCGTTGCATTCGGAACTCCATCTCCATCTGTATCTAAATCAGAACTGGTATCTCTATAATCTAAATCTCCCAAAGCATTGGCATCGCCATCACTATCTGTTAATTCTGTTAAAGGAGAAGTAATATTATTATGGGGATTGTAACCTACTAAATCGGCATCGTATTTATCTATCAGTCCGTCATTATCACTATCCGCAGTACTTGAACCATTTAAAGTATCCGCTAAGCCACTTTCATTTGTATCAAGAATTGCATCTCCATCCGTATCTGTAGATCGAAAATCATAAGCTCCCGATCCCGTAAAATTATTAGGATCTATAGCAGTCACAGATGTGTACCCATCATTGTTTTCATATGCAGAATCTACTCCATTTGTTCCATAAACAAAATTTGGTACGATATAACCTTGTGTTGATTGTCCTTCAATATTATCAGGAATACCATCATTATCAGAATCAATATCTAAATGATCATCAATAGAATCTCCATCAGAATTAGTTCCAGTAACAATAGAAGTCGTTTCACTAACGTCTTCATATACCTCAAATAAACCAAAAGTATTTACACTTCCTGAAGGAGCTATATAAGTCCCTGATTGTCCCTCAATATAATCTAGTATTCCATCATTATCAGAATCTAAATCATACGCATCTGCTACACCATCGCCGTCTGTATCTCCTCCACAAGGATTGTTAAAACTTTGATACGAAACATTATCAATTCTTACATTTCCTGAATTTCTTACAGACAATGTCAATCGAATAAATCTACTATCTAAAGTTAAGGTATAATTGTAAATTTTATCTGTATCAATAGGATCACTTGTAAACGATATAGATTGCGTATTGCTAAAATCTATTGCATTGGTTGATTGCTCAATATCCAAAACATTGGCAATATGATCTGTTTGAGCTTCAATTTGAATAATCGTCCCTGAAACAACATTTAAGCCTAGATCTAAAACAAGATAATCATTTGTATTATTTAAATTTGCTCGAGAATTATCGGAACCAATACTAGCAGTAGCTCCTGCACCAGCAATAGAATTTTCAGCTTTTACCACCAATGCATTGCCAGCTGCAACAGAAACAGAAAAACATTCTTGACTGTCTAACAAACCATCATTGTCATCATCAATATCGGTAATATCAGGAACACCATCACCATCTGTATCTATACCATCTACATCATCACGATAATCTACATCTCCACCTGAGTTTACATCAACATCGGTATCAGGCAATGTAAAAGATGGATCATCTAGTAAGGCATTCGAATCAAATGCAAAACCACTTCGATCAAAATTATCATCCAACCCATCATTGTCATCGTCATTTCCGCTTAAAGAATCTGACATTCCATTTTCCAAAATATCATTCACTCCATCCGCATCCGAATCAACATCTCTAAAGTCAGGTTCACTATCTCCATCCGTATTCGTCAATAACAATCCTGAAGAGCTATAATTATCCGTAAAATCGTATGCATCATCTAAACCGTTTACACCTACCACCCCTGAAGGTGTCACATAGCCCAAAGTTCCTTGCGCTTCCACATTGTCAGGAATACCATCGTTATCCGAATCAATATCTAAATAATCATCAATAGTGTCACTATCTCCATTATACGGATCAATTCCATTAGAACCACCTGCTCCACCACTAACAGTATCGTCATAAGCATCATCTAACCCATCTCCATCTGTATCCGTTCCTGTGGGAGCAGAAAAACCAGCTGTCGATTGAGCTTCCACATTGTCTGTAATTCCATCATTGTCTGAATCTAAATCTAAACTATCTGGAACACCATCTCCATCTGAATCTAAACAAGCCGCCAAATCAAAACTAGAAAAACTCACATTATCAATTTGAATAGCCCCAGACCCATTATCTGTCTGCATCAAAATTCTGACATAGCGGGCACTTGCTGTTAAAATATAAGTCTTGTTATAGTTTGTATTTTTTGAAGCAAAAGTATAAGTTGAAGCTGCCGCAGGAAAAGTGGTCCCATCAATAGATTCTTCTACAGACATTACATGGCTCCCATCATTATTCCTTCTAGACTTAAAAGTAATTGTTTCACCAGAAGGAACAATATGCCCCAAATCAACAATCAACACATCAGAAACACTATTTAAAGATGCTCTTACATTATCATCTCCAACAGCACCATAAGCATTTCCTATACTTACAGCTGTAAGCACACCAGCTGCATTACCTGCTGGAATTGTTGTACCCGGACATTCGACAGTATCTAAAATCCCATCATTATCATCATCTATATCATCTGCGTCAGGAATTAAGTCACCATCCGTATCTGGTCCATTTACATTGTCACGGTAATCAACCTCATCATCCGTTCCACTATCTGTATTAATTAAATCATCGGCAGGTACATTAATATCGTCATTTACATCTAATACTCCCGTCGCAAAATTTGTTGTTACAGTATCAAAAGCATTGTCAAGTCCATCACCATCCGAATCGACTCCTGTCAAACTATCTGCTCTAGTTGTGCCTCCGTCCTTATCATTTTCTAAAATATCATTGACACCATCTCCATCTGAATCTGAATCTCTATAATCAGGAGTACCATCTGCATCTGTATCAATTAAAGTAATTCCTGAAGGCGCAAAGGTGTCTGCATTTTCATAAATATTATAAACACCATTTTCCCCTACAGTATCCATTCCAGAAGGTGTTTCATAACCTGCTGTTGTTTGTGCTTCCACATTATCAGGAATCCCATCATCATCCGAATCTATGTCAAGAAAATCGGGTCCATCATTTACATTCCCATCAGTTTCATGACCGATTAATAAAGAAGTTAAGTCATCTCCGTCTTCAAAAACCTCATACAAACCATTCGTATTGACAGAACCAGTAGCAGAAATAAAACTGCCGTCAGTTGGTGCTACAGATTGTGCTTCTATCGTATCTAATATTCCGTCATTATCCGCATCTAAATCCAAATGATTTGGAATCCCGTCACCATCAAAATCAAAAACATCTGGAACTCCATCCCCATTAAGATCTGCTAAATCACTAAATCCAGAAGGAAATTTATCTAAATAATTGGGAATTCCATCAGCATCTTCATCTCCACTAGGATCCGTCCATTGTCCATGAGGGTCCGTTAATTCATTAATATCAAGAATCCCATCATTATCATCATCAATATCTTCATTATCATCAACACCATCACCATCTGTATCTAAGATTTCCAAAGCTTCCACACCATTGGCAATAGAAATATTAACACATTGCAATCGTTCCGATCTATTATCATCAGTAGCCGAACCGTAGCCCGAATCATCACCTGGCAATAAGGTAAAGACTGCCTCACCAGAACCAGCCGTGTTACTATCATCAAAAATAAATACAAAGGTAGTTTTAGACCAAACATCTCTTTGTAAAACTTCTAAAGACTGAATAGGATAGCCTTCAATTTGATATTCAAAAAAATCTTCTAATTCTCCTGCATAGTATAGTCCTCCATTCAAATCAGCTACCGATCCATCATTTTCAGAAATACTTGTCATGGTATACATGGTCAACTTATACAACTTCCCATCCACAAGTCCAGTAATGGTGGTTTTTACTGATTCTTGACTATAATCTTGACCGACATCTCTTAAGGTAATCCAAGTGGACTGACCTGTTGGTGGTAAATCCAACTGCGTTCCTCCTAGCTCTATGTCCCAACTTGCTGTATGACCAATATTATTACCTGGCGCTCCACCGCCTGTAGTAGTCCTATTTGAAATATCAGGCGTACCTGTAGCAATACTCCAACCATCTGGAGCACATTCCCCACAAATGCCATCTCCTCTAGTAGAACCAGCAATTGTAGCTTGTGAATAAATTAGATGACAAGAAAATAGCAAAGCACATAACAAGAGTGCTTTTACGTTTTTTGGTTTATATTTAAAAAGCTGATTACAAACACTTTTAATCATTACAGAATCTTTCAAATTAAGAGGGGTAGTTTTAATTTATGAAATACAAAAATACAAAATCTCTTGCTTATATAAAGAGTTCCTTTCCTTTCAGCCCATATTAAGCTATTGAAAATCAATGATTTTATAAAGAAGCCAAATCACTTAAAAGGGCAATTAATCAGTCATATGGTAACTTGCACTCTTATTTTATTTTTATTTCTTTTAGTTTGATAATTCAAAATTAAATCTAAATTTTGCCCCCACATACTTCATAACAAAACCTCGAATAAAGTAAGTGTACCTAAAAGTCATCAACAAAAAAAATGAGCCCGATTAAAAAATCGAGCTCATCTTATTTATTATTATTGTGAATCCATTTTAGAAAAAAAATCGCTTTCCGATAATTATTCAACAACAATTTTCCTTGTAATTTGTCCCTGATTCGTATACACCCTAACCACGTATATTCCACTCGCAATAAAATCTATAGAAGTCTGTACTTTGCCTAGATATGGAATTGAATTTTTTCCTAGAATTTTTGCACCCACCATAGAATAAATTTCAAAGCCAAGAATCTTTGCTTCTTTACTATGAATAATTAGTTCCTTCTGTTTATTAGCATAGACAATCATGTTTTCCGATAAAAAATTATCTTCTACGCTCAAAGCATCTACATTTTTAAACAAAAGATTAAATCGATCCGTATACGATCCTTTTGCTAAATCTAATTCTAATTTAGTTTCTAAATTAAATATTTGCCCCGTAAATAAATCTACCAAACTAACATCATAATCATCCAAATTATTTTTTTCATCAACTCCAATAGTCACTGGCAGATCTGAATCTATAACAAAGCTAAACGGTACTTGTAATTTTGTTCCAATTTCTTCAACTCCTGCAATAATTAAATTTGTTTCAATTTCTGGAAAACTCCAATATACATCGGTAGCTTGTAAATCAAAAATAGCGCTATCATACCCACTATCATAAACAGACATTGAATTCCCTTGTTTAAAATTAAGTCCTAACTGCCTATGTATACTTATATCATTTTCATTTACATAATCAAAACCTACTTTAAACGTTGGAATGGCTACATCTGTCGCTTGTTTCTTCTTTTTCCCTGATTTAAACAACACGTTATCCGTACTAGCCGCTCTATGAGAATTTTTAAAGGTTAGCATACCTCCTTTGTTGGCCGGTGCAGAAACAAAAAATCCTTGTCCTACCGCAACATACTGTGAAGGTTCTTTATAAGTAGCGTCTCCAAATCCAGCAGTTCCATCTGTTGAAGAGTACACACTTGCCGCAACCCCCATGGCTAAATTTCGCTGAGAATAACCACCTTTATACCCATACTTACCATGACCTTCAACACTTCCTTGTGTTGTTTCTTCACCAGTATGCTCCCAAAAATACAAAGTAGCATCAATGGCCCCATCATTGTCTTCTAAAAACTCACTCGCATTTAAAACACTAGGATAAGGGTTTCCTAATAAGGATGTTGTATTAGCTGTTATTGTTTTTGAAATCGTTCCATCATTAGGTGTACCTACAAAAGTAAATCCTTGTGGACTTCTACCTGTACTTTTCATAATAAAACCTTCACCCGTATTAATACTTCCATTGTCTAATTTTTGAACCCAATCCTCTCTACTAGATCCATTGAAATAGGTGTAAATCCAGTAATTTGCAATGGTAATAGGATCCGTAGTATCGCCATTTAAAGAACTAACATTTCCGTTATAAGAAACAAAATTGATCTCTTTTTCTAATGAATTTTCTGAAGTAGGTGTTGTTCCATCATTAAGAACTTCATTTACTTTGTAACTAATATTTCCCAAAGCATTTACAACCGGTGAACTCCAGTAATGATATCTATAAGTATTAGGTACTGAAGCTTTTTGATCTCTATAGACCTTTCCATTTCCACTTACTTTAGAAACTGTTGTGTGCGATTGAATCAGTTGCGCATCTCCAACCAAACGAATTTCTCCTTCCAAATACAAATCATCTTGCATCTCTAAATAAAGCGCATCATTAACAACTAATTTAGAATTCGGTTTTACCCATGTACAAGAAACATTGGCACTAGCCGTGATAATAGCATTTGTTTGAGAAGATTCAGCATCAATCACCAATACTTTACCTCCATCTATCCCATCCACTAAATCCGTGGAAGGTGCTCCGGCATTCCCTGCTCCTCCTGTCCAAGTAGCAGCATCTCCATTCCAAAAAATACCTAGAACTTCTGTGTATGTAAAATACTTGGTTCCATCAAAATCAAAATCTGCTACATAATGAGCAACTCCATTAATGGTTCTGGTTGTTACGGCAATATGCTTTACATTAACCGTAAAATTGGAATCATCTGCTACCTTTAGTAAAATAACCTCACTAGTAGGTGTTGTTAATGCGGCATCTATAGTTGATTTTATTGCGGCTACCTCAACACGCCCCACAGATCCTGTCTCCACTATTTTCCAAACCCTATCCAATTGTAATTCGTCTTCACAAAGAAGTGTTGAAACAGTGGTGTTTGTATTATTTACCGTTACTCCATTATGCCCCCACATTAAAAAAGATGCATTCGTTACCGTATTACTATTGTTCGCATTGTTTACTTCTATTGCATTCAAACCAATGGTTACTATTGAAGTACTGTTTATCGACTTTGATTGTTTTTGATTTAAGAACTTCCCGTCATCACGTCCAATACCCGCTACATCATTATGATAAGCACTATTAGAAGATTGATCCCAAACAATTAAATCGGGACTTCCATCAATTACATAATCTCCCTCTCCAATACTATTGTCGTTATTGGTAACATCCAAAGTTATTCCATATTTTATCGCTAAATAAGAATGTATTTCTTGCTGTTCATTACTTGTAGGAACTGTATTAAACACCATAACTTCCGCTATCTGACCGTTAAAAAAGTTAGCCCCATTAGGATCTGAACCAATAAAAGTAGCACTGTTATTTCCGCTAAAACTTCCATTATTCGTATTTGAACTATTTAGCTCTTCTCCATCCCTATAAATAGCATTTCTAGTTCCAGATGGTGTACTTGTTCCTGTACTAGAACCTCCATTCCAAATATTAAAAGTATTGGTAGAACTTCCCCAAGTATTCGATAGCGTTCCACCTGATGGTGTTTGATAAGACAATTGACTACTTGTATTTGGAGCTTGTAAAGAAACACTTCCTCCTGATACACTATTTGAAAACAGGTAAGAAGCATTGGAAGCTGAAGTAGAACTACTTACTCCATACACCCATAAATGACTGTAAGTAGAATTTCCTAATATACCGTTTCCGCCTATTTCTAAATCCTCACTAGAACTCTCTATAAATTCAATAGTCGGATTAAAGTTCAAACCATCAGTGGCAGTACCATCTCCTAATTTTTCTGGTCCATTACCGGTATTTGTTGCATCAAATCCTGAGCCAGATTGATCTGCCCAATTGGTAACCGTTCCTGAACCTGTTACTCCAATATCTGCACGAAGCCATAAAATATTACCTGTAACCGAAGGTGGTGCTCTATCATCGTCAATATCTCTATAATCTACATCATTGTATTCTGCAGCATCTGGTTGTGCTCCATCTGTGGTATTTACATCTGAATCCAAATCGGGTAAATCTGTTGCCGGATCATCGATATCATCATTTACATCGGCATCTATTAAAACACCTTCAAAAGCGTCATCATAACCATCTCCATCTGTATCAGTTCCCGATAAACTATTGGCATTTCCATTCTCTAAAATATCATCAATACCATCCCCATCGGAATCGGAATCTAAATAATCGGGTAAAGCATCTGAATTATTTCCTGTTATGTCGTCTGTATTTACAGCAGTTAGCCCTCCCAAATAAGCAGAATTCACTCCATTATTAGCTAAGTACGTAGCTGCGTCATCATTGTTAGGGGCAATATAGCCAACTGTTAATTGCGCCTCCACATTATCAGGAATACCATCGTCATCAGAATCAATATCTAATGAGTTTTTTATTCCGTCTGAATCTGCATCTGCAGCGGCATCTTCAACAGTATCCAAAATACCATCATTATCATCATCTAAATCTAGATCATCTGTTACTCCATCACCATCAGTATCGGGTACAGAGCTTACATCTCTATAATCTACATCACCTGTTGATCCTCCATCAGAATCGGCATCTAAAAGATCATTTACAGGATCATCTATTTCATCATTTACATCATAACTTTCTCCAGCTGTATAATCAGATCCTTCATAAATATCTAACAATCCATCTCCATCAGAATCTGCTGTTCCGCTAGCTCCATTTGGTAACGAAATACTCTCGTCTGTATCACTAGTTCCGTCTCCATCTGTATCTGTATTTCTGTAATCAGCCTCTGTAGCACCATTAAAATTATAAGGTGACAATCCTGTTGCTGTAAAAGTACCGTTACTTTGGTAAGCACTGTCCACACCATTTAAACCAACATTTCCAGTTGGCGCATCGTAGCCTTGAGTTGACTGTGCTTCCACATTATCAGGAATTCCGTCATTATCTGAATCTATATCTAAATAATCCGGTAGGGTATCTGAATTTGTAAGTGCTCCATCTGTATTTGTAAGATTAGTTAATCCAATAGAATTCGCAGAAGTCGTTGTTCCTGAATTTGTATTGCTATCATACGCATCATCCAAACCATCATTATCCGAATCAACTCCTGATTTGGCAGTATATCCAGCTGTACTTTGAGCTTCTATATTATCCAAAATACCATCCCCATCAGAATCCATATCCAATGAATTGATAATACCATCTCCATCAAAATCATTATTACAATCTAAGTATGTTAAAATTTGAGCTTCTATAATCTCAATTCTACCACCAGCTCTTACAGTCATTTCAATTTGAATATATCTTGTATCCGTTGATAATGTATAATCAAAATTCGTTACACTAGAATTAGTCGCGATATCGGCTCTTTCAACAAGTTCTGGGTTGGTACCACCACCAAGTGATACAGTAGAATTTGATAATTGCGCAATACGTATTGTTCTATCATTATTATTAGTATTTCTCCATAAAGTAAACCTTACATCCACACCAGAAGGAATTACACTTCCCAAATCAACGACAATATATTCTCCAACACGATTCAATTGTATTCCATTATCCGCATCAAGGTTTCCATCATTGATTAATGTTAGTGCACCTCCTGTACCAGAGCTTGCCACAACTGGCCCCGAAGCCGCTGTTGGAATTGTTAAACAGCTAGCTTCATCTTCTACAGTATCTAATATTCCATCATTATCATCATCAATATCTATTGTATCAACGATACCGTCACCATCTGTATCTTGACCAAGAAGTGTATCTCTGTAATCAACATCACCACCCGTACTTACATCCGCATCCGCATCAATCAAACCACCTGTTTCTGGATCTGAAATATCGTCATTTACATCAAAGATACCTGTTCCAGAAGTATCTACATTGTCATATCCATCATCCAATCCATCTCCATCTGTATCAGTTCCTGTAAAACTAGGTGTTCCTGTTCTACCTTCAGCAGCATCATTCGTTCCATCTCCATCTGCATCAACTTCTCTATAATCATAATCGCCTCCAGCCCCAACATCTCCATCCGTATCAACAAGCGTTAAAGATAAACCGACCGAGCTATAGGAGTCTGTAGCATCATAAGCGCTGTCCAAACCATTAACCCCAGGCATACCCGTTGGAGCCACATAACCTGTGGTTGTTTGTGCTTCTATATTATCAGGAATTCCATCATTATCCGAATCAATATCCAAATAATCTGGAATTGTATCTGAGTTCGTTAATCCACCATCTGAATTCGTAGGGTTGCTAATTCCTATGGATGTCCCTTCTGTAGTCGTTCCAGAATTGGTGTCGCTATCATAAGCATCATCCAAACCATCATTATCCGAATCAACTCCTGATTTGGCAGTATATCCAGCTGTACTTTGAGCTTCAACATTATCAGGAATACCATCATTATCTGAATCTATATCTAAATAATCAGGAACTCCATCTCCATCTGTGTCGGTGGATGAAGCACATATAGGAACAACCGTAACCGTATCTAAACCAACATCTTTATGCCAAGTTGTCCCCCCTGAACCTTGTGTAATTACAAGTCTAAACCTTGTCGAATTTCCACTTATTAATCCTGTTAAATCTACTGTTTTTTGAATCCAAGCAAATGTGGCATTTTGAGCTAAACCTTGTTGATCTAACACTTCTGCATTACCTCTAGGTACCCAACCTGCTCCGTTTTCATTAGATTCTAACTGTATCGTTCCATTATTACCATCTCCTCTATATCCAAAGTAGTAACTAAACATAAAACTGCTTGCACTTGCATCAAAATTCACATCTAATTCTGCAGTAAATACATCTCCATTAACACCAGATGAAGACATTTCAGTATACACATAGCCTGCATCTCCTTGTCCGGTATTTGGACCAACACCACTTGAGCTAGTATCATTATTATCCCAAGACCATTGGCGAGCTGTGTTGGCAGTTTGTAGACCCGTTTGACCTGAAGGAGAGCTAAAATTCCAATTAGTTTCAGCATCTGCCAAGTTTGTAAAATTATATGTTGTAGTCGATCCACAACTAACAGCACCTTCATTTATATCTAAAATCCCATCATTATCATCATCAATATCAACAATATCAGGGACCCCATCTCCATCGGAATCAAGTCCTGTAACATCATCTCTATAATCAACATCTCCACCAGAATTTACATCACTATCTGCATCTGGCAAATCGGTTGCCGGAGTTGTTATGCTATCATTTACATCGTAATTAGAGTTGTCTGAATCAAAATTATTATCCAATCCATCTCCATCCGTATCCGAACCACTTAAAACATTGCCTTGGCCATTTTCATTGATATCTGTAGTACCATCATTATCAGAATCTGTATCTCTATAATCAGGTGAACCATCGGTATCTGTATCTGTAATTGTTATTCCTGTTGGAGAATACGTATCTACATTTTCATAAGCTGCATCTAATCCATTTTCTCCTACATTTCCAGTCGGAGCCGTATAATCCAATGTAGTTTGTGCTTCTACATTATCAGGTATACCATCATCATCTGTGTCAATGTCTAAATAATCTGGAGTTGTGTCATCATTTGTTTGTCCAGAATCAAAAATAGTTGGGGTGAAATTCGGTGTTCCAGAATCGGTTCCTGCCACAGATTCATAAATATCATAATATCCATTCGTACCAACACTCCCCGAAGGAGCCGTATAACCAGCATTGGTTTGCGCTTCTACATTGTCTAAAATCCCGTCATTATCACTGTCTAAATCCAAATGATTGGCTATACCATCTCCATCAAAGTCATAAACATCTGGCAAACCGTTACCATCATTATCTTGATAACTTGTGGTTGAATTATCTGTTCCTGTTCCATTATCAAAAATATCTAAATAGTTTGGCACACCATCACCATCTTCATCTCCATTTGGATCATTACCATCACTTTCCTCAGTATCTAAAATCCCATCATTGTCATCATCAATATCTATAAAATCATCAATACCATCTCCATCCGTATCCAAAATTTCTATCGCATTGATATCATCTACTGAGAAATGCAGTAGTTCAAAATAGACAGCACGATCATTGCCTGTTTCACTACCTTGATTGACATCAGCATCATCATTAGGGAAAATAGTCAAATCTACACTTCCTGGCGAAGCAATTGTTCCATTATCCGCCACGAATACAATGGTAACCTTTGCCCATTGATCTTGGTAGGTGGATGAATTGATATCAACATTTACTCTTGCATTCGTTCCTACCTGATACCCAAAATTATCCATATAGGCCCCTCCGTAATACTCGCCTCCTATAGTTCCGGATTTAGCGGACATTACCCAAACAGTCAATTTATACAGTTTCCCTTCAATTAAATCTGATATAACCGTTGTAACACTTTCGTCTATTTGTGTATTGAAATTCCCAACATCTCTCATCGTAATCCAATACACATCATTTGTTGGAGGTAACGGAAGTGGTGCATTCGCCCAAGGAGCTCCTCCACCTAAAGTTCCTTGTCCACCCGCATTGTTTCTATCAGAAATATCGGGGGTTCCTCCAATATCCTCCCATCCTTCTGGGGCACAAGTACCACAAGTACCCGCTACCTCACCTACTGGAGGATTGTCTGTACCAGGAATAGATTGAGAATAAATAGATTTGTTCGAAAGAACAACAAACAAAACAAAGAGGCTTATAACTTTAAAACTATTCTTTTTAAGATTTACAAAATGGAGAAGAAAGCTGATTGACCTATAATTTTTCATAAAATACGGGGTAGAACATTTAACAATTCACGAAAATACAAAATCTCTAACTTATATGTTTACTAATTTTAACATTAGGACTTAAATTTTCAACAGTACAATAAACTGTTTTGTTCATAAGCCGTTGTTTTTAGTTAACAACTATTCAAACGTATAAACAACTCGGCTCTTATTTTATTTTTATTTTTGTGCCTTCAAATTCCTAACTAAATAATAGTTTTTATTAATGAGAACAGATTCATTTGTATCAAGACATATAGGACCTCGTCAAAATGACATCCTTGAAATGTTAAATACTGTAGGCGTAGAAAGCATAGAAGAGTTGGTCAAAAAAACAATTCCATCTGATATCCTACTCAGTAAAAACCTTGACTTATCCAAAGCCATGAGCGAGCAAGAGTATTTATCGCACATTCATGAACTTTCTATAAAAAACAAACTGTTTAAAAATTATATTGGTTTAGGATACCACCCAACCATTACTCCTTCTGTTATTCAAAGAAATATTTTAGAGAGTCCAGGTTGGTACACTGCCTACACTCCTTACCAAGCAGAAATTGCACAAGGACGTTTGGAAGCTTTGCTAAACTACCAAACCATGGTCACCGAATTGACCGGAATGGAATTAGCCAATGCTTCTTTATTAGATGAAGGAACTGCTGCTGCTGAAGCTATGATTATGTTGTACAATACTAGATCTAGAGCTCAAAAAAAGAACAATTCAATGCAATTTTTTGTATCTGAAAATGTACTTCCACAAACCTTAGCTATTTTACATACACGAGCTACCCCTTTAAATATTGAATTACTTATTGGTGATTATAGTACCATTCAATTAGATGAAACTTTTTTTGGTGCCTTGTTACAATATCCAGGTAAAAACGGACAAGTTTTAGATTATTCAGAATTTGTAAAAAATGCCAACGAAAAAGAAATAAGAGTTGCTGTGGCAGCCGACTTATTAAGTTTGGCTATTTTAACACCTCCTGGAGAATGGGGAGCTGATGTAGTTGTTGGAACAACCCAACGTTTTGGTATTCCAATGGGGTATGGCGGTCCACATGCTGCTTATTTTGCCACGAAAGAAGCTTACAAAAGAAATATTCCGGGGCGTATTATTGGTGTTACCAAAGATATGAATGGCAACAGAGCTTTGCGAATGGCTTTGCAAACTCGCGAGCAACATATCAAAAGAGAAAAAGCTACTTCCAATATATGTACTGCACAAGTCTTATTAGCCGTTATGGCTGCGATGTATGGCGTATACCACGGACCTAATGGTTTAAAATACATTGCTAACAAAATTCATCAATTAACCTACACATTACATGATGCATTGACAAAGCTTGGTATTCATCAAATTAACAATACCTTTTTCGATACCATTAATGTAATTGTTCAGGATAGTGAAAAAGTTAAGTTTAATGCTGAATTATTGAATGTTAACTTCTTTTATACAGCAAAAAACACAATTAGTATTTCTTTAAATGAAACAACAACGTTAAAAGATGTGAATGAAATTGTTAAAATACTTGCCAAAGCAGCAGGCAAAGTTTTTACAGAAATCACTTCTATTAATCCACAAATTACAATCCCTCAAAATCTTTCAAGAACTTCTACATTCTTGACAAACCCTGTTTTTAATAGCCATCATTCTGAAACAGAAATGATGCGTTATATTAAAAAATTAGAAAGAAAAGATTTATCCTTGAATCATTCTATGATTTCTCTTGGCTCATGTACGATGAAATTGAATGCCGCTTCAGAAATGCTTCCTTTAAGTTGGGCAAATTGGGCAAATATTCATCCATTTGCGCCTATAGAGCAAGCTGCAGGATACCAAGAAGTTTTTAGACAGCTAGAAGCGGACTTGAATATAATCACAGGCTTCCATGCAACTTCCCTACAACCTAACTCAGGGGCACAAGGAGAATATGCTGGTTTGTTGGTTATAAAAGCCTATCATGAAGCGAGAGGTGATGCACATAGAAACATTTGTTTAATTCCTTCTTCAGCCCACGGAACCAATCCAGCTTCTGCGATTATGGCCGGAATGAAAGTAGTGGTTACGAAAGCCACTCCTGAAGGAAATATTGATTTCGAAGATTTAAAAGAAAAAGCTTTATTACACAAAGACAAGCTTTCTTGTTTAATGGTTACCTATCCATCTACACATGGCGTGTTTGAAAGTGGAATTAAAGAAATTACACAACTTATTCACGATAATGGTGGACAAGTATATATGGATGGTGCAAATATGAATGCACAGGTAGGCTTAACAAACCCAGCTACTATTGGTGCCGATGTTTGTCACTTAAACTTGCACAAAACATTTGCCATTCCTCATGGTGGCGGTGGTCCTGGAGTTGGACCTATCTGTGTTGTAAAGCATTTAGCTCCTTTTCTACCTTCCAATCCTGTAATTTCAACTGGAGGAGAATCTGCAATTACCGCAGTCTCTTCTGCTCCATGGGGATCTGCATTGGTATTGCTTATTTCTTATGGATATATAAAAATGTTAGGTGCCAAAGGGTTGAAATCCGCTACTGAAATAGCAATCTTAAATGCAAACTACATCAAAAACAAACTTGAAACGAGCTATGATATTTTGTATACAGGCGAAAATGGTTTTTGTGCCCATGAAATGATTGTTGATTTTAGAGACTACAAACAAAAGGGTATTGAAGTCGTTGATGTAGCGAAACGTCTTATGGATTATGGCTACCATGCTCCTACTGTTTCTTTTCCTGTAGCAGGAACTTTAATGATTGAACCCACAGAAAGCGAAAGCAAGCCTGAATTGGATAATTTTATAGCTGCCTTATTAAGTATCAAAAATGAAATTGACGCTATAGAACAACACGACGCAACATCGATTTTAAAAAACGCTCCACATACGCAACAAATGCTAACCGCAGATGTTTGGGAACAAAATTACACAAGAAAAGAAGCAGCTTTTCCAATGGAATCTATTGCGGAAAATAAATTTTGGCCAACCGTTAGACGAGTTGACGATGCCTTTGGGGATCGTAATTTAATTTGCTCATGTACACCAATTGAAGATTATATGTAACTACTGGAATGCATGTTTAATACTGAGCATGGCCATTCCTATATCTATATAAAATACAGGTAGATATTATCAATAACCAAAAAAGCCAAACAAAAATGTTTGGCTTTTTGGATTTTAAACGCCAAAAATTATCATATTGAAAGTTATGCGCATACATTAGAAAAAAAGTACACTGAATACTGTAATTTTTATTCCTAATATGTTATTTTTGCGGTCATACTTTGAATATACATTAAAATTCATCATGAAAGAAATTACAAAAGAAACCTACATCAAGTGGTACGAGGATATGTTATTTTGGAGAAAGTTTGAAGACAAACTAGCTGCAGTATACATCCAACAAAAAGTAAGAGGATTTTTACATTTATACAACGGTCAAGAAGCTATTTTAGCTGGAGCATTACATGTAATGGACTTAAGTAAAGATAAGATGATCACGGCTTACAGAAATCACGTACAGCCAATTGGTATGGGAGTGGATCCTAAAAGAGTGATGGCAGAATTGTATGGAAAAGTAACAGGAACTTCTCATGGTATGGGAGGATCTATGCATATCTTCTCTAAAGAAAAAGGATTTTATGGTGGACATGGAATTGTTGGTGGACAAATACCTTTAGGTGCTGGAATGGCATTTGGAGATAAATACCACAATACTGGAGCCGTAACTATTTGTTGTTTTGGTGATGGAGCTGCACGTCAAGGTTCATTACACGAAACTTTTAACATGGCAATGTTATGGAAATTACCTGTAGTGTTTATTGTTGAAAACAATGGATATGCAATGGGAACTTCTGTAGAACGTACTGCCAATCATGATGATATTTGGAAATTAGGTTTAGGATATGAAATGCCTTCTGGACCCGTTGACGCGATGAATCCAATCAAAGTAGCAGAAGCTATGGACGAAGCAATGGAAAGAGCTCGTAGAGGTGATGGACCAACTTTCTTAGAAATGAAAACTTATAGATATAGAGGTCACTCTATGTCAGATGCACAGCACTACAGAACAAAAGATGAAGTTGCTGAATACAAAAAAATTGATCCAATTACTCAGGTTTTAGATGTTATTAAAGAAAATAGCTATTTGACTGAAGAAGAAATCAAAGCAATTGACAAGGACGTAAAAAAACGAGTTTTAGAATGCGAAAAATTTGCAGACGAATCTCCATATCCAGAGGTGAATCAATTGTATGACGTAGTTTACGATCAAGAAGATTACCCTTTTATCAAACCTCTTAACAAAGACAATTAATTTAGAAAGAGATTTATTTAAAACTCCATCTAATTACATAATATATAATTCAGAAAAAATATGGCACAAATTATAACAATGCCCCGTTTAAGTGATACAATGACAGAAGGTGTCGTTGCGAAATGGCTAATCGCTGTTGGTGATAAAATTGAAGAAGGAGATATCCTTGCTGAAATTGAAACTGACAAAGCAACCATGGAATTTGAATCTTTTAACGAAGGCTATTTATTACATATTGGATTGCAAGAAGGAGAAACGGCTCCTGTAGATTCTTTGTTAGCAATTATTGGTGATGAAGGTGAAGATTTTTCAGCTTTATTAGCTGGAGGCGCTACAGAAGTAGCTGCAAGTGAAGAAGCTCCTGCCGTTGTTGAAGAAACTGCCGCTCCTGCTGAAGCTGCACCAGCAACTCCTGCATTTGTAGTTCCTGATAATATTACAGTGGTTACCATGCCTCGCTTAAGTGACACCATGACTGATGGTACGGTTGCTGCTTGGTTAAAACAAGTTGGTGACGAAATTACAGAAGGAGATATTCTTGCTGAAATTGAAACTGACAAAGCGACTATGGAATTTGAATCTTTTAACGAAGGTACTTTATTGTATGTTGGTTTAAAAGAAGGTGAAACTGCTCCTGTAGATTCTTTATTAGCAATTATTGGTGAAGCGGGTACAGATGTTTCTGCTGTCGTTTCTAATTTCGGTTCTGCTCCTGCTGCTGCAGAAGCACCAAAAGCTGAAACTACTAAAACGGAAACTCCAAAGGCTGCCGCTCCTGAAAAGAAAGCTGCTCCTAAACAAGCAACAGGTACAACTGCTAGTCCGACAAAAACGGTTAGCAATATTCAGTCTCAAAACGGAAGAATTGTTGCTTCTCCATTAGCAAAAGCTCTAGCGGAAGAAAAAGGAATCAACTTGGCAAAAGTTGTGGGTACTGGTGAAGGTGGACGTATTGTTAAAACAGACGTTGAAAACTTTACGGATGTAGTTATTTCTGATGCTCCTGCTACTGCAACAGTTGTTGCTGCACCTGCTGGAGAAATTAGCAAGACGGAAGTTAAGAATTCTCAAATGCGTAAAGCAATTGTAAAAGCGCTTGACAATTCTCAAACGACTGCAGTTAACTTTACAGTAACTATGGACATTGACATGGATAATGCCATGGCTTCTAGAAAAATAATCAATGCAATTCCTGATACAAAAGTTTCATTTAATGATTTAGTGGTAAAAGCTACTGCTATGGCATTAAAGTCACATCCACAAATTAATACAGAGTGGACTAATGAGCAAACAATTTACAACAACCATATTTCTATTGGTGTAGCTGTTGCTATAGAAGATGGATTGGTAGTTCCTGTAATTCCTTTTACAGATACTAAGAGTTTAACTCAAATTGGTGCCGAAGTAAAAGATTTAGCGATCAAAGCGAAGAACAAAAAGTTAACGCCTGCTGAAATGTCTGGATCTACTTTTACTGTTTCTAACTTAGGTATGTTTGGTGTAGATAGTTTTACTTCTATCATAAACCAACCAAACTCAGCTATTTTATCAGTTGGAGGTATCAAACAAAAGCCAGTTGTAAAAAACGGAGAAATTGTTGTAGGAAATGTAATGACCTTAACTTTAGCTTGTGATCACAGAACTATTGACGGTGCTGTAGGTGCTGCTTTCATGAATACTTTAAAACAGTATATTGAAAACCCAGTTACGATGATTGCTTAATAGCTTCTGAATAATATATAAAAGCCTTTGTAATTAATTTTACAAAGGCTTTTTCATTTAAAACCTGTCTTCAAGACATTATTATTTATTGATAAAATAATTAACAAACATTAAAGACCTAAAAGGTTTTGAAAACCTGTTAGGTATAAACATGTAGTACTTCTTAAATAGTATAGACCAAAAAAAACACCTAATAAATTAGGTGTTTTTTATTCTATAGACAATTTAAAAACTTATACGTTAAATCTAAAGTTCATAATATCTCCATCTTCCACCACATATTCTTTTCCTTCTACACCTAATTTTCCGGCTTCTTTAATTTTTGCTTCAGAACCAAAAGTAATATAATCGTTATACTTAATTACTTCTGCTCTAATAAAACCTTTTTCAAAATCGGTATGAATTACTCCGGCTGCTTGTGGTGCCGTATCTCCAATATTGATTGTCCAAGCTCTTACCTCCTTTACTCCTACTGTAAAATAGGTTTGTAAATTCAATAATTTATAAGCACTACGAATCAATTTTGCAGAACCTGCTTCCGTCAAACCTATATCTTCTAAGAAAACCTGACGTTCTTCATAATCATCTAATTCATTGATATCAGCTTCAATGCCTACTGCTAAAATTACAATTTCGGCACCTTCATCTTTTACAGATTCTTTTACCTTCTCTACATATGCATTCCCTGAAACCGCAGCACTTTCATCTACATTACAAACATACATTACTGGTTTTGCCGTAATAAATTGCATCGGTTTTACAAATTCATCTTCTTTTTCTGTAAATTCTAAAATTCTAATGGACTTCCCTTCTAAAAGAGTCGATTGAATTCTAGACAAAACATCAAATTCTGCTTGTGCTTCTTTATTTCCTGTTTTGGCATTTCGTTTTACACGCTCCAATCTCTTCTCAACAGTTTCCAAATCTTTCAGCTGCAACTCAATGTCAATTGTTTCTTTATCTCTAACAGGGTCAATAGACGCATCAACATGAATAATATTATCATCATCAAAACAACGCAATACATGAATAATGGCATCCGTTTCACGGATATTTCCTAAGAACTGATTTCCCAATCCTTCTCCTTTACTTGCTCCTCTTACCAAACCAGCAATATCCACAATTTCTACCGTTGCAGGCACCACTCTTTCAGGGTTTACCATGCTTTCTAATTTGGCAACTCTTGCATCGGGTACATTTACAACCCCAATATTAGGCTCAATAGTACAAAATGGAAAGTTCGCACTTTGTGCTTTTGCATTAGACAAACAATTAAATAAAGTTGATTTTCCTACATTAGGCAATCCTACAATTCCAGCTTTCATGGTGATATATATTCAAAATTCGAGTGCAAATATAGTGTTTATTTAAAAACGAAATGAGCAATAATTTGTGTTTTCATATAGCAATATTCAATTAAGAGCAACAAAAAACCCCTTTAGAAAACTAAAGGGGTTTTGTAGTATACATGCTGAAGAAATTATTCTCCGTGCATAAAGGCTTTCTTTCCTAAAAGCTCTTCTTCTGTTTCAACAACATCTTCATCAGGAACACAACAGTCTACAGGACATACAGCCGCACATTGAGGCTCATCATGGAAACCTTTACACTCTGTACATTTATCTGGAACGATGAAATATACTTCATCATCTACTGCTTCTTGATCGTCATCAGCGTTTGCTTTTTTACCATTTGGTAGTACAATATCACCTGATAACTCAGTACCATCTGAATAACGCCAGTCTTCTGCACCTTCATAAATTGCATTGTTTGGACATTCTGGTTCACAAGCCCCACAGTTAATACATTCGTCTGTTATTATAATTGCCATTTTTGTGTCTTCTTAAAAATTATAAGCTACAAAAATAGCAAAAGTTTATCAAACCATTCAAGCTTTTTAAATCAAAAAAAATATTTTAAGTATTTTTATTTTCCACATCCTATTTAGCCTTCTATCTAACTCTTATTAAATAGACTGCTTCTTTATTTATTCAACAACAAACAAAACATGAATTGCGGAATTATTAACCATATGCTCTATATAAAGACACATTCCATACAAAGTATAACTTATTCATTTCCTAATTTTGAGAACCATATGATTCAACATCTAAGAGCAAAATGTTAAATACAGTTCTTATAGAAATAAGTGAGCCTAAAAATCAGTAAATTCAAGGTCTAAAAAATTCTAAACGAAAGCCAATGTCACAAATTACCAGAAGATCATTTATAAAAAGTACTACCGCCCTTTCTATAGGGACTTTATTTATTCCTAATTTATTAAGAAGCTCTCCTAACAGTCGCTTAAAATTTGCCGTTATTGGTGTTGGAGGCCGTGGAGGAAGTTGTTGGAATCAAGTACCAAAAGAAGATATTGTTGCCATGTGTGATGTAGATGATCGCATGACGGCTAAAGGAGATAAAGCTTGTCCGGATGCAAAAAAATACAAGGACTTTAGAATAATGTTTGATGAAATGGCAAAAGATATTGATGCCGTGATCATCGCAACTCCGGACCATACACATTTTCCTGCCGCTATGGCCGCCATGGAATTAGGGAAACATGTATTTGTAGAAAAGCCTTTGGCGCATAATATTTGGCAATTACGAACTTTAAAAAAGGCCGCAGCATATTATGGTGTCATTTCACAAATGGGAAATCAAGGACACACCACTGATGGTATTCGCTCTATAAAAGAATATTATGATGCGGGTATTTTAGGAGAAGTAAAAGAAGTGATTGCTTGGCAGCCTAAAGTAAACGTTGCCAAGAGCAGGTATTTTGCCAATGGTAAAAATGCTGATTTAAGTGCTCAACAAATACCTGCGGAACTTAATTGGGATGCTTGGTTAGGTCCGATAGCAGACAGGCCCTATAATGAATTGTATGTTCCAAGAAAATGGAGATCGTTTTATGACATGGGGCATGGGCAACTTGGAGATTGGTTTTGCCACACCTTAGACGCTCCCTTTTGGAGTTTAGATTTAGGAATTCCTCATACCATTACTGGAGAACGAAAGGATGCTGCAGCTGACCATAGTTATATGCCTTCAGAATCAAAAGTTACTTGGGAATTTGCCGAACGCAAAGGCAAAGCGCCCGTAAAAATGGAATGGATTGAAGGATACGAAACACCTGAGGTACGACCAGAATGGGGTATAAATAAATTACCTAAAAAAGGAATGATAATGATTGGAGATAAACAAACGCTAATTACTGGAGGCCGTCCTGATACCTTTAAATTAATAATGCCCGACGAAGAATGGAATGAGTTTCAAAAAAATGCTCCTGAAAAAACAATTCCAAGAGTGCAGGAAAATAAACCTGTTTTAGAATGGATAGATGCTATTAAAAACCATCGTTTGCCCGGGTCAAACTTTAACTATGCCACAAAATTCAATGAAATGGGGGAATTGGGTGTATTGGCACAACGTTTTGGAGGAACTATTAACTATGATGCCCATAAAATGAAAGCCGTTGGTAGACCAGAATTGGACATTTACATCAAAGAACCTGCAAGAAAAGGTTGGTCTTACGGAGAAGGTTTATTAGACAAATAACTCAAAGTAGATTTTCATTTAATGATTCAAACTAAAAAAAATTACTTCCTTGCATTTTTTATAATTGCAATTCAAATGAGCTTCGGACAAAATAGTAAAAACAACGCTATTTTGTCTGAATATTATCATTCGAAAGACAGTATTTTAAATGCATACGAAATTCAGTATCACAAAAACACTGAAGCAAAAGACACCATAAAAGCTATCAGAACCCTTTTGAATATTGCCCTAGTTCACAGTCATAACCTTGAATACAACAAAGCATACGACTACAATTGGAAAGCCTTATTGTTAGCCGAAAAAACAAAAAACAAAACATCTATCGCTAAAGTTTATGAAAGTTTAGGTTGGCTCTATAGTTATTTCAAAAGAGATCAAGCTGCTCTAAAATACTTTAATAAATCGATAAGACTAAATAAAGTAGTATTTCAGAAGAAACCTACTAAAAACATTCCGCTGCGAAATAATTATTTTTCGCTTACCAATTTTTACCGTGTTAGAAAAGATTATGTTTTCGCTAAAAAATATTTAGACAGTGCTTACCAAATAAACAAAGCAGGCATAAATATTGGAAGAACCTTTTACCTAGATGTTGAGAACGGCTTTATAGAAGCAATGCAAGGAGATTTACAAAAAGGCTTGGCCATCCTTCAAGAAACAGAAGCATTTTTCAAAGAAAGCAACCCGAGTTATTTTATCATATTAGAAGCTCTCTATGGAGATATTTATAAGTCTAAAAACAATTTTACAAAAAGTGTTTTACATTATAAAAACTCATTGGCACTTGTTTACAAATATAGAAAACACTTAGATTACAAAATTCATGTACACGAATCTTTGGCGGCAGTTTTTTTTCAACAGAAAAAATTAACACTGGCCTATAAACATCTATCCATTGCCAAAGAATACAACGACAAAACCTTTGGTAGTAGAAGTAAAAACAACAGGCAATTATTAAATATTAAGGACAAATACCGAATTAAAAAAGAAGAACAGGAAGCACTGGTCAAACAACAACATATTAAAGAACTAGAACATGAAGATAAAGTTTGGTTTTTACAAACGCTTTTATTGAGTATAAGCCTAATTTCCTTAATTGGTTTTGGATTGGTCTTTTTCAAACATTTAAAAAACAAGCACAAAATTGAAAAAAAGATACTCCGAGAAAAACAAATGCTGCAAATTCAACAAAAAAATGAAGTCCTTGAACTAAAAAACAAAGAACTGACTGAATCGGCATTGAGGATCATAGAAAAAGATGAAATGATTTCCAATCTTAAAAAACTTATTTCTTCATCCAAAGAAAACATCGATGCTTCAGATTTTAAAAAAATGGTGGCTACTATTGAAGGAAACCCAGAAAATAATTGGAAAGAATTTGAAGCACGATTCACCTCTATTCATAAAAGTTTTTACAAACGAATAAAAAACAAACATCCAAAAATAACCGTAGCCGATCAAAAAATATGTGCATTAATTAAACTTAATTTTTCAAGCAAACATATGGCGCAATTATTAAATATTTCTGTTGAAAGTGTGCACTCTTCTCGATACCGAATTCGAAAAAAAATGAACCTTGAGCGTAGTGATAACCTTGAAGAATACATTCATTCTTTTTAGCAAAACATTTCCTACTGTTGAATTCTCAAAACCAAATACTAAAGCAAATGGTTTTTATTTTATCCCGTTTGTCTTTTTTATACATGTTACTGCTGTTTATCTAGTTTTTGTCTAGTACCATTGCTATAGAATTCTATAATATTTTTCAATATTTGTTTCGATTAAATTTTAAACGTTACAATTATATGAGTATTCAGAAATTAATATCAAGTATTTTTATCCTGCTTTGTTTTATAACAAATGCACAAAAAGAAAAAGAACAAAAGATAAGTTTTCCTTTTAAAATGCCTCATGAAAAACCAAACATTCCATTGAGCCATTCTATGGAACGAAATTATGATGCCTACCTAGGAATTCAACCAAAATACAACGAGTTGTATTCTCAGTTTAAATATACGCCTTTAAAGGGTTTGGATTATAGCAATCACGACGGAACCATTACTAGAAGAGATCCTTCTAAAGTAATTTTTGAAAATGGTAAGTATTATGTTTGGTATACGCACCGCCAAACTCCTACTCCACCAAAAGGGGCTAAATTATCTAGTGAAATCATTCCATCAAGCGATTGGGATTTATGTGATATTTGGTATGCCACAAGTAAAGATGGTTTTACTTGGGAAGAACAAGGCGTAGCCGTTCCTAGACCGCCAAAACCACAAGTTGGATGGCGATCTGTAGCCACCACTGATATTTTAAAATGGAAAGGAAAATATTATTTGTACTACCAAGGTTTTATGGAAGCTAGTGGAAAACGCGGTGACGATTGTCCGGTAGCTGTTTCCTATTCTGATTCACCTGATGGTCCTTGGACACCTTACAACAAAGTTGTTATTCCCAATGGTCCTGAAGGACAATGGGATCAATTTTCTATTCACGATCCTTACCCATTGGTTTACAAAGGAAAAATATATTTGTATTACAAATCAGACTTTGGAGAAAAAGGAAACCTAATTCGTATGCAAGGTTTGGCTACTGCTGACAATCCTTTGGGGCCTTTTACAAAAAATCCTACCAATCCAATAATTACTTCAGGTCATGAAACAACCTTGTTTCCTTTTAAAGGAGGAATTGCAGCCTTGGTTATTCGTGATGGAAATGAACACAACACCATCCAGTATGCTGAAAACGGAATCGATTTTAACATCGCAGCCATTTCTAGTTTGCTTCCAAATGCAGGCGGCCCTTTTATTCCTGATGCTTTTACAGATACCAAAGATGGTAGAGGAATTACTTGGGGAATTTCTCATTTTACCAATGTGACCAAATGGAGTGAAAATCATTCAATACTTACACGTTTTGATTGCGATTTGAGTCAGGATATTGATGACCAAAGCATGAAAAAATCACATAATTATTACAAACCTGAATTTTATTTTAAACACGGGTTAAACGGCAACCAACGTAAAAGAATAGCAGAAGAAAACAAGAAACTTCAAACTAAGTAAACCTTTATACAAAATTGCTATGTTTAAAAAAGTTATTAGTTTCCTTTTATTTATAAGCTTCGTTTCGACTAGCTATGCTTCAAAAAACAGTAGCTATAGTTCTAAAAAAATACACCTTAAAAAATGGGAAGTTGTCCATATAGAATTTAAAAGTACAGCCACTAAAAATCCGTTTGAGGTAAAATTTGAAGCCATTTTTTTACAACCGAATGGTAAAGAATTAATTGTCCCTGGTTTTTACAACGGCAACAATACATATGTCATTCGTTTTTCAGGAAATCAAACTGGTGATTGGAGTTATACAACTAATTCTGATATTAAAAGATTGCACAATAAAAAAGGGCATCTGCATATTTCTTCTGAAGCCTTCAATAACTGTCATGGTGGAATTATTATTGACAAAGAAAATCCGCAGTATGTAAGTTATGAAGACGAGCATCCTTATTTTATGACGGCCTATGAATTTGATTGGTTTTTTGCATTGGATTATGGCAAAAAAGAACAAACAGAAACCGTTCAAATTTTAGATAAAATAGCCGAAAACGGATTCAATCAAATGGTGATGAATGTGTATGCTTATGACATTCGATGGAAAAAGGACCCTAAAATAATTCCTGCACATGAATATGGAAAACCAAACTTTTTTCCTTTTTTAGGCTCTAATACAGATCCTGATTTTAGTTCCTTAAATGTAGATTTCTTCAAAAATTTAGATAAAAAAATTGAACTTTTACATGAAAAAAATATTGTCTCACATTTAATGATTTATGTTTGGAACAAAGAAGTCAACTGGCCTGCCATGAATTCTTTGGAAGACAATCGTTATTTTGACTACATTATAAAAAGGTACCAAGCTTATCCTAATATTATATGGGATGTGTCAAAAGAAGCCTTGGCTTATGGTAGGTGCGATGAGCCTTATTTAAAAGAAAGAATTTCAAGAGTTCGAAAATTAGATGCTTATAAAAGATTGTTAACGGTACATGATTTTAAATTCTGCAGAAAAAACAGTGAGTTGGTCGATTTTATTTCCATTCAAAATTGGAATACTGAATTGTACCATGTTATGACCAAATGCCGAGCTGATTTTCCGAACAAACCTATTTTTAATATTGAACATGGAGGCTATGAAAAAAGTCCTTATGAGGTTTTTATAGGAAGTTATGACGACCCTAAAACCTGTTTGAGAAGAAATTATGTTTGTGCCTTTGCAGGCACTTATTCTACCTATTATTGGCAAGCAAATTCATGGAGTGTTATTATTACAGACATTGATGCTTTGCCCAAAGAGCAGCAGCCGAAATTGAACTACTACAATCATTTTATCAATTTCTTTCAAAAACACGAATTCAAAAAATTTAAACCCTCAAACGCAAGTGTTAGTTGGAATTTAACCGATGGAAATGGAAAATATATTATGTTTCATCCTTCAGAAAACAATAGTGTCAGAATTCATGTTCCGAAACCGGCGAACGGTCATTTAAACCTAACTTGGTTCAACCCACACACAGGAAATTATTCAAAAACAGCACCCTTAAAATGGGCGAGTTATTTATGGGCTTACCCTCCAAAACTAGGACAAGATTGGATTTTACTTGCCGAATAATTACCGATACTAAATAGACAATTATGAAAAAATATTTTTTACTAGCACTCTTATTCATAGGTTTTTCAACTTCCTTATTGGCCGATCCTCCTGTTCCTCCTGTTGGAAAACGCTGGGTAATTAACGAAACTTTTTCTGACGAATTTAATGGAACAAAACTAGACGACACCAAATGGTACGATTACCATCCAAAGTGGATTGGTAGAGCACCTGGAATATTTCTTCCTTCACAAGTTTCTGTGAGTGATGGATACATGAAAATTAAAGGTGAAAAATTAAAAAAAGACACCCTAGTGAAAGCCTACGGAAGAGAAATTACTTTTACTATTGCTGGAGGTGCGGTAATTTCCAAAAGCAATGATGCCTTTTATGGCTATTACGAATGTAAATTTAAAGCTGCCAAAACAACCATGTCAACTACGTTTTGGCTTTCAACAGACCAATCCTCAAAAGGGCCAAATGGTTGCGACACCTATGGTTTAGAATTAGACATTCAAGAATGTATTGGCCGAGAAGGAGATTTTAATGGAAAATATTTTGCCAAAGGAATGAATTCAAATTCCCACTTTTGGTACAACAGCTGCGATAAGGAAAGACAAGATTTACGCGCTCCACAATCTAAAATAGAAACAAAAACTTTGCCTTCCGAAGATTTTTACACCTACGGTGGCTGGTGGCATGATGCCAGCAAAGTAAGTTATTATTTAGATGATCGGATTGTAAAAACAGTCGACTTCTATTCGGACATAAAAAAGAAACCTTTTGACAACCCGATGCACGTAAACATGGTTTCTGAAACCTATCCTTTTCCTTGGATTTCTTTGCCAACCGACGAAGAATTAGCAGATCCTGCAAAGAATACTTGTTATTATGACTGGGTAAGAGCCTATAATTTAGTAGATGTAGATAAAAAAACGAAAGCAAGTACTTATAGTCATCAACAGCTATTTAACGAGAATATTTATTTTACAGAAAAACCAAAAAAACTTTCTGCTAAAGAAAAATTGGAATTGGAATTTGTATATCAAGCCAATCAAGACCGACAGTTATTGGTAAAAGTTTTCGATAAAAAGAAAAAAGCTGTGCTCAGTTCTACTCAAAAAATATTGTCAGGTTTTGGAAGAAAAATAATTCATTTAAACATCGACAAAAAACTAAAAAACAAAAAGGACTATACCATCCGAATATTTGTAAAAGAACTTAACGGGAAAAAAACCTTTTCAACAGACGAATTTAATTTCAGTTATACAAACAACTAATTACTATGCGCATCCCTATTAAAAAAATCTTACTAGCCACTCTTTTACTGAACATTTTTTTTATATGTAAGGCTCAAACTGTAGATTTCTCGTTTCAAAACCCAAATCTTTCCATTGAAGAAAGAGCTGAGATTTTAGTCTCACAAATGACCACGGAAGAGAAAATGAAACAATTGCTAAGCTCGGCGCCTGGAATAGACAGACTGGAAGTGCCTAGTTATGATTGGTGGAATGAAGCCTTGCATGGCATTTCTAGAAATGGAAAAGCAACTATTTTTCCTCAAGGAATTGCCATTGGTGCTTCCTTTGATCCTGTACTTGCCAAAAAATTGGCTTCGGCAATTTCAACAGAAGCTAGAGCCAAATATGTAATTTCTCAAAGCATGGGCAACCGAGGTAAATATGCAGGCTTGACTTTTTGGACACCCAACGTAAATATTTTTAGAGATCCTAGGTGGGGGCGCGGACAAGAAACGTACGGAGAAGATCCTTATTTAATGTCTAAAATTGGAGTTGCTTTTGTTAATGGCTTGCAAGGTGAAAATTCAAAATACATGAAATCAACTGCTTGTGCCAAACATTTTGCTGTCCATTCAGGACCAGAAGAATTACGTCATCACTTTAATGCAGAGCCAACAAAACAAGATTTAGAAGAAACCTATTTCCCTGCCTTTGAAGCTTTGGTAAAAGAAGCCAAAGTTGAAGGGGTCATGAGTGCCTATAATGCCGTGTATGGAAAAGCAGCGTCAGGAAGTGCGTTTTTACTGAAAGAAACTTTAAGAGATCGATGGAATTTTGACGGCTATGTTGTTTCCGACTGTGGTGCCATTGGTGATATTTACAAAGGACACAAAACGGCGAAAACAAAAGAAGAAGCCGCCGCCATTGCACTAATAACAGGCGTCAATTTAAATTGCGGCCATAGTTATCGTTTGTTGCACAAAGCCTTGCAACAAGGGTTGATATCAGAAGAATTAATTCATGAAAGAACCAAGCAGTTATTTAAAACCCGTTTTCGTTTAGGAATATTAGACAAAAAAGGAGCTCCAAATCCGTATGCTCATTTAGGTCCAGATAAAATTCATTGTGAGGAACATATTGCTTTGGCTAGAGAAGCAGCACAAAAATCGATTGTATTATTGAAAAATAAAAACAATGTATTGCCATTGTCAAAAAATATCAGAGTACCCTATGTTACCGGACCTTTTGCAAATTCTGCCGATGTACTTATGGGAAATTATTATGGTGTGAGTCCAAATTTAGTAACTGTATTGGAAGGAATTGCTGATGCCGTTTCTTTAGGAACATCTTTAAACTATAGAAGTGGAGCTTTGCCTTTTCAAAAAAACTTAAACCCTTTAAATTATGCTCCTGTAGTTGTTGGACAGTCAGATGCTACTATTTGTGTAGTCGGAATTTCTGCGGATATGGAAGGAGAAGAAGTGGATGCCATTGCTTCGCCTAGCAAAGGAGACCGCGTAAATTTACGTTTACCAAAAAATCAAGTAGACTATGTAAAAACAATGATTGAAAAGAAAAAAGACCGTCCCCTTATTTTGGTAATAGCCAGTGGTAGTGCTGTTTCTTTAGAAGGAATTGAAGAAGGTTGTGATGCTATTTTACAAATGTGGTATCCAGGTGAACAAGGAGGAAATGCAGTCGCCGATGTTTTATTTGGAAATATTTCTCCCTCAGGACATTTGCCGATTACTTTCCCTAAGAATGTAGCTCAGTTACCTGCATTTGAAGATTATTCAATGAAAGGAAGAACCTATAAATACATGACGAAAGAACCAATGTTTCCCTTTGGTTTTGGCTTGACATATTCTTCTACAAAATTTGACAACTTGGTTTTATCTTCAACAAAAATTAGAAAAAATAAAGAGTTGACAATTAGCGTTGATGTTGCTAATACAGGGAATTTTGATATGGATGAAGTTGTACAATTGTATGTGAGTCCTTTAAAAAACACAGAAAATTTACCATTGACTAGCTTAAAAGGATTTCAAAGAATTTCTTTAAAAAAAGGAGAGAAGAAAAATATTGTGTTCAACTTAAGTCCTGAGGATTTAAAAGTAATCAATAAAAAAGGTGAAAAAGTTTGGCTAAAAGGAACGTATGAAATTCTTATTGGCAACTCCTCTCCTAGTCCATTGAGCCAAAAATTAGGAGCTGCGATACCTTTAAAAAACACCATTACCTTGCGTTAAATTTTAGCAATGTCATTTTATTTTAAAGCGAAAAAACTCTTTTGCGTAATAATTTAAAGCACGTCATAATTAGTTTCCATTCTGTAGCAACCATTATTGCAGTTATTTGTAACTTTGCCCTATTAAATTCGATTCGGAAATGTCTGAAAACACTGAAGTAAAAGAAAGAGTTGCAAAACCGAAATGGCTTAGAGTTAAGTTACCGGTTGGAAAAAAATATACAGAACTAAGAGGATTAGTAGACAAATACAAATTAAATACAATTTGTACGAGTGGTAGTTGTCCGAATATGGGAGAATGCTGGGGAGAAGGAACGGCGACCTTTATGATCTTAGGAAATACATGTACCCGTTCTTGTGGTTTTTGTGGTGTAAAAACAGGAAAGCCAGATACGGTAGAATGGGACGAACCAGAAAAGGTAGCCCGCTCCATCAAATTGATGAGTATCAAACATGCCGTGGTTACTTCTGTTGACAGAGACGACTTAAAAGATGGAGGTTCTATTATTTGGGTAGAAACAGTAAAAGCCATAAGAAGAGCCAATCCTACAACGACCTTAGAAACATTGATTCCAGATTTTCAAGGAATTGAAAAAAACATTGATCGTTTGATAGCCGTTGCTCCTGAAGTAATTTCTCATAATTTAGAAACGGTAAGAAGACTAACTCGTGAAGTTAGAATTCAGGCTAAATACGATCGTAGTTTAGAGGTTTTAAAATACCTTAAAGACAACGGTCAAAAAAGAACTAAATCTGGTATTATGTTAGGTTTAGGAGAAACTGAAGAAGAGGTTATTGAAACCTTACACGATTTAGCAAAAGCAAAAGTTGATATTGTTACTATAGGTCAGTATTTACAACCAAGTAAAAAACATTTGCCAGTAAAAGAATTTATTACGCCAGAGCAATTTGAAAAATATAAAAAAATAGGATTGGATTTAGGATTTAGGCATGTAGAAAGTGGCGCCTTGGTAAGATCTTCTTATAAAGCACAAAAACATTTAGAATAACAAACTTTGGCACGATACTTGTGTTTATGTTTTATGAAGGGGGTGGTTTCCTTTCATTTCATAAAATTAAGTTTGGTTAATAAAAAAAAGCTCCTTCTCAGGAGCTTTTTTTATACAATATGCTCAAATAAATTTCAATATATTTGTTTCAATTAAACACTTTTGCATTACTTTGATTTCAAAAAAAACACTTTTCTTCTTCATTTTATTTGTACTTCTGCAAAAATTTAGTGCTTTTGCCCAAGGTAATTTCTCTAAAGAAATAGGAATTATTAGTGACAATGATTTGTATGTAACCACTTTCCGAGATCGCTATTATACCAACGGTACCTTTCTTTATTTTAAATATTTAGGAAAATCTACCCAGCGAAAAAGAATCCATGAGTTTCAAATTGGGCAAAGAATGTATACCCCTAACCAAGTCTATGAAAGCGAAACAGGTTTAAGAGACCGACAATATGCGGGTTATTCTTTTTTAAAATACAGTGGGCTTTCATTCTTAAAAAATAAAGCCGCCCTAAAAATGAGTATTGAAATTGGTGCCATGGGGCCAAATTCATTAGCTAAGGAATTTCAAAATGTAATTCATGATTTGTATGGTTTTCAACGATCTGAAGGTTGGGCCGATCAAATAGCCAATCGTTTTGGTTTTGGAATAGAAGCAAATTATACCCAGCCTTTATTGATAAAAAAAAGGTTCGACCTACATTTTACGGGACAAGTCATTGCCGGAACTATTTTTACAAATTCAAGCATTGAGCTAACAAATAGGTTTAATTTATTTAACAAAGCCTTAGACCCGCTCAACAATTCTGTAGCCTTTGGCAGCCATTTAACAAGAAATTCCAAAAACAGTTCCTACCGTAATGAACTTTTTCTTTTTTTCAGCCCATCATTAAATTATGCATTTTACGATGCTACCATTCAAGCCAAATCGGCTAACCCATATTATACTGACACCTATAATTTGGTTCCATTTACCTATACCTTACAAATTGGAATTCAATATGCCATCAAACGATTTTCTATAGAGTATTCTATTCTTAAATACTCAAAAAAAGTCAAGGAAATGCATGATAAAACCAATACCTATGGCAGCATCAAATTAGCTTATCGATTCAATTAGTCTTCTTGGAAAGCTTCTTTTTGAAAACCAATTAAATACAATTTCTTTTTTGCTCTGGTAACTGCGGTATACAGCCAACGTAAATAATCTACATTTTGTCCTTCTGGTAAATAAGGCTGTTCTATAAAAACCGTATTCCACTGTCCACCCTGCGATTTATGACAGGTCATGGCATAACTAAATTTTACTTGTAGCGCATTGAAATACTTGTTGTTTTTTATCTCCAACAATTTTTTATATTTCGATTTTATATGTTCAAAATCTTTGGCTACCTCTTGGTACAATTTATTAGATTCGTCATAAGACAAGGACGGGCTTTCTGCAGTTAAGGTATCCAATATCAAAACCGTTTCTAAAGGTGGTTGCGAAGGATAATCAATCATTCTCATTTTAACTTCTGCAAAACGAAAATCGTACAAATCTTTGATGCTAAAAATTTCTAGTACTTCAAAAGTATCTCCATTGGCAATAAAACTAACTTCCGAAGAATCTTTCATCCAATAGTAGTTATTTTTTACTACCATCACATGATCTCCGACAGAAATATCATTTTCCTGATCGCGAATACGCGTTCTAATTTGTTGGTTGTACTGATTTGCTCTTTTGTTGGAACGCACAATAATAGCGGTATCCTCTACACCGTCTTCATCATAGGCCGTTGTTATGGCATCTTGAATATCATAACCGTCTACCAATCTCGTAATATCAGGAAAATTTAAATCGAATTTAAAATCACCAAATCCATCAGCGCCTAATATCAATCTTAATTCTGTGGCATTGGTTAAAATTCCAGAGTTCTTATGCTGACGCATCACTTCATCCAATTCAACCAAAGAAACCTCCTTATTATAATCGTAATACAACTTATCTTCATCCAAGGCCGGACTGATATCTAACTTTACAGGAGGTAGCTGTGCTGTATCACCAATTAAAATAAGTTTACAATTTTTACCAGAGTATACGTATTCCATCAAATCATCTAACAAAGAACCATTGTCAAATAATTTAGAATTACTTGGCGCATCAGGCACCATAGAAGCTTCATCCACAATAAAAAACGTATTGGTATGCTTGTTTATTTGCCGAACAAATTCTACACCACCATTTCCTGTTTTTTTAGGATGGTAAATTTTTTTATGAATGGTAAAGGCTTTCTTTTTAGCATACAAAGAGATTACTTTTGCTGCCCTACCTGTTGGGGCTAACAAGACTTCTTTTTTCCCAATTTTCCATAAATTATTAACTACGGTACTAATAATTGTCGTTTTTCCAGTTCCGGCATATCCTTTTAATAGAAATATGGCCGACTTTTCTGTGTCAAAAACAAAATCAGATAATTTTAATAACAGTACATTTTGAGTCTCCGTAGGCTCAAAGGGAAAGGATTTTACAAGTTCTTTGTAAAAATTAGAGGAAGTTTTGATCATATAGCGAAATAAAGTGCAAAGATAGGAATTGATTTAGCCTTAAAAATTTTTACCATTGAAAAAAAATTGTAGATTTGTCTAATTCAAAATTAAAACTTAGACAAAATGATAATTACATTACTTGCAGGTATTATTGGAACAGTGTTACTGGCTTTTCTAATTATAAAATTTGTGCCTTTAAAACTTAGATGGTTAGTCTCTTTATTACTGCTATCATTAGCCGGATATTTAGGATATTCTATTTACGACAGTATTATGGGACCTATCCGATTTAATATTGAGAAAAAAGCTAGATATGCAAAAGTAATTGAGCATTTGAAAATGATCCGTGATGCTGAAGATGCTCACAAAACAATTACTGGGTACTACCAAAAAAATGGTGAGCGATTGATTAAGTTTTTAGATACTGCACAATTTGCCATTATCAATACTCGTAATGAAGTAGTTGAAGTAAATAAAGGAACAAAATGGCAACCAATTATGGTTGAAGTAGAGCAAAAAGTTATTGATACTACTGGATACGAATCTGTAAAAGAAACTTTATTTAAAGGAAGAGATTATACAAAAATGTTAGCTGTTCCTGGAACGTCTGTTAATTTTGAAATCAATACAGGTTTTATACAAAAAGTTGCAGGATTACAAGTTCCTGTATTTGAAGCCAAAGTTGACAAAGCTATTTTATTAAAAGGAATGGATCCTTCTTTAGTAAAACAAGAAAGAGAAGCTATTGGTGGAGATGAAGTAAAAGGAGCTTTCTTAGCCGTTGGATCTTTAGAAGAAGTAAATTCTAATGGAAACTGGCCGCCTTTCTATGACAAAGCCAAATAACAAAACACATAGTAAATCATTAGAAAAAAATGATTTAAAAGAAACTTATCTATCCATCCAAATTAGTTTGGATGGATTTTCTTTTTGTATCTATGATCGTACTTCCTCAAAATACATTGCCTTTGAAGCCTATTCATTAGAGCATTTGGAAATTCAAAATCCAGAAAGCCTATTAGCACCTTTGCAAGCAATTTTTGAAGAAAATGTATTGCTACAGCAAAATAATTTTAAAAAAGTAAGCGTTCATTACAACAATGAGCTCAGTACAATTGTACCTCAAAAATACTTTTCAGAAGACAAACTAGACAGCTACCTAACACATACAATTAAGGTTTTAGCGACCGATTTTATTGCTTTTGATGAAATTGATGCTTTGCAAGCCAATGCGGTTTATATACCTTATGTGAATATCAATAATTATTTATTTTCACTTTTCGGAAGTTTTGAATACAAGCATAGCTCTTCGGTATTGCTAGAAACGCTTTCAAACAAATTCAAGGCTACACAGGCTAAAAAAATGTGTGTCAATGTAAGTTCATCTAGCTTTCAAATTGTTGTATTAGAAGAAGGAAAATTGCTTTTTTTTAACGCGTTTCACTACCAAACCGCTGAAGATTTTATCTATTATATTTTATTTGTTTGTGAACAGTTACAATTGGATACAAATAGTATAGATACCCTTTTATTTGGAGACATAGAAAAAGAATCTGAACTTTTCCGAATCGCGTATCAATACATCCGAAATATCAATTTCTACCAAGAGATTAATGAAAAAACCTCGGAACTAGAAATAACGAGCAAACATGCTCATTACACTTTACTAAATCAATTTTAATGAGAATTATCTCTGGAAAACACAAAGGAAGAAGATTAACGGCTCCTAAAAACCTACCGGTTAGACCGACAACCGATATGTCTAAAGAATCGTTGTTTAATATTCTAAACAATCTCTATTATATTGAAGACCTAACGGTTTTAGACCTGTTTACAGGTACGGGAAATATTAGTTTTGAATTTGCCTCAAGAGGTGCTGAAGGTATTACTGCTGTAGACCAACATTTTGGCTGTATTAAATTCATCAATCAAATAAATAAAGAATTGGATTTTTCAATAAACACCATCAAAAGTGATGTGTATAAATTTATTGATAAAACGGCTATTTCTGCAGATATTGTATTTGCCGATCCTCCTTATAATTTTACAGATGAGCAGTTTCTTAAAATTGCCACCACTATTTTTGAGAAAAATATCTTAAAAGAAGATGGGCTATTAATTATTGAACACTCTAAACAAACTAAACTAAACGAGCATCCTAACTTTAGTTACGACAAACGTTATGGAGGAAACGTATTTAGTTTTTTTGAAGCTCAAACAAAAGATTAAATTACAACAAAAAAAGAGACTGTTTTACAAACGGTCTCTTTTTTTTATTCCTTGATTTATTCAAATCTTACAAATAGACTTGCTTCGCTTTGAATTCTAAATCGCTTTCAATTTCTCTTAGCCTTCCTAATTCCGTTGCGGTAACAAGTGCCATAGAAACTCCTTTCTTCCCTGCTCTTGCAGTTCTACCACTTCTATGTGTGTAATATTCTAATTGTTCAGGCAATTGGTAATGGATCACAAAAGCCAAATCTTTTACATCAATTCCACGAGCAGCAACATCTGTAGCAATCAACAATTGTTTGCTTCCGTTTTTAAAAGCACGCATGGCTTTGTCACGATCTCTTTGTCCCATTTCACCTTCTATACCTGCTACAGAAAATTCATCTTCTAATAAATACTCTGTTAGGTTTTGTACACCAGCTCTTGTTCTACAAAAAACAATCCCTCGTCCTTCAGGATTGTTTTCTAAGAAAGAAACCAAAGCGTTGTATTTTTCTTTTCCATTAACTACAGCGTACTCGTGCGTAATGTTTTTATTGATCAACGTATCTACATCTACTGTTACTTTTACAGCATCTGGCGACATATAAGTTGCAATTATTTTCTGAATTTCTTCAGGCATGGTAGCTGAAAACAACCATGTTTTACGAGTTCCGTTTGTATAATTAAGTATTCTATTCAAATCTTGTTTGAATCCCATACTCAACATTTCATCTGCTTCGTCTAAAACAATGGTTTTAATTTTTGTCAAATCCAAACAACCACGTTCTATTAAATCGACCAATCTACCTGGAGTCGCCACAATAAAATGTGTGGGTCTTTTTAAGTTGGCAATTTGAATGTCAATTTTCACTCCTCCGTATAATTCCTCAGAAAATATTTTGGTAGGTGCATATTTAGTAAAACGAAACAACTGTTTGTTAATTTGTTGTACCAACTCACGTGTTGGCGACAAAATTAATGCTTGAATTTCGTTTTTTGTAGGATCTATATTCTGTAAAATAGGCAAACCAAAAGCGGCTGTTTTTCCCGTTCCTGTTTGAGCTAAACCAATAAAATCTGTTTCCTGATTTAATAAAGTAGGAATTGATTTTACTTGAATATCTGTAGGCGCTATTATTTTATTTTCCTTTAAGGCTTGGTGGAAGTCTTTTGAAACTCCCAAACTTGCAAATGTTGTCAAAATGTTGTGTTTTAGGCTGCAAAGATAGCTTTTATTCTAATTTTTAGAACACCTCTTTGCTTTTAAATGATTTTTTTTAATCTTCAATATTTTACTTCCCCTTTTAGGAAGTCGCATAAATAAAAAAAGCTTGGCGAAAAATCACCAAGCTTTAAAATATCAATTTACAAAAAGAATTAAAGCGCTGTATCTAATTTGATATAGTCTAAAAATTCTCTTTTTGTTTCTTTGTTTTTGAACATCCCCCCATACTCTGCTGTTACAGTACTACTTTCAATATCTTTTATTCCTCTAGAATTTACACAAAGGTGTTTTGCATCAATAACACAAGCCACATCATCGGTTCCTAAAGCTTCTTGCAAAGCCTGAACCACTTGCATGGTTAAACGCTCTTGTACTTGTGGACGTTTGGCAAAATGTTCTACAATTCTATTCATTTTAGACAAACCTATAACTCTACCTTTTGACATGTAAGCTACATGAGCTCTACCAATAATTGGCAACAAATGGTGCTCACAAGTAGAATAAACAACAATGTTTTTTTCTACCAACATTTCACCATATTTATAACTATTGTCAAAGGTTGACAACTCAGGTTTGTTAGCCGGATTTAATCCTGCAAACAATTCTTTTACAAATGCTTTTGCCACTCTTTTAGGTGTTCCTTTTAAGCTATCATCGCTTAAGTCCATACCCAAAGTGTTCAAAATATCTTTTACGTTTTCTTGAATACGATCAATTTTTTCTTGATCAGACAATTTAAATGCATCCTCTCTTAAAGGAGTTTGAGCAGAAGTCCCAACATGGTTCTCTCCTATTTCGTCTATATTTTCGTAACTCATTCCGTTCTTACCTTCAAACATTATGTTCTAATTATTTTGCAAATTTACGAATTAATCACCACTTGAAGTAATTCTTGCAAACTACATTCTTGTTGATTACCAGTTTGCATATTTTTTAAGACAAACTGTTCGTCTTTATTTATTTCTGAAACAACAAATTCTATTTCTCTATCGATAGCATATTTCCATTGTTTTTTGATTTTCTTATTCGAAGAACCAAAATCTGGATACAACTCACTATTGATACTTTCATTTCTCAATTCTTTAATGGCTTTTAATTTCAACACATCAAAATCGTCAAAATTTAAAAACAACACTTTCGGTTTGGCTAAGGCCACTGGCGCAAACAAACCTAATTCTTCCATCACCAAATAAATTCTATCCAAACCAAAAGAGATCCCCACACCACTTACATCATTCAATCCAAAAATGCCTGTAAGGTCATCGTATCTTCCTCCACCACCAATAGAACCCATTTTCACTTCTTTGGGTGCTGCCACCTCAAAAATAGCCCCTGTATAATAATTTAAACCTCTGGCCAAGGTCACATCAATTTCTAATGCCGCAGAAGTTAAACCAAGAACTTCAACTCTATCAATAATACTTTTTAACTCTTCAACTCCTAACAAACCTTCTTCAGAATTTGCTAACATTCCTTTTAAAGAATCTAGTTTTTCTGAATTTGAACCTGTAAACCCAAACAATGGATCTACTTTTTCAATAGCTTCTTCGGTAATTCCTTTCGACAACATTTCCGTAACTACGCCATCTTTACCAATTTTATCTAACTTGTCTAAAGCTACGGTAAAATCGATTAATTTATCTTTTGCACCGATGACTTCTGCAATTCCAGAAAGTATTTTTCTGTTATTGATTTTTATAGTCGTACCCGCAAGACCTAACTTACTAAATACGGTGTCATACAATTGAATAAAATCTACTTCTTGTAAAAGCGACTTAGAACCTACCACATCTGCATCGCATTGGAAAAATTCGCGAAAACGTCCTTTTTGCGGACGATCGGCTCTCCATACAGGTTGAATTTGGTAACGTTTAAAAGGAAAAGTAATTTCATTTTGATGTTGTACAACATATCGTGCAAATGGCACGGTTAAATCGTAACGCAAGGCTTTTTCTGAAATTTGACTGGTTACTTTAAGGCTGTTTTTTTCGTCTAATAAAGTCGCGTCTGCTTTCTTTAAATAATCTCCTGAATTTAGTATTTTAAAAATCAAACGATCTCCTTCTTCTCCATACTTTCCCATTAGAGTTGCTGAATTCTCAAAACTTGGAGTTTCAATAGGTTGAAATCCGAAAAGTTGAAATACTTTTTTTATCGTTCCAAAAATATACTCGCGTTTTGCGACTTCAACAGGTGAAAAATCTCTTGTTCCTTTAGGTATGCTTGGTTTTTGTGCCATTGTTTTAAAATAAGCTGCAAATATCTGAAAAATTCAGGCTTCTTGTATCTAAATATCACGGAAAAATTTTAGAGCGTTTTCAAGAATCTATCAGAGAAAATATCCTCCTAGTAAAAACAACAAAACTCCAATATTCGCCAAAAAATTGTTCGCTTAATTTCAAAAAAAAGCCCACTAAACCCCTAGGAATCAGCAGGCTATTTATTGTGTTTTATTCGTCGTTATATAGACTTAGTATGCGCTATTTATTTTTTGTTTACCAATTCTAACTGGGTTTCAAAAGGAACATTAAACTGACTTTCCAATTCGCTTTTAATTTTTTTGAAAAATTTGGTTTCTGGTGGCATCACTAAGTTGTGCCAAAATTCAGCACGGTACGGAATAGCAATCTTCTTTTTATAACGCTTTATCCCATCGGAACCAGTAGTTCTTACATCCACAATTTTGTCCATTTTTTTCTTATCCGAAATCACATCCAATACAATAAATTCATAACGTATAGAAATTTTTAATTTTTCAGGATTCTTATGTCCTTCCGATTTTAAATGGGCAATAATATTTGGACTTTTTAAAGTTTTATGCGTATTCCATTCTCTTTTATGATAGGTCAAATGCATTTTACCGTTTGGATCTCGATTATAAATAAAAAGCATGTCTCCTTTTTGAACTCTGTAAATTCCATAATCATTTAAGCCTACATAAATTTTTACATGTTTATTGTTCTCTAAAATCAAAACATCTTCATCCCCATAATTTGTGTCTCCAATTTTTTTCCATGTATACTGCTTAAATTCGTGCGCATTTCTAATTATATTGAAATTGGTAAGGTTTTCAAAAGTACCTATATTCTCTTCCGATTTGTCAATTCTATAGTCTGCAGATTGTCGACGTTCAGCCAATTCATACCTTAAAAAATTTGGCACCGAAGGTCCCATGTCAATAATTTTCATATAATATTCAATAAAGCGTTTAGAAACCCCCATTTCTGTTGTGGTAACTCTGTACAAGGCATTTATTTGATGTTTTTTCCTTAGCGATGATTTTTTCAAGTTTTTAATTGCTCTCAATGCATAATCATCGGCACTTATAATTTCTACCTCATCTAAAGAAGCCACATTTTCTTCTAAAATAATTTTCTTTTCATTTAGAGCTAGGAATTCCTTTACACTGATCGATTTCTTTTTAAACCCTATAGAGCTAATATCAATAATATCTGAAAAATCATTTTTTGTGATGGTTAGTAAAAATTCTCCATCTTCTGTACTATAGGCTCCTGTTTTTTTAGTACGTAAGTACACCGCAGCATACGGGACTTCGTAATTGTTTTCGTCATAAATTATTCCTTTAAGGTCTATTTCGGTTTGCGAATGCACCGTTATGGGCGCAAAAAAAAGCAGTAGCATTCCTACTACTAATACATGTTTTAAATTCATCTAGTTTTCAATATTGGTTTAGCCATGAAATTTAATAAAAACTCAAAAAGCCTCCTTTCTAAAATTTACCCATTTTAAGTCCATATTTATCTTATTAAAAAACCATTTAAGCATTCCAAAAGGACGCATTAGATGGTATTATTAAGTTAAGAAATTAGTTAGACTCCATTTTCTTTAAAAAGAAACTGATTCTTATTAAAAACACTTTAGACAAATTGTTACAGTGATTGTACCGCCCGCTTTACGAGTTATAAATAAAAAACTATTTAAAATCGTTTTCCAAAAAGAATCCCCAATCTAGGATATCCGTTTAAGGTATTCCCTCCAAAACCAAGTAAAAATTCCCAAACAAAATTTTTACTTGTTAAAGATTTGTAACCAATTCCCAATCCCGCTCCTCTATGAAAGGCATCTTTCCCTTTTGTTTTATCAAATGTTTCTCCAAACATATTTTGAGAGGTATGAGGAAAATAACTGAAAAACAAATTTCCTTCCACAAAAAATCCAGTAGCTGGTTTAGCTATCTTGCTAAAAGGATAGTATCTATAATAGGGCACTAAAACAATATCATGGAATACACCTATAAAGCCTAACTCTGTACCAACTTCTGAATTAAATTTAAAAGCTCCGCCAAACGAAACTCCCACTGCATGATTCAAATGCAATATTCTCTGGTAATCAATATTATAAAATTTATTAAAAGCTGATAAGGGAACGTAAGCTAAATTTAGTTTAATTTCATTTTTTGTTTTTTGGGCTTCAATATTATTTATGAATAAAATAAAAAGAAGAAAAACCATAGAGACTATTTTTATTTTCATGCTGTTTTTTTTATGTCCATTTAATCGGCTAAAGTACCTTCCCATTCAACAGAAGCAGAAGCTCTAAAGAAACCTAGTCCTCCATTATTAATATTTGATTTAGGAGAGCTAGGTGTCGGTTTATAAGCCCCTCCATCTTGTTCGAATTGAGCCAGGATTCCTTTATAGAAATCATAAGATTGATTTGATAAACTACTCATTTTTAAATAAAACTTATCATTCTTACTAAGCCAAATGAAAGAACTAAATGGTCTAATAGAAGCTCCGTCATCAATTTCCAAACCATCTACATAAGGTTCTAAATACTTATCTGACAAGATTGAGAATTCCCAAAATTCATAAGCACCACGTGTCCTGGCAACTTCTTCTTTGCTTAACTGAAATAAATAATAATTTAAAGCAGTTTCTTGCTGGTCATGAAAATAAATTAAAGGCACATAATATTTTGCACCATCTTTATCGGAAATTTCCTTTTGAAATTATTTTCTCTTCACTTTTATTTTGCAGAAATAACCTAAGTAAAACGGTTAAAACTCCTTATAATTAGGGAGATTTAAATCCCCTTGTATCTGAGTAGGTATTTATCTCATCTCAATTATTTCCACAAAAAAAAGCCTAACAAATCTAAAAGATTTGTTAGGCTTTTTACTTTATTAAAAGGAGCTAATTTTTACATTCCTTTTAATTCACTTACTAATTCTGTTAAGGCTGCTTTTGCATCACCAAACAACATCGATGTTTTTGAATTGTAAAACAACTCATTTTCAATACCTGCGTACCCTGCTTTCATACTACGTTTGTTTACAATAATATGTTTTGCATTTTCAACATCTAAAATAGGCATTCCGTAAATTGGACTTGAAGGATCGTTATGAGCCGCTGGATTTACAACATCGTTTGCTCCTACCACCAACACTACATCAGTATTGTTAAATTGAGGATTTATATCAGACATTTCTACCAACAAATCATAATCTACATTCGATTCTGCCAACAATACATTCATATGTCCTGGCATACGACCAGCAACTGGGTGAATGGCATACTTTACATTGACACCTTTAGAAACTAATAATTCTTCCAATTCATGAATTACATGCTGCGCTTGCGCTACTGCCAAACCGTACCCTGGAACAATAATTACATTGGTTGCATAATTCATCATAATAGCAGAATCACTAGCGTTTGTTTTTTTAATAGAACCCAAAGCTTTGTTTCCGCTTTCTCCCGCCGCAGCTGCTTCTCCAAAAGAACCAAAAATAACAGAACCTAAAGTTCTATTCATAGCCTTACACATGGCTACGGTTAAAATAATTCCGGCAGAACCTACCAAAATACCACCTACTAGCATAACCATATTGTCGTACAGAATACCTGTAATTGCTGCTGCAATTCCTGTTAACGAGTTCAATAAAGAAATTACCACGGGCATATCTGCACCACCAATTGGCAACACAAATAAAACTCCATAGGCCAAACCTGCTAGCAACAAAGCATACAACACAATTTGACTATTGGCTCCTGTATATACTATAAAAATAGAAAAGACAATGATTCCAACTATAAACAAATTATTGATAATGTTATACATTGGAATTTTTACCACACTTTTTAAAGATCCATTCAATTTTCCCCAAGCAATTAAACTTCCTGAAAAAGTAATAGCTCCAATGGCAACACCCGATAAAACAGTAGCAAAAATAGTTGTTTCTGTTGCACTTGTAATATTTCCAAATTCAACCAAACCAATTAAAGCAGCACTGGCACCACCAAATCCATTAAACAACGAAACCAATTCTGGCATTTTGGTCATTTCCACTTTAATGGCAATCAACCAACCTATAATTCCACCCACTAACAAAGCGGCACCAATTAAAACATAAATAATGGTAGGCACTTGTGTATCTGTTAAAAATATAGCACCAGCAATTGCCAATCCCATACCTACAGCAGCGGTCATATTTCCTTTCTTTGCCGTTTCAGGATGCCCCAACATTTTTAAACCTACCACAAAAGTTACTGTGGCAATTAGATAAATAATACTTAATATAATATTCATTTTTTTTAATTTTAAGTGAATAAGCCTGCAACCTTACTTTAAAAGTAGGATTACATTCCTATTGCTTTATTTTTTCTTTTTAAACATTTGTAACATTCTATCTGTCACTGCAAAACCACCAACAACATTGATAATTCCTAAGACAACCGCCACAAAACCTAAAGCCAATGCTACATAGTCTTCTGGACTCGATTTTAACATCACCAAGATTGCTCCAACAATAACCACCCCACTCAAAGCATTTGCACCAGACATTAACGGTGTGTGCAATACGGCCGGAATACTTTTAATAACTTCAATACCTACAAAAGTTGCTAAAATTAAAATGTACGTAATCTGAAGATTATTGCTAATAAATTCAATTAATTCATTCATAATGATTCTTTTTTATTTTTGAAGAATTTCTCCTTCTTTAACGATTAATGTACCTGCTGTAATTTCTTCTTCTAACTCCCATTTAAACTTGTTGTCTTCTGTTAAATGATTGATGAAGTTGAACATGTTTTTTGCATACAATTCACTTGCATTGGTTGAAACACTTTCAGGTGCAATGGTGGTTCCTATTACTTTTACACCATTTTTTACAACCGTTTTACTCATGACACTTACTTCACAGTTTCCTCCTTGAGCAGCCGCCAAATCAATAATTACAGCACCATTTTTCATTTGAGAAACTTGCTCTTCCGTAATTAATACAGGAGCTTTACGTCCTGGTATATTTGCCGTTGTAATGACTAAATCTGCTTGAAATAAGGATTTATTTACCGCTTCTTTTTGACGTTTTGCATAATCTTCTGAAGCTTCTTTTGCGTAACCTCCTTCAGATTCTTCTCCTTTATTATCTACCGAAATAAATTTGGCTCCTAAAGATTCTGCTTGTTCTTTTGTCTCTGTTCTAATATCTGTTGCTTCTACTACAGCTCCTAACCTTTTGGCGGTTGCAATGGCTTGTAATCCTGCAACTCCTACTCCATAAATCAACACTCTTGAAGGAGTAATTGTTCCTGCAGCAGTCATCATTAATGGAAAAATTTTAGTCATTTCATAAGCTCCTAAAATAACGGCTTTGTAACCCGCCAAGTTGCTTTGAGAACTCAATACATCCATATCTTGTGCTCTAGAAATTCTAGGCACAGCGTCCATAGAAAAAGCGGTTGCTCCTGTAGCTGCAATTGCTGCTATCAATTCAGGATTTGATTTATGGTACAACTGACTCATTAATATTTGTCCTTTGTCTACCAATTTTAAATCCTCTTCATCAAAAGGATTTATTTTTATAAGTATATCAGCTTCTTTAAAAACGACACCTCTTTTTTCAACAGATGCATTGACGTCTCTAAAGTCTGAATTTTTGTAAGATGAATTTTTTCCTGCGTTTTCTTCTACAAGAACTTCAAATCCTTTGGCTATTAATTGCTTTGCAATATTCGGTGACATAGCCACGCGATTTTCACCTTTTTGAGTTTCCTTCAATATGCCTATTTTCATATTTTCTGGTTTTTGTTAGTTAAATTTCGAGTAATCTTACTCCTTAGTAATACGTATAAAAAAAAGCAAAAACCTTGGCACTTGGTTTTTACTTAAAATTCAGATTTGCTAAAAAAACGATTTGTTTTTATAAAAAATAGCACGATTTCAAAAACAAAACTGAAATTTTTCAAGGGCTAATATAGGTAATGGCTTATATAAAACTATCCTGTGTTTTTACTTTTGAAGATAGTTTACTCATACTTAGATTTCATTGAAATTTTTTCAGTAAACCATTGTATTATGAAATTATTTATAATAATCTTAAAATTTTAAGCAAAAAATAACAGTATCCATAATGAAAATTCAAAAACGAACAGGATACTATATCGTTTTCGTAAAAACGAGAACGGCATATTTTACCATATACCAAATAAAAATTACCCTTTTTCAAGAACATATGATTAAAATAGTAGCACAGATATCTATTCTATGAAAAATAAATCTTCCCTAAAAAATGACCGAAATGAGCATTAATCGATGTAGATGATTTTTGTTTCAATCCCCGAATTCATCGTCAACTTTACAATATAAAAGCCAGAAACTAATTTGGATACATTATAAGAATGTACTTGTCCGCCTTCATTTTCTTTTTCAGAAAAAATCAAAGAGGAAGTCGTCGAATAAATATCCAATTTATAGGAGTTTGCTGCCGTTACAAACAATGCTCCTTTTATCGGATTTGGATATATTTTAATAAGTTCCTTTTCTGAAGTAATTCCAAGAACTAAAGACTCACAGGTATTTACATTTTCTTCAGGAATAATAGGTTCTTGGTATTCAAAGTCGGTTTGACTTACATTTTCGATGCTGACATTCACTTTTCCGTCTTCGGTACATAAATAATTTCCATCTTTTAAATTTCTATGTGCGACTTCCGTATAAAAATTGGATCTGCATCTACTTGGAAAATTGCCTAGGTTAATGGCGTACATACTAAAAGTATGAGTAAGAAATTTTTCATCTACGGTAAACTAATTTTGGTTAACACAAATAAAGTCGCTTTGCATCAAGCTGATGTTGGTGTGAATACGTTAATTGTATTTAGAAGTTCATTTATCTCCTTACTCGCAAATACAAAATTATACACCAAAAGCTATTAGGAGAGCAATTGATTTTTTTTGGAATTCATTTTCAACTTGGTCATACTGGCGTTCAACTCAAATCCTAAAAGTAGGATAATTGAATTCAGCCAAATAAACAACATCAATACCAACAAGGTTCCAATAGACCCATACAGCTCATTGTATTTTGCGAATTTTAATACATAAATACTAAAACCGTAAAAAGTAAGCACGGATAGGATGGTAGTTAAAATAGCCCCGGCAGAAAAGAAAGAAGAGAATTTCCCTTCTTTGGTTCCAAAATAATACAATAAAGAAACGGTGGTAAAAATCATAAAGACAAAGAAAATATACCGTGTATTTTCCAACCATAAAAATTCATCTGACAACCAACCTTTGCTCTTTAAAAAATCCAATCCAAATTGAAATAAAATGGTAACGGCTACCGTTAAAATTAAAAAGAAAGACATTAATAAAGAAGTTCCTAAAGAAATAATATAAGCTCTGATCACCCCTCTAACTTCTGTTACATGGTACGAATATTCGAAACCACCAAAAACGGCATTTACCCCATTGGTCATTAAAAATATAGACACCAAAAAACCAAAAGACAACAATCCACCATATTTATTATTAGCAATATCATTGATGATTGGATTTACGGCCTCAAAAGTTTTAGGCGGCAAAGCTTCAGAAATTAAAGACATAAACCCTTCTTGAAATCCTTCAATAGGGATGTAAGGTATTAAAGTCAGCATAAACAGCATAAACGGAAAAACCGCCATAAAAAAACTATAGGAAATACCTCCTGCTCTAGAGGTTAAGGCGCCACGAATAATTCCAACCATGTACATGTGAAGTAGATCATACAATGACATACCTTCTAATCCTGGGATTTTTATTTGTTTCCCTAATTTTACAATGCTCTTTAACATGATCTTTTTGTAATGAATTTACTGAATTTATGTTTAAACAGCTTTTAAGCTCAAATCCATATTGTATACAGAATGTGTCAATGCTCCTGCTGAAATAAAATCGACTCCACATTCGGCATAAGCACGCAAAGTTTCTTCATTAATTCCTCCTGAAGATTCTGTTTGACATTTTCCATTGATCATGGCTACCGCTTTACGTGTGTCTTCGTACGAAAAGTTGTCAATTAAAATTCTATGAATTCCATCAGAACGTAATATCTCTCGAATTTCTTCTAAATCTCTGGCTTCAATAATAATTTTTAAATCTTTACCGGTATTTACTAAATATTCTTGCGTTTTGGCAATGGCTTTGGTAATTCCTCCAGCAAAATCAATATGATTGTCTTTTAACATAATCATGTCATACAAAGCAAATCGATGATTGACACCGCCCCCTATTTTCACTGCCCATTTTTCAATAGCACGAATTCCAGGTGTTGTTTTACGCGTATCTAATATTTTTGTTTTTGTTCCTGCTAACAGGTCGGTGTAATATTTTGTTTTGGTTGCAATTGCACTCATACGTTGCATGGCATTTAGTACCAATCTTTCCGATTTAAGAATGGCATGTGAACTACCAGAAACCGTTAAAACCACATCTCCAAAAGCTACCTCAGCACCGTCTTCTAAAAAGCTTTCTATCACAAGGTTTTCATCTACATATTTAAAAATTCGCTTGGCAAAATCGACTCCTGCAATAATTCCTTTGTCTTTTACTAGAAGTTTTGCTTTTCCTTGTGTTTCAGCAGGTATACAGCTCAATGAGCTATGATCACCATCTCCTACATCTTCACGAATTGCATTTGCAATTATTAAATCTAACTCCGTTTCGAACTGCGTAACTGATATCATTATTTTCCTATTTAAAGCAATACAAAAATACTTTTTTATCTTTAATTGAAGCTAGGATTTTTGGGATTTGTTAGCGCTAAAATACAAACTCGTAAAAACCACAAAATATGTATATTTGCCGCATGAAAATAAAACTTCTTGCCATAGGAAAGACAGACGATAAGAATTTACTTTCTTTAATTCAAACCTATGAAAACAGGCTAAAACATTATATCAAATTTGAATTGGAAATTATTCCCGATATCAAAAATGTAAAAAATCTTTCCGAAGCGCAGCAAAAAGAAAAAGAAGGCGATTTGTTACTTTCTAAACTGCAAGCCACAGATCAATTGATTTTGTTAGACGAAAAAGGAAAAGATTTTCGTTCAGTAGATTTTGCCAATTTCTTACAAAAGAAAATGAATGCTGGTATCAAGCAATTGGTATTTGTAATTGGAGGTCCTTATGGTTTTTCTGAAAAAGTATATAAAAAAGCGCAAGGAAAAGTCTCTTTTTCAAAAATGACCTTCTCTCATCAAATGATCCGATTGTTTGTTGTTGAACAAATTTATAGAGGTTTTACTATTTTAAAAAACGAACCCTATCACCACGAATAGCATCTGTTTTTCAATTTTTTATAGTACATTTGAAAGAACTTTAAAAACTTAATAGTATGATTTTAGGAGTATGTGGATGGCTTGGAAACAAAACAGGTCTTGAAGAAAAACATGTCAGAATAATTTTTCTTTTATCAGCCTTATTAGCGGGTGTTGGTGTAGGACTTTACTTAATTCTTTGGATCGTAAAAATTGTCACCAAATAAACGGATTTACAAAGCTCCTTTGTTTAGGAATTGGACAAAGGACTTTTATTTTTTTCAGCAATCCATTTCGACATAAATTCGGTGCTTTTCATGGTATGATGCAAAAGCATGGCTCCAATAAAATTTAACTGTCGGTGCTTTTCCAAATTACTGGATACCTTTTCAATAAGCGCTAAAAATTCTTCTCCCAAACGCTCTTTTGGAAATACTTGATTTACAATAGCCATTCCATTTTTTTGCGATTGCAACCATAATTCTTTGTCGGTATACAATTGTATTGCCGCATCTACAATTTCAGGCACCGTATTTTTTATCAAACCATTCCAAGGCAAATTGGCATGCATAGACTCTGCTCCTATATCTGTAGTTACACTTGGCGTTCCGTTATACATCGCCTCAATTAATTTCCCTTTCATACCAGCGCCAAAACGCAATGGTGCCAAACAAACTCGGGCTTTACTTACCACTTCATTGGCATCATCTGCCCAACCTTTGATAAAAAAACGTTCTTTTGGATTGTGTAATTGCAACGCTTTTTGTTGTGGGTACGAACCATACACATGCATTTCTGCCTTTGGCAATTTTGTTTTTAAAATGGGCCAAATTTCTTGTTTTATATAACGAACACAATCTAGATTTGGGGCATGAATAAAATTACCTATCGTTACAAAATGTTGGCGTTCTTCAAAACTAGGCAAGGCTAAAATTTGTTCCTCAGAAATAGGATCCAACATAAAAGGCAAATAACATAAAATGTCTTTCGGAACTTTAAAATGGTCTTGCAATAGTTCCATTTCATAGGCGGAAATCAAAATCGAAATGTCGCATCTAAAAATACTTGCCACCTCTCTTTTCGCTAAATCAGAATTTAATTGACTGAGCTCAAAAACGGTGTTGTTTTTCAAACACAATTCTCTTGTTTTCCGTAAAGTATGTAAATCTACTGTTTCTAAAACTTTGAGTGCATTGGGTGCAAATTTAGAAACCCTCCAACCAAATTGTTCTTCCATCATAAAACGATCAAACAGCACCATGGTAGGTTGTAAGTCTTCTATAAAAGTATCAAAACTATCACAGTTCAATTTTATGGGACAGACTTGAACGCCTAATTCTTCAATAGGATACCGATGACCACTTTCTTGAGCCGGTGTAGAAAAAGTAACCGACCAATTTTGCGCCAAAAACAATTCTATCAATTGCAGCATTCTACTTCCTGCAGCAGAAGAATTTGGCTCGGGCCATACATAACCAATAATTAAAATTGTCTGCAAATTTCCCTTAGCCATTTTGTAATATTTTGGTCACCAATTCTTTGGTTAAGGTCTGACCTGAAGCTTTTTCACGAATCAAATCGAAAGGAAAACGAAAATCACAGCCTTCTTTATAAGCAGAACAGCCATAAGCTGTGCTTCCTTTCATTATTTTTCCTTTTTTACATTTCGGACAGGTCATCTCATCTGATGTACTTTTTGTCGTTGTCGGTTTTTCTGGGTTTAATTTCAATTGAAAATCTGCATCAAAAACCACAATGCCATTTAATTTTTCTTTTCCTTCTTTAAAACCTTTTAGAACAACCGTTGCTTTTTTAGTCAAAAGACGTTTGAACTGACTTACAGATATTTTTTTACCCATAAATTCAAAAGGCAATCTAAAATTACAACCTTCTTTATAAGAAGAACAGCCATAGGCCGAACTTCCTTTTAATAAATTTCCTTTGTTGCATTTAGGACAAGTAGCCGTTTCTAAGCCTGTAGGTTTCTTTTTAGCTGCTACTGGTTTTTCTACTTTTTCTTCATAGCCAAAACGTCGAATATTTTTTTCCATTCGTACCTCAACCACCAAATCATCCACCATTTTTTTCATGTTGCGAATAAACTGCGACGCACTATAATTGCCTTCTTCAATTTCTTTCAACTGTTTTTCCCATTGTCCTGTAAGGGTAGCCGATTTTAATAATTTATTCTGAATGGTATCAATCAATCGAATTCCCATATCGGTAGGCAAAATTAATTTTTTGCTTCGCTCTACATATTTTCTTCTAAAAAGTGTTTCTATAATATTTGCTCTGGTAGAAGGTCTTCCAATACCATTGGCTTTCATTAAATCCCGTAGCTCATCGTCATTAATTTGCTTACCGGCCGTTTCCATAGCTCTTAGCAAAGTCGCTTCCGTATAATTTTTTGGAGGTTTGGTTTCTTTTTCTAAAAACGAAGGTTCATGAGGTCCATTTTCACCTTTGACAAAAGTGGGCATTAACTTTTCTGCCGCAGTATCTTTTTTAGTCGATTTCGCCTTGGCAAAAACAGCGCGCCATCCTTCTTCTAAAATTTCTTTTCCTGTGGCTTTAAAACTTATTTCCGCTACTTCACCAATTACGGCCGTATTGGAAACAATACATTCTGGATAAAACACCGCAATAAAACGTCGGGTAATAATATCGTACACATTTTTATCATACTCGGCCATATACCCCTGTTCTCCTGTTGGAATTATGGCATGGTGATCTGTAACTTTTTTATTGTCGAAAACACGTTTTGTTTTCTTTAACTTCCCTCCTCTTAAGGCCTGAGTTAAATCGGCATAATCCGTTAATTTAGCCAATATTCCTGGTACCTTAGGAAATAGATCATCTGGTAAAAAAGTAGTATCTACCCTTGGATAGGTCACTAATTTTTGTTCGTATAATTTTTGAACTATTTTTAAAGTTTGATCCGCAGTATAACCAAATTTGGTGTTGCAATAGACCTGCAATCCTGTTAAATCAAAAAGCTTAGGCGCATATTCCTTTCCTTTTTTCTTGCTAACAGAAACAATTTCAAAAGGCTGTCCTTTTACTTTGTTCAGGGTACTTTCACCGTCCTCTTTTTTCAGAAAACGTCCTTGTTCATTATTAAAAACGGTATCTCTATAAACGGTCTGCAACTCCCAATAAGGTTGCGGTTTAAAATTGGCTATTTCTTTATGTCTATTTACCAACATTGCCAAAGTTGGCGTTTGCACTCTACCTACCGATAAAACTTGCTTTGCGGCACCATATCGTAAGGTATACAGTCGTGTTGCATTCATACCCAATAACCAGTCGCCTATGGCTCTAGAGCTACCAGCATAGTACAAGTTATCGTAATCTGCAGCATCTTTTAAATTGTTAAAACCTTCTTTTATAGCTTCAGACGTCAAGGAAGAAATCCATAAACGTTCTACTTTCCCTGTATAATTGGCTTGTTTAATAACCCAACGTTGTATCAATTCTCCTTCTTGCCCAGCATCCCCGCAATTGATCACTACATCAGCTTTGTCGAATAATTTTTTAATGGTATTGAATTGCTTTTGAACACCTGTATTCCCTACCAATTTGGTTTCAAATTTATCGGGTAACATGGGCAAGGTATTCAAATCCCAACGTTTCCAATGGGGTTTGTAATCATCGGGTGTGTTTAGCGTACACAAATGACCAAAGGTCCAAGTAATTTGGTAGCCATTGCCTTCAAAATAGCCATCATGTCTTTGATTTGCTCCTAAAATAGTAGCTATTTCTCTAGCAACACTCGGCTTTTCTGCAATACATACCTTCATTTAAATTCGATCCTTATTTAGAAAAACAAACTTACACAAGTTATTTAAGAATTCACATTTTTGTTATTAACAGTCCCTATTGTGTTAAATAATTTAAGCAAAGCTCTTTGTCAATTTATTTTCTTCCAAATAAATTTTTCTCCACTTAAACAAACCTATAAAAGAAGCAGCGGTGTATATAAAGGTAAGTCCCGCATACCAATCTAACGATTTTTGAGAATACAAATAAATAGTAACACCATTAATAACAATCCAGAACAACCAAGCGCTCAATATTTTTTGAGCTTCTAAATAACTGGCTAAAAAACTAAAAATAGTAGTTCCAGCATCTAAATAGGCATTTTCTGCATCGGTATAGTTTTCAAAACAAAACCCTAAAATGGCTCCTAAAAATATTGCTGTTAAAATGATATACGTATGGAAAGAAATACCTCGTGTGGTAATTTTCAATTTTTCATTGTCCTTTTCACTTTTATCCCACAAGCGATAACCATAAATTCCGATAAATACATAATAGCTATATAAAATAGCTTCTGAATACAAATGGATTCTGTAAAACAAAAAGATACTCAACAAAGATCCGGCGATACCGTAAAACCAACAGGCTTTTTTTTCTTGAATTAATAGCACCAAATAAATTAGTCCCAATAGGACACTTGCTATTTCTAAAAAAGTATTAATTTCGAACATTGAATAAAAAATTAGCGTCAAAAATAGTGTTTAAAAACGGATATGTAAAAAGTGATGTCAAATCATTTTCCAACAAAAAACTAAAAACAGCTTTTCAAGATTTCTTGAAGAAAGATAAGAGCTACAAGAAAAATTATTTGCAAAAAGAATTTTCTTATGGATTTGATGGCTATAGCTATTTAGGACAAGAAGATAGTTCCAATCAATATGCATCGGATTTACTGCATTCGTTTGTGCTTTCTGATTTTTGTGATCCAAATAATTTTCCAAAAGAGTTTTGCGATTTCTATGCAAAGCAATGGCAAGAACTACAAGCAGAAATTAGAAAACTAGAAACTCAAATTATTCAGCAATTAGCGCTTCCAGGTTTATCCGAATTCTATACCGAACATATAGGTCATATGATTTCATGTAATTTTTATCCCAAAACAAACGGTTTTTCTACAACAGCAAAAAACAAAACACGGTTGTCGGAACATACAGATGTTTCCCTATTTACGATTTTCCCTTTTGGTTTTGATCGTGACTTTTTTTATCAAAATTCAAAACAAGAATGGGTTCAAATTGATGCCACCGACCAAGTCGTTATTTTTCCAGGTTATTTATTGCAGTATTATACACAAGGAAAAATAAAAGCCCTCAACCATTGTGTTCGATTGCCAGAAAACAAAAATGAAGATCGATTTTCATTTGCTTATTTTTCATTGCCTTACCCAAAGCATCAATTTAAAATAGGAAAAGAGGTACTAAGCAGTGAGCGCTATTTTGAAAACTATCTATCCTTATTTTAGATCTCCATCACCTTTTTAAAATTCTAAAGAAAGACTTATAATTTTTATTTTTCTTAACAGGTCTTTACCGATGAATCCTTAATTTTGTTTTTTAATTTTTTATGAAACACATTTCATTTTTTAGCGTCGTTTTTTTTATTGCCTTTGGGAGTGCAAACTTGCATGCCCAATTTGACAATCCACAAACTTCTATAAAAAATTCAAATTTCTCCAAACTAAATGTGGCTCCTTCTGATACTGGAGGTTTAAAACAAATCGACTTTATCAATCCGGAACAGGAGGAAAAAAAATACAAAAAGAATTTAGAAAAAGCCATTAACGACCAACTAAAAGCTCAAGAGTTGGCCGACCTTAAAGAAAAAGGTGTTTTGACAGCCGCACAACTTTTTGAAAAACGTTTGAAACAAGAACAAGCAGGTAATAACCGCCAGTTAGCGGCAATTGATAAAAATTTAGGGGTCTTAGAAAGTGATACCGAATACGTTACCATTATTTGCAAGGACTTTGGAAATGAAGACGGAGATAAAATTCGTTTGAATGCCAATGATGTTCCCGCTGTAAATAATATTTACTTGACAAGACAGTATCAAACTTTTAAAATTCACTTAAAAGTTGGAGAAAACAATATTGAATTTTTGGCCTTAAATGAAGGTCTCTATTCTCCAAATACTGCAGGCTTTATGATTTTTGATGATGCGGGAAAAGTTTTGTTACAAAACGATTGGTTTTTAGCAACCAATGCAAAAGCCTATTTCAACATTATTAGAATTGCTAAATAATAGCACATCCCATTCTTTTTTTAAGTATTTTTATTCTTTATTTTTCACTCAATTTAAACTGAACAGGAATCTCTCCGAGAATTCGAGCACATTTATTTTTAATTGGCTGGTAGTTTTATCCTCAACTAATTTTTGTTGCTTCAATGTAAACTATGAAAACTGACTTAGAAGAATTGTTTTTAACCCGAAGATCTAAAGAATCTTTACTTGAATTTGCAAATGCAAACCCTCATACTTTTGACGAATTACTATTATATGGTTTAAAAGTTGATGCACCAAACGCTTGGAGGTCTGCTTGGCTCATTTGCCATTTAATGAAAAAAAACGACAAAAGAATTCGCCCCCATCTTTCTATACTTACGGAAACTCTACTCTTAAAAAAAGACGGGCACCAGCGGCAATTGCTCCTTATTTTATTGCAAATGGAATTGGATGAAGAAACAGAAGGACTGGTTTTTGACCTTTCCATGACTATTTGGGAGGATGTTCAAAAAATTCCTTCCACCAGAATAACAGCTTTTAAATTAGTTTACAAAATAGCTGAAAAATATCCAGAACTTGCCGCTGAAGTTGAATTATGGACCGATACTTATTATACCAAAACCTTATCTCCCGGTATCAAAAAATCATTGATAACAATGAAAACTTCACTTCTTAAATCCATCCCTACGCGATTATGAAAAAAATAAAATTTCCAACTGCGCCAACCGTTTTATTTATCATTGCGGGTTTGGTTACCTTATTAACATGGATTGTTCCTGCAGGGAAATACAACACCCTACGTTACGACAAAACCGAGAATGTATTTGTCCAAAAAAACAACAAAAAAAACATTCAACACAAAGCCAATCAGGAAACCTTAAATAAGTTGGGAATTAAAATTCCTTTAGAAAAATTTAGCTCGGGCGCTATTTGGAAACCCATTAATATTCCAAACACCTATGAAACTGTTGCAGCGAAACCGCAAAGCATCTTAGATTTTTTTAAATCGCCTATAAAAGGAATCATTCAGGCTGCCGACATTATTTTTTTAGTTTTAATTATTGGGGGGCTTATAGGTATTATGAATGCCTCAGGTGCTTTTGACGCGGGTATTGCATGGTTGGCAAAAAATTTAAACGGGCGAGAATATTTATTGATTGTTTTTGTAACTTTATTTATTGCCATTGGCGGTACTACTTTTGGTTTAGCAGAAGAAACCATCGCCTTTTACCCCATTCTAATTCCTGTTTTTCTAGCGGCAAAATACGATGCCATTGTTGCCTTAGCTTCCATTTATATTGGTTCATCTATTGGCACTATGTGCTCTACCGTAAATCCGTTTAGTACCATTATTGCTTCTGATGCGGCTGGCCTAAATTGGACTACCGGAATAACGAGTCGTTTGGTGGTTTTAACACTCGGTACGCTTATTTGTATACTCTATATTTTACGATATGCACAGCGAATAAAAAAAGATCCTTCCAAATCTATTATTTACGACCAAAAAGAAGCTATTGAAAAAATGTTTTTAGTTTCTACAGAAACACAGCACAGCTTAACGACAAGAATGAAAATTATACTCCTTTTATTTATTCTTTGTTTTGCTATTATGATTTATGGGGTAATTTCTTTAGAATGGTGGTTTTTAGAAATGACCACGGTATTTTTAGTCGGCGCTATAAGCATTGGTTTTATTGCTAAAATAAAAGAAACCGTTTTTGTAGATACCTTTGTAAAAGGTGCTAGCGATTTATTAGGTGTTGCTATTATTATTGGAATTGCGAGAGGTATTTCTGTTCTTATGGATGAAGGAATGATTAGTGACACCATGTTGTACTATGCCAGTCAGACTACAGAAAGTATGAACAAAGGTGTTTTTGCCAATGCACTAGTATTTGTTTATGGCGGACTTTCCTTTTTTATTCCATCCTCATCGGGTATGGCAGTTTTAACCATGCCTATTATTGCTCCTTTGGCAGATACCGTAAGTGTGGGAAGAGAAGTGGTTGTAAATTCCTATAATTATGGAATGGGCTTGTTTGCTTTTATAAATCCAACCGGATTGATCTTAGCTTCCTTAGCCATTGTAAAAGTAGGTTACAACAAATGGTTACAATTTGTCATGCCTTTGGTATATATATTACTTGCTATGGTTCTCGTAAGCACCACTATCTCTGTTTATTGTTAATGAAATCTGAAAATTATGGAAACTAATTTTAATCCCTTTGAAAACAAGCAAACAGCCGTAACAACCTATTTAAAATTAAGAAGGTTTATTGGTTATTTGGGATTTTTGCTCCCTATTGTTTGCATCGCTAGTTCTTATCTGATTCCTAATTGTGGAGAGGCCATCCATAAATCAATTAGTGATTATTATTTTACACCCATTCGAGATCTTTTTGTGGGAATTTTATGTGCCGTCGCATTTTTCTTATTTGCCTATAAAGGTTCCCTTCCCTACGATACTATTTTTGCCAGTATTGGAGGTTTATGTGCTTTGGGAATTGCGTTTTTTCCTACTAGCGTGCAATGTGAATTAGACTGTAATGCTAGCTATGATTTGTTATTTCCAAACGCTAGTATGGTTCATTTTATCAGTGCTTTGTTGTTTTTTGGCATTCTAGTCTATTTTTCATTGTGGTCATTTGTCAAAGATCCAGATGAAAAAGCAAATTCCAATTGGAAGCAGAAAAAAATACTCTATAAAATTTGTGGGTTCACCATGTTGTTTTGTGTATTAGCCATTGCTGCCTATTTTTTATTTTACTTAAATGATGTAGACTACACGGATAAAAACATTTGTAAGGAATCTCCTTTAAAATATAATCTTATTTTTTGGTTGGAAACACTTGCCTTATTTGCCTTTGGAATATCGTGGATTGCGAAAGGACAATTTAAGTTCAAAAACATAAATCCTTTGACATTTTTCAAATAACGAAACCTTTTTTTGTCTTTTTCAGAATAAAAGCAACGAAAATGAAAATATTACAGTGAAAACCTTAAATTCGCAAATAAAAAAAATCGTTTCGAAAGAAATAAAAATCAACCTATTTTCTTAGGATAAAATCAAAAATAAAATGAGTATTAAAGCCGAATTAGAAGCAAGAAGTGGTAATGCATGCGAATTATGTGCCGCTACAAAAGATTTAAACGTATACCAAGTAAAACCTGTTGATGTTGGTGGACTGGACGAAAGTCTTTTGGCTTGCGAAACGTGTAGTTCGCAAATTGACAACCCAGAAACTACAGATTCTAATCATTGGCGTTGTTTAAACGATAGTATGTGGTCAGAATTCGACTCCGTAAAAGTAATTGCTTGGCGTATGTTACACCGTTTGAAAAAAGAAGGTTGGCCTCAAGATTTACTAGACATGATGTATTTAGAAGAAGCTACTGAAAAATGGGCTGCTGCAACTGGAGAACATTTAAGCGAGGATGAAAAGATCATTCATAAAGATGCCAACGGAGCACTACTTTCTGCGGGAGATACAATTACCTTAACACAAGATTTAGATGTAAAAGGTGGTGGAAACTTTACGGCAAAAAGAGGAACTGCTGTTCGAAATATTTCTTTAAGTCACGACAATGCTGAGCATATTGAAGGTAGAATTAACGGTGTTCATATTGTTATTTTAACCAAATTCGTTAAAAAATCTTTTCCAAAGGAATAGTTTTGAAACATATTTAAAATACAGAAGGGCTATCAAATTAATGATAGCCCTTTTGTTTTTACAGTATACGAATACCCACTCCCAATGAAATATTCGGTACAACTGCTCTTGAATTAAGTATATGAAAGTGACTCATACACTACTAAAACAAGTTATACCTACTTTACCCTACCTTAGCGAGTGAAAAATTATAGTTTTTTATACATTACTGAATGAAGCCCAGCGTAGGGAATATCAAACAAGTCGCCCACAAGCCTAAATCCTTGTTTTTTATAAAACTCCAAAGCCACTTCACGGGCATTACACCATAGAATTTCAATATTTTTTTCTTTCAGAATAATTTCTGCTTTTTGAAGCATTTCTTTACCCAAACCTTTTCCTTGAAAACTTTCTTGAGTTGCCATTCCTCTCAACTGGTATTGTGTTCCTTCAAAATTTTTAAAAGAAGACTTCATATAACTAGAAACAGCGACTAAGTTCTCATCAACAAAAACACCTAAATGAAAACTATCTACATCTTCATCACCTTGAAAAACATGTGAAATAGGACTATTTTCACGAAGTAATTCTAATCGAATGGGATAGGTTTCTTTGGCTGCTATTTGTCGAACCTCTACCATTATTCTGCTTTTTGTAAATTCTTCCAAACAGAAATCAATACATACAATAAAATAACCAAAGGAATGGCTACAAATTTTAGAACTATCAGTAAAACTACAGATAGCAACAAGAAAATAAATTTGTAATTATTGTCGGCCCAACCAAAGTTTTTAAATTTTAAAGCGAACAAAGGAATTTCGGCATTTAACAAATACGTACATAAAATACTAATTCCAATAAGCACATACGGATTTTGAACCAAATCTACATAAAAACCAGCACTGCTAAAACTAATAATTAAAGGCAACGAAACAATTAACAAAGTGTTGGCCGGAGTCGGCAAACCTATAAATGAAGTACTTTGACGTGTATCTATATTAAAATTGGCCAATCGGTAGGCAGAACCTAAAGTGACTAGCAAGCCTATAAAAGGTAAAAACTCAAAAGTTTGCCATGTAAATACGCTTGCTAAACTGCTGTTGCTACTTCCTCTTAAAATTAATTGAAACAAAACAATTCCTGGTACCACTCCTGAAGTAACCATATCAGCCATAGAATCTAATTGTTTTCCAAGTTCTCCTTGCACTTTTAAAATTCTTGCTGCAAAACCATCAAAAAAATCAAGAACAATTCCAATGATCACAAACAAAGCGGCAAATTCCAATTGGCCTAAAACCGCATAAAACACAGCGATGGTACCTGCTAATAAATTTCCTAAGGTAATTAGATTGGGAATGTGTTTTTTCATGTGCTTCGATTTACTTTTTTGTAAAAGTAAGAAAAGTGACGAGAAGTTTCAGTACAAAAAAACGACCAAGTCGCCCCCATATAAATACCTACACTTTAAGTACCATTTTGCTTTTAATGAATTGAATACTATACGACGCTAAAAAACTGAATTTCAATAAAAAAAGCTTCGTAATTTCTTACGAAGCTTTGCACTCACTAATTCAAAATATATTTAATCTAAATAACTTTCAACAGCTGCTTTTCTAGAAGTCACATGCGATTTTAATGCATTAACGCCCGATTGGAAAGCAGAACTACTGCTTAAGAAAGTATAACCAGAAACTTCTGTCGTAGCATACGGTTCAATCAATGCCGCATAGCTTGTATACAAAGCTTGCATCGTAGTTTCATTAAAAGCACCATCTATTACTTCTTGTAAATATGCGCCATACTTTGCTTTGTACACGGCATCTTGGTACATATTTCCAATAATTGGCCATTGAGAAGCACTTAATCCTGAAAAATTTAAAGCGTATGAACCTCCTTGTTTCCCTGTTTGTAAAGCTTCGTTATTATCCCACGCTATCCATGTCAATTTACTCGTATCCGGATTGTTGTAAAGAAAATAATTATGGGTCATTCTTCCGTAGGTATCCCAGTTTTGGATTACGGTATTTACCGCTAAATATTTTAAGAAAATATCTGTATCAAAAACGGCCTCTAAACTAGCTCTCCAAGCAGCAGCATCTGTAGTTCTCGTTCCATCATTAATAATGGTCAACAAACTTTGCACGTCTGAAAAATCAGCTTCGTCTTCATTTGTTTTCTTTTCATACTCATCCTGATCAAAAGTTCCGCTTGCAAAAGAAGCCGCATCTCCGTCTGGCTTGTACAAGTTTCCATCATCACTAGAAAATTGTGCGTCAATTACCGTATCATCAACTTCTTCGACTAAAGTATACAATCCAAAATATTGAGGACCATTTCCATGATCTACATAAACGGTACAAAATGAAGTATGAGACATGGCCAAACCTGCATTTTTAAATACATCGGCAGCTACTTTTTCTCGCATTAATGAAGCGTCATCATAATTGTTTTTAAGACTTAATTTTTTAAATCCGTAAAAACGTTGATTTTTTATTTGTGGGTAGTCATCTTCGTATTCGTCAAAATCTAATTTAAAAGATAATTTTAAAATACCTGCTTTCCAACTTGATTGCAAACTAGAATTCCCTTTAAATCGAACCCCTACTCGGTACCATTCTTTGTCTTCATAAAAAACTTCCGCAGGTACAAAAATAGGATTTTCATCTACTTCTGTTAAGCCACCACCACCTTGACCACCTGGTCCTCCTTGGCCTCCAGGACCACCGCCCGTACTTGTACCTCCAAAGGCACCATAATTACTGGTCATGTCTGCTAACATACTTTCCCATCGCTCTTCAGTAATCACAATGTCAATTCTTTTGACTTCATCATCTGGAAAAATTTCATCAAAATTAGGAGCTCCATCTTTACTATGCGTATCAGTAGTCCAATCTGTAGCCACAAAATCGGCATCATCAACTACGGTTTCTTCTCCTTCCTCTTCTTCTTGTTCGTCTATAATTTCCTCATCTGTAATTGCAGTTACATCCTCACTAGCGCAAGAAAATAGCAACAGGAACATACATATTGAAAATAGTAGGGTTTTTAAATTTCTCATCTTACTTAATTTTAGTGGTATTCTAGCTGTTATTGTTTTCATTATTTTTTATTTTTAAACGTGTAGGTATAATTCAATCCTATAATATTTGTTGTTTTGGGTAGACTTTCATTCAATTCTTTTTCCATTCTGTAATACAGTCCAATTTCTCCTGCCGATTTCAGTTTGTAACTTGTTCCTAAAGTCAGTCTGTATTTATTAAAACCATTTTCTTCGCCTTCTTCAGAACGGTTAAATATTTCTGCAGAAAATTTTGGGTCTAGTTTCCAATTATTGAAATTGTAATTGACAGAAGATTTAAATCGCAGGTTCTTTTTTGCATAATCGCCTTCTGCTTCAGAAACACCGAGTTCGTTTTTATTCTGATATCTCAATCGATGTTTTAAGGTAAAATCATTGATTTTATGTTTGAAGCTTACATCAAAATGATAGCGAAAATGTTGCTCATATCCTTGAATATTTCCTTTGTTATCATTTGAGTTTATATACCGTAATCCGGCGCCTAAGCTTAGGTTTTTAGTTACTTTATAGCTACCATCCAATTGGGTAAAATATTGATCTGTCACAGAAATATTTTCTTTCAAACGAAATTGCTCTTGCAATTCTACCTCCCATTTTTTATTGATTTTATATTTCAAGGCTATGCTTGTCCAACTTTCTAAATCTTGTTGATCGTCGCTACTTTGCGCCGAAGAAATGCCAAAGCTAAAAACACACAGCAGCAAAATTATTTTTAATTTCTTCATGGTATACATTTTAGGAGTTTCCATTCTGATAAAAAATGGTAATAACTGCGGTGTCTTTTAAAAAATCGACATCGCCAATTTTAAGTTTTTCAATTTTCACCCCCACACGCTCTTCCAAATCTTCAATTAATAAATTTCGATTGCTCGGTTTGATGTTTTCAATAATCTCATACACCACTGTTTTACTCACCTGATGTTTTAGAGTCCAGAACCATTCGGTATAGTACAAAATAGCTACTACAATACTATTGGCGGTCAACAATTCGGCATAGCTCATTTTCTTATTCGCCAAGGAATTGATAACGGACACGCCAATAACGACAAACAAATAGGTCATTTCCTTTATTTCTACAGGATTGGTTCTGTAGCGAATAATTCCGAAAATGGCAAAAAGTCCAAGTGCCATTCCAATATCCAATTCAAACTTCTTTAAGGTGAAGCATAAGAAAAACACAATGACACTGATCATATAATAGGTGAAAAAATATTCCTTATTTCTTGAATTTTTATAATATAAAAAACGAATGATTATGGTTAGAAAAAATAGATTTAATGCAAAACGAAAAAGCATTTTAAAAAAATCATTGTCAAAAATTGGGACTCCAAATATTTCCATTGTTACGCTGTTAATTTGTTAATTTTAATTAATTTTTGTTTGAATCTGTTGTACTTTATTCCTTTGTACAAGCCTAACATACCAATACAATATTTGCTCATACTGTACGAATTGTAGTGTAACGATTTCAGTGCTTTTATAATTTCAGAAGTTCGGTCTACCCCTTCTTGTTTTACTTCTATAATGACTAAATTTTCAACTTTTTTTACTTTATCCCATTGCGAAAAGGTCAAATTTAAATCGATCGTAACCCGCTCATTGGATTGGGTATTTGCCAACGTAATTCTGTCAAAATTATTGGTTAGGGTTGGGTGTAAATCCAATTCATTACCCGTTACTTTTTTTATAAATGAATTAGACTCCTCAGAAAGTTTTTCTTCAAAGCCATCAATAGCAATTCTCGATTTATTGGTCCTTCCTTTACCGTCTTTTTCCTTTATTTCAAGAAAGCTAATGTTAGAATCTACATATTTACGAATGCGAACTTTTACTCGGTTGATTTTTCCATTATGGTGTTCTGTATAAAAATCTTTATTTGCTGTGTCATAATACATCGACGAATACTGCATAATTCTATTGTCATCAATTTGCAGCACTTTGTAATACTTCCCTATACTTTCTAAGACTTGCGCTAGCTTTTGCATAGGAATGACAAATTTTGTGTCGGTTCTTTTCATTAAAGAAACAGCAGCAATTTCTTTTAGAGAAATAGGCGTAAATTCCTTTATTTTATTTTTTATTGCTATCATCATTTTTGTCGCTTTATATAACTAAAACAAGTGCCTTCCTTTTAACCCTACCCTTAAAAAATAAAAACTTTACAATTTCGAAACAATCCCTTCATACTCAGTTACAAAATCATTCTCTTTTTTTTCACAATGTTTCTTGTAATTTTTCTTACTATTGCAGCATGCCACTACTAAAATCAGATTTTAAAGCTGCTCATGTGTTCAGAAACAAACATGTCAATACCGTGTTTCGAACTTTGTTTACCAAACCAACCGTTAGTTATACCAGAACTCGAATTACGACAAGCGATCAGGATTTTATAGATTTAGATTTTTCTACGGTTAATGCTAGCCGTTTGGCTATTTTAATTCATGGTTTGGAAGGAAGCTCAAATTCAAAATACGTGCTTTCTACCACAAAACATTTGAATGAACATCATTTTGATGTCGTTGTTTTTAACCTAAGAGGTTGCAGTGGTGAACTCAATAAAAAATTCAAAGCCTATCATAGTGGCGAAACTGGAGATTTAGATTTTGTCATAACTCACCTATCTAAAAACTACCACTATACCGAACTCAACCTGATCGGTTTTTCTTTAGGTGGAAATATGACCTTAAAATACCTTGGCGAAAAAGGCACACAGTACCCTAGTCTATTAAAAAAGGCCGTAGCTGTTTCAGCACCAATCGATTTAAAAGGTTCTTCTGTTGAATTGTCTAAAAAAAGCAATCGTATATATATGAAACGCTTTTTAAATACGTTAGTAGAAAAAGCCCTTCAAAAAGATGCGCTTTTTCCGAATACAATTGAAAATATGGATAAAATTAGGGCTGCTAAAAACTTTTACGATTTTGATCATCATTTTACGGCGCCATCATTTGGCTTTAAAAGCGCGGAAGATTATTGGGCAAAAGCAAGTGCCAACAAGGATTTAAAAAACATTGCCTTGCCTACCTATTTTATCACAGCCAAAGACGATCCTTTTTTATCAGCATCATGTTTTCCTATAGCCACTGCCAAAAGTCATAAACACTTGTTTTTAGAACTGACAAACACCGGCGGTCATATTGGATTTATAGAAAATTTCAGAAAAAGAGACTGGCTAGAAAAAAAAATCACAAACTTCGTAAGCAAATCTGCTTGTGAGCCACTAAAACCTTAAAATAAGATTATATTTGCAATCATATACCGCTAAAAAAAACAATTTGAAAAAAATCATTTTTATCTTATTTATCGCTTTTCAAATGGCACATGGTCAGACGGCACGTAAATACTCAAATGAATTTTTAAATATAGGAGTGGATGCTGCTGCTTTGGGAATGAGTAAATCCGTAACAGCAACTACAGACGATGTCAATTCAATTTATTGGAACCCTGCAGGTTTGGCAGCGGTAAAAGTAAATGAAGGTGCTTTAATGCACACCACACAATTTGCAGGAATAGGAAATTACGATTATGCGGCAGCCGCTTTTGTACCTGAAGGAGCTAAAGATTTAGTATTGGCCGTTGCCTTAATTCGTTTTGGGGTAGATGATATTTTAAATACCACTGCTTTAATAGATAGCGATGGAAGAATTGATTACAATAGAATTTCCCTCTTTTCTGCTGCCGATTATGCCTTGAATTTTGCGGTTGCAAAAAAAATAAAAACTATTAAAAATTTACAAGTCGGGATCAATGCCAAAATTGTGAGACGAACGATTGGTGATTTTGCTTCTTCTTGGGGATTTGGATTAGATATTGGTGCGCAATACAAATTAGGGGCCTGGAAATTGGGTTTGATGTTGAGAGATATTACCACAACTTTTAATTATTGGACCATTGATTCAGAAGGTTTGGAAGCCATTCAAAATGCCATTCCCGGACAAAACCAAGAAACACCTAGCACACAAGAAATAACCTTGCCTAAATTACATTTTGGAATTGCTCGAAATTTTGTGCTAAAAAACAAAAAATTTAATTTGTTGTCGGAACTCGACTTGCACGTGCGTTTTGCAGAAACCAATGATGTGTTTGCTTCGTCAAATATGAGTGCAACTCCTTCCTTAGGTTTTCAATTGGATTATTCAAAATTTGTTTTTTTAAGAGCAGGTGTGGGTAATTTTCAATATAAAAACCCTTTTAACGACAGTTCTAGTTCGTTAACCTTAGAGCCTAATTTAGGTTTAGGATTTGCTTACAAGGGCATACAAATTGATTATGCTTTGTCAAATATTGCCAGTTCTGGTAATGCCTTATACTCGAATACTTTTTCACTAAAATTTGATTTTAATTTTTTTAAGAAATGATGAAACCTTTCTTGTTGGCTGTTCTTAGCGGTCTGATTCTTTCTATTGCATGGCCTACTTATGGTTTTCCTTTGTTTCTATTTATTGGCTTTGTTCCCTTATTATTAGCCGAACATTTTATTCGAACTTCAGAATCCAAGCATAAAAAAAAGTTGGTGTTCTTTAGCGCCTATGCATGTTTTCTACTCTTTAACCTTTCTACCACTTGGTGGTTGTATTTTGCAACGCCTTTTGGAATGTTGTTTGCCAATTTTGCCAATGCCTTCTTAATGACTTTGGTCTTTTTTGCCTATCATTTAATAGCTTCAAAAATGGCCACCAAACTAAGTCTTATTTCACTGGTTTGTTTGTGGATTGGTTTTGAGAAATTTCATTTAAACTGGGAACTATCTTGGCCTTGGTTGAATTTAGGAAACGGTTTTGCCAACAATTACAAATGGGTACAATGGTATGAATATACGGGTGTTTTTGGAGGAACTTTATGGGTATGGCTTGTCAACTGCTTGCTTTATAAAAGTTTTTTAAATTTCTATACGAATAAAAATAGCAAACTTTTTATAAAAGGAATACTAGGAGCGGTAACCATTATTATTATTGGTGTTTTTTCATCTTTATACCTTTATGAAACAACTGAAACGCCAAAAGAAAAAGTGCGTGTTTTAGTTTTACAACCCAATGTAGACCCGTATACCGAAAAATACAATGTGTCAAATATAAGCATGGCGCAAAATTTAATTAACCTTGCTTCTGAAAAATTAGACAGCACAGTAGCCTTTATTATTGCACCAGAAACAACATTGCCAAAACCTAGGTTGCTAAAAACTTTTGAAAAAACACAAGAGTATTTATTGCTACACAATTTTATTCAAAAAAATCCTTCAGCCACATTTTTAAGCGGAATTACTTTTGTGAATAGTTTTACAGAAAAAGACACGCCCAATGCCACCGCTAATTTTTATAGAAACAGCAAAGAGTGGTACAATAGCTTTAACTCTTCCTTTTTTATTCAGAATAACAAAAAAACGGAAACCTATCACAAATCGAAATTAGTGGTTGGTGTAGAGCATATTCCTTATAGAGCGGTGTTAAATCCCTTATTAGGAAATTCTATGATTGACTTAGGAGGTTCAGTTTCCACCCTAACTACTCAAAAATACAGAAAGGTATTTAGCAACGGCAGCAACACCATGGCGCCTATTATTTGCTACGAATCTATTTATGGGGAATATGTTACGGACTACACACATAAAGGTGCTGATTTTTTCGCTATTATTACCAATGATGGTTGGTGGAACAACAGTCAGGGGCACAAGCAGCATTTAAGCATGGCTCGATTAAGAGCTATTGAAAACAGAAGAAGTATTGCCCGCTCGGCAAATACAGGAATTTCTGCTTTGATCAACACCAAAGGAGATATTATGGACTCTTTGGCTTACGAAGAAAAAGGAGTTTTAAAAGGAGCTATTTCCACCAATAAAGAAATTACTTTTTACGCACAACACGGCGATTATATTTTTAGAATTGCCATGCTCACCTTGGTTATTATTTTATTAGGATCATTTACTCGAAGAAGAGGATCAGCCAACTAATGCAATTTCAAGGCCTCATACAACACCTCTCTAGTTTTCAAAAACTAAATGAAACGGAAATCAATAGCTTATTAGCTTTTGTAAAAGAAAGAAAAATAAAGAGACGGCAGTTTTTATTAACCGAAGGAGAAATTTGCAAGCAGTATACATTTATTATAGAAGGCTGTTTTAAAATGTATAAAATTGACAACAAAGGTCAGGAGCACAATTTACAGTTTTCGATAGAAAATGAATGGATTTCAGATATTGGAAGTTTTCATGACAATACGCCCAGTGGACTGTATATAGAAGCCTTAGAAAAAGGAACTATTTTACAAATTGAAAAAAATGATCTCCTTTATTTATACACTCATTTCCCTAAGTTTGACCGTTATTTTAGAGTCCTTGTAGAAAATGCCTTTATAAATCTTCAAAAAAGAGTTTTACAGAATATTAGTGATACTGCAGAAGAACGATATCTAAAATTTACGGAAGAAAACCCTGCTTTATTGAATAGAATCTCCAATGTTCAAATAGCTTCTTATATTGGTATTACACCAGAATTTTTAAGTAAAATTCGAAAAAACATCCTTCACAAATAAGCCCAATTTTCTTCATTCTTAATCTATCTTAAGTTTTTTTCTTGTTCTAGTATATAGGCTAACGTTCTTGTTGCATCGCATCTTTGCATTGTACAAAAAACGCATTCATATGAAAATAAAAAAAACACTTGGACTTATTCTTTTGACCATAAGTTTATTCAGCTGTCAACAAGAAAAACAACAAAACAATTCTACCTTAAAAAATAAAGAAATTATGGAAAACCAAGCAAAACAAGAAATTGAAAATTTATTAAACACCTATAAAGAGACATTAAATGCTTCTGATGCAGTAAAGGCCACTTCCCTATACACTAAAGACGGTGCTTTTATGCCTAGCAACGCACCATCAGCCATTGGCAAAGAACAAATTCTAGATGCTTATGAATTTGTATTTTCTCAAATCCAATTATCGATCCAATTTTATATAGATGAAATTCACATAGAAAACGAAATGGCATTTGCAATGACTCGTTCTAAAGGAGGTACTTTAATACATGCCAATAAAACAACAATACCTGAAGAAAACAGAGAATTATTTGTATTTCAAAAGGAAGAAGGTCAGTGGAAAATAGCTCGATATATGTTTAACAAAACGAAATAAACAGTTCTTAAAAATCCTTTCACAAGTCAGCTGAAAGGATTTTTATTTTTTATCGAAGTAAAGATTTTTTTATATCAAAAACGGGGTCTTTCAATTTTCTTTTTTGCACAAAATACACAATAGAAATAAAAATAAAATTATGGACAAAAATCAATAAAAAGATGGCCAATAGTGGGACTCCTACAAATTGATACTCCCAATGATAAGTCCAAACCCCCATATAAATGGTAATCATTTCTCCTACGGTTGGAAATATGGCATAGATTAACATGACCACCAATAATTTAGCTTTCAGTGTTTTTAGTTTTAAGTTTCCAAAAACAACTTTTTCAAACCTGTAGAAATACACAAAAGTAAAAGCCCAAGCAAAGGGCAACCAGTACGGAAATTCTCTTCCATTGCTCAAGTCATGATAGGTCCAATATGCATTATGAATTCCCCAAATTTCAGCCAACACGCCAACAAGACAGCTAATACCAGTACCTAAAAGTAAAATACTTGTCTTCCCTACTCTTTTGTCTTCTTTAATTTCTTTGTTCAATTTATACGCTAACAACAAAGCCAGTATACCTGCCAAAAGTAAATCTTGTTCATGTAAATAGCCAATGAGCACACCACCAAAGCTAAGCGTTACAAAAGCACGGATAATTCTAAGAAAAATTATTTTATTCAAGGAGTCTATTTTTTCGGCAAAGATAGCAAAAGCCTTCTAAAATAGCTTTGATGAAAGCAATCCTTCTACAAACAAAAAAACTCCTTCTACATAATAGAAGGAGTTTGAGACTATAAAATTATTGAATTATCTCCAAACACTTCCGCTAGGAAAACTTGCTGTAACATTTGAATTCATGGTATGCAATGTCGGTGCCGTTTCTTGTCCTGCTTCTCCTACCAAAGGTTTTAAAGTAAAAGGCAACGGACTGTTATCTGGATAAGGCTCAATTGAAATGACAGCCGTTTTCCCTCTAACGTCTAAAGGAAAGCTAACACCACTAGGCGCATGGTTTAAAAAATCTTCTCCAGGAAAAAATCCATCTGCTCCATTTGGTGCTGCCAAAGCATCAGATCCGCTATACGGAGCTGCATCATCAGTTGCTGCCACATTGGTAAAGGTTCCGGTAGTAATAGGGGTTCCATTGGCCACAACCCATCCTTCATATTTCCAGCCTGCTGGTAAAGTTGGCAAAACTAGTGTTGGTATTGGGGCTGGACTTGTGGTTGGATTTAACCACCAAATTCCGTTTTCATTATTCGCGTCATTTGTCGAATTGTCGGTTGGTGTCGCCAAAATAAACTGTCCGGCTACCGCGCTAAAATCACCAATAATTCCTGTAGATACATTTGCTGAAGTTCCAGAAAAATCTCCTACCAAATATTTCGTTTCCGAAGGTTCAGGAGCATCGCCTACTTTAGGTTCTATTGTTAAAATAAATTTTGTGGCACTTGCCAAAACACTTTTGTCCATTGGAAAATCTGTTTCAGAAAGGGTTCCATTTTCATCCACACTAAAGGTTCCTGTAGTCACAGGGTTTCCATCGACAAGAATCCATCCTTCATACACATAATCTGCTCCTAAATCATTTAGGCCAGTAATGGCTAAGGTTAAATTTGAAGAAGTGTCATGATCATCATTATCATTGCAAGAAATAAATAAGGTACTAAAGGCTACGAAAGCCATGGCTAAACTTTTTTGAATCATTCTGTTTTGTTTTTATATGAATACAAAACAAAATTAGCCGACTGCTTCCTTTTTAAATGTTAGCTAGCTAACACTAAGTAGACTTTTATGAAAAAAATCTACTTAAATATTAATATTCAAAATCTTTCTTTAATTCTTTAATATCTGAAATTCCAAACCAAAACTGATTTCCATTATTATCAATTGTAAAAACACATTCCTCATTACCTTTTGTTAGGTTATGTAAAACATAGAGCCCATCTATTGTAAGTCCTTCATATCTTAAGACCGTATCCTGTGCAACTTCTTTTCTTATGCTTTTCCAAGACTTATCAAACACCATTAACTCATATTCTTCTCCTATATTGATATGATTATCATCATTTCTAGCTTGAATTTTAAAACCTGAAACTTTCGTTTTTTTCGGTACTTCAAAAATGATATTTAAATTTTTTAAACTGACTGAAGTCAGTGGATTAAAATCAATAATTCTTCCTTCCAAATTCTTTGATGTACGAAAGTTTCTCCTATTATTAACAATTACTTTTGTCGTATTTATTAATTTTTCGTTTTCATTAACAAGAGTCAATCCAGCCAAATGAATTAATTTATTTTTATCACCTAATAATTGATAATATCTATAGTATTTTAATTTATCAAAAATGAAAAGCAAATCGTGAGAGCTAGAGAAGTTTTTAATCTTGTAAATTTCCTTAAAGCTTTCTTGGTCTGTAGAATTACTTCCTAATACTTTACAAAAATTCAAAGATTTAAGTCGTTTTATTTTCTGATTCACAGCGGGATTAATCGGTGGATATTTTCTCAACAACTTAACCAAATCTACCTCCTTGCTTTTGTTATCAAAAAAAATAGTATTTCCTTTAAAATCGAGATAGAAGGGACTGTTGATTGGTTGATTAATATCTTCGGTCGTTACAATGTACAATACACCTCTTCCTACATTCCTAAAAGTAACTTGTTTGTTTATTTCTATGAAGTTTTCATCCACAATAGCCCAATTATTTTTTTTATCAAAAACACAAAGTTTAAATTCTCCACTGTAATCTAATTCATGTTTATTTTTAATACTTATTGTTGATGTTAATATATATTCACTTGTGACATCTTCATCAGGAATTATTTTTAAATTTTTATAATTTATTCTTTCAAAATTTGTCCTATATATTTTTGGTATACTGCTTAAATCAAACCTGTCGTCCACCTTAGTAAAATCCAATCCTTTATATTCTGCTTGTACAGGTAAAAATTCATTGTTGATTTTTATAAAAAACCAATCATGCCCCAACGAGTGATGGGTATTTCCCCAATGTAATAAATAATCAGATCCAGCAGCTATACCAAGTGACCTAAATAGGAAAACAAAATAATTGGTAACATCTCTGCATAATCCAGATTGTATTACTTCAAATTGACTAGGTGATAAATTTAAATTATATTTTTGCAATCTATCGAAGTCAACCTTTACTTTTAGGTCATTGTAAATTTTAGCAACAATGTCTTTTATTGGCATCGTATTTATGGAATCATATACCCAAGAATATTTAATAAATAACTCCTTTCTTTTTCCTGATTCAAAAGGTTCTTTACCATTCCTATAAGGCAATACGAATTTACAGAAATCGTTAAAATTTGATTTTAAGCTTTCAGGTAGTTTATTATGAGCCTTAAATGCGAAATCAATGTTTTCTATAAGGTCATTCGAACTAATGGTATCTACATCTTTAATAAATTTCCTATTGTACAATAAATAATTTTCAGAAAAATACTTTATGCCATTGACAAACGAATCTCTTACTTTTTCTATACAGTAATTTGAAGTGTTTTTAGGATCTTTATTCAATAGACTCTTATACGTTAATAATGAATCAAACAACTCGTTATATGCCGTAGGCATTTTTCTATAACTATATAAAGGAAGATTAGTAATAAGTGAGTAAGCCGCTTTTAATTTTAAAGTATCTTTTTTTTGACCGTAGTGTTCTAGTACTTTTGTAAACTCTACTCTTTGCTCAATATTCATATTCTTAAATGAATTTTGAATGCCCATGGGTAGTTCTTCATATTTTTTATTAAAAAAAACCAAAATTCCTACTCCTATAATAATACCAATTATTGATTTTTTAATGTTTTCTTTATAAAAATTCCCCATATCTAATCTACGCTTTTATTCACACGATTCCATTTCATTTTTGTATCAGTAACAGAAAAAAGAATTCTAGAAACCTTACCAGAGATACTAGATTCTGGAACAACCCCCCAATTCCTTGAGTCTTGAGAGTGAGACCTATTATCTCCCATCATAAAATAATAGTTGTTTGTAAATACAAATTCAGTAATTACAACATCATCTATAAAAAACCCTCTGCTATCTTTTTTTATTATAACTTTTTCGTGTTTTTTTATGATAGCATTGTACAATGCATAGTTTTCAGCATTCAACAGAATTTTCATGCCTTTATAAGGAATTTTATAAGGACCATAATTACTAATACTCCATTTTTTTCTTTTGGAATATGGAAAAATTTTGGGTTTGTACCTACTAGATCCTGAAGAAATATTGATTGAATCAATTTTAAGTTCATTAACTAATTTTTCTTTATTACTTATGGATAAAGTCGCATTAAACCAGTCCCGTTTATCATCTTTTCTAAGATTTATTTTATTAACAAAATCTCTTTTTAAATCTAAAATTTCAAGACTGTCTTTTGTCTTAAAAGAATAAAGATGTTTTATTTCGCCTTTTACGTGAACTTCTTTGTCATTAACAAACACATTGTTTTCCTTTATCTCTATTATACTTCCAGGTGCCCCCATACAACGTTTTACAATATCCATATTGTTTTTACCAAATTGCATATTGAATACAAAAATATCATGTTCTTTAATTTTAGACATTCCTGATAGTCGAGTATGTTTTCTGTTTTCATTACTAAACATTTTATTCAAACTCGGGCTTAAATAAGATATTAGGTTTAAAAAAGGAACTTCTAAAAGTGAATTCGGTAACTTTGGCCCGTACATTAATTTATTGACTAAAATAAAATCACCAATTTCTAACGTATTTTCCATTGAAGAACTAGGTACTCTGTAAACCTCAAAACAGAAGACTTTAGCTGTAATTGCAATAATAATTATATAAAAAAATAAAAAACCGCCTTTAAAAACTTGTTTTAATATTTTAAATTTTATTAGGGATAGCAAGTAATTAACTCCTACAAAAACCAATAGTACGACCAGTGCTGTACCTAGTACCCAAGCCAAATCTATAGCCCAAAATATCAATAATAGTATTATACTAGAAAAAAGATATTTTTTATAAAGAAAATTTTTCAAATAATTCCAATTTATTCTGTTTCTAATAGATCTAAATAATCTATCTCTCCTTTAATCCTAATTCTTTTAGGAGAATCTGCACCATTGTAAAAAACATATACTGATGAAGTAAATTTTCCTCTTCTAGTTGGTTTTACCATAATGTTTACAACAGCCTCATTACCTGTTGTAACTTCAGTCTTTGTCAATTTAGGTACTGTACAACCACAACTTGTTTTTACATTTTTAATTTTTAGAATATTTTCTCCTTTATTAGAAAATTTAATTTCAATTGGCACGTCTTGGCCAAAAGGAATAACACCAAAATCATAAACTTCTTTTTCAAAAGCGGCCACTGTAGGTTCTAATTCTTTTTTTCCTTGCACACAGGAAAAAAACAGACTCATTAGAAATAGTATCATTATTTTTTTTAGGAACATATATTTTATAATTTATAGACCAATGTGGCCATTACTATTCGTGGAAGTATAAATGTTTTACTATCTGAAGTGACGTATACATTGTAATTGTTTTGATTCTTGAATTTAGCATCAAACAAATTTTCTACCGATAAACGTGCCCCCCAATGTTTCTCTTTGTGATCATAAATTAACTGACTATTTGCCAAATTATAACTATTGGTCAAGTTTAAAGATTTGTTTTTGTAACGATAAAAAGAGTTACTAAAGGAAAAAATATAGTTTTTAAAAAAATCATACTCAATTTTAATAGATGGGTTGTCTATTCGGTAATCATAATCGCCACCTATAGAGCTATTGGTTCCAAAACTTTGCTTGATGTTTAACTTAATAACAGGGAATTTATCATAGAGCGTTTGTATTGACAAACCATAACCTCCTAATGTGTTTTTGTTTTCGATTAAATTGGAATTGATACTTCTTAAAGAAACTGTATTTGAATAGTTCGTTCTAAAATTTATTTTAAAATTCCTCAATGACTTCCGTAGCATTACATTTCCATTCCAACTGCTATACACATTATCTGCCATAACAGCCGTTAAATAATTGTCTTGTTCATCTGTAAGTACAGAATTTATAATTCCGTTTAATTTTTCCTCATAATTTACTATAACCATTAAAAACAAGCTTTTAAAAATATCCGATTTAGTATAACTAAACGTAAATGAATTTGACAAAACATTCTTTAAATTTTCATTTCCTTTATAAACAGAATTATAGGACCTTAAATAATATCTATTTGCCAACTTGGAAACATCTGCAAAAGAATTGGTCATTCTATAATTAAATCGAAATCTTCCAAAGGATCTATAGTTTGCTCTAATTTGAAAATCAGGTAAGAAAATCCATTTATTCTCGGCAACTAAATTCAATTGATTCACGCTCCATTTATAATTATGTGCAAATAAGCTTTGAGCAAATTCATACTTTCCTAAACGAAAATCTGAGTGCAAACCTGCATAAAAATCATTCAATTCAAAATCTATATGATTGTTAAATTCCGAACTTGAAAAATTATTTTCTGAATTGTCTTCTAGCAACTGCTTATCCTCAGTAATAAAAAGCTCTTTACTTAATTTATTACCTACGGTAAAATGAAGAAAATTATCATTACTTATGGTCCAATAATGCTTAAGTAACATTTTTAGGTTATTTTTTTTCTTAGTTCGTATCAAACTTAATTTATAGATATCCTCTTCTTCCAAAGGCAATAAATCATTTAAAAAAGCCTGATTGGTTTCCCATAATGCCTCAGAGTCATCTTTATTTACTGTAGCCATAGCGCTCAATGAAAAAGCATGTTTCTTTGCTATCTTTTTATGCCATTCTAAACTTCCGTTGGCATAATAATTTGCTGCATCTGCAGTATTGGCTATCAATCGATTGCTTTCATTTATTTTAGAGCGCAACGCTCTTTCATTGAATTGCTTACTTTTCTTACCCAATGCCTTTACAATAATCTCTTCTTTGTCGTTTGGTTTATAATCGATGTTTAATTTCCCTATTCCAAAACTCTTATTCGAATTCCCTGAATTTGTTAGATTTTCTGTATAGCTCCTATCGGGAACCAAATACTGATTGATGGTTTCTTTAAAATCTTCATTGTCTGAACTTGAAGCAATCAAATAACTTGAAATATCTAATTTCTTATTCAGAGACTTTGTCAAATTAAGCGCCCCAACTTTTTGTCTGCTTTTAATTACATCTGTTGCTTCCACAAATTCACTAATACTCGATTTTTCCTGACCAATATCTCTAGAATTAAATACAGAAGAAGCATTGCCTATAAAACTTTGGTAATCATTCATCGTCAATGTTTTTTTTCCTGAATTGTTGATGCCTCCAATAAAATTCACATTCAACTTAGGTTGGTAATAAAATAAGTTGGCATGTGATTGATAGTACTCTTTATTTCCTTTTCCAGCTTCCACATCTCCAAATACAAAATTCTTTTTGCCTTCTTTTAATTTTATATTCATTGCCATTTTATCCGACTTATGCATTCCTTTTAAAAAAGTCACTTCATTATAATCATCAATAACTTCTACTTTTGCAACCGCATCTGCGGGTATATTTTCAACAGCCAATTTGCTGTTTCCGCCAAAAAACTTTTTATTTTCAACCAACATATGAGTGATTTTTTTTCCGTTGCTTGTAACGTTTCCAGCATCGTCAACCTCTATACCTGGCAATTTTTCTAAAACATCTTTTAATTTCCGCTCTTCACCAGTTACAAATTTGTCTGTCTTATAAACAATGGTATCTTTTTTAACCACAATTGGTAAATCTATTACTACGGCCTCTAATTGATTTACTTTTTCATGGAGCTGTATGTCTTTTCTTACATCCTCTTCTGCATTATAAATAAAGCTAAAAGTTTCAAATCCCATACTTGTAAAAGAAACTTCATAGGACCCACTCTTTTCCAATTTCAAGATGTATTGTCCCAAGACATCTGTCATAGCAAATTTCATGGATTTTGTTTTATCAACTGGCTTTGCCATGACCGTTATATACGGCAATGCTTCCATTTTTTCATCAGAAACAATTCCCTTTATACTTCTTGTTTGCCCATAAGAACAGTAACAAAATAGAAAGCAAATAAATAGGCTGAAATTTAATTTTACGAAACTTATATTCATTTATTTTTTCCTTCTTTGAGAATTCATTTTTTGAATCATTTTTATATACGCATCTTCGGAAATAACTTTTCCTTTTGGTTTTTTGATTATTATTTCTTCTGAGGGATTCAACTCTATTTTAGTAGCTTTATAAAATAATTTACCTCGCTCAAAGCTGGTTGTTAACTCAAGTGTTAAACCAGGTAACCCGTTAAGATTTGCAATACCAAAAGGAACAGGAATTTCAGGAGCATACCAAGCAATTATAGGTTCAATAAATTCATATTCTTGTATTTCACTAGAAACTCCTATAGCTTTATAACATATATAATTTCCTATCTTTTTAGATTCTTGTGATAAAGTCCAGTTAACAGCACTCATTTTAAGATTCAATTGATTTGTCCAAAAGCTATTTCTATAAGCTTCTTTAGTTTCAAAATTATAATAATAGGTACAATCTCCCCTCGCTACAGTAGAAGTGAAGTTTTTTTTCATACCTAAGCGTCTTTTTGTAGATTTATCAAATTCCTCTTTATAAATAGCTTCTTTTCCAACAAAGGATAAAAAAAAATTAATTGAACTTGATTTTTTAGCGTCTCTAATTTTTACCTTTTTTACAAATGCATTCAATTTGATGTTTTTTTCTAAATTGTTCAAATACTGTTTAGAATCTAATGTTACCTCGTAAGTAATAATTCCCTTTGTCTTTTGAGCGAAAGCATTAGTTAATGAAAACGTTATGATTAATAGTATACAATTCTTCATGCTTTTAATAAATTGACTTATAGTTAATAACTTCGTTATTTATTCCTCCTTTGAGAATTCATTTTTTGAATCATTTTTATATAAGCATCTTCGGAAATTGTTTTTCCTTTCAGTTTTTTTATTTTTATTTCTTCTGAGGGATTCAACTCAATTTTAGTAGCTTTATAAAGCACTTCTCCCTTGCCCGTATTTATTGTTAATTCCAACGTTAAGCCCGGTAATCCTCTAAAATTACGGATCCCATAATGCACAGGTATTTCGGGCGTGTACCAAGCTACAATTGGTTTGATATAATTATCGCTATAATGTGCTTGCTCATTTTTTATTAATGCTATTGCCTTATAGCATATATACTCCCCAATCAACTTTGTTTCTTGTGTTAGCTGCCAACTTATGGGTTCATAAGCGATTACCACCCTATCTTTAAAAAAGCTTTGTCCCAAAACATGATTAGAGCCTATTTTGCTCAAGTATATGTATTGACTATGAGCCAGGAAACCTGTATAATTCATTACCAAGCCTAATCTCCTTCTAGTTGGCATATCGTATTCCGCTTTAAAAACAGAAATATTTCCATCAAAGATCAGGTGAAAGTTTTCAGCTACAGATTTAGAAATAAGATTCAATTGCATTTTTTTTTCACGCTCAGACATTAAACGATCTGTTTTAATGCATTCTCTGTTAATTGCACTATTAGAAGTTGCTTGGTAAGTTATTTTCCCTGTTAAACCCTGTGAATTTGCAATATTGAATGCAAAAAAAAGAATTATTATTACTATTTTTTTCATAGCTATATTTCTTTCGAACCTTTTTATTACTTCCTCCTTTGAGAATTCATTTTTTGAATCATTTTTATATACGCGTCTTCAGAAATCACTTTTCCTTTCAACTCTTCAATTTTATTTTTTTCTGTAATATTTAATTCTACTTTAGTGGCTTTAAAAACTACCTGCCCACGTTGAATATCTATGACTAATTCCATAGTTAAACCAGGCAGTCCCTTAAAATTTCGAATCCCAAAAAGAACTGGTATTTCTGGAGTGTACCAAGCCACAATGGGTTTGATATAATTTTCACTATAATGAGACTGTTCTTTCTCTATTTTGGCCGTTGCTTTGTAACATTTGTACTTGCCAATCATTTTTGTTTCTTGACTTAACTGCCAATTAATTGGTTCAAACTCGATCACTACCGCATCTGTAAAAAAGCTTTGACCTAAAACATGTTTAGAGGTCATTTTACTAAAATATCTTTTTTCACTATGAGCTAACATAGCAGTATAATTCATCCCCAAACCAAGTCTCCTTCTAGTCGGTATATCGTATTCGGCTTGAAACATAGCTACATTATTTTTAAATGTCAACTGAAAATTTTCTGGTACCGCTTTGGAAATAATTTTTAAGTAATATTTTCTTTCCCGTTCTGACATTTTTTTGTCTTTTTTTACGCGTTCTCTATTAATTGCACTATTAGAAGTTGCTTGGTAAGTTATTTTCCCCGTTAAACCTTGTGAATTTGCAATATTGAATGCAAAAAAAAGAATTATAAATACTATTTTATTCATAGTGATATTTCTTTGGAACCTTTTTTATTTTTTCCTTCTTTGAGAATTCATTTTTTGAATCATTTTTATATACGTATCTTCGGAAATTGTTTTTCCTTTTATTTTTTTTATTTTAAATTTTTCCTTCGTGTTTAATTCAATTTTCGTTGCTCTATAATGTAAGTTTCCTCTTTCTATATTTACAAAAAGTTCCATTATTAAACCTGGTAGTCCTTTAAAATTTTGAATTCCAAAAGGAACTGAAATTTCTGGAGTAAACCATGCAATTACCGGCCCCATTAAGTTATTTCCTGGTAATTGTTCTTGGCGGATATATGCGGTAGCCTTAAAACACCTGTAGCCTCCTATTGATTTTGTTTCTTGAGTTAAATTCCACTTAATTGGTTTGTAAAGAATATCAACCCCATTAACAAAGTAATTTTGTCCATGAACAATTTTCTCATTCAAATTTGAATAAAAAGTATAATTTCCACTTGCTAATAAACTTGTAAGATTCATCCCTAATTTTAATCTTAACCTTGTTGGAAAGTCATACTCAGCCCTATACACAGCCTCCTTTCCTTCAAATATCAAATGAAAGTTCATTGGTTTCGCCGTTCTAATAAGTTTTTTAAGATTCGTCTTACTTTTCTCGCTTATCTTCTTATTATTAGGCAACCCTTTCAAAAAAGACTGACTCTCAGAATTCACTGTATAGGTTACTTTTCCATTTAAAGCTTGAGAGCTAATGAATTGATGAAATAAAAAAAGAAGTAAAATTATTATTTTCCTCATAGAATAATTAATACTTATTTTTTTGTTCTTCTTTGAAAGTTCATTTTATTCATGAATTTTATATAAGCATCTTCTGTGATTTGCTTCCCTTTAAATTTCTCGATTTTAATTTCTTCAGAAGTATTCAATTCAATTTTGATGGCTTGGTATTTTAAATAGCCTTCTCCTGTATCAATGTGCAATTCCATTGTTAATCCGGGTAAACCTTTAAAGTTACGTATGCCGAAATGCACTGGTATATCAAGCGTGTACCATGCCACAATTGGTTTACTATAATTTTTCCGAACATGATCTTGCTCCTTTGTAATAATAGCCGTTGCTTTATAACACTTATAGCCTCCTATCATTTTTGTTTCTTGCGTAAATTTCCAATCAATTGCGTCATAAGCAATAATAATTTTATTGAAATGCTTACTTTGAGCTAAAACATTTTTCGAATCAAACCTGTCATAAAACAGCAAGTGAGCTTTTGACATCCCTCCTATATAATTCATCAACGTCCCCATACGTCTTCTAGCTATCCGATCGTACTTAGGCTTAAAAATAGCTTCTTGCTCGTTAAAAACTAAGTGAAAATTCATGGGAGTGGCATTTTTTGCTAGTTCTATGTAAACTTTCCTTGATCTTTCTGTTGCTATAGATGTATCATTTTTAATACGTTCTAAATTAATTGCATTATTCGTGGTTGCTTGGTATGTTATTTTTCCTTTTAATCCTTGAGAACTTATAGATTGATGGAACAACAGAAACCCTAAGGTAAAACTTAAAAATAATGAAAGTACGTGTCTTCTTTTTTTCAATGGAGTTGTTTTCTTTTTCTTAGCCTTGTAAACGTACTAAATTAACATGCCTAAAAAACACACCCCGTTGTAACATATGGTTATTTATATAAAACAAATGTATTTTATAAGAATAACTGTTTCTTAAAAAAAACTATATAGAGCTATAGCACCAACGCTACTCAATTTCTCTTACCTCCAATGATTAAAAGGCTAACCATTATTATTTCAATTGATAAAACGACAATATTTATGTAAAAAAACAAACCAAAAATTCGTCAACTTTCTCAGTTATTTTTATTATTAATTCGTCTACGAAATGGGTAAAACAAGTAATTATACCTGTATATTTTCTTCTGTTTTAGTCCCCTATTCTTTTTTTCTACTTCGCAAAAAACAAAATTCCTGCTTATTAACGGATCAACATAAGGATAAATAAAAATTCCGTTCCTAATTGAGCCTCGAGATTCTCAAAAACACAACAACCAAAACCACAAGCTATTCCTATTCCAAAATGCAGCAAAGTAAAAAAGCTTAACGTGATGTTGTTAACTAACACTTGCTAATTTTTCATGAAAAATCACTTCATTTCTAATGCAACTAACAAAGCCTTCTTCTTTTAATTGATTAACGATGACATTTAAAGTAGGTCGAGATACACCTATCAAACTGGCCATATCTTTTTGTGTATACGGATGCTTTACAATTACAGTATGCATTCGTTTATTCTCTACACCATACTCCAATTTTAAATCCTCCAAAAAAGCCAAAACTCTTTCTCTGGCATCTTTAAACAATAACAATTCCAATCTGCGCTCTAATTTCTTAAATCTAAAATTCAAGAATTTATAAATACTCAAGGCTAAATTTTGATTCTCTCGCATCAACTCATGTAAAACAGGAATTCCGATGGGGCAAATAGACGTCGTTTTGTCTATTGCTTGTGCAAACTCATTTCTTTTTTCTTGACTTAAAATAGCTTTTTCGCCAAACAACTCTCCTTTGCTTAAAATAGCTTTTACTACCTCTTCCCCTTCTTCTGTATAATAGCCTATTTTTACTTTTCCTGCTTCAATTAAATAAAGTTTGGTCGCAGTATCTTCAGAAAAATAGATATACTCGTTTTTTTTATAGGCATCAAAGTCGTGGCAACTTTTATATTCCTTAAATTTGTGTGGACAGAGTTTGTTAAAAAGGTTTACATTTTCTAAAAACCAAAGGTTGGACATCATTTTATATTTTCTTAAAATAGACTCAACTTTTTACAATTACTTACGCACATGCAAGTATTTTATTTTTTTACGCAACCCTTTTAGCAACTGCTCATCTACTAAATAAAACCTTTAATTACTATTGTTATGAAAAATTTAGTTCAAATGCTTTTTACTGTGCTTATTCTCTTTTCATGTAGTTCTACAGGAGATATCGGTTCGGAAGATTCAGATTATTCAAGAGAAGACGCTGTGAGTTCAAGTAGCAAAAGCGGAGATGGTGGTGGAACTGAGCCAAGTGGTAACGGAAATCAAAATTCTGAAGCTGGTATTGTTACTGCTGGGGAATGGAACGATTTAGAAAATTGGGATTTTTGGAACAATCTAAATGCTGGATTTGACCAAGAAAATCAAGAAAACAAAAATGACTACTGGACTATTTTCACCAACAATCGAATTTCTGTTTTGGTACAAAATAGTAGTGTTGCCGTAGCTAATGCAAAAGTAGAATTGTTAAAAAACGGACTTCCTATTTGGACCGCAAAAACTGATAATTTTGGAAAGGCAGAACTTTGGATCGATTTATTTCAAAAAAACACATCCGTAACTCTTTCAGATTATCAGCTAAAAGTTAACAACGAAGTGATAAATACTCCCCTAAAAACTTTTGATGAAGGAGTCAACACCATTGCTATAAATACAACTACAAGTAACTCTAACAAAGTAGAAATTTCATTTATTGTCGATGCAACAGGCTCTATGGGAGATGAAATTAATTTCTTAAAAGACGATTTATTAGATGTTCTAAATAAAGTAAAAAACAACAATAGTTCAAAAACACTGCTCACCTCTTCTGTTTTTTACAGAGATGAAGGTGACGACTATGTTACCCGGAAATCTGATTTTAGCAGCAATATTACTACGACTATTTCTTTTATCAAAAAACAAAATGCCGATGGAGGTGGCGATTATCCTGAAGCGGTTCATTCAGCATTAGACGTTGCCGTAAACGAATTGTCTTGGTCAGAAGATTCTAAAACCAAAATTGCTTTTTTATTACTAGATGCACCACCACATTACAATACACTAGTTATTGAAAACATACAAGCATCAATCACAAAAGCTGCCGCAAAAGGAATTAAAATCATTCCTATAACTGCTAGTGGCATTGACAAAGGTACCGAGTTTCTAATGCGTTTTTGTGCCATATTAACCAACGGAACATATACATTTATCACCAATCATAGTGGTGTAGGAAATGAACATATAGAAGCAACTGTTGGCGAATACGAAGTTGAAAAATTAAATGAGTTAATGGTTCGGTTGATCAATAAATATTCAGAATAAAGAACCAGCTTACTACTATGAAAAGGCCTTCTGAAAATTCAGAAGGCCTTTTTTATGATCTGCAAATTTCTAGTAGCACCTAAAAGGTACACTATGCTTACTTGTTTTTCAAAAGTGCATTTATTTGTTTCGACCACTTTTCAACAAGCTGCAGCTCTCCACTTAGTTGCATATTTTCCAAACCAAACAATTCAAATTTTGTCTCCTGGCTCAATGTACTCTTCGGCACAAAACGAAGCGCAACACGTTCTACAACCTGTTCTTCTCCATTTTTGCTCCTTCTGCTTTTTGTACTTTTTAAGGGCAAACATTCCTGAACACAAGAGAGATCTACAAATTGTGAAATTGAATCTTCATTTTTCTGTTTATAAAAGAAAACAAAGTTTGTGAGTTCGTCCATTCCAATAACAAAATCTCCACAAAATTCATGTTGACTGATTTGACTATTATATTCTTTTGCTTTATTTGCTAAAGAAAGAAACAATTGTTTTTCTCTTTTACTATTCCCTCGGCTCATTAACACAAAGGGTACTATGCAAATTACGATGATTATGGCTCCAATGAAGGCGCTTCCTAAATCCATTTTTTTAGTTTTTTTATATTGATATAGTGGGCTTTTGCAATACTCGAAAAGCCTTTAAAAATTAAATTCTGCCTATTTGGCAAAAACTGACTACTAAAAATGAATTACCAAAAATTATGGAAAGGAAAAAGAATCGTTTTCTTCCAATTGTGAATCAAAAAAAAGCTCCAACTGTTTACGTATTGAGTATACCGGTTCTCAATGAATTGTGAAGATTTTTTTTCGCCAAAAGTATAAAACCCGCTAAATGGATTTTTAAAATTGGGAACAGGAAGATTGTTGCTGCTGTTTACCGAACTATCTACTTCTGCCAGTTCACACAATATTTTGTTTGTTAAAACGGTAGCTACTTTTTCTTCTGAAGAAGAAGACTTTTTACTTGCACTAGAATCACTAATTTCAGTATTGACCATGCCAATCGCAAAGCAATAAACAATCGTCATAAAGACGATACTTAGTATTTTAATTCCATTTTTCACTCGGCAAATATAGCTAAGTATTCTCATGCGTTTTGTTGCTGAAAAATTATTTTACAACTAATTTAACAGTTGTTATTCCTTAAAAAAAATGATGAAGCCATAGAACAAAAAAACGCCTTCTGAAAAATCAGAAGGCGTTTTTTATAGCAACCTAGTTAAACCCTAAGCCGCATTTTCTTTTTTTATCAAATTCAGAGCAGAACCTTCATGGAACCAAGCTATCTGACTTGCATTGTAGGTATGATTCAATTGAATCGTATCTACAGATCCATCAGCATGTTTTACTATCAAAGTCAGTTGCTTGCCTGGAGCAAAATCTGCTAAATCAGAAAAAGTAAACAAATCGTCTTCTTGTATTAAATCATAATCGGCTTCATTGGCAAATGTCAAACCTAACATTCCCTGTTTTTTCAAATTTGTTTCATGAATACGTGCAAAAGATTTAACAATAACCGCAGCAACCCCTAAATGACGAGGCTCCATGGCCGCGTGCTCTCTAGAAGAACCTTCTCCATAATTATGATCACCAACAACTACAGAAGAAACACCCGCAGCTTTATAAGCTCTAGCCGTTGCTGGCACCGGTCCATATTCACCTGTCAGTTGATTTTTTACACTGTCTGTTTTTTCATTAAATGCATTCACCGCTCCAATCAAACAGTTGTTTGAAATATTATCTAAATGTCCACGGAAACGCAACCATGGTCCGGCCATAGAAATATGATCCGTTGTACATTTTCCAAAAGCTTTGATTAATAATTTGGCATCCTTAATTTCCGTTCCTAAAGGAGTAAAAGGAGTTAATAATTGCAATCTTTCCGAAGTTTCCGAAACAGACACTTCAATACCAGAGCCATCTTCAATTGGCGCTTGGTACCCTGCATCTTCTACTGCGAATCCATTTTTAGGCAATTCATCACCGGTAGGTTCATCAAACATAACCGCTACCCCATCTTTGTTCAATAAGGTATCTTTAGTAGGGTCAAAATCTAAACGACCCGATATAGCAATTGCAGCCACCATTTCAGGAGAAGTTACAAAAGCATGGGTATTTGGATTTCCATCGGCACGTTTGGCAAAATTTCTATTAAAAGAATGAATAATCGAATTTTTTGGTGCATTTTTAGGATCCGAATATCGCGCCCATTGTCCGATACAAGGTCCACAAGCGTTTGTAAATATTTTTGCACCTAAAGCCTCAAAAGTTCCTAACAAACCATCTCTATCAGCCGTAAAACGTACTTGTTCCGAACCAGGATTGATACCAAACTCCGCTTTTACTTCAATTCCTTTGTCCACTGCTTGCTGTGCTATAGAAGCAGCTCTTGATAAATCTTCGTACGAAGAGTTGGTACAAGAACCAATCAAGCCCCATTCTACATCCAAAGGCCATCCGTTCGCTTCAGCTTTTACTTTTACATCCACACCCGCTTCTGTTGCTAAATCTGGAGAAAAAGGTCCGTTGATATGTGGTTTTAATTCGTCTAAATTAATTTCAATTACTTGGTCAAAATACGCTTCCGGATTTGCATACACTTCATCATCACCCGTTAAATAAGAAGCTACTTTATTTGCCGCATCAGCAACATCTGCTCTATCAGTGGCACGTAAATAACGATCCATAGATTCGTCATAACCAAAAGTTGAAGTGGTTGCTCCAATTTCAGCCCCCATATTACAAATGGTTCCTTTTCCTGTAGCGGAAAGATTTTTAGCCCCTTCTCCAAAATATTCTACAATAGCACCTGTACCACCTTTTACCGTTAAAATACCTGCTACTTTTAAAATTACATCTTTAGAAGCCGTCCAACCCGATAATTTACCTGTCAACTTTACTCCTATCAATTTTGGAAATTTCAATTCCCAAGCCATTCCCGCCATCACATCTACCGCATCAGCACCACCTACTCCAATGGCCACCATTCCCAATCCACCCGCATTTACGGTATGTGAATCGGTACCAATCATCATTCCTCCAGGAAATGCATAATTTTCTAAAACCACCTGATGAATAATACCTGCTCCTGGTTTCCAAAATCCAATTCCATACTTATTAGATACAGAAGATAAAAAATCGAATACCTCAGCACTTGTTTTGTTTGCAAATTGTAAATCTTTCGCAGCTCCTTCTTTGGCTTGAATCAAGTGATCACAATGTACCGTTGTAGGTACTGCTACTTTATTTTTACCTGCTTGCATAAATTGCAACAAAGCCATTTGAGCAGTTGCATCTTGACAAGCAATCCGATCTGGTGCAAAATCCACATAGTCTACACCTCTTTTAAAAGCAGTTTTTGTAGTCCCATCCCAAAGATGGTTGTATAAAATTTTCTCAGCCAAAGTTAATGGTTTCCCGACAACCTCACGTGCAGCATCTACACGTTCAGACATACGAGAATACACTTCTTTGATCATATCAATGTCAAATGCCATAGTCTATCAGTATTTAATTGTTGAATTTATTCTAGCAATATACGAAAATGATTAGTCTCTAAGAAGCACAGCTCATATATTTCCTTAAATCCACTTACTCTATAAATTAACATACTTTCAAGCAAATAACTAACACAAAAAAAGCCCAAGTCTAAGACTTGGGCTTTCAATTTATATAGTATTAAAAATCTTCCGATTATTTAATCAACTGTTTTAAAGAAGGCGTAAATTTAGTTAATACAATACCTTCTACTGCAGCTTCGTATTCTGCCATAGTAGGAGTTCTTCCTAAAACTGTAGATAAGACAACTACCGGAGTAGATGATAATAACGATTCTCCTTTTTTCTCTCCTGAATCTTTTACAACTCTTCCTTGGAATAAACGCGTAGAAGTAGCCATTACCGTATCTCCTGGTTCTGCTTTTTCTTGGTTACCCATACATAAGTTACATCCTGGACGTTCTAAGTACAACATGTTTTCGTATTTCGTACGAGCTGCTGCTTTAGGGTCATTGTCATTAAACTCAAAACCAGAGTATTTTGTCAACACATCCCAATCGCCTTCTGCTTTTAACTCATCTACAATATTGTAAGTAGGAGGCGCAACAACTAAAGGTGCTTTAAATTCAACTTTTCCTGCCTGAGCCTCAATGTTTTTCAACATTTGAGCCAATATTTTCATATCTCCTTTGTGCACCATACAAGAACCAATAAACCCTAAGTCTACCGTTTTTGTTCCTCCATAGTAAGACAATGGTCTAATAGTATCATGTGTATAACGCTTAGAAACATCTTCGTTGTTAACATCTGGATCTGCAATCATTGGTTCTGCAACCTCATCTAAATCAATCACAACCTCAGCATGGTATTTCGCATTTGCATCCGGTCTTAAAGCTGGTTTTTCACCTGATTCAATTTCAGCAATTCTCTTATTCGCTTTTGCAACTAATCCTGCCAAAACATTTAAGTGATTGTCCATTCCTTTGTCAATCATGATCTGGATTCTACCTTTTGCAATCTCTAAAGATTCAATTAAAGTAGCATCCTCAGAAATACAGATAGACGCTTTTGCTTTCATCTCTGCAGTCCAATCTGTAAATGTAAACGCTTGATCGGCAGTTAATGTTCCTAAATGCACCTCAATGATTCTTCCTTGGAATACGTTTTCACCTCCAAACTGCTTTAACATTTGTTGTTGTGTAGCGTGTACTACATCACGGAAATCCATAAAAGATTTCATTTGTCCTTTAAAAGTAACTTTTACAGACTGAGGAATTGGCATCGTAGCCTCTCCTGTAGCCAATGCCAAAGCAACGGTTCCAGAATCTGCTCCAAAAGCAACACCTTTAGACATACGTGTATGAGAATCTCCACCAATAATAATATCCCAATCTCCTACAGTAATATCGTTTAATACCTTGTGAATAACATCAGTCATTGCATGGTAGTTTCCTTTAGGGTCACGTGCCGTAATTAATCCGAAGTCGTTCATAAACTTCATCAACCTTGGAATGTTCGCCTTAGACTTGTCATCCCAAACAGAAGCCGTATGACATCCTGATTGGTAAGCACCATCAACAATAGGAGAAATAACTTTTGCAGCCATGGCTTCTAATTCTTGAGAAGTCATTAAACCAGTAGTATCTTGCGAACCTACAATATTTACTTCTACACGAACATCAGAACCAGCATGTAAAGTTTTACCTGGAGTATTTCCTACTGCGTTTTTGTTGAATATTTTTTCTACTGCTGTTAATCCTTGTCCTTCTACAGAAATTTCTTTCGATGGAGCATATACTAGAGGTACATCAATACCTAAAGTTTTTGCAGCAAATGTTTGAATTTTTTTACCAAATACAATCGCGTATGAACCACCTGCTTTGATAAATTCAACTTTTTGTGGCGTTAAAGCTGCAGAAATATCCATAACAGCTTTACCGTCTTTGTATAAAGTTTTCTCTTTTGTATTGATTGTTAAAACAGTACCTGTTTCTACAGAATAAGCTTCTTCTAAAACTGGCTCACCATCTGCATCACGAACTGTGTTACCTTCTGCATCTGTTTTCTTTACCCAGTTTTTAAGATCAATTCCAATACCTCCTGTAACACCTACTGTTGTTAAGAAAATTGGAGAAATACCGTTAGTTCCAGCAATGACCGGAGCAATATTTATAAATGGAACATAAGGACTAGCTTGAATACCTGTCCATAATGCCACGTTGTTTACACCAGACATTCTAGAAGATCCAACTCCCATGGTTCCTTTTTCTGCTACTAACATTACACGCTTCTCAGGATGTTTTGCTTTCAATGCAGAAAGTTCTTTTTGCATGTCTTTGTTATGCTCAAAAATACATTGACCGTGTAATTCACGATCTGATCTTGAGTGTGCATCTGCTCCTGGAGATAATAAATCGGTAGAAATATCACCAACACCAGCAATATAAGTTACAATATCAATTTTTTCTTCAACATCTGGCAATTCTGTAAAGAATTCAGCCTTTGCATAACTTTCTAAAAGTTCTTTTGCTATTGCGTTTCCGCTTTTATAAGCATCCGCTAAACGGTTGGTATCAGCGTCGTATAAATACACTTGCGTTTTAAGTACTTTTGCCGCATCTTTTGCAATCGTAGCATCAGCACCAAGCGCTAAATCCAACAACACTTCAATAGAAGGTCCACCTTTCATATGTGACAACAACTCTAAAGCAAAAGCGGGCGTAATTTCTTCAACAACAGATTCCCCTAGAATAATCTCTTTTAAAAATTTAGCCTTTACACCAGCAGCGCTAGTGGTTCCAGGTATGACATTGTAGATAAAAAAATCAAGTGAGCTTTTTCTATGCTCATTTTCTAAATCTTTAATTTGCTCAATAATTTCGCTAAGCAATTCAGCTCCTTCAATTGGCAAAGGGTTCAATCCCTGACCTTTTCTTTCTTCAATCTCTTTAAGATAATTCTTATAAGTGTTCATAATACTTCTGGGAATTTAGAGGATAGGCTTTTGATCAGTTTCTAATCAACTACCGTAGTCTATGTTTGTTTACTTGTTATTACTTATTTCCAATTCGGAGGCAAATATACTAAATAGACCTAGTATTTGAAACTCTAAGACTTAGGAATACGTATATTAACCAAAGATAAACGAGATTGAAATTTTAAGAATACAGAAATTATATTATTTATTAATAATTCCGCTTATTACTGAGATATCCACAACAAAACAAATCTTAATTCGCTGTTATATACAACATGTTCAGTCAATTTTGCTAATTGTTGGATTTTTGTTTTGGGCGTTTCCTTGCAGGTCGTGCTTTTGCCACTCGCTTTTTTTTTACGCTATCTCCACAAGCTCCGACTAAAAAAAAGAGCTCAAACAAAGGCGCAATCACTAACGCAAATAAAAAAAAGTAGGCCTATAAGCCGAATTCTGTTTCCGTCAAAAACGGACTCTTATCATTTATCTAGTTCCAAAATTACTTATGGAATCCATCTGCCTACCCCTTGGAATCGAGCGAGTAGCCCTCAAGCTCCAATGTACATGGCATTGCATCGTATAGAGTTTACCTGGTTTCACTACAGCCGAACTGTACTTGCTTTCTGTTGCACTTGTCCTCAGCTCACGCTGGACGGATGTTATCCGCTATACTACTCTGCGATGTCCGGACTTTCCTTTTCTGAAACGAGTTCAGAACGATAAGACAGCCTACTTTTTTATGTGTTTTTTCTGTAAAAAAAACCCACTCTGTGACCAGAGTGGGAAAATTGCTATGAAAAAGATGTTGTTAAAAGATTAACAACGCCGCAAATTTACAAATAAATTATTTAAATAATACTATTTATTTAAGAAAACATGTCTTTTACTTTTTCAAAAAATGATTTATCCGTTCCACTAGGGCTCGGCGTAAAGTTTTCATCCCCTATCATCGATTCAAAAAACTTACGTTGTGATTTATCTAACTGCTGTGGTGTCCAAACATTTACATGCACCATCAAGTCACCAGAACCGTATCTTTCAATACTAGGTAAACCTTTTCCTTTTAATCTTAAAATTTTTCCAGATTGAGTACCTGCTTCAATTTTAATTTTCACTTTTCCTGTAACCGTTTCAATTTCTTTAGAAACACCTAAAGCTACTTCAGAAAAACTTACATACAAATCGTAATGTAAATTTACGCCTTCTCTTTTTAATTTGGCATGTGGAATTTCTTCAATAACCACTAACAAATCACCTGGAATAGAATTGTTTCCTGCTGCTTCGTTTCCTTTTCCAGCAACTTTTAACTGAATCCCCTCTGTTACTCCTTCAGGAATATTAATAGTCACTGTTTCCTCAGAAAAAATTAATCCTTGTGCATCCGCCTCATTTGGCTTGCTAGTAATAGATTGCCCTGCTCCATTACACGTTGGACATGTAGCTGCTGTTTGCATTCTTCCCAACATGGTATTGGTAACACGCATTACCTGTCCTTGACCGTTACAAGTTGTACAGGTCGTGTACTTCACTCCTTTTGCTTGTATCTTTCGTCGGACTTTTACTTTTTTATCAACTCCTAAAGCTATTTCTTCTAAAGTCAGTTTTACACGAATACGTAAATTTGTTCCTTTGGTTCTTACCGGACCTCTAGAACGACCTCTTCCACCGCCGCCAAAGCCACCGCCAAAAATATCTCCAAATTGGCTAAAAATATCGTCCATGTCCATTCCGCCACCACCGAAACCTCCAAAGCCGCCACCGCCACCGGCACCACCTTCAAAAGCTCTATGACCAAATTGATCGTAACGAGATTTTTTATCTGCATCACTTAAAATCTCATACGCTTCCGCTGCTTCTTTAAATTTTTCTTCCGCCGCTTTGTCGTCTGGATTTTTATCAGGATGGTATTTTACCGCCATCTTGCGATACGCCTTCTTTATTTCACCAGTAGTTGCAGATTTTGAAATCCCTAGTACTTCGTAATAATCTCTTTTTGCCATGTTTTTCAATTAGTCCTTAGCAATGGACAAGCAACAAAATAATGCTCATTGTCCATTGTTAATTGAATATTGTTAATGATTCTAATTTATGATTGACCGATAACAACTTTAGGATAACGAATTACTTTATCTCCTAATTTGTATCCTTTTTCAATCACATCAATAATTTTTCCTTTCATATCATCAGATGGTGCAGGAATTTGCGTAATTGCTTCGTGTAAATCTGCATCAAAAACATCACCTGCTTTTGCTTCAGCTACTTCCAAACCTTTTTGAGTTAATGTATTTGTCAATTTATCATTGATCAAAGTCATTCCTTTTAAAAGTTGTTTGTCTTTTACTTTTTTAATTTCTGCCAATCCTCTGTCAAAATCGTCTAAAACAGGTAATAATGACACCATGATGTCTTGTCCTGCCGTTCTGTACAACTCAATTCTTTCTTTTGTTGTACGTTTTTTATAGTTTTCAAATTCAGCAAAAAGACGTAAATATTTGTCTTTTTCTTTTTGTAAAATTTCTTCAGCAGTTGGCTCAACCGTTGATTCTTCCTTTACATTCTCTGTATTTTCTTCAGTAGTAGCGTTTGTGTCAATTGTTTGCTCTGCTTCGTCTTTAATTTTTTCTTCAGTACTCATTGTATGTAATTCTTTTAAAATACAAGTTCTCTAAGACAACAATATTGCCAATTTGAATTTTGTGTCAAAATGTCACAGAACATTTCGTATAAACAGAAACTATTGGCATTTATTGCACAAAAAAAATGCTTTAAAAAAAACTATTTCTAGCATTTTCTAAAGCAATCTCTTTAATTCTATAATTTTGTAATTAATCGTTTATACGCTCAATTTTTGCACCAATCGATTTTAATCTTCCTTCAATATCCTCGTAACCTCTATCAATCTGATCTATATTATGAATGGTACTTGTTCCTTTGGCTGATAAGGCGGCTATTAACAAAGAAATTCCTGCTCTAATATCTGGCGAGGTCATGGTGGTTGCTTTTAAAGACGACTCATGATTCATTCCTATAATGGTTGCTCTATGTGGATCACATAAAATAACTTTTGCGCCCATGTCAATTAATTTATCGACAAAGAACAAACGGCTCTCAAACATTTTCTGATGAATCAAAACACTTCCTTTTGCCTGTGTTGCGATTACCAAAACAATACTCAATAAATCTGGTGTAAATCCTGGCCAAGGAGCATCAGAAATCGTTAAGATAGACCCATCAATATAATTTTGTATTTCGTAAGATTCTTGTGCAGGAATATAAATATCGTCATTGACTTTTTCCAATTGAATTCCAAGTTTTCGGAACACACGTGGAATAACTCCCAAATCTTTCCAACTAACATTTTTAATCGTCAATTCCGATTTGGTCATGGCCGCCATTCCTATCCAGCTACCAATTTCAATCATATCGGGCAATACTCTGTGCGTACATCCCTTTAATTCTTTAACACCATCAATGGTTAATAAATTAGAGCCAATACCTGTAATATTAGCCCCCATGCTATTCAACATTTTCGACAATTGTTGAATATACGGTTCACATGCCGCATTGTAAATAGTAGTTCTTCCTGTTGCTAAGACTGCTGCCATTAAAATATTAGCCGTACCTGTTACCGAAGCCTCGTCTAACAACATATCGGCACCAAACAATTCTTTGGCTTCAACACCGTAAAAATGCTCTTCTTTGTTGTATCGAAAAGTAGCCCCCAAGTTGATAAAACCTTCAAAATGCGTATCCAAACGTCTACGACCTATTTTATCTCCTCCCGGTCTAGGAATGTATCCTTTTCCGAAACGAGCCAACAAGGGACCAACAATCATAATAGAACCTCTTAAAGAACTTCCATCTCTTTTAAATTCGGCAGACTCTAAATAGGCTAAGTTTACCTCATCTGCTTGAAATGTATAGGTGTTTACGTCATGTTTTTCTATTTTAACTCCTAGTTCACCAAGAATAAAAATAAGTTTGTTGACATCAATTATATTGGGAATATTTTCAATTCTAACTTTTTCAGGAGTCAAAAGCACAGCACATAGAATTTGCAATGCTTCATTTTTAGCTCCTTGAGGATTTATTGTACCATTTAACTTATGTCCTCCTTCTATTTTAAATGTAGCCATTTAGTATAATACGATTTTGTGTGGTTGGAAAATTTTTAAAAGTCGACCTAATTTTTTCTATGGTGTCCTTTTTGATTCCTATGGTTGTTATTTTTTTGATGATTTTTATTTCTGTTGTTGTTATTATGTGTCTTCGGAGTAGAACTTCTTGCATTTGCCGATTTTTTCAACAACAAAGTTGAGTCTGACAAGACTTCATCAGAATTTGTTAAGTCAAAGGCTCCATTAGACAAGTCTAATAAATGCTTAAAAATAACCGCATCATCTACAGTGTCTTTGTTCCAATTCAAATAACATTTTTTCATATGATTGGCTATATTGAAAATCAATGCCGTTTTCAATTCACCTTCATCCCAAGACAAGGCAACCTTGATCATGGTTTGAATATTGTTTCCGTAAAAACGATATTTTGACGCCAATTTAGGATACGCCAAAGGTTCTGGCTTCGCCTGTAATTCTACCTGACTAGGCGTACCATATGGAGACTCAACGTTCAGTTTAAAATCAGACATGATGAAAATTTGATCCCAAAGCTTGTGTTTAAAATCCGGAACATCACGTAAATGTGGTTGAAGATTTCCCATCACATCTACAATAGCGTTTGCCATTTTCTTTCTTTCCTCTTCACTTTCTAAGGCCACGCAATGATCCACCAATTTCTGAATATGTCGTCCATATTCAGGAATGATCATTTGGGATCTATCCGAATTGTATTCTAAATCAAATTCCATTATTTATATTTCAACTAAGTATTTTTTACAGAAAATTCTGTTTCTTTTTTTGTGTAGTAATTTCTAAAGTAAGATTCAAAAGTTAGCAGTATTGTGCTCATAAAATCAATTACTTTATTCTAGTGTGCAAAGTAACTAAATATTTTTGCTTACGCAATAAAGAAAATAAGAAGAGTTTTAAATTAATTTGCCAGCATGGCGGCTCCAATAATTCCTGCATTATTTTCAAACTGGGCGGCTACTACAGGTGCTGCTATTGTAATTTCATTTTCAAACTTATGAATTTTCTTACTTGCTCCTCCTCCTAATATCACTAAGCTTGGCGTAAAAGTTTGTTCTACAAATTTTAGGAACTTATTAAAACGCTCTCCCCATTCCTTATATTTCAGTGCTTCTTTTTTTCTGACTGAATCTGCGGCATAGTATTCAAAACGTTCATATTTTTTATAAGGAACACTTCCTAATTCTACATTGGGAACCAAAACACCATTTATAAAAACACTAGAGCCCAAGCCTGTACCTATGGTAATGACAAGCACCACCCCTTTTTTATTTTTACCAGCACCAAAACTCATTTCGGCCAAGCCCGCCACATCAGCATCATTGGCTACGAAAAATTGAAGACCTGTCTTTTGAGAGAATAGTTGTACAACATCTGTTTCCTTCCAGCTTTTATGGATATTACCTGTAGATTTAGCAACTCCTTGTGAAATAATCGTTGGAAAACCACAACCTACTTTACCTTTCCAATTAAAATGAGTGACCAATTCTGAAACTGCTGAAGCAACATCTTTGGGTTTGGCTCCTTTGGGTGTGGGTATTCGAAATCTTTCAGAAATCAATTCCCCTTTTACCGTATCTACAATTGCCCCTTTAATTCCTGTTCCTCCAATATCAATACCCAATACCTCCATTTACTTGTACTTTTATTATTTAGAACCTAAATATCGCGATACCTTTTTAAAGAGACTAGCATTTTCAAAAAGAATTTAGCTGTAAGCGTCTAAATTTCTAAAAAATATTATTTGAATTTTATACTATAACTAAGCCCCAAGGTATAAATTAAAAAATACGTTCCCGGAGCATTTATTTGTTCTTCATGAGAAATCCCTGCGGTAGTTCCCCAAATATTCTTTTTGTTTTTGGAAGTGAAATTATAAGTGAAATCGATTTTTTGTGATTTTAAATCGAACTTAGGAACATCTACTACATCATTTATAGGGAATGGATCAAACTCTGGAGAAAACCCAATTCCAACGGCAACTCCAAAATAGTTGGCTGCATCACTTCTGTATTTTCTATAGGTAAGCGTTCCTGACTTACTTAAACCTGCACCTCCAGGAGTCATATACGTTCTAAAAGCCCAATAACTATTACCAGTATACCAGCCTACGGACCCAGTATAAATAATTGTTGTTTCAGAAAATTTTAAAGCTCTAAATCCTAAAGAGGCTTCGAAACTTTTTGGCAGACTTTGGTGCAATTCTCCTCCATATCGGATTTCAGGAAACAAGCCCGTGTTAGAATAACCAAAACTAGTATAAGCATACAAACCTTTTCTAATTTTTGGGTACATATCAACTTCGTACTGCACTCCTGTAGTTTCAAACCTTCTGTTGATATTTACTTTTGCAATGATACTTCCGTATTTTGTTTGACGGCTATAATCTACCGTATAATACTCCATTATAGGTCTGTCGTTATCGTGAAAGATATCGACAGATGTGGTCACTCCAATAGAATTATTACTTAAACGATCTACCAAACTTTCCTTGTCAGAAAGTGCTTCTTTATGTTCTGGGTGTTTGGCTAAAATTTCTTCTAAAGTTTCTAAGGCTTTTTCAGGGTCTTTTGTTCTTTCTTCTGCACTTGCTTTTAAAAGCATTATAGCTGGTTCTTCCTTAAATACTTTTAAAGCACTATTCGACAAGTCTAAAGCATTGTACGGATATTCTCCCCAAAGTTCATTTTTTATAGAGGCAATCCAGTCTGATTTTCTTTCAGGATCTTTTTTTAAGATGGCGGCAAATTCCTTTCTTGCTAATTTATAGGATCCATCCCAAGAATAGGTCGTTGCTAAAAAAGAACGTATATCTAAATAATTTGGATATTTTGTTAAAATAAAACGTAAGGAATCTTGCGCCGCTTTACGCTGACTATTAAAGGCCAGGTTTCTTGCTTTTTCAAAGGCCACATCGGGATCTCCAGAAAATTCTTTTTGTTGCGAAAAAGCAACAGTAAAGTTCATTAGGACTAAGATTCCGAAAAATCTCAACTTTTTTCTTGATACAATCATTTCAATGTATTTTTTAATGTTTTATACGCCGTAGAATCTGGGTATATTTGTATGATACTATCTAATAAGGAAATTGACTTGTCTACTTTTTTCAATCGTTGGTATACTTTAGCCATTTTAACAACCAACTCAGGATTTTTTAATTTACGTTGAATTGCTGTTTGAAATAAAGGTATGGATTTTTCATCTTGATTGGACCACCAATACAAATCGACCAAAGCACCATAGGAATCTTCATAAAAAGGCGTTCTTTTGATTACTGTCAAAAAAGATTCTTCCGCTTCATCATATAAACCTTCCCAAGCATAGGTTCTTCCTTTTAAAGTACGAACATCTGCATAATTAGGAAATTCATTTAAAATATAGTCACAAAGCAATCTTGCTTTTTCATAACGTTTGGCAAAAGCACTATCTCTAGCTACAAAAAAGATAGCATCATAAGTCATATTACCTACTTCTTTTTTTATGATGGCTAATTTTTCTTTCGGAATTTCTTCTTTTAAAACCCTGTAAATATTTAAAGACTCAGGAAATATTCGATCTTCTTGTGTTACATATCTATTCAAAATTTTAAATTTCGTTAAAGCAGCTTTCGCCTCTTTTACTATAGAATCATTTTTTATTTTGTAGATCCCAAAATTCTCTTTTACCTGATACAAGGCTCCATCTGAAAGTAAATAATCTTTGTATAAAAAATCATTGATACTTCCTTTGTAACGCATCATCGGAATTTGGTGCGTATTTCTAAATGCTCGAACCGTATCTAATCCTGTACTCATCCACGGCACCGCTTCTATTTTATTTAAATTGTAATTATTCATTAAAAAAGATAGCAAGCTAGGTGTTACATCCCAATGCGAGGAAACGGACTTAAATTTGGCTGTTTTTTTTAACATCGGACTATAGATATACAACGGTACATGAAATCTACATAATTTATCTTTTTGATTGATTGGAATTAGACGATGATCACCGGTAATTAAAAATATCGTATTTTGAAAATCTGGACGTTTTTCATAAGCCTTCATAAAGTTTTTAAGAGAGGTATCGGTATACAGCAAAGTGGCATAAATATCCTTGTTTTCCAATACAGCTTCACTGGATATTTTCAGATTAGAATTGTTCGACAAAATACTATCCACCTTACTTAGGTAGTTTTCTTTATTAGGAAATGCAAATGGCTCATGATTGGAAAGTGTCATTAACACATCCAAACGCGGTTCTTTTTTAGCACCTAGGGTATTCAGCATTTTTCTATAAATCTCAGCATCTGGATATCCCCATGAAAAACCACCTTCGTTCGAAGCTGTTTTCTGATAATCTGCTCCATAAGAATCCTGATCTACTAAATAATCTACACCATTGTATTCTAAAAAATTAATTTTTTTATCAAAACTAGCAGCATCACCCGAATAATAGGAAGTGGTATACCCATTATTTTTTAAAACACTTAGCAAAGAAATATGTGATGCTGTTTTTTCTTCTTCTAAAAAACCTTTTTCCCCTAAAGGCAAAGAAGCTAATAAAGAAGGAGCTATACCAAAAGTACGTCCTGTATTACTTACAAAATTCTCCCAAAACAAAGATTTTGAAATCATGGAATCTAAATAAGGTGTAAAACCAGCATAGGAATGATCTCCTACAAATTCTGTTCCTAGACCTTCTACCATTAAAATAACAATATTGGGTTTTTTACTCGTATTAATATGAAAAAAAGGAGATAAAACATCCGCTATTTCTTCAGAAGGTTTTAACAACGGATAATCTTTTCTGTCTGAAAAGTTCAAAGCGCCTAGTTGCTTCTTCTCTATTTTTAATTTCACAATATCAGATACAAAGAAGTAGAGTTTATTTTGATTTTCTTGTTCTTTTGTTTGCTGAGAAACAAGCGAAATTGCACCAAAAACAACTACCAAAGCTACTGCTATATAACTATTTGTTTTACTAGCCAGGTATTTTTTCACCAACAAAAACGAGGCGATAAAAATAATAGGAAAAATTAAAAAAGGTAAAAAGTAAACAAAACTAATTCCTTCAGAAGCAGAGACGGTTAAAAAAATATCATCAAAAGAATAGCCTAAAATATCGGCACCTAAATTAATTAGGGTCGTCATAAAATATTTCACCAAAGCAAACTGACCTACCACAAACAAACTTAGCAACAGTAAAAGAACAACGGTTCTTATTTTTTCTGAAAACAAACACAACAACAAATATATTGGTGATAGTAGGCAAAGAATAACTGCAACCGTCCAAAAATCATTACTTAGTTTGTATAAAATAGAAATGATTCCAGAAGTATTGTTTGCATTTGAAAATAATACTTCAAAGCAGGTCAATATTCCAAAAGCAATAAATAGTGGAAGAATAAAATAAAGGTACTTTTTTAAATGCTCAACAATTTGTTTCATGAATCTTCTTTTTTTAATCCAGTCCTCACCATCACTCCCCATTTTTTATTTTTATTGAAATAGTAATCGAAATTTCCTCTTACAGCCGCATACAATATAACTGGATGCAGTAAAAAAGGTTCTAATAAAATGGTCAATATCATTTTAAAACCAACACCTTTTTTCTTATATTCATTGTAGGTCATTTCTTCTGTAAAAATAGCCAACAACGAAAACAAAACAGTAAATAAATAAGCCAAAAAGAAAAACGTTATTGCATATTCCCAATGAACACCTCCCATATAAATTAATACAATAAAATAAATAAGCCCAACTACTTCAATAAGGGGTGCCATTCTTTCGTAAATAAACCAATACGGCAAACTGATCATTCCCAATTTTCCGTATTTAGGATTGAGTCCCATTTTTCGATGTTTCTTCAAGGTTTCAATCGTACCTCTAGTCCATCTATTTCTTTGAGAGATCAATATTTTATAACTTTCAGGCGCTTCTGTCCAACACAGTGGATCTGGAATAAAAAACACTCTGTATTTAATTTTCTTTTCTTCCATTACCCTACGCATACGTACAATAATTTCCATATCCTCTCCCACAGTTTTTACATCGTAGCCACCAACATCCACCGCTATTTTTCTGTCAAACATACCAAAGGCACCAGATATAACCAGCAAACCATTCAATCTACTCCAAGCCATACGTCCTAACAAAAAAGCTCTTAAATATTCTAATATCTGTGTACGGACAATCATTTTTTTAGGGAAATTTATTTCTAACATTTTCCCATTTTTAATCACGCAAGAATTGGCTATTCGAATCACCCCTCCTGTTGCTATGACCTTGCTATCTGTTACTTCTAAAAATGGCTTCACTAATTTTTGTAACGCATCTTCCAACAGCAAACAATCCACATCAATACAGGCTACATATTTACTTGTACTTATATTTAAACCTACGTTTAGGGCATCCGACTTCCCTCCGTTTTCTTTATCAACTACAATTAATTTAGCAAAGGCCGGGTTTTTAGATTTGAAAACACCTTCTCTTAAAGGCTGTGTTGGAATTTGTTCATTTAACAAATAATCAATTTTTTCTAGGTCGTAAGCTGCAATTAGCTTTTCCAAACTATCATCTTTACTACCATCATTGACAATAATTACATCATAATTTACATAATGATTGGACAACAAGGAGCGTACATTTTCTACCACATTTAAACTTTCATTATAGGCTGGTGCTATAATAGAAATGGATGGAGAATCTTCTGATGACATGATGTTCTTATAGTTGACAAAACTATTTTTCTTAAAATAAGACACCGTTTCTTTGGTTGAAATAATACCTAAAATGATGTAAGAGGAAACCACTGAAAAGGTATACATGACAAATATAAAGAGGAAAATATCTAATATTTTAAGCAGTATTACTTCCATAACTTAAGCATTCATAAAGTTTAGTATTTTCATAAAATCTTTGTCCTCGCTATTACAATCCAAACTGTCATACAATTCTTTGTGATTTGATTTTAATAGATCTAAAGCAATACGCTTTATATCAAAATCAGTATGGTAAATATGTGTATGTATAAAATCGACTTCAGCAGGCTCATAGGCTATTTTCAAAAAATTTAAAAAAGCTATTTGTTCCTCTAAACTAATGTCTTCAAATTTGGAAATTATGACACTTTTTATACTCAATTGTTGTAAATGTGTAGCCGTAATAATCGTCTCTAATCGAACTTTTTGATCTTCATGACTTAATAAGTCAATCAAACTTTTTTCTTTTTCGTATAAATTATAGACCCTTACCAATTTAAGGGCAAATAAAACCACAAATTTATTTGTAGATTTTAACCAAGCCGTTACATCTGGAATATCCTGGTTATCAAATTTTTTCAAAATTTCAAGTAACTGAATTTGATTCCATTCAGAAAGTGGCGCTTCCAATTTATCTAAAAAAAACAATCCTTCAAATTGGAACAACTTTACCAAATACAACTGAACCTCTTTACGCACCAATCTATCTTCATGGTTTACATGTTCCAATATTTTTGCATGTACAGATTTTACGTGAAAAATATTTAGTTGACGAATTCCATTGATCATTCGGAAAGGATTTTTAGACTTTAATTTTGAAATAGCAAAAGTATCCAAGTTCAAATCGTCATACAATTTAAGAATGGCCACCTCTAACTCTCCTGAAATTTCATCTTTTAATTTGATCAACGTATTTACAATACTATTTCTTTTAAAGTTATTCCCCGAATCTCTATTTAAAAGCCGAACAATTTTTTGTTGTTCACTTACTTCTTCAGAATATAAATATTGAATTAATAAGGTCTCGTATTTTTCAGAATACTTCTTCTTTATGGCTTCTTTCTTTCGCAAACTACCCCTTAAGGAACTATGCAAAAAAACAAGCAATATAAAAATGAACAATAATACAAAACAGAAAGACCACAACACCTGAATAAACAAAGGACTGTTGTTGATATAATTTTCTAAAGCATGTATATAATTCATAGTCGATTTATCGGATCAGTCTTTTTATTCGAATTACCAATTCATTAGGACTGATAGGTTTTGCCATAAAATCTGTAGCCCCTAAATCAAAGGCAGACAATACATTTTCTTCTTGCCCAGCAGCAGAAAAAACGATAATTGGCGTTTCTAAATTTAATTTATTTCGGACATGACTAATCAATTCCAAACCACTCAAATAAGGCATCATTATATCTGTTAATATTAAATCTGGCTGATGCGATTCAATTAATTCTATGGCTTGTTTTCCGTCTTCAGCAATCTGCAAATCATATCCTGATTTTTCTAACTTAAACTTCAACAATAAGGCTAAAACAGAATTATCTTCTGCTAAAACAATTTTTTTTTTACTCATTATCAAATACTTTAAATTTGATTATTTTTTTGGTAATATAATGCATTACCTTTTATTCTCGATAAAATTAGCAACAACTCCTTTTAAAATTAATTTTAGCTGAAATTTTTGTTTAACTTTATCCCATTAATAGAACAAATTTATGCATAAAAGTCAAATACTACACAGTACAATTGTAGATTTAAATCTTTTAAATGAAGGTTTTCAAGGAGAAACCGATTTACAGATACAATTAATTGCTGTTTTTTTAGAACAAACTCCAGAAAAAATAGCCCTTATTAAAAGTGCAATTAGTGAAGCTAACCACCTACAGATTAAAGAAGCAACGCATTTTTTAAAATCTACTTTTTCAACTATGGGCGTTCGGCTTCATCAAGAATTTAGTGAAATTGAAACAATGGCTAGAACCCATGAAAAAATAGAAACTATTTCTGCTTTGTTCGAAAAATCGCTTCCCATATATGAAATGTCCTATAAAGAATATGAAAAATTATTAGCGCAACTAAAAAACACAAAATAAACTGTGTTTTAAGCTATAGAATACTTTTAAAATTCACTTCTTTTTAAAGGTCTCATAAATTCTCTAAAATTTACAATCTTTTGGTTTGTCAACTAAAATAGAGTTAGTATTTTTGCCAAAACCTAAGAACAATGAAAAACACCAAATACGTTTTTGTAACAGGAGGCGTAACTTCATCACTTGGGAAGGGTATTATTGCCGCTTCTCTAGCTAAATTACTTCAAGAACGAGGATACTCAGTAACTATTCAAAAGTTAGATCCGTATATCAATATTGACCCGGGGACATTAAATCCGTATGAGCACGGAGAATGTTATGTAACCGATGATGGAGCAGAAACAGATTTAGACTTAGGTCATTACGAGCGTTTTTTAAATATTCCTACTTCACAAGCTAACAATGTGACTACAGGTAGAATTTACCAATCTGTAATTGACAAAGAACGTAAAGGAGAGTTTTTAGGAAAAACAGTTCAGGTAATTCCTCATATTACCAATGAAATTAAAGAACGTATCCAAATTTTAGGTAAAACGGGTGATTACGATGTTGTAATTACCGAAATAGGTGGTACTGTTGGTGATATTGAATCTTTGCCATATGTGGAATCTGTTCGTCAATTATTATGGGAATTGGGTGATAACAATGCTATTGTAATACACTTAACCTTAATTCCTTTTTTAGCTGCTGCTGGAGAATTAAAAACAAAACCGACACAACACTCTGTAAAAATGTTAATGCAAAGTGGTGTAAGTCCGGATATATTAGTTTGTCGTTCAGAGCATAAAATATCTGATGATATCAAACGTAAACTAGCCTTGTTTTGCAATGTTAAAAAAGAAGATGTAATTTCTTCTTTGGATGCAGAAACAATTTACGACGTACCCAACTTAATGTTCTATGAAGGTTTGGACAAAGTAGTTTTGAAAAAATTAGATTTGTGCGACAATGATCAACCTAAATTAGTAGCTTGGAATAAGTTTTTAGACAAACATAAAAGTCCGAAAAACAAAGTAAAAATTGGTTTGATTGGTAAATATGTAGAATTACATGATGCCTACAAATCTATTTCAGAAGCTTTTATACATGCAGGTGCTGCCAATGAAGTGAAAGTAAAAATTCAATGGATCCATTCTGAAGACTTAACTTTAGAAAATATTCCAAGAAAACTACATGGCTTAGATGGTATTTTAGTTGCTCCAGGTTTTGGTACTAGAGGTACAGAAGGAAAAGTTGATGCGGTACGTTTTGCCAGAGAAAATAAAATTCCATTTTTCGGAATTTGCTTAGGGATGCAAATGGCCGTTATTGAATTTGCAAGAAACGTTGTCGGTATTAAAGATGCAGGTTCTTTGGAAATGGATGAAAACTGTCCAAATCCTGTGATCAATTTAATGGAAGACCAAAAAGACGTAACGGAAAAAGGGGGAACCATGCGTTTAGGTGCTTGGGACTGTCAACTTACAGAAAACTCAAAAGTAAAAGAAGCGTATCGTTCTGACTTAATTTCTGAAAGACACAGACATCGTTATGAATTTAACGACGTATATAGAAAACAATTAACAGATGCCGGATTAAAAGTTACAGGTGTTAACCCTAAAACAGGATTGGTAGAAATTGTGGAAGTTGAAGATCATCCTTGGTTCGTGGCAGTACAATACCACCCAGAATATAAGAGTACCGTACTAAACCCACATCCATTATTTTTAGATTTTGTAGATGCTAGTTTGAAGTATTCGTTAAAACAATCATAAATTCACTGAAACACAATTAAATAAAGAGATTTTAACTAGCTTTGAAAGCTTAATTTCAAAAGAAAAAAAAGAGAAATCTTGAAATAACTACAATGGAAGAAAAAAAATTTGACGCCAATTCCATAATTGGATTTTTACTACTAGGAGCAATCATGCTTTGGTTTATGTATACAAACCAACCAGAACCTGAAGAAACTCCTGCACAAACTACGGAAGCTGTAAAAGCATCCGAAGAAGCCCCTATTTCTAATACAATTAATTCAAATGCCATTGCTTCAGACTCTTTGGCTTTTGCACAAGCACAACAACGTTTAGGTAATTTTGCCTATTCTGCTTCTTTAGCTGTTGAAGAAAATGGAACTACGGTTTTAGAAAATGAAGTTTTAAAATTAACTTTTGCCAACAAGGGTGCTCAAATTACAGAGGCTTTGGTAAAAAACTTTGAAACACATAACAAATTGCCATTGTATTTAATTAAAGAAGCCAATGCTTCCTTTAATATCAGTTTTGGTACAACAAGTAATAGAATTTTTAATACCAAAGATTTAGTTTTTCAACCTTCTCTATCTAAAAATGGAGCCAACGATATTTTATCTTTGAAATTAAAAGTTTCTGAAAATGAGTTTTTAGAATACCGTTATGAATTGAAACCAAACGATCCTATGGTTGGTTTTACCGTTCGTTCTAGTGGATTAAGTTCTGTTATTAACAGTGCCAATCCTGTGACTTTAGATTTCAATCTAACAGCTTTCCGTCATGAAAAAAGTATCAAGTACGAAAACCAAAACACGGCTTTGTACTATGAAAAAGAAGATGGGAAGATGGACGACTTGTCTATTGCAGGTGAAGACTTAGAAGAAGAATCGAATGTAGATTGGTTTGCCTTTAAACAACATTTCTTTTCTGTAATATTATTATCAGACACGCCTTTTAAAACAGCTAAATTAAGTTCTGAAACCTTATTTCAAGACGAAGCTACGGATTCTTTACAAACAAAAGCCTTCACTGTACAAGCTCCTTTAGCTTTAAATGGTGGCGAGTTGAATTACAACTTTAACTTGTACTTAGGTCCTAATGATTATTCTGCTTTAGCAGCGTACGATAAAGGAATTGAAAATGTAATTGAATTGGGTTGGGGTATTTTTGGTTGGATCAATCAACATGCTTTTATTCCTTTGTTTAATTTCTTAGGAGGTTTTATGTCTAACTATGGTTTGATCATTATTTTAATGACTGTTGTAGTTCGTATATTTATGTCTCCATTGGTCTACAAATCTTATTTATCTAGTGCTAAAATGAAGGTGTTAAAACCGGAAATGCAAGAGATCAATGACAGACTTCCAGGAAAAGAAAACGCAATGAAGCGTCAACAAGAAACGATGGCCTTACAACGTAAAGCTGGGGTAAGTATGATGGCCGGATGTATTCCTGCATTGTTACAAATGCCCGTATTCTTTGCCTTGTTCCGTTTTTTCCCAAGTGCTATAGATTTACGTCAACAAGGATTTTTATGGGCAGACGATTTGTCTTCTTATGATTCTATTTACAAATTGCCTTTTAACATTCCAATGTATGGAGATCATATCAGTTTGTTTCCAATCTTGGCATCTGTAGCTATCTTCTTTTACATGCGTATGAGTCAAAGTCAACAAATGAACATGCAGCAACCAGCACAAGAAGGTATGCCTGACATGCAAAAGATGATGAAAATGATGATGTACTTATCTCCTATCATGATGTTGGTTTTCTTTAACTCTTATGGAGCAGGATTGAGTTTGTACTATTTTATCTCTAACTTATTGACAATTACTATTATGTTAGTGATTAAAAATTTCATTATTGATGAAGATAAAATTCATGCTCAAATTCAGGAAAACAAAAAACGCCCTGAAAAGAAAAAAAGTAAATTCAGAGCTCGTATGGACGAAGCAATGAAACAAGCTCAAGAGCAACAAAAAACACAAAAGAAAAAATAAATTTCTTTTCATATTTAAAAAAGCGAAATTCAACTTATTGAATTTCGCTTTTTTTATGCCCTCATTTTATCTAATAACCTAGGGGTAAAAACGGACTACAACACCTAGAACAGCAATATTTTAAGACTAAAATAAAAACATCTACTCTAATTGCACTCTACTAAAAACATATTATCTTAGTAAGACCAATTCTGAAATAAAAAAGCAGTATTGTAAAAATTGCCTAAAACAGTTAACTATCAATTTGTACCATTAGTCTACACTTAGCATTTATTTAGCGAATAATTAAAATAAAACACCTGCTTAGCCCCTACTTTTGTTACATAAAATATTTATTATGAAAAGATTCTTACAACTTTTAGTTTTATTTAGCTTGAGTGTTCAAGCACAAGACACTCCATTTAATTGCGACTACAACGCCTACTTATTCCAATACAACGATGTATACGCTATTGACCTAGCTTCAGGAAATGCCTACACCGTTGCTACGGATGTAACTCCAGGAAGTATAAACGCAACAGGATACAATCCTGCAGATGGATTTATTTGGGGTTATTTAAAATCTCCAGATAAAACCATTGTAAGAATTGGTAAAGATTTTAAAACCACCACTTATTATATTGAAGAGTTACCTACAGGAAGTCGTTATGTGGGTGATGTAAGTGCTGAAGGAATTTACTACCTAAAATCTGGTGGAGCTACTTATTACAAAATAAACCTAGATCCTGAGTCTGAAAACTATGCCAAATACATGTCTACAGAAACTTTGTCTACATCTATAAACGTTCATGATTGGGCTTTTAATGCGGTAGACGGTCAGTTGTATACTGTCGAAAAATCGACTAATATTTTATATCGTATTGATCCAAGTAATGGAAATGTACAATCTTTAGGAGTAGTTCCAATTTTAGCAGGACTAAAATATACCTATGGTGCTGTTTATTTTGATGCATCGGGTCGTTTTTATGTATCTGCTAACCAATCAGGGACTATTTATGTAATTCAAAATGTACAAGACTTAACTGGAGCTAATGAAATGGAATCAAATTTATTTGCTTTCGGTCCTTCAAGTTCAAGTAATGACGGAGCTCGCTGTCCAACCGCACCTGTACCACAAGAAGACTGTACCAATGGAATTGACGATGACGGTGATGGATTGATTGATTGTGAAGATCCTTCTTGTTCTGGCTATGCTGCTTGTCCTGTAATTGAAGCACCTACTTCTACTGCCAATTCTGGTGGATTAGAAAGTAACAATAGATTGTCTCAACTTATCAGTCAACGAAATTTTAAGCGCGCTAAAAACAATTATAAATTCGATAAAAAATCAGCAAAAAAATTCTTAAAATCTTCACGTTACGGAAAATCATCTTCCGCCAATGAAGAAATTCAATTGTCTGATTTTATACCTTTGGAAGTTATCAACGAAGATTCTGTAATTGAATCATCTCCTAGAGATTTATTAGACATTACCAATGCTACCGATTTATATTCGGTAGATTATATTCGAAATAACAAAGCCGTTGCTTCGGTATTATTACTAAAAACTGAAGATGGGGTGTACGAGCATACAAAATATATTTGCGATCGATTATTAGGCGCACAACTTATTTCAGTTTCTACTATAGAAATAAGAGAACAAAAATTCATAAAAACATTGATCCGTAATATAGATGGTTCTTTAGAATTTATTTTAAGCTTGTCTGCAAAGTCAATTAACGACAATGCTAATTTTGGAATTGAAAGTCACTGGAACTTGGACAAATACGAACAGAATATTCCATACTACAATTTTCAAATATGGTCTAATTCTTTAGATGATTTATTAAATTTAGGAGAAGAAGTTGTGAATTTGTTAGATGCGAAAAAGCCAGTAACAAGCTATACAAATTCTACACCACCAACTGTATTTGTAAGAAAAGGAAACTACCACAATGGTAAATTAGATTTGCAAATTGTAAATACGAATAGAAGCAATACCGTTGTTTTTGACGGAGGTGTGCGCGCTACAGAAACAGCTATTGTAGAAAATGTGAATACAAGTATTGATTTAGAAGGAAATTATATTTCTAATATTGAAGTAGATGCTGGTAGTTTATTTGATATTGGTTTTAGAATTGGTGATGGAATTGAAACACCAGATGATTTATTTATGTCAGATGGACCTTGGGGTTATGATGATGCCGCTGCAAGTACTACTGTCACTAAATATGAAGTAAATATTAGTGAAGAAGAATTTAAAGACGGAGAATACCCAGTGGAAAGAAACATTTCATTAACCGCTACAACAAGTGACTATATTGCTGCCTTTAGAGCCTTAACACCTAAATTTATTCCCTTAGATTTTTCTAGCTACAACAGCCTGCAATTAAAAGCAAAAGGAACAGGAAGTTTAATTATTAGATTGGTCAAAGAGAGCGTTAGCGATTGGGAATCTCAATATAAAACAACAATCGACTTAACAGAAAATTTGAAGGGCTATAGTATATTGTTATCCGATTTTGAATCGATTACAGGGGAAAGCATTGAAGTAAACGATGTAACTTCTATTGTATTTACCATGCTTTCAGAAGAAGGTGTTGAAGAAATTAAACAAATGGATTTACAGCAGTTGCGTTTTTCAACAAATACGGAGTTGTCTGTCGCAGCTATTAATGGTGAAAATGGAGTGAATCAACCAATTGCCGTTCCTAATCCAATGGCTCTAAGTACTCAAATTCAATTTACAGCTGCACAATCAGAAACTGTTCTATTAGAAGTTTACAATCAATTAGGAGCCCTTGTCAATCAACAAGAATTTAAGGCTACTTCTGGTAAAAATGAAATTCAATTTAACAAAGCATCTTTAGCTTCAGGATTGTATTTCTGTAAAATTAAAAGTTCTGTCACACCTTATAAGGCTATCAAATTACTTATTGAATAAAAAAGCTATAACCCAACTATTATCAAAGAGCAAAAGATGAATTCTTTTGCTCTTTTTTTTCTAATAAACTCCTAAAAAGCACAAAAAACCAGCTAAAATCAGACAAAAAAGCAAAGAAATCATTCCCTTTAAAAAGTAGTGAAATCTCATAAAATTAATCGTTCTTTGGCGGCCCTCTTTGTATACATAATACGTTTAGGATAAACACTAAACGATTTACATATGAATGCTGAGGAAATTCAAGAACAACTTCAATTTGAAGAACTTATTCAAGGACTTATTGCCAACGATTATGGTATTTGCAATAATTTTATATTACCAAGTACAATAAAAGGTTTAAGCCAAAATATTGATCGTTTAAACAGTGTTGGAAAAATGAAACCTTCAGGAATTGGTACGAGTATCACGTATAAAAAAAACAAAAAAATTAGAGGTGATAAAATTAATTGGATTGCAGAAAAAAGCACCAATCCTTTTGAAATCCTTTATTTAAAGAAATTAGAAAATTTCATTCTATACTTAAACAAAACTTGCTTTACAGCTATTCGCAATTTTGAAAGTCACTATGCCAATTATGAAAAAAATAGTTTTTACAAACGCCATATAGATCAATTTAAAAATGAAAAAGGCCGACAATTTTCTATTGTTTTATATTTAAACAATAACTGGGAAGAAAAAGATGGAGGAATTTTATCTCTATATCCTAAAAACAAGGACAGTATTAACATCCTTCCTTTAGGAGGAAAAATTGTTTTATTTAGAAGCGATCAAATGGAACATGAGGTTCACGCCTCCTTAACGAGAGAACGAAGAAGTATTGCAACTTGGTTGAAAAACTAAGTAAGTCAATCTCGTTTAAAAGTCAAAAAAAATACTTTAACAAGAATATTTCTAAGCTTTCCTTCAAAAAAGGTATCTTGCCTTTAGATTATTTTCTTTTATGCGATCCATCAAAACAAGTTGATTTTTTCATTTAAGACAAAGTGCATTTCTTTAAAAAAATAAAAATACTGCTAAAATTAGTTGACACTATTTATTTGGAAGCAAATGACATAAATAGCTACTAAAATTGTAGAATTAGTATCTTTGCGCTAAGAAATTTAATAACGGTACTACCCTATTCAAACAACGCAACTTTTAAGTTGACTAAAATCTGAATGAAAACATGAACAAAAAATTAAGCTCAATACTTTCTAGCCAAATGAAATTAAGTTCTATTTCATTATTTCTTTTGTTACTTGTGTTCAGTTGTAATGTTAAAAGAGAAGAAAGTTCTATCAATCCTGAAAACTGGTCAAAACGGATTGCACATATTAATGATAAAGATTCTCTAGAATATGGAAAATCTTACTTATCTATTTATTCACAAATATATAGTACTACGGAACACAAAACTCACAACTTAACTGCCATGATTAGCCTAAGAAACACGAGTGATGTTGATACTATTTATATTTTAAAAGCCGAGTATTTTGACACACATGGTACTTCAATAAGAAAATATTTTGAACAGCCTATCTTTTTAAAACCCATGGAAACAACAGAAATCATTATCAATGAAATTGATGTTTCTGGAGGAACAGGATCTAATTTTATTTTTGAATGGAAAATTCCGAAAAACTGTCCGCAACCTTTATTTGAAGGAATTATGAATTCTACCATGGGACAACAAGGACTTTCATTTACAACACAAGCAGTGCGCATCAAATAATATGGCTGAATTTATAACCACCCTTTTTTTTATTTTCGCAGTAATTGATCCCATAGGTTCTATTCCTGTTTATTTGGAAGCTACCAAAGAATTTGACAGTCTTCATAAAAAGAAAATTGCCATTCGTGCTTCCATTATTGCCTTTATGATCCTCTTATTTTTTATTGTTATCGGACAATTAATTTTAGAAGGAATGGCCGTTTCATTAGACGCTTTTCAAATTTCTGGTGGTGTAATTCTTTTTCTATTTGCTTTAACTATGATTTTTGGTGATGGAAAACCCGAACATGAAAAAAATAATATTTCTGATTATAAGCATGTTACTATTTTTCCAATTGCCATTCCTTCAATAGCTTCTCCTGGAGCAATTATGGCGGTGGTATTAATGACCGACAATCACCTTTACAGCATTCAGCAACAAACAATAACCACTATTTTGGTTTTGCTCATAATTGGTATCACTTGTCTTATTTTACTTGGCGCAAGCCATTTGCAAAAAAGAATAGGAAGTTATGGAATAACGGTAATTAGTAAAATAATGGGACTTATATTAGCTTCCTATGCGGTTCAAAGTATACTAACTGGATTGGTACATTTTTTTAAAAATACCTAAGCAAAGGTGATCTAATTGTATCACTTACATTTCTTAGAAATTCTTAGCACTAAAGAATTCACCGAGCTTCAAATTGCACTTTAAAATAAAATTGCTAACTTTAGTTTTTAATTAAAAAACTGTTGTTTTCATTAACCACGAAAACACCTGTCTATCTCCTTAATTATCAAAAACTAAAAACTGCTTAACAATTTGAAAAAAGTACACATCCTGCTGCTCATTCTTTTCCCTTTATACCTAACAGCACAAAACACCAATACAACAAAAAAACTTTCCTTTACTGGCGATTTCAGGTTTCGAGTAGAACAAGACTGGGATTCAAAAAAAACAGACGGAAGCTATCGAGAAGACAGAACTAGGCTGCGATACCGCGCGCGATTCGGGTTTACTTATACACATACAAATTGGGTTAATTTTGGAATGAGATTACGAACCGGAGCCGTTAACAAGCAACAAGATCCGCAATTAACACTCGGTGATGGATCTAAAGAATTTGGAACTTTGCCTATTTCTTTTGAAAAGGCCTTTGCAAATTTCAAGTATCATTGGTTCTCTGCTTGGGTAGGTAAAAATACATTTCCTTTTGAAAAACAAAATGAACTGTTTTGGAGTGATAATGTTTTTCCTGAAGGAGTTTCATTAAAAGGAAAATTTAATTTTGATTCGAAGTTCTTGCAATCTTTACAAATTAACACAGGGCATTTTATCGTAGCTAGTCAAGGTACATCCTTAGCTAAGGATCGCTATTTTGAAGCTTTTCAGCTTGTAAGTACACATTGGCAAAACAGACTCAAATTTTTCCCTTCCTTCTATTATTTTAAAAATATGCCAAACATTCCTGATGGAAGCGAAACCTTTGTAATGGATTATAAAATCCTGCACTTAGGAACCCAATTACTATTAAATCAATCTCCTAAAATAGTCGCTGGTTTTGATTTTTACCATAACTTAGAGGATCTAGACAGTAACAATGCCATTGAATCTGTCTATAAAAACCAAAAGAAAGGGTATGTTTCTAGTATTGGCTTGGGGCAATTAAAAAAGAAGGGAGATTGGAAACTACAATTTACACATAGTTATTTAGAACGCTTTGCAGCTGTTGATTTCTTTGCTCAAAATGACTGGGCTCGCTGGGATTACTCTTCAGATGCGTCACCAGATGGAAGATTGACCAATTTTAAAGGTTTAGAAATCATGACAGGTTATGCACTTAGTAAAAACACAAATATAAAAATGAGATGCTTCAATGTCTCACAAATAAAAACACTTGGAACCACACAAGAAACCGGGAATAGAATACGTGTTGATTTTAATATCGGATTTTAAAAGTAAAAACTAACCTATAAATTTAACCAAAATGGACATAAACGTAGATGAGTATTTAGAAAAAACCGACCAATGGCAAGAAGAATTAACGGCACTACGGAAAATCATTCTTAGCTGTGGTTTGACAGAACAAATCAAATGGCGAAATCCTTGTTACAGCCTAAACAACAAAAACATTGTATTGCTAGGCCGTTTAAAAAAGCACTGTACACTTACATTTTTTAAAGGCGCTTTTTTAAAAGATTCGGGGAAAATTCTTGAAAAAATTGGTTCTAACACCAAAATCCCTAGAAAAATTTCTTTCAGAAATATCCATCAAATCATAAAAAGGCAAGCGCTTATCAAAAAATACATTTTAGAAGCCATAGCCTTGGAGAAATCGGATGCTAAACTAATTATTGAAGCAAATGAGCCACTTGAATATCCTAAAGAATTACTCACAAAATTCTCTACAAACCAAAAATTTGAATCGGCGTTTGAAAAATTAACTCCCGGAAGAAGAAGAGGCTATATTTTACACTTTACAGGAGCAAAACAAGCTAAAACACGAACAGCAAGAATTGAAAAATACACGGAAAGAATTATGTCTGGAAAAGGTATAAACGACTGTACCTGCGGTCTCTCTAAAAAAATGCCAAATTGTGATGGATCTCACAATTACAAATAACACCAAGAATCCTATTTTTTTGAACTCATAAAATCGCTGCTTCCTTACTACAACATCAACTAATCAATCATTTTATAATCGTGTTAGCACTCACAAAATTTCATTTCTTTTTTATGATGATGTTAACATTTTAAAAACATTCAGGGTGGTATTTTTTTATAAGTTTGCTACATGCAACAAGAAGTAAAATCGGAACTCTCCAAACAACAAATTCTAGAGAGCGCTTTTAAACTATTTTACGAAAATGGTTTTAAAGCCACCAGCATCAATAATATCATGGAAACGACCAGTCTTACCAAAGGCGCTTTCTATTACCATTACAAAACAAAAAAAGAATTAGGCCTAGAAATTATCTCTCAAAAATTAAAAAAGAGAGTTACCGATGCGATGATTTTACCCTTATCTAATAAAGGAGATGCTCTTGAAATATTAGAAAATACTTTTTTAAATCGTATCAAATCTTTTCCTACCTACTCGAAACTTCATGGCTGTCCGTTAAATAATTTTATCAATGAAATTGGCGATTACGAGCCTTCCTATCAAACTGCATTAAAAGACATAATAGAAACTTGGAAATCAGCTTTGATAACTTTAATTGAAAGAGGTAAACTGGAAAATTCTATTCAAAAAAACATTTCAAGTAGCGCAGTCGCAATCTATTTAATAAGTGCTTTTGAGGGGATTAGAGGAATTCGAAAAGTGTACACTGACGATGGTATACTTGAGGATTATCTTTTAGGACTCAAGCTGTTCTTACAACAATTAAAAAAACAATAATTTATATAAAACACTTCATGAAGTTAGAAAACAAAGTCATTATTGTCACCGGTGCTTCCAAAGGAATAGGCAAAGAAATTGCCCAACTTTTGGCTAAAAATGGTGCAACTGTGGTCGTTAATTATTCCAATAGTGAAACGGAAGCACGAGAGGTTGTCGCAAGTATTCGTGAAAATGGAGGAAAAGCTTTAGCCATCAAAGCCGATGTTAGCAAGCGAGAAGAAGTAACCGCTTTATTTGACAAAACTATTGCTGCTTATGGCAAGGTACATGTATTGGTCAACAATGCTGGTATCATGATTTCAAAAAAATTAAAAGACAATACAGAAGAAGATTTTTCAAGTCAGTTTGACGTAAACGTAAAAGGGGTTTTTAACACTTTACAAGAAGCCGATGCTAAATTAGCAGACCATGGAAATATCATAAACATTTCATCTAGTACGGTCAAATTAATGTTTCCAACTTATGCTTTGTATTCTGCTACAAAAGCTGCCGTAGAGCAAATGACACGTGTATTTTCTAAAGAAATTGGAAGAGGAATTTCGGTCAACGCCTTGGCTCCTGGTGCCACAGAAACAGATTTGTTTTTAAAAGGAAAATCGGAAGAAACGATTAACAAATTAAGTGCTATGAATGCCTTTAACAGATTGGCCAAACCTATTGACATTGCCAATGTAGTGTTATTTTTAGCTAGCGAAGAATCAAAATGGATTTCCGGACAAGTAATTGGTGCCAATGGTGCCCTTATATAAATTAATAAAATATCCCTCATGAAATTAACTCAAATTGCAGCGCTTTCCTTAAGCATCTTATTTTTGTCTTGCGGCAACAAAAACCAATCAAATACAGCAAAAAAAACAGCCCCTGTTTTCACCAATAAAGGACACGAATTGGTGTATAAAATGGTAGAAAAAGCAGGGAATTATGCGGCACTATTAAAACACAAAGACGTGGTGTACACCTATACCTACACTACTCCCGATGGTAAAACAGATATTTCTACAGAAAAATATATTTTTGATGGGGAATTATCGTACGCTAAGTATCACCAACACCAAAGAACTTTACCTGAATTAGAAGGAGCTATTGAACAAAGTTACGATGGAAAAGAATTTTGGGTAAAAAACAACAACGAACTACAAACAGACCCTAAAAGTTTAAAAAGAGCTCAATTTAGCAGACCTACCAATTTTTATTGGTTTACGATGCTTCAAAAATTATTAGATCCAGGAGTGAATTATGAATTTTTAGGAGAAAAAACAATTGATGAGAAAGCTTACAATATTGTTAAAATAAGCTTTACATCAACTGATGACAAACCTACGGACATTTACCAATTGTACATCAATAAAGAAACACAGTTAATCGATCAATTTTTATTTACTGTTGCCGATTTTGGAGTTATAGAAACACCTTTTTTGATGCAACTAGAATATGAAAAAATTGAAAATCTTTTAATACCTACAAAACGTCAGTACAAAAAATCTACTTGGAGTGCAGAAGTCAGTGACAGTCCATGGATTTATGTAAATTGGACAAATATTAAATTCAACAATGGTTTAAAACGAGAAGATTTTAAAAAATAATATTATACCTCATACATCAGATTTCACTAATTATAGCCGACCCTTTTAAGGTCGGCTTTATTACTTTTTGGAATTTCTTTTTTATTAGTACATTCGTTGCTTCCATTATCAAACTAAAAGTTGCTCGCATAAAAAAATGAGATTCGTTATTGTATGAATAAAATACTAAGTCAGATCCAAGAAAAAGTTTACAATAATTGTGGACTCGTCTTGACCAATTTTACCACCGAAATTGAAAGTAAAGCATATGCTGCATGTCAATTTCAACTTAGCGGGCGCTCCGTTATTTGTAGAAATGCAAAAATTACTCCAACAAAAACGGGTCAGTTTGTTACTTTTTGGAAACGAGATAAAAGCGGAGTTATTGCTCCATATAATGAAACAGACTCTCTAGATTTTTATGTTGTAAATGTTCAAACAGCAACACAAGTAGGACAGTTTGTTTTTCCAAAGGCAATTCTCATAAAGCATGGAATTATTTCGACTTCCAAAAAAGAAGGAAAAAGAGCCTTTCGAGTTTATCCTGGTTGGAATATAACCAACAATAAACAAGCACAAAAAACACAAGCTTGGCAGTTGCATTACTTTTATGAAATAAACACTTCTTTAAACTTGTCTGCAATCAAAAAATTATACGCTCAATAAAAACGAAATAAATGAAAAATCAAGAGCCAACTACAAATGAAATCCTAAATTGGAATGATTTTATGAAAGTTGAATTAAGAGTAGGAACCATCATTTCAGCTGAAGAATTTTTAGAAGTCAAAAATCCTGCTTATAAAATGCTACTCGATTTTGGACCTTTAGGAAAACGCAAAACCTCAGCACAAATTACCAAACGCTATACCCCCGAAGATTTAATTGGTCAACAAGTACTGGCAGTGGTCAATTTTCCTCCAAAACAAATTGCGAATATGATGAGCGAATGTCTTGTTTTAGGTGCTGTAGAAGCGGAACAAGAAATCACCATCATTTCACCCGAAAGAAAAGTCGCCAACGGAACAAGAATTGCTTAATTAAGTCTTTGTTTTATTTCAACATAGTGTCTTTTCAAAGTTAGAACAAGCATAAATATTTCTATTTTTGTTTTATCTAAATACAATTCATGCTACAAAATAAAACTCATTCCACTTCTTCCCTAAAAAAAATTCTCATCATAGGCGGAGGTCCTGCAGGAATGATGGCTGCCATTGAGTTAAGCAAGACCCATGAAGTCCATGTATTTGAAAAAGGAAAAACCTTAGGAAGAAAATTTTTAGTGGCCGGAAAAGGAGGTTTCAATTTAAGCAATAGTGCCACAGAAAAAAGCTTATTCGAAAAATACAGTCCGCAAAATTTCTTAGAACCGATACTGAAAAAATTTGACAGCACTGCCACCGTAAAATGGTTGAAATATTTAGGCATCCCTACGTATGTTGGCTCTAGTGGAAGAATTTTCCCAGAGAAAGGAATCAAACCTATTGAGGTTTTAAATGCCTTAAAAAATAAAATGTTGGCACAAAAAGTCCAACTACATTTTGAACACGAATTTATCGATTTCAACAAAGAGCAAATTCATTTTATTCATCAGCAAAAAAAAATGAGTATTCCTTTTGAAACATGCATTTTTGCATTGGGCGGAGCTTCTTGGTCGGTAACAGGTTCTAAAGGAGATTGGTTGACTTCCTTTGAAAAGAATGCCATTCAAACAATTCCTTTTGAAGCTTCTAACTGTGGAATTATTTGTACTTCCTTACAAAAAGAGTTTTTAGAGCAGTTTGAAGGATTTCCTTTGAAAAACATTACGATAACATGCAATAACAAACTCGTAAAAGGAGAAGCCCTTATAAGCACCTATGGATTGGAAGGAAATGCGATATATCCTATTTCAGCAGAAGTTAGAAAAAATTTACATAAAAATTCTAGTACTTCTGTTTTTATCGATTTAAAACCTTTCAATAGTGCAGAAGAATTACAGCAAAAAATTACGGCAACCACCAAGCCTAAAAATTACAAGTATCTTTTCAATTTGAACAAAGTACAATTGGCCTTGATCAAAAATTTCAGTTCGAAGGAACATTATATGAATCCAACTAGTTTTGTAGAATTGTTAAAAAAGTTGGAAATTCCAATCAGTGGATTGCGACCTATGGAAGAAGCAATTTCTACAGTTGGCGGAATTGCCCTAGAAGAATTAAACTTGGATTTATCGCTAAAAAAAATCCCCAACATATATATTGCTGGGGAAATGTTTGATTGGGACACCCAAACGGGTGGTTATTTGTTACAAGCTTGTTTTGCTACCGGTTATCATGTGGCTCAAAATATTTTAGCGCGTTCCACAAAAAATTTCTAAACGCCTTAACCAAACTTATAAAAGTCTAGTTATTTCCTAAAATAATAGGCATTCCACCTTTACCAGAACCGATTACAATTACTTTAGAATTTGCCGATTTCGACAATTCTACAGTCGCTTGAATCCCTTTCTCTTTTAAAATATTTTCTGTCAAAGAAGCATTTAAGATTCTGTTGGCAGCTGCTTTTCCTTCTGCATCAATTCTTTGACGCTCTGCTTCTTTTTGTGCTTTTTGAATGGTAAATTCATACTCCAAAAACTCTTGTTCTTGTTTCAATTTCTTTTCAATAGCCGTTTTAATAGTGGGAGGCAAAGTTACATCTCTAACCAAAACTTCATTTAACTGAACAAATTGTTTGTCTAAGATACTTTTTGTCTCTACGTAAATTTCATCTTGAATAGCATCTCTTTTACTAGAATAAATTTGTTCTGGAGTATAACGTCCAACAACACTTCTGGCAGCAGATCTAATAGAAGGTTTTATTACTCTGTCTAAATAATTTTGTCCTTTTTTCTGGTGTAACAATCCAATTTGACTAGCATCAGGTTGGTACCATGCCGTTACTTCCAAAATAATATCCAAACCATTAGAAGACAAAACTTTCATTTTTTCTAATAATTCTTGTTGACGAACTTCATATACTATTACTTTATTCCAAGGTGCTACTAAATGAAAACCTTCCCCTAAGGCAGGTTCATCTGTTACAACTCCTCCATCAAAAGTTTTGTACAATACCCCTGCTTCACCAGAACCTATTGTTACTGTGGCTTTAGAGAAAAAAATAACACCCACAACGGCTATTATAATTAACATTGCGCCACCTTTTGGAAATTTAAAATCTATTTGTCCATTACTCATTGTATCTATTTTTTAAAATTACTCAAATGTACACATTAGTTAGCTTATTCACTGAGAACCTCAAAGGAAGTTTCGGATAATTTTATCTTTTTTTGAAGACGGGTATGATTATCTGCTCCAGGAATAAAACAGCAACCTGCTTTTTCACAGTCGTAAATTAATTCCACATTAAAAATGAAAAAACCAGCTTCCTCTTTCTGAGAATACACAATTAACTCTAAATTATCGAATTTAGGCCAACCTCCATCTGGACAAAAATCAGAAACCTTAAAGGCTTTGATATTTTCTAAAATACGTTGCTTTAGAACAGCCGTTTCCATTACTTAATAAAGTGGTATAAAAAGATAATATCTGCTTTCACTGCAGCTTTTCTTTGGCCTTCAATTTCAATGGTAATGTCTAATACTGCTTTAGAAGTTCCTCTTAAATCAACAATAGATTTTAAAGAAGCTTTCAATCGCAACTTACTATCTACCAATACAGGTGAAATAAATTTCAAGTTTTCAATCCCATAATTCACCATCATTTTGTTATTTCTTACCTCAACTATTTGTCCCCATAAATAAGGTAAAATAGACAAAGTTAAATAACCATGAGCAATGGTTGTTTTATACGGACTTTCTTTTTCTGCTTTTTCTTGATCTAAATGAATCCACTGATGATCTAAAGTAGCATCTGCAAATTTATTAATTTGTTCTTGGGTAATTTGCAAATACTCAGAAACACCTAATTCTTTTCCTTCATAGGTTTTGTATTCGTCAAAACTATTGATAATAACTGCCGCCATATATTTTTATTTAATAAGATGCCTCAAGAAGTTCAAATGTCCCTTCCGGAGAAATTGTTAATTTTTCTTCATTTGCTGCCAATAAAACTGTTTCTCCTCGTTTCAACGAAATTTCTTGAGAAGTCGTTTTTAAAGTTCCTTTTCCTGAAGTACAAATAAATATTTTAAACGATTTATTCAATTCGTAATCCAATTGCAACTCTTTATTAGCGCTGATATAATTTGTTTTGAAATAAGGAGTATCAATCATTAAATTCGATTGATTTTCTTCTTTCTTATAAGTAGTTTGATAATCTTCAACCAAAGAAAAATCGATAGCATCAATAGATTCTTCTACATGCAATTCTCTTTTTTCTCCTGTTTTACTATCCACTCTATCGTAATCATAAACTCGGTAAGTAACATCAGATGTTTGTTGAATCTCCGCCAATAAAACTCCTTGTCCAATAGCATGCACTCTTCCTGCAGGTAAATAATACAATTCTCCTTTGTTTACAGTAAATGTATTTAACACCGACATTAAATCGCCTTTGTCAACATGCGACATATAGGATTTTTTATCTAGCTGCTCCTTAAAACCAATCAATAAATCGGCTTCCTCATCAGCATCCATAATATACCACATTTCATTTTTTCCAAGACTGTTATGGCGTTCTTTTGCCAGTCCATCATCTGGATGTACCTGAACAGACAATGGCGTTTTGGCATCGATAAATTTGATCAAAATTGGAAATTCATTTCCATATTCCTCAAAACAAGTACTTCCCACCAATTCTTTTCCAAAACGACTGATAAGGGTTGGCAAAGTTTCACCTTGAAGACTTCCTTCAGAGACCACTGTTTCATTTCCTTTTACTCCAGAAATTTCCCAGCTTTCACCAATACTATTTTCAGTATACGATTTCTCTAATACAGTTTTCAATTTTTCGCCACCCCAAATTCTATACTGAAATATGGGATTGAATTTTAAAATACCTATGTTGTTTTTCATCACTATTTAATCTTTAAGAAATACGAAACTTGGTTCATTCAAAAAAAGTAACACTATTAAGCCGTAATCATTCCTCCATCAACGTTTAACGTTTGTCCGGTAATATAAGCAGACATATCAGAAGCTAAAAACACACAAGCATTTGCAATATCTTCTGGCTGTCCTCCTCTTTTTAAAGGAATAGCTTGTCTCCATCCATCCACTACTTTTTCGTCTAATTTGGCTGTCATTTCAGTTTCAATAAACCCAGGAGCAATTGCATTGCAACGAATATTTCTTGATCCTAATTCCAAGGCTACTGATTTTGTAAATCCTAACATACCTGCTTTAGAAGCGGCATAGTTTGTTTGACCTGCATTTCCTTGAACACCAACAACAGAACTCATATTGATAATAGAACCTGAACGTTGTTTCATCATTGGACGAATTACAGCTTTGGTTAAATTAAAAACAGATTTTAAATTTACTTCAATAACACTATCAAAATCTTGTTCGCTAATTCTCATTAACAAATTATCCTTTGTAATTCCTGCATTGTTAATCAACACATCAATAGATCCAAATTCTTTTAAAACAGCAGCAGCTAAATCTTGAGCAGCATCAAAATTTGCGGCATTTGATTGGTACCCTTTTGCTTTTACTCCAAAAGCAGCCAATTCTTTTTCTAAAGCCTCAGCAGCTTCTACAGATGAACTGTAGGTAAATGCCACATTTGCACCTTGTTTTGCAAAAACTTCCGCAATTCCTTTTCCAATTCCTCTTGTTGCTCCAGTAATTAATGCTGTTTTATTGTCTAAAAGTCCCATTCTATAATTTTTTAATTTTTAAAATTCTAATTTATGTTTTTTTTTACACAAAAAGCTTCCTTAATAGAATTAAGGAAGCTTTTTATAAAAATACTTATTTTTTATTTCAATACGCTGGCAACCATTTCTCCAATTTTAGCAGGAGAGTCAACAACGTGAATACCATTTTCTCTTAAAATTGCCATTTTAGCTTGTGCAGTATCATCTGCTCCACCAACAATAGCACCAGCATGTCCCATAGTTCTACCAGCAGGCGCAGTTTGCCCTGCAATAAAACCAATAACTGGCTTTCTGTTTCCATCAGCTTTGATCCATTTTGCAGCATCCGCTTCTAACTGACCTCCAATTTCACCAATCATCACAATTGCTTCAGTTTCAGGATCATTCATTAATAATTCAACAGCCTCTTTTGTTGAAGTTCCAATAATAGGATCTCCTCCAATACCAATAGCAGTAGTAATACCAAATCCTTGTTTTACAACTTGATCAGCTGCTTCATAGGTTAACGTACCTGATTTAGAAACAATACCTACTTTTCCTTTTTTGAAGATAAACCCTGGCATAATACCAACTTTAGCTTCACCTGGAGTAATAACTCCTGGACAATTAGGTCCAATCAAACGAGATTCTTTTCCTTCTAAATACGCTTTTACTTTTACCATATCCGCAGTAGGAATTCCTTCTGTGATACAAATAATTACTTTGATTCCAGCTTCAGCAGCTTCCATAATGGCATCTGCACCAAACGCAGGTGGTACAAAAATTAATGTCGTGTCAGCTCCTGCTTTTGCAACGGCATCGGCTACTGTATTAAATACAGGTTTTCCTAAATGCTCTTGTCCTCCTTTTCCTGGAGTAACACCACCAACAACATTGGTTCCATAATCAATCATTTGACCTGCATGGAAAGTACCTTCCTTACCAGTAAAACCTTGTACAATAATCTTTGAATCTTTGTTTACTAAAACGCTCATCTTATCAATGTAATTAACTTGTTATTATTTTTTTGGAAAAAACAAAAGTATACATATTATTCTAGAAAAATATACTCCGGTTTAACTTTTTGTCTATTGTTAAAAAAACAGCTTCTTTTAAGTGTTTTTACCACAATTGACCTGTCCTAATTATTATTTACGAAAAACTTTGGTTAATCATGGTGCTCAATCTACGTTTATAATCTTCTTCTAACCATTGAATATAATTTTTCGTACTCTTAATTATACAATAAGAGTATTTTTTTATTCTATCAGAAATATCGTCCTGCAACAATCTAGATAAAATTCTTGCATCGAATACATCTTCACTATTTTCAACACATAACTGACAGTGTTGTTCTATAGATTTGTCCAATACAATTTTAGACTTGATATTTTGTTTAATTGCTTTGTCATATTCAGCCTTCACGTCAAATGAAAAATTTGTTGAATTTGGAAATTCTGCACGAACTTCTGGAGGCAATTGATAAGAAAACTGACGTTCTATATCTTCATCAGTTATCAAATTGTCCAAATAATACATTGGCGAATTAAAAATCTTTTGCCAATTCAATGGTGTTCCCCACAAACCAAAACGAGCGGCATTGTTTCCTAAATCTAAAACCGTAAAATTTTTCTTATTTTTAAACACACGTGATCCCCTACCAATCATTTGATAATACAAGGTAATTGATTTTGTGGCTCTGTTTAAAATAATCGTTTCTACAGACGGCTCATCAAATCCTGTGGTAAGAATACCTACAGAAGATAAAATGGCATCTGGCGTATTTTTGAACCATCGTAAAATTTCCGCTCTTTCTGTTTTAGAATTGGTATTATCCAAATGTCTTACATCATATCCTTCTGCTCTAAAGGTTTCGTATACTTGTAAAGACGTATTAATACCATTATTAAAAATCAGCGTTTTCTTTCCTTTTGATTTTTCTTCATAGGCGTACAATAACTTTTCTTGCATCAAATTGTTAGAATACAATTCTTCAGAAGATTTTACCGTATAATCACCATTGATACCAATTTTTAAAGTACCCAAGGCTACATCATATGTATAAGTAGTGGCTTTTGCTAAAAAGCCTCGATCTACTAACGAGGTAATTGGTTCTCCAACCAATAATTCGTCATAAATTTCATTCATCGGCAACTTCATATTAGAACTCAACGGTGTTGCCGTTACTCCTAAAATGAAACAATTATCGAAATACTTAAATAATTTTCTAAATGAATTGTAATGGGCTTCATCAATAATAACCATTCCAATTTGATCCAACTCTAATTTATCATCATTCAAACGATTTTTTAAAGTCTCCACCATCGCAACGAAACACATGTACTCATCTTGATCGTACAATTCTTTTACGTTACTGTTGATGATTTTATTCTTTACATCAAATTCAGACAACATTCTTGATGTCTGGTTACACAACTCAATTCTGTGCGTTAGAATCAATACTTTTTTATTTGTTGAAGCGATGTATCTTCTTGCTAGCTCTGAAAAAATAACGGTCTTACCCCCTCCTGTTGGAAGTTGATAAACCAAGTTAAATTTGTCAGGCTTATTTTCTAGCCTTTCAAATACTTGACGTAAGGCTTCTTTTTGATAATCGTATAATTCTTTGGTACTAGATTTTTGCTCGGAAATCATGTTCGTATGTGTCAAACTTTATTTTTTAGAAACCCTGCAAAAATAAGCACTTTATTAGGTTTAACGAAACCCTTTGGCAACTATTATTTATATTTTTTATGTTCCTCTGTTTTTTATCAGTAAAAAAACAATCAAAAACTTGTAAAAAAACTTTGCCTAGCCCTCTCGTATAACAAGTTCAAAACCTTCAATAGCATCAGGTATTTTGGCTTGTAAATCTATCTGATAATAAACATAAACATGAGAGAAATTGAATATAAATAAAACAGCTTATAAATTAACAAATGTTTATATGGAATACAATGAATTATCAATAAATTTGTTTGAAGTTTTTTTTGCAATAAATTGATTGATTAAAAATCAACTATTTATGTGAAAACCTAGCAAAAACAAGCTACCCCTAGAGCTTATGTAACCATATAAATAATTATGACTATTTGTTAGTCATAACGTAGCTCTTATGAAAAAAATTAAAGACTTAATAAAACCTTCGATAGTTCTCGGAGTTTTCCTTATCCAATTCAATCTTTCTTCTCAAACAATACCTAGTACTGGTTCTGGTTTTGCTACATGTGGTGACTGTACTCCTACTGGTTGGACAGACAACGGTGGAACACCCGATATTTCAAATCAAAATATTTCAGGAGGAAACGGTTCTGTTGGTGGTGGCTCTCCTTGGGTAAATGCTCCTCTTCCTCTTCCTCCTATCGGAAATAATACATGGATTACCATGAGGGATGTTGGTGATTACAACTCTCAAGCAGAAGAATCTGTAAAAACAACCATGTCTGGCATTGTTGCTGGTAAAATTTACCGATTGACCATTTATTCTATGACTGCTATTACAGACAACAGTGTTGATGGAAGTTATTTTGCAGGAGCTTATGCGGATAGTTTTGATTATGAAATACAAGGCACTCGACAAACAATCGGTTCTTTAAGTCAGAATAAATGGGCTAAAAATGAAATATTTTTTATCGGTGCCCCTGACGGTAGTGGTCATATGGATGTTGCTTTTTATCCCCTTGACAACGCAGTTACTAACGGTAGTACTCAAAAAATTGAGGCGATTAATATTGCTGTTGAATTAAATGCTCTAGAATTACTTGATACCGACGGAGATGGTATTGATGACAATATAGATATAGATGATGACAATGATGGTATATTAGATGTAGACGAAAGCGGAGGTAACGATCCGAATGGAGATAGTGATGGTGATAAATTGCCCAATTATTTAGATCCAGATTCTAGTTACAATTATGACACCGATAATGACGGAATTTCAAATCATATTGATTTAGATTCAGATGGTGATGGTATTCCCGATAATATTGAAGCTCAGCCAACATTAAGTTATATTGCTCCTAGTGGAGCGGGTTCTGGTATAACAGACAATAATAACAACGGATTGGATGATAATTATGAAACCTCACAAGGTGGTACAAATTTAACTCCTCCAAATACAGATAGCCCAGCTGATGCTATTCCTGATTATTTAGATACTGATTCTGATAACGATGGAGCACTTGATAGCATTGAAGCAAACCTCTCTATTGGTGGTTCAGTGGGAGCAAATGGTTTGTACAATACATTAGATAACGGAGATAACTATAATGATGTCAATGGTATATTTGACAATACTCAAGCCGATAATTTTATAGATGCAGACAACGATGTAAACTCTGGTGGTGATGTAGATTATAGAGATAGCGATCAAACGGGTAATGGCTTAGATACGGATTTAGATGGAATAAGTAATGTAGACGATTTAGATGATGACAATGATGGTATAACGGATGCTCAAGAATTGTGTAATGCTGATTTTACAACGGGGGCAACCATTAATGTATACGTGGATTTAGGCGACTATGAATCTGAAAATTCATGGACCTTAACAGGACCTGGTGGTTTTTCTCAAAGTGGAGGGCCTTATAGTAGTACTGATGATGTGATCAATTTAAACTTTAATGCTACAGCAACTGGTGCCTATGTTTTCACTTTAAGTGACACCTATGGTGATGGTTTAGACGGCTCTGGTGGAAGTAATTCCAATGGTACTTCTTCTTATAGAATCTCCGTAAACAATGCCGTGCAATTTCAAAGTGGTAATTTGCCTACTTTTGGAAATGGTGCCTCAGCGGCAGTCGTTAATTTCACCATTTCTAGCTTTGGTTCTTCTTTTCCTTGCTTTAGCACCGACCCTGGAGCTGATGATGATGCTGATGGAATTATAAATTACAGTGATGCTGATTATGATACAGGTGTCAATGGTGATTCTCTAAACTCTAATGGAGTTTGGTCTAGCTTGGATTTTGACAATGACGGTGTTCCCAATCATTTAGATTTAGATTCAGATAATGATGGTATTCCTGACAATATCGAAGCTCAAGCCACAAGCAATTCTACTTTTATTTCTCCAAGTGGTTCTGGATCTGGAATTACAGATAATAATAACAATGGATTAGATGACAATTATGAAACGGGGCAAGGAGGAACAACATTGAGTCCTGTAAATACGGATAGTGCCTCAGATTCTCAACCGGATTATAAAGACAAAGATTCTGATAACGATGGGGTTTCTGATAGAATTGAAGCTAATTTATCACTTTCAGGCTCTTATGGTGTTAATGGATTGGATGCTAATTATGAAAGTGCCGACAATTATGCTGATACGAATGGTACCTTCGACAACACCCAAGAAGACAACTTCCCTAATTCTACAGGAAGCGGAGACGTAGATTATCGAGACGTTTCTTCTTCTTTTAGTGATAATGACGGGGATGGTATTCCTGATAATGTGGATGTGGATGATGATAATGACGGAATTTTAGATACCGTTGAAGATGCAGGCGGCTCTGTTGGAACTTGTAATTTAACCTATCGATTAGTAGGAACAATAGACGGGGCTAGAGATCGTGGCGCACCTGATAACTTAAATAAAGATTTTATCTTTGGAGACAATTACAGCTTCCGAATTAGCTTTGATACAGCGACAACTATTTCCATAGAAACGACCATCGGAGATAATAACATCAGTAGATCTGGAACAGTAACCGTTGATGGTACGTCCAAATCTATTAGCACAAGTGCAGGTAATTTTCAAACAGTAACACATACTCCTAGCGCAGCTACCTCATACGATATTACCATGCTTGGTACCGATATGTCCGTAACAAAAATTATTATCAAAGATTATCAAAATACAATCATTGCCCGATTTGATTTTGGAACGACTACCAGCACACTTGAATCAGGTTATACAAGAATTTCTAATAGTACATCACAAACCACAACAACGTATTCTTGTTCGCAAGAAGCCGATGCGGATGGAGATGGAATTGTAAATTCATTAGATTTAGATTCTGACAATGATGGAATTCCTGACAATATTGAAGCACAAACCACTACTGGCTACAATGCTCCTTCTGGAGATGCCAACACTACAGCCAATGGTTTAGACACGGCGTATGGTACTGGATTAATACCAGAGGATACTGATGGTGATGGCATCTATGATTATTTAGATTTAGATGCAGATAATGATGGTATTTTAGATCAAACAGAAGCGGGCTTAACACTATCTGGAAATGTTGGAAACAATGGATTAGACAACAATTATGACAATGGAGATAATTACTCAGATGTCAACGGTAGCTTTGACAACTCTCAAATTAATAATTTCCCTGATGCTGACAGCGACGTAAGTTCTGGTGGAGATGTAGATTATAGAGATGATACATTTACCTATGACAATGATAACGACAATGTGAACGATGAAATTGACTTAGATGATGACAATGATGGAATTTTAGACAGCGTTGAATACGGAACATGCACTCCTAATAGTGCCGTACTTAATTGGGACAATAGTTATGTAGAGGGAGGCACATCTAGAACTAATGGAGAAGATCCTATTACAACAAACTCTTCTTTAACGGTCAATAATGTTGGTATTTCTTTAGGTCGAACTTCAAACGTAAATAGTGATAGTAATTATAGGATTAATGATCTAGTAACCACAAGTAGTTCGTATACATTTTCTCAAAAAGCAAGAACAAATGCAGAGTCGGGACATATATTCAATTTTGATACACCAATATATGGCTTAAAATTCATTCTCTATGATGTTGATATGGATTCTAGCACAGCTACAGACCAAGTTGAAATTATATTGACAAAACAAAATGGTACAAATTACACCTTAACGGCTTCCGATTATGCAATATCGGCTGGTTCTAATTTCCTTAGCGCTGTAAATACTTTTAAAGGAAATACCCAAAGTGGTAATGGAAATGTTACTATTAATGCCATTCCACAATGGATCATTAGAATGAGAATTACTTATAAGAATACAGGTTCAGGATCACTTGATGGCAATCAACAAATTGCGATTGGAAATCTTTCTTTCTGCACGCCTATCGACTCTGATTCTGATGGTATTTTTGATTTTAGAGATTTAGATTCTGATGGTGATGGTATTCCTGATAATATTGAATCACAAACAACAAAAAATTATATTGCTCCTACTGGAAATTATACAATAACAGGTATAGATTTGGCTTTTGGTACTGGATTTACACCGGTAGATACAGATGGAGATAATGAACCCGATTATTTAGATTTAAACTCTGATAATGAAGGAGGAACTGATTTCGCTGAGTCTGGATTGGCAGCTCCTTCAGGAACAGTTGGTAATAATGGACTAGATAGTAATTATGAAGCTTCAGATGCTTATGACACTGCTGATATCAATGGAGCTGGAGACAATACAATAACCGATAATTTTACAGACTCCGATGGTGATGTTAATTCTCCTGGTGGTGATTTAGATTATCGAGATAGCGTTACCGGTATCGACACGGATAATGATGGAATAGATGATAGTACAGATTTAGATGATGACAATGATGGAATTCCTGATTCCATAGAAGGAACTGTATTAGATACTGATGGAGATGGTATTTTAAATTATCTAGACATCGATTCTGACAATGATGGTATTCCTGATAATGTGGAAGCTCAATCAACTTTAACAGCGAATTATATTTCACCAAGTGGTATAGGAAACGGAATTACTGACAATAACAATAACGGTTTAGATGATAATTATGAAACTGCTCAAGGAGGAACAGACATTACACTTGCGAACCTTGTTAATACAGACAGTGGCAATGATACAATTCCTGATTATTTAGATTCCGATTCAGACAACGATGGCACTCCTGATATTGAAGAAAACGGAGATTCCGATAATGTAATAAGTGGTACAGATACTGATGGCGATGGTTTAGATGATAATTTTGAAGGAAACAATGTCTCAGACGGGTATGATGTTAATGATGAAATTGATACTCCTCAAACAGATTTACCTGATGTAGATTCAGATGTTGCAACTCAAGATGTTGATTACAGAGATGCTATTGTCAATGAAATAGAACCGAGTCCAATAGGACAAACATTATGGTTACGTGCTGACAAAGGAATTACTGGTGGGTCGGATGTTTCACTTTGGGAAGACCAAACGCAAGCACAACCAGCTTCCACTATCGACTTTATTGGTTCAGGCACACAAAAACCAAGTAGTACTTCAACTACATTAAACTTTAATCCGGTAGTAACATTTACACCTGGAAATAATGATGTACTCACCTACACAGGAAACTTAAATCCTAGATCATTATATATTGTATACAATGATCTATCAACGGCAAACTGGACAACACCATTCACCAACAACGACTCAAACGGTATTGGACATGGTGATGACCCTACCAACGTATATGACGCAACCTATACTCCAGCTGTAGTTCGTGGTGGCCAACAATTTGTAAATGGACTAACCACTACTTTAACGTCACATGCTAGACCTGATAACTTTGAATTGATAAGTAATCTTTTTTCAGGAGAAATTTCAAATGCTAGTCATACCTATTATGTAGGAAGAGATCGAACACAAACTGGTCGTACCATAAATGGTAGTGTTGCCGAAGTGATGTTGTTTAGCGAAGCACATAGTCTTGCTAAAAAACAACAAATAGAATCTTACTTAGCTATTAAATACGGCTTTACCTTAAGCAGTACAAATTCTAGTGGAAGTATCATTGAAGGAGATTATATTTTATCAGATTTAACGACAAAAGTATGGAATTACACCAATAATAGTAGTTTTCATAATGATGTTGCTGGTATAGGTAGAGATGATGGAATGGCGTTTATTCAAAAACAATCGAAATCACAAAATCAAGATTCTGAAGTGCATCTTACCATTGGCTTAGGAAGTATTGCTTCATCAAATGCTGCTAACGGAAACTCTTTCAACAGTAATAAAAACTTCTTAATGTGGGGTAATAACAATGGTAGTCTTTCTACTACAACAACCAATACTATTATCTGTGCACCTGAAAAAACAATGAACAGAACATGGAAAATTGTTGAACGTGGAAGTGTTGGATCTGTACAAATTGCTTTTGATGCAGCAACAATAAACGCGGCATTAAACACCTCAGCTTCATTAAAAGTTTTAAAAGTTGCCGATGATGTTAATTTTACAACCAATGTAAAATATTCACCTATTACAAGTACTACAGTAAATGGTAGCACACAATATGTAACGAATTATGATTTTAATGGAACCAAATATTTTACCTATGCTGAAGTTAATGGAATCTTTTGGAATGGTGATGCTAATTCTGGTGCAGGTGCTTGGACTGGTGGTTCAGCTGGGGATAACTCAGCAAGCACAAACGGAAATGATTTGAATAAAGTTATGGTGATTGACTCTGAAACTTCTTTAAACCATGCTGTTCTAAATCAAGATGCTAGGGTTGAGTGTGTATGGATTAAAAATAATTCTGTATTATCAGTTGCCGATAATCATTATCTTGAATTTGATGAAGACTTTATTCTTGATGGAAATTTAAAATTAATCGGTAATGCGCAACTTGTTCAAACACATGTAGGACAAACCAACGTTCAAGGAACAGGTAAAGTCTATTTAGATCAAAAAGCAACAGTTCCAAATCAATATCGTTACCATTACTGGACTTCACCTGTGGTTGAAGTTGGAAAATCTACGTTTACTGTTGGCGGTGTTATGAAAGACGGAACCACTCCTACTTCTTTAACTTCAACAGCTCAAACTCCTAAGGATATTAATTTTGTAGAATCCAATGTTAGTTTCGATGGCGATTACACAACTTCTCCAATTACCATAGCAAATACATGGATATATTCTTACCGTAATGGTACTACTCGTGAAGATTGGGTTCAGAAAAAAAATTCGGGGAATCTAAATCGTGGTGAAGGTTACACTATGAAAAGTACAGGAAATTCAAATGGACAAAATTTCACCTTTGTTGGAACACCAAATGATGGTTTAATTACAATTCCAGTTACAGCCAACACTAATAGTTTGATTGGAAACCCTTATCCGAGTGCCGTGGATGCAGTTGACTTTATTTACGAAAATTTGGGCGTTTTTAATGGAACTATCTATTTTTGGCAACACAAAGGAGAAGCCAGCACAAGCTCTCTTCTAGAAGGACACTTCACTGCGGGATATCAAGGTGGATACGCCACTCGTAATTTAATCACCTCAGTTGCTGCACAAGCTGTAAGTGGAGAAATAACTGGGGGACTTGGTATAGGTAACCTATACGACGCTCCAGGTAGATATATTGCTGTTGGACAAAGTTTCTTTGTAGGAGCCATATCAACCGGAAATATTGTCTTTAAAAATAGTCAAAGAAACTACAAAAAAATAGATGGTTCAAATTCTATTTTCTTAAAATCAGGAAAAAACAAAACATCCAAAAAAGTAAGTACTGAAAAAGAAGAAAACTTAGATGTACCAACACTTAAAATAGGTTTTGAATATTTAAATGATAATAATGTTGAAATTCATAGACAAATTGCCGTTAGTTTTAAAAATGGTTTAACCGAAGCGTATGAAGAAGGTTATGATAGTTTTATTTACGACTTACAGCCAAATGACAGCTATTGGAAGTTCAATGGTTCAGATAATAAATACGTAATAGCAGGAATTGGAATGCCAACCGGTAATACTGAAATTCCTATAAGTTTACAAGTTGACTCAGAAAAAGAAGTCAAACTGATGATTGACAATTTGAACTTTGTGAATAATGATATTTATTTAAAAGACAATGTAACTGGAATTTCAAGAAAATTGTCCAACTCAGAAACAGTAGACCTAACTTTACCAATTGGAACTTATGAAGATCGTTTTTACATTACTTTCAAAGAAGACGCAACTTTAGAAGTTGTTGAAGAAGAAAGCAATGAGCATCCATTAGCAATAAATGTATACTTCGACAAACTAAGCAATGAGATAAAAATAATTAAAGAAGATACTGAGATTGTGTCAAGTTTAAAATTGATCAATATGGCTGGTCAGGTATTAAAAGAAGTTGAATTTAAAACACCGACCAACGGGATTTCCGTTGAAGGTATTTCAGACGGAATATACATCGTAAAATTAAAAACCTCTAATGGAATCGTTAGTAAAAAAATAGCAATCTATTAATGAAAACACTAAAAACAAACTATCCAATGCTTGTACTAGTACTGGTATTCATAGGAATGAACACAACATTTGCTCAAGGCCCACCACCTCCTCCACCTCCACCAGGTTTACCTATTGATGGAGGTATCATCGGATTGCTTCTTTTAGCAATTGGTTATGCCAGTAAAAAAATCTATTCAAAATAAAAGTACAAGCAGTGAACATTTTATGTTCATTCAAAAACAAAAAAAGTCCTTTGCAACTATAGCAAAGGATTTTTTTTAGCACGCTATTCTTTTCTAAAAACTTAAATCGGCCTAAACACCAATTTTATCACGGCCAATTATACCATTAAGCATCCAAACTAAAATAGTTTACAAAAAAACACTCTATTATAGAAACCACAAACCTATTGCCCTCCTAGGTTTTCACACTTCTTATCAATATTCTACAAATCTCCCTAATATAATTATCAACCTTTGTTAATAAAAATTCACTTTATTTAGTCTAAATTTGCAAGCATTCCTATACATCCCTAATTATAGGTAGATTAAAAAGTAACCATAATTGTAATTTTTCATTATTAATGCGACTTATACTTTGCTATAAGAAGTGTTTTAGATGAAATTAATTAAAAAGGGATGATTTTCACAAAACACAGTATTTTTAATAAAATAATAAAAGCTTCTATCTTTTTGGCAGCCTATATTATTCAATATTCAGCCATTTCACAAACTACAATAGCTTCAGAAGATTGGTCTACAGCCAACTACAGTAGTGGTAGTGGATGGACAGGTGATTGGATAGAAACGGATGATGACAATAATTCAGGTACTGGTTTAATTAGTATCAATGCTGGAAGTTTATTAATGACTGGGGATGCAAGTTCTTCAAATGATAGTGCTAACCTAAGAAGAAAAGTTAATTTAACGGGCTATTCTACTCCAACATTAAACTTTACGTTTAGCTGTTCTGGAGCCATGGAAACAAATGATTTTGTTTGGGTTGAATATTCCACAGATAATGGGAGCTCTTGGACAACTTTGGATACTTTCCAAGGAGAATCAGCTTCTGGAGGAAATTTGTTAATGTGCCCTTCAGGTGGAAATTCTGGAAGTTATGAAGAAGTTCTTCCCTCTTCTGGAGGAGCCAATACTTTTATTCGTTTTAGAAGTACAATTAGTTATGACGATGAATTATTTCGAATTGACAATATAGAAATTATTGATGCTTTTGTAAGTACTGGCGATAATGACGGTGATGGAATTGATGACGCAATTGACTTAGATGATGATAATGACGGAATTCTTGATAGCGTTGAACAAAATTACACAACAAATACAATTTTATCATGTGATGGTGTTGATCAGTTAGTTTTTGAAAACAGCATTGAAGAAACCGGCGATGGTGATAGTAATTTTGAATTGAATGAAGTCTATCGTTTTCCTAATGTTTTATCTGGTGTAGATGTATTGGTCACAATTTCTGCTTTAAATAATATTACTTTATTAAATATCGATGATGATGGGAGTTATGCTTCCTCTATTATTGCAAGAACCAACCCTAGCATTTCAGGAGTGGGAACTCAAGCTTATGTGGAATATACCTTTAATTTTGTAACTTCAGGTACAACAACTCCATACCAAGTTTCCGATTTTAATGCCAGTTTTAATGACATTGATGGAAATAATAATTTTAGCGAACAATCTTGGTCTCTAAGTCCTTCTGTATATACCTATAATGGTGATACCGAATTGACTTTTTCTAGAGATGGAAATTGGTTTATAGGAACTTCTGGAAATACAGAATACGGAGGCGTTAGTAATGAAAACCCGCAAGTAAACTTTACCACCATACACGCTAGTAATACAGAATACAAAGTCCGTTTTGGTTTTATTTCAAATATCTCTGGTACCGTAAATACCGGAAATAGAGAAACTGCCTTAGACTTTACGTGTAATTCTTTTTATACAGATGCCTATATTGGTCATATTGATACAGATGGTGACGGAATTCCAAATTACCAAGATTTAGATTCTGATAATGATGGTATTCCAGACAATATTGAAGCACAATCTACCGCAGGCTATATTGCTCCAAACAATGTCTATGATGGCTCTGGTGTAGATACAGCGTACTCTGGAGGATTAACTCCTGTGAATTCAGATGGTGCTGCCGATGAAGTCGATTATTTAGATTTGGATTCTGACAATGATGGCTTATCAGACACCCTCGAAGCAGGATTGACACTTTCTGGTACCCAAGGAACCAACGGATTGGATAATTCTTATGATAATGGAGACACCTACACAGATGTAAACGGAAGTTTTGACAATACACAAACGGATAATTTTCCGGATGAAGATGAAGATGTTTTAACTCAAGGAGATGTAGATTATAGAGATGATACCATCAATAACGATAATGATGATGACAATGTAAATGATGAAACAGATTTAGATGATGACAATGATGGAATTACAGATTTGGAAGAATTAGGAACTTGTTCTACATATGACTCGAGTATTGATTGGACTACCTTATACACTAACGGAACAACAAGCGTTTCTTCTGGAGATGACCCCGTACTTAGCAGTGAAATAGTAACAATAAACAATATACAAGTAACTTTGTCTAGGTTTACCCCTATCACAACAAGTACGAATTACAATATAAATGATAATCTGACCAGCGATAGTTCTTATAATTTATCACAAGCTGCTGCTCAAAATGGATCTTCTACACATACTTTTTCTTTCGATACTCCAATTCACAATCTATCATTTACGCTACATGATATCGATTTAAATACAAATTCAAAAGACAATGTAGAACTGGTTTTTATAGACTTCAAAGGTGACTTGTATACTATGTCCGGAGCAGATTACACTGTAGGTACAGATAATGTAAAAGTAGTAACACCTAGTACCAATGTTTTTGAAGGAACTGACGCAGCAATTGCAGGTGCAACAAGTGGAAATATTACAATAAACGGACTTCCAATTTGGATTTCTAAGTTCAAAATTATTTTTACAAATACCGATACAACTGACCCCTCCGGAACACATGATATGGCTATTGGAGATATTTCTTTTTGTTTACCAGCAGATACAGATGGTGATGGCGTTTTCAATTTCCGGGATTTAGACTCTGACAATGATGGGATTTTAGACAATATTGAAGCGCAAACAACAAGTGGGTATATAGCTCCAAACAATGAATATAGTGCCACAGGTATTGATACTGCTTACGGTACTGGATTAAGTCCTAACGATTTTGACAATGATGGAATTGATAATTACTTAGATTTAGATGCCGATAACGATGGAATTCCTGATAATATAGAATCCCAAACTACCCAAGGATATATCGCTCCGTCTGGAAGTTTTGATATTTTTGGGATCGACCTTGCTTATAGTGGAGGAAATACCCCTGTCAATACAGATGAAACCGATAACACCGATTATTTAGATTTAGATTCTGACAACGACGGAATTTATGACATTGTAGAATCTGGAAGTGGACTAACAGACACCTCTGGTGGTGCAGATGGTAAAACTGACGGAAATGTTGGTACAAATGGATTGGATAACACGCTTGACAATGGAGACACTTTTGCAGATATAAATGGAATATTTGACGAAAATTTCACAAGTGTTCTTAACGATTCCGATGGCGATGTAAACGCTTCGGGTGGAGATTTAGACTATCGTGATGCTGTTGTTGGAAACGATACTGATAATGATGGTATTCCTAACGATGTAGATATTGATGATGACAATGACGGAATTCTTGATACGGATGAAAATAACAACTGTTTATCTAACAGCGTTGGTGGCTATGATGCTTATTGGACTTATGAAAATTCTACGGATGATATTTCAGGAAATTCAAATGACCTGCAAAATTCACCTGCAGGATTAGCCTACTCTACCAATAGTATTTCCGGAGCTAATTCTGTTCTTTTTGATGGAACTTATTTTTTACACTACAGTCAGTCATCTACTTTCTTAGAACAAACCATTGCTAATTTCACTTATTCATTTTGGATCAACCCAAGTTCAGTAACTGGTATACAATTTTTAGTGGATGAGGGTGGTTCTACAAATGGTATCTCCATAAGACTAAATGGAGATGTATTGGAAGCACAGGTTAAAGAAGGAAATGGTACAGAAGTTAGTTTAAACACAGCTTCATTGGATTTAATTGAAATAGGAAATTGGTATCATATTGCTTTTGTTTACAGCAATGGAAATGCAACCTTGTACTTAAACGGAACGGCAACTCCAGAATTGGCTACCGGCTTTGGTTCGCTAAATACGCACGTGAATAATAGTGGATTTGGTGGTTCTAACTCCTCAAATGCCTATGGAACTTCTGGTGCAGATTATTTTACCGGATTAATGGATGAATTCTTGCATTATCCAACAGCCTTAAATTCAACAGATATTGGAGAATTATACAGTACGCCCAATTGTGATACCGATGGAGATGGAATTCCTAATCATTTAGATATTGATTCTGATAATGATGGAATTCCTGATAATGTAGAAGGTCAATCAACTACTGCATTTGTTATACCTACCGGTTCTGTTGGTGCCAATGGCTTGTACAATGTTTATGAGAATAACGATACTTCAAGTGCGACAAGTTTTTCTATTGAAAACACAGATGGTGTGGATAATCCTGATTATTTAGACCTAGATTCAGACAATGATACAACTCCGGATATTCAAGAAAATGGAGATGCAGACAATGTGGCTAGCGGTATTGATACAGATGGAGATGGCTTAGATGACAATTTTGAAGGAAGCAATACCAATGATGGTTTTATTTCCAATGATGAGATTAATGATCCTGCTACAGATTTACCAGATGTAGATTCAGATGTTACCACAACAGGTGATGTAGATTATAGAGATGCTGTTATTGATGACGTAGAACCCAATGTTGTTGGAAATACATTGTGGCTACGTGCTGATAAAGGAGTTACCGGTGGATCTGCTGTTACTTTATGGGAAGATCAAACAGAGGAACAACCTGCTTCTACGGTCGATTTTATAGGATCGGGTGGCAATGAACCGAGCAGCACAGCAAATACTTTAAATTTCAACCCTGTTATTACTTTTACACCTGCTAACAATGATGTATTAACGTATACAGGAAACTTAAACCCTGTTTCCATGTACATTGTATACAACGATGTTTCTACGGCAAATAGAACCAGTGCATTCACAAACAATGATGGAAATGGAATTGGTTATGGGGATAATTCAACAAATGTGTATGACCTAACAAATACACCTGCTATAGTAACTGGTGGAAATCAATTTGTCAACGGTTTGTCTACAACTTTAACGGCACATCCTAGACCTGATAATTTTGAATTAATTACCAACATTTTTACAGGAGAAATTTCAAATGCTAGTCATACCTATTATGTAGGAAAAGATAGAACGCAAGCTTCAAGTACGATTGAGGGTAGTGTTGCCGAAGTGATGTTATTTAGTACCCAGCATAGTTTCGCGAAAAAACAACAAGTTGAATCTTATTTAGCTATTAAATATGGTTTTACTTTAGACAAAACTGACAACGAAGGATCTATAATTGAAGGAGATTATATATTATCTGATTTAACTACAAAAGTATGGAATTACACAAACAATAGTGCTTACCATTACGATGTAGCTGGAATTGGTAGAGATGATGGTATGGTATTGCTTCAAAAACAATCCAAGTCACAAAACCAAGATGCTGAAGTACATGTGACTATCGGGTTAGGAAACATCGTGGATACAAATAACAACAATTCAGGAACCTTTGCAAATAACAAAGATTTCTTAGTTTGGGGGAATAATAATAGTAGTTTAACTACAACAACTTCATCTGTTTTAGTTTGTGCTCCTGAAAAAACATTGACTAGAGTTTGGAAGGTGAAAGAAACAGGAACAGTAGGTTCAGTACAAGTTGCTTTTGATGCAGCCACCATAAACGGTTTGTTAAACACCCCTTTTACAACCAAATTATTGAAAGTTGCAGATGATGCCATATTTTCAAGCAATGTACAATACATACCTATTACAAGCACAACTGTTAATGGAAGTACACAATATGTAGCAAATTACAATTTTGATGGTACCAAATATTTCACCTACACCGAAGTAAACGGAATTTTTTGGAACGGTGACTCAAATTCATGGACGGGTGGTGCAGGAACTGCAAACTCTGCAAGTACGCAAGCGGATGATGTTGATAAAGTTGTGGTCGTTGATTCACAAGGAACTTCTAACCATGCCACTTTAGACGAAAATGCTGTTGTAGAATGTGTATGGGTCAAAGAAAACTCAAAATTAACTATAACCGACAACCATTATTTAGAATTTGACGAAGATTTTATTTTAGATGGTGAAATTCGTATGATTGGTGATGCACAATTAATTCAAACACATTTGTTAGCTACAAATGTTGAAGGAACTGGTAAAATATATATTGACCAACAAGCTAGTGTTCCAAATGTATATAGATACCATTACTGGTCGTCTCCTGTTGTTGAAGTAGGAAAATCTACTTTCTCTGTAGGTGCTGTCATGAAAGACGGGACTGTTCCAACATCTGAAAATTCTCAACCGTTAGACATTAATTTCACAACAGGTTTTGATGGCGACTTTTCAACCTCACCTATTACCCTTTCCAACTATTGGATATGGACCTATACAAATGGTGTTAGTCGTGATGATTGGGTTCAAAAAAGAGACAACGTGAGCATACAAAGAGCTGCCGGATACACCATGAAAAGTACTGGAATCGCCAATCAAAATTATACTTTTGTTGGAAAACCAAACGATGGAACCATTACTATTCCTGTTGATGTAGACACGAATAATTTAATAGGAAATCCTTATCCTTGTGCACTAGATGCCATCGATTTTTTAAATGAAAATTCTGAAGTCTTAGAAGGAACTTTATATTTTTGGCAACACAAAGGTGAAGCTAGTACAAGTAATGTAATTGCTGGTCACCATAAAGAAGGCTATCAAGGTGGTTACGCTACAACAAACTTAATGATGTCAGTTGCCGCACAAAGTATTGTTGCAGGAACAGATGGTTTAGGCTCAGGAAACACCTACGATGTTCCTGGTAGATACATTGCCGTTGGACAAAGTTTCTTTGCTGGTGCAAAAGCCAATGGAACGATTACTTTTGAAAATGCCCATAGAAATTATCAAGCACAGGATAATAGCAATTCCGTATTTTTTAAAGGGAAGAAAAATAAAATTAAACCAACTTCAGAAAGTAGTACAAATGCACAAGCATCCATGAAATTAGGGTTTGAATACACCAATGAAAACAATGTTGCCATACACAGACAATTAGGTATTGGGTTTGACAAAGATTTCACTTTTGCATATGATGAAGGTTATGACAGTGCCATGTATGATTTACAAGAAACAGATGCCTACATTCATTTTACAGATGATACAAATAAATACTCCATTGCAGCGGTTCCACAAATAAACGACGCTATGGAAATTCCTTTGGGCATTAGCACAAATTCTGACCAAAATGTAAAATTAATTCTAGACGAAGCAAACAATTTAGAAAGAACGGTTTATTTAAAAGACAATATTCTTGGTACTTATCAAGCAATTACAGGAACGGCTTATGAATTTTTCTTAGAAGAAGGCACCTATGAAAATCGTTTTTCAATTGTTTTTCAAGAAGGACAAACTTTGGAAACGATTAACCCGACAGTAGAAACTCGCGAAGGAATAAAAGTACATTATGACAAAAAACTACAGGTATTAAAAATAATAAATCCTGAAAACTTACAAATCAGTGCTTCTACACTTATAAATATGTCAGGAATTCGTTTTAATACTGCTCCAATAAATTCGGAAAACAATCGTATTTCAGTCAAACATATGGCTTATGGTATTTATGTACTAAAGTTGCAAACGAACAAAGGAACCGTTTCTCAAAAAATAATTATTTACTAAGCAAATAGTAAAAAAGTCATTCCCTAAAAAGTGGTCAGTGTGCTTGATCGTTACTGGCTACTTTTTTTATTTAAAATAGTATTTTTTAAGAATCCTTTTTTAAGAAAGGTACTTTAAATTTGTTTTTGAGCGTTCACTGATTTCAAAAATAAATTTGATGAATTTATACCTTAAAGTTTTAAATCGTCTATAGCTTGCTGATAGTCATATTGCAAATCTTCATGTAGCAGTGCTACTTTTTTTTCTATGGATACCAACTCTCTTTTAAATAAATTTTTTAGCAACATGTTGTATTTTATAGAAGGTCTTAATTCTTTTAAACATTCACAAAAATACAAGAGCAACTCCACCTCTGTTTCTTTATTTTTAGAATAGCGAATATTTGTTTTTATCACTCTTAAAACCTTTCTAATGGTCTTTTTCATGTAAAAATAACTCTGTGTATTGATGTGGATAAATAATTCATCTACTTCAGCTTTTACAGTCTCTACAAAACCTTCTTCGTTATTCGCTTCAAAAAGCAAATAAGTCATTAGTTCTTTGTTTTCTTTTTTAAATTTAGACAAGTGCAAACACAAGGCTAATAATTCTTCTTTTGTACTATGTGATAACTCTGATTTAATTTCTCTTAAGGAAGCTGCTTTCATACATTGAATTTAAGTGGAACGAAAAAAAATAATGGACACAAAAAAAAGGATTGCCCAATGTGCAATCCTTTTTATATATAAGTTTCAAGACGAACTTACTTTTTAGCTTTCGCTTCTTTCTTTAATTGTAAATTTTCTAATAAAGTTCCACCTATCCAGTAAGGAACAACAAAAGTTAATAAAAATATCAACAACCAAAATCCAGCTGTGAATATAAAAAGAAATAATAAAAATCCTAAATATTGAGAAACGTCCATAATTAAATTGCGTGTTATAATAAATACTTGGCAAAAATAATGTTTTTTTCAAATTAACACTATTTTTTCAAACTTAATTTCGAGTAATTATTCTTTTATTATTTTCTTTCTAAAAACCTGATGGTTATGTGTAGTAACTTCTAATAAATAGATTCCCGGAGTACAGTTTTCAAAATGTATTGTTTGTGTATTATAAACGCCAATCTCATTCCCTGCTAAATTGTAAATTTTTGCTTGCTTAAAAGATTCAACATCCACAAAAACAGCATCTTTGATTGGGTTTGGATAAATATGTAAACCCATAGTATTAAAAGTATCTACCGCTAAATTCGGACAGTCAAGATTCCATAAATCATAAAACGAAGGATTAACTGCATTTCCCCAAACCTCACGAGCACCTGGTAAACCTTGCAGCACAGTAACTGGCTTTATTCCACAAAAGTTTTCTAACTTTATATTACTAGCAATTCGATAGTAATTACCTATTTCTTTTAAATTTTCCAATCCGTCCAAAGAAATCAAAGAATTGTTCCCTTTGTAAAGTCCACCAACATCCAAACCGTATGAAATAGTTTCCAAATTGTCCAAACCTTTTAAAGTTGTTAAAGCTTCGTTTGTTATAATAAACAACTGACTAACAGAAGAAACTCCTTCTAAGCCTGTTAAAGCATCTAAATTGCTAGTATTCTCTATAACAAGTTTCCCTTCTATACTCGATAAGGATTGTAATTTCTCGAGGTTTACAATTGCGCCAGCTTCCTCTTCGCGAATAATTAAATTTCCTGTAATTTTAGAAAAGTCGAAATTCTCAATTTCAGCTTGATTTGTTAAGATCATAGTTCCATTAAACTGTCCGTTTCCTTGATTTCCTGAACTTATAGAACATAGATCATTTTGTTGAATTTCCTCATAAGTAGGATTGTATCCATTGCTATAAAGTTCAAATTCTGATTTTGAAATACGATTCTCTCTCAACAGACTTCCAATTTCGCAAAAACTAGTCAAATTATTATTCCCTATAATGGATAAACTTCCTTCCAAATATTCTATTGCCCCAAAACCGGCTAAAGACTGCAAACCATTTTCAATTAGGGTCACATTGCCAGCTACCTTTGTAAGGCAATCTAAGCCTTCTAAAGTCAGTAACTCTTGATTATTAGTTATTAATAAAACTCCTGGTATAAACGTTAGTTTGTCAAATCCTTTCAGCGAACTTAATTTGTTTCCAAAAATAAATATATTTTCACCAATAAAATTTAAATTATTCAACCCTTCTAATGAGGCTAAGCTCTTTGTTTTATCTACATATAAAGAACCACCAATAGTCGTTAACTTATTTAAGGCAGCTAAATTAACTATAGGATCTTCGCTATTATTCTTTATAAATAAATCACCAGAAATTTCACTGTATGCAAATGCATCAACAGCACTTTGAGTTGTTAAAGTGATGCTACCTATATAATTATTAGGATTACATTGATTGGAAAGAAAATTATTAATTTGCGGATTGTATTTGTTATTTGTTGTTGTAAACGTTCCCGATATGGCCTCGTATAAAATCAAATAACTCAATCCGCAATAGTTTTCTAAAGAAGCATTGTTTTTAATCAACACAGATCCATTTACCGTATTTAAACTTGCAAGTCCTTCTAAATCAATAATAGAATTTGTTAGCTCCTCTTCTATTATTAAATTTCCATTAATTTGAGAATATTCAAAATTATCTATTTCGTCTTGAGTTGTTAAAACCAAATCTCCTTCGTGAATAATGGCTCCACATATATTGTTGTATTTTAAATTTTCAAATGTGGGGTTTATGCCATTAAATTTCACAGAATAATATATATCAGATGTACTATTGTAATTAGCCAATTTTGTAAGAGAACAAAAATTTTCCAATACAGAGTTCGAAGATATTTCTAGTCTATCAACTTTGGTCAAACTTCCAAGTCCACTTAAAGAGGTTAAGCCCTTATTATTAGATATACGTAATAAACCACCAACACTCGTTAATTTATTCAAACCATCTAAGGTTTTAAGTGAATTATTATTCCAAATGTAACAATCTTTACCTATCGTTTTTAAATTTTGTAATCCTTTCAAAGAAGCCAGCACAGGGTTTCCGTTTAAATAATTTCCGATATTTAAATAGGCATGAATAATGACTAAATTCTCCAATCCATCTAAAGAAATTAACTTCTCATTCTTCGATATGGTTAATGAATAAATTGAAGAAACTTTTTCGAGTCCATCAAAATTAATTAAGTTAGAATTCCCGCTGACTAACATCCCTTTCGTAATCGTTTTCAAATTACTTAGGCCACTAAAAGAAATTAAATTTAGATTATCCATTATTTGTAACAGCCCTATTTCGGTTAGTCTTTCCAATCCTTCAAAACTTTTTAAAGAAGCGTTTCCTTGAATCGATAAATGATCCAGTGAACTTATATTTAAAAAGCCTGAAAAACCAACTAAAATACTATTATTTATAACACTAACACCTTTTACTTTAGTTACTTGTTCTAAGCCATTTAAAGAAGTTAAACTTGAATTATTTTCTATAGTTAAATTACTGATTATTGTGGTCAAGTTTCTTAATCCTGTAATAGAATTTAGACTTTTATTATTTTTTAAAAGTAAAGCTCCACCAATTTCCGTTAACGACGAAAGTCCGTCTAGGTTCACAATCTCATTCTCTACAGCTTCAGAAATGCTAAGGTTTCCCGTAACTTTTTTATACGGAAAAGCATCTACTTGATTTTGTGTAGATAATAGAAGACTACCATTAAAAACATCAGCATTTGCGCCTGGAACAATAGAACAAGTTAAATCATCTCTCAAATCTTCAAATTCAGGATTGAAACCATTTGAGATTACCGTGTATTCATTTTTTTCAACTTCTTTATTTTGAATACTATTTTTGATACCACATAAATCATTTAATTGTTCATTTTCTGCAATCAATACATAATCGCCAATAGTTAGGACATTGTTCAATCCGTCTAAATTAGACAGACTCTCGTTTTTTAAGACAGTCAAATATCCACTAATATTTGTCACATTTTCTAAACCATTTAAAGAAGTTAATTTCGGGTTTTCTGTAATAGTAAGATCCCCAGGAATAGTTGAAAGTTTATTTAATTGTGCAATGGATGTCAAGCTTGAGTTATTTTTAATAGATAAAAACCCATTAACTGATGCTAATTTTTCCAATCCTTCAAAAGATTCTAAAGCAGGGTTATTCTCGAAATTTATATTCCCTCCAACTTCCGTTAAACTCGTTAACCCAACTATAGAGCTCAGTAAATTATTGTTTTTAATCGATATATTTCCTCCTATACTATTTAAATTTTCAAGACCGTCTAAAGATGTTAGATTTGTTACTTTATCGACTGAAAAATTTCCAATAGAAAAACTTCCTTCAATCCTTTCTAAACTATTAAGACCTTCTAATGAACTAATTTTATCACATTCGGTTAGCACCAAATTTCCTTTTAGAGAAGTTATATTTTCCAAACCTTTCAACGAGGTTAATTCAGGGTTTCCACCAGCACTTGCATATCCAATCATAATAGAATTTCCAACCGCTTTTAGTTTACTTAACCCTTCCACAGAAATTAGCTTTGGATTTCCTGAAATTAACAGATTTCCACCTATAGAAACTAAGCTAGACAATTCATCAAGGTTCAGCAACTCATCATTTACAGCAATATTTAAATCACCTCCAACTTCTGTTAAATTATGCAACCCCGCTAAGGTTTGCATGCTATTGAAATTTGCATATTGACCAATCAATAAATTTCCTTCAACAAATGTTAAACTACTCAAACCAGATAAATTAAAAATTCTATCTCCTGTAAGGCCTGTTCCTATATGTAGATTACCATTTATACGTGTATAAGAAAAGGTATCAATATCTTTTTGTTCCGTTATTATTAAATTACCATTATAAATAGGATTTGCACAATTAATAAACAACTCCTCTACTGTCGGGTTGTAATTATTTCCCTCAATAGAAATAGCACCTAACACATTTTCATCCGCTAACAAGGTTTTTATTCCACAAAAATTATCCAATTTTTTATTATCCTTAATACTTAAGTTTCCCGATACGGACTGTAAAACGGACAAAGAATCTAAATTGACAATTGCATTTTCTTGTGTTTCTTTAACTTCTAAATCACCAACAATATGTACATATTTAAATGCATCTATTTCCGCTTGTGACCTAAAACTCAAATTCCCATAATAAGTATTACAAGGATCATTTTCTATAATTCCTTCTGTTGGATTACTAGAATTTTCTGAAATTAAAAGTTCCCCTGTGATTCCGTTTGTAAGTACTAATTCCTTAATGCCACAAAAACTGACCAAATTAGAATTATTTACAATTTGAACATCAACAGTAACAGTAGCTAATTGCTCTAAAGCATTTAAATTTGTTAGCAATTCATTATCAGTGATATAAAAATTCCCTCCTATTTTTTCTAATGCTTCAAGTCCTGTAAAAGAAATAAATTGACTATTATTAGAAATTTCAAAATCTTGTTTAATTTCTAAAAGTTTCTCCAAACCAACTAAATCTTCTAAGGCCGAATTACCTATAATTTTAAAACTTTTATAAACTCTTGCTAACTTATTTAGTCCGTTTAAATTTGTAATGGAACCAGGCGTACTTTCCCTCACTTCCAAACTCCCAAATATTGAAGTGTAATTAAACGCATCAACCTCACTTTGATTTGTAATTAATACATCACCTATATATAGTTGCGCTTCAACTCTGTTAGAAATAAGTGTTACAAATAAACAAATAATTAATCCTATTTTATTTTTCATAGTTTTTTTTAAAAAACCCAGTAAATTATACTTTCTAAATCGTTAACTAAAATAGCTACATAATTGTTTTAGCTTCATATGTAAGGTTAACCGACAAGAAATTAACTGTCTGTGGTTTACAATTTTTATTTGCAAATTAAATCATTTTTATTGTAATAATTACATTTAATAAAAAAGACCTTAAAGTCTTAAAAAAAACGTTCATTACATCTAACAAAACAGACTGATTCCTTATATTTGTTGTACAAGTTTTTAAGATTAGAATCACCTTTTCTAACGACTAAACTTACTAAAATAAGAAAACAAATTTTACATAAATTATGGATTACAGAATTGAAAAAGACACCATGGGAGAGGTTAAAGTTCCTGCCAATAAATATTGGGGTGCTCAAACAGAAAGATCTAGAAACAACTTTAAAATTGGACCAAGCGCATCAATGCCTTTGGAAATTGTTTACGGTTTTGCTTACTTAAAAAAAGCAGCTGCACATGCCAATTGTGATTTAGGTGTATTAAGTGCAGAAAAAAGAGATTTAATCTCTGGTGCTTGTGACGAAATATTAGCAGGAAAGCACGATGACCAATTTCCTTTGGTTATTTGGCAAACAGGTTCTGGTACGCAAAGTAATATGAATTGTAATGAAGTCATTGCCAATCGTGCTCAAGAATTAGCAGGGCGAGTTATCGGTGAAGGTGAAAAAGCTATTCAACCCAATGATGATGTAAACAAATCTCAATCATCAAATGATACCTTTCCTACAGGAATGCACATTGCTTGTTACAAAATGATTGTTGAAACAACAATTCCTGGTATTGAGCAATTACGTGATACTTTACAAGCGAAAGCGTTAGAATTTAAAGATGTTGTAAAAATTGGTCGTACACACTTAATGGATGCGACTCCTCTTACGATCGGACAAGAATTTTCTGGTTATGTTTCTCAATTAAACCACGGATTAAAAGCGATTAAAAACACTTTGGCACATTTGGCTGAATTGGCACTTGGTGGTACCGCTGTTGGTACCGGATTAAATACGCCTGCTGGATATGATGTGTTGGTCGCTAAAAAAATAGCAGAATTTACTGGATTGCCATTTATTACTGCCGAAAATAAATTTGAAGCTTTGGCGGCACACGATGCCATTGTAGAATCTCACGGAGCTTTAAAACAAGTTGCGGTCTCTTTAAATAAAATAGCAAACGATATCCGTATGATGGCTTCTGGGCCACGTTCAGGTATTGGCGAATTGATTATTCCTGCAAACGAGCCAGGATCTTCTATTATGCCTGGTAAAGTTAACCCAACGCAATGTGAAGCTATTACTATGGTAGCCGCACAAGTAATGGGGAATGATGTTGCTATTGGTGTTGGTGGAATGCAAGGGCATTACGAATTGAATGTATTCAAACCTGTAATGGCAGCAAACCTATTACAATCTGCACGCTTAATTGGTGATGCTTGTGTTTCTTTTGATGTAAATTGTGCGGTTGGAATTGAACCAAACTATCCTGTTATTAAAGAATTATTAAACAATTCATTAATGCTAGTAACTGCATTAAATACTAAAATTGGATATTACAAAGCGGCTGAAATTGCCAATACAGCACATGCAAACGGAACTACCTTAAAAGTAGAAGCTGTTCGTTTGGGCTATGTTACAGAAGCTGAATATGACGAATGGGTAAAACCTGAAGAAATGATTGGGAGTTTAAAATAAACGTCTCTTTTTTATAAAACAAAAGGTGTCTGATTTCTCAGACACCTTTTTTGTTTGTTAAGACCAAAAATTAACTAATTCAAATTGGACAATAGCAAACACAATTTTATTCTAAAAGCACATCACTGTATTTAGCAGAAATATGAATATTCTTTTTACTGCTACTAGTTCCTTTATAGCCTTTGATAATTTTTGTGCTTCCATTACTTATTTCAGAAACATCCTCCATTTTTGGGTATTTTAATTTTGATTTATTTCCATTATAGTACAAATTATAACTTCCCTTAGGTAATTTCACTCTAGCATCTGTATTTTCCAATACAATATCTAAATTCTCGAAATTACTGTCAATTTGTTCTATAGACAAATCACCAAATGATCCATTAATAATAGCATCCCCAGACAATTTTTGAATGGAAACATCTGAACCACTTGAAACCAAATTTAAGGTTTTGGCATTGTCAATATAATTGTTTTTAGCATATTTCAACTCCAAACTTCCGGCTACCCAATTTCTAACATTTATTGAAGAATATGCTGCTGTAATTCTCGTTGAGCTATTCGCTATACTTCCTGCTTTTAAGGAGCCGTATTTTAAGGAAATATTTGCTTTGTTTTCTAAATTTTCTGCTTTCAAATTCCCATACAACAACGCAATATTTAGGACTGCATTTTCAGGGACTTTTATATACAGGGTTCTAGGTGTTTTTTTTAAGGAAGCATTTTCGAATTTTTCGACATGAACATATTTTTTCTGATTTTTTTCATTTTCCTCGAAGTCTTCAGCAAAATTATCTGCCCAGCGTTCTAGCTTTGCTCCCCATTCTTCCATTTTTCTTTCAAAATTCTCTCCCCAATCTTCCATAGATTCTTCCAATTTTTCTCCCCACTGCTCCATTTTTTCTTCAAAATCCTTTTCCCATAAGGCAATTTCCTCTAACCATAAATCTACCTCTTTGGTCGTTACTCTACTTTTATGCTTCTTATTCAATTTTGATACATAGGCACTTTTATTCTCTTTGTATTCTTTATCATCAAAATTAAGGTCGTCCAAATCTACAGGAAAGGGACTGTTTGGAAAACCAAATAGCAAGCTCCTTTTGGCCTTCTCGTTTTCATTTGTCACTTTTACTTTTTGTTTTATCACATGCTTTCCTTCTTTTTTCTCATAGGCCTTTTCTACTTCCATTTCCCATTCTTTCATATAGCCTTTTGGATCCTTTTTATACGCTTCATAATCAAAATTTAAATGACTCATATTAGACGTGAAATCGTCAGATAAAGGCGAATTGGCTAGGTTTTTAATCATTGGACCTACAATGCTTTCTACCAAAGGCTCAATAAAAGATAATTCTTGATTCTCTCCTACTTCTGCCCCATTCGAATTTGAATTTGCAACAATTTCTATAGCGCTTGAATTCCCTATTGCTTCAATATCCCAGTCTTTATACAAACGCTCAATTTCATTAGTTGACAAACCAGAACCTTCAATAATTCCTTCTACAGATACTTTATTTTTAGTCCATGTTTCCAATACTATATTGGTATAAGCCGCATCTACTTTTAAATGCACATCCCTTTTTACTAAAAAAGACTCTTCGTACTTACCCTGCCCAAACATATGCATGCAAAAAAAGACCATAAATAGACCTACTTGGTATTTATATCGTTCCATTTGTATTATTTTTTAATTCGTTTAACTTGTTTTTTAGTTCGAATAGCAACTCCAAACGCAATTTTAAATTTTCGATCAAGGCTGCAATTGTATGCTCATTGGGTCCTTCATTATTAAGTTCCAAAGTCAATGTTTTATAAGCAATCGCCAATTCATCTAAACGAAGCATATAGCCATCCAATAAATCTTTGTTTTCTTCTGAAAACTTTAAAGTTGTAAGCTGTAAATTGATATTTGCGATATAATACGTTTCAATTTTATTTAGAGCTGGCGACAAACTTCCAATCGTAAAGTCCTTCTTTTTAGCTGAAATATGACTTGCTTCTTTTGCGATATTCGCTGCAGAATCACTTAAAATACTAAACGTTAAATAGCCCATTCCAATACCAATCGTCAACATAGCAGCAACCTTCCAAAGCATATGAAGTTTACCTGTTTTTTTTGGGGTTGGAAACTCTTGGTTTAGTTTGTCTAAAAAACGAAACTGATGTCCCTCTCTTAATGAAGAACCTTCAACATCTTCCCTAATATTGCATATTTTTCTAAGGTCTTGTCCCATAATTCAAATGTTTTAATTGTTCTTTTATCATTTTTTTTCCTCTATGCAATAACGATCTTGAAGTACTTTCGGCCACTTCCATAATATTTGAAATCTCTGTATGATCAAAACCATCCATTAAATAAAGTTGCAATACGCTGCTATATTTTAAAGGTAAATTTTCAATAGCAACTTTAATTTCTTCTACTGAAACTGCATCTGAAACTTCCCATGATTCTTCAATTACATTTTCTAATAAAGCATCATCCATACTTTCTGTTTGTAATTCTCTTTTTTTCAAAACATCAAAACATTGATTGATCACAATTCTTTTTAACCAAGCTCCAAAGGAAACTTCTGCTTTAAATTGATGCAAATTTTTAAAAGCTTTTACAAATCCATCTTGCATCGCCTCTTCGGCTTCATCCATATCCTTTAAATATCGCTTTGCCACCAAAAACATACCTTCACAATAAGTATTGTACAGTTTTAACTGCGACTTACGATCGTTGTTTTTGCAGTTTATTATGAGTTCTGTTTGTGTCAATACGCCCTATTTATTATTGCTATTCACTTTAAAGACGACCTAAATTATGGAACGTTGCAAAAAAGTATATTTTTTTATAAAACGAATTTAAAAAACAAAAGCGAGACTTTTATAAGTCTCGCTTTTGTTTCCAATTGTCATGTATTTATTATTTCGTAATTCTTTCTAAATCTAAAAGAAAAACATAATCTCTTGCCGTTTCCTTCAAGGCATCAAACCTACCAGAAGCACCTCCATGTCCTGTTTCCATATCAGTGTGCATCAATAATTTTTGCGATCCTGTATGGTGAACTCTTAATTTTGCAATCCATTTTGCAGGTTCCCAATATTGCACTTGCGAATCATGCAAGCCTGTAGTAATTAATAAATTGGGATATGCCTGTGCTTTTACATTATCATAAGGCGAATATTCTTTTATATACTGGTAGTATTCTTTGTCTTTTGGATTTCCCCATTCATCAAACTCACCTGTGGTTAACGGAATTGTTTCGTCCAACATGGTAGAAACTACATCTACAAATGGCACTGCAGCCACAACCCCATTGTACAATTCTGGATTCATATTTATAATAGCTCCCATCAACAGTCCACCTGCAGATCCGCCCATGGCATACAAATGTTTTTCAGAAGTATAATTCATCGCTATTAATTGCTTACTACAATCAATAAAATCAGTAAATGTATTTTTCTTTTTCAATAGTTTTCCATCTTCATACCAAGGTCTTCCTAAATATTCACTTCCTCTAATATGTGCAATTGCATACACAAATCCTCTATCTAATAAAGTCAATCTAGTCGTACTAAAACTGGCGTCAATAGTATGGCCGTAAGACCCGTATGCATACAATAAAAGTGGCGTTTCCTCATTTAATTGAGTATCCTTTCTATACACCAATGAAACAGCTACTTTTTGACCATCTCTTGCATTCACCCAAATTCTTTCCGATTTGTAATTTTGTTTATCAAATTTCCCTCCTAAAACTTCTTGTTCTTTTTGAATTTCTTTCGACTGATCGTTCATATTAAAATCGATCACCGAACTAGGCGTGGTCATAGAATTATAGCCATACCTAATAATTTCAGTATCAAATTCAGGGTTTGCAAATACACCCGCCGAATACGTTTCTTCTTGAAAAGGCAAATAATAGTCTTTAGTACCATCCCAACGTTTGATTCGAATTAAATTCAAACCATTTGTTCGCTCTTCTAAAACTAAATAATTTTTAAAAATTGATAAATCTTCTAATAAAACATCCTCTCTATGAGCAATAACTTCCTCCCAATTTTCTTTAGCCGTTTTTTCAATCGAAGTTTTCATCAATTTAAAATTGGTCGCGCCATCCTTATTGGTCAAAATATAAAAGTGGTCTTCAAAATGGGCAATGCTATATTCCAAATCACGCTCGCGTACTTGAAATACACGAAAATCACCATTCGGACTATCAGCTTCTAAAATTCTATATTCAGTTGAAAGTGTACTATATGAACCAATCACTAAATACTTACTAGATTTAGATTTACTCACATAAACACTAAAAGTTTCATCTTTTTCTTCAAAAACAACCACGTCTTCTGTTACTGAAGTTCCTAAAACATGCTTGTAAATTTTATTACTTCTTAATGTAACAGGATCTTTTTTCGTATAAAAAAACGTTTTATTATCATTTGCCCAAACACCGCCACCGGTAGTATTTTCAATAGCTTCTTCATAAATTGTATTCTTCTCCAAATCCTTTACATACAAGGTATACTGTCTTCTACTAACCGTATCTACTCCAAAAATTGCTTTCGAATTATCCTTACTCACTGAAAGACCACCTAAAGAATAATAATCATGACCTTCTGCCATTTCATTCACATCAAATAAAATTTCTTCATCCGCCTCTAAATCCCCTTTTTTTCGAGTGTAAATAGGGTACTGACTTCCAATTTCATATTTAGTTATATAATAATAGCCATTCTTTTTATAAGGAACAGAAGAATCATCTTCTTTAATTCGTCCTTTCATCTCCTCAAAAACATCTTTTTGAAAATCTTCAGTATGTTTTAAATAAGCCTCTAAATAACTATTTTCTTCCTTCAAATAATTCAATACTTTAGAAGTCTGCTCATCTGGATGCTCTGCATTTTTCTGCTCATCCGTCAATCGCATCCAATGATAATCATCAATACGCACATCATTATGAATTTCAAAAGTAGTTGGAATTTTATCTGCAATCGGTGCAGAAATCTTAGTGTCAATCATTTTATTTGGTTTACAAGAAGCTACAAAAATAAGAGTAATAATCGCGAATTCTAGATTTTTTTTAAACATTTATAAAATCGTTTAAGTGAACCTACAATTTACTAAATTTGTAAACAAAAACGATAATATTATGTTTGGAAACATGTCAGATATGATGGGCAAATTACAAGAAGCTCAAAAAAAAATTGAAGAAACAAAACAACGACTTAACACTGTTTTTGTTGATGGCGAATCTGGTGACGGACTTGTAGTAGCAACCGTTACAGCAAATAGAGAAATTAAAAATATTGCTATTGATAATTCTATACTATCCGATAAAGAAGAATTAGAAGATCATTTAATTATTGCACTTAACAATGCTATCGCAAAAGCATCGGCTTTAAATGATCGAGAAATGGCTGCTGCCGCAAAAGATGGAATGCCAAATATACCTGGCTTGAATTTATAATTCAATAGCTTTTATAGCCAAGTCATAAATCAATTGAAATTGTTCTTCTTTGGTTAAATTTGAATTGTCTACTTCAATGGCATCTTCTGCCTTTACCAAAGGAGAATCTTCTCTTGTAGTATCTTCATGATCTCGATTGACTACATTTTCCAAAATAGCTTCAAAACTAACCTGCTCTCCTTTCGCTATCAATTCATCAAACCTTCTTTGCGCACGTGTATTAGCAGATGCAGTCATAAATAATTTTAGTTCAGCGTCAGGAAAAACAACAGTTCCAATATCTCGACCATCCATCACAACTCCTTTATCTTGGCCAATTTTTTTTTGAATTTTAACCAGTTTTTGTCGAACCTCAGAAACGGCAGCTACTTTACTAACGTAATTAGAAACATCTAAAGTTCTTATCTCTCGTTCCACATTTTCCTCGTTCAAATAAGCTTCCGCAAAACCAACTTCAGCATTAAATACAAAACCTAAATCAATAGTTTCCAAGTGTGAAATCAATTGTTTTTCATCAAATTGATCAGATGTAATAAATCCATTCTGCATAGCAAACAGAGAAACCATACGGTACATAGCCCCTGTATCAACATATACATAACCTAATTTATTCGCCAATTCTTTGGCTATGGTACTTTTTCCTGTAGAGGAATATCCATCTATGGCAATTGTTATTTTCTTCATTTTAATTCAAATCTAAAATCAGACTAAATGTATTGGAATTAGCACTTGGATGAAATTTACTCAAAGCATAATTAAGCTGTCCATGCGGAATTTTCAATCCAAAACCGTATGACAATCCACTGGAAGTTCTTTTGTCTATGATACTTAATTCCTTTGCTTTTCTATGATTGTACCCTAAACGAAAAGTCAATTTACTATCCGGAAATAATTCAACACCAAATACAAAATGACGCATAGCATTGTTTCCAAATGAAATTTCTTCTTCCTCAAAACTATCACTCTCAATATCATAAGTAGCATTTGAAGGATTCGCTGTAGAAATATCCCACTGTTGCAAATTATCAATTGAGACAAACCACTTAATAGGAACATGTTCTAATTGAGAAGAAGCACCTAACGAAATTTGCAATGGAATTTTCTCATTGGTACCGTTAAATGTTTTTAATTGCGTACCAATATTTCTAAATACCAATGAAATTTTAAACGGACTATAAATATCTTTATACATAAAAGCCAAATCCATAGCCATACCCACCGACGAAAAAGTATCTATCAAACTATTTATAATTTTCACATTGGCACCAACATCTAAATTCAACGATTTTATATGATGTGCATACCCTAATGAAACGGCCAGGTCATAAGCTTTAAATGAACCCGTAATATTACCAGACTCGTCAGCCCTTGTCAAAGTTCCATAATCTAAATACTTAACTGAAGAATGAAAAACACCTAATTTTTTATGGAATCTAGTCGCGTACATAAACGACCCTAATTTAATTCCTGCTAAAAAATTTGTATAATTCAAAGCCGCCAAATTATTCAAATCAGAATCAATCGTTGCAGGATTCCACATAGGCTGATTGATATCTCCACTAATAGTTAATGCCGATCCACCCAATGCAATTTGTCTTGCAGAAGTTGGTAAATTCAAAAAACTATAAACAGCCTCTCCTCCTGTTTGCGATCTAGCAATTAAGACCGAAAATAATAAGGGAATAAGAAAGAAGTTCTTCATTAAAGCACTGGTTTGTTTGATAGCATTAAGAACGTAAAAATACTATAATATTTTATAAAACCCCTTGAATATTTTTCTAGATATTTCCAATTTTTAAGATATTCTATTTTTTTGGGCGTTCCTCACTGGGTCGGGCTTTCCGTTGTATCTTTATATAGCTTATTATGCACAGATTTCGTCCCCTCAGCTC
>NZ_VDET01000013.1:32136-181435 GCF_006381105.1 Flavicella sediminum | reverse complement strand
TCCTGGACCTTTAGCCCATAATGCAATTGGATTGTTAGGAATTGTTGCTGTTGTATTGGCGGGGTGGACCACTGCGAATCCAACTATTTATAGAGCAGGTTTGGCCTTTCAGGCTATCTTACCAAAACTATCTACTGCAAAGGTGACTATTTTGGCTGGTGCCATAGCAACCATTGCAGGTTTGTTTCCTGCTTTTGCCATGAAACTTCTAGGTTTTGTCGCTCTTTACGGTTTTATTTTAGCGCCTTTTGGTGCCATTATTGTGTTTGAACACTTTTTCCATAAGAGATTTGGAATTGTAAAAAATTACGCTGAAGCTGCAAACTTATCCTTTAACAAATCTGTCTTTTGGGCATGGGTCATCAGCTTTGGATTGTTCTATTTTATTTCTGTACAATTTGATGTCTTTTTATCTTTTGTAACCCTTCCTTCATGGATTTTGTGTGGTGTCCTTTTCTTAGTATTCAGTAAGTATTATCAAAATAAATAGGTGTAACTAATTTTAGTTACTTTCCTTAATAGGAAATATTTCTACAAAAAGCGAGGGCAAAATAATTTTGCCCTCGCTTTTTGTATACCTAAAATAATTAAATAGAATTTCTTTCTATAAATCGGAAAGGTACTTTAAAGGAACCTACTTCATTATTCAGAATAACATTTGCTGCTTTTTCTCCCATTGCTTTAAAATCGGCTGATATGGTTGTGATTCCTAATAATTCTTTTAAAGGTGTATCGTTATAGGAAATAACGCCAATGTCTTCACCTAAAACAAATTCATCTTCTCTAATTTGCTTCACCAAGTTTACCAAATCTTCTTCTTCAATAGTAATAAACAAATCGCCTCTTTCCAAAAGGATATTTTCATATACTTGATCGATAACTTCAAAGTTGAGCGCATGTTCTAAACAAAATTTCTTAAAACCATGTAATATTCTTCGAGGATATGGATAAACAGCCTCTTCTGGGTAGACTAGAATTATTTTTTTATAGGTGGCTATTTTTGACAATCCTTCTTTTAAAGCAAAATAAATATCATTCTCAAAATCCTGATATACCTCTCCTATACTCCCTTCAATTTCATTTTTACCATTGTCTAAAAGAAGTAGTCTTTGTTTAGGAATTTGGCTCAAAGCTTTCACAACCTCTTTCGTATAGGTCACATGCTTTAAATCCCCTGTTTTAAAATGCGGCATAATAATGTAATAATCGAATGTTGAGCTGTTCTTTTTTAATGAATTTAAGAACAAAAGTTCATCACAGTGATACACATATAATTCGGTAACCGCATTTGCCCCCATGGTATGTATAAATGAATTGTAAATACGCATTTTGTAGGAACTTAATTTATTTACAAGAAATAACACATTTACTTTAGAAGCAAACTTTGTCTTATTAACATAATAACCAATACGATTGGTGGCCTTGATAATATTTCGTTCTTTTAAAATTTTATAGGCTTTTGAAACGGTGTCTTTGGATAAATAAAACTCTTCACTTACCTTATTTATAGAAGGAATTTGTTGATTTATTTCTAGATTCCCTACAGATATATGATAACTAATAGAGTCTACAAGTTGTAAATATTTAGGTTTCCTTGAATTTTCATCAATCGAAATAAGTTTTAAGACATCGGTTATTTTAGCTTTTCTTTCCATAAATCTCTTCTTTATCATAAGCATTCGCGTCCAGAAAACCTATTCACAGTTTTATTAGTACATGATTACTTTTAAGCGACAGATGCTAATTTATAAAAATAAATAGAATTGAAGGACTTAAGGTTTTGTATAGAATGCTTTTTCAAATATAGCAATTGCCTAATACTTTACTAAAAAAAGAAAAAACTGTTTATTTTGAAATTAGTATTGGCTTCGCTACTTTTAAAACTCCTGAATTATTCTTCACTTTAAGCACATACATTCCTTTCTTTAAATTCACTACAGAAATTTTTAAAACGCCATTCTGAACTTTCAAATTTTTATTTTCTTGAACTCGTTTTCCTATGGCGTTATAAAAAAACACATCTAAGAATTTCTCTTGCCAATTTTCACTTTTTAAAGAGACATACTCACTTGCCGGAACAGGATATACATCTATACCTTCAGTCGTATTAATTATAGGAACACTTAAATTCGTTGAAAAATCGTAAGCTACAGCTTCATAGTCATTAGTTGACACGCCTTTGTCTGAAATATATTCATCACCTGGATGGGCCGTTTTCCAATCTGCTTTTTCATTTCCCCAACTGGCAGCTCTTTTGTCAGAAAGGTCTATCAACGTTTTGCTCATTGTTTCTGGAAATCCTCTATAAGAAATATGCGTTCCTATTGTGATGGAATAATTTTGAGCACCATTAAGCAAAGCAGTTACCGAAGGACCTTCGTAAAACTTACCATCACTAAAAATTTTCAGCTTTTCAAAATAATCAGATACACTCGGGTAATACAATAAAGTAGGCCCTTTTACTTGTGCCGACTCCCCATAAATTGCCAAAACATGGTCTATAAATGAATCGTTATGAAAATAGCCAGGCGTTTGATCTGGCGCTCCTTCCTTTACACCACCATCTCCTACTGTTACAGCATAGGTAGAACTGATAGCAGTAGCTCCATCAACAGTAATAATACCATTTTTAGCCGAATGTGGACCTAACATCACCGCACAACGACCATTTTTATTGATCATATTTTTAGCTGTTAAGTCGTATACCCCTACATTTTTATTATTGGCCCCTACTTCTAATCGAAATGTAACACCGCCTTCTGCATACAAATTTTCAAAATGCACATTTTGCGCTCCATGACATTGCACCAATCCATAACCAGGACTTGCTTTATAATGTGAAATGTTTTTAAGAGTACCGTTGGTAGGTCTAGAAACTTCCCAATCGCTAACATCCGCTATTTTTTCACTTGAAGGAGACAAAGTAATTCCGCAATACACCGAATAATTGTCTTTAACTACCATATCTTGAATCAGAAAATTCTTGACCATACTTGCAACAATAACTCTTTGTTTATCGCCATATAATCTGGTGTGATAATCCACAACAAAAGCACCTCCCTCTCCACGAATACTCACGTTTTCAATATATGCCTGAGCATCCTTTTTTTGAACCGAATTTTCTGTAGTTAATTTAAAAACCACTTTTTTTTCTGAATCCGTTTTTATAACGGTTCCAGCTTCAATTACTAAATGCACATTCGATTTTAGATAAACATCTGAAAAAAGATAAACTCCTTTTGAAATCCTTATAACTCCCCCACCTTGATCGTGTACAGCGTTTATGGCTGAAATTAATTTACTGCTTTGGTCATTTTCTGCATTGTCATTCACCAAAGCATAATCTGCCTTCATATTTTTAACCAAGCCATGCAAGTCCATGGTTTCCGTATATTGAGCAAAGCCAGTTACAGCAACCAAATAGAGTAGACTTAACACATTTTTCAAAGAATTTATTTTTGCTAGCATAAAAAACTTTTAGTTTAAAATGCATATGCTTTCACCGTATAATCTTTCACGAGAACTCCTTTATCAGAAATAAATTCATTTCCTGGATGAGCTTTTTTCCATTCTTTTTTTTCTGTTCCCCAAGAAGCCTTTCTTGCATCTGCACGAGTAACCACTGGCTTATCATTCAAATGCGGAAAGCCCTTCATTTTTATATTCTTTCCAATATTTATAGAATAGGTTGTAGGTCCATAATGAACAGCCGTTACAGAAGGCCCTTCATAAAACTTGCCATCAGAAAATACTTTTAGCAAATCAAAATAATCTTCTACTTTAGGAAACTCTAACAAAGTCGGTCCTTTAACTTGGGCTGATTCACCATAAATAGCCAATACATTGTCTATTGAAGAATCTTTATGGAAATAACCCGGAGTTTGGTCTGGCGCATCTTTTTTAACACCACCATCTCCAATGGTTACAGCAAAAGTTGAGCTAATTGAAGTCACCCCATCTACCTTTATAATTCCACTCTTTGCCGAATGAGGTCCTAACATAACGGCACATCTCCCATTTTTATTGATGATGTTTTTCGCCGTTAAATCAAAAACACCAACGTTTTTATTATTAGCTCCGACTTCCAGTCGAAAAGAAACGCCGCCTTCAGCATATAAATTTTCAAAATGAACCGATTGTGCACCATGACACTGTACCAATCCGTAGCCTGGACTTGCCTTATAATGGCTAATATTACGAATGGTTCCGTTTGTAGGACGAGAAACTTCCCAGTCTTTGACATCATTTACTTTTTCACCTGATGGTGCTAAGGTAATTCCGCAATACACCGAATAATTATCTTTTACAATCATGTCTTGAATTAAGAAATTCTTTACCATAGAAGCGATAATAGCACGTTGCTTGTCTTTGTATTTTCTAAAGTGATAATCGATAATAAAAGCACCACCTTCTCCTCGAATACTCACATTTTCAATAAATTCTTTCGGATTTTTTTTCTCTGTTTTTCTTTCTGTTGAAAGCACAAAAACAACACCACCTATAGGCTTAATTACTGTACCTGCCTCCAAAACTACATGTACATTCGATTTTAGACTTACTCCTGAAAAACTATAAACTCCCTTCGCTATTTTCAGAATCCCTCCACCTTTGTTGCTAATTTCATCTATTGCTTTGATCAATTTCTCACTTTGATCACTTTTGGCATTGTCGTCTTTTAAATTATAGTCTTTATTTAAACTTTTTGTCAAGCCTTTTGGGTTCATCACCTCTTTATACTGTGCCGAAACCGTCGTTACGAAAACTAACAAAATTGCTAAATTTAAAATTTTTAAAATTCGTGTAAGCCTCATTTTATTGTGTATTATGATTTATAAATTCTTTAACTAATTACTTATTTTTTAAAAGCATAAGCAGTCGCTTTAAAATCGTTTGCTGCTACTCCTTTATCTGATTTATATCTGGCTGCGGTATGTGACTTCATCCAGGCTTTTGTTTCTGTAGACCAATTCGATTTTCTTATATCTTTTTGAAGCATGATAGGTTTGTCATTGTTATGAGGAAAGCCTTCCATGCTAACATTTTTAATTTTTATATCGAAAGTAGTTGGGTAATATTCAACAGCTCCTATTGAAGGACCTTCGAAAAATTTAGCATCTGAAAACATTCTAAAATAATCGTAATAAGCAGCTGTATTTGGATAACTTGGTGTTGCTGCTCCTTTTACTTGCGCATCTTTTCCATAAATAGCATGTACATTACTTATAGAAGAATCGTTGTGAAAATAACCAGGTGTTTGATCTGGAGCATCAGCTTTTACATGACTTTTCCCAATTTTCACAGCAAAAGTTGAACTAATAGACGTAACATCTTTAATCGTTACAATTCCATTTTTTGCAGAATGAGCCCCTAGCATAACAGCGCATCGACCATTTTTATTGATAATATTTTGTGCGGTTAAATCGTATACACCTACATTTTTATTATTGGCACCTACTTCTAATCTAAGAGACACGCCTCCTTCAGCATATAAATTTTCGAAATAAACATTTTGAGCACCATGACATTGCACCAATCCATATCCTGGACTTGCCTGATAGTGGGTAATATTGCGCAAAGTACCATTGGTCGCTCTAGAAACTTCCCAATTTTTTACATCCTTTACTTTTTCATTTGAAGGAGCTAAGGTAATTCCACAATAAACGGTATAATTATCTTTTACAATCATGTCTTGAATAAGAAAATTTTTCACCATGCTTGCCACAATTACTCTTTGTCTATCTCTACTTTTAAGGTTGTGATAATCCACAGTAAATGCACCATTAATTCCTCTTATACTTACATTTTCAATAAAATCAGTCCCGCCTTTTTCTGAAGATAATTTAAAAAACACACCCGTTTTGACTTCTGATTTTTTCAACTCCTTTCCGTTAACATCAATTATTTTTCTAGTCTGACCTTTAGGACCACGAGGTATTTGGGCTCCCATTTGAGTAGCTCTACCAGATTTTAAAACCGTCCCCCCTTCTATTAATAAATGCACATTGGATTTTAATTGAATTTCCGAAAGACTATAAACCCCTTTTGGAATAAAAATATTTCCACCGTTTTTTCGTTTAGAAACGGCATCTATGGCTTTTTGCAATTTCTCCCCTTGAGGGGTTGCCGCATTGTCGTTTATCAAACCATAGTCTTTTTTTAAATCTACCTGAAAACCTTTAGGATTCATAGTTTCGGTATACTGCGCATTGGCTGTTGAAAAAAACAACACGATTATAGGCGCACTCATCAACTTTAAAAATTTTGTGATCATTATGTTTTTTGTTTTAAATTTTACTTGTTTCATTTATTGTTCAACAACACTTTTCTAGTTTTATAATAGTATTGCTAACTTTTCAACTATAAAATTAGCAATAGCCAAGTATTAACGCGTCTGCGCTAGCACTTTGTGTGTTCCTGTAGGTCTTGAAATGAAAGAAAGTCAATAAGAATCAATGATAACAAGAAGAAAAAATAAGCCTTTTAATAAAAAAGAAGGTCTTGATGCTACTCAGAACCTCCTTTTCTTAAAATCAACTTTCTTAAATTCCGTATAATTTAGCACTCATTTTTTTTGGACCTAAACCATTTTCCCAATCGCCATTACATTCTTTATACAATAGTGTTTTTAAGGCCTCTAACTTTTCTGGAAATTTTTCTGATAAATTATGTTCCTCTTTATAATCATCGGGCAAATAATACAATTGAAAAATTTCTTTTTTCAAATAGTAACGCAATTTCCAACCATCTTTAGTAATTAGAGAAGGCCCCATGGTATGAGAAGAAAGTACGGTATAAGCGCGCTCTTTACTTTTGCCGCCTAATAAGGTTTTGGCATAAGAAACACCGTCTTTATTTTTAACTTCTGGCACTCCTATCAGTTCGGCCATGGTATTCATAAAATCATAATTCGCCACACGTTGCTCTGTTAAGGTTCCTGATTCTATTTTATTTTTCCAATACCAAATTAATGGAACTCTTGAACCACCTTCCCAATTGGATCTTTTATACCCCGACATGCCATCATTTCCGTCAAAAACATCGCCACTCGTTTCAGAATAAAATCTTGTTTGAATATCATCGTATTTTTGCCCCGTGTGTATGTTTCTTTTATCATCTAGCCTTCCTACTTCTGGATAAGGCATGGCATGTCCGTTATCTGAGGTAAAGACCAAAATAGTATTGTCTAGTATCCCCATTTTTTCTAGTTTTTCATAAATTCTTCCCACATCTGTGTCCAACATTTTTACCATAGAAGCATATTCTTTTTCTATTTCTGTTAGATTCGGATTGTTCTTAAAATCTTCATGAACCTCTGGAATAGCCACAGGACCGTGTGGCAATTGTGTTGGAAAATAAATAAAGAATGGTTTTCCTGTTTTTGTAGGGTTGTTCTTATCTAGATATCCCAACATTTCATCCATAATAATATGTTCGGAATAGACTTTTTTCCCGGTCATGTCCCATCGTTTTTTGTAATTCTCTGGAGATTCTTCTGAAGGTCCTTTTCCACAATCTACCAATGTATTGCCAGGTATATCGACTTTTACACCATTTCTAAACAAAAAAGGTGGGTAAAAACCATGACAACGTCTGTGATCGTAATAACCAAAATGATAATCCCACCCATGCCTTTTCACTCTAGCAGCCGTTGTAGCAAAGCCCCATTCTAACTTCCCAAACTCAGCGGTAGTATACCCTGCTTGCTGTGCCACTTGTCCTAAAAAAACTTCCTCCTGTTTTGCAGGAATCATAATTTTTTCGATTTTTTCTTCAATTTGAGGCAAACTCAATCCGTTATCTAATTTCATATAAATACCGCCAGTAGTGGTATTGAACAAATCTCTACGAACATCATGCATTCCGGTTAACAAACTTGCTCGGGCAGGAGAACAATAATGAGATCCATAGGAGTTTTCAAATTTCATTCCTTGATTTGCCAATCGATCAATATTTGGTGTTTTTACAATTTTCTGACCATAAGTTCCCAACATCCCCCTTCCTAAATCATCGGCATAGATAAGAATTATATTAGGCTTCTCATTTTGTTCAACAGCATTCGCAGCCTCTTTATTTTTTTTATTTATTTGTGTACAAGACACGATTCCTAAAAAAAGAACTGCTAAAAGTCCTTTCCATATTTTATAAAACCTCATATTTATTATTTTTCAAATGTATAGCAAGCTAATCAAGTTCTTTAGAATAGAGTTTCTTATGCCTCCGATTCCTGTTTCTACAAGTCCTAAACTAACTAAAAACCAACACTTGCATTAATTATTGGGCAAAAGCACATACCCAAAAAATAATTCTCCTATTTTTGTTTTACCTATAAATTTGGCCTTATAATCTGTCGTTAAAATTCCTGATGTTGCCGCTTCAAAAACAACAATTAAATCTTTTCCCGCTATTTCAGAAGTCAAAATTTTTGCCCCTCCTCCTCTATTTACAACAAAAGAATTCCCAAATTTCAAGGAGCTTAAATCGATATTTTTTATTGGGTTAAAATTTTCTTCCGCTAGAATTTTTAATTTTATAGTCTTCGTTTTTTTTGAAATTTTTGTTTTATTCAAAAGTTGTCCTCTTTTTGGAACCAAAAGTGGTAAAACAATATTTTTTGAACTGTGATTGTCGTTGGCCACATCATTATTTTTTAAGGTATCTATGGCTGCAAAGTTTATATGTGTTGCTCTTCCAAAAGCATCTTGTCTAACTTTAGGGCGTTCTAGTTTCCACCAATTTCCTAATGTACCACCAACTCTTTGTAAAATTTCAGGATCATAAGCAATTCCATCTTCATAAACCCAATTGTGAATTCCATCTTTAGAAGTTAAATGGTAGGCTTTTCTTCCAAAGGCATCATTCATTATTAAATTGTATTGCACCTCATCTTTCCAAATAACAGGATCTTCTTCATGTGTCCCCTTTTTACGTTTAAAAGCAGGAACTACATTTTCCAATTCTTTAAAATGCTCTATTCCTTCTCCGCCTTCAAATAGATGCCCTTCTTTATTCATCATTAACACACTTCCATCAGCTCTTACTACATAGGTTCTATTAGAAGTATTTAATTTTTTAGTTACAAAATCGAAAGTCGTTTTTATTTGTTTCCACGGACCATTTATATGCTTGGCTTGGTAGGCTTTTTCTCCCATTACCCCCACAATATACGTCCCGTTTTTAAGGCGATAAATTTCTGGATTATGACCTTTCCCTAAAACTTCAACAACCTTATAAGGCCCCAAAGGCGTATCACTTACAGCATGTGCTACTTCCGAATCCCACCACAAAACATGACCGCTTTTCCCATTCCTTTTGGAAATATCTTCTGGCCAACGAGCCACAAATAAATGTTCTTTGCCATCATCACCGTGTATTATATTTCCTCCCCAATAAGAATAATCCCCATCTTCAATCCCATTTTCTATATCCCTAGGAATTACATTTTGTGCCCCCCAAACAGCAGAACTTATTGCTCGAGTTTCAATAGGCAAAAACCGATCTATAAACGATGCTCCAGCAATTAAAGGCTTCTTTTTTAAAGATTGCGCCGAGGAGCAGCTTACAGTAATAACAACGAACAAAAACAGTACTTTTTTAATCATAGATCTAAAATTATTTTATTGTGCCTTCTTAATTATATATATGCAAGATATTGAGTCAATAAATAATCATAGTTCTCATGCATAACTTCTATGTCCTCATAAGTACATTTTTTAATAAAACGTAAAAAATGGAGCCTTTTCATAAAAAAAAGTAATTAAACCATTTCAAAACCTATAAGTCCAAACAAAAAACTAAACCATGAAACATTCTTATTCCATAACTTTTATTCTTTGCTTTTTTTATACTGTTCTAAACGCACAAACCGTTGATTTCCCTGATGATCAAAACTTTTACAATCCTAAAGTAACTACAACTGAAAAAACAATTCAGGAACCTGACATTTCAACAAACAATGCACAGCAACTGCAAAATGCCATTGATGCACTTGAAAAAAAAGGAGGAGGAACCTTATTTATAAAAGCTTCAGAAAAAAACAAAATCTATAAAATAGAAAATGAAATTATTCTAAAGTCTAATGTACACATCAAAGTAGCTCCTGATGTTGTTTTTACAACTTCTAGTCCTAGAAAAATAACGCTCTTCTCTGCAGGAAAACAAGAGGAAACACCTATTTCTAATTTTAGTATGACCTGTTCAGATCCTGATCGCTATTTTACTTTTGACTTTTCAAAAAGAATTGCAGGCGAACAAAAAGGTGGTTCCATTGCTGTTTCCCTTGGTGGTGTTAGAAATTTTAAAATTGCAGACCTTCATGTAAAAGATAACTTCACACAATTTTCCTCAATAACGGTAAACCTATTGACTATTTCTAAAACCGAATTTTTATTTGCTAAAGATGGTATTATTGAACATTTAAAAACTGAAAATGGCCATTACGGATACGGGACCGTACAAAACCAAGCTGGAATTAATATACTTTATAGAAATTTAAACGGAGAAGGTGGCGCTACATTAAGATTAGAATCTGGAGCCATAGGAAAGCCACATGTCATAGATCGTTCTATAAGACTGGACAAAATTTACGCTTATAATATTCAATGTAAAAATGGACAAGCAGCAGTAACTTTATCTCCACATACCATAAACAATGGCTTGGTTACTATAGACAATGTAAAAGCCGTAAGTTGTGAGGCAGGACTTATTATTGCAAGTGGATTTTTAAGTGCCAAAAAAGGAGAAAAGGACAAAAGTGGTACTATAACTCCTGGTTATGCCTATGGGTATTTTGATAGCAATTCTAGTATTTCAAATGTTACCGTTGTTTACGGTACCCAAGCTCAACTTAGACCGCAAAGACGTGCTTTTGTTCCTTGTAGTCAAAGAAAATTATTGGCACAAACAAGAAATACAGATTTAGAAAGTTTTAAAGGTCCAACCGTGGCAGGAATTATTTATTTTGCTTTGGATGGAAAAGAAAAAACGAAAGGGTATTATACCGTAAATCTTCCTCATTTTAAAATGCTAGATTTCCCAACAATAGATGGGCAATTAGAAAATAAGAAATTCGTCAAATCTATGAAAGAAATCATAAAAAACTGCAGCTATAGTGGACTTGCACCTGTTCCTAAAAAACACAAAAAGAGTGTAAATAAAACAAAGAAGAAGGCTGAAAATTAATCTTTAAAACTAAAAAAAAGCCCCGCGAACTAAAATTCACAGGGTTTTCTTATCTCTAAAAGATTCAATTATTTATAACAACTCACCTCATAAAGTCGACCTACTTTTTCTCCATACGTAGTTTTCAATAGTACTTTTATGGCAGTCGCTTTAATTGGATCAAAACTAAATTTAATTAGTCTGCGTTTGTTTTTCTTAATTTCTCCAACTTCTTGCCATTGCCCATTTACTCTTGCTTCTACAGACAGTGATTCTATTAATTCTGGAGGAACCCTATTGCTAAATTTAGCATTGTTCTCTCCATTATGTCTTAACATTAAATTTTTACGAGTATTGGTATCACATTTTATGGCTATATGAGAAATTTCTTGAGGAGTATTCCATTCTAAAACCACATCAGCTGGCAAAGCTTCAGATTGCCAGTGATTGATTTCTTTTCTCTCTTGAACATCTCTAGAATACCCGTTGGTTAGTAATTTCGCTTCACCAGAACTTGTGGAACTCGCAAAAATAGTTGCTACTTGTTTTGCCAAATCCTTTTCATCTTTTGAAGGACGGTTCGGAATATAAGCATCATCTCTTAATAACTGTTCCTGTAATTCATCTATGTGCTTTTCTCTTAAAGTACGAGGATTTATTCCTTTTTGAAGACAAAGTGCTGCGGCTGTTCCAACAGCCTGGCCCATAGTTGCACAGGTTCCTTGCAAACGTGTAGATGAAAGTGCAATATGACTCACACTTATATTTCTACCCGCAAACAACAAATTTGAAATATTATGAGAATACAGACTACGAAAAGGAATTTCATAAACCTTGCCAAATTTGAAATGAAAAAAGCTAGGTGGATCTTGCAAATTTTCAATTCCACCAGGATTATGCTCATCTAAAGACCAACCTCCGTAACCCACGGCATCTTCAAAATGACGATAATTTAACAAATCTTGTTCTGTTAACACATAATCTCCCATAAACCGTCTTGATTCTCGTCTGCCAGGTAAAGAGGCCACCCAATCAAGAGCTATATTTTCCGACTCTGGATGATTTCCTGAATTTTTGATATAATCCCAAACACCATACATATGTCCCATTAAGCGATGTCGAATTTCATCTGCCTCGGCTATAATATCATCGTCACTTCCGACTTCTACCCACCAAAATCCTTGTTTGAATTGTTTGATTTTTCTATGCGATTTTTCAGCTTGCTCGTCTTTAAAGGGAATTGCATAATGTGGCGCTTCAAAAGGCATCGGTTTACCCATGTCTTTGGTACTAAACATTAATGTAGATCCCATTTGCCAACCATCTGGTTCGTCAGGCGCATACTTTTCATTGAACTCTGCCTTGCCTTCTCTTCCTGTTCTATACAAGGCTCCTGCCGTTGCCGCCATCAACCCATCACCAGAACAATCAATAAATTGTTTGGCATAAATCGTATAGGTCATTTCTGTTGTAGACTGCCAACATTTTACCGATTTTATTTTATCTCCTTTCGTTTTGGCCTCTATAGCTTGTGTGTTTAAATAAACTTTTAGATTTGGTTCTTCTGTAACGTAATCATGAACTACATGATCCCAAACGTGCCATGATTCTTGAGGGTTTCGAAAACGATTTGCCAATAAAATTTCTTCTACAACACCTGTTTCTCTTTCAGGATGCCCACCTTTAAGATGCGTTACACCGTTCAAATGCACTCTTATTTCACTAGATGCATTTCCTCCAAGCACAGGTCTGTCTTGTACTAAAATAGTTTTAGCTCCGTTACGGGCAGCCGAAACAGCAGCACAACAACCTGCCACACCTCCACCTGCAACTAAAACATCTACATAAATATCTTTATTCCTTTTTGGCATTCCTTTTTTATCAGAACCCATTTTTTGCCAATTATCCAATTTAGGAAGTTCTGCATCGGCACTAACATTACCTTGTGAAAAAGCACTCATTGGAATAATCGATGCTGCGACAGCTCCTTGGGCACCTTTTTTAAAAAAATCTCTTCTTTTCATGTATTCTGTATTAAAATAAAAATGAATCCTTAATTTTCAATTATTTCAGTATCTGTTTTTAGAAACCGATACACCTTTCAAAGTAAATAATTTCAAACTTTTTACCTGTTTCTGTAAGTCGTTCAATTGTTCTTCTGAATACTTTTTACATTAAAGCTTGTTATTTTCTTTAAGTATTCTGCATTTTCTAGATCCATTCTAGCTTTCTTAAAATTAGTCTTTTATAGGTAATGGGCTCCAATTAGGAATACCTTGACTTGCTTTTTGTTTTTTATATCGTGTAACTAAAGGAGGCTCTACACCACCATATTCTCGATTTTCATTGATCATAAGCGGCATTGTTTCTTCCCACCAAATGGAATATTCTTTTTTCATCTTTTCAAATACTTTAGGATATTCTTTGGCTACATTTTTAGTTTCCTTTGCATCGTTTTCAATATCGTATAACTTTCCTTGCACCAATCTCCATTTTTGAGAACGTATTCCCCATCGTCCTTCTTTTACAGGGGCTGTTCCTTTTGCCCAACGACCAGAGTTAATAAATAACATTCTATCATCCTCCCATAGAACATCAGGATTTTTTAAAACAGGCAACAAAGATCTACCATCAATTTTCTGAATAGTATTCGGAATCCGAACACCTGCCAAATCGCAAAATGTTTTGTATAAATCAATATGAGCTGTCAATGCTTTTACTTCTTTATTTTCTTGTAAGCTACCCTTCCAATACCAAAAACAAGGAACATGCGTTCCTCCTTCACCCGGAGAACCCTTACCTGTTCTAAAATTATTATTCCATGGTGTTTTTTCTTTTCCATCTTTTACTTGTGCCCCATTATCTGTTGTAAAAATAATTAAGGTATTTTCCAAAACACCCCAAGCTGTAAGTTTAGCTATCAATTCCCCAAAATTATCATCAATATTTTCTATCATACCAAAACGGTTTATGATCGGTTTTGCTAAATCTGGAAATCTTTTTTTAAGTGCATTCACTTTAGCATCCGGTGCAATTAAAGGTGAATGTGGTGTATTTGTAGATATATAAGTGAAAAATGGTTTCTTTTCTTCAATGTTTTTTTTCATCCAACCTAAAGCAGCATCAAAAAACAAATCGGTACAATAGCCTTTTGTTTGTACGATTGTTTCGTTATGCAACAAAACATTGTCAAAATACTTATTTTTAGATTTTGTGTTTGGCGGAAAATCAGCACAACTTCCTGGATACAATTGCCCTATTCCACCCGCTCCATGTGTAAGAGCTTCACTAAAACCTCTATTTCCTGGTAAATATTCATCAATATCTCCTAAATGCCATTTTCCGAAAATTCCAGTTTCATAACCTTCTGTTCTTAATAATTCTGGAAAAGTGGTTGTAGAAAGTGCCATTAATTCACGCTCGTGAATGGTATGTGTTACGCCATTTCTAAACTCATGACGACCGCTCATAATTGCCGCTCTGGTTGGTGCACAAGTCGGACTTACATGAAATTCATTAAAGCGAATTGCCTTTTTTGCAAACGCATCTATATGAGGTGTTTTTACATATGGATGTCCCATATATGATAAATTAGAACCTTGGTCATCTGTCATGACCAATATAATATTTGGTTTTGTACCGGCTAACTTTTGTGCCTTTGAATTTTTCACACACAATAGTACTACGATAAATAAAAGAATTCTTTTCACTATAAACATCTTTATCTAATTTTTTTGGCTCTTCTATAAAACACCACAGTTCTAATGAGAACTAGTCTTTGCTTCTTAATACAACAACACCATCTGGTCTAATTTTAGCACTAATTTTTCCATTGTATTTCCCAATATCTTGTTGTCTCCAAACATCACGTAATGTTTTTGTTCCTTTCAATCCTAAAGTATCCCAATCTAAAATAGCAAGGGTTGCTGTTGTGTTAAAATTAAAAATACCAATTGCCTTTTCACCATCCGCCAACTCTTTCACCAATACTTCAATACCATCTTTAGCATAAACACACTTTGCTGGCAATGCCAATTTATCTTGGTTGATATCTAGTATTTCTACATTTGTAAGCAAACTTTCTTCAAAATCATTTAATTTCTCCAAATCTGTACTTAACAATAATGGACCTCCCCACAAAGCGAAGGAAGACATGTGATGATATAATTGATCGGCGGTTAAACTTTCTTTACTTCCATATTTTTGCAAGCCTACCATCAAAAAGTCTGGATCAGGAATATGCCCTGGACTACCTTCAAAACCTTTTTCTAACCAATTGTTATGATTCTCCCAGTTTTCTCTTAAATTAAGGTGACTCCCATCTGTATTCCAACGAGCGCGAATATCGCCACCTGTTCTAAAAACCTGAACATATTCTTTGCAGCGAATGGCTTCAGAGATAGGGCAAGAATTAGAAATTGCAAAAACAATATCTCTTCCACTATTTTTAAGCGCCAATGCCATATTCACGGTACTTGTCGAATCGTTTGGATTCCAGTCATATTTCATATAATCGAATTCCCATGCTGCCCATTGTGCTGCATCATTTTCATCAAAATTATATTTTCCTAACAAAGAAGCGCGCCCTTCTATTTTTGCTTGTTTCAAGGCCAAACGCATTTTCGGATCCCAATGACCTTCTTTATTGTTACTACTTCCACCAATATAACCTGCATAAGAAGTAATCCAAGGTGTAGAATAAATACCTGCTTTTAGTCCTAATGCATGAATATCATCAACCATTTTTTTCATATTTGGAAACTTTACAGAATCTGGCATAATAGCATTGTATTCACCTCCACGTTGCGCACCTTGCCAACAGTCGTCAATGTTTACATAACTATAACCAAAATTATTTAAGCCACAATCTAAAAGACTCTTTACATTGTCCATTACTTTTTCTTGCGAAAGCGTTTTTTTTGTAGCAATCCAACTACTCCAACCTAAAGGAGGTGTTAAACAAATTTCCTTTCCTACTATAATCTCAAAATCTTTAGAATCTTTTCCTTTGCTATTTTCGGCCAAGAACTTAAGCTGATATTTTTGATGTGCTTTATTTTTTATAGTCCCCGAAATTATTCCTTTTTCATTTACCTGTAAACCTTCTGGAAGTCCTTCTACCGTAATTTTCATTGGTTTGATTCCTGTAACAGGAACTGTATATAAAAATGGATTGCCTGGGCGGACTCCAAAAACTTGTGGTCCATTGATTCTTGGCTTTTCTGCTACTTTAGGCGTTAAAATATAAAAACCTTCTTCACATATGGGATCATATATTTTAGCATCGTTTGCACAGGAAGCAACACAGGCCATAACTGCTACTATAAAAAAAATATTGATTCTAGGAATTCTCATAACTACTTAAATTTTGTTACTATTATTGAATGTACCTCACAAAACCAAATCCTTATAACCGCACTATTTTACAGAATAAAAACGTAAAAAAACTTCGCTATATAAGATCATTTGTGAAGTAAAGCTCAAATATATTTCAATGTTTATAAAAAAAACTTTCCTGAGTCTATTCCTTGTGTGTATGGGTCAATTTTACGTGAAATTAACGGTATATTTTTTATGCAGAAAGTTTGTTATTGCTTTTGTTTGAAACGCATAAGATCTCCAAAAAAATTCAACAACTATTTTTATAAAATTTTAATATACGTCACTGATATTTTTCAAAGTAGGTTCGTTTTCTAAAATAAAGACTCCTATTTCGTAAAACAGGAGTCTTTATTAAAATCTATTCTTTTAGGAATATTAAAAATAGATTTACTTCTTTTTCTTTTTTTCTTTCTTGCTTTTAGAACCTTTTTTATTGCTTTTCAATCTCCCTCCTCTAGCATCAAGTTTTTTCACATCTAAAATCACAGGAGCCCAAGCTTCAACAGGTTGAAAACTGGCATCATTATAATCCGCTCCTGAGTGACTTTTCTCTATGCTCTTAAAACGTTCTAACAACTCTTCTTCCATTTCAGTTGCTTTTTTTGACATTTTGGAAGCCAAATTATTTTCTTCTGCATAATCTTTAGAAAGATCATATAATTCTTTAGCAGGTAATAGATATTTATAATGCCCTTTAACAATAGATGTAGTTCCTGATCCATATCTAAATACCACTGAATTACTTCTTTCTTTTTCTTTTCCTCTAAGAATTGGTAATATATCCTGACCATCAATTGGGCGATTGTCTGGCATATCATAATTTACAATATTCTTAATGGTCGGTAAATAATCTAAAGTAGACATTACGGCCTCTGATTCTGAATTCTCTTTGATCACTCCTGGCCAAATAGCAAAAGCTGGGACTCTTACGCCACCTTCATACAAGGCTCGTTTTCTACCTCTTAATCCGTTTGTTGTTCCTGCGGTTCTACCTGCAGGCTTTCCTCCTTCAGGTCCATTATCAGAACAGAAAAAGATAATCGTATTTTCCAACTGTCCTGATTTCTTTAAAGTTTCAATAATACGACCAACCTGTTCATCCAATTCGGTGATACATCCATAAAAATGTGCAGCTTCTCCATGTTCTTTATATTTTTTTAAATATTTTGGACCTGCTTCCACATTCTTATGTGGCGCATGAAACCAAACCACTGACAAGAATGGTTTCTTATCTTTTGCTGCTTTTTCAATAAAAGGAACGGCTCTATCCACAATAACTCTTGCTGCTCCTCCCATCAAACTTTCATTTCCTTCACCTTTTAAAGCGATTCCATTTTCATAAAAAGGATTGTTTTTTGCTCTAACTCCAATTCCAGGATTCCAAGTAGTCACAGCTGATTCTGTTACAAAAGAAGTATCATAATCACGTAACCAAGGTGGTGCAAAATTAATTTCAGGTTTTCTTCCTGCTCCTTTTGCTGAAACTACTTTATTTAAAGTTCCTAAATGCCATTTTCCAAAATGCCCTGTTGTATATCCTTTAGATTTCAACATTTTAGCTAGCGTAATTTCTTGCGCAGGTAAATGTCCTTTATTAGCCGTATAAATCCCCATACGATCGTGATGCCTACCCGTTAACAAAGTAGCTCGCGTAGGTGAACAGACGGAATTTCCTGCATAAAAATGATTTAACAACATGCCCTTCTTTACCAACGCATCCAAATTTGGTGTCTTGATAATTTTATGCCCTGTAAACCCTGTATCCCCATAGCCTAGGTCATCTGCCATCATTAAAAGGATGTTTGGTTTTTTAGATTGCGCTTCAATGGTGGTATTAAAAAAACTCAGCAAACCTACTACTCCAAAAACGAATCCTTTATACATATAGTTTGTATTCATTATATTTATCTTAATGTTTTTTAGTTTTATTTCCTTTTTTCTTTGAAGGCTTCCCTTTCTTTCGATCTTTGGTACCATCGTAATTTTTTGCCAATGACTTTTTCTTATTCCAGTCAATATTCTGATCGAAAAGTATAGGATATTCATTATAACCATGACCTTCAATTAGTGTTTCTTTCATTGCCTTAAGCTCAACAGCATAAATTAATTTCATCTCAGCTAAAACATTTGGATTCTTTTCTGCAACATTTTGCATTTCGAAAGCATCTTTTTTAAGATGAAACAATTCCTCAATAGGCTTCATTCCGTTGGATTCAGAATACCAATATACATATTTCCATTCTTTGGTTACAATTGCCATAGAATGTGCCTCCGCAACGCCCCAAAAATTGAACAAAGGCACAGATTTATGTATTTCTTTTTTAGGATTCTTTAAGAGTGGCACTAAACTTTTACCATCCATTTTATTTGATACAGACAAACCTGAAAAATCAATAATTGTTGCTGCCATGTCTACATTCGTGGTTAAGGCATCACTCACTTTACTATTGTATTTTTTTGGCAAACGTGGGTCATAAATAAGTAAAGGCGATTTAGATCCTTCTTCATAGGGCAAAACCTTACCTGCAAAACCATGTGCCCCACAATTGTAGCCATTATCAGAAGTGAAAATAATGATGGTGTTTTTTTCCAATCCTAGTTCTTTTAATCCTTCTAAAATCATTCCTACAGCAGCATCCACTCCCGAAATTAAGGCATAATAATCTTTAACCGTATTGTCATAATCCGTCATCCAATATCGGTATTGTAATGCCGCACGAGAAGTATGTGATTGCGCAGATAAATGTTCCCCGTTTTCAACACCATAATTTACTGGTTTTGTAAACTTAGTTCTACCTTTATAACGTTTTAAATCGATTGGATCAGGAGTTGTTGGTCTATGTGGTGCTTTAAAACTAACACTCATACAAAATGGCTTTCCTGTGGCTTTTGCATTTTTCATAAAATCTTTTGCCCATGCACCGTTTGCTCTTGTAGCGTGTGGATATTCCTTGGCATACTTTACCAGTTTTTTATTACTAGCTGTAATATAAGATGTTTGCCCAGGGCCTCCAGCAAATTCATCAAATTCCCTATCAAAAGCATCAAATTTTTGCCCTTCAATATTGAAGCCCGTTTTCCCTACAAACCCTGTATAATAACCTGCTTCTCTTAATTTATTTGTGTACGATTCTTGAAACAGCTCCTTCTCTAGGTCTCCATGTCCAAAGTTAGTTCCATGTCTGTACTCATATAAACCGGTCATCACACAAGCTCTACTTGCCATGCAAATAGAAGTAGTATTGTAATGATTGGTAAATCGCACCCCCATACCCGCAAGCTTGTCTAAGTTTGGCGTTATAATTTCTTTATTACCATAAGCGCCAAGCGTATGGATGGTTTGATCATCTGAAAAAAGAAAAATTATATTTGGTTTTTCTTGTGCATTGACTGAGGTCAGTTTTATCAGACAGCAAATAAGTAGTAGTCCTATTTTTTTCATGAATTCTAACTTTTTGTTTTTTACTATTTTTTTAATTCGCCAATCATTATTCAACCACCAATTCATCAATACATAAACCCGTCACATCTTTTGGAATCACTTTTATATAATTTGCTCCAGCATTTAAATTGATCTTTGTTTTAAAAACCTTCCATTCTGACCTGTATTTCTTGCTAGATTTTAAATCTACTTCTTGAATTTTATCATTAATTGAAACATACACTTTTTGAAAGGGGGTTGTTTTAGAAGATCCACTGTATTTTAATTTAAGTGTAAATTCACCATCACTACGGTCATTTTCATAATACCATTCAACAAAACCTGTATCGTTACTGTCTGGTCCAAATTCTAAAAATCCATTCCCGTTAAAATTTTTACCCGTCGCACTTACAACGCCAATTTTATATTTGGTTTCTTCTGCCTGATCTCCTCCCATTTCTGCAGGTTCTACTACAGTGTCCCAATAAAACCCTTCATTATCAGCAAATTTTTCTTCCATCACAAAAGCCTCTTCTTCATTTAACAACACCAAGGCTTTTACGATTGTTCCTTTTTTTATTTTGAATGGTTTTTGATATCGTTCAGACCTATTAGTTGGTCTTGTTCCATCGGTTGTATAAAATACGGAAACGGTATTATTGTACAAATCAGCACCTCTTAGGTTGATCCATTTCACATCAATACTCACTTTATTTGAAGTGATTAATTTTTTTTCGCCTAAAATAGAAGCGGCCAATAAATTAATAGATCCTTCTGCTTTTGTTGCTTCAATATAAGCTCTTGTCAGACCGAAAAAACCAATTCTGCTTTTTGCCTCAAAATACGTTTCCTTATCCAATGGACTTCCGTTATCCAAAGCACGAATTTTACCATTTCCGATCACTTTAAAATAAGTTCTATTTTCTCCATACGGATACAATTCATCTTTTGTATCAGTTGCTGTTACGCGTACTTGAACAATATCATTCTTTTTATTTAGCAATGGTTTTCCATCCACAGATAATCGAATTTTAGTTGGTGCATTTGCCGTGCGAATTATTTTTTGCGTTAACTCTACTCCATCTTTATAGCCTATCGCTTTTAATTCCCCTGGCTTCCAAGGAACCATCCAAGAACATTGCATTTCTTCATGATTGCTTTTTGGTTTTTGTTTCCCTAAAGATGTTCCGTCTAAAAACAATTCTACGGCATCACAATTTGAATATACCCATACTGGAATTTCAGTTCCTAATTTCATAGTTGGATGCGTCCAATGCGGTAAAATATGTACCATTGGCTTGGTAGTCCACTGACTTTGGTATAAATAAAATAAATCTTTTTCAAAATTTGCTAAATCAATGGCTCCACCAGAAAAGGATTTAAACGGCCAACCTCCATGGTATTTTACTTCACCTAGATAATCATAGCCTGTCCAACGAAATGAACCTGCAAAATTAGGTATATCTCTCAATTTTTGAATATTATGACGAACCGTTAAACCGATGATTGAATTGTCATAACTTGAACGTAAAGTTTGTCTAGCATTGGTACGTTTCGTACCATTGGTCCAATCATAGGTGAAAATTTCATTTTTGGTTAAATCAGGATATAAATACAATTCATTTTTCCCGTTTTTCCCTCGAACACCATCTCGATACCACATTTTTGTTCTATAAAAACTTCTTGTATGCCAGGTATGTACATTTTCTGTTCCAATAAAAGCTCTATCTTTTTCTAAGGTTTCAAAGAATCCTTTTTTCTCACTTCCACCATTTTCACCAAATACGTCCATATCATCAGGCCCAGCATGACCGGAAGTTACCAAACGAGAATTGTCATATTTATGACAGGTAGCGACTAATTTTTTTCCATAATCTCCTTTCGACTCATTTCCTACACTATAAATAACAACTGATGGGTGATTTCTATCTCTTTTCACCAAAGAAATTAAATCACGTTCCCACCAATCAGCAAAATCATGTGCCCCATAGTCGTGCTCCGCTTTTTTATGCCAACCATCAAAAAACTCATCCATTACCATCATACCCATCTCATCACACATCTCATAAAAACGAGGTGTTTGTGCATTGTGCGCGGTACGAATGGCATTTACGCCCATGTCTTTTAATTGCTGAATTCTAAATCGTAATATTTTATCAGGAACTGCTGCTCCTAAAGCACCCGCTGATTGATGATTGCAAATTCCTTGTAACTTTGTATTTACGCCATTCAACCACATACCCGTTTCTGGAACCCATTTAACATCTCTCACTCCAAAACGTGTAAGTACTTTATCTAATACAATTCCTCCTGAAACAATCTTCGTTTCTAAGTTGTATAAATACGGTGATTCCGGACTCCATAGGCTTGGATTTTTTAATACAATTTTTTGCTGTTCCGAAGCTTTCTTTTTACCTCCTTTGGAAACCGATAAATTAGCTTTCTGAGTCGCGATAATTTTTCCATTTGCATCAATCACTGAAGAAATCAAAGTTACTTTTGACTTTTTACTCGTTTTATTTAACACCTCTGTATCAACTAAAACAGTAGTGCCTTCTGTTCTTACAAAAACACCATCTTTCGGAATATGAATCTTATTTTTAACTTCTAAATAGGTATTTGCATAAATCCCACTTCCGGTATACCATCTTGCAGCCGACTGCAATGAATTGTCTACTTTAACAACAAAAGTGACTTTTTTAGCAGAATTTACAACGGAAGAAACGTCGTAAGAAAAAGAAACCCAACCATACGGTCTATGTCCTAATTTTATTCCATTTGCCCAAACTGTACTGTTCCTAAAAACACCATCAAAAGAAATGCTTACATTTTTATTTTTCCAATTTTCAGGTATTTCTATTGTCTTACGGTACCAGCCAATTCCGCCAGGAAGAAAACCACAAAACACACCCGATGGATTGTTCTTGTCATATACTCCTTCAATTGTCCAATCATGCGGTACATCTAAGACTCTCCAATTAGTATCATTAAATTTTTCTTTAGATGCATCCGCTTTTATATCCAAGGCGAATTTCCAATTCTCGTTAAAATTTAATTTTTCTTGCCCGTAAAACAACAACGAGTTTAAAATCAATAAATAAGTTATGTATAATTTCATTGTATTTAATTTATTGTACCTAAATCACTAAAATTAGGCTAAATGTTTAAACTTCGGATTTCAGTTCTCGTCGTAAATCACTAATCGATGCTTTCTCTTTTCCAATTCAAAACCTTCGCATTGTTATGCGACACTTCAGGCTCATCGGTATTTGCAGGTGCCCAATTTGGAATTCCTTTTGCTGCTTTCTGATCGGTATATAATTTTTCAAATGGCGCTTGAGGGTCTGTCCAAACATTATTTTGATTGATCATATATGGAATCATGGTTTTGTACCATTTAAAATGAGATTTTGTCAATGCATCTACCACAAACGGATATTCTGAAGCCACATCCTTTTGTTCATAAGGATCGTTCTTTAAGTCGTACAATTCCTTCCCTACCAATCTCCAACGATCTGTTCTTACAGACCACAATTTATCTGCAGAAGCTTCTGGTTTTTTGGCAATATTTCCTCTTTGGGTTTGAATAATTCTTGGTTTCCATTCACTATCAGGATTTTCTAACAAAGGCAACAAACTTCTCCCCTCTAATTCTTGAGTCACTTTAGAAATATCGGCTCCTGTTAGTTCACAAAACGTTTTGTACAAATCGACATGTGCTGTTAAAGCATCAATATCAACATTCTCTTTTATTTTCCCTTTCCAATACCAAAATGCGGGAACATGCACGCCACCTTCAAAGGGAGTCCCTTTTCCTGTTTTGTGTCCTTGCATAAAATTAGGGTCTGTACCTGGAGCTCCATTGTCTGAAGTAAAAATAACAATGGTATTGTCTAACATATCCCATTTTTCTAATTTTTCCATTAGCACCCCAAAATTGTCGTCAATGTTTTCAATCATGGCCAACCTAGGCTCTGCTTTTTTCATTCCACGTTTTATCATTCGGTCTAAATTCTCTTTTGGAGCAATTAAGGGGGAATGTGGAGCATTGGTAGAAATATAAGCGAAAAATGGTTTTTCGCTTTCCTTTTGTTCTTTCATCCAAGCCAAACCTGCATTAAAGAAAATATCGGTACAATACCCTTTGGTTTGCACAATTGTGTTGTTGTGTAACAAAACAGGGTCAAAATATTTTGCTTTTTTACCATCTCCTTGATTTGGAGGAAAATCGGCATAACTCGTAATTTTAACACCTCTTTCTCTTTGTCCAATTCCACCAGCTCCATGCATCAGCACTTCTGAAAACCCTCTATTTTGAGGTAAATATTCATTCAAATCTCCTAAATGCCATTTACCAAACAAACCTGTTTCATAGCCCTCTTTTTGCAATAACTGAGGAAACGTTGTGATGTCTAATGCCATGCGTTCACACTCAGCATGTGTTGCGGTAACTGCAACTCTAAACTCATGTGCTCCACTCATCAATGCAGCTCTAGAAGGTGCGCAATTGGGACTCATATAAAAATTAGAAAAACGTGCTGATTTCTCAGCAAACTTATCTAAAAAAGGTGTTTTTACGACAGGGTGCCCTAAGGAACCTAAAACCAACCCTTGATCATCGGTCATGACTAAAACGATGTTGGGTTTTGTGTTTTTTAATGCTTGCGCATGCATAGTAGATAGCTTAAAAAACAATGCTGTCAATGTCAATGCATATATAATAGTTGTCTTCATTTTATTTTTTATTAATTCTTAGAAATTGTTGTTTCAAAAGTGATTGGTTTTTCTTTTCTTGATAAAATTTTAAGGACTACAGGATACTCCTTGTCTTTTACGAATGTTTTATTCAATTGGAAAGTTACTTCCGCTTTTCCATAAGGCTTAATTTCAGGAACAAGCACACTTGTTAACTCTTTTACAACTCCATTTTCAGCAGGACTGTTAATTGTTAAAAATGTTTTTTTAGAAGCTACTTGTCCATCATTTTCTACAACTACTGTAAATTCCCCATTTTTATACTCTGGTTTTCTTGCTGATAAAATTGGAGCTATATACTCTAACCAAGGCAAACGTGCATAACCAAACAACAAAGCTCCTTTTTTGGTTTTCCCTAACATTTTAGGAGCAAATACATCGTCACTAATGCAGTGATCTTTAGCAGTAAAAACAACAATTAAATCTTTCCCATCTTTTTCACTTTTGATCGCTTTAGCCCCTCTACCATAATTTACTTCTGATGAAGCTCCAAAACGTAGAGAACTTAGATCTACCTCTTTTATGGGATCGAAATTTTTCTCTGCTTTAATTCTAACTTTAATTTCTTTGGTTTTATATTCAATAGGAGTTTTGTTTTCTATGGTCAATAACATCCCCGGATTTAGTGGCAAACTTATATTTTTTGAACTGTGCTTGTCGTTTGGTAAGTCTTGATGTTTGTCATAATCAATCACCGCAAAATTGGCTTGAATAGCTCTACCATATTCATCTTGAAACATACGAATACGCTCGTATTTATACCAATCTTCTTTTTTTCCATCTTTATGAACAGCAACTCCCGGAGCATAAGCTCTACCTTCTTCAATCACCCAATTAACACCATCTTTAGAGCGCATATAAAATGCAGTACGGCCAATCCAATCGTTTACAATGGCATTGTACTGAATATGATCTTTCCAAATTACAGGGTCTTCATACCTACCAGACACCATAGGATAAATTGATTTTGTAGTAATTAAATGATAAGGACTTGTCCCTGTTTTACTCACCCAAATAGAGCCTTGGCGACTTAACATTAATACAGAACCATCCTCTCTTTTTGTAAAAGACAAATTATGAAACCAATTTCCACCTCCTATACGTGTAGGTCTGTCACGAGTATCTAATGGCAATACTTTTCTTTCCCAAGGTCCGTTTAAATTGTCTGAGATTAAATAATTACAATGTTTATCTACTTCATGTCCTGTTACATGATAGATCATATAACGCCCATCCTTCAATTGTATAATTTCTGTATTATGACCTTCACCCAATTCTTCTTTTACCTTAAAAGGCCCAACGCTATTATCACCAACGGCGTGATACATGGTAGAATAGGTTTTGTAACCCATATGACCGTCTGGATTTTTTTCAGGCCATCCACATAAAAAAAAGTGAAATTTCCCATCGTCTCCTTTTAGGATATTTCCTCCCCAATAAGAAGTAATACCATCTTCAATACCATTATCTATATACCTAGGAAGAACTGCTTTATCTCCCCAAACATTTTTAGCTAATTTTCCATCGGGCATGGGTAAAATTCTATCCATAAAATTACCACCTTCAACTAATTTTTCCCATTCAGCAGGAAGTGGCCTATACGAAATTTGAGCAAAAGCTCCATTGAGACAAAGTAAGCTTGTTAAGAGTATAAAAATTTTATTTTTCATTTTTCTGATTGATTTTTGTTACTTATTTAGATTCCAGCTTCCGCTAGTAATTGTTTTTTTAATGTGGCTACCATTTCTGGATATTTCTTAGAAAGTTCTTTTTCTTCGCGGTAATCATCGGGTAAAAAATAGAGCTGAAATATGTCTTTTTTCAAATAATAGCGTAATTTCCATCCATCCTTAGTTACTAAGGCCGGACCTAATTTTGAATTAAAAACGGTATAGGGTCTTTCTTCTGCTTTTCCACCAAATAAAGTTTTTGCATAGGATTTTCCATCCTTATTTTCTACTTCATTTTGCCCTGTAATTTCAGCAAGTGTATTTAAAAAATCGTAGTTAGAAACTCGTTGTTCTGAAACCGCACCTGCTTCAATGTTTCCTTTCCAAAACCAAAACAAAGGAATACGAACACCACCTTCCCAATTCGATCTTTTTAAACCAGACATTCCATCATTTCCATCAAACACATCGTTACTTAATTCGCTTAAAAAGCGTGTTTTTATATTGTTGTATTTTTTATTTGTTACCAAATCTACATCCTTATTCGTTCTGCCTGCTTCTTGCGCATATACTTCATGACCATTATCTGAGGTGAAAACAATAATGGTATTTTCTAATAAATGTAAAGAATCTAACTGAGCAACAATTCGTCCAACATCGGTGTCTAACATTTTAACCATAGAGGCATATTCTTTTTCAAATTCCGTCAAACGATCGTCGTATTTAAAATCGGGATGCACTTCTGGAATCGCAATGGGTCCGTGAGGTAATTGGGTTGGAAAATACATGAAAAATGGTTTTTCTTCTTCAGATTCCTTATACGTATTTAAGTAACCTAATAATTTTTCCATGATAATGTCTTCAGAATAAAAAGCTTTTCCTTTCATATTCCAACGTTCTTTATAAGCTTCAGGAGTTTCTTCATTATTTGTCTTTGCACAATCGATATGTGTATTTCCTGGGATGTCAATTTTATTCCCATTTTCAAACAAAAAAGGAGGGTAAAAACCATGACATCTTTGATGATCGTAATAGCCAAAATGATAATCCCAACCATGACGCTCCATTCTTTCAGGAGTCGTTGCAAAGCCCCATTCTAATTTCCCAAACTCTGCGGTTGTATAGCCTGCCTTTTGAGCAACCTCTCCTAAAAACACTTCGTCTTTTTTAGCCGGCATTGCCATGGTATGAATGGAATCTTTTATTTGCTGAAAGGTCATACCTTGGTCTAAATTTGTATAGATACCTCCTTTGGTAATGTTCCATTGATTTTTACGAACATCGTGCATTCCTGTCAACAGACTTGCACGGGCTGGTGCACAATAATGACAGCCATACGCATTGCTAAATTGCATGCCATCTTTTGCCAATTTATCAATGTGGGGTGTTTTAATAATTTTTTGTCCATAAGTCCCTAACAAACCTCTCCCTAAATCATCGGCATAAATTAAGATGACATTCGGTTTTTTTGATTTTTTTTTCAAGCTACAACCCGCAAAACTAAAAGTCATTACTAGAATACATAAAATTGCTAAATATTTCATACGATAAATTTAAAGGTCTAACTAGCGACGAACAATTGGTACTCAATAGAATCATTTTGTTTGTTACGCTGTTGCTAAATTAGTTTCAAACAAGCTAGAGAACGTCTCCATTGGTAGATTAAATGTTCACTAGAGTTCAAAATCACCATTAAAATGCCTGTTTTTAGCAAAAATTTCGAAAATTTAAAAAAATAGGCTTAGGACTATATTCCCCTAGTGCTAAAAATAAAAAAGCCGCCCATCCGCGACTCTTATTCATTATCTAACAATAAAAAAACAAAGTTCTATAAGAAAACATCACTTTTCCTCTACAGCTAAAGACTATATCCCCCTATCTTTTAAAAAAAATAAAACAGATTTCTGAAGAATATATGGGTGCTCAACTATTCCTTTTCACCTTGAATATGTTCTGCATATTTGCTTGGACTAACATGATATTTTTCTTTGAATTTGGTTGAAAAATGTGTTCTACTTTTAAAACCTGTCATTAAAAACACCTCAGTAACAGATAAATTATCTTGTGCCAAAAATTCACTTGCTCTTTTTAAACGATAATTAATAATTAATTCAAAAGGAGTTTGATTGGTTAGCGTATTTACCTTTAAATAAAAAGTAGATTTACTCAAGCACAAATCAGAAGCCAAATCCTTTAAATCGAAATTTTGGTTGTCCAAATTCTCATCTACAATGCTGTAAAATTTTTCTAAAAAGGCATTGTCATTTCTGCTATTCTTATTATCTCTGGTTAAGGGAATTCCAATTTGAAATCGCTCTCTCAATTGTTTTCTGTTGATTAGCAGCGCCTCAATTGTTGTAATTAACTGCTCTAAATTAAAAGGCTTTTTGATGTATGCATCGGCACCGTCACGGATTCCTTGTAAATGGTCTGTTAAATTCGTTAAAGCAGTTAGCAATACGATAGGTATATGACTTGTTTTTAAATCTGATTTAATTTGAATGCATAAATCCAATCCATTTAATTCAGGCATTTGAACATCACTAATAACCAAATCTGGCCATTCATTTTCAAAGGCCTCTATACATTCTTTCCCATTGGCAAAGCTTTTCACTTTGAAAAATTGAGCTAAAAAACGGGTAATATAATTTCGCATTTCATCATTGTCTTCGGCATAAAAAATCAAAGATTTGGCAAAATCACCAGAAGCCCGTATTGTTGACCAATCTTTCGTGTTTTCGATGTTTTTTACCGAAATTTCTTTTTCTTTTGGCAAAACAATTTGATCGATGAGCAACTTATCTCCTAGCTCTTGTTCTTTAACAATTGGTAGTTTTACAATAAATTTTGATCCTTTCCCTACTTCACTTTCTACATGAATATAGCCATAATGCATTTCCACAAGTCGTTTCGAAAAAGCCAATCCAATTCCAGAACCACCAATATGCTCATTTCCTTCTAAATGCGACTGATAAAACCGTTCAAAAACATGTTCTACATCAATGGCATCAATTCCTCGTCCAGTATCTTCAAAAGAAATGATCAAATCTTTGTCATCACTTTTATAAATAACCTTTATTTGATCACTGGCTTTGGTATATTTAAAGGCATTGTTCAGTAAATTATTAAATATTTTCTCTAGCTTATTTTTATCTGCAGAAACAATTATTGGTGTTTCTTCTCCAATAATACCCAGCTCTTTTTTATCGCTATAAGCAGCGTACATAAAATCGTTAACCACTTCATTGATAAAGGAATTAAATTCAAAACGCGTATACCTCATCTTTAACATATTGGCATCAGATCTTCTAAAATCTTGCACCTGTTCAATCAATTCATGAATTTTTTTAGATTGACGTAAAACCATGCTTAATTTTTCACCCAAATCTGGATTTCCGCTAAATCTGGAATACAAATTATTTATAGGACTAGAAATAAGTGTTAGGGGTGTTTTAATTTCATGTGAAATATTCGCGAAAAACCGCAATTTAGCCTCATTTATTTCTTTCTCATTATCTTTTTCTAATTGCTCAATTTCTATTTTATGATTTAACAAATGAATTTTTAAAAATATACGATTGATAAAATAACTTATTAAAATAATTAACACGAGGTACAAAGCAAAAGCCCAATAGGTTTTCCACAAAGGTGGGTGTATTACAATCTTTACTTTTTTAGCAGAACTCCACTCTCCAAGGGAGTTAGATACAGAAACTTGTAGTTCATATGTACCTGCCTGTAAACCACTGTAAGTAATGGTATTTTGATCGGAAGGTACCTCTACCCAATTTCTATTTATTGGTGCCAATTTATAGCGTAACAAATGATTTTCAGGATTGGAATAATGCAAACTAATGACATCTATAGAAAAAACATTTTCGTTGTAGTTTAAATCAATTTGCCCAACTTCACTAATTGATTTTGGAAGAACGACTCTGTTTTCAATGGTATCATTTACATGAATTAGTTTGTCAAATATTTTTAAATTTTCAAATTCTATTGCTGGAATTTCTTCTTTGTCGGATACATTTTTTGGATTGAAATAGCAAATACCACGTTGACCGGTAAATACCAAAGTTCCATTCTTTAATTTATTGGCACCATAATAAAAATCAACAAATGGCAAACCATCAGATTTTCCATATTTCGTAACTTTTAAACTTTTAGGATCTACTTTATTCAATCCTACATTCGTAGAAACCCATAAGTTGGAATCTTCATCAGACAAGATACTTTTCACTACATTATTTGACAAGCCATCTTCTTCTGTAAAGGATATAAATTTAGGTGATCCCTGACTGTTCTCTACTTTACACAAACCGCCGCCCTCAGTTCCCAGCCACAATTCATTATTTGGTAACCGTACCATAGAACTCACAAACAAACTAGACAATGAAAATTTATTTTTCCCCTTGGGGATAAACTGTTCAATTTCTAGACCTTCTACTTTTTTACTTGCTAAGTTTTTAATTCGAAATAATCCTTTATGATCCGTGGCAATCCAAATGAAATCGTAGATCGGATCTGGGTAAATAAAGCGAACCCCTGTGATTTTTTTATTCTTTAAAATCAAATTTTTGTGTAACGATTCTGTTCTAACAATCTCATCATTTTTATCAATACTTAACCGAAAAACATTGGAACGAGTACCTACCCATATTTTCCTGTTTTCACCTAACTCTTCAGAGATATAGCGTATTTTTTTTAAGCCTTCCTTTCTTTTTTTTGTTTCAAATAAAAATTTTTCTCGTTGAGCTGTTCCTTTTTTGGATCTAAAAAAACTGCTTTTTATATCATTTGCCCAATAATCTCCTTTTGAGTCTATAAACAAATAATCTATATTTTTCAATGAATTTGAAACAAACGCTTCATGTTTTAACTTCTTCAAATGGTAGGTTGAAATTCCATTAAAGCCCGCAGAAAAAGATATTTTATTTTCAGAAATTTGCTGAACATTGGAAATTTTATTTTCATTTCCGTCCATTTTAATCTTTACAAAAGGATTTTCGTTGGTATTAAATTTATAGACCCCCGCATTAAAGGTAGCGTACCAACAAGTGTTTTTTGAGGTGCAAATAACCTTACTTGACACCAATACATTTAAATTATCATCAAATTTTTCTATACTAAATTTCCCACCTTGCAAAAACGAATCCCGTTCTTTTATATATATAAGTCCCGCCCTATGTGTACCCAACCACAAACTCCCATTACTATCAATACTGCTACTTGTAAATTTATACTCGTGTAAATAGTGTTTGGTTTTTTCATAAGAAATCAACTCTTCAAACTGATTGTAACTAACCAAACTAATTCCTTTGTGTAAATTCACCAAAATTCTATTCGCATTCAGTGGAGTTAAGGAACTGGCATAGCTAATTTCTTTTTTCAAACGCTGCTTGAATTTTCTTGTCTTGATATTAAAATCGATCAATCCAATACTAGATGATAGCAAAACATGAGACTCATTTATTTTTATGGCATCTGTTATTTTAATTCCTGTTTCTTGAATATCATTGACGATTTTATATTCACCTAGGAATTGGTAATTTTCTGTAAACACCTGAATTCCTTTGTTTTCGGAAACACACAGCACTAATTTATCTCTTTCAGAAAAGATGATTTGTTTAACAATTCGCTGTCTGTAAAAATCGGGCATTGGTGCTTCAAACAGTGTTCTTAGCTTTGTGAATTTTTGAAGGGAGGTATTGTAAATTGTAATTCCTCTTTCTGTTCCAATCCAAATATTACCTGAACGATCTTCAGCCAAAGTACGTACTCGATTGCTATTTAATATTTCTTTAGTATTGGTGTTTTTATAAGTTTGTGTTTTATAGCCATCGTATCTATTAATTCCAGAAAAGGTACCAAACCACATAAAGCCTTTAGAATCTTCCAAAACCGAGGTGACGCCATTATGCGACAAACCTTCTAAAATAGATAAGTTCTTATGATTTTGAAATATATTTTCTTGTGCATTTAGCTGAACAAAAAACAAAAAAAGGAATACGAAGCGAACTATTTTCAACATGATTTAAGGGTAATAAAACTAAAAAAAAAGATAAATTTCAAACTTACTTATACAATCTCCTCTTTTAGTTGTCTGTTTATATATTCTTTTTGAAGATAATTTTTTTTTTCGAACGAAAACTTAAAAATTAGTTTCAATTTCTATTTTTTATAGGATGTTAGCACAACTTTTTTTAACACAGAAAACTACCCAAATTTAATTGGATAGTTTTCAGCATTTAAATATTCTATTTTAGCTAAACCCTAAAATTATTCTCTTGGAACAAGTGGTATAAATTTCAAATCGTCAAAATAAATTATTTGAGTTCCTGTGACTCCTACATTGGTAGCCTCATCTACTTTTAAATCGAAGCGAACTCCAGAATCTATGGAGTTTTCAAGCACAATTTCTTGACTAATTTCAATCCACTTACCTCGTTCTACACTATTTGCTTCACTAACATCCCAGTTCGTTTCTTTTTTTTTATCGCCCCCTTTTGGATCGACAATGGTGGTAAAAGATTGCATGGTGTTTCCCGTTTCTAAAAACACTTTATAAGAAACAAAATAAGTTCCACTAGGCACTCCATTAGGTACAGAAAAATTTGATCCTTGTAATGTAACTGTCGAAATACCTTCTGAAGAATAACGCATACTCGCATTTCCTGAAAACAATTTATCGGTAACTCTAGAAAAAACGGGTGCAACTTCTGTTCCGTTTGTTTTTCCTACAAAATAACCTTCGGCATTGGCTTTTTTCCAATTTGTAGCTTCCAATTCATAACCGGCCCATGAATCAATCAGTACCGTATTTCCTAAAGCCACACTTATTGGTAAAGGACCAAAATCAGCAAGAACCCTTGCATCGACTGAGGTAATATTTCCTCCTGTAAAAGACAAGTCTATTTTATCAGTATTAAAAATTGGACTTGCCAATGTTAACTCAATAATCGTTGCATCTTCACTATTAATCGCCACAGATTCTACGGCAATAGCTTCATCAAAACCAGCACTATTATTGGTTACATGCACTTTAAATTTATCTGCTTGTCCAAACACAGCATCCACTTCACCTGTAACCGCAAATGAAATAACTCCATCCGCATCCATCGTTACCTTTCCATTAATTACAAATGGTTTGTTAGAAGGATTTACTTTTATAATCACTGGAAGTGGTTTTTCCACTGTTTTAGAAGGTTGTTTTCTTACCGACGCTAGGCTTACGGTATATTCACCAAATTTATTATACAAAACAGCTAAGGTATCTTTTCCTCCAGTTTCTGGTTTTGCCCCTTCTAACACCCACTTACTACCGCTTGGTCTACCTTCCGTAGAAGCATCCACAAAAACCAATTCATCACCAGCTTCAATATTTAATACCGGCCAAGATGCTTTATTAGCTAAAGATGGATTTTCCGTATCCTCCATTACAAAAACTTCTACTTCATTGAAAAGTATTTTTGCTGCCGGATTCGTATCTGCATAGACATCAACACTAAAGGTTTGATGCACCACCCAAAGATCTTTTTCAACGGAATAAACCCCTGTATTTACAGAGTCTCTAAATGTATTTTCGAGTTTTACCTCATATTGTCCGCCTTCTGGAAAATAAACATTCACCAATTTATCAGTAGATTCTCCTCTATTACCGATGATATAATCTGTGTATATAGAATCGCCTTCTGTAAAATCTTTGCTTAAAAATTTTGTTGATGTTGGCGTAATCCATTTATGAGAAACAGCATTTCTAGACAAGTCGAAAAAGGCAATAAACTCTTTTTGATTTACTATTTTATCAAATTCTGTTTGATCTCCAGCATCTTCGGTGGTTGTCAACCAAAAACTAGAATAATCGTTGTAAGGCAATTCATACTCGTTACCGCCGCAGCCTATAGCTAAAAGGAATAAGCAAAAATAAACCGATTTATACATTGTATTTTTCATTTTTTCAATATTTTAATTCGTTGCATTTCTATTGTTTAACGACTCCACGGTAGGCAATGGCAAATAAGCATGCTTGTCTTCATCATACACCCGTGCCGCTTCTGCATACTCCATATCTACTATCGTTACATCTTCTGGCGCCACACTTCCTGGAACTGTTTTTGTAATAAAACTTGCACTTCGAGTTGCGGTTCCTCCTTCTTCATTTGTGTATTGATACGGAATCAAATAAAACACAGCTGCATCCAATTCCATATAACGTTGCTTTACATTGCCCCATCTTTGTAGGTCTATATTCCTCATAGAAAAGCCTTCAACCGAAGTTTCTAATGGTTTCTCATAATTTCTATAGCGTTCTCTTAAGCTTTCTTGCGTATAAGCTACTTCGTCAAAATCATGACTCGATCCATCAGAAAGTCCTAGCCACCTTAATCCCCAACGTGCTCTTACGGTATTAATCAAAGCAAGTGCTCCACTTAAATCTCCAGTTTCTATCAAGCATTCTGCCTGCATCATATATACATGGCCTAAACGGTACAGCGTAAAGTTTTTTGCTGATTTCAAAGAGGTTAATGCAATATTTGATTCATGATCGGTGTAATCATGATTGGTAAAATGTTTGAAAAAAGAAAATCGCAAAGCTCCAAATGATTCTTTGATAGGAGCTGAAGGTGCCAAATAGTAAGGTGTATCTTCATCATTTACAACGGCCATCATGGCAGATGTTCTAAAAGATGCCTTTCGCAATCTTGTACCCCCGCTTCCATTACTTACATAATTTCTAGGGTCTTGAGTATCCAAAGCATCGGTCACATAAGCTTCTGTTAACCAAGCCGAAGGAACCGTATGATTTGCTGTACCTCCACCTGTTGAAGTTGCAGAAGTATACCTTGCTAATCGGTTAAAGAAACTTTCTTCGTCGAAATTATTATCTTCAACTTGTAGCTCTCCATAATTAATTTCAAAAATAGACTCTGAATTAAAACCACCTGCTCTGGTAAACATCAAGGTATAATCTTTGACCAATTCATACCCATAAGCTGAATTATGAATCACATCCTCAAAATAAACTTTTGCTTCCTCATATTTCCCTTCATACAAATAACTAGTTCCTAGCAAAGTGGCAGCAGTTCCTGCATCTACTCTTGATTTTTCTTCTGCTTGCGCTGGTAAATTTTTATAGGCATACTCGAAGTCAGCTCTAAAAAAATCTTTTACTTCTTGGGGTGTAGAAAGGGGTTTATTAAAATCTGCTGTAGATCTAGGTACTTTATTTCGAATGATTACACTTCCTTTGTTAAAAACAGAATGGGCAAAAAAATGTCCAAGACCTCTTAAAAACCTTGCTTGTCCCATTTGATTTTTCCAGACTTCTTCATTAAGTCCCGTTTTAAATTCAGCATCCAAACCTTCTAATCCTTCAATTACCTGATTTGCTCTCCAAATAATCTGATAAATAGACTCCCATCTTTTACCTATATTTTTAGTATTTGCATCAAATGATTGTCGGTAAAATGAATTGGTAGGTATTCTATTTCTATCTTTTAAAAAACCCATGTCTGAACGCAACATTTCATCTGAAACGCTGTATACAAATTCATCTTGCAAGGCCCCATACGCAGCTGTCAAACCCGTATTGGTCTTCGTTAAATCCGACCAAAAAGCAACTTCTGTAATTTCATTCGGATTGTCTTCTTCTAAAAAATTCACACAAGACTGTAATAAGCTAATGCTACTAAATAATGTCATTAAACATATAAAATTTTTCATATTCTCTTAATTTTATTAAAATGAAACCTTTATTCCCATAGAATACAAAGCCGATGTAGGATACCTATCTAAATCGATTCCTCGTTTCTGTACATTTCCTCCTATTTCAGGTTCAAAACCGCTATATTTTGTAAACGTTAGTAAGTTTTGCCCTGTAGCGTATACTCGTAAACTACTCAAACCAATAGCTGTGCAAACTTGTTTTGGCAAATTATAGCCTAGGGTTACCAATTTTAATCGTAAATAATCTCCATCTTCTAACCAATAATCTGTTGTTCCAATAAAATTTGCATCTGCTTTATCTTCCCAAGATGGAATGTTTGAATTTGGGTTATCTGGTGTCCATTGACTGATTTGATCTTGATGTCTACCACGCACATAAGCTTCTCTTTTTTGAGCATTGATAATTTCTGATCCTAAAGTAGAATACCAATTCATAGATAAATCCCAATTCGCATACATCCAGCTGTAGTTAAAACCAATTTCATAACCTGGAAGGCCGCTTCCTGAATAAACTCTGTCGTCTTCCGTAATGTCTCCATCTTTATTGGTATCTACTAATTTGATGTCTCCCATTTTAGCAGTACTTGTAAATGCTGAAAATTGTTGGTATTCTGCTAATTCCTCAGTATCATTGATAATCCCCGCTGTTTTGTACAACCAAAAAGAACCCGCTTCACGTCCAACACTTAATACTGTTGTCGGGTTTCCTCCAATGTTAGACCCTGAATTGTAAATCAAATCTGTATCTCCAAACATTTTGGTGACTTCATTTTTATTTGTTGCAAAAGTCAGCCCTACATTTATTTTGCTTTTACCAATATTGTATCTATATTTTGTTGCCAATTCAAATCCTTCATTGCTCATATTACCAACATTCAGTACTAACGAGCTATCATAAACAGCTCCTGCAGACCCAGGCAAACGCACTGGAAATAACATGTCTTCTTTATTTGTTTTGTAATAATCTGCTGAGACCGTTAACTTATTTCTAAAGAAGCCCATATCTATCCCTATATTTGTCTGAATAGACGTCTCCCATTTGACATCCGCATTGGAATAGGATTTTACAATGGCTCCAAACGACTCCACAGAATCCGTCGTATCAAAAATATAATCAGACCCTTGTGCCAAGGTACTTTGATATTCATAATCAGAAAAACTATCGTTTCCTACTTTTCCATAACTGGCACGCACTCTCATATTGTTTACAGTTCCTTTAATAGAATCCCAAAACGCTTCATCAGAAACATTCCATCCGGCAGAAACTGTTGGAAACACTCCCCATCTATAATCTGAACCAAATCGAGAAGAACCATCATATCTAGCCAAAGCCGAGAACAAATATTTCCCTTTGTAATTGTATTGAATTCTACCCATGGTTCCCACTGTATTTTTAGTGAGGTTGATTCCTGAACTTCCACTAAAAGCTTGCGGATTGATAGTACCACCATTGATTACTTTGATTTCATTGTTGGCAACTCCTTGTCGAGATGCTTCAAAAGATTCTTTAGATTGCGACTCTATCGATAAAGAAGTTGTTGCATTAAAATTATGATCTCCTATCGATTTTTTATAATTCAAAATTAAATCTACACTCGATTTTATAGATCGAATAGCTTCTGCAGAAACAGAACTTTTTGTAGGATCATCGTCTATAGAGTTGTCGGTAATATCTATGATTTTTGTTGACGGATTGAAATTATTATTGATATCTGTTCTAATCGCAGCACCCCCTCTAGCTGTTACAGAAAAATTTTCTCCAAAATTTCTTCTAATACTTAAACTAGCATTGGTACGCTCACTTGTTCCTGTATTGTCTCCTCTAATTGAACTTAACAATCTATTTAAAGGTGTAGTCACAGATCCGTTTCCGTTAGAATAAGCTACATCAGAATCTGGATTTACTTTGGGAAATAGTGGTGAATAAAAGGCTGCATTTTGAAACAATGCCGTTGAAATTTTTGTTTGTTTTTGTGTAGACATGGCAATACTTGAACTAATACTCCAATTATCAGAATTGTAGGTCGTAGAGATACGCCCGTTGTATTTTTTAAAACCAGAATTAATAATAACACCTTCCTGATTTAAATAACCAGCTACCGCATTGTAGCTAAAATCCTTATTACCCCCTGTAATATTCAATACATGCGTATCCGTAGCAGCATTTGGACGTACTACATAATCTGTAAATGAATTGTCGTTATTTAACCACTTCGATTGTGTTAGCTCTGTTAAAACGCCATCATTATAATACCTACCTGCAATATTAAAATACAATTGGTCTTCCGCATTCATAAGCGGCAAACCTTTATTTAATCGTTGAATACCATAGGTAGTGGTATAGGTTACTTGCATTTTACCATCTTTTCCACGTTTGGTGGTAATTAAAATTACCCCCGCTGCTCCTCTAGCTCCGTAAACGGCTGTAGAACCTGCATCTTTTAAAACATCAATGGTTTCAATTTCGGTAGGACTTATTCCTGGATTTCCAACTTGAGGAATACCATCGACAACATACAAAGGTTCATTACTACCTTGTAATGACGTGATTCCTCTAATTAAAATACTGGATTCATCACCCGGCTGCCCAGAAGTAGATGTTACCGAAACCCCTGCTATTTGACCTTGCAATGCCGAACCTAAATCTGCCGTAATAAAATTCTCAATTTCTTCCGACTTTACCTGTGCAACAGCACCTGTAACTTCTTTCTTTTTTTGAGTTCCATATCCAATAACAACCACTTCTTCTAAGCTCTCTAAAAGGGCTGTCATTATTACATTGTGTTTGGTTCCAGAAACCTTCACTGACATCTCTTGCATCCCTACATAAGAAAATGTCAATACATCGCCTACTTTTGCTTTGATGGTATACATTCCGTCAAAATCGGTTACCACTCCTTTGTTGGTGTTTTTAATTACAACAGATAAACCAGGAACGGGCATACCGTCTTCACTATTGGTTACCACACCACTTACCGCTATTTTTTGTGCCTGTATTTGCGTTGCAAAACACAAGAAAAAACACAAACACAGATAGACTGTCGTCTTCCTATTTTTTTTATTTCTTAATAGTTTTTTTAAATTCATTTCATTTAGATTAATTTAGTTATTGGTCTTTACTAGTTCTCTGAAAGTTTCTTTTTTTTGGTTTGCTACATTGGTTTTAGTTTAAGCTTTTAATAAATACGTCTTCTAACAGCCTTTTCATAGCTCCTTACTTTACAACAACCGATTTTCGAAATTCTACTAGAAATTGCTGTTTCGTAAAAAAAGAGAGTGTCCTTTGGCGGTACTTGTCAAAGATTCAACTATTATAATTCTATGGTGTATTTTGTAGATTTAATGAGGTCTCTCTGAGTACGACATGGTTTACAGCCATTGAATTTATTGACAAAATCAAACGAAAGCAAATAGTGAACAATTGAAAAAAAACGATACTTAAGAAACGAATTCCGAATTTTGTTGCAATTATTAGTCTATTTTCAGGAAAAAAAACTTGTGGAAATCCCCATTCATTTCATCAAAAAAAAATCCACAAAAAAAAGGTAAACCGTTTGCTTTTTTTACAAATGGTTTACCTTTTTAGGATACAATAGTAGGAATCAGTTATTCGTCAAATCTTCATTTTAATCTGATTTTTCAATGCTTGTTTATACAAATACGTTTGTTTTTTTATAACTTATTTTATAACTAAAAGTTTTTTGTGCGCCAGTAATTTTCTCGAAACTAAGTCATACACATTTATAAAGTAGGTTCCCGACGGAATTCCTTGCGTGTTCATTTTTAGCAGTCCGTTTTCTAAAACTTTCTTTTTTAAGTGAACTATTTTTCGCCCAAGCAGATCTAATATTTCTATTTCTACAACACTAAAGGAGAGCGCCTTACTTTTAATAGTCAACTCTGTGCTAACGGGATTGGGATAGATGCTCATTTCATTTACCGTTTCCATGTTTTTGGTAAACAAACCTTCACAAGTTTTGCTTGAAGTAACTTCTAACAAATCACCAGCCTGAACTTTCACCTTAAAATTTTCTTGCAAAGTTTTGAATAAGGTGTTCCCATTTAAAAAAACTTGATAAGGGGGTGTTCCTGAATTTATAACCACAGAAGCCTTTCCTGAATTTACAATTGCTTTCGCTGAAATTGTTTGTGCCTTTGGAATTATTGCACTAAAACAATTTTCATCGGACAATTCTGAGGTCGAAATACACAATTCATAACTGTTTGGTTCCAAATTTTCAATGACAATTTCATCTGTAAAACTGTAAGCGACACCCTTTAAATCTAGTTGATACGCTCTTTTGGTTTTTGCCTTAATTTCAATTTTACCATTGTTTTGGTTTGGACAAGTTTCTCCAATTACTTTAATTAGAAAATGATCATTTTCAATTTCTTCATCCACAATCCTCGATCTAAACACACTTCCATCCAATCCATCTTCAACGCTATAATCAGCTGTAGAAACGCCTTTATCAGAAATCCATTCTGCTTTCGGATTTCCATCTTCATCTGAACGCCCTACTAACCAATAATCTATTTCATTCCAATTACTCCCGGGCCTATCATCTGCTTCGGTAACAATCGGTTTGTTGTAATTGTTTGGAAATCCTGCTAAACTCACATTTTCAATTCCTACGGTATAAGTGGTTACCCCATAACTTACAGCGCTTACCGAAGGACCGTCAAAAAACTTCCCATAAATCCATACTTTAATGGCATCGTAATAATCTCTATTCGGAATTGCCAAAAAAGAACCGCCTCCTTTGAACTGAGCTTCTACACCAAAAATTGAATGAATATTTTTTATAGAAGAATCGTTGGCAAAATAACCCGGCGTTTGATCTGGCGAACCTTCTTTTACAGCACCATCTCCAATACCAACCGCCACCGTACAACTAATAGTTGTCAAACCATCTACCGTAACCGTTCCACATTTAGCTGAATGCGGTGCCATTAGCAGTGCCATTCTTCCGTTTTCACAAATAATATTTTTTGCTGTGATGTCGAATACGCCTACATGTGTAATATTGGCCCCGACTTCCAACCTAAGCGTAACACCTCCTAAAGAATACAAGTTTTCAAAATGAACCGATTGCGCACCATGACATTGCACCAAGCCATAACCAGGATTGCCTTTATAATGACATAGATTGCGAAGAATTCCATCGGTTGGCCTAGATACTTCCCAGGTAGAAATATCCCCTTTTTCTTTTGTCAGACTCAAGATAATACCACAATAGGTAGAATAGTTATCTTTTACTATCATATTTTCAATAAGGAAATTTTTAACCATTCTGGCAATAATTGCCCGTTGCTTCTCCTTATAAAGACGCGTATGATAATCTACTATAAATTTTCCTCCAAATCCGCGAATACTCACATTTTCAATATATCCCTGCCCTTTTCCTGTTTCTGTATCCAAATTAAAAACCGTACCACTATCTTCTGGAGGAATAATAACGGTTTCCCCTTCTATTAAAATATGAATATTGGATTGCAAGCGAATTCCATAAAAATTATAAACTCCTTTTGGAATGATAATTCTTCCTCCACCCAATGCACTTAGGTCATTAATAGCATCTACTAATTTCTGACTTTGATTTGTGCTCGCATTGTCATCCACCAAACCATAATCGTCTTTTAGGTTTTTATACACCCCTTCGGAATCCATAGTTTCTGTGTACTGCGCATTTACATGCATTAGTTTGAATACACATAGAAACAGTAGTAACTTTAAAAAATGAGGTTTGCTTTTCATTTAATAAGGATTCTTATCTATACAAGATTCTACACTATAATCTTCAATAATTCCCCCTTTATCCGACAACCATTTATCACCTTGATGTTTCGCTAACCAGGATTTTTTTTCATCCCAACCCTTTCCTTTTCTCACATCAGCAGGTGTAAGAATTGGTTTGTCTTTAAAATATGGAAAACCTTCTGTTGTAACATTTGTAAGTGTCACATTGTACGTTTCATTACGTTTAGAGACTGCACTTATAGAAGGTCCATCAAAAAATTTCCCGTTTTCAGCACGCCATGCTCTAAAGCTATCATAATAATTATTATTTGGTAAGGATAAAAGAGACTGATCAGATCTTGACTGTGCATTTGTTCCAAAAATAGCATGCACATTTTTTATAGATGATTTGTTATCAAAATACCCTGGTGTTTGATCTGGTGCATTCTTTTTAACATGTCCATCACTCATACCAATTGCATAAGTTGAGCTAATTGTCGTCACACCATCTATAGTCACCACGCCAGATTTAGCAGAATGAGGTCCCATTAAAACGGCCATTCTACCGTTTTCATTGATTATATTTTTAGCGGTCAGGTCATAAACCCCCACATGCAATAAGTCAGCCCCAACTTCTAATCGCAACGTAACGCCTCCTAAAGAATATAAATTTTCGAAATGTATAGATTGTGCGCCATGACATTGTACCAAACCATAACCTGGATTGGCTCTAAAGTGACAAATATTACGAAGTATACCATCCGTTGGACGTGAAACTTCCCATTTAGAGATATCTTCCATGGTTTTAGTAAGTGTGAAAATGATACCACAGTGCGTAGAATAATTATCTTTTACAATCATGTTTTCAATCATAAAATTCTTCACCATTCTGGCTACAATAGCACGTTGTTTATCTTTGTATAAAAGGGTATGATAATCTACAATAAACTTACCGCCAACCCCTCTTACACTTGTGTTTTCAATATAACCTTGTCCTTTACCTGTTTTGGTATCAAATGTAAATACTGAATTTCCTTTCGGTTTTATCACCGTTCCTGCATCTATTAGTATATGTACATTCGACTTTAATTTAATCCCTGATAAATTGTAAGTCCCTTTTGGAATGATAATTCGTCCTCCTCCTTTTTTATGTATAAAATCAATTGCCTTTGTTAATTTTTCACTTTGGTTGGTTGCCGCATTGTCATCTACCAAACCATAATCTTTTTTTAGATTTTTGCTTAAGCCCTTTGGGTTCATCGTTTCTTTGTACTGTGCATGTACATTATTTATCGTACACAAAAGAATCATTACAAGAAGATTCACTACATAATTTGTTTTTTTCATTTTGTTTTAATTGAAAGATTTAGCTTTTGTTATTTGTTAAACAGAATCAATGTCTTTTTTTAAAAACAATAAATACCTGTTATCGATTTGCATATTGTTATAATGTGATTTTTTGCGCTTTTTTGATTTCAGCAAAAAAATCTATTTACACAACACTTTTTAATTTATGTTCTATTCATATGGGTTTTTAGTGATCCAGTTTTCAACACTATAATCAGACACAATGACTCCTTTGTCTGTTTTCCACTGCGGACCTTGATGCCCCTTCACCCATTTGTTTTTTTCTTGTTGCCAATTTTTTATTGTTGTATCATTATCGGTAAGAATAGGTTTGTCATTAAAATATGTAAAGCCTTCCATCGTTATATTTTCTACTTTTACCTTATAAGTTGTTGTTCGAACTTTAACTGCTGCGATTGAAGGTGCACTTAAAAACTTCCCTTTGTACCAAATTTTAACGAGATCGTAATATGCGTCATTGGCTGCAAACGAAAAATAATTTCCTTTAAACAGTCCCTCTGTACCAAAAATAGCACGTATATTTTTCACATAAGAATCATTACCAAAATACCCTGGAGTTTGATCTGGAGCACCATGTTTAACATGCCCATCTGTAATTATTACAGCGAAACCGCAGCCTATTGAGGTTACCCCATCTATTTTAACAGTACCGAATTTTGCTGAATGAGGCCCCATTAATACAGCAACTCCACCTTTTTCACACACAATATTTTTAGCCGTAATATCAAAAACACCAACGTGCAATATATTAGCACCAACTTCTAATCTTAATGCGATGCCTCCTAAAGAATATAGATTTTCAAAATGAACAGACTGTGCGCCATGACATTGTACCAAACCATAACCAGGATTCGCTCTAAAATGATTGATATTCCGAATAATGCCATTTGTAGGACGCGAAACTTCCCAATCTGAAATGTCTTCATTCGTTTTTGTTAAGGTTAGAATTATGCCGCAATAAGTAGAGTAATTGTCTTTTACAATCATATTCTCAATCAAAAAATTCTTGACCATTCTGGCCATAATTCCTCGTTGTTTTTCTCCATATTTACGCGTGTGATAATCGATAATAAATTTTCCTCCAACGCCACGTATACTAACATTTTCAATATAAGCTTGTCCTTTACCCGTTTTCGAATCCAAACTAAAAACCAATCCACTATTTTTTGATGGTTTTATAACAGTACCCGCATCAATTAGTAAGTGTACGTTTGATTTTAATCTAATTCCAAATAATTGATAGGTCCCTTTTGGAATCTCAATTATCCCTCCTCCTCTCTTTCTATTTACTGCATCAATTGCTTTTAAAAGTTTTTGACTCTGATCTTCTGAAGCATTATCATCAACTAAACCATAATCATTCTTCAAATTCACACGGAATCCATTTGGATCCAACGTTTCTTTATATTGCGCATTTATTGTTGTAAAAAACAATAACACTAAAGTTGTACTCCAAAATTTATTCGTTTTTAAAATCATTCTAATTTTTATTTTTATAAGTATCGCAGATATGGACTGCTATCGATCGTTAATTCTTGACATTTCCTTTTGAAACTTTAATTATGGTGAATAGGCAACCAAACACTCATATTTCCTACGCCACGGTTACTCCATGCGTAATAAGGGATAAATTGAATTTTTAAACTTTCCCAAGTAGGAGCAACGAACTCACTGTACATTTCTTTTGAATTCGACTTACGAATTTTTACTTCACTTTCAATAGTACTAAGTCCGCCTAATAAATTGGGTTTATAGCGAACCTCAAATTTGGAATTTGGTTGAATGTAAGTATCTAAAACCTTACGATTTGAGCCTAAATCGGCAGATTCTAAACAATATACTACAGGACCTCTTTTAACAGCCAATTGATTTCTAACTTCCTCTATATATTGATTTCCTTCTATTAATTTAACATCCATTGGAAATTCAATATTGATAAGATCTCCTTTGTTCCATTTTTTATGAATGCTCAAATATTCACCAGAAACCACCCTTTGAGCTACTGGTTTTCCATTTACAGTAACTTTGGTTTTAGTTGCCCACCCCGGAATTCTAAGTAATACATCAAACGCTTGCTTTTTACTTTTTTCAATTGTTAATTTCACATTTCCTTTCCAAGGATATGCTGATTTTTGTACGATTTTTAAGGTTGAACCATCTAACATTTTAGTATTTAATTCATTTCCACCATATAAATTAACCGCAACACCATTTTTTGTTAAACTGTAAGCCCATCCTGATAATTTAGCAATGGTTCTAACAAGGTTTGGAGGACAACAAAAACATTTTATGTAGGGAACTCTAGTACCAAACTCAACATTATTATCAATCTCACTTTTATCATGTCTGCGTAATGGGTTTGTGTAAAAATAATTTTTCCCATCAACACTAATTCCAGACAAAGCACTATTGTACAAGACCAACTCCATTACATATGTGTGTTTAGCATCTCCTGTTATTCCTAACATTCGATAATTAAACATAGCATTACAGATATTGGCACAAGTTTCATTGTATGCATTATCATTATGCATCATATACTCATTAATAAAAGCTTCGTGTACCAAATCATTATGAGAAGATGCTCCGTGATGTGTCTGTCCTAAGGCTCCCGTAACATACATTTTTTTATTGGTCACATTATCCCAAATCCTATCAAGGGATATAAGGATTGCTTTTTCGCCTGTTTCGGCATACAAATCGGCAGCACCCGCATATAAATACATTCCCAATACAGCATGCCCTTCTGCTGTTTTTTGATTTCTAAAAGGAATACGATCTTGATTCATATCTCCTGAAAAATTAGGGCTTGTACCACGTGTAATTTCCTTTCTAGTTCCTTTTTTATCAATAAATATTTGCGCTAATTCTAAATACCTCTTGTCCTTTGTCGTTCTATATAATTCTATCAAACCCGTTATTTGAGTCGGGTTGAAACCAAACCTCATCAATTCATCCGTTTGAGGCTGAAATGTTTTGTATAAAAAATCTGCATGTTTTATAGCTATCTCTAAAAAATTACTCTTTCCTGTAATTCTATAATGAATACATGCACTTGTTAATAAATGACCACTATTATACAATTCATGCTGTCTTGTATTAGAATAACGTTCTATATCTTTTAACATCGTTGAAGTAGAAATATAGCCATCTTTGGCTTGCGCTTTTCCTATAATTGTAATAATCTCATCCAGTTCTTCAATTAATTTAGGATTTTTATTTTGAGCATATAAATAAGACATTGCTTCCATCCATTTGTAAAAATCTCCATCGTGCCAATTGGTTCCAAAGTGTTTTCCTTCTTTAATTCCAGCTACAATTTTAAAATTATTTAAAGCTCCTCCTATATCTCCTTTTAAAATAGTTCCCATATTAGGAACCATTACTTCTTCTGCTACTTTAAACTTTTCTGCCCAAAATCCTTCTGTCCATTTACAATCTTTTATATCAATACTTTTAAATTTTATATGGGGACTGTTTGCATTATTTATAATTCCTTTTTCTTGAGAATGCAAGATTAAAGACATGAATACTATTAATACAAATATTATTTTTCTCATATTTAATTCCTCTTTTTTATGATGCTCCTAACAACCACATCCTTTAGTTATAACTTCCAGTTAACCAATACAATTAAACAACTCTTCATCAAAACGTATAGCATTGAATTCCAAATTTGTAAAACCGAAATTTGTTTGATTCTTAGTATTTATTCCTTAAAAGGATTCTTATAAATATAAGCTTCAACGCTATAATCATAAATAGCCACACCTTTGTCTGTTTTCCATTCATCTTCTTGATGTGCTGCTAACCAAGATTTTTTTTCATCCCAACCTTTTCCTTTTCTTACATCTGCTTTTGTAATAATTGGCTTGTCATTATAGTGCGGATACCCTTTCATTGTTATGTTTTGAACAGTAACATTGTACGCCGTATTGTGCTTATACACCGCGGTAATAGCTGGACCATCGAAAAACTTTCCGTTTTCTGGACGCCATGCTTTAAAAAGATGGTATAATTCTTTATTTGGCAACGACAAAAGGGCTTGGTCAGATCTTGACTGACCATTGGTGCCATACGTAACGTGTATGTTTTTTATAGAAGACTTATTATCAAAATATCCAGGTATAGGATCTGGTGCATTTTTTTTAACAAACCCATTGCTGATGCCTACCGCATAGGTAGAACTTATAGCGCTAACACCATCTATAGTAACTACGCCAGATTTAGCTGAGTGCGGTGCCATTAACACGGTCATTCTTCCATTTTCATTTATGATGTTCTTCGCCGAAAGGTCAAAAACACCCGCATGAATTAAATCCGCTCCTGCTTCTAGTCTTAATGTTATTCCTCCTAAAGAATACAAATTTTCAAAATGAACAGATTGCGCTCCATGACACTGTACCAAGCCATAACCTGGATTGGCTTTAAAATTGCAAATATTACGAATAAGCCCATCTGTTGGACGAGAAATTACCCAATCCGATATATCTTCTTTTGTCAAGGTTAATGTTAAAACGATGCTAGAATAGGTTGAATAATTGTCTTTTACAATCATATTTTCTATTAGAAAGTTTTTCGCCATTCTAATAATTACAGCTCGTTGCTTTTGCTTGTAGACTAATGTATGGAAATCGATAATAAATTTTCCTCCAACACCTCTTACACTAGTGTTCTCTATATAATCTTGACCTTTTCCTGTTTTGCTATCAAATAAAAAAACGACATTTCCTTTCGGCTTTATAATAGTGCCCGCTTCAATTAATAAATGAACGTTCGATTTTAATTTAATTCCCGAAAAGCTATAGACTCCTTTAGGTATAATCAGTTGTCCTCCTCCTTTTTTGTTTACACTAGCAATTGCCTTTATTAATTTAGCACTTTGATCAGTTGTAGCATTATCATCTACTAAGCCATAATCATTCTTCAAATTCAAACGGAATCCATTTGGATTCATTGTTTCTTTGTATTGGGCATGCATAGAAACTGTCAACAATAAAATAAATACAGTTATGACTTTCAAATATTTTATCTTCATTTATAATAAGTGTAAAAAATCGCCTATGATTTGGCATTAAACATAAAAACAGACCTACAGCTTTATAGACTGATCTATTTCAACTCAAATTTATCAAACCCGCAGTTAAAAAAGTCTTCCGTCATTCCACGAATTGTGCTTCTCAGCACCTTTTTGTTTCTTAAATGCAAAAGCTTCTTTTATTATATAGAAGTTTATTTTACTGAATCTTTTAAAATTTCATTCATTGGAACCATTGTCTCAAATTCTTTTATTTCAATATTCCGATAAAACACTTCTGCCGTTTCAGACTGAAATCCAATAATACCTTCTTTAAAAGGTAAATCGGTTGCCATATTCACAACTTCACCATTCAATTTGTGAATTGTATAGGCATCTCCCATTACAATAACTTCACAATAATTCCACTGTCCGTCTAAAGCATGGTAGTTTTTTGGAATAGAAGCTAGAAGTCCACTTTTTCTATTTTCAATTTTTACTCCCCCTAACATTGGAGATACAAACCTTTTTCCTTCTTTATTGGCATACCAAGTAAATGCACCACCAGTAAAAAAATCTCCTGTATGATTTTGGTTGGTTAAATGATTGTAACGGACTTGATATTCAATTCCTTTTGGCCAAACCTTATCATCAACAACATGGTAATAAAGCCCTGCATCGTATTGCCATTTTATAAAATTATTGGCTATTTTACTTCCCCATTTGTATTCAAAACGAAGTATGTATTTGCTGTATTTTTTATGGGTGTAGAAGAGTCCGTGTGTGCGATTTTGATTATTTACAGGAATTTTATTTTTTTTCCAGTCTTTATCTCCCAATTGGTACTGATCAGGAAATTCATTATTAAAAACATGGACCGTATTGTCTTCAATAGCAAAAACTTTTTTAGCCAATTCGGGGTCCCCTTTCTTAATTTTTAAATACCAACCGTCAAAATTATTTCCATTAAAAATGGTTTGAAAACCCTCTTCTCCTATAAATCCATTATCGAAAACTGCTTTCAATTTTTCCGGACCTCCATGCACATCTCCTGTAAATAAATAATAAAGCATTCCTGCATCCGAAATATCGGCTTTGTGCGAAGCTTTCATTTGTGTATAAATCAATTGGATGGCATTATTCACTCTTACAGAATGTTTGTGATAATCTTTTAAAAATTCCCAAACAGACCAATCAGCTTTTCCATTTTCAGCTGCATTGTTAGAAGAAAAACCAACGAGTTTATTTGTTTTATCATTCTGATCTAAAATAAGATCGAAGACAACGCCTTCTTTCGTAAAAGCTTCTTTCATTTCCTCCCAATGCCAACCTTCATGTGGCTTTTCACTTTTACTAGGTCTATCGGCATGCTGGTTGTTACTTTTTGAATGAGAAATAATACGAACATGTTTTAGTGCACCAGAGTTTTCGATTTTAGTTAAACGCAGTGCTTCACCAATAACCTGCATTGGGCCCGCAGCAATAATGGTTAAAGGATCCTTAGAAGTTGATTTAATAATTTCATCCTTCATTTTAGCATAAGCCATTTCTGGATTATCGGCTGCAGCAATAAACCGACTGGTATCAAAACCAAATTGTGCACCGCCAGAAATAGCACTCTTCGTAATTTGCGCCCTATGTTTTTCCTTGCTACTCCACACATGATCTGCGTAGGTGTATACTGTCAATTTATCTTGTAAATTTTTAGCTGCAATAATTCCTAAGCTAGCAACAGTTGCTCCCCAATCATCTGGATCATGTGCATTTCCATCGGAACTCATTGCAATCCGTCCTTTTGTATACGGAATGGTTTGTCCCCAAGCTCCAATTGTAATTAATAAAGCAATCGCAATGTGTTGTAATTTATTTTTCATCATTTTATTTAATTAAAAACCCATACAAAACTTCTACTGAGCATTCTGTATGGATTTAAATTCAACGTTCTAAAGAGCTATAAATCACTTTATTTCTTTATTGTTTCAGTCAATTTTATATCTCTTGAATTAGCTCCTACTTCTATATCAAATTCTCCTAACTCTACAGTCCAATCCTTTTTAGTTGGACTCCAAAAAGCAAAAGCGTCATCATTTAATTCAAAACGAACTTCTTTTGATTCTCCAGATTTTAAAGACACTCTTTTAAATCCTTTCAATTCTCTAATCGGACGAGGAACAGAACTTTCTTTGTCGTGAATATATAGTTGGGCAACTTCGTCTCCATCCATTTTCCCAGTGTTTTTTAGGGTAAAACTAACTTCAACTACTTTTCCTTTTTTTACTTTTAATTTGCTATACTCAAAAGAAGTATAACTTAGTCCGTAACCAAAAGGAAAACGCATTTCTTCTTTCTCTTTATCGAAATATCGGTACCCCACAAAAATTCCTTCAGCATATACATTGCTGATTTTTTTATCAGAATACTTTCCTCCTTTAAATATGCTTCCTTTAGGATATTGAGAATCAGACTTAGGATAAGAAATTGGTAGTTTTCCACTTGGATTTACTTTTCCAAATAATACCTCTGCCATAGCTTGACCGATTTTTTCTCCACAATAAAAATAATTAACAACTCCATCAACTTTATCAATCCAAGGTGACGCATCAAAATAAGATCCACCAACCATGACCACCACAACATTTTTGTTGACTTTTGTTACTTCTTTAATAAGTCGTTCCTGATTTGCTGGCAATCTTGTCGATTTACGATCACGGCCTTCAGACTCTTGGCTACCCGTAATTCCAACAATTAAAATTACCTGATCTGACTTTTTTGCCAAAACAACTGCTTCATCTATCAATTGCTTGTCATTCTTTTTCAAATCCGCTAAATCCTGTGCATCTGGAATCAATGTTTTTGCTTCAATTTTCTTTTGCTTCTTTTTTAATTCTATATGAGCGCCACGAGCATAACTAACCTGCATTCCTTTCGCTAGTTTTGCGATTTCATCTACAGGATTTTTTACTGCATCTTCAAAATAATAACAACCTCCACTTCCTCCTCCTTGGAGGAATTCTGAATAAACACCGCCTACATAACGTTTTCCGTTTGGACCAATTACAGCAAGTTTTTTTCCTTTTTCTAAGGCTAAAGGCAATACATTGTTTTTGTTTTTTAAAAGAATACCTGATTTACGAGCCACTTCCAATGCCAAATCTTGATGCGCTTGGCTGTGCACCACTTCCTTGTTTTCTTTCCATTTATGATCGAACAAGCCCATTTTAAACATGGTAAAAAGTTTGTCGTAAACCAAACCATCTACAACGGCTTCCTTAATTTCTCCATTATTTACAGCAGCAACTAACTTAGCTCCATACCATTTTGCCGAACTCATTTCGATGTTCATTCCTGAAAGTGCAGTTGGAACTGTTGACTGAACTCCTTTTCCAAAATCTGATAAAACAAAACCTTTAAATCCCCATTCATCTCTTAAAACATCTGTTAAAAGCCATTTATTTTCACACATAAACGTCCCATTTACCCGATTGTATGCCGCCATAATATTCAAGGCCCCACCTTCTACCACAGCTGTTTTAAAAGCAGGTAAATAAATTTCGCGCAAAGCACGCTCTTCTAATTCATTGTTAATATCGTGTCTGTGCAATTCTTGATTGTTTGCCACAAAATGTTTAGGACCACTAATTACGCCATTTGCTTGCATTGCTTTTACATGTTCTACCCCCATTCTAGCCGTTAAATAAGGATCTTCAGAAAAACACTCCCATCCCCTTCCTCCTAAGGGATGACGAATAATATTCAAGGTAGTTCCTAAGTTTAAATTTTGCCCCAATGCCACCATTTCTTTGGCAATAGCCACACTTGCTCTAGCATACAAATCGGTATCCCAAGTAGCGGCAGCTCCAATTGGCGCTAACATATAGGTAGATTTTACAGCTACATCACGACCAGATCGAACTCCTGTAATTCCATGCCCCATTACTAAAGTTGGAATTCCTAAACGTTCATTTCCTTTTGTTCCAAAAATTCCAGCTTTGACATCACCAAAAACACCATGGCTATTTCCCAATCCACTTAATTGCGCCACTTTTTCTTCCAAGGTCATTTTAGACATCAAATCCTTTGCTCTAACTTCCGGAGTTTCTTTAGCATTTTTATACTTATTTTGTCCGTTTATTTGACGACAACCAAAAAACAAAACGATACTGCATAGAAATGCTACATTCGTTATAGACTTGCTTAAGCTTCTTATTTTCATCCTATTTACTTTGTTAATTTATAATTTAATCGTGCTCGAAATTTCAAGCAAGTTAGTAGGCTCTCTTTTAAGCAAAGTGCTTAGGCTACCAATAATTGTTCTCAGGGGTATTTTGATCAAAAAAACAGGATTTAAATAGCAACTATTTTAATCCTGTTTTGTCATAAGCCACTTTAATGCTATGCTCCTTTTTTATTTTTCGAAAAATTTTTAAAACGAATTTAAATCGAATAGCTTCATTGATTTTTCTTGTATTTCATTAAAAGGCCCTGCTATGGGTGTTTGTCCTGTTCGTATCTTCCCGAAAAAATCTGTATTGATAAGGATCGGACTGCCATCAGGATTTTCATAGCTTGCTTCTGAAATACTTGTTAATCCAAGTTTTTCTGTGCTAACAAACTGTGTTTTCATTTTTTTCAATTGCGCAGTTGCTATATCCAAATGCAAATTAACAATTCCCTTATTTCTTTCTAAATAAACCTTAGCCTGTTGCTTTGTAAGCACACTTCCGGTCTCATTTTTATAGGGTATGGCTTTGTTGAAGTATATATTTTGTCCCATATAAACAGGATAATTAAACCATGTTACTTTTTTTCCCTCAGCTGTTTTTCCTGTATAAGTATCAAAAACACCTTCGTAATAAACAGGATAATCATTGAAAGCATCCAAACCATAAGCATCCAAACCTTTAGTTAAATTTTCATTGGAAACAAATAAATTGTTATAAAAACGATGATCTCCACCTCCAATGGCTGCAACTCCTTTTAATTTTGTTGAATGTGCATAATGATATGGCGTATATCTATGCGTAATTTGTAAAGTTCGAATGGTACCTCCAAATAAATTATGTACAGCAGCCACTCCGTGTGCCCCTATAGTTAATGAATTATGAGAAAGCATGATGTTGTTATCAATAAGTGTAGGACCATGAGATACTTCTACGAATACATCTTGCCATTCATTGTCAGTAAATAAATTACCTGTAACACGAGTTCCTTGCGCTTGCCAATCTAACCAAATAGCTTTGTAAGTATTGCTCACATAATTGTGTGCGATTAATACATCAATAGGAGCATGCAACTTAATGCCAGCCACCTCAGCACCAAACATCATTTTTTTACAATTGATGTCATAAACTTTGTTGTTTGTAATCGTGCTAAAGGCAGCTCCCATATGCCCGCAAATACCTGTTTGACCACATTCATAAATAGTATTATTATGAATTGTATGAGATCCTATATTTTCCTTGCTCCAACCTAAATCTATTGCTTTGAATACGGTTTCTATTTCGCGATGAAATCCTCTCAAATTCTTTCTTTTCGAAAATTCATTGTCGCCCGATGCAAATTCTTTTCCTATACTAATTCCAGTACATTTAGAGTTTCTAATGTTATTGTTTTCAATAACCCACCCTTTGCTCCAATGTGGGCCAATGGCACCAATCTGCTCTGCCGTTGGTGGAGCCCATTGGGTTGCTGCTTGAGAGATATAAAATCCTTGTACTGTAATATAATTGACCCCTGTTTTCTTTGGAAAAAAACACGTAGGACGTACATTAATTTCTGTAAGATGTTTATTGGGATTTACTCCTTTACCAAAATTTGCATAAATAATGGTTACCTTATCCTTTACCTCTGCAAACCATTGCAACTTTGCCGCTGCTTTATCTTGGGCTTTTTTATGTGCCACAGGGTTTTCTAATTGATCCAATCCACCTGTTTCGTATAAAGATTTTTCATTAAGATATACCTCTCCTAAATGGAACTTATTAGCAGTCAATAACCAATCTCCTGCTACAAACGTGGCAAAAGGATTAAAGTCACCAAATACAGAATTGTCAACGCTAGTTTTCCAAACATTTTTCTTATACTTTTTCCAATTCTTTACTATTTCCGATCCTTTTATATGAACCTTTTCTCCCTTAGCAGCGCGATAGACAATTGGTTTCGATTTATGATAGCCTCCATGAGCCGGTGAAACCCATTCACGATAAGTACCTTCTCTTACCGTTATTGTATCGCCTGAAATTGCACTATTGGCGGCTTTTTGAATGGTACGAAAAGGAAACTCTTTTGTTCCCGAATTTTGATTTGATCCTTGGGTTGAGACAAAAAATTCATTAGCCCACAAAAAATTTATTGAGACTAACAAAAACAAGATTAGAATACTTTTTGATTTCATTTTTTTATGTTTTTTAACCTAACAATTCGAAACTAACGTTCATTTTACTAAATACCTCATCAAAAAATAGGAGAAAGTACAACTCTCTCCTATGTCGCGGTTATAAATAAATATTATTTCTTTTCAGCAGCAATAATGGCTTGCATGTCCTTATCAAAAGCTTCTCCATCAAAAGGAACTACAATAATTTTACTACCATGTTTGTCATTTCCTCTATCAGCTCCTTTCGTTACGTCTATAACCGAAAAATTAAAATGCGTAATATGCCCATTTTCTGTGTATGCTGTTGGGCGTTGCACAATATACCATTCGTCAACTGTACCATCGGTATATCGAAATATAGATTCATCTTTTCGGTAAGCAATACTGCGGTACTTCCAGTCCTTAATTCCATCTTTAGAAGAAAAATGATAGGTTGTTTTCCCTGGCCAATGATTTACAAGCATATGGTACATTCCTCCACTATACCAAGCCGTTGGATCTTCCATACGTGTTTGTGGAATTTCTGGCATATCTGCATAAATTCTATCGGACATAATTTTATAGGGCCCTAGAATTCCATTATCACTGATCATAATTGCAGTTGAACGTGCAACAATCATGTAACGGCCATCTTCTCTAGGAATAATCATCACATTAGACATATTCCCTTTAGAATCGCCGCTTTGGTAACGCGCCAATCCTGGATTAAAGCCATTGGAATCCACTTGAATTTCTCCTAATAATTTAAACGGTCCATTTGGATGATCAGAAACAAAAACTTCTCCACGAGTTCTGTCACTAGTAACCATTGCATAACGTCCGTCAAACATACGTAGGCCAATAACATTGTGTCCTAGTCCTTCTTTCCATTGTGGCCAGGTTAAGCCCAAATCTTTATAAGGTCCCATTACATTGTCACTAACGGCATGTATTCCTTTAGAATGTTCTTTCCAACCATTTCCATGCGGTTGCTCTTGTGTCCAACGACTTGCATACATATGATATTTACCGACATCGTCTTTGACGATACTTCCATCCCAATAACACCAGTTTTCCATGCTTGCATCTTCCAATCCATTTTTTGGATCACGAGGTAAAATATCCTTTCCCCAAATTCCTTCACTTACCAATGGCCCTTGCGGTTTCATAGGAAGGATGTATTTTTTAAAATCAACTCCGTTCCATGTTTTTGCTATGGCAGGTGGCGCTTTTTTTGTATTTAAATCGAAGCGAGTCACCAAACGATTGGCAATACCTGCATCAGCATCAGATGCACCAGCTTGAATAACTCCAAATAATTTATCTGTGTTTCCTGAAGGAAAACTTAAACCGTTCTTTTCCCATCTTTTACTCCAATTAGAAGTTGGTGTAAGATTTTTAAGAAGAACAACCATATTCCATAAATCACCTTTAGCACGTGTCAATGTTATGGACAGTTGAAGTGGATTACTGGTTCCTAAAGCTGCATTGTTTTTAAATCCAATTTCGGAAGTATGAAAAACAATACCAACCACATAATCTTCCATTCCTATAGAATGATAATCTCCCCAACCTTTACGATTAAATGTTGCCATTAAATTACTAGAACCATTGCTAAAACCAACACGAATCACTTCTTTTTCGGTTCTTTTTTTCATTTGGTCATATGTAAAATCAATAGACGCAGTAATGGCCTCTCCAACTTTTGGAGCAACCATCGGATTGCGATATTGTATTGAACTAAAGGCAGCCTCTTTTCCGGGTAAAACTAGCATCCCTTTTTCAGTACTCTTAAATACTTCATTCGCATTCAATGAAATCCAATTTTGACTTTCGCTAACACTCTTACCAATTGGATAATCATTTTGTAATGTAAAATCAACTGAATGATCAGCACTCGCTTTAGACAACTTAGAGCTAGAACAAGCTATGAGCCCAAAGGCTATAAAATTGATCATTATTAATTTTGAAAATTTTGTAGTCATATTTTTATAGTTTTTAATTCTTCTTTACCTATTCTATCAATATTTAAAGTCCGATCAAATTTAGCCAACCTACTTCCATAAACCCCAACAGCTTGTGAGGTATGGTCGTCTGACATGATAAATAAAATATTAGGTTTTGATTTTCCTAAATTTTGAGAAATCAGTTGCGCCATGGATAACAAAACAACTACAAAGAAAACGATAGGCTTATGATTCATCCTTTATTTCTTTTTAGAGGGCGTTTTATACGGTGTCAATTTTGCATCTTTTTCTTTTATAAGTACTGCTTTTTTATCCCAACTTATAGCTCTATTAAAAAGTGTTCCATATTCTAAATAACCATTGTAAGAAATACTATGAGCTCCCCAATTCTTTACCTCATCATCATAGAATTTGCGCATTTTTTTCAATACTTTTTTATAGCTTTTATTGCTTGCTAAATTTTTCATTTCCATTGGGTCTGTAGTCAAATGAAATAATTCTTCCGTAGGATACAGATTCTCTTTTTCACTTTTGAAATACCAGTAAATATATTTGTATTCTCCATCAATCATAGAAAAACATCTGGTAGCTTCCTTTCCAAAAACCTGAATAACCGGCAAAACATTTCGTACTTTCTTTTTTTCATCTTTTACAATAGACAACAAGCTTTTTCCATCGTAAACCTCAGGAATACCAATATTTGCATACGAAAGAATGGTAGGAGCGATATCTATATTTCCACTTAGTGATGCTGTTCTACGGATTTTTTTGTTCTTTGGAATTCTAGGATCGTAAATAATTAAGGGGGCTCTAGAACCTTCTTCATACGGCAATACTTTTCCTCCAAGACCATGTGCTCCCATTAAATAACCATTGTCTGATGAAAAAATAATAATCGTATTATCTGCTATTCCAAGTGTTTTTAAACCTTCTCTAATTTTCCCAACAGCGACATCTACTCCATGAATTAATTGGTGGTACAATCGATGCGTTTTTTGATATTTTTCATCTGTGCTATACGCTTCTTCCCAATATTTTTTATACTGCCTGTCTTGACGTGATTGTGCTGCTAAATGCAATCCTGCTTCCCGTCCGTAATTGATCGGTTTTTTCCAAACCGTATTCTTATAAACATGGTCAAACTGGGTATCTGGTATCAACGGCTTGTGTGGCGATTTAAATCCGACCGTTAAACAAAAAGGTTCATTTTCGTTTTTAGCAGCATTTGCAAACTCTAAAGCCGCGGTTGCCAATGCTTGTGTTAAGTGCGGATCTTTTTCTGCATAAACATCCATGTCTTTATTTTTGTCGGTTGCGTAATTGCACTGCCCACCTTTTGTTAAATACAAATCGAAAGCATTTTGAACTCCTTCCCCTTCATTTCCTTTATGATCCACATTTTTCACCTTACTCACCCCAAAACCAAATTTTCCAATATTGGCGACTTTATATCCGGCGTTTTTTAGGAGTACGGGGTATGAGGTAGACCATTGTTCTGCTCCCATAGAACCATGCATAAAATTACAACCTGTTTTGTATTCATACATCCCTGTCATGATAGAGGCGCGACTCCCTTTACAAACAGCAGTGGTATTGTAATGCCTGTCAAAAACAAGTCCTTGACTACCAAGCTTGTCTAAATTTGGTGTGACTACCTGATCGTTTCCGGTAATTCCTAAAGTTCTATAAGCCTGATCATCCGTCAATAAAAAAATAATATTAGGCTTTTTTTCTGATTGCGCAAAAATTGTCATCGACAAAAAAAACGCGATTATTAATGTGTGTTGTTTAACCATTTTTAATATTTAATTGTTCCAAATTCTATTTATTTCTCCGTAATAAGCTCCGCAAAGTATTTGAGCCTGTGCATCTAAAAAGTTGAATTCTACATCGTAAATTCCTTTCTTTATAAATTTTCTAATGACTATTTTTTCATCCGTAGGAAGAATTTCTACATAGGAATCCTTTATACCGTTTACAATAAATTGTCCTTGGGTTATTGCCAAGGCTTTCCCTTTAGGGTAAATTCCATCTTTACAAAGTGTTTTCCAAATTTGATAGTCCCCTGAATTGTCTGTTACTTCTGTGAGTCCTATTTGCTTTGAAAATTCTGTAAAATAAGGCGGTAAGCCTTTGGATATTTCGGTATTTGCTGCTTTGTGCCAACGCCTAAAGGTAAATTCGTAAATTGCATCTTCCACAAACTCAACATGCCAAGGCCCTTTTATACTGCTTCCTTGTCTAATATCCATCATTTGTGAAGCATTGCCCTTTCCTTCAATTTTTTCTGCTACCCAATCAAAACAAGATAATTGAACCGTTTTTTGATTGACAAGTCCTGCTTTTAAAGTTGTTCGTTTTGCTTCTGATGGCTGAACAGATTTTTTCCAAGCTTTGTAATATGTTCCAAGCTCCTTTGCGATTTCCGGAAATTCTTGAATTACATTTTTTGTTTGACCGATATCGTTTTTTACGTTGTAAAGTTCCTTGTTATTTATCAGTCTCCATTTATTTTTTAACACCGTAAAGTCCTCCAATTTTTTTCGATGCACGTATTGAACAACAGATATACGTTTACTAAAATCTTGTTTCCCTTCAAGCAGGTGTTTTTTTAAACTTAGCCCATCAAATTTTTGTTCCCAAGGCATGTCCAATTGGCAAAAATCAATAAGCGTAGGTAGTAGATCTTGCACCAATGTTAATTCCGTTACATCTCTACCCAAATTAGGTATCCCATCCTTCCATCGTATAAAACAAGACACCCGATGCCCACCTTCATAAAGCGAACCTTTACTTCCACGCATTCCTGCATTGTAAAAGTCAACGCCCAAAGTACCGCCATTGTCGGAAAGGTAAATAACAATGGTATTGTCTTTAATTCCTAAATCTGTTAAAGTGCTTTCTAAACGACCTACATTTTCATCAAAATTGGCCACCATACCGTAAAACTGCGCCGTTAACTTTGGCAAATACCGATAAGGCTTGCTGTATTTTTCAGGCACAAATTGTGGTGTGTGCATGGCACCTGTTGGCAAATAAACAAAGAATGGCGTTTTTTTGGCAGCTTCATTTTTTATAAATTTTATAGACTCCTCGAAATAAACATCGGTATAATAGCCTTTTGTTTTTTCCTCTTTTCCATTTCTTAGCTGCACATCATCAAAACAATCGTTATTCCAATAATTTGGAGATTGCCAAATGGAAGCGCCCGGAAATGTCAAGGTTTCATCAAATCCACGATCCATAGAACGATAGGTAGTACCATCACCTAAATGCCATTTTCCAAAATGTGCTGTACTATAACCATTTGCTTTAAAAAACTCGGGTAACAAATGAATTTTTGATTCCTTGCCTAAAGTATCTTTATAAGTGTGAAATATAGTTGCGATACTTCCTTTCACTCCAGAGGCACCATTTCTAACGGCATCCAAACCGGTTAACAATTGTGACCGTGATGGGGTGCACACCGAAGAAACATGAAAATCGGTAAGTCGAATAGACTCTTTGTACATGGCATCTAAATTAGGTGTTTTCACATCTGGATTTCCGTGGCAAGATAAATCGCCATAGCCTTGGTCATCAGTCAAGAGAATAATGACATTAGGTTTCGTTGATTTTTTCTTTTCACATCCTATAAGAATGACAAAAAGACCTAAGACCCATGCATAGTGGTTATATTTCATTTTTATTTTTTTATAAAGTTCCACCCGCTTCTTTTGTTAAGTGCGCTTTTAGCAAGGCTACTTTTTCAGGATATTTCGCCGATAATTCTTTCATTTCTTTATAATCTTCAGGTAAAAAATATAATTGAAAGATGTTCTTCTTTTTATGATAGCGCAACTTCCACCCCTCTTTGGTTACCAATGCTGGTCCTATTTTTGAATTATAAACTGTATAAGGTCGTTCTTTGGCTTTTCCTCCAAACAAGGTTTTTGCATACGAAACACCGTCCTTTTCTTTAAGCTCCTGAAGACCTGTAATTTCTGCTAGTGTATTTAGGAAATCATAATTGGCTACTCTTTGCTCTGAAACCACTCCTGGTTTTATTTTTCCTTTCCAATACCAAAATAAAGGAACCCGAGTTCCACCTTCCCAGTTAGAACGTTTTAAACCCGACATACCGTCGTTTCCATCAAAAATATCTTTTCCAAATTCACTTAAAAATCGCGTTTTGATATTGTCATATTTTTCATTGGTAAGTACGTTTGTGTCTTTATACGAACGCCCTTCTTCTCTAGTATAAATCTCATGCCCATTATCTGAGGTAAAGACAACAATTGTATTTTCCAATAAATTTTTAGCTTCTAATTTTTTTAGAATTCTCCCTACATCTGTATCCAACATTTTTACCATTGAAGCATATTCTTTTTCAAATTCAGTAAGGCGTTTGTCGTTTTTAAAATCGGCATGCACCTCTGGAATAGAAATAGGTCCGTGTGGAAGTTGTGTTGGAAAAAACAAAAAGAAAGGTTTTTCTTCTTTTTTATAATTGTCCAAATATCCAAGCAACTTTTCCATAATGATATTTTCAGAATAAAAAGACTTTCCTGTCATGTCCCACCTTTCTGCATAAGCTTCGGGAGTTTCAACATTATTAGTATTTCCACAATCTACTCTGGTATTTCCTTCAATAGTAATTTTTTCGCCATTTTCAAACAAAAATGGTGGATAAAACCCATGACATCTGTTGTGATCGTAAAAACCAAAATGTTCATCCCAACCATGTCTTTTAATTCTTTCCGGCGTTGTAGAAAATCCCCATTCTAACTTTCCAAAGGCTGCTGTTTTATAGCCTGCTTTTTGCGCTACTTCAGCCAAAAAAACATCATTAGGCTTTGCTGGCTGGGCTACTTTATGAATCGAATCTTTAATTTCTTGGAAGGTCATTCCGTTATCTAAATTCAGATACATGCCCCCTTTGGTAATTTTCCATTGATTAGGTCGAACATCATGCATCCCCGTTAGCAAACTAGCCCTTGCTGGTGCACAATAATTACAACCATAAGCATTTTTAAAACTAATCCCTTCACTTGCGAGTTTGTCTATATTTGGTGTTTTTATGATTTCTTGTCCGTAGGTTCCTAACAAGCCCCTTCCTAAATCATCAGCATATATTAAAATTACATTCGGTTTTGAATGTATCTTTTTTTTAGAACAAGAAGTTAGAAGGATTCCTAAGCCTACTAAAAAAATAATTGAACTGTATTTCATCATTGTTTTTATTGGAATTAGTATTTACTCAAAGCTTAGTAAAATTGACTTCATTTGAATCAATTCTTTTTTATTAGCAACAGCTTTTGTTCGATATTCAAAACGGACGCCATAAGCTGCAGGCAACTTTGATACATCTATTGTTGCTTCTTCTACGGCAACCACACGTGCAAAACCTTTTTTATGTTGGTAACTTTCTGCAACAACATTCCAGTCGGTCCATTGATTAATTTTACCATCGTTATTTGTATCTACTCCGACTCTAGCCTCCACTCCAGGTACCCAAGGGCCTGGACTTACAAAATCTACTTTTCCTTGTTGTTGTAGCAAATAAAATTGTCCTTCAGCAAAAGCAATCGTCGGATCGGGATGCCCCATACCAAATTCACCACAATACGTAAATGTTTTCGACATGGAATCACTGGTAAATTTGCCCACTTTAATGCGTCCACCGGCAGGATCATTATCTCCAAAGAGATAATATTGCTTGCCTATTTTTATCGCTGTCCAATCGCCATATGCATTTTGTTCTGGCTCATAAACTTCGTATTTCATGGTCGTATAATTTTCCGCTTTGTAGGGATGCAAAAAAGTAGCATAGCTCCCTGTAGAAGTAGTTCGTTCATCTACCGCAGGAGGAACAATTTTAAAATCGTGAATTCCATCTTTACTAATAGCATGTCCGCCCACAGGGGCGTCCCAAGAATGTTTACGGGCATTGTTGTAATCCCAGTTTTCATATATTAAATGAAACATTTCATCCTCATCTCGCAAAACAGCACAGTCAGATCCATGTGTTGGGTCATTAAACACCATTCCAATGTTTTTGCCCATTTTTCCATCCATTAAATCCTTGTCAATTATTAAATGAGGATCTTCGTCATTGGGATTGTCGTAGTAGATATAAAATTTACCGTTTTTATATTCTGCAGTGGTAACCCAACGTTGCACATAACCACTTACAGGCCCGTAATGTTTCCAGTTTTTCATATCCGTACTATGCCAAGCATGATAACCCAATTCGGCATCCGAATGTATTTTTCTAGTATTGTGAATTCTTTCAGGATGTGTGTCGTAACGACGCGCTAGCAAATAATAATCGTTTGCTTTTACTGAAATTAAAACAGGAGCGTCTAACATTTCTTCTGTTCTAACTTTTGGTATTTCCTTCCAGTTGTTCCAATCAGCTGCTTGTTTAAAAACTATGGATTTTAAATTCCTCTTTTTTTTGAAAGATTTTAATTTACTAGAAAAAAAACTTTTCCCTTCTCCTGAAACCGCTTTTGCGTTCTTTATTTTTATGTCTTGTGTGTTGGACAGGGCTTCTTCCCATTGAACTTGCGTATCAATTGCCCAATTTTCTTTTACTTGTGCCTTTGCTAAGTTTGACCCCAAAACTATGCAGCTCACAAAAAACGCTTTTAAATATGTAATTTTCATGTCGTTAGAATTAATTCGAGTTAGCACAAACTGAAACGCTCACTCACTTATAAAATAGGTTTAGACTTTGGTAACAAACAATTTGTTACTGAATAGCTAAACAAGCTACTGCTAAATTAATTCGAGAGTAAAAAATAGTTGTTTCTATTAGCTAATGAAATGTGCCTGAGAGTGTATTTTTAAAGAAAATGCCCCTTTTAAAGGAATTTATATAAGCTAGAAGAAGAATACAACAAAATAAAACGACCTTATTTTATACAATTTGTTTTCTCTTATTCTCCAAAAAAAGAAAAACCTTCTTCTCTCATTATAGGTTGAGAAAAGAAGGTCGCTGTAAAATCTTCCTTTAGAAAAAGTGGTCGCTTAAAAATTCATGCTTACTTTATATTATCTGCTCTAATTTGACTGACATATTTACCAGGAGTAACTTTGTATTTTTCTTTGAATTTGGTTGAAAAATGCGATCTACTTTTAAAACCGGTCATTAAAAAAACCTGAGTAACCGACAAATTTTCTTGACATAATAATTCCGTTGCTTTTTTCAAACGGTAATTTTTTATCAACTCAAAAGGAGTTTGATTTGTGAGCGTATTAACCTTCTGATAAAAAGCAGATTTACTCAAGCACAATTCCGAAGCAAGCGTTTTTAAATCAAAATCTTGATTGTCTAAATTTTCATCTATCAGACTGTAAAATTTCTCCAAAAAAGCATTGTCGTTTCTACTGTTTTTATTGTCTCTTGTTAAAGGAATTCCTATTTGAAAACGCTCTCTTAATTGCTTTCTATTATTCAGTCTAGCCTCTACTGTAGCTAACAGTTGCTCCAAGTTAAAAGGTTTTTTTATATAGGCATCTGCCCCATCTTTAATTCCTTGTAAATGATCTTTTAAATTTGTGAGTGCCGTTAGTAAAATAATTGGAATATGGCTTGTTTTTAAATCTGATTTTATTCGAATACACAAATCCAATCCATTTAATTCAGGCATTTGAACATCACTTACCACCAAATCTGGCCATTCATTGTCAAAAGCCTCTAAACATTCTTTCCCATTTCTAAAACTTTTCACCTTAAAAAACTGCGATAAAAAACGGGTAATATAATTTCGCATTTCATCATTGTCTTCTGCATAAAAAATTAAAGATTCTGAAAACTCACCCGAAGCTTTTATTTTAGACCATTCTTCATTGTTTTGAATTGCATTTACAGAAAATTCCTTTTCTTGTGGTAAAACCAAGTCTTCCGTTCCTAATTTATCTTCGGCCGTATGGGCTTTGATAATTGGTAGTTTAACCGTGAATTTGGAACCTCTACCTAATTCACTTTTTACACTGATATACCCGTAATGCATTTCTACCAATCTTTTGGCAAAAGCCAATCCGATTCCAGAACCTCCTAAATGTTTGTTATCTGGAAGATGTGATTGGTAAAATCTTTCAAATACGTGTGCTACATCAATGGCATCAATTCCTCTACCAGTATCTTCAATAGAAAGAATCAAATCTTTATCTTCATAGTAATATGATACTTTGATTAAATCATTTTCTTTGGTGTATTTAAAAGCGTTGTTCAACAGATTGTTGACTATTTTTTCTAGCTTATTTTTATCTGCCGAAACAATAATAGGCAATTCATCTCCAATTAATTTCAATTCTTTTTTATCGCTATAGGCGGTATACATAAAATCATTGACCAAATCATTGATAAAAGAATTAAATTCAAAACGCGAATAATTCATTTTCAACATATTGGCATCCGATCTTCTAAAATCCTGAACCTGTTCTATGAGCTCATGAATTTTTTTAGATTGGCGCAATACCATGCCTAATTTTTCTCCTAAATCTGGATTTTTATGAAAACGTTCGTATAAATTATTGATCGGGTTTGAAATCAACGTTAACGGCGTTTTAATTTCATGAGAAATATTTGCAAAAAAACTAAACTTGGCTTCGTTGATATCCTTTGCATTGTCTTTTTCTAATTGTTCAATTTCAATTTTATGATTTAAAAGATGGATTTTTAAAACAATTCTGATAATTAAATAACCTATTCCTAAAACCAAAAACAGATAGCCTACATATGCCCATGAGGTTTTCCAAATAGGAGGATGTACGGTAATTTTTATTTCCCTTGGCACACTCCATTCTCCTAATGAGTTGGACACCGAAACTTGCAAGGCATAATTACCCGGTTGCAAACCACTATAAGTAATGGTGTTTTGGTTTGAAGCTACCTCAACCCAACTTTTATTAACCGGCTCTAGTTTGTATTTCAGTAAATGATTTTCAGGATTTGAATAATGCAAACTTAGCACATCTATAGAAAAAACATTTTCGTCATACCGCAAATTAATTTCGTCAATCTCAGTAATCGATTTTTCCAAAACCACTCTATCGCCCACCACATCATCTACTTCAACAAGCTTGTCAAAAATTTTAAATTTCTCAAATTCAACTCTCGGAAGTTTTTCTGAAGTAAAAATATCTTTTGGATTGAAATAACACAAACCATTTTGTCCTGTTAAAACGATGGTACCATTTTTCATTGTTTTTGATCCATAGTAAAAATCATCAAAAGGCAAGCCGTCGTACTTTCCAAATTTGGTCACTTTAAAGCTTTTCGTATCCAATTTATTCAGCCCAAAATTAGTGGCCAACCATAAATTTGAATCCGCATCGCTGACCATACTTTTTACCACATTATTAGACAAACCTTGGGCTTCCGTAAACGGAATAAAACGAGCCATACCCTGACTGTCTTCTACTTTACAAGCTCCGCTTCCTTCCGTACCAATCCACAATTCATCATTTGGCAATCTTAAAACTGAAGACACAAAAAAGCTAGGAATGGAAAACTCATCTTCCAAATTGGGAATGTATTGATCAATTTCAATGGTTTCAATTGATGTACTATTTGCCGTATTTAATCGATACAAACCTTTATTATCTGTACCCACCCACATAAAATTATAAATTGGATCTTGGTAAATAAATCTGATTTCTGAAATATATTTTCTTTTAAAAAAAGGGTTGTCATTTAAAGATTCTACTTTTTCAATTGCATCGTCCTTTCCTAAACTAATACGGTATAACGTACTTCTAGCCCCTACCCAAATAAATCGAGCCTCTTTATTTATTTCTTCCGCTATAAATCGGGTTTTATTAATAACATCTTTAGGATCTGAACTTTCAATTTTAATTTCCTCAGGTTTATTCGAATTTTTCTTTAATCTGAAAAAACTTTTTCTAGGTTCATTTGCCCAATAATCTCCTTTAGAATCTAAAAAGAAATAATTTGTGTTTTTTAGTAATTTAGAAGGAAGTTCCTCATGTTGATTGCTTGCTAAGTTAAAACCAGAAATCATTTTATAACCTCTTGAAATGACAATCTTAGAATCGCCTATTTCTTCAACATTGTATACTTTATTTTCATTGCCTGCAAGATTGCCGTTTACAAAAGAATTTTCTTTGGTATTGAATTTAAAAACTCCCGAATTAAAAGTCCCATACCAACAAATATTATTTGCTCCAACAAACAATTTGCTAGAAACCAACAAATCGGTTCCGTTTTTAAAATGCTTCATTTTCACCTCGCCTTTTTCTAAAAAGGTTTTATGTGATTTGATATAAACAACCCCTGTTCTTTGGGTACCCAACCACAATCCGCCAAAGTCGTCAATAGCTGTAGCAGCAATTCTTTGTTTTTTTAAAAAGACCTCTTTTAATTTATAAGAAATTAAATTCTCGAAAAGGTCATAGCTTACAAGCCCTATTCCTCTATCAAATGCAACAAGTAATTTATCATTGTCTACCCTTGAAACGGAAGCGCAATACTTCACCTCTTTCTGCAAAATATAGGTGAATTTTTTCGACATTAAATCGAAATCAATCAATCCAATATTTGTTGTTATAAGCACATGGGTTTCATTAAGTAAAATTGCATCCGTAATCTTAATATTGCTTTTTAGTAGGTCTTTTTTTAAAAGGTATTCACCTAAAAGTTCAAAATTATCAGCAAATAACTGTACACCTCTTGTTTCAGAAATACTGACAATTGTATTTTTTTCTTTGCTAACGATTAATTTATGAACATTCCTATTTTTAAAAATTTCAAGCGAATCTTTGACAAGTATTTCAAGATTCTTAAATTTCTTTTTAGAGGTATCAAATATGGTGATTCCACGTTCTGTTCCAATCCAAATATTGCCATTCTTATCTTCTGCTAAACTTTGAACCCTATTATTAATTAATATTTTACTTTTATTTACATTTTTAAAAGGCACTACTTTATACCCATCATATCTATTGATTCCGGAATAGGTTCCAAACCACAAAAACCCTTTCGAATCTTCCAACATACACGTCACACCATTGTCTGACAAGCCATCAGAGATCGTAAGATTATTATAGTTCTGAAAAACACCATTTTGCGCCATTACCGAACCTAAACTTAGATATATAAAAAGTGCGAAAAAATATTTTATTAGGGTTGTCATTCTGTAAGATTTGATAATTAAATTAGTTGCTAAAGTTTTCTAAAGCGCTGTTGAATTCTTCTGAAATTGCCAATTTTAATAAAGATGTTAAATTAAAACAAAACAATGGCAAACTCCTTAAAAAGTCAAAAAAAATATATTTGCAATTTTGAAATAAAACCCTCAATTCCTCAACATAAATAAGTGCTTAAAATTAGCAAAATAAGGCTACCTGAATAAAATCAGATAGCCTTAGTAGGTTTTTATTAAAACAAAATTTTAGAATTCATCCTTCTTTTTAAGGTCTAGGCACTAGCGGAATCATTTGCAAATCGTCAAAATACATGGTTTGACTTCCTGTAACTCCTGGATTGGATGCGGCAGGTATTTTTACAACCCATTGCGCACCAGAAATAATTTCATCAGTTGTAATTGTTTGACCAATTTCCACCCATTTTCCTCTAGGTAAATTTTCGATATCCCAATCCAATTCTAAAGCTGGCTCATTTAAACTTGTCGTAAAACCTTTCATGGTATTTCCTTCTTCTAAGAAGATTTTATAAGACACATACTTCGCTCCCGAAATAAGACCATTCGGTTTAGAAAAATCGGTACTTCTTAAATAAACGTCTGTAAATACTCCTGCTTCATTGGTATATTTCATAGAAGCCATTCCTTTATAAGACTTCTCTTCTGTTCTTTGAAAAAAGATAGGATCGTCATTTGTTCCTGCACACCAATATTGATTGGTAAAAGCACGTTTTGAAGCTTTATTCCCATCAAACGGAACCTCAAAACCAACATGATCATCAATAAGAATACTATATCCACGTTCTATAGTAATCGGTGTTGCATCAAAATTTTGCAATACTCTTTCATCCACAGAAATTAAACTCGTACCTGCATAAGCAATTGTAACCTCATCTGTATTGTAAATAGGTTCTTTCAATTCCAATTCAAGTACGGTCGCATCTTCTGTATTAATTTGTACGGAAGCTACTTCTATATTTTGATCAAAACCAGCAGCTGTATTACTTACATGAACCGTAAAATTTGCCGCAGCTCCTAAAACAGAAGCTACTTCACCGGTTACCGCAAAAGATATTACTTTCTGAACATCCATGCTAACAGCTCCATTAATAGTAAATGGTTTTGAAGAAGGATTTACTTGGACAATAACAGGCATGTATTTTCCTACCGACTTAGAAGGATCTTTTCTTGTGGAAGTCAAGGTTGCTGTGAATTGTCCTAATTTATTGTACACCACACCTAAAGAATCTTTTGATGATGTTTCTGGTTTTCCACCTTCAAAACTCCATTTTGCCCCATCAGCTCTTCCGGTAATAGATTCGTCCATAAAAACCAATTCTTCACCTGCTTCAATATTAATTACAGGCCAATTAGCTTTATTTTCTAGGGAAGGTGTCTCTGTTTCTTTCAATGAAAACACTTTTTCTTCCTTATAAAAAATGGCTCCTGCCGGATTTGGATCTGCGAAAACATCCACAGAATAACTTTTATCAACCATCCAAACTCCCGTAGCTTCAACAAAAACGGATTCTGCAACAGAATCTTTGTAAGTATTTAACAAATTAATTTCATATACACCCGCTTTTGGAAAATACACATTGATCAAATCCTCTTTCGATTTTCCTCCATTTCCTATGACAAACTTGCTATAAACAGAATCTTGCTCAGTAAATTCTTTGCTTAAAAATTTTGTCTCTGAAGGAGTCGTCCATTCATGACTCAAGACATTTCGTGATAGGTCGTAAAAAGCAACATAATCGTTTATATTACAAATTTTATCTACGGCACTATTGTCTTTTGTAGTTCGAGCCCAAAAACTAGAGTAATTTCCACTTGGCACATCGTATTCGTCCATATTCGTACAACTTGTTACCAAAACAAGTAGTACTAGCATTGTTTTATATATTTTATTTTTCATCATTTTCATTTAAATTAGATAAAACCTGGTTGTTATTTAAAACCTCAATGGAAGGCAAAGGCAAAAAAGCATGTAGTTTTGCATCATAAAACTGAGCTGCTTGGTTGTATTCCATATCGATTAAAGTATAATTGCTTTCTTCTAAATTTGTGTTTTTTACAATTCTTGAATTTTTAGCAACAACAGGTTCTCCATCAATTCCTTTGTATTCATAATTGATCAAGTAGTAATTTGTTGCAGCTAAGTCTTCAAATCTAGCTTTTGCAATTCCCCATCTTTGCATGTCAATATTTCTAATTGAAAAACCTTCAATAGACGTTTCTAAAGGTTTTTCGATATACATTAAGCGCTCCATTAAAGTTTCTTCCGTATAAATAACACCGTCAAAATCGTGATTTGAACCATCTTCAAGTCCTAATAATCGGAGTCCCCATCTAGCTCTAATTGTATTGATTAGACCTATAGCTCCATTCAAATCGCCTGTTTTAAGAAGACATTCTGCCTGCATCAAATACACATGTCCTAAACGATTTAGCAAAAAGTTTTTTGGTGATTTTAACGAAGTATCTGCTAACAAAGCTTCTTCTGAGATAATATCATGATTGGAAAAATGTTTGAAAAATGAAAATTTCAAACCAAAATCGGCTGCCAACGGAACTGATGGCTGCAAATAAAATGGCGTATCTTCATCATTCACCAAGGCAATCATAGCAGAAGCTCTCAAGGAAACATTTCTAAGTTTTACTCCTCCAACTCCATTGTCTACATAATTTCTAGAATCTTGAGCATCTAATGCCTCTGAAGCATATGCTTCTGTAAGCCATGCTGACGGAACTGTATGTGAGCCTGTTCCTCCTCCTCTACCGCTTGCTGCCGTGTTCCTAGCTAAAATTGTAAAGAAACTTTCTTCATCAAAATTGGAATCTTCTACCTGTAAAAAGCCATAATTTAATTCAAAAATAGATTCTGAATTAAAATCTCCAGCAGAAGTAAACATGAGCTCTGTATTTTGTACCAATTCGTATCCATATGCAGGATTTGTCAACACATCTTCAAAATATACTTTTGCTTCCGCATATTTCCCTTCATACAAATAACTTGTTCCTAACATTGTTGCAGCTACTCCTGCATCTACTCTTGCTTTTTGTTCAAATTGAGCAGGAAGATTTTTATAGGCATATTCAAAATCCGCTCTAAAAAAAGCTCTAACATCTTCAGGAGAAGAAAGCGCTATTTGAATTTCAGAAGCATTTGCAGGAATCTTATCTCGAATAATAATACTTCCGTTGTTATACACCGAATGCGCGTAAAAATGTCCGAGTCCTCTAAAAAATCGAGCTTGTCCCATTTGATTGACCCATTCTTCTCGTTGCTTGGTTTCAGCATCTAAACTATTTAAGCCATCAATGACTTGATTTGCTCTCCAAATAATTTGATAAATAGCCGTCCAACGATCATTGATTTCTCTAGAATTGTTATTGAACAATTGTTTGTAGAATACATTGGTCGTTGGTTTGTTCCGTTGATTGGGAAATGCCATGTCAGATCTCCAAGCTTCCGCTATAACGGCATAAATTTTTTGATTCAACATTGAACCATAAACCGCTGTCAATCCTTTATCGGTATCGATTAGGTTTTTCCAAAAAGAATCTTCTGAAACTTCATTTGGATTGGTTTCGATCAAGTACTCATCGCACGACGGAACTAAAGTTACCAATACGATAGCTACTAAGATTTTATATATATAATTTTTCATAATTTATCGTTTTAATTAAAACACCACTTTAAGTCCGAAAGAATACAAGATAGAAGTAGGATACCTGTCCAAATCCAATCCTCTTTTTTGTACATTTCCTCCAATTTCAGGTTCAAAACCTTCATACTTTGTAAATGTTAATGGATTTTGAGAAGTACCGAACAATCTCAAACTTTGCAGTCCGATATCTTCACATACTTTTTTAGGCAAGCTATAGCCTATAGTAATTAATTTCAATCTTAAATAATCTCCACTTTCTAACCATTTATCTGTTTCTGCAGCAAAATTCTCCACACTCGTTCTTCCTTTGTAAAATGGTGTATTCGAATTAGGATTCTCTGGTGTCCACATATTTACCAAATCTTTATGGCGTCCTCTGCTATAGGCTTCTCGCTTTTGACCATTGATAATTTCAGCACCAACAGATGCATACCAATTCATGGCTAAATCCCAATTTTTATATTTCCATCCAAAATTCAATCCCATATCAAAATCTTGAAGACCACTACCCGAATATTGCCTGTCTAAATCTGAAATATCTCCATCTCCATTTGTATCCACATAAATCAAGTCACCTAAAGTAGCTGTGGATCTTGAAGGATGTAATTTATAGGCTTCAAGTTGTTCTTCTGTTTTAATAATTCCGTTGGTTTTGTATAAGTAAAATGCCCCCACTTCTCGTCCAACTTCCAACACAGTAACTGGCACTCCACCAAGATTTGAACCTGAATTAAAAATTATCGTGGTCTCACCAGCCATTTTAGTCACCACATTTTCATTTTTCCCAAAATTAACTCCCAAAGTAAAATTGCTATTCCCCACACGTTTTTTATAACGAGCCGACAATTCAATTCCTTGATTTTCCATATTCCCCACATTTAAGGTCAACAGACTGTCATAATAGCCTCCTAAAGAACCTGGTAAACGAACAGGAAACAACATGTCTCTTTTTTTAGTTCGATAAACATCCGCTGTAAGGGTAAGTTTATTTTTAAAGAACCCTACATCCAATCCAATATTTGTTGAAACTGAGGTTTCCCATTTAACATCTTTATTGGAATACGATTTTACGATAGATCCAAAAGACTGACTTTGATCGGTTGGATCGAAAATATAATCTGTTGATTGCACCAAAGTACTGGCAAATTCATAGTCACTAAAACTATCATTTCCAACCATTCCCTGACTTGCTCTCAGTCGTAAATTATTAACCACATGTTTTAATGGTGTCCAAAAATCCTCATCAGAAACATTCCAACCAGCAGAAATTGTTGGAAACAAGCCCCAACGATGTTTTTCGCCAAATCTAGAAGAGCCATCGTACCTAGCTAAAACTGAAAACAAATATTTACGTTGGTAATTGTATTGAATTCTTCCCATGGAACCGACTGTGGTTTTTGTGTAATTATTTCCACTGGTCACTCTTGGATTAATGGTAGCCCCATTTAGCACCATGATATTGTTATTGGCCACCCCTTCTTTTGAACCTAAAAAAGATTCCTTAGAGCCTTTTTCAGCAGAAAAAGAAGTCGTAATATTTAGGGCATGCTCACCTAGTTGTTTTTTGTAATTCAAAATTCCATCAAAACTGTATTTGGCCGATCTAATTGCTTCAGCAGAAACAGAACTTCTGGTTGGATCAATATCTACTGAATTATCACTGATATCTATAATCGTAGTATTCGGTTTGAATGTATTTCTTATTTCATTGGTTACTGAACCTCCAAAACGAGTTGTCAAAATAAAATTTTCTCCAAAATTTCGAGAAACACTTACACTCGAATTCATACTGTCTTTATTTCTAGGAGCGCTAGTTCGTATAGAGCCTAAAAGTCTTTCTAAAGGAGTAGAAACCGTACCACTTCCATTGGTATAGGCCACATCAGAATTAGGATCAATTTCTGGATAGATAGGAGAATAAAAAGCTGTATTTTGAAATAAACTGCTACTTGAAGAAACTTTTTTATCAGTTGCAACCGCAGCACTTACGTCAATTTTCCAGTTATCTGATTTATAAGTTGTTGAAAGCCTAGAATTGAATCTTTGATAATTAGAATTAATGATAATTCCATCTTGATCGAAATACCCGACTACAGCATTGTAGGTAAATCCTTTGGTACCTCCTGTGATATTAAGATCGTATTTTTTAGTTGCAGCATTATCAACCACCACATAGTCCGTAAAACTATTGTCGTTATTTAACCAAGACTCTTGGTTTATATCTCTTATTTTTCCATCAAAATAAAACTCTTGTACTGAATTAAAATACAATTGATCTTTTGCATTCATTAAGGGCAAACCTTGTTTTAAGTTTTGAATTCCGTAGGTATTGGTAAACGTAACTTTTGCCGTTCCTGCTTTTCCTCTTTTTGTGGTGATTAAAATAACACCTGCAGCCCCTCTAGCTCCATAAACAGCGGTAGACCCAGCATCTTTTAAAACATCAATTGTTTCAATTTCATTGGGACTCATTCCAGGGTTTCCTAATTGAGGAATTCCATCAACCACATAAAGTGGGTTGTTGCTTCCTGCCAATGAGGTAATTCCTCGAATTTCAATATTTGCTTCAGAACCAGGTTCACCAGAAGACGAAGTTACCGTTACACCCGCTATTTGTCCTTGTAAAGCTGTTCCCAAATCTGAAGTGATAAATTCTTCAATTTCTTCAGCCTTTATTTGAGCAACTGCTCCTGTCACTTCTTTTTTAGCAATGGCCCCATATCCAATTACGACAACCTCTTCCAAACTTTCTAACAAGGAAGTCATTTTTATGTTTAAAGTCGGTTTGGTTACTTTAATTATTTTTTTTTCCATTCCTACATAAGAAAAAGAAAGATTGTGTCCTATATCCGTTTTAATGGTATACAAACCATCAAAATCAGTAACAACACCTTTTCCTGTTTCTAATACTAATACGGATAAGCCCGGAATAGGCAAGCCGTCATCTGAACTTGTAACAAGTCCACTAACCGTTATTTTTTGTGCTTGCCCTTGTAAAACAAAACACAATAAAAAACACGAACATAGAAAGTATAATTTTCTAGTCGATTTTTTAATTTTTAATACATTTTTTAAATTCATTTTGATTGGTTTAATTAGTTACTCTTCACTTTGCAATTCTGAATTCATCATTTAGTAGGTAATTTTTGTCATTTTAATAGTTTGTTTTAGTTCGTTATAAAATCAGTTAATTTAATAGACTCAAATATTGAATAAATGAATTTTCAAATTGTTTTGAATGGATTTAATATTGTGCTTATGAGTGCAAACTCCCTATAATCAGCCTAGTACTTTAAAGAAAAAACACTGTATTAAACCTTGATTTACAACCCTATAACTTCAAAACAACAGAATTATGAATGCTTAGAATTTGATGAGTTTTCTAAAAAAACGAAATCAATCCATGCCTATATTTCCGTAGTTCTCGCAAAATAAAAGGCATAAAAAAACCCAAGATTCTATAATCTTGGGTTTTTACTTTTTAAACGTTTAAAACTACGTTCCTATTTTTAATTTCAAAAACAAAAGTATCTGATGCTTCTTAACTATTTCGTTTAGTGCAAGGTTTTTAAATTTCTAGTTGGCTTTATGGTTGGGTCTTCATCTGCATCCACATATTTTGGAGGTTTGTCGTAATGTTCTTTTTTAGGCGTTTGCCTAGTTTTTGGCACCCATTTTTTCAATTCCTTTATAAGTGCACTATATTTTTTCTGATGTATTAAATTATTCCATTCCAATTGATCTTTATCTACATCATACAACTCTTCCGTACCTGATAGGTTTTGGATATAATGCCAATCTTTGGTCATAACAGAAGTCCCACCTACAGATACAGTAACCCCTGGATAGTCCCATTTTGCTTTTGGATTTTTTAATAGACTTGTAAAATCATGTCCTTCAATATTTGGCTTTTTGGGTAAATTACAAAGATTGACTAAAGTTGGATAAATATCTAACAAACTTACAGGTTCTTCACAATACAGTGTTTTTTTCATACCTGGCAATCGCACAAACAAAGGTGGTTTTACTGCTTCCGACCACAAGGTGTTTTTTAGGTAACGAAGTTTTTCTCCCAAATGCCAACCATGATCTCCCCATATAACAACAATAGTATTTTCAGCATGTCCACTTTTTTCCAAGGCATCCATTACGATTCCTAAACATTTATCTACAAAACTAATATTTGCCAAATAAGCTCTCGTAGCTTCTTTTTCTAAACCATGTTTTTTAATCCATTTATATTCACCACTTGGTTGAAAATCAGGTTTTCCGTTGGCTTTTAAAATATCATCCAAATCGTGTTCATTAACAATAGGCGCTTTTATTTTATCCAAATCGTACAAGTCGAAAAATTCTTTAGGCACGTACCAAGGCAAATGTGGTTTTATAAAACCAACGCCCATAAAAAAGGGTTTGTCAAAATCTCTTTGCAATTGATTTTTCGCCCAATCCGCAACCGCATAATCTACAGTTTCTTCAAACGTATCAACAGTTGGTCCCCAGCTTAATTTCGATTTTTTGCTTTTAAAACTAGGATCTTGTCTCCCGTTAATCACTCCTGATTTTGAAGCTGTTACATATTTCTTATCTGCTACGTCATTGTTATAACGTCTTCCTCTTGCAAATTCGTCAAAAGCCCAATGTCCAAAATCTACTCCACCTGCTGCGGCATGTTTGTGAAAAATTTTCCCATTGGCCAATGTGTGGTATCCATTTTTAGAAAAATATTCTGGTAAGGTGGCATTTTTTTTGACTACATCTGAATAAATCATATTTTGTGCATTTCCATACACCCCTGAAGTACTAGGTAAAAAACCAGACAACATAGCCGAACGAGAAGGTCCACAAATAGGCGCAGCCGTAACTGCGTTTTTAAAAACCATGGCTCCTTGCTTCGCAAATTTGTCCATATTTGGTGTGATGGCTTGTTTGTTTCCGTCTAGTGGACTTACCCAATCATTGATATCATCTATCGCAATAAACAATACATTGGGTTTCTTTTTTGTTTGAGCGAAGCTATTGAAACTTAAACAGCAACATAAAATTAATACTAATCTCATTTTTAATTTATTTAAAATTCTAAACTAGAGTTAGGAGGCAATGGCACTTTATTTTTCACACGCCATGCAACCAATTCTTTCAATAAGCTTGATGTTATTTCAGATTTTTCAGCGGCAAGGTTATGCGCTTCTTTAGAATCTTTACTCAAATCATACAATTCCAATTTCCCATCTTTTAAAAATTGGATCAACTTATAGTTTTGTTTTCTAATAGCCGAACATGTACCATGTTTACTTACCATACTAGGCAAATGCCAAAACAAAGGTCTTTCTTTAAAAATTTCCGTGTCCTGCATAAAAATATCTGTCAAAGAATTCCCGTCTAAAATTCCTTTGTGCGCAGTTCCCGAAACATCCATCATTGTAGGAAAAACATCCAAACATGAAACTGGAATATCTGTTCTTCTTGGTTTTATTTTAGCTGGCCAGTTGACCAACATTGGTACTTTTATCCCTCCTTCGTATACATCTCTTTTTGCCCCACGTAATAAGTTATTTCTACTTTGACCACCATTGTAACCATTATCTGAAGTTACAATAATCATCGTATTTTCACGCAAGTTATTGTCATTTAAATACTTTATAATTCTTTGAATATTCGTATCCACAGATTCTACCATGGTTGCATAAGCGGTATATTCTTTCTTTTTCTTCGCATTATTTGACACACCTTGTCCGGTAATAGAATCTTCTTTCCCAATATATTTAGCATACAATTCATCACTTCTAGAACGAATAGGTTTGTGTACAGCATAATAATCTAAATTGATCAAAAATGGCTCGTCTTTATGTACGTCCATAAACTCAATTGCTTCATCCGTCAATCTATCTGTTAACCAGCTGTCTGTTGTTTTTTGCTCTATAAATGGATTTTCAAAAGGAGCCCAATAGCCACCTCTTTCACTATGATACCCTCCTTCTTCTAAAGCAGGATCTCCTCTAAATGTACCACCAACATTTTTTATAAAACCACGTCCTTCAGGATAATATTGCTGAATTTCTGGAGTTTTGTGCGCTTTCACCCAACTAAAATCTCCCGGATCTGGTTGTGACAAACGTTGTGCAATTGGCCATTCGCTATTCAATTCTTTTTTAGGATAAGGACCTACAATGTGCCACTTTCCAATATGAATAGATTTGTACCCGTTTTTTGCCAATGGCTCTGCATAAATAGGAAACTCCTTTCCAACCGTCCAACGAGAAAAAATATTTTCTTCAGCTGTTCCTTTTTCTAAAACAGGCACTCCATAAACTCCAGTTCTAAAAGATTGTTGCCCTGTAAAAATTGCGGTTCTTGAAGGAGAACACGTAGGGTACATATAAGCATTATCGAAAACCAAACTTTCATTGGCCAAGGCATCTAAATTTGGAGTTTCAAAATATGTAGATCCATTAAACCCAACATCCGCGTAGCCCAAATCATCAACAAGGATAAAAACAATATTTGTCTTTTTAGTTTTTTCTTTTGAAGAATTATTTTCTGCTTTTTTATGAGATTTACAAGAAGTAAAAACGATCATACACAGCAAAACAAAACTCCATTTACATGGTGACATTATTTTTTTAAAACTCTTCATTCTATACATTATGTGTTTTATTCAATTAACAAAAATTAGTATACAAATGTATTTTTTCTTTTAGAAGGAAGCGTCTGTGTAAGTATGTACAATGTTTCTACAAGTTCAAATTCGTACTTTTCTAAGACAAAAAATTCTATCTCCGTTAACAAAGTGTATTCCCATTGAAAATTCCTTGTTTTTCGTTTTTTGAATCTTCTCTCATTATTTGTCAGATAATCCCTATTTTTGGCTCGTAAAATTGTTTGTTACCTATGAAAAAATTCCTTTTAATAATTTGTATTTGTTCTGTATCACTAGCCAATGCACAAGTGGATAGTTTACAACTAAAAAAAATAGAGAATGAGAGTCGATTTAAAGTGGCTGGAAGAGTGTTAAAAAACAATTTATTTTCAGTTCCAGGAGATTTTTCCGAAATGGGAAAAACATTTTCTAAGGACTGGAAAAGAACCGCCATGTATGCGGGAGGAATTTTAGGACTTATTGCCGTTGACAAATACACCACCGATTTTTTACACAATCATATTGAACCAGCAATCGATTATTCGCTACCCAAAACAAAAGTTTTCAATAGTAATTTTGACTGGTTTAAAGGAAATGATCTTTACATCTCTGCTTCCATTGCTTCCTTATACGCAGGTTCCTTTGCTTTTAATTATGAAAAAGGACAAATGGCCGCGACAAATGCCGTAAAATCCTTACTCTATTCTTATGTGATTTCTCATGTTGCCTTAAAAACTTTATTTGCTAGAAATAGACCTTATAGAGAAGGAAGTGATCAAGACCCTTCTGAATGGACCGATAATAATTGGGATTTTGGGAACTATCACCCTATCTATTTTAATAGTAAACCTGGAGGAACGGGAATGCCTTCTTTTCATGCCACTGCTTTTTTCTCTGTGGCAAAAGTTATGCAAATGGAATTTGACAACTACTGGATTCCTTATGGATTTATTTCAATTGTTTTTATGTCAGATTTCCCTTCACACCAACACTGGGTATCAGACATGGTGGTTGGCGGAATTATTGGAACCATCATTGGTAGATCTGTAGTTTTGAGTAGCAGAAAACAAAAAGCAAAAGAAAACAAAGGCTTATCTCAACATTCTAAAAAGAAATTTAAGCTAAGAAAACAACTGATTCCTCAAGTTTCAGAAAACATGGTGGGACTTCATTTTGTGGGAACTTTTTAGGGATAATAATTTACAACATCTTTATAAAATCGTCTTCACTGATAATTGGTACACCTAAACTAGACGCTTTTTCTAATTTACTAGGTCCCATATTCTCTCCGGCCACCACGTAATTTGTCTTTTTAGAAATAGAACTTGAAACTTTTCCTCCATTATCTTCAATGGCTTTTTTCAATTCATTTCTAGACATTTTGTGAAATACTCCCGATACGACAAAGACAGCACCTTCTAATTTTTCTGTTTTCCCTACTAAGGATTCTGCGGAAACTTCTAGTTGAACGCCATAAGTTCTCAGTCTAGCCACCAAGTCGCGGTTTAATGCATCCTTAGAAAAAGCGACAATGCTTTCCGCAATTCTATCGCCAATTTCATCCACTTTTACCAATTCTTCAAAACTAGCATTCATCAAAGCCTCCATACTTTTAAAATGCTTCGCCAATTTTTTTGCAACCGTTTCTCCAACAAATCGAATACCAAGAGCAAACAAAACTTTTTCAAACGGAATTTCTAAAGATTTTTGAATTCCAGCAAGCATATTTTGCGCCGACTTTTCAGCCATTCTTTCCAAAGGAATTATTTGTTCCAGGGTCAATTCATACAAATCTGCATAATTTGAAATAAGGCCTTCTTTTCTTAATAAATCTACCGTTTCGCCACCTAGCCCTTCAATATCCATTGCCTTTCGACTTATAAAATGCTGAATTCTTCCGGTTATTTGAGGCGGACAACCAAACTCATTTGGACAAAAGTGTTTGGCATCACCTTCTGTTCTAACTAGCTCAGCTTCACATTCTGGACAGTTGCTAATATATACTGTAGGAACTGAATTTACAGGTCGTTGAGTAAGATCAACACCCACAATTTTAGGAATAATTTCTCCACCTTTTTCTACAAAAACGGTATCTCCAATGCGAATATCTAATTTTGAAATTTGATCGGCATTGTGCAAAGACGCCCTTCTAACAACAGTTCCCCCTAAGGCAACTGGAACTAAATTTGCTACGGGAGTAATGGCACCTGTTCGTCCGACTTGATAACTAATTTCATTTAATACCGTAGCTTGCTGTTCTGTTTTAAATTTATAGGCGATAGCCCAACGAGGTGCTTTGGCCGTAAAACCAAGTTCATCTTGTTGTCGTAAAGAATTTACTTTTATCACAACTCCATCCGTTTCATAAGGCAAATTGGCACGTTCCATATCCCAACGCTCCACAAAAGAAATCACCTCATCAATAGATTTTGCCACAAATAAATCTGTAGGAACATGAAAACCTGCAGCTCTTGCATTTTCTAACATTGTGGCATGTGTTTCAAATAATTTTTGATCTGCCACAACTTGATATAACAAACATTCCAATGGTCGTTTTGCCACTTCTAAGCTATCTTGCAGTTTTAAACTACCACTTGCTGTATTTCTCGGATTTGCATAAGGCTCTTCACCTACTGCCAATCTTTCTTTATTCATTTGCTCAAAACCTTGCAAAGGCAATACAATTTCTCCCCTAATTTCAAAAGAATCTAAAAACGAACCCTGTAATTTTAGTGGTAAGGTATTAATTGTTTTGATGTTGTTTGTCACATTGTCTCCTTGAAAACCATCCCCTCTTGTCACTGCTTTTATCAAAACACCATTTTCATAAGTAATATTAATCGAAGCTCCGTCGTACTTTAATTCACAGGTATATTCTACAGGACCTTCAATTACTTTTTTTATTCTTGTTTCCCAATCCAACAAATCTTCTTTTGAATATGAATTGTCTAAAGAATACATTCTGTTTTTATGAACAATGGTCTCAAAATTCTTTGTAATTCCGCCACCAACTCTTTGCGTAGGCGAGTTTGCATCAAAAAAATCAGGATTCTCATTTTCTAATTGCTGCAAGGCTTTCAATTTAGAATCAAATTCGAAATCAGATATTGTGCTCTTATCCAAGGTATAATAATGGTAATTATACTCATGAAGTTCTGCTCTTAATTTCTCAATCTGTTCTTGGATAGTTGTGGACATGTTTTCTCTTTTACCTGCTAAAAATACAGTTATTTTTCGATTTCAAAAACAGGAATAAAAAATGTTTGTCAACATTAAATAAAACGAAAAAAGCTAGAAAATAAAATTTTAACACTCTTTAACAGTTATAAAGTTTGCATAAACGATAGTAATACTAGTATATTTGCAAACGAAATTTAATTATGATACAAAAACTACAAATTCAATTTGATATAGATCCGGAGTTGTATTCAAAAAACCCTGATTCGTCAAAACTAGGAAGAAAGATAATTTCAAACAGTATTTCAATGATCAATGAAATGGGGTTTGAAGATTTCACGTTTAAAAAATTAGGTCTCGCTATAAATTCTCCAGAAAGTTCTATTTACCGATATTTTGTAAACAAGCACATGTTGCTTATTTACTTAACAAGTTGGTATTGGACATGGACTGAATACAGACTTGCTTTTGCCACCACCAATGTAGCTTCTCCTCTAGATCGATTAGATTCTGCTATTGATTTGTTAACACAACCTGTATTGATTGATGATGATATTTCGTATGTGAATGAAATTATGTTGAGTAAAATTATCTTTTCGGAATCTATAAAAGCCTACCATACAAAAGATGTTGATGAAGAAAATAAAAAAGGATGTTTTAAAGCCTATAAATCTGTAGTAAACAGAGTTGGTGCCATCGTTTTGGAAATCAACCCCGACTTTAAATACCCCCATATGCTTATTTCTACGGTTATTGAAGGAGCGCATCAGCAAAAATATTTTTCTGAACATCTTCCGGAACTAACAGATCTTACAAATGAACAAAACGCCATTACTAAATTCTACAAAGAACTAGTTTTTAGCTATTTAAAATAAAGTAACAAATCAATAATTAAATTAAACAATGTCTATGAACACAAATTTATTCAAAAATTTCAAAAACGACTTTCCAGCAAGTATTGTTGTTTTCTTTGTTGCCCTACCTTTATGTTTAGGAATTGCCCTAGCAAGTGGAGCACCCCCATTTTCTGGAATGATTGCCGGTATTATTGGAGGAGTCATTGTTGGAGCCATTAGTGGTTCCGCTGTTGGAGTTAGTGGACCTGCTGCAGGATTGGCTGCAATTGTTATGACGGCAATTCAATCTTTAGGTTATGAAAGCTTTTTATTAGCTGTCGTAATTGGTGGGGTCATACAAATTGTGTTTGGTATTATAAAAGCTGGAGTTATTGGATATTATTTCCCTTCTTCTGTTATTAAAGGAATGTTAGTAGGAATTGGTTTGATTATTATTCTAAAACAAATTCCACATTTTTTCGGTTATGACGCAGATCCTGAAGGAGATTTCTTCTTTTTCCAAGTAGATGGAAGCAATACTTTTTCAGAAATCATCAATTCTATCAACGGGATCAGTCTTGGAGCCACTTTAATTGGAGCTATTGCGCTTGCCGTTATTATACTATGGGCTAATGTATTGGAGAAAAAATCAAAAATTTTCACGTTGATTCAAGGACCTTTTGTAGCGGTGATTATTGGTGTTATCTATTTCTTAGTAACTCGTAATAACACAGCCTTGTCAATTTCAGCAGAACATTTGGTAAATGTGCCAATTCCTGAAAATTTTGATTCTTTTTTAAATCAGTTTAGCTTTCCTAATTTTGGAGCCATTGGTAACAAAGAAGTATGGATTACTGGTTTTACCATTGCCTTAGTTGCAAGTTTGGAAACCTTACTTTGTGTTGAAGCAACCGATAAAATTGACCCTAGAAAAAGAGTAACACCAACAAACAGAGAGCTTGTAGCTCAAGGTTCTGGTAATATTATTTCTGGTTTGATCGGTGGACTTCCAATTACCCAAGTAATTGTAAGAAGTTCTGCTAACATTCAGTCTGGTGGACAAACAAAATTATCGGCTATATTGCACGGTTTCTTATTATTGATTTCTGTATTAATTATTCCGACAGTTCTTAATATGATTCCATTGGCTGTTTTAGCTTCAATCCTTTTGGTTGTAGGTTATAAATTAGCCAATCCTAAAACATTCAAAAGTATGTTCTCATTAGGATGGCAACAATATGTTCCTTTTTTAATTACTGTACTTCTTGTACAATACAATTTATTAATAGGAATTGGAATTGGACTATGTATTGGAATTATTATTGTTCTCTACAAAAGTTTCCAAAACTCTCACTTCTTACACATTAAAGAAAGAGACAATACCTATCACCATGTAAAAATGGATTTAGCTGAAGAAGTAACTTTTTTCAACAAAGGTGCCATTATGAGAGAATTAGAAAACATTCCTGAAAACACGCATTTAGAAATTAATTTGCTAAAAACACGATTTTTAGACCATGATATTATCGAGATTTTTGAAGACTTCTTAGACAAAGCCTCTAACAGAAACATTAGCATTAAGCTAACATCTAAAAGAGGAGTTGTGGAAAATCCTGATAGTTTTATAGATTTTTTTAAATCTAGACCAAAAAGTGACTTGGCCTTAAAATAATAACCTTATAAATCGCACACCATATGAAAACACAAACAAAACAAATACAAGAAACATTAACTCCTCAAATAGCACACAACATTTTAGTAGAGGGGAATAAAAGATTTGTTCAAAATCTTAAAGCACAAAGAGATTTAAAACAACAAGTATTAGAAACAAGTAACGGACAGTTTCCTTTTGCAGTAATTTTAAGCTGTATCGATTCTAGAGTACCTGCAGAATTGGTTTTTGACCAAGGAATTGGAGATGTATTTAGTGTTAGAGTTGCAGGAAATGTAATCAACGAAGATGTTTTAGGTTCTATTGAATACGGATGTAAAGTTGCAGGTTCTAAAATTGTTGTTGTTTTAGGACATACAAAATGTGGAGCTGTTACTGCAGCCTGTAACCATGTTGAATTAGGAAACATAACTACTTTATTAGAAAAAATTCAACCTGCCGTTAAAAAGGTAAACAAAGAAGTTACCACTGAATCTATTGAAGAAACAGCCATTGTAAACGTACAATTGTCTATTGAAAGAATTCGCGTTGAAAGCCCAATTCTTGCCGAGATGGAAAAGAATGGAGAGATTGAAATTGTTGGAGCATCTTACGATGTAAACAGTGGGGAAGTTCAGTTTTTATAAACAGAACTTTACCTAAATAAAAAAGATTCTTATCGCTTGATAAGAATCTTTTTTTTTGCAATTTAGTTAGATTTTTCTTTACCCAATCTAAACAAAGTTCAACGTTTTTGAATACCTGTTTTTTTGAAATTAAATCGAGAATTATAGCCATTCGTTCTAGCATATATCGAAACCTCTCAAAACAGACTGATCCATATATCGCCTTAAAAAAAGATGTCTATTGAAAGAATTTGAGAAGAAATTCTTACTCTTACATTTGCAGAAAAGAACGGACAAATTGAAGTTATTGGAGTTTCTTACCATGTAAACAATGGAGAAGTTCAGTTTTTACAAACAGAACTTTACTAAAAAAAAAAGATTCTTATCGCTTGATAAGAATCTTTTTTTTTGCTATTTGTTTAGGTTTTTCTTTACCCAATCTAAACAAAGTTCAAAGTTTTTGAATACATGTTCTTTCGGAATTAAATCGGGAATTATATCTATTCGTTCTAGCATATATCGCGGTTGCTCTAACAAACCAACCAATAACACATTTTTACCCGCACTCTTTAAATCGACCAAAATATCTTCAATAACAAACAAACCAGACTGGTCAATATACTGCATGCGTCCCATTCTAATAATTATTGTAGATGCGGTATCAGGAATCTGTTCTGCCAATTCCTGAAAATTACTAGTCGAACCAAAAAACAATGGTCCCTTTAGGTGTTTTATAAATACCTCTTCCTTCAGTTTTTCTGGAAAATTGGCTTCATCTTTCCAGTTTGTTTCTTTTTTCAGGGACTTCACATCTGACCTTTTTGCGGTTAAATCCCCCATTTTCTTCATAAAAATTAAAGAAGCAATGATCAATCCAATACCAACGGCGTTTACCAAATTCCAAAAAGTAGACAAGACCAAAACAACAACCATAATCATTACATCGGAACTAATTTTAAAGGGACCTAGCTTGGTATCTTTAGGCATCGCAGGTATTGCCTTTAAACCTTTATAATCCATTACTCCTATTCCTACAGTTATTAAAATACCCGCCAAAACGGCTGCTGGTATTTTTGAAGCTACAGGACTTAAACCTAAAAGAATAACTAGCAACATCACCCCAGCAATCATTCCTGAAAGTTTTGTTTTTCCTCCGGAATTGATATTTACAACAGTTCTAATAGTGGCTCCAGCTCCAGGGATTCCTCCAAAAATTGCAGCAATACTATTTCCCAATCCCTGACCTATCAATTCCTTGTTCGGGTTGTGCTTTGTCTTGGTCATATTATCTGCCACAACACTGGTCAGCAAAGAATCTATAGCTCCTAATAGCGCTAAAGTAATTGCCGTAAAAATATAGGGCGTAACGCTTGAAAGACTAAATTCTGTAAAAATAGCCAAATTTGGCAAAGGCAAACCACTTGGTATTTCTTCAATTGGCTTATACCCTAAATCGAAACCATAGGCTACTCCTGAAACAACAACCAAGGCCACTAAAGTACTTGGCACTGCCATCGTTATTCTTTTAAATCCGTAAATAATAAATATAGTACTTAAGGCTAAAATCAATTCTAACCAACTAATATGCGAAAGCCCTCTAGGCAATACTTTTAAAGTTCCTAACACTCCTGAAGCATAGTTTGCTGCAAGTGTTTTTGTTTCCTTCCGGATTGCTACTGCATCAATACCTTGTGCTCTTTTAATGGTTTCTGAAAAATCTTCTAAAACCAAAATCCCTTCTCCTACTTCTTCCTTTAAAATAGATTCTAGAATAATTTCCTCTGCTTGAGGTTTGAACTGATTTACAAATTCAGCATCTTCTTTTGGATAATACCCGATGGTAGGCAAAATTTGGGTAATCAAAATAATAACCCCAATTGCTGTCATAAATCCCGACACAACCGGATAAGGTATGTATTTTATATACTTTCCTAACCCCAAAACACCTAAGCCCACTTGAAAAACTCCAGCCATCACAAAAACGGTAAGTATTGCAGGTAATGCTTTGCTTACATCGCCATCATTCATGGCTATAATTCCTGAAATAACAAGCATACTTACTGCGGTCATTGGTGCAGTTGGTCCTGAAATTTGCGTACTTGTTCCTCCTAAAAGTGCGGCAAAGAAACTTAAGAAAATAGCTCCATACAAACCTGCACTTGGTCCTAAACCTGAGGACACACCGAATGCCAAAGCCAAAGGCAAGGCAACAATACCCGCCGTAATACCACCAAAAGCATCTCCTTTGATGTTTGAAAATAATTTTTTCATGTCAAATAATAATTAATTAGTAAAATAAAAAATTGTAATACACTTTAAATGTCAACTACTATTTAACTTTCTGGTGGTGGACTTGTATCCACTACAAAACTCTCATAAACATAGAGCGGTTTTTTATTTATTTTTGAATTTGTTACCCAATGACTTTCAATAAGCAGCAATTCAATACTTTCCAATATTTTTTCACTTTCTTGATCCATGTCACTTTCTAAAACACATGCTACTTCTTCAATATCTAAAAAATCTTCCAAAACCAAAGCCGGTCCGCTTAGCATAAAGGAAGCAATACCTATCAGCACTAGCTGTCTAGATAAAAAAGAAAAGAATTTATTTTTTTTCATAGTGATCGTTTTAAGGTAGCATACAAATGTAGTCATTGAGCAAAGCTTAGCGTTTTTTTTAAAGACTTATTTTAAAAACAACGTACTCTAAAATTCTTTCAATAAATGCGATTGTTATTTAGATATCAAAAACTACACCTAAATTTAAGATTTTATAATTTAGCAACATGGGTCTCACACATATGATTTGTATCTTTATCGAAAATATAGAAATTTGACGGACGTACTACTTATAACTCCCCCATTTACTCAGCTTAACACGCCTTATCCTGCAACTGCCTACTTAAAAGGTTTTTTAAACACTAAAAATATTAGTTGTTTTCAAATGGATTTAGGAATGGAAGTAATTTTAGCCTTGTTTTCAAAATCGAGTTTGCAGCAGATTTTTGACAAAGCTTTTCAAGAGAATACTATACAAACTGACAATGCCAAAAGAATTTATGCCTTAAGAAATGACTATTTTCAAACCATTGATACGGTTGTGCGTTTTTTACAAGGAAAAAATCAAACCTTATCTCGTCAAATTTGTAGCGAAAATTATTTACCCGAAGCTAATCGTTTTCAACAACTAGACGATTTGGATTGGGCATTTGGAGCTATGGGACAGCAAAACAAAGCCAAACATTTGGCTACGCTCTATTTAGAAGATATTTCAGATTTTATTATTGAGTGCATAGATGAAAACTTTGGTTTCAGTCGTTACGCCGAAAGTATTGGTCAAAGCGCACATTCTTTTGACCCACTATACAGCAAGCTAGAAGAAAAACTGACCTATATAGATAAATTAACACTTGCCATTTTAGAAGAAAGAATTGAAGAAACAAAACCAAAATTAATTGGAATCTCAGTTCCTTTCCCTGGAAATTTATACAGTGCTTTTCGATGTGCGCAGTTCATCAAAAAAAAATATCCTGAAATTAAAGTTTCAATGGGAGGTGGTTTCCCGAACACTGAATTAAGAAGTTTGACCGATGTTCGTGTTTTTGAATTCTTTGATTATATCACCTTAGATGACGGTGAACTTCCTGTTGAATTATTGGTAGCTTCTTTGAAAGAAGAAAACCTGGAAAAATTTCAATTCAAAAGAACCTTTCAACTAAAAGATGGCGCTGTTTATTACAACAACACATCTACAAAATCTGACTACAAACAAAAAGATGTTGGCACACCCGATTATTCTGATTTATTGTTAGACCAATATATTTCCGTTATAGAAATTGCCAATCCTATGCACAGTCTTTGGAGTGATGGTCGTTGGAATAAATTAACCATGGCACATGGTTGCTATTGGGGGAAATGTTCTTTTTGTGATGTTTCTTTAGATTATATAAAAATTTACGAACCTGTTGCTGCGAAATTGTTAGTAGACAGAATTGAAGAAATAGTTGCACAAACCGGAGAAACTGGATTTCATTTTGTTGATGAAGCTGCACCACCTGCTTTGATGCGTGCGGTTGCTTTAGAAATTTTAAAAAGAAATGTATCGGTTACTTGGTGGACCAATATTCGTTTTGAAAAAAGCTTTACCAAAGATTTATGCCTGCTATTAAAAGCCTCAGGTTGTATTGCCGTTTCTGGCGGACTGGAAGTCGCCTCCGACCGTTTGTTAAAATTAATAGACAAAGGTGTAACGGTAGAACAAGTAGCGCAGGTAACCCATCATTTTACAAATGCAGGAGTTTTGGTACACTCCTATTTAATGTATGGCTACCCTACACAAACCGTTCAAGAAACCATAGATAGTTTGGAAATGGTAAAACAATTATTTGAACTTGGAATTATTCAATCTGGATTTTGGCATCAATTTTCTTTAACAGCGCATAGTCCAATTGGATTAAAACCTGCAAATTTTGGTATTACCCCTTTACAAAAAGAAATCAGCTTTGCGCACAACGATGTTGAATTTAAGGACAAGACCAATATTAAACATGATAAATTTAGCTATGGATTGAAAAAATCAATTTTCAATTTTATGCATGGTATCGGTTTTGATCTGCCCGTAAATGATTGGTTCGAATTTATAACCCCCAAAACAAGCATTCCTTTAAATTATATTGAAAACTGTTTACAATCCGAAAATAAATTCAATACAAAACCCAACGCAAAAATTATATGGCTTGGTGTACAACCTGAAATCGAGATTTACACAAAAACCAAAAGAAATAATTCTTGGAACATGCTAAAAATGACACTATTTAGCAAAACAGAAACAATTGCTATTCAATTTGAAGAAGACAAAGGACTTTGGTTGCAAGGAATCTTAAGCCAATACAACACAACAAGTACAACTAGTACCTACGCTGCCTTAAAAAAAGACTTCGAATTGCAATTTGAAGATTTTGAATTGTTTTGGTTTTCAAAACAAATGACTCAAATAAAAGAAAACGGATTGTTGGTATTGTAAGGATCTATTTCCTTACGTTTAGAAAACACAAAAAACCTATCATAAAATATGATAGGTTTTTTTATAAGTTTAAAGTTAAAAAGTAGCTTACTTTTTGAACTTTGCGTATTTCGTTTTGAACTTGTCGATACGTCCAGCTGTATCCACCAATTTCGTTTTACCTGTGTAAAAAGGGTGAGATGTTCTAGAGATCTCCAATTTGATTAATGGGTATTCAACTCCATCAACATCTAAAGTTTCTTTTGTATTAGCAGTAGAACGTGTTAAAAATACATCGTTGTTTGACATATCTTTAAAAGCAACCATTCTGTAGTTTTCTGGATGTATACCTTTCTTCATCTTATTATATTTTTAAACTTTAATTCTTATTTTTGAGATTGCAAATTTAACTATAATTTTTAGATTTCAAACAAATAAATTGTTTTATTTGCTTGAAATAGTTTTAAATATCAAAATTTAACAAATGTCATTAAGAATTTCAGCCTTATTTTTAAGTATTAGCCTACTAATCATAGGATGTAACGAAGATATCGAATTCAAATTTAATAGTCCGAAAAAAATTAATATTGATAAAAAATTGAGTTTTTCTGTCCAAGAATTAAATGGAAAAGAATTTGATTCTATTGAATTTAAACTTGATGGAAAAAAAATTGCGACTCAAAATGGAATCGAAATAAACATCCAAAATGAAATTCTAGGAAAACATACATTAACTGCCGTAGTTTATTACGAAGGAAAAAGCAAATCTTTGCACAATGCCATTTATTTCTTAGCGGATAAAAAACCCATTATTTACGATTTTAAACTGATCAATACCTTTCCGCATGACGCCAAAGCTTTTACGCAAGGTTTTGAATACCACAATGGTTTTCTATATGAGAGCACCGGACAAAAAGGACAGTCTTCTATTAGAAAAACAGAAATTACCACAGGAAAAGTACTGCAGCAGCAAGATTTAGATGCTAAATATTTTGGAGAAGGAATCACCATCTTTAACAATAAAATTCACCAATTAACTTGGCAAGGAAAAATAGGTTTTGTGTACGATTTGGAAAGCTTTGAACAAGAAGGCTCTTTTTCTTACGGAAAAAGCGTTGAAGGTTGGGGACTAACACATAACGATAAGGAATTGATCAAATCTGACGGTACAGAACGTATTTGGTTTTTAACCCCAGAAAATCACAAAGAAATTCATTTTATTGAAGCCTATACCAACAAAAGAAAAGCCGAACAATTAAATGAAATTGAATACATCAATGGAAAAATTTACGCAAATATTTGGCAAAAAAACACCATCATTATTATCGATCCAAAAAACGGAACTATTGAAGGCGTTGCCAACTTAAACGAACTAAGTAAACTGGTAGATCATTCGGCAAATAACAAGGACTATGTTTTAAATGGTATTGCCTACGACCAAGAAAACAACAGACTCTTTGTTACGGGAAAAAATTGGAACAAAACTTTTGAAATCGAATTAGTCGCTAAGAAATAATTAGAAATAGTATCTTTACCAAAAGTCCATTTTAATGAGAAACCTCTATTCTATTCTAGTAATTTTTTGTCTGATTGCATTTTCTATTTCTTGTCGGAAAGATTTTTCAACTATTGAAAGTACTGGAAACTTAACTTTCTCAAGAGATACCATTTTTTTAGATACCATTTTCACCAATATTAGTAGCAGTACCTATGCTTTAAAAGTCTATAACAAAAGTAACAAAGACATCCATATCCCCTCTATCAATTTAGGAAGAGGAGACAATTCTTTTTACCGATTAAATGTAGACGGAATACCAGGAAAATCTTTTGAGAACACACCCCTACTTGCCAAAGACAGCTTGTATGTTTTAATTGAAGCAACCATTGATTTTGACTTATTGAGTGACCCTATTTACAAAGATTCGATAGTTTTTCATTCTGGAGAAAAATTGCAAGATGTAAAATTAATTACCACTGTAAAAGATGCTCATTTTATTTATTCAGATTTAACAACTGCTCAATTAAAAAAAATAAGAGACACCATTACAGATCCCGTTCGAAAACTTGCTCATTTTACAAGCTTTGAAACCACCGATATTTATGGAGATACCGTTGCCAAAAGAGTTTTAACAAATAGTGAACTACATTTTACGAATGCAAAATCCTATTCTTTGTATAATTATTGCATTGTTCCTGAAAATAAAACTTTGGTCATTGATGCTGGCGCGCAATTGTTTTTCCACGACAAAGCTGCTTTGATTATCGAAAAAAACGCAACAATACAAATTAATGGAACTTTAGATAATAAAGTCACTATTGAAGGAAACCGTTTGGAGTTTGATTTTAGTGAAACTGCCGGGCAATGGGATGGTATTTGGTTAAAACCAGAAAGTAAAGAAAATACTATTGCGCATACACGTATCAAAAATGCAGCAGTTGGAATTATTTGTGATTCTATTTCCACCAGCAGTGCTGAACCTACCTTGACCATAAAAAATTCAGAAATTTACAATACCTCTGTGGTTGGCTTGTTGGCTTCTGAATCGTATATAAAAGCAGAAAATTTAGTCATTGGAAATAGTAGACAAGGCTCTTTATCTATTACAAATGGTGGTAGTTACGAGTTTAACCACTGTACCTTTGCCAATTACTGGTCGGATGGTGTAAGACGTTTTGAAACCGTACAAATTAGCAATAACGAATTTGATTTGGATGAAGAAGACAATCCCGTTTATAGAGCTAAAGATTTGACCAAAGCAAACTTTACCAATTGCATTATTACAGGGAACAACTCAAGAGAAATTGAATTCTTTAAAAATGAAACGGCTGTTTTTTCCGTACTTTTCGAAAATTGCTTGCTAAAATACAACAGCAGTAACGAAGATCCTTTGTACGATTTTACCGATGAAACTTTATATCCTGGAATTCTTTTAAACGGCGAACCTAATTTTAGAGACACCAGTAGCAACGATTTTATTATGGGTGAAGAAAGTGAAGCCATCAACAAAGGGAAAGTTGAAAATGCACTTCGAACACCTTTGGATATTTTAGGCATAGACAGAACACTAGCACCAGATATTGGCGCTTACCAACATATTATTTTTGAAACCGAAGAAGAAATAGAAGAATAAACTATGGAAATTGTAGCAGACAAAAAATTAGAACAAAAAAAAACATTCACATTTACAGGTAAAGGAAGCGGACTCGCTCTTATTTATTTTAAAAATATTATTTTGATTTTATTGACCTTGGGTATTTATTATCCTTGGGCGAAAATTGAACTTTTAAAGTATTTTTACAAGGAAACCGAATTGGAAAACGATCGGTTTTTATTTACCGGAAAAGGAAAGGATGTATTTACAAGCTATTTAAAAATTTATGTAATTATTTTTACGTTTTATATTTTTTCAACAGTCTTTTCTGCAACCGAAAATTACCCTGCATTGGTGCTTAGCACTGTCCTTTTTTATGCCTTTATCATTTTAATTCTACCTTTTGCTATCCATGGTGCGGTTCGTTACAGAGCCTCTAAAAGTTCCTGGAACTCTGTGTTTTTTAAATATTCTGGCATCCGAATGGAATTTTTCAGATTGTGTATCAAAGGAATTCTATTGAGCATTGTAACCTTTGGTATTTATGGACCTTGGCTTCAAGTAGAATTAAGAAAATATATTCTCAGACATTTAAAATTTGGCAATGTTACTTTCGATTTTAAAGGAAAAGGAGATCAGTTATTTTGGATTCAACTAAAACTGGTTCTTTTATTTTTTATTACTGCAGGAATTTACACTTTCTGGCACTTAAAAAAGGTCTTTACATTCTATGTTGAAAACTTAAAAGCATACCAAAACAATGAAGAAGTAAGTTTTAAGGTAAACGCAACAACAGGGCAAATTGCGCTTCTTATTCTTCCTAACCTACTTTTGCTAATTTTCACTTTTGGCTTGGCTACACCATGGGTACTAACCCGAACTTTCCGATTTGTACTTGAAAATAGTTCTTTAGAAGAAGGCATTGATTATACTTCACTGAAAAATTCTTTTGAAGAAAGTGAAGAAACAGAAAACAGAGATACTTATTTAAAAATATTAGATTTTGATTTAATTTAACTTGTCAAAATTATTAGAAACACTGTATGAAAAACGTAATAATTTCAGGAACTAGTAGAGGTATTGGATTTGAACTGGCACAACATTTTGCGAATAACAACTACCAAGTTTTGGCTTTGTCAAGAAACACAAGTACTTTAGAAGCTGTAAACCACCCAAACATACAAGTATTAGCAGCCGACTTGACAAATGAGAAGGATTTAGAAAAAGTGGCTTTTCATATAAAAGAAAATTTTAAACAAGTAGACATACTCATCAACAATGCAGGTAGTTTGATAAACAAACCTTTTGAAGAAACGACTACAGAAGATTTCTTAAAAGTATATGCTGTCAATGTTTTTGCGGTTGCTTCGCTTAGTAAAATTGTGGTTCCTTATATGCCTGCAAAAAGTCATGTAGTAACCATTAGTAGTATGGGCGGAATTCAAGGGAGCGTAAAATTTTCAGGCTTAGCAGCCTATAGCTCTTCCAAAGGAGCCGTTATTACTTTAAGTGAATTATTGGCCGAAGAATACCGCGCTAAAGGAATTGCTTTTAACGTATTGGCCATTGGCGCCGTACAAACAGAAATGTTAGAAGAAGCTTTCCCTGGTTACGAAGCTCCTTTGCAACCTAAAGAAATGGCAAACTATATTTTTGATTTTGCCACTACTGGAAATCAATTTTACAACGGTCGTGTTTTACAGGTTTCTAGCACTACACCTTAACAATTGATGAATTCTTAATTTTAAATAGTTCGTTTTTTTCGCAAAGAAGACAAACAAGCTATGGTAACCGAAACTACCTTTTGAAAGAAATACAAAATTTCATTCCAGAAACAGCCCTTCCAAGAGTTTTAGAACTTTTAGAAGCCCATGATTTTATTTTAAAGATTGTAAACAAAAGAGCCACAAAACATGGGGACTTCAGGAAATTACCCTCTGGAAAATATCAAATCACCATCAACAACAGTTTAAATCCGCACCAATTTTTATTGACCTTAATTCATGAAATTGCCCACCATGTGACCCATCAAAAATATGGACATGTAAAACCACATGGCAAGGAATGGAAATATACCTTTAAAGAATTGATGTTGCCTTTTGTACACCCTGAAGTATACCCAAACAACATATTGCCTCATTTAGCAAAATACCTAATCAACCCCAAAGCAAGTACCGATAGTGATGTACATTTATCATTAGCTTTAAAACAAGATTCCCGCGACTCAGATAAAAATTATATATTTGAATTAAGCCCAAATGACAACTTCCTTCTTAAGAAAAGGAAGTTCAAACTTCTAGAAAAAAAACGAACACGTTTTCTTTGTCTAGAGTTAGCAACAGGAAAAAAATATTTAATCAATCAGAATGCGGAAGTACTCTTAATTGCTTAACACTATAAAAAACTCATGGAAAACCCTCAAGACGAAAATTTAATCCAACAAAAGGAAGGGATAAAAAAAGATTTTAGTGATTTTTTACAAGGAATCAGAAAATTCTTAATTCAGCTTTTAGATATCCGTGAAGGAACCAATAAAGCAGAAACAATTCAACAAATAAAAGATGGCATCACCGTAAAAAGTCATACCGCTTGGATTTTAATTTTCTCTATTCTAATTGCCTCTATCGGACTAAATACGAGTTCTACCGCAGTGGTTATTGGCGCCATGCTTATCTCTCCTTTAATGGGACCTATTTTGGGGGTTGGACTTTCTATTGGTATTAATGATATTGACACCTTAAAACGATCCTTAGTCAATTTAGGCGTTATGGTTGGTTTAAGTTTACTTTCTTCGTTTATCTTTTTTAGCATTCCCTTATTTCAAGAAGCGACACCAGAATTATTAGCAAGAACCCAGCCCGATGTTCGAGATGTATTGATTGCCATTGCGGGTGGATTGGCCTTAATAATTTCTGTAAGTAGGCACAAGGTAATGACCAATACCATTGCCGGAATTGCCATTGCAACAGCCTTAATGCCTCCTTTATGTACCGCTGGTTATGGATTAGCCACGTGGAATTTAAAATTCTTTGGAGGCGCTATGTTTTTATTTACGATCAATGCTATATTTATTGCTTTGGCAACCTTTGTGGTTGTAAAATCCTTGCGATTTCCAATGGTACGCTATATTGATTCGGTTAAAAGAAAACGGATAGCCCAAATGGCATCTTTAGTAGCAATTGTTATTTTAGGCTTTAGTATTTATTTATTTTATGGTTTATTTCAGAAGAATAAATTCGATCAAAATGCACAAGAATTTATAACGGTATTAAAAGAAAAAACCGGAGCAGGAATTATCAACACCGAAATAGATTATCCAAAAAGAACAATTAAACTGGTGGTTCTTGGAAAAAACATTCAACAAGATGAATTGGCCATTTGGACTGAAAAACTACCCACATTTGACTTATTCAACACCCGATTAGAAATTCAGCAAGACAATGAAACTTCTAAATTATTAGATGAAATAAATACCATTAAAAGTTCTTACGTAAAAAATCAAGAATTGATTGCTACCAAAGAAGAAACGATCAATGAAAAAGACAAGACGATAAGAACTTTATTAAATGATTTAGAGAGAATACAAAAAAAACAAATTCCTTTTATTCAAGTGAGTCAGGAAGCAAAAATAAATTACGAAGAATTAAAAAATATCAGTTTTTCGAATGTTTTAAGTACCGATTTTACTCGAATTGATACCATTCCTGTTTTTCAAATTCAATGGAAAGATTCTATTGACAATACAGATTTAAAAGAACAACAATTAAAAAGATGGCTACAAACCAGATTGCAATTAGATAGCCTTCAACTTATTCGAAAATAACTATACAACTTTACATCCATTCTTATGAATCCGATACTAAGAAATATTCTCGCAGTAGTTTTAAGTTTGATCCTTGGAAGCGCTATCAATATGGGCGTTATTCTTGTTAGCAGCTCCATTATTCCACCACCAGAAGGCGTAGACAATACCACCATGGAAGGGCTTGCCGCAGGTATGCATTTATTTGAAGCCAAACATTTTCTATTTCCGTTTTTAGCACACGCCTTAGGTACACTTGTTGCTGCTACTTGTGTGCTAGCCATGGTAAAAAAACACCAACAAAAATTTGCTTATGGAATTGGATTTATTTTCTTGTTAGGTGGAATTTCTAATGTGCTTATGCTTCCCTCACCAACTTGGTTTGTAATAACCGATTTAAGCTTGGCTTACTTGCCTATAGCTTGGCTGTCAACAAAACTTATTTCTAAAAAATAATTAAACAGAAGTTTCTACTTCTACGCTTCATGAAAAAAATTTTATTACTCTCAGACACGCATAGTTTTATAGATGCACAAATATTAAAATACGTAAAACTAGCAGATGAAGTTTGGCATGTTGGTGATATTGGTCTTATTGAAGTTGCAGATAGTATAAAAGAATTAAAACCATTTAGAGCCGTTTATGGCAATATTGATGACAAAACGGTTCGAGCAGAATATCCTTTAGACGCTAAATTTATTGTAGAAGGTGTTTCGGTATGGATGACCCATATTGGAGGCTATCCTGATAAATACAACCAACGTATCCGAGAAGAACTAAAAGCAAATCCACCTAAATTATTTATTAGCGGGCACTCACATATTTTAAAAGTCCAGTACGATCAAAAACTAAATTTATTGCACATGAATCCCGGTGCCGCAGGAAAACATGGTTTTCATAAAGTAAGAACCATGCTTCGTTTTGAAATAGAAAAAGGAGACATAAAAAACTTAGAAGTTATTGAATTAGAGACAAGAGTTTAAAAAAATTATAAAATTCTATTCAACTTTTCGAACAGTTTCTTTTTCAGTTCTGTATAATTTACCACCATCTCTAAAGTAGATTCTCTATTGTCTGGATTGGAAATTTCGACAATCAATTCTTTAATTTTAAGCTCTATCAATACACGTCTTAAATTCAAAATTGCATCAGTAACCAATTTTGGAAGTACCTCTTCTTTTCCGGTAACATAAATATCTCTAGCCTCCCAATCGCTTAAAATATGCTTTTCATCATCCATTAAAATATCCGTAACCAATTGAGAAATATCGGGATCTTGGTGACTCGTTAGCTGTTCTATAGAAATACTTTGTTCTTGATTCAATCGGTTGATGATTTCCAAATAAATTTTCTGAAAATGAGGGTTTGTAAATTCTATTTCATCGTCTTGCAATTGCAAATACAATTCTTGTGAAACAAAATTTGAATACTCGTCCTTTACCATAACTACCTTTCCAAATTCATTGACTTCCTCTAACCAATCAATAAAATCGACTTGCGTATTTCCGTACAACAATAATATTTTGATAATCTCTCTTTCTAAAATGGCCAGCGTATCAATTTCTTTGGAAGTTTGCAAACCTGCATTTTTTCCTTTAGCTCCGCCTTCTTGGGAAATTCTGGCTTGGAAATATGCTTCTTGGTCTTCGCCTTCTCCTCCCGATTTTAGAGTACCTGAACTTGTCCCTAATCGTTGTTGTTGTCTTTCTTGTTGCTTTTGTTCTTGTTGTCTTTTTTGGTAAGCTTCACGTTCATTTTTCTTTCCAATTTGAGCCAATTCATTGAACAAAACCGTTTCGGAAATATCCATGATTCGAGAACATTCTTGTACATAAACTTCTCTTTGGATATTGTCAGGAATTTTAGAAATACTGGTCACAATATCTCGAATCAACCCTGCTTTTTTAACAGGATCATTTTTGGCTTCCTCCATTAACAGAGACACCTTAAAATTGATAAAATCTTTAGCGTTTACATCTAAATATTCTGTCAATTCTTCTTTAGATACTTTTTTAGAAAAACTATCTGGATCATCGCCTTCAGGAAAAATAAGCACTTTTACATTCATTCCCTGTTCCAAAATCAAATCAATACCTCGAATAGAAGCTCTAATTCCGGCAGCATCACCATCAAATAAAACCGTAATATTGGGTGTCAATCTTCTAATTAATCGAATTTGATCTGGTGTTAATGCAGTTCCAGAAGAAGCCACAACGTTTTCTACACCCGCTTGGTTCATGGAAATAACATCGGTATACCCTTCTACCAAAAAACAGCGATCTTCTTTGGCAATGGATTGCTTTGCATGGTAAATTCCATACAAAACTTTACTCTTATGGTAAATATCACTCTCTGGTGAATTTAAGTATTTGGCAGCTTTTTTATCAGCCGTTAAAATACGTCCACCAAAACCTAAAACACGACCACTCATACTTTGTATAGGAAACAACACACGCCCTTTAAAACGGTCAAATTGTTTGTTGTTATCCTTTACGATGGAAAGTCCTGTTTTGGCCAAATAATTTAAATCGTACCCTTTTCTAATGGCGGTATCTGTAAAGGCCGACCAGTCGTCTAAATTATATCCTAATTCAAACTTTTTAATCGTTTCATCTGTAAATCCACGTTCTTTAAAATAAGAGAGTCCAATAGCCTTCCCTTTGGGGTGATTTAATAAAATATCATGGTAATACTCTTTAGCGAAATTAGAAACCAAATACATACTTTCACGTTCATCAGCCGCTTCTTTCTGTTCATCGGTTTGCTCCTCTTCCTCTATTTCAATATTGTACTTTTTTGCTAAGTATCGAATTGCTTCTGGATAAGAAAAATGTTCATGTTCCATAAGGAAGGTTACAGAATTTCCTCCTTTTCCCGTACTAAAATCTTTCCAAATTTGTTTGACAGGAGACACCATAAATGAAGGAGATTTTTCATCCGTAAACGGACTTAAACCTTTAAAATTACTTCCCGCTTTTTTTAAGGTAACAAACTCACCAATAACCTCCTCAACACGGGCGGTTTCAAAAACACGATCTATGGTACTTCTTTGAATCATTTTATCAATTGCTCAAATTCGAGACTTACTTTTTTAAACAACAAAATTTAAAAAACTTTCTTTAATACTTTCTAATTGAAAGCTCAAAAAAACATTTTTTAAATTTTGTTTCGTGAGCGTAAATTACTTTACACTTATAAAAAGACAGCTTTAAGAAACTGCCTTTAATTTTTTAATGGTAGAATTGGTCAACTTCGTTTCAGCATATGCTCTACTTACACTAAATTCTTTTTGATCAGAACTTGGTAAATCAAACATGGCATCGGTTAAGATGGCTTCTAATAAAGATCTTAATCCACGAGCTCCTAATTTATATTCCAAGGCTTTTTCAACAATGTATTCCAAAGCTTCGTCTTCAATAGTAAAAGCAACACCATCCATTTCAAACAATTTAGTGTATTGTTTTATCAATGAATTTTTAGGTTCCGTTAAAATTGATCTTAAGGTTTCTGCATCCAACGGATTCATATAACTTAACACTGGCAAACGCCCAATAATTTCAGGAATTAAACCAAAAGTTTTTAAATCGCTAGGAATTACATATTGCAATAAGTTATCTTCATCAATTTTATCGTCAGAAACAGAGGCCGAATATCCAACCGCTTGTCGGTTTAATCGCGTACTAATATTTCTTTCAATTCCTGCAAAAGCACCACCTGCAATAAATAAAATATCTTTGGTATCTACTTCTACAAATTTTTGTTCAGGATGTTTTCTTCCTCCTTTAGGCGCAACATTGACCACCGTACCTTCTAATAATTTTAACAAGGCTTGTTGCACACCTTCACCAGAAACATCTCTAGTAATTGAAGGATTGTCACCCTTACGAGCAATTTTATCTATTTCATCAATAAATACAATTCCTCTTTGTGCTTTTTCAACATCATAATCGGCTGCTTGTAACAAACGGCTAAGAATGCTTTCTACATCTTCACCCACATACCCTGCTTGTGTTAAAACCGTAGCATCAACAATTGAAAAAGGAACGTTTAACATTCTTGCAATAGTTTTAGCAATCAGGGTTTTACCTGTCCCTGTTTGCCCTACCAAAATCATGTTACTTTTCTCGATCTCTACATCATTTGCATCGTCTTTGTCTTGTGTCAATCTTTTATAGTGATTGTAAACAGCAACGGCCATTGCTTTTTTTGTTTGATCTTGACCAATTATATATTGATCCAAAAACGCTTTAATTTCAATCGGTTTTTTCACCTTTAAATCTGAAACTGAAACATTTTCTTCCTGGTCTAAAATTTCTTCTAAAACAATTCCATGTGCTTGTTCAATACACTTATCGCAAATATGGGCGTCCATTCCTGCAATTAGTAAATCCGTCTCCACCTTCTTTCGTCCACAAAACGAACATTCTAAATTTTCTTCTTTCGACATTATTTTTAGTATCAAGTATTAAGTACCAAGTATTGAGATACGTCTCTTCACTATAGCAGCAATACTATTTATTTCTTGTTAAAATTTCATCAACCATTCCGTAAGCCTTCGCTTCGTCAGCTTTCATCCAGTAATCACGATCAGAATCAGCATGTACTTTTTCCATAGATTGACCTGAATGATTTGAAATGATTTCATACAATTCCGTTTTCAATTTCATGATTTCTCTTGCAGTAATTTCAATATCACTCGCTTGCCCTTGAGCGCCTCCTAAAGGTTGGTGAATCATGACTCTTGAATGTGGTAAAGCAGAACGTTTTCCTTTTTCACCAGCACACATTAAAACAGCACCCATTGAGGCTGCCATACCTGTACATATTGTTGCTACATCTGGCTTGATAAATTGCATGGTATCGTAAATTCCCAATCCAGCATAAACCCCACCTCCTGGAGAGTTGATATATATTGAGATATCTTTGGTTGCATCTACACTTTCTAAAAACAATAATTGTGCTTGTATAATATTAGCTACTTGGTCGTTAATACCCGTACCTAAAAAGATAATTCTATCCATCATTAACCTAGAAAAAACATCCATTTGAGTAATATTCATTTGGCGTTCTTCCATGATATAGGGAGTTACAGAACTTCTTATTTTATCATAGTGCATGCTGTTAATTCCATGATGTTTTGTTGCGTATTTTTCGAATTCTTTTCCGTAATCCATTTGAGTTCAGTTTTTAATTAAAGAGTGTAAAGGTAAAAAGATAATCGCTAAGTTGTACTATGGTTTCACATTTGAAATTCATCATTTTTCAACAAGATATCTCCTTCACTTGAAAAGCTGTAGTCGGACTAAAAACAAAGACCTTGCTTATTTTAATTAAAAAAGGTACTTATGATTTAGTAAGAATTGTATAAATTTACACCTGAAACCATACGAGTGGTTCTTAAAGAAGATTTTATGAAAAGAGAGTTTTTATATTTTTTGTTTGCTTTGGTATTTATTGCACCACTAACAATGAATGGACAACGTACAAAATTAGCCAACCCTTTTGAAAACAAAGGAACTATTGAAAATCGTTTTGATTATTTATACAAAACATCTACCAACTACCAAGAGTACAAGGTAATTACGAGAACCGGTTTTGTAGCCTTGCAAGAAAATGTTAAGGACACCATTTCATTTTTAAAAAATGATTTGACGGCAAACAGAAAAGCCATCTCCAAACAAAACGTAGAAATTGCGCAATTAAAAAAAGAATTACTTAATAAAAATAACGAATTAAATCTTGCGAAGACGGGACAAGACTCTATTGGCTTTTTAGGTGTTCAAATGAGTAAGAGAAATTACACGCTCATTATTCTTCTAATCATCACCGGTTTATTGGTGACTTCAGGTTTCTTTATTTTCAAATTTAAAAACAGTTTGGTTTTGACTAAAGAAGCGCAACAAATGTTAGACGAAACACAAAGAGAATTTGAAATTCACCAAAAGAAATCTTTAGAGCGCCAACAGGTTTTAAGTAGAAAATTACAGGACGAGATCAACAAAAATAAAAAAGACTAAAAATTTTATTTCTAGTTATTCATTTCTGAAAGACTTTAAACAGCTATTTTCTGTATGATTTTTACCACAAACAGAAAATAAAATTGGAGGATTTAGGAATCTCAAAAAAGTTAAAACTTAGAATAATAATAGTCTATCTTTGCAGCTTAATAGACACTTACTACAAAGATGCAATTTTCAGATTTAAAATTAAACACGCCTTTACTTAACGCTTTAGATGAATTAGGGTTCGATTACGCAACACCTATTCAAGAAAAAGCTTTCCCTGTAATTTTATCGGGAAAAGACATGGTTGGAATTGCCCAAACAGGAACGGGTAAAACATTTGCTTACCTATTACCTTTATTAAAGCAATTAAAATATTCTGAACAAAAACATCCAAGAATACTTATTGTAGTTCCTACTCGAGAACTAGTGATCCAAGTTGTTGCTGCCTTAAAAGACTTAACAACCTACATCAATACCCGAATTGGTGGTGCTTATGGAGGTGCTAATATCAACACTCAAAAACAAATGATTTTTGATGGTTTAGATATATTGGTGGCTACCCCCGGAAGATTGATTGATTTAGGCGTGAGTAAAGTTTTGAATTTGAAAAAAATTCAAAAATTAGTTCTAGATGAAGTCGATGAAGTTTTGAACTTAGGATTTAGACATCAATTGTCTATTGTTTTAGATTTACTTCCAGAAAAAAAACAAAGTATTCTATTCTCTGCTACCATGACAGAAGATGTAAAAGAAATTATTCAAACCTTTTTTAAGAATCCTGAATATGTTGAAATTGAAAGATCAGGAACACCGCTTGAAAAAATTGACCAAACCTTATATTATGCTAAGAATTTTTACACCAAAGTAAATTTGTTAACACATTTACTAGCGGACAAAGAAACATTTAGCAAAGTTTTAGTTTTTGTAAAAAACAAAAGAGTCGCAGATCGCTTGTTTACAGAAATTCAGAATACTACAGGAAGTTTAGACGGTTATTCTGTCATCCACTCTAACAAATCGCAAAACTACAGATTACAAGCTATTGCAGGCTTTCAAGAAGGAGAACATCGAATTTTAATTGCAACCGATGTTTTGGCTAGAGGTATTGACATCCAAGGAATCAGTCATGTAATTAACTTCGACACACCAAAAGATGCAGAAAACTACATCCATAGAATAGGACGTACAGGTAGAGCTGAAAATGAAGGAAATGCTATTTTATTTACCGTTGAACAAGACGAAGAAGTTTTGGCTTCTATTGAAGAATTAATGCAGTTTAAAATACCTGCATTAGATTTCCCTGAAGAAGTTCCTAGATCTTCTAAAATGACGGATGATGAAATTCCGAAAGAAGAAATAAAGCCTTACCAAAAGAAACGCTCAAAGGAATTTGCACCTGGTCCTGCTTTCCATGAAAAGAAAGAAAAAAATAAGAAAACCAATCAAGGTGGTTCTTACCGAAGAGAATTGGCTAAGAAATATAAAAAACCAAGAACTAGAGGACAAAAAAAATAGCGTTGAGTGTTGAGTGTTGAGTGTTGAGTGTTGAGTGTTGAGTAAAATTATTTTTTTAACTAAAAACTCAAAATTAAAAACTTAATGTCAATACATTGATTTCTTTTTTTATTTTTACCTGACACCTTTAAACGAAATTAACCTACTATTTTACGTATATATGGATCATTTTGATGTTGTTATTGTGGGAGGAGGAACCGCAGGCATACTACTTGCCAGAGAACTTGGAAAACAAAAACGAACAGTCCTGCTTTTGGACAGAAAAAAAGATTTAGTAAACTTCACTTTCAACACTCTTGGTAGTTTTATGAATCTTGATGATTTTGGTTTAACAGCAAATGTTGTCGCCCAAAATATTGATACAATTTCTTTTCATTCGAAAAACGTTCAACGCAAACTAAAATCAAATTTATACATCCTAGATAAAAAGAAAGTCCACGAAGAAATTATAGCTAAAATTGACACCAATTATGTTACAATTAAAACAGGTGTAGCTATCAGTAGCATTAACAAAGGCCAAGATGGTCAGTTTATCTCAGTATCTGACAAAAACAAAAATGACTATTTTGGCAAAATTTTTATTGATGCTTCAGGAACAAACGGAATTCTTAGTAAAAAGGTACAGCTCCAAAGTGACAAAACAGCCTTGGCAACTGGTGTAGAATACAATGTGAAATATTTAGGAAATTCAAGTGAAATGCACTTGCTAATTGGTAAGATTTATCAAGGTGGTTACGGATGGATTTTCCCGTTAAAAAACAAACGAGCCATTATTGGATTTGGTTCTTTCGACGACAAAGCAACGAAAGAATTAAAAATTCGTTTGAATAAAATTTTAGAATTCCCTAAAATCAAAAAATTAGTTCTAAAAGACAATGAAAAAGTTGAGGGCGGAAGTATTCCTATTACGCCTGTATTAGAAAAATTTGTTTTGAATAATTTAATTTGCGTTGGAGATAGTGTTTCTCAAGTAAACCCAATTGTTGGCGAAGGTTATAAGTTTATTTTTGAAGCAGCACTTATTGCCTCTAAAGCCATTGATAAAGCATTGGAAAAAGACAATATTTCTTATTTAGCAGAATACGAATCAGATTGGAAGGCAAGATTTCTTTTGAATTACCAGCGATCTAAGCGCGCACAAAATAAGTTTTTCAAATATTCTCAAAATGATTTTTTGATGGATTTTATTTTTTCAATTTCAAAATTCTTCTCTACAGAAAGAGCGATAAAATCACTTTCAGGTGAATACGGTTTAGAAAAAAAGCATTAGAAATAAAATAATTTCATGTTTTATAAAAAATAAATTAAATTCAAAAAAAAAGCGCTTTTTGGTCTCCCAAAAAGCGCTTCTTTATAATATCAAATATTCTTATTTGTATACTTCTTTTACGAAAGCTTCATAAGTAACTTCTTTTTCCTTAAAAGTAATATTCTCTTTGTAAAAAGCCAATAATTTTTGACTTACCAATTGTTCTTGCAAACGTTTAGCTTCGTCTTGATTACTTAACACTCTACCTGCAATTTCTTCTAATTCAGTTTCTTCTGGGTTTAAGTTTCCGTATTGTGCCATTTGAGATTTGATAAATCCTTTTGCATATTCCTTCAACTCAGCGTAATCCAATTTGATATCGTTAGAAGACATGATTTTTCCTTCGATTAATTGGTAACGTAAACCTTTTTCAGATTTTTCAAACTCTGCTTCTGCTTGTTCTGCAGAAATAGGATTTTCACCAGCAGTTGCTAACCATTTTTTCAAGAACTCAACAGGTAAATCAAATTTAGTATTCTCTACTAAATATTCAGTAACGCTGTTTAGTAATTGTTGTTCAGCTTGCATTTTAAACTGTCCTTCAGCATCTTCTTTGATCTTAGCTCTCAATTCTTCGGCAGTAGCAACATTTCCTTCTCCAAAGATTTTATTGAACAATTCTTGATCTAAATCAGCCAATTCTGTCAATGTAATTTCTTCAACAGTAAAAGTTAATTCAATTTCTAATCCTTCAATTTCATCATGAGACAAACCTAAAGCACCCATTAATTTATGGCTATCTTCAAATAATCCTTTTGATTTTAATTGAATTACATCACCAACTTTAGCGCCAATAAATTTCTTTAAATTCACTTTCCCTTTCAAGTCAGCTAAGCTAATTGTTGCTTTGTTTTCAATTTCTTTTTCAGCATTTACAAAAGTTCCTGCAACGTTCATTCCTTCAGCAACTTCTTCCTGAGGTACAACTTTACCAAAACGTGTTTGTAAATTTTCAACTTCCTTATCAATCAAACTATCTTCAGCAATAATGTTGTATTGCGTAATTTTTTTCTTAGCGCTTAAATCTACTTCAAAAGTTGGAGCCAATCCTAGTTCAAATTCAAAAGAAAAATCTTCTTTATCCCAAGAAAATTCTTCGTTTACTTTTGGCAATGGATTTCCTAAGATATCTAACTTTTCTTCAGTTAAATAGTTGTTTAAAGATTCTTGTAAAATCTTATTGATTTCATCAATCATGATTGATTTACCATACTGCTTCTTCACCATCCCCATTGGCACATGCCCTTTTCTAAATCCTGGGATATCCGCTTTTTTACGGTAATCTTGTAAAATTGATTCTACTTTTTCTTGATAGTCAGCAGCTGTAATATCAACTTTAACAACAGCATTTAACGAGTCTATACTTTCTTTTGTAATATTCATCTTGATTCTTTAGTATTTGAAATCCTTAAAAAATTGGGTGCAAAAATAACACTTTTTTATGAATTGAACAATCAATTAACGTGTTCTATTCCAAGTGTTTTGTTCATCTTCCTTAATGAGTGAAAACAATAACGTTCGAAAAACCCATAAAATGAAACTAAACAATAAGGCCGTAAAAAAGCCTGGCACATGAAAACCATCTACCAAACTACTGGCCATTAATATGATTGCTGCGTTGATTACAAACACAAACAACCCTAAACTTACTATGGTAACCGGTAAAGTTAAAACTAACAAAACAGGTTTAATAAAAGTATTTAACAAAGCCAAAACTGCAGCCACCCAAATAGCCGTTGTATAATTTACAACCGTTACAGAGGGTAAAATTACCGGTACCAAAAGCACCGCAATTCCGGTTAAAAGAATTTTTAATAATGTTTTCATCTTTCTAGTATTTATGTGAACACTAAAATGAGCGCGAAAACAATGCCGTGATCAAATATTAGTTGTGTTTTGACAAAAAGTCTTCTACTTCCTTTAAAAAGTCTGACGGATTTTCTGCATGCAACCAATGACCTGCATTTTTGACAGTAACAATTTCAGAATCAGAAAAATGAGCTTTTATCTGCCCTTCATCTTCTGCAGCAATATAGCCTGAATTTCCACCTTTTAAAAACAAGGTAGGTCCATCAAATTCAGCAAACGCAGGTAAAGGCTCTCCAACTTCACTATTATTTTCTGTCAAGCTTTCTAAGTTAAATCGAAATGCCAATTCTGTTTTGGTTTTTCTATAAATGTTTTTCAATAAAAACTGGCGAACACCTTCTTCATTGATGTAATTTTTTAACACCGCATCCACTTCGTTTCGTAACTTAATTTTAGAAAAATCAACAGCATTTAAAGCTTCTAATATTTGATGATGGTGTGGAGGATAATTTTTAGGAGCAATATCAGCCACCAATAAAGATTTCACTTTTTCTGGATAACTAACCGCAAATAACATCGCCGTTTTACCTCCCATAGAATGTCCTAATAAATGAACACTTTCTAACTTATAATGAGCTACATAATTTTTTAAATCTTCCACCAGCAATTCATAATCAAAATCATCAGAATGAAAACTTCTTCCATGATTTCGCTGGTCTATTAAATGCACCTCATACTTTTTTGACAAATTATTGGCTTGAGATTTCCAATTGTCGCCCATACCAAAATACCCATGCAAAATAAGTAGCGGCTGACCTGTACCTTGAATTTTAGAATGTAATAACTGCATTTTTAGTTTTTAGTTTTTAGTTTTTAGTTTTTAAAATTATCTAATTCGATTTAAACTCTAGAAATATGCTAAAAAAACTAAGCCTTTTTCAATTTGTACAAATACATATTCACCACATTTTCCAATCCTAAATACAACGATTCAGAAATCAATGCATGGCCAATAGAAACTTCTGCCAAATGCGGAATATTTTCTCCAAAAAACTGAATATTGTCCAAACTCAAATCGTGACCAGCGTTTACCCCCATTCCTAACTCATATGCCAACTGTGCTGCTTCAGCATAAGGCTTGATCGCATCGGTATTTCCTTTTGCATATTCCACAGCAAATTCTTCCGTATACAATTCAATTCTATCCGTTCCAGTTGTCGCTGCAGCTTTAATCATCTCCAAATTTGGATCAATAAATATTGAAGTACGTATCCCTGCTGCTTTAAATTCCGCGACAATCTTTTTTAAATATTCCTGATTTTTAATTGTATCCCAACCCGCATCAGAAGTAATATTGTCATCACCATCAGGAACTAAAGTTACTTGCGTTGGCTTAATTTTCAAGACCATTTCCTTAAAAGAATCGATAGGATTTCCTTCTATGTTGTATTCCGTGCTTACCAAATCTTTTAAATCGTAGGCATCTTGGTAACGAATATGTCTTTCATCTGGTCTAGGATGAATGGTAATTCCTTCTGCTCCAAAAGACTCAATATCAGCAGCCACTTTTAATAAATTGGGTGTATCTCCTCCTCTAGAATTTCTTAAAGTAGCAATCTTATTTATGTTTACACTTAATTTAGTCATCTCAAATATTTTTTCCGTCTTCCTGTATATAACTCAAGACTTTTTTAAAAATGCGAAAATACATCATTTTAAAGGAAATTTGTTTATTTTGCATAAAATGAATTTTCGAGATGAACCTTGCTGATTACATACAAAAAGACCTAAATCCAATTACTCTAGAGCTAACTATTGCTGAAGTAAAAAATAGATTTATCCAAATAAGACACAGTCACTTACCTGTTGTTGAAGACAAGCGATTGATTGGATTGATTGCAGAAAGCGACCTTGTGACTTTAGAAGAAGACAGCAAGGAAGTTGCCGATTTCACTTATCTTTTTGAATCCTTTTTTGCTACAGAAGAAGATGATTGGATTAATTTATTACACCTTTTTGCGCGTAATGAAAGCAACCTATTACCTTTACTTGACACCAATAAGTACTACATTGGCTATTACGATTTAAACGACGTATTGCTATTTTATTCGGACACCCCTTTCTTAAACGAAGAAGGCATTGTGCTTGTGGTTGAAAAAGACAACCTGCACTACAATTTTAGTGAAATAGCACAAATAGTAGAGACAAATAACGGTAAGTTATTAGGCTCATTAATTACGGAAACAACACAAAGCAACACCCAAATAACCCTGAAAATAAAATCAGAAAGCATCAATGAAATTATTCAATCTTTTAGAAGGTATGAATACCGAATTGTTAGCAAACATAGAGACGATTCTTATTTAGAAGATTTAAAAAATAGATCGGAATACTTACAGAAGTACCTGAATGTTTAAAGAAAATATTCTAAAAGTTTCTGCAAGGTATCATAAAATTCCTGTAACTTGCAGCCGAATTTTTTACATAAAAAACAACCTCTTTTAGATGAAAAAAGTTGCCATTTTTGGACAAGCCTACAAAAACAACGACCGTCGATATTTTGAAATTTTAATTGAAAACTTAAACAAATACGATATTGAGATTGTTATTGAAAAAGATTTCATAAAAATACTTTCTGAACTCGGCGTAAAAAATTTAGACTTACCTACTTTTTCTAGCTATGAAGATTTAGACAATTCCTTTGATTTATTATTTACCTTAGGAGGAGATGGAACTATCTTGAATGCGGTTACCCTTGTGAGAGATTTAAACATCCCCATTTTAGGGATCAATACCGGACGATTAGGTTTTTTAGCCACCGTTCAGAAAAAAGAAATAGAAAGCGCCATTTTTTCATTGATCAATAATGAATACACCATTCAAGAGCGCGCCTTATTAGAAATTCATACCAACAATAAAAATGCTGATTTTAAAGAATTAAATTTTGCTTTAAACGAAGTAACCATTGCTCGTAAAAACTCTACGTCAATGATTGGTATTGAAGCTTATTTAAATGGCGAATCTTTAACAACCTATTGGTCGGATGGCCTAGTGGTTGCCACTCCTACTGGATCTACAGGTTATTCTTTAAGTTGCCACGGCCCTATCATTATTCCAGAATCTAATAATTTTGTTTTAACACCTATTGCGCCACACAACTTAAGCGCAAGACCTTTGGTAATTCCTGATAGTACAAATATAAAATTGAAAGTTATTGGTAGAGAAAAAGAATTTTTCCTTTCACTCGACTCCAGAGTTTCTACGGTAGAATTTGAAACAGAAATCACTTTGAAAAAAGCGTCTTTCCAAATAAAAATTATACAACTAAACCAACAAACTTTTATTGAAACCTTGAGAAGCAAACTTTTTTGGGGAGAAGACAAAAGAAACTACATGTAATTTTAAACTCTCTGCTTGATTTAGCACAAATTTCATCTAAATTACTTGTCTGTTTACACAATAAAACAGCCTGTAAACTAGTTAAACTTAAGTGTATTAAAAAATACCTTGTTTAACTTTATTAAGCAAATTGAAATAATTATATTTGCTCGCAATTTCAACTATGGGAAAACCAATTTTTATTTTAATTTTCACGATGCTGACCAGCGTTCTAACGGCTCAAGTTAACGAACTTGGATTGTTATTGGGTGGAAGCAATCATGTTGGAGACGTAGGTTCTTCAAAAGTTTTCAGACCCTTTTCATCGGCAAGCGGTTTAATTTACAAATTCAACAAAACTCCGCGAATCGCCTATAGAGCATCTTTGTCTAAATTAAACATCAATCCAGATGATGCAGATTCTTACAACGAAGTACAACATTCCTTTGAAAACTCTATAAACAAATCTATAACCGAACTTTCGGTAGGAATAGAAATAAATTTTTTCGAATACAATTTAGCCTATAGAGGTCAGGAACGCACTCCTTATTTATTTTTAGGATTGGCTGCCATTCAATTTAAAGCGGCACAAAGTACAGCACCAAGTGTTGACCCTGAAATAATAGTCAATTACGAAAACGAAAGAAGCCTTGCCATTCCTTTTGGGATTGGCTACAAAACTAGACTTTACGGAAGGTTTGCTTTGGCTATTGAAACAAGAGTGCAGTATACATTTACAGATAATTTAGATGACGGTCAGTTTATTTCAGAGGAGATTTTAGCTGCCGACCATCCAAATAAAGAAAAATTCAACAACTCGGCAACAAACGACTGGTATACTTTTACAGGTATTTCTTTAGTTTATACATTTGGTAGACCTGCCTGTTACAACTCTAGAATACGTTAATGGACATTTTATCACAAATAGACAGAACCAAGGTACCCAAACACGTAGCCATTATTATGGATGGTAATGGACGTTGGGCAAAGAAGCAAGGAATGGCTAGAATTTTTGGTCATAAAAACGGATTAAAAGCTGTTAGAGAATCTTTGGAAGCAGCAGGAGAAATCGGTACAAAAGCCGTTACCTTATATGCTTTTTCTACCGAAAATTGGAACAGACCAAAATTAGAAGTGGATGCTTTGATGAGCCTCTTGGTTCAATCCTTAAAAAAGGAACTTCCAACTTTTCAAAAAAACGACATCAAAGTAAACGCCATTGGACGCTTATCGCAGTTACCTGAAAAAGCGCTTAAAGTATTAAATGACATTATTGACGTTACCAAAACCAACAGTTCTTTAACCCTAACCTTATCTTTAAGCTATGGCTCAAGAGAGGAAATTGTTAACGCTGTTAAAAATATATCTAAAAAAGTTGTTAATAATGAGATTTCCGTAGAAGAAATTGATGAAAACATTATTAATAATCATTTATATACATTTTCTTTGCCAGATGTGGATTTACTCATCCGAACAAGTGGTGAGCAAAGAATCAGTAATTTTTTACTTTGGCAAATAGCATATGCTGAATTGCATTTTACAAATGTACTTTGGCCAGACTTTAGAAGAGACGATTTTTATAAGGCTGTAGTAGAATATCAAAATCGTGAACGACGCTTTGGTAAAACAAGCGAACAAATTGAGAATTTAAATGACAAAAATTAAAATAGGTTTACTGCTATTCGCAGTAACTTTTTCACAACTAACTTTTTCTCAAGACAAGAAAGAAACAACCAAGTCTGAAAACATCAATTTTGTAGAAAACAAAAAATATGTTCTTGGAGAAATTTCGGTTGTAGGAACACAACAGTTCAGTGAAAATTCAGTAAAAGTCTATTCTGGACTTACACCTGGCCAAAAAATTAAAATACCTGGCGACAAATTATCCAGCGCTATTAAACGTCTTTATGGTACCAAACGTTTTAGTACCGTTGACGTATATGTAACTAAAATAGATGGTGAAACTATTTATTTAGAATTTAATGTAACTGAGTTGCCACAACTTAGTGCCGTAAAAATTACTGGTGTTAGCAATTCCAAAGCAAAAACACTTAAAACAGAAGCCGAATTAAAAGTAGGTGAAATGGTTACCGACAACTTATTGGTTACTACAAAAAATTACTTCAAAAAGAAATATACCGACAAAGGATACTTAAAAACGAAAGTTTCTATTGACACAAAAAAAGACACTTCTGAAGTAAACGCTGTCAAAATGAAAGTACATTTAGACAAGGGTACTAAAATAAAAATTGACAAAATTACTTTTCATGGAAACGAAAAAGTTTCTGATAAAAAATTACGTAAGTATTTGAAAAATACCAAAAGAAAATTTTGGGGTCGTTTTTGGAAGTTCTCTAAATATATTGAAGAAGAATACCAAGAAGATTTAGACAATTTAATTGACAAATACAGCGAACAAGGATTTAGAGATGCCCGAATTATTTCAGACACCATAACTTGGAATGATGATGAAAAAACAATCAACCTAGACATTACTTTACAAGAAGGGAAAAAATATTATTTCGGAGACATCAAATATCTTGGAAACAGCTCTTATACTACCGAACAACTACAACGTTTCTTAAAAATTCAAAAAGGAGATGTTTACAATTCAAAAATATTAAATGAACGTGTAAAAGGAGATGGAGGTCCAGATTCTGAAGATATTTCTTCTTTGTACCAAAACAGTGGTTATTTATTTTCTCAAGTAAATGCCGTTGAAACAAAGGTGGACAATGACTCAATTACTGTTGAAATTCGCATTCATGAAGATGATCCTGCAACCATTAAAAAAGTGTCTGTATCTGGAAATGAAGTTACTAACGATCATGTCGTTTATAGAGAATTAAGAACACGTCCAGGTCAATTATACAGTAAAGAAAATATCATTCGTTCTATTCGTGAAATTTCTCAATTAGGTTTCTTTGATCCTGAAAATGTGACTCCAGATTTAAAACCTAATTATGTAGACAAAACAGTAGATATCGATTATTCTGTAGTAAAAAAAGGATCTAGTCAGATTGAATTGCAAGGTGGTTATGGTGGGGGTGCCTTTATTGGTACTTTAGGATTGTCATTTAACAACTTCTCTATCAGAAATATTTTAAAGAAAGAAGAATACAAACCTCTTCCTATGGGAGATGGACAATCTTTAGCCTTACGCTTACAAGCAAGTAGATACTATAGTACTTACAGTTTTTCTTTTTCTGAACCATGGTTAGGAGGAAAAAAACCAAAATCTTTTTCTTTCTCTATCTACAACTCAAAACAATACCAAGTTGATTATACAACCTATAGTGTAGACAAGAGTAAACGTTTAAATATTATTGGATTAACAGTTGGTTTGGGACAAAGATTGCAATGGCCAGATGATTATTTTACTTTAAGTCAAGCTATTAGTTTTAGACAGTATGATATCAACCAATACAATATCGGTCTGTTAAATTTCGAAAACGGAACAGGAACTTCCAACAATTTATCCTACAGTATTACCTTAGGAAGAAATTCTTCTGGACCAAGTAAAATATTCCCTACTACAGGGTCTGAGTTTACACTTGGTGGAAAATTCACTTTGCCACATTCTTTATTTAAGAATATCGACTATGGTAATTTAGAAAACTTAGCAGAATACAAAACAGCACCTGCTGACAGTAATAATGACGGCGTTATTGACAGTAACGATGCTATGAAAGATCAATACGGAAACGACATTAGCGTTACAAATACAGGTAAAATAAACCAAGAAAAATTTAGATGGTTAGAATATTATAAATTGACTTACAAAGGAAAATGGTACACACCATTAGTAGGTAAATTTGTTTTAATGACCAATACTGAACTAGGATATTTAGGAGCTTACAATTCAGATTTGGCGAATATTCCTTTTGAAAAATATTTTGTAGGTGGTGACGGATTGCAACAAGGACAATTTGACGGACGTGAAGTTGTTGGCTTAAGAGGGTATGAAAATTCAATCTTATCTGGAAATGCTGGAGGTAAAATATACAATAAGTTCTCTATGGAATTAAGATACCCAATTACCTTAAAACCATCGGCATCTATTTATGCTTTAGGTTTCTTAGAAGCGGGTAATTCTTACGAAGATTTCAAAGAGTTTAATCCGTTTGATGTAAAAAAATCTGCTGGTTTTGGTATTCGAATTTTTATGCCTGCCTTTGGATTGTTAGGAATTGATTTTGGACATGGTTTCGACCCTACTCCTTTCTCTACAGAAAAATCTGGTTGGCAAACACATTTTATTATTGGACAGCAGTTCTAAATTATTATATTTGTCCAACTTGATTATTGGCACGATTTTTTCAAATAGAAAATAGATACATGGTAAAAAACATATGCATATTACTCTTATTAACCGCTGGCTTGCTGAATGCACAAAAGCCACAAACAATAGCGTATGTGGATATGGAATATATTTTAGAAAGTATTCCTGCCTATCAAGAGGCACAAAAACAACTAGACAATAAAGTTGCCGGTTGGCGTTCTGAAATTGAAAAAAGAGAACGAGAAATTGAATCCATGAAAGCAGACTTAAGTAATGAAAAAATATTACTTACAGAAGATTTGATTTTAGACAGAGAAGAAAATATTGAAATAAAAGATATTGAATTAAAAAAAATGAGAGCCACCTATTTTGGTGTCGAAGGAAGTTTGTTTGAATTGAGACAGCAATTGGTAAAACCCATTCAAAATGAAGTTTACAATGCGATTCAAAAAATAATAAAACGAAAAAAATACGATTTTGTGTTTGACCGCTCAAGTGATTTGATTATGTTGCATGCCAATAAAAAGTATGACATTAGCAAGACTGTTATTGCCTATATAACCAAGTCACAAAAAGAATTAGAAGTAGAAGATGCCAAAATAAAAAAAGCGACTTCTAGAGAAGCATTAAAAAAGAGATTGGAAGAACAAAAAAAGCGTAGAGAAGAAAGAGTAAAAAAAGTAATACATAGATAAGAAAGAGGTTAACATTAACCACAAAAGAAAGAAGAAAGACCAAAACATTAATTTAAAAAACAAAAAATGAAACATTTAAAATCTTTACTAGTAGCTGCATTATTAACTTTAGGAGTATCAGCAACAAATGCACAAAAAGTAGCCCATATAGACTTTGAATCATTAGTAGCAAGTATGCCAGAAACGGTAAAAATGCAAGCTGATTTAGAAAAATTGGGAAAAACGTACGGAGAAGAAATTCAATCTGCTCAAAAAGCCTTGAAAGCAAAAGTAGACAAGTATACTGCTGAGGAAGTTTCTCAAACTCAAGCTCAAAACGAAGCTAGAATTAAAGAAGTTCAAACAGATCAAGCTAAATTGCAACAATTGCAACAAGCAGCCCAACAAGAAATTGCTGAAAAAAGAAATGCAATCCTAGATCCTATCGTTAAAAAAGCCCAAGAAGCTATTAACGCAGTAGCAAAATCAAAAGGAATTGCTTATGTTTTAGACTCTAAAGCATTGATCGTAAAAGAAGGTGATGACTTATTAAAAGCTGTTCAAACAAAATTAGGAATTACAGCAACAAAGTAATTTTTAAAAGTATACCAACTTAAACTCGTTATTCTTTTATTAGAATAACGAGTTTTTTATTTTTACAAATATGAATACACAGCCCATAGGTTTATTTGATTCTGGTATTGGAGGAATCTCTATTTGGAAAGAAATACTAAACGTACTTCCGTATGAAAATAGTATTTACCTAGCGGATAGTAAAAATGCACCTTATGGTCAAAAGTCAAAAGAAGAAATTATTGCTTTATGCATCAAAAACACCGATTATCTTATAGCAAGAGGTTGTAAAATTATTGTGGTTGCCTGCAATACCGCAACAACCAATGCTATTGAAATATTAAGAGCTCGATATGACATTCCATTTATCGGAATTGAACCAGCTATCAAACCTGCCGCACTTAAAACCCTTACCCATACAATTGGCATATTGGCTACCAAAGGAACCTTAAATAGCTCTTTATTTGCTGAAACTTCAAAAAAATATATTTCTGATATCAAAGTCGTAGAACAAATAGGTGAAGGTTTAGTTCCCCTTATTGAAAATGGACTAATTGAAAGTGAGGAAATGGAGCAGCTGTTAAAAAAACACCTTGCACCTATGCTTCAAAATAACATAGATTGTTTGGTATTAGGGTGTACCCACTACCCTTTTCTGATCCCTCAGATCAAAAAAATAATTGGCAATTCAATACAAATAATCGATTCAGGGTTAGCTGTTGCTAAACAAACAAAAGCTGTATTAGAACGAATAGCATCTTTAGCACCGCAACAAATTGGCAAGCATGAAGTCTATATCAATTCTAAAACAGACACCTTACAAACTTTTCTTAAAGAAATAGAAAACGTTCATTTAGCATACAAAGAATTTTAAACAAAAAAAAACGGATTTACAAAAAATGTAATTCCGTTTTTTTTTATAAATTCAATAATTCTTAACCATTCATTGAGATTAAAAACTCTTGATTATTTCTTGAATATTTCACTTTATCATTGATGAATTCCATGGCTTCAATAGGGTTCATATCGGCTAAATATTTCCTTAGTACCCACATACGCTGTACAGATTTAGCATCAAATAATAAATCATCTCTACGTGTACTTGATTTGATCAAATCAATAGCAGGATAAATTCTACGGTTAGAGATATTTCTATCCAACTGTAACTCCATATTACCTGTACCCTTGAATTCTTCAAAGATCACCTCATCCATCTTAGATCCAGTTTCTGTTAATGCCGTAGCAATAATAGTTAATGAACCACCGTTTTCAATATTACGGGCAGCACCAAAAAAACGTTTAGGTTTGTGCAATGCATTTGCATCAATACCCCCTGATAAAATTTTCCCAGAAGCTGGAGCAACAGTATTGTAAGCTCTTGCCAAACGTGTAATCGAATCCAAAAGAATGACCACATCATGTCCACATTCAACCAAACGCTTTGCTTTTTCCAAAACAATATTTGCTACACGAACATGTTTGTCTGCCGGCTCATCAAAAGTAGAAGCAACCACTTCTCCTTTTACGCTACGTTGCATATCCGTAACCTCTTCCGGTCTTTCGTCAATTAACAAAACAATTTGATATACCTCTGGATGGTTTTCAGCAATTGAATTTGCAATATCCTTTAGCAACATGGTTTTACCCGTCTTAGGCTGCGCCACAATCATACCTCTTTGTCCTTTACCAATTGGCGCAAACAAATCCATTATTCTTGTAGACAAGGTATTTTTTCTATCAACTAAATTGAATTTTTCTTCAGGAAACAAAGGTGTTAAATGTTCAAATGACACACGGTCACGCACAACATTAGGCTTTAATCCATTGATTCTAGAAACTCTAATTAATGGAAAATATTTTTCTCCTTCTTTTGGTGGACGAACATTTCCTAAAACCGTGTCTCCCGTTTTTAAACCAAATAATTTAATTTGAGATTGAGATACATATATATCATCAGGTGATGACAAATAATTGTAGTCTGATGATCTTAAAAAACCATAACCATCTGGCATCATTTCTAAAACCCCCTCACTCTCTATGATCCCATCAAACTCATAATCAGGATCACGGTATTTTGTATTGCTACGGTTGTGATTCTTTTCTTTATTTTGTTGATTCTTGTGTTGTGGTGTTTTATTTGGTCGTGGCTTATTTTCCTTCTGATGCTGATTGTTTGGCACCTGATTAGGATTTTGTTTTGGCTCGTTTTGTTTTGGCTCATGTCTTTTTACAGGAGTCTCAGATACTGTTTTCTCAGAAGTTGCTTCTGTAACAGATTCTTTAGCCTTCGGCACACGTTGTCTAGGCCTTGGTGCTTTTGCTCTCGGAGCAACACGCTCTTTAATTACCGTTTCTTTAGATGGCGTTTCGCTTTGTATTGTTTCTGGAGAAGCTACTACTGTTGTTTCAGATTTATTTTCTTGTACAGCATTCGATTCTACCTTCTCTATTTTTTCTTTAGGGGCAACTTTTGCAGCTGTTTTTTTTCTGACAGGTTTTGCTTTAGGTCTCGCTGGTTTAGCTTCAGATTCTACCTTTTTTACTTCTTGAGCAGAAAACGATGCCGCTTGTGCATCTAAAATTTGGTAAATTAAATCTAGTTTTTTTAATTGGCTTGTTTTTTTTAAGCCATTTTCTTTTGCAATAGCCTGTAACTCAACAAGTGTCTTTTCTTTGAGTTGTGATATTTCAAACATTAGTGTGTGTATAATTAAATTGTAACTGATTCTTTAAATAAAAGAATTTGAAGAATGTTTTTTTGAATTGCTTTTGAACCGATTTCCGAACAGAAATCAATGTAATCGTGTAGGTGATTATGTAACAAATATATACTTTATTTTTTAAAGTAATCATTTATTTTTTAAAAATAAAAACATACTTTTGCCATGCTCGAAATATATGAGCCTCTAAAAAAATGATACAACGCGTTCAAACTATCTATCTAATTTTAGCTTCCTTAATTTCAGGAGGCCTAGTTTTTCTTGTGAACTTCTGGACTCTTGAAGAGACCAATGTCATGGGATTATTAGAAAGCCTAGCTAGTGAACGTATCTTAATAAAATCTATAGGAATCTCTTTTATTGTTTCTGCCTTATTGTCTTTATACACCATCTTTAATTTTAAAGATCGTAAAAAACAATTTGTCTTTGGAAGAATAAATATTCTTATCAACTTCTATTTATTAGGCGTATTGCTATCACAGTCTCTAAATTTATCTGGAGAGATGAACATCTCAGAGAAAGGTATTGGGATTTACTTACCTATTATTGTTATTATTTTGCTCGTCATGGCAAACAAAGCAATTAAAAAGGACGAAGATCTTGTAAAATCTGTTGACCGATTGCGATAAATCTAACATCTTAGTTTATTTATGCGAATTAAATCCGAAAGTTAACTCTTTCGGATTTTTTTATTTTGTAATTTTAGCGGATAGCGCTGTATCCTCCCTATAAATAGGGAGTCTAAACTTTCCTGTTTTATGGGTATTGTGCGCATAATGAGTTAACTATATATTTGTAGAGTAAAATGAAAGTTGAAAATAAGATTAGAGTTCACATAGCTGACGATCACCAAATATTAATAGATGGAATCATAGCTGTACTAAATAATGAAGAAGAAATAGAAGTCGTAGGACATTCTGTAAACGGAAAACTGGTGTTAGATTGGTTTGAAAAAAATGAAGCAGATGTGCTGGTTTTAGATATTAATATGCCTGTTTTAGATGGTATAGAAGTTCTAAAAAAGTTTCAAGAACAAGGTAGAGAAATAAATGTAGTTATTCTATCTAGCTATGACGATGTCAAACTAGTCAAAGAAGTTCTAAAATTAGGAGCTAACGGATTTCTTGCAAAAAAATGTGCAGGTGAACATATAGCAGAAGCAATAAAAAGTGTCTCGCAAGGAGATCAATATTTTAGTAAAGGAGTACAAAAAGATATTTTCTCTTCTCTTTCAGGAAGGAAAGAAGTTAAAAAATCGAACCAAGATGGTGTATTCATTAGCTCATTGACAGATAGAGAATTAGAAGTACTGAAACTTATTAGTTACGAAATGAGTTCCAGAGAAATAGGCGAAAAACTACATATTAGTACAAGTACAGTAGACACCTATAGAAAAAGCTTACTCAGTAAATTAAACGTGAAAAATGCGGTCGGACTAGCCATGTACGCCGTAAGAAATAATATATTATAAAATCCTACCCCTATAGATTTTCAAGCGTTTTAGTTTTTCAAAAAACTAAAACGCTTTTTTTAAACAAATTATCCAACACTAAACCCTAACAAAATGAAACAATTTATCAAATCTTTAGCAATAGTAGCATTAGCTATTAACTTTGCAGCATGCAGCAACGAAACAATAAACGAAGAGGCTCTGAATGAGACTCCTTTAAAATCATATACCTTAAGCAGAGCTGAAGACGGAACCTATTCTCTTGAACAAACTTTAGCTAACGGAGAAGTGACGACTAGTATCGTTCCTTTAGTTAACAATGAAGTAAAAGTAGATTTCGAAACAGAATCTTCTGTTAAAATACCTAGCTTGTCTATTTTTGATGAACCTGTTACTACCAAAAAAGGAGTTAGCAATAAAACAAAAACAGATTTAAAATCATATGCAATAACTCAATTGGAAAATGGATCTTTTGATTTAAATTTTGAGGTAGCTAGTTTTGTCGTACCTACATTTAGCTATAGCCAAGAACATGGAAGATATGAAATTCGTTTAACTGAAGGAGACAATAATGGAATTGTTAACTATTCAGAAAATTATCTTAAGTTTGAAGGAGAAAAATTAAGAATTGTTTTTATACATGTATCTTCTGAAACAACCTTATCTAAATTCAATCAAGGTTCAGAAGTTGTAGGACCTCCAATCTTTGATTTTGACTAAAAAATTAAGTTATTAATGATCAAAAAAATAGCGATACTACTACTGTTTTTAACTAGTATTTGTACTGCACATAAAAAATCAATAGCCATAGTAAATTCTACTATGGCTATTGATTTTGTACAAAACCCCGATATAAATTATTTGGCAAATGCCAAACTATTATTTAATCAAAACAAACTTGAACAAGCTTTAGAAAGCTTTTTAAAAATATCAAACACCTCTGAAAACAGTGAAATAAAAGGGGAGTGCTTTTATTATATCAGTCAAATTTTATTAAAAAGTAAACGCTTAAAAAAAGCATTGGAGTACACTGACAAAACAATAAACATAGCTTCCAAAACGGCAGATACCACGAAAATTATAGACAACTATATCGTTGCTGCAAAAATCCACTTTAAAATCTATAGCCAAGACTCTATCTCATTTTCCAAACACCTTGACAGCTTATCCTATTATGCTCATAAAGGACTATACCTTATCAAACAATACCCTTACTTAAAAGCTGAGTCTTCCTTATACCACAGTCTTTCTATTTACCACTATTATCATAGAAATAAAACACGGTCAGAAAACTATGTATTAAAATCTTTAGACATAGAAAAACTCAGAAAAGATACAATTGCACAAATACTCATTTTAAACACACTAGCAGGGAATAAACTCGGTGAAAATAATTATGCTGCTGCCAATAAATTTTACCAACAAGCCTATACATTGTTAAGTAAGGCAAAGGACTATCCAAAAAAAACGAAGCACAAACAAATGCTTTACACCAATTTGGCATGGACCAAATACAACTTAAAAGACTATAAGGCCTATGATTACTTAGCCAAAGCAAATTCGATTAATGATAGCCTAAGAGATTTGGAATTTGACGGAATTATTTCTGAAGTTGAAGCCAAACACAACGTAGACATAATCAAACAAAATTCTGAAAAAAGGCGTATCAAAGAAGTTCAATTTCGAGAAAAAATGCAACTTTGGGGAGGACTATTAATCTTAGGAACCCTTGGTTTAGCGATCAGTTTTTGGATCTATAGAAAAAACTCCAAATTGAATGAAGAAAACATCCAATTACAATTTAACCAGTCCAAATTATTAAAAGAAAAAGAACTGGAAAAACTAAAAAGCGACACACAAATAAAAATATTAAACGCTACTTTAGATGGTAAGGAGTCGGAAAGAAAACAAATAGCAGAAACGCTACACGACAGTGTTAGCGCTTTGTTATCAGCTGCAAACCTACATTTACAAGCCAGTAAAAGTCAGTATAAAGGAGAAGTACCCATAGAAATCAATAAAACTCAAGATATTATCGACGAGGCTTCTAGCAAAATTAGAAACCTTTCTCATGAATTAATCTCTTCTGTTCTCTTAAAATTTGGTTTGAGTTTTGCTATTCAAGACTTCTGTGAAAAATACTCTAATTCGCAAATTGAAATTATTTCTAACATTAAAAATATTGGACGTTACGATCAAAATTTTGAAATAAAAATAAATAATATTATAGAAGAATTCATCAATAACATACTAAAACACAGTAAGGCGAGTCAGGCTTCAGTTTCTATTTTAGCATTTCAAAAATCTTTATTTATAAGTATCAAAGATGATGGTATTGGATTCAACCCCAAAAAGAAACAAAAATCTGACGGTATAGGAATCAACCAAATTGAAGCCAGAATTAAAATGATGCAAGGAGAGTTTCTATTAGATTCAAAAGTAAACGAAGGAACCAAAATTGAAATAACAGTTCCTATTATTTACAAAACCTAATTCTAAAAAAAACAACAGCAAAAAGCCGAAGTAAAATACTTCGGCTTTTTGCTGTTCGTGACTTTATTCTAAAACATTATTTTGAATAATGTGTTTTTGGCAAGGCTTTTAATGTTGCCGATGCCTGCTCTGCTGTAATATCTCTTTGCGGACTTGCAAACATTTCATAACCAACCATAAATTTCTTAACCGTTGCCGATCTTAATAATGGTGGATAAAAAGACATATGGAAATGCCATCCTTCGTTATTTTCCCCATCGGTTGGGCTTTGGTGTATTCCTGCTGAATATGGAAAAGAAACTTCAAACAAATTGTCATACATTATTGTCAATTCTTTCAAAATTGCCGCATAAGAAGCCATTTCACTTTCAGACAACTGACTGATGTTTTGATAATGTTTTTTAGGAACAATCATTGCTTCATAAGGCCAAACTGCCCAATAAGCAATCAAGGCTACGAAATCATCATTCTCTGCAAGAATACGCTCTCTATCTCCCTCTAACTCTTGCTTTAAATAATCTCCTAGCAAACTTTTACCATTTGCTTTAAAATAATCTCCTTGTTTTTCCGATTTCTTTACAATTTCTCCTGGAATAGATCTTTGAGACCAAATTTGTCCGTGAGGATGTGGATTGCTACATCCCATAATAGACCCTTTATTTTCAAAAATCTGAACGTAATTAATTCCTTCTTTAGCACCCAATTCTTCGTATTCACTTTTCCAAAGCTTGATCACTTTTGTAATACTTTCTTCTTCCATTAAAGGAATTGTCAATGAGTGATTTGGAGAAAAGCAAACTACTTTACAAATTCCTGTTTCTACTTCCGATTTTAACAAACCATTTTCAAAACTTGTAGGCTCATCATTTAATATAGCCGCAAAATCATTTTGAAAAATAAAAGTATCCGTATATTTAGGATTTACATCATCTCCTACTCTTGCATTCCCAGGGCATAAGTAACAATTTTCATCATACGCAGTGGTATTCATAACCGCTTTGTCTTCCTTCTTTCCTTGCCAAGGTCTTTTCGTTCTATGAGGAGAAACTAAAATCCATTCTCCTGTTAAAATATTATACCTTCTATGTGATGTTTCGTTAATATTTGTAGCCATCTTAGTTTATTTTACTTACTCCGTTATTCGTTTTTACTGGTATTGCCGTTAAATCAAGATTGCACGCCTCTTTATACGCTTTTGAGGCATCTGTAACAAAACTTTCAACATGCTTCTCGTCAATTAGGTTGATGGTACAACCTCCAAAACCACCACCCATCATTCTTGCTCCAAGTACGCGATCGTCGTTTTTAGCGTATGCTGCCAAGAAATCTAATTCAGGACAACTTACTTCATATAAATTTTGCAAACCATCATGAGATGCATTTAACAATTCACCCACCAAGGTAAAATCATTGTTTTTTAAAGCCTCAACCGTTGCCTCTACTCTTTTTTGTTCTTGAATTACATGCATTGCTCTTTTTACGCGATCTACACCTAATTCTTCTTTAAACTCTTCAACCATTTCTTCCGTAGCTTCTACCAAAGTCTTTACTTGAGGATATTTAGCTGAAATAATTTCCAATGCAGATTCACATTGTGCTCTTCTTTCATTGTAGGCACTATCCGCCAAATTATGAGATACGTTTGTATTCAACAATAATAACATATTTGTTCCCATTGCTGCAGGAATGGTTGAATATTCTAAAGTTTCACAATCTAACAATATAAAGTGGTCTTTCTTCCCCTTTACAACTGCAAATTGATCCATCACTCCTACGTTAGCTCCAGAAAAAATACGTTCTGCATTTTGACATAACTTAATAATCGTAATATCATCTATATTTAATTCAAACAATTCATTCAATCCTTTTGCAAAGCCACAAAGTAAAGCTGCTGATGAACTGATCCCAGAACCTATTGGTAATTTACTATCTAAAACACAGTCGAAACCAGTCACTTTTCCAGGTGCAATTTTATCTATTTCAGATAAAACTCCGGATAAATAACTCAACCAACCATCTCCTGGTTTTTCAGGAATCGTAATATCAAAAGAAAAACCTTCTGAGAAATTTTTACTTAACACATTCGATATAGTAGCACTGTCATTTTTCTTTAATGTATAATAAATACATTTATCTATAGCTGCTGGCAATACATTTCCTCCGTTATAATCAATATGTTCACCAATTAGGTTTATTCTTCCTGGTGCCTCCATTAAAACAATGCCTTCTTTATCAGAAGTAAGAGACAAATCTATTTTCTCATAGTCTGATTTGCTTAATTTAGTACTCATAAAATCTATATGTTTAAGTTAAAGTTGTACAAAGATAATAAATGTATTTTGTACATTTAAAAAAAACAACCTTTATTTTCAATAAATTTAGCTATTTTTGGAAACTATGAGCGCACAAAAAGTAGATTATTACGCATCCGAGAGTAAAATATACATTGCAACAGACTGTATTATTTTTGGCTTCGACAATGAATCCATTAAATTATTGGTTTTCAAACGAAGGGTAGCCCCATTTGAAGGCGAATGGTCGTTAATAGGAAGCTTTGTGAAAAATGATGAAAGCGTAAACAATGCTGCAAAAAGAGTACTTAGAGAAATTACGGGTTTGGAAAATGTTTTTATGAAACAATTAAAAGTCTATGGCGAAGTAGACCGAGATCCAGGATCGAGATGTATTACTGTGGGCCAATATGCTTTGATTAGAATTGAAGATCAAGACAAAGCCTTGGTGGAAAAACACGGAGCTGTTTGGCACGACCTACATGAACTGCCTGATTTAGTTTTGGATCACAATACCATGGTGAAGGACGCACTTACCCAATTACGTTTACGTGCCAGCTACCAACCTATTGGTTTTGAATTGCTTCCTGAAAAATTCACCATCCCTAGTTTGCAAAAATTGTATGAAGAAATTTACCAAATAGAATTTGATGCTCGTAATTTTAGAAAAAAAATTATAGCCTTAGATGTATTGACGAAATTAGATGAAAAAGACAAATCTAGTTCTAAAAAAGGAGCCTTTCTCTACAAATTCAACCCTACAAAATATAACAAATTATTAGAGGCCGGAATTAATTTCAAACTCTAGTCCTCTTCAATTAAATCGCACAAATAATTCAACAAATCGGTTGTGGTAACAATGCCTTTTAATTTATGATCATCGACTACTGGTAAAGCGTGAAATTCATTATGTGACAAAATTTCAGCAACTTCTTTTATTGTTTTTGAAGAATTTACTAAGGTTGGATTTTTCACCATTAATTGCTCCACACTATACATGGCATACACTTCCGTATCTACAGATTCATAAACCGGTTCATATGCTTCAACAAAACTAATTCGTAATAAATCTGTTAAACTTAACATTCCAATTACGTCTTTTTTAGCGACAACAGGAATATGTCTAATATGATGTGTTTTCATCAGGCGCTCTGCTTCTTCCAAAGTTTGCGTTACATTTAAGGTAACCACAACTTTAGACATTATTTTGGCAATTGTTTCTTGTCGTTTCATAAGTCAAATAATTTAGGTTTGATCTTATAAATTTCAAACAATAATACTCAAAAACTCATGACAAGCATCAGTAATTTTAAAAGTTGATTTTCGTAATTTATCGGTTTGATTTGTTACCAACTACCGCTAGCTCCACCCCCGCCGAAGCCACCGCCACCAAAACCTCCGCCAAAGCCGCCAGAAGAACCTCCAAAACCACCAGAGCTACTTCCGAAGCCGCCACTGCTTCTTCCCATACTGCTAAAAAGTATGGCAGTAAGAATGTCAGAAGAAACATTTCGATTTCCTCTTCCACCACCTCCGCCTCTATTTCTAGAAACAAAAAATAAGATGATCACAATAACGACTACAACTAGGAGTGCATTGCTTTTTGCTGAAGAGTTATTCTCAGTCGCTGTGTTTTTAGGGGAAGCTTTATAGGTTCCTGATAAAATATCAATAATTACAGAAGTTCCTTTGTCTAAACCTGCATAAAAATCACCGGTTTTAAACTCAGGTTTTATTATATTTTCAATAATTCTACGACTAAGAGCATCTGTTAATTTATGTTCTATACCATAACCAGTTGCAATAGTCACTTTCCGTTGATTTTTTGCTACCAGAACCAACACTCCATTGTCCTTTCCCTTTAAACCAATACCCCACTTATGTGCGATTTCGGTTGCAAACATAGCAATATCATTAGAACCAATAGTTGTTAGCGTCAGCACCACCAACTGTGTAGAAGTGGAATCACTATAGCGAATCAACTTTTGTTCTAATTGTTTTTTTTGCTGTGCATTTAAAAGCTTCGCATCGTCATAAACACTTGTTTGTACTTTAGGTTTCTCTGGAATTGACTGTTGAGCAGTACCATAAAAACTCATTCCCACAAACAGTAGTACAAACAGCGTAAAGATGTGAAAATTAGTAGGTTTCAAAACGATAATTTTTTAGGGTGAAATATTTTAAGAAATAAACTTATTTACGATCTCCTAAAAAACGAAGTAAGTATAAAAATAAGTTCACAAAGTCTAGGTACAAAGTTAAAGCGCCAAAAATAGATTTTTTCTTAGATGTTTCTGCATCGTCATCAAAAGCAGCCATTTGTTTAATTTTCTGCGTATCGTACGCTGTCAAAGCCACAAAAATTAATACACCTGCATATCCTATTATATAATGCAACATTTCACTTTGCATAAAGAAATTAACCACAGAAGCAATGATCAAACCAATCAATGCCATAAAAGCTAAGTTTCCTATAGAAGTCAAATCTTTTTTAGTCATATAGCCATAAGCACTCATCACTCCAAAAGTCAATGCTGTTATTAAAAATGTAGAGGCAATAGATTGTGAAGTATAGACTAAAAACACCATCGACAAGGTTAAACCATTTAATACCGAATACAATAGGAACACAGTACCCGCAGTTTCTGCCGACATTTTATTGATTCGTGCTGACAAATAAATTACGGCTCCAATTTCTGCACCTATTAAAATATAAAAAGGAAGACTGCTTCCACTTCCAAATAAGATATTAATAACTGCTTCTGTTGAAGAGGCCCACATAGCAACCACTCCTGTAATGACTAAGGCGCAGCTCATCCATCCGTAAACTTTAGATATAAATGCCGCCTGAACTTGTTCTCTTTGTTGTTCTAATGATAATTGTGTTTCCATACTTTTTATTTTTTGTAACTACTTTTGAGTAGACTATTTCTTTTAATTTCTTTTTTTAACCTTTTGATAATTCATCAGACAATTCATTTACATCATCTGACTGATAGGGAAAAAATTGTTTCAATTTCTTACCCGCTTCTTCAATTCCTAATTGCAAGCCTTTCCCAAACTTTCCTTTTTTAAATTCTGTCAAAACTAATTCTTTGGTCGTATTCCAAAAATCGGCTGGTACAACTTTGTCAATACCAGAGTCTCCAATAATCGCAAAACCATGATTTTTAATATCTAAAAAAAAGAGCACTCCATTTTTTGCTGCCGTATTTTGCATTCCCAACTCAAAAAACAATTCCTGAGCTCGTTCCATAGCTGTCTTATCCGATTTCGGATCAATATGAACACGTATTTCTCCTGAAGTATTTTTCTCAGCAGCCTTAATAGCATCTACAACCGCTTTTTCTTCTTTTTCAGATAAATGATATTCTGGCATGGTTTAAAATTTTACTTCAACCGCTTTTTCACTTCCTTCCGCAGATTTGTATCGAGACATTTCTTCGAAACCAAACATGTTTGCAAACAAACTGTTAGGAAATATTTTAATATGCTTATTGTAACTATTTATAGAAGCATTAAAACGATCTCTTTCTACCTTAATTCTATTTTCCGTCCCTTCCAATTGACTCTGCAATTCTAAAAAGTTCGTATTTGCTTTTAACTCTGGGTACTTTTCAGCAATAACCATCAATTTCCCTAAAGCTCCTGTCAATCCTTGTTGTGCTTTTTGAAATTGCCCCATGGTTTCTGGTGTCAAATTACTGGCATCAATTTTAGTACTCGTTGCTTCTGATCTTGCTTTGATTACGGCTTCCAAAGTCTCTTTTTCATGTGCTGCATAACCTTTTACGGTATTCACCAAATTTGGGATCAAATCGGCTCTACGTTGGTAAGAACTTTCCACATTAGACCAACTTGTTTTCGCATCTTCCTGAAAATTAATAGCTGTATTGTTAAACCCTTTAAATGTACTATACCCCCAAATTAAAACGATTCCAACAATAAGTAACGGTATCCATTTTTTCATGATTCTTATTTTATTTAATTACAAAACTGAGAATTATTCACTCTCCTATTACATGTCAATTTACATACCAAATTTTATAGACTGAAATTTTGTCAGCCTTGCCATTTTCTACTACAATTGATTTCTAATTTTTATCAATTCTGCCTTCACTGATTCCAATCGCGCAATGACATCATGGGTATCTACAGTTGCTTTCGGTTGCGTTTTCAATTTGTTTTTTGCCCCATCTAAAGTAAATCCTTTTTCTTTTACTAAATGAAAAATTAATTGAAAATTTTTTACATCTTCTTGGGTAAACATTCGGTCTCCTTTACCGTTTTTCTTAGGCTTAATGATTACAAATTCTTTTTCCCAAAAACGAATCAAAGAAGCATTCACGCCAAAAGCTTTCGCAACTTCTCCTATTTTATAGTATCGTTTTTCTGGTAGTTCTATATTCATTAGTCCAATGATTGGTTTTCTTGCGAGGACATTTCTAGCATTTTGTCATATTCCTCAGGCGTTAAGTCATTAAAGTAATAATAAACTGGGTTTACTTTTCGATCTCCTTTTACCACCTCATAATGCAAATGTGGTGCTGTAGAAGTTCCTGAAGTCCCAACATATCCTATCAAATCTCCTCTTTGTACATTTTGATTTTTACGGACAACAAAACTCTCCATATGCCCATAATTTGTTTTATAACCAAACCCATGGTTTATTTGCACATGATTTCCCAAACCTCTTCTAGATTTTATGGCTTTAGACACCTTCCCATCTCCTGTTGCATATACGGGTGTTCCTTTGGGAGCAGAGAAATCCATTCCCCAATGGTATTTTTTCGTTTTATAAATAGGATGAATACGGTAACCATATCCTGATGCCATTCGCTTCAAATTTTTATTAGAAACAGGCTGAATTGCTGGAATGGCAGCCAACATTTCTTTTTTATTCTTAGCCATTTTCACAATCTCATCCAATGATTTTGATTGCACTACTAATTGCTTCGACAGCACGTCTATTTTTTTTGTGACTTCCTTAATCATGGTTGAGTTTTCAAAACCATCTAAAGATTTATACCTGTTTACCCCTCCAAAACCAGCTTGCCTTTCTTCTTTGGAAATTGGTTCTGCTTCAAAATACACACGATAAATATTGTCATCACGTTCTTGAATATCCTTCAATACTTCCGTTCCTTGATCCACGCGTTTGGATAAAAGTTGGTAATGCAACTTTAAATTCTCCAATTCACTCTCTAATTTTATCTGTTCTGGCGATTTTATAATGGGGCTAAACCCTATAAAACCGATAAATGCGATCAACAACATTGCGGTAATAAGTAATAAGGTTTTCTTTATTTTGGTACTCTTCTTCACGGTAATTCTCTTGTAAGAGAGTGTGTCTGAATCGTAATAAAATTTTACTTTCGCCATAATGCTAAATGTAGTACTTTTGTATGCTCATTTTAACAGACAAAACAACGCTGTTTTTTCCGTTTGATGAGAGCAAATTTACAAAATGTTTTAGACTTACTTTCACTAGTTTAATTTTTAGCATTTTTTTAATAGTTGATAATAGATAATTACACACGATGAAGTCACAAGAAATAAGACAACAGTTTTTAAACTTTTTTGTAGAGAAAAACCACAAAATTGTTGCCTCTGCACCTATTGTTTTAAAAGACGATCCTACTTTGATGTTTACAAATGCTGGGATGAATCAGTTTAAGGAATATTTTTTAGGTCAGAAAGCCATTGCTAATTCTCGAGTAGTAGATACTCAAAAATGTTTGCGTGTATCTGGTAAGCACAATGATTTGGAAGAAGTTGGTAAAGATACCTACCACCACACCATGTTTGAAATGTTAGGAAACTGGAGTTTTGGTGATTATTTTAAACAAGAAGCCATTGAATGGGCTTGGGAATTATTGACCGACCGTTTAAAAATAGACAAAGACTCGTTGTACGTAAGTGTATTTGAAGGAAGCAACGATGCCGACAACTTGAAATTAGATCAAGAAGCCTATGATTTATGGAAGGACATTGTGCCTGAAGACAAAATTATTCTAGGAAATAAAAAAGACAATTTTTGGGAAATGGGAGCACAAGGACCTTGTGGACCATGTTCTGAAATTCATGTAGATATCCGTTCTGCTGAAGAAAAAGCAAAAGTTTCTGGAAGAGACCTTGTCAATATGGATCACCCACAGGTGGTAGAAATATGGAATTTGGTTTTTATGCAGTATAACAGAAAAGCGGACGGTTCCTTAGAAAAATTACCTGCACAACATGTGGATACCGGAATGGGATTTGAGCGTTTATGTATGGTAATGCAAAACGTACAATCAAACTATGATACGGATGTATTTACACCGCTAATTTCTAAAATTGAAAAAATAACGAATACCACTTATGGCAAAACTGAAGAAACTGACATTGCCATTCGTGTTATTGCAGACCATGTAAGAGCTGTTGCTTTCTCTATTGCTGATGGTCAGCTACCTGCAAACAACGGTGCCGGATATGTGATTCGAAGAATTTTAAGAAGAGCCATTCGATATGCTTTTACTTTCTTAGATCAAAAGGAAGCTTTTATTTACCAACTTGTTGAAGTATTAAATGAGCAAATGGGTGCTAATTTCCCTGAAATAAAAGCCCAATACCAGTTGATTTCAAAAGTAATTCAGGAAGAAGAAAATTCTTTCTTAAGAACTTTAGGTCAAGGGTTGAATTTATTAGACAGCATTATTGCAGAAACAGAAGGAAAACAAATTTCTGGAGCGAAAGCTTTTGAATTGTATGATACTTTTGGATTCCCTATCGACTTAACTTCTCTGATTTTAGAAGAAAAAGGTTTGTCCTTAGATGAAGCTGAATTTAATAGTGAATTGCAAAAACAAAAAACACGTTCAAGAGCAGCTGCTCAAATGGACACTGATGATTGGACTTTATTGCAAACAGACGAGGCTAAAGAATTTGTTGGCTATGACCAATTAGAAGCTGAAGTAAATATTACGAGATACAGAAAAGTTTCTTCTAAAAAAGACGGTGACCAATACCAAATTGTTTTCAACAAAACGCCTTTTTACCCAGAAGGAGGTGGACAAGTTGGTGACAAAGGATATTTTACAAACGGAACTGAAAAAATCAGCATTTTAGACACTAAGAAAGAGAACAATTTAATTATTCACTTTACTAAAAAATTACCGACAAGACCAACGGATGCTTTTACGGCAATCGTTAATAAAAACAATCGTGTACTTACGGAATGTAACCACTCGGCAACACATTTATTACACCAAGCATTAAGAAGTGTTTTGGGTGCGCATGTAGAGCAAAAAGGATCTTTGGTAAATGCAAAAAATTTACGTTTCGACTTTTCTCACTTTTCAAAAGTAACTGCTGAAGAATTAAAGCAAGTGGAGGATTTTGTAAATGCTAGAATAGCCGAAGGAATTCAATTGAATGATTTTAGAGGAATACCAATGCAAGAAGCGATTGACAAAGGTGCTATGGCTTTGTTCGGCGAAAAGTATGGAGATGTTGTTAGAATGGTACAGTTTGGAGAATCTGCTGAGTTGTGCGGAGGAACGCATGTACAAAACACAAATGCTATTTGGCAATTAAAAATAGTTTCTGAAGGAGCTGTTGCTGCAGGAATTAGAAGAATTGAAGCCATTACTTCTGATGCTGTAAAAGCACATTATACCAAACAAGACAGCTTAATATCTGAAATTAAAAAGGTCTTAAAAAACACGCCTGACACGGTAAAAACTATTGTTAATTTACAAGATGAAAATTCTGCCTTAAAAAAGCAAATTGACGCGCTGGTAAAAGAAAAAGCGAAAAACTTAAAAGTGCAGCTTAAAAATGAAATTTCTGAAATAAACGGAATTAACTATTTGGCTACACAAATTGATTTAGATGCTGCTGCATTAAAAGATTTGGCACACGAGCTAGGGAATGAAGTAGAAAATTTATTTTTCTTTGCCGGAACTGAATTAAACGGAAAAGCACTATTGACTTCGTATATTTCAAAAAATTTAGTCGAAGAAAAAGGGTTGGATGCCGGTAAAATTGTTCGAGAACTTGGAAAACTGATCCAAGGTGGCGGTGGTGGTCAAAAATTCTTTGCCACAGCAGGAGGTAAAAATCCAGCAGGAATTCCGGAAGCTATTGCAAAAGCAAAAGAATACATTTCTTAAAAAGAGATAACTAATACGATCAAAACCTCATTTGTTTTTCAAATGAGGTTTTTTCTTTTTCTATTGTATCTTTGTTTGCTTACTAAACCCATATATTTTGTCAGATTCAATTTTCAGAACCGTCATAAAAACTAAAAATAATTTTAAGACCATTAGCCATACTTCTTCAATTGTATTGTTTGGTTCTTGTTTTTCTGAAAATATGGGTAAAAAATTGGCCTATTACAAGTTTCAGCAAACCACAAATCCTTATGGCGTTTTATTTCACCCACTAGCGATAGAAAAAGCTATTTTTGATTGTCTGCATTTACAACACTACGATACTTCCGACTTAATTTTACACAATGAAAGGTATCATAGTTTCCATCACCATTCCGATTTTTCAAAAAACACGGAAGCGGAAATAGTCACAGCAATCAATTCAACCATCGCTAGTACAAACAAAAAACTAAAAGAAGCTAGTCACTTAATAATTACCTTAGGAACCGCTTGGATTTACAAACATGTAGAAACGGATACCGTTGTGGCCAATTGTCATAAAATTCCGCAAAAAGAATTTTCAAAAGAATTATTGACTGTAGATGAAATCACCCAAAGTCTGCAAAGAATCCAAAACGGAATTTCAAAAATCAATCCTGATCTGAAAATTATTTACACAGTAAGTCCTGTACGTCATGTAAAAGACGGTATGATTGAAAACTCTTTGAGCAAGTCGCATTTAATTTCAGCAATTCATCGGCTATTAAAATCCAATGCAGTTTCTTATTTCCCTGCTTATGAAATAATGATGGATGATTTAAGAGATTATCGATTCTATGCAGCTGATATGATTCATCCAAACGAAACGGCTATTACATATATTTGGGAACAGTTTGTACAAGCATGGATTGCAACGCCAACAGAACTCTTAAAAAAAATAGACAATGTTCAAAAAAGCATTTCACACAAACCTTTCAACCCTGATTCAGAAGCACATAAAAAATTCAAGGAGCATTTAAAAACTCAAATTTGGAGTCTAGAAGCTCAATTAGCTATTTCCTTTTAACACTTCGACAAAACATAAAAATAGATTGAATAATATTTCACTATATTTACTTCATATTTCTGATACCCCCAAACTATGAAGAAAATTAGTGTTGGCCTTTTAGCAGGCGCTATTATTGGAATTCTTATAAGTTCGTACTTTGTCAACGAATTTACATTTGACAAAGTGATCTATACTAAAATCACCCTAAGCTCGATAATCACCGGAATTATCTGTGGTACTTATGCGATTTTTTCAAAAAAAGAATTTAATTTATTTTTAGGCTGTTTAATTATTGGGGCTTCTGTTTTCTATATAAAATTTCTTATTACTGGCCACGATTTTGACCCCATAAATATGGGAACATTAACAGGAGCTATATTGGGTTTTATTTTTTATGCCATCCACAAATTTACGCACAAAGACAGAAGCATTTACAAGGACTAAAATCCAAATCCAATACCAAAACTTACACGCAAGCCATCTTCTGAAGAAAACAAGGCCAAATTCCCCGTAGCCAAACCGTTTGCATTTAACCATAAGGAACCTCCGTAGGCAGCGTGCCATTTTGTAGAGCTCTCGCCAATCATCCAAACTTTTCCATAATCATAGCCCAAAGCAACACCATAGCTAACAGGCACAAGTGCTGTGTTTTTTTCTTTTAAGGTAAATCGTATATCTGTATTTTGGTAAAAACTATTCTTTCCTGTAAAACGCTGATTTCTAAATCCGCGTAACCCATCAGCACCTCCAATACTTGCTGCTTGGTATATTTCAAATTCATCTTGAAATACCAAATGTCCTTTCAGTTTTGTTGAAAGCGTTATTTTTCCTGAACTGTTCAATTTATGAACAAAACTCATCATAGATTTTACATAAGAATTGTCATGATCTCCATTTAAATTTGAGCTATAGGCTGCTGAAACATCAAAAGCAAAGCCTAGTGTTGGCAAGGAAATATTATCATAGTGGCTGTAACTAAATTGCGCTTTCATTCCCGCAAAATAAGCGCGTTCATAAATACTTTCTGAAGTTATTCTTCCTTCTGTTTCTTCTATTTCAATAGCTTCAAAAGGCAGACTTAATTTAAACGTAGCTTCTGAAAAACCTTTCCATATAAAAGAAGGGGCCAAACTAATGGTACTCAACTTTACCCTGTTGTAATCCTTCCCTTTTTCTTTTCCTTTGTTTTCCGTTTCATTTCCAAATTCAAAAAAATTGATACTGTAATTCGGACTTGTAAATCGACTCTCAATTCCTAAATTCCAATTTGTTTTACTAGTAGCAAACTCCCCATTATACGTCAATTCAAATCCTTCAGTGGCATTGTAATACATTGCTCCAAAAGCATGCTTGTAAGTAAACGGATTTCTTAAAAAGCCATAATGCGTAAACGTATTTAAAAAACCATATTTCAATCCATCATCCGGATTGAGTCCTAAGGAAGGCATAAGCTGATTGACATTCTTTTTAATTTTTCGATAATCATAAACTTGCTCTGTATATCTATCCGATAATTCTAAAAATTTTCTTTTGGCTTGAAACTTATTTTTCTTACTCTTAAAGTCGTGAATTTTCACATTCGGATTGTCATTTACGACATAGGTATCTTTATTCTGCCCACCGATTAACTTTATTTTAGAATGTCCCTTAGCATCACCTGAAATCACAAAATGATCATCATCATCTAAACCATAAATCCAAATTTCTTTGGTCAAACCTCCATCGTAAATATTCTCTTTGATCAATTTTCCTTTTTCGCCATTTTTTATATTAAAATGCTGAACAACTGTCTTTTTGTCTTCTTTATGAAGAATTTCAAACCAATCATCTTTGTCTGTTCCTTTTAGGGTGACAAATTTCAGCAGATAAGCATTGTAATAGCTAGCAATATCTAACAGCTTTGCTCTTCTATACTTTAAGGTGTTTTTTATTTTTAAAAGACTTTCATCTTTTACCTCTTCAGGCACATCTTCAAAAGCATGATCAATAATTTCATCTGTTAAATTATCTTGTATAAATTTGGCTTCTTTTAACCACATGGCTTTTTCATTATTTTGAAGAAAAGCCAAATCTAATGGGTACGGTTCATCACTAAACCATTTGATACTTCTTATTTCAGTATCATAGGTTTGCATCAAACGTACCGAAGGAATTAAACGTGTTAGGGAGGTGAGTAAAAGTCCGTCGTAATTAGAAAATGCCTGATCTCTATCTCTAGGAACAGGACGATAGAAACGCTTATCACCCTCCTTAAATTCAGCCCAACGCCATTGATCCGCATGACGATCCCAGTCACCAATCAATAAATCAAATAATCTGGCTCGTACATAAGCCGGCTCATCTACTGTATAGTCTTTACTTTTACGTAAATTTTTAAACAAATCGTCTGTACTAATTACTTTGTCTGCAAAACCAAAACTCTCCAAATTTCCATGACCGGAAGCCGCTCTTTCTTCAATCATATACAATTGATTTCCAAATTGCTCATTGTACTTTTGCAAAGCATCTTGCTTCGGAATATAATACAGATTTGGATTGGTGTGGTAAATCCCCAAAGGTTTCGACAAATCATCTACTACAAAAGGTGTAAAAGGATGCGCTGATGTGTAAAAATCTAGCAACAAATCTTCTGTATAAGTATCTTCAAATTTTTCCGTTACATACTCTTCTTGAAAAGCCACAGATTGTAAAAATCGGGTTGCACTTTTCTTCAAAGCACGCATCACATATTGTTTGCCGGTTTTATCTTCCAAACGAATAGAATTAGATTGGTTCCCTCCTCCTTTTTTAACGGGTGTCAATCCCCCAAAAAGGGTATCTAACAACACAATAGGCGCTTCAATGTTTTTACTATAATACCTTCGATAATGGTCTCCCCAAAGAAGCTTGTACAAGAAACTTTTATCGGTTTGTTCTTTTGAATAAATAGAAGTCACAAAAGTTTTGCGTTCTTCTTTTGGAAACTTCTTCGTATAGGCTTTGTCGGCAGGAAAAACCTCAGCTTGAAATACTTTTTTTTCCGCATTTTCAGATGTTCCGTAAAAAACAACTTTTGCTGAACCGTCTTTGTAAAAATTCAATTGACTATATCCTTCATGACCATAAGTGAACCCCGTATCACTGCCCAATTTTGTCGCCGATTTTTTTGAAGCCGAACCACTTACAATTTGAATTTTATTCTTTTTCTTTAAAAACTGCAAATTATGATCGTGACCAGAAACAAAAACTACTTTTTTATAGGGTTGACTTAACGTGACTATTTTATTTGCCAATTCAGAATAATTCTTGTTTTGTAAATCTTGCGGACTTAAACCACTGGTTTCTCTTAGCAAATTGAAAAAAGAACCTACGCCAGGCAATGGAATAGAATTCCCCAATGGAAACAAATGACTTTTTGCACTGTATTTTCCACCATGGGTACCATTTGTAAACACGGGATGATGCAAAGCAATGACTACAGTTTTTTCACTGTTTTTATTCAGCATACCCTTTAACTCTTCAAAAAATTTTCGCTTTGATTTGATATAAGGACAATTATCATTCATGGTTGGATGCTTGTTCCAATCTTCTAAATACCACTGACTGTCAATAGCAATAATAACCAAATCATCTGTCAAATCAATTTTTTCAAGTGGACAACCATCTTGTGGAAAAAACACATTTTTATTTTGTAATTCTTTTTCAATAAATTTTTGTTCTCTTTCCAAACCATTCAATCCGTTGCTATACCAATCGTGATTTCCAGGAATAAATATCGAGGTTCCATTAAAATCTTTTAAAATATCGGTTTGTGTTTTGATACGATGCTCTGCCAAAGCACGCTTTTTTTTGTGCTTTTTTGAAGGCATTCCCACAGGGTAAATATTATCTCCCAAAAACAAAGCCGTACTATTTTTACCTGCAATTTTTAATTTATTTTCTAAAGCTTTTAAGGTAAAAGTAGTTTCATTCAGGCTGGCATTTCCTGCATCTCCAATTAAATACATGGAATAAACAAGTTCTCCATGCAACTCATCTTCAACCCAACCTTTGTAAGAATCACTTATTTGCTCGTCAAAACTAGCACAAGATTGCACAAACAATCCTATTGAAAAAATAAAAATTAATTTACAGTACGTATAACTCATTAAATATCAGGTTTTAAATCCGCCTAGTTTTACAGACCTCCATTTGGTCGGAAACTTTGCTAAATTATTACTTTAATCCTAAAATTCTTCTTAATAGAGAATAAGTATTACTGTTATAAAATTGATATATTTGAAATATCTAGTGGAAAGCTCTTATGGAAAACTCGAAAATACTGATCAACGCAAAAAAACATGTAATACACCTGTTTAAAACAAAATTACCTACGCAAGTTATTTACCACAATTACAACCATACGCTAGATGTTGTTGCTGCCGCAAACGAAATTGCACAAGGAGAGAATTTGCGAGATTCTGAATTGGAACTTGTTTTATTAGCGGCATGGTTTCATGATACTGGTTTTATTGCAGGCTGTAAAGGCCATGAAGATACTAGTAAAATTGAAGCGGAAGCCTTTTTAAAGAAACACGATTTTGACAAAGAAAAAACAAAGACCATTTTAGGGTGTATTGAAGCTACCAAAATGCCTCAAAACCCTAACAATAAACTTGAAGAAATTTTATGCGATGCCGACTTGGCACATTTAGGATCTAAAGATTTCATCAAAAAAAGCAGTCTCCTTAAAACAGAATGGGAAGTTCGTGACTGTAAAAAAATTAAAGATTCAGAATGGTTAGCAACCGGAATTTCCTTTTTAGAAAATCATAAATATTTTACAGATACTGCTTTTGAAAAATTCCACCAGCAAAAAACAAAAAACTGGCTTTTTGTCAAAGAAGAATTAAAAAAAGAAAAGGCTAAAGAAATAACCAAAAAAGAAAAGTCAGCCCTAAAAGCTTCTGAAAAAAAAGATAAAATAGCGAAAGCCGACAAACCAGAAAAAGGGGTAGAAACCATGTTTAAGGTAACGCTAAGAAACCATATCAAACTAAGTGATATTGCCGACACGAAAGCCAACATTCTACTGAGTGTCAATGCTATTATACTATCTATTGCTTTGGCCAATTTGGTTCCAAAATTAGACAAAGAAAGCAACCATTTTTTAATTATTCCAACGCTGGTTTTTGTACTTACATCGGTGGCTTCTATTATTGGAGCAATTATATCAACCAAACCAAAAGTGACTTCTGGCAAATTTTCAAGAAAGGATATTGAGGACAAAAAAGTGAATTTATTGTTCTTTGGAAACTTTCACAAAATGCCTTTAGAAGATTTTAATTATGGCATTCAAAAATTAATGAACGACAGAGAATACCTGTATGGTTCCATGACCAAAGATCTTTATTTTTTAGGTTTGGTATTGGCCAGAAAATACCGATTACTCAGAATTACCTATGTTGTTTTTATGATCGGAATTATTGCTTCTGTTTTATGTTTTGTCCTTGCATTTTTAACAATTCCTGAAGAAATAGTGACCCATAAATTAAAATAAAAAATACTTTTAAATTGACTATGAAAATTAAAAAAAATAAGCCAGCACTTTTTGCGATGCTCGCTTTACTACTACTAACAACTCAATACAATTACGCACAAAAGGCTTTCAACAGTTCAGAATTAAGAGTTTCTGAAAACGATTTAAACAATTCTTTTTACGCGAAAGATTCAACCGCAAACGCCTTAGTTATTTACGAATATGGTGATAGTTATGTGGAAGGTGCTGATTATAATATAGTCACTCATTACGCTAAAAAAATCAAAATTTTTAACCGAAAAGCATTCGACAAAGGAACTGTTGAAGTTTATTTGTACAGAAATGATTCTTCTCACGAAGAAATAGATGACATAGAAGCAACAACCTACACCAAGGTAAATGGCAAAGTAGAAATTACTCATTTAACTTCAGAAAACATTTATAAAGAAAAATACAATGACCGCTTAAACTTGGTCAAATTCACACTGCCCAACTTAAAAGAAGGCTCTGTAATTACGTATCGCTATTCTCTAAAATCTCCTTTTATTTTTAATTTCAAAGAATGGACTTTCCAAGAAGATATTCCAAAGCTCTATTCTGAATACAACACAAAAATCCCAGCTAATTATATTTACAATATTAAATTAGTTGGTGAAAAAAAGTTGGACACAAACACTGCTGAATTAGAAAGAGATTGTTTAACGCACGGAACGGCAAGTGCTAGTTGTGCAAAAACACTTTATATTATGAAGGACATCCCTGCTTTTATAGAGGAAGATTATATGACTTCAAAGAAAAACTATTTGTCGAAAATAGAATACGAACTGATCAGTACCGAATGGTTTGATGGAACCAAAAGAGATTACACAAAATCGTGGAAAACGGTAGACAGAGAAATTAAAAGAGACGAATCGGTAGGTAAAGAATTGAGAAAGAAAAACATTTCTGAAAAGCTACTAATCCCACTTGTTTTAACGGCAAACACACCACTAGAAAAAGCAAAAGAAATATTTTTATATGTTCAACAAAATTATTCTTGGAACAAAGAAAACCGTGTATTTACCCAAATTTCCTTAAAAAAACTAATCAAAGAACAATCGGGAAGTGTTACAGATTTAAATGTATTGCTACGAAATTTATTAAAAGAAAACGGATTGGATGCCAATTTGGTTCTGATTTCCACTCGTGAAAATGGCTTGCCTACAAAAATATTTCCGGTTATTTCAGAATTTAATTATTCTATTGTAGAACTTCTTATAGAGGATCAAAAATATTTATTGGATGCTACAGACCCCTATTTAACTTTTGGGCAGCTCCCTTTTCGAAGTTTGAACCAATACGGAAGAAAATTAGATTTTAAAAACGATAGTGATTGGACAGCTATTGCAGCTCATGAAACCTCTAAAAGTCAGATAAGCATACAGCTTAACTTAAATGAAAACCAAGAATTAGTTGGACAAATGAATACTCGTTATTCCGGCTACCATGGTTTAACAAAAAAGAAAGCCTATTTTTCTAACAAAGAGCAATATTTAAACAAATACAAGGATCAACTTCATGGATTTAGTGCTAAGGAACATATTGTTAAAACTGAAAAAATTACAGATACCTATTTCACTGAAACAGTAAAAATTTCAAAAAAAATAAATGAAAACAATCAGGATAAATTTTATTTTGATCCGTTTCTATTAAAACTCTTTACCGAAAACCCTTTCAAACTCCAAGAAAGAACCTACCCCGTAGATTTCGGTTTCAAAGATGCGTATAGCTATTCCATAACTATGGACCTAGGCGACAGCTATGAAATTGTAGAAATACCTAAAAATATTCGTTTGACATTACCCGAGAAAAAAGCAAGTATTTATATGAGCAGTACTGTACTAGGCTCTAAAGTAAGAACTACGTTTACTTTAAATTTTAAAGAATCTTTTTACCCTTCTATTTTTTATTCTGGTTTGAAAAAAATTATGTCGGAAGTCGTGCATGCACAAACCAAATCACTGATTGTTTTACAAAAGAAAAAATAAAAACAGATGACAGACAAAGAAATTTACAACTTAAAATTTCCGATAGGAGAATTTACGAAACCAGCAGAAATCACAAAAGAAATAATTGCTACTTGGATAGAAGATGTGGCTAAATTCCCTGAACGCATAGAGCCACTTGTCAACAACCTGACTATAAAAGAATTAAATTATCGTTACAGACCAAATGGTTGGACGCTCAAACAAGTAGTGCATCATTGTGCCGACAGTCATATGAATAGCCTTATTCGCTTTAAGCTTGCCCTTACGGAAGAATTGCCGACCATCCGTCCTTATTTTGAAGATCGTTGGGCAGAACTACCCGATTCATTGGATGATGATTTAACCGACAGTCTACAATTATTAAAAGGTTTACACGCCAAGTTAGCCACTGTAATGACCAATCTAACAGCTGCTGATTTAAAAAAACAATATGTACACCCGGAACACGGAAAAAAGTTTTGTTTAGAGGAAGTTGTAGGCACCTATGCATGGCACTCTAACCATCATTTACAACATTTAAAAAATGCTTTAGCCTATCAATACTAAAGTTTATTCTTTGATTACTTTCATCAACTCTTCAAAGGAAATATTTTCTTTTGGAGTGTTGTAATTTACTGGAACACGCAAGGCTTTTAAGCCTGAAATTCCTTGGAGGTCTTCCAACTCCACATCTTCTACCCCTTCCTGTAAAAACCCTTTGGATTGCAAATAGGCAATATACCTTAAGTACTCTTGTTTGTCGGAATTCTGCGTATATATAATGGCAATTTTATAAGGTTGTGTTACACGTTCTGTTGTGTTTTTTATATGAGCTTTGTCTATTCTCTTTTTTATGATTTCGTAGCGAATATTATAGGCACCATCAACATCAAACTGTTTTTCATCCATTCTAAATTTTATGGCCAAGGAACTGCTGTGTACTAAAATTAAAGAAGCAATATCTAAGGAATAATTGCTTTCTCCTTCCAAATCATGCACAATATGCTCTAACTCGCAAATTAGCTTTAGCTGCCACAAACGTAAATTTTGAAGATACAATTCATCAAAATCCTTATCCTTTACTAGCGACTGCCCTATATACATATTAAACTCAACCCCATCAGTTTTGTAACGTTCAAAATAATGTGGAAACATTTTTTGCGCTTCTATTTGACCTGCATCTATGTGTGTTGCCAAACGATCATTTAACAAGGTTACATAGTCTTCGTATTCTTTTCGTTTTTCATAAACAATTTGCAGCTTTTCATTGATCCTTGATTCATACTCTACCACCGAAGGCTTCAAAAATTCGTTCTTTTTTAGATGTAAAAAAACTGGTGTCACCTCCTGACTTAAAAATTTGATGATAGTCTGTTCATCACCCGTTTTTAAGCCCATTTTTATGGCGTCTAAATAATTTTCTGTTCTGAAAATTAATTCATTATATATAGGCAAGTTTTCTGTTTCTAAGGCTTTATTGACTAAGGTAATCACTGATTTTAATTGAATAGTAACATCTTCTTGTATCGCCTTATTTCGAGCGATAGAAGATCCTTTAATATCACATTGGCCAAACAAAGGATATACCTCATCAAATACAATTTCCTCAAGATTTAAAGACTTTTTATCTTCTTTAAAAGTATCTAAATAATTTTCAGCGGCTTCAATAAAACGCCATTTTACCGTAGGATGAATGGTTGTATAATTTTCTTGAATTATGGATTCTAACTTTAATTGTCTTTCTTCCATAGCTCTTTGAGAAGCCATTGTAAAAACGGGAACAATATCTTTTAGCTTGTAGGCATTGATCGAATTTAATTCGTGTTTTTTATCAGACCCCAGTTCCATTATTCCATACAAACAATCATTGGACACTAATGGAATTAAAATAATACTTTGAATATTTTTTTTATGTAAACTTCTATAAAATTCGTTTTCATTTGTGGCTACCCCATATTTTTCAACATCCGAAATAGCCAATATTTTTTTGTCGGTAAATACTTTTTGCAAAACACTTTCGCAAAAATAATCAGCACAAATTCTTTGGGTATTTGCCACCATTGACAAACTAGCCATGGCATATTTCTCAGTCGCCTTTAATTTTTTAGACTCCGAATCGTACATGGTAAACCCAAATTTTAAATTGGGAATATTGTAAATAGTCGCCAAATTATCCCGAACTCCCAAAATAGCATTTGCATCCTTTTTTAAGAGATTGGCTTTTAAGTTTGAAATCATTTCATCTTGCGTTACATCAAAAAGATTGGTCAAGCCAAAACCTTTTAAAATATAGCTATTAGGAGGAAATAATTCTTTCCACTTTTCAATATTATCAAAATTATCTAGCAGACTAATGATAGCTTCTTCAGAAATAGGAGGCGCGGTTTCCGTTTTAATTATTTCGAAAAAATCACCATTAAACGTTGTTCTGTAATGTTTTACCTCTCCTGTTTTTTTATTTGGAATGTCGTAAAAAATAGGTCGTTTAAAATCTAACGTAAAATTGTAATAATAGGCTACGATAAACGTACAAGCCAAAATGTACATTTTATCTTCTTCAAAGTCACGCACACTTAAAACATAATCGTCACCGGCATCCTCTATAATTTTTCGAAATCGGTTTGACAGTTTAAATGTGGTAAAATTAAAAGGAATACTGGCTGCTTTTATTTCATTGCTTTGTAGCAATTCAGGAAAAAGTATTTCTAACAAATGTCCAATCTGCTCGCTATAAGTTTCAAGTAAATTTAAATCTGTAAAACCTTCTCGTAAAACAGGGTATTTATTAAATTCATTCAAAGCTTGAACGGCCGTATCTTGAAAAAAATTATTTTTATTGGAAGCTTTATTTTCCAAAAACTCATAAATTTTCTCGAAACTAATCTTTATCTGAATGGGAAGGATATTATTTCTATAAGGAGAATTGATTATTTTCATACCTGTGGTTTACAATGCAAAGATACTTAAAAATTGCATCTACTAGAAGTCGCCTTTTTACAACGCTACTTACATTTAAACAAAAAAAAGTCCAACTTTAAAGTTGGACTTTTCTATTATTTTTGTCTGAAATAAATTACGATTGGCACTCCGCTGAAATCGTAAATCTCACGCATTTTATTTTCTAAATATCTACGGTACGGATCACGTACATATTGCGGCAAGTTGGCAAAAAACGCAAATTGCGGTGTATAGGTAGGTAATTGCATACAATATTTAATCTTCACAAATTTTCCTTTGATGGCAGGAGGTGAATAATGCTGAATAATATCCAACATGGTATCGTTTAATTTACTGGTCGTAATTCTTCGTTTTCTATTTTCAAAAACTTGAACCGCTGTTTCAATTGCTTTTAACAAACGTTGCTTTGTAACCGTAGAAGTAAAAATAATTGGCACATCTGTAAAAGGCTCCATTTGCTTTCTTACATAAGCTTCAAATTCTTTCATGGTATTGGTTTCTTTATCTACCAAATCCCATTTATTAACCAAAACAACAATTCCTTTTTTATTTTTTTCAGCCAACCAAAAAATATTTTGATCCTGACCTTCAAAACCACGAGTGGCATCAATCATTAAAATAGCCACATCACAATGCTCAATGGCCCGAACTGCTCTCATGACAGAGTAAAACTCTAAATCTTCAGAAACTTTAGATTTTTTTCTAATTCCGGCAGTATCTACCAAATTAAATTTAAATCCAAAACGTGTATATTCCGTATCAATCGAATCTCTTGTAGTCCCTGCAACATCGGTTACAATATTTCTATCTTTTCCAATTAAGGCATTTATAAATGAAGATTTCCCTGCATTTGGACGACCAACAACGGCAAATCTTGGTAAATCATCCGCTCTGCTTTTATCGTTTTCATCAAATACTTCTGGCATTGGCATGTCTTTTACCACTTCATCCAATAACTCACCTGTTCCAGATCCATTAACAGAAGAAATTGTGTAATAGTCTCCTAAACCTAAGTTATAAAACTCAACGGCATCAGCAGCTCTCATAGCATTATCTACTTTATTTACGGCTAAGAAAACAGGTTTTTTAGCTTTTCTTAAAAGTTTGGCAACGGCCGTGTCCATAGGTGTAATTCCCTCGGTAACATCTACCACAAAAATAACGATATCGCATTCTTCCAATGCCAATACCACTTGCTTACGGATTTCTCCTTCAAAAACATCATCCGATCCAACAACATACCCTCCGGTATCAATCAAAGAAAATTCTTTTCCGTTCCAATCACTTTTTCCGTAATGTCTATCACGTGTTACTCCACTAACAGAATCTACAATAGCTTCTCTACGTTGTACTAATCTATTAAATAATGTTGATTTCCCTACATTAGGTCTTCCAACGATGGCTACAATTGTATTCATTTGTACTGTTTAATTTTTTGCAAAATTACACATTTTTATTTCTATAATCCTCTATTTCTCAAGGCAAAAAAAAACCAGCCTAAATAGCTGGTCATTTTTTCAAATCTGGGGTAGGTAGATTTATTAATTTTCGTAGATAGTTACCGTTCCACTTACTTCATTAGAAACAACTAATAAAGCTTTTCCTGTAGGACTCTCAGCTGCTGAAATCACCAACAATCCCTCAGGTCCTTCATCTCCTGAAGTTTCCAAAATTGTTAAAAACTCTGGTGAAGAAGGGCTACTAATATCATACAATAGCACTTGATTGTTTCTTTCCAAACCAACAAACAAAATATAACGTTCGTCTCCAATATTTAACACCTCAACACTTTCTGGCTCAGCTCCTTTATCATCACTCCTTTTATCTTTTCCGTTAAAAACAGCAGGTGTTAAAGCCATAGTATGCATTGCTATTGAGTTTCCACTGTCGTAAATTAAATTTCCATTTGCCGACCAAATAGAAAAAGATCTTGCACCATAAGAATAAATTTGCTCTACTTTTCCATCACTGTTAGCATCACCTAAAGTGGTAGTAGTTTTTAATCTTCCTAAATTAATTTCATTCTGAAAATCACCAGAAACAGGATAAACAGACTCGTCTAAAATCAAATCATCCACACGAACTTCTTCACTAAAACCATCATAATCTCTAGCATCTCCTTCATTGGCCGAAATAATATATTCAACTCCTTGAATGTTAACCGCAGTAATTGCATCAGGTTGGTACATTCCCTTTACATTCCAATTACGCAAAACCGTATTATCATCTTTATCACTTGCATCTATTGAATTATTTGGAAGGTTGTAATCTTTATATCCTAAAGGGTAAATGGCTTCAATGTTTTTTGTTTCTAAATTAATTTTAGCAATTCCATTATTTTCCTGTAAAGAAACCCATGCCGTTTTTGAATCTTTTGACACAGCAATATATTCTGGCTCTACGTCTTTGGCCAAATCAGCTCCAGGCCCAAAAACTCTAAATCCATCTTTTTCCAATGCAGCTTCTTGACTGTTAAAAGCTGTAAAATCTAAGGTCGTTACTAGATTTTTTTCTCGATCAATAATACTCACAGTTCCCATTGGGTCAATTGTATAAGCATCATTTGGTTCCCCCTCGTTGGCACAAACAATTAATTTACCATCTTTAGAGAAAGTCACCATATCTGGCAATGCTCCAACACTATAGGTGTTTTCTAAGGCTGAAGTAGCAGTATTGTAGACCAATATTTTTCCATCATTTTGTTTTACAGGAGCCTCTACAGCAACTGCTAGTTTTCCTTCATAAACGGCAACACTATTTGGCGAACCATAGCTACTAAGGCTAATTGATGCCTTTTTAACAGGAGCATTCAAATTACTAATATTGTAAATTGAAATTTCTTGCTGTTCTACATTTACCGTAAATAAATTATTTGAAACGGCATCAAACGCTGAAATTTCTGCGGCTCCCTCTCCCCCAACTTGAATGGTATGTTTTTTTATAAAATCTACCGTTGTATTTATTGGTGTCGTATCAATTGGTTTTTCTTCATCCGTACATGCCGTGTGCATAAGAGAAATAAAAGTAATCGCTAAAAATAATTTGTTAAATGTGTTCATTGATTTTTGTGTTTTATTTTCGACAAAAATAGAAGTCGCCCCGCTGCTTGATGTTAGCTAAAAACTAAGAAAATCTTATCTAAGCGTTTCGTTAGTGTTAGGAAATTTTAAATTCTTTGACAGAACTGTTTTTTAAAGGTTAAGAAAACCTTGCATAGACAGCCGCTTAAGCCAACAACAAACTCACCCACTTATATTTACCCCTGTTAACAAATAATACTTTGAATAATTTTATTATATTTAAGAGACAAAAAAAATTAGCATGGACGTAACACAAAACAATCCTATTTACCTAAGACCTCGCTTTCAAATTGAATTGGAAGAGAATCGGGAATTGCTATTAAATAAATTCTCAGAGGCCATAAACCGCGATGATTGTCGTGTTAGAGCTAAAATTGTGGATGCTCATATTGTTTTAGATGTACTAAAAGAAGAAGATCATTTTTGGTCGCCACAACTACATATAGAAATTGAAGCCATAGACAGCAAACGTTCATTGCTAAAAGGCTTATTTGGCCCAAAGCCGCAAGTATGGACATTATTTATGTTCCTACATTTTGCTTTGGCAATTACCTTTATCGGTTTTTTAATAACCGCATATGTACAATGGACCTTGGGAAATAGTTATACACTTCCTTTAATTATAGAAACTACCATTCCTATAAGTTGGCTGGCATTATATGTTGCAGGAAGAATGGGAAAAAAAACTGGATACAGCCAAATGCAGCAATTGCATAATTTTATGGAAGACGTATTGGAAAGTTAAAAGCATAAAAAAAGGATTTCATGAAATTGAAATCCTTTTTTTATTAATCGTTATAACCGAATCTTCTAAGTTGTTTAGAATCGTTTCTCCAGTTCTTATTTACTTTTACATATAGGTCTAGGAATATTTTTTTGTCGAAGAATTTTTCCAAATCTTTTCTAGACTCCATTCCTACTCTTTTTAAGGCAGCCCCTTTATGACCGATAATAATTCCTTTTTGTGTTTCACGTTCTACCATAATGATAGCTCGTATTTTTATAATCTTTTCATCTTCAAAAAACTCTTCCGTTTCAATTTCTACTGAATAAGGAATTTCTTTTTTGTAGTGCATCAATATTTTTTCTCGAATACATTCATTTACAAAAAAACGTTCAGGTTTATCCGTCAACTGATCTTTAGGATAAAATGCTGGTGATTCTGGAAGAATTTCTAAAATCTTATCCAAAACAACATCCACTCCAAATTTTTCTAAGGCAGAAATCAAATAAACATTCGCACTAGGAACTTTTGCTTCCCAATACGCTAATTTCTCCTCTACTTCTTCTTGGTTTGATTTATCTATTTTATTGATCAACAATAAAACGGGAATTTTTGCATTTTTAATTTTATTGAAAAAATTCTCGTCTTTCAACTCCAACTCTCCTATTTCAACCATATAAATCAAAACATCCGCATCATCAAAGGCCGACTTTACAAAATTCATCATCGATTCCTGCAAATCGTAAGCAGGTTTAATAATTCCGGGTGTATCAGAAAAAACAATTTGAAAGTCTTCTCCGTTAACAATTCCTAAAATTCGATGTCTTGTTGTTTGTGCTTTTGATGTAATTATAGACAAGCGCTCTCCTACAAGAGCGTTCATCAAAGTAGATTTACCTACGTTCGGGTTTCCAATAATGTTTACAAAACCGGCTTTGTGCGTCATGATTATATATTTATGCTGCAAAGGTACTCGCTTTTTACGGAATTAAAAGTGTTAACTAACGAAAATTTGAAAACTACAAAAGCACTAAAACACTGTTTAAAAAGGTTTTATATTTTATCTGTAAAAAAAGCTATTTTTAATTTGCAAATAACAATTTAAATGATGTACCTTTGCCGCACGAAATCGCGGGATAGAG
>NZ_VDET01000013.1:0-31949 GCF_006381105.1 Flavicella sediminum | reverse complement strand
CAGTTTATACTGAAGCTTTTTCTTTTTCTAATGTTTCTTTATTCTTAAAACCCTATATGCAACCAATATCGAGTCCCTTTCAATTGTCCTGTTTTAACAAATATGTTTTTTTCAAGCATGTCTTTTAAATCACGTGTCGCAGTAGAAGCTGAAGTTTTAGCTATTTTTGCATAATTATCAGCACTTAAACCACCATGAAATCCTTGATGTCCCGTATCAAAAATACGTGTAACAACTTTTAATTGTCGCTCATTCATCAGTGAAGTATTACGGTCAAAAAATTTTGCCTTTTCAATTAAAAAATCAATTAGCTTTAAGGTATCCTCTTGAACATCAAGTATCGTTTGACCAAAATAGAGTATCCAGTCGGTAATATCAGTACGTTTGTTATTGTTTTCCAAAGCATTATAATACATTTTTTTGTTAGCTTCAATAGTTTTTGACAAGGAAATCAAAGCAGGTTGTCCAATGCTTTGAGCAATGGATTTTTCAGCAATCGCTCTTGCAATACGTCCGTTTCCATCTTCAAAAGGATGAATACTCACAAAATACAAATGCGCAATACTTGCATTAATTAATGGCGAATACTTGTTCTCTCCTTTTGAATGTGTCTTATTAAACCAAGCTATAAAATTATTCATTTCATGCTTCATAGAATGTGATGGTGGTGCTTCAAAATGAATCGTCGGCTTATCTAATCTTCCAGAAACAACTTGCATAGGATCTTCATGTGTACGATAATTTCCTATGTCGGCTAAGTCTCTTCTTCCATTCGTAAGCATTTTGTGCCAGCCAAATAATTGTTCATGTGTAAGCCGAATATTATAATTTTTTTATAAATCAACCATCATTTCGGAAATGCCAAATTCGGCAGGCCCAATTTTCTTTTGATCTACTTTTAAACCAAGATTTTTTTTAATTGAAGACTGAATACTATTCCTATCTAAATATTCTCCCTCAATCTCAGAAGTTTTTAAAGCTTCGTTTGATAAAATCTCAATAATTAATTGCTCTTTTTCATTTGCGTTTACGTGTTTAAACGCTCCCAAAACGGTTCCCGAATTTTGAGAGAATTTCAATTCTAAGGATTTAAAGGCTTTTTCATCATACGTGAAATTAGGCCATTCTTTCTGTTGCCAGTTCCATATTTTAAATTCCATGAGCTATAATTATCGTTTTTATAGCTCAAATACAATCTATTTTTGAGCTATAAAATAAATTTTATTCCTCAAATAACTAAATATAGATTCTTTAATGTGAGCATATCCGATACTTCATCATAAAAGCAGTAGCATTCTCAATAGAATTTAAGAATTTTATACAAGTATTTCCTAAATAATTATATGTACATTTGAACAGAAATTTAATATAAATCAGAGTACACGATTTAATAGAAATAAGGAGTAAAAGTGTAATTTTTGGGATTTGTATCAAACTCATAACCAGAAGGTCACTGGTTCGAGTCCAGTTCCCGCTACTAACACTTCTTCACCTAAGCAATACACTAATTCTGATCCGACAAACCTAACGCATTGTACAAACTAGCCGTTGCCTTTAAAGATTTTATTCGAAGTGCATTTCGCTTCAGTGTTGCTTCAATTAATTTTTGTTCTCTAGAATTGATCAAAAACAAAGAACTTTCTCCTAATTTAAATTTGCGTTCTTCACCAGCAAGCATCTTTTCATAACCGGTCACAACTCCACTAATAAAATTATTTTGAATTTTTAGCGAATTCACCTCAGCGGTCGTTGCATCTATTTTATTCTGAATGACAAGGCTTGTTGATATACGTTCAAAATTTGCATCTTGCAATTTCAATTTTGCTAATTTCAAAGCACCGCGCTCTTTCCTTAAAAATAATGGCATACTAAAATTCACAAAAGTCTTGTAATTGGCTACCGTAAAATTTGAAAATTGATCAACATCAGGTGACAATAAATTGTACTGAAGATTTAATTTAGGCAACAGCTTGTTTCTTTTCAAAGACTGATCCACTTCTAAACCATCAATTTTGGCTGCTAAAGCTCTTAACTTTGGATGATTTTCAAGGAAACCGCTACTTTGAGTTATCCCCTCAAGAACCAAAGAAGACTCCAAAACAGTTTGGTTTGGTGTTTCAGGACACACATACTCTTGTATTTCTAAAGGTACATTTTTTAGCCATAAAAAATTACTCGCTTTTAATGCTGCTTTTCGCGTTTTTAACCTAGCAACTTCCAAATTTAGTTTTCTATTTTGATAGGTAATTTTAGCTTCTATGGAATCAATTGCAGATTTCTCACCAACTTCTACATTTCGCTTAACTGCATTAAATCGCATTTTTGCATTGCTCAAAAATTTAGTGTAAATAACAAATTCATTATGTGTTTCCAACCATTCAAAATAAGCTTTACTTGCTTCAAAAACCAAATCATTGACAAGTAACTCTTTAGCCGCTTGTGATTGTTCTATAAAAAACTTCGCCTTTTTTAAAGTAGCCATTCGTTCGTTAATTAACAAACCTTGCGCCAAAGCCAAAGAAATTCCTGCACTGTACAAACCGTCTTCAGGTACCGTTAAATTAGGATTTAAGTACTTTCCTGAATTCTGTTCAAAATTAGCCTTAAATTCTACACCATACCAAGTAGGAATTTTAAAAGCTGCATTTAATTGATTGAAATATTCCGTTTTCTTAAATTCCTTTCGTTGATAATCTACTTCAACCTTCGGATCAAAACCTCCTCGGGCTTTTAATAAATTTGCTTCCCCTATGCTCAATTGTAAATTTGCTTTTTTCAGCAATGGATGGTATTGTTTCACATAACCTAAATACTCTTCAAAAGTCAGTATTTCTTCTAAAGAAGAACCGCTTTGCGCAACTCCAATTTTGGCAAATAAAACTAAAAGGAAGACAAAACGATACATATAAATTTGTTTCATTTATTTTTTCGATTTATTGGTTTCTTTCCCTTCTGGCTGATAATAATTTGGTGGAAAACCATTTAACTGTCTCCATATTTCAAACCAAACAGGCACATCTTCAAGTAAAGAAATTGTATTGGCTCCAGAACCTACACGCATATTTTTCGGCCATGCTACCTGCTCGTCATCTGGAGCAATTAGCACTCTAAATTTTCCATTGGCACTAATAAACGTTTCTATCGCAACTATTTTTCCTGCATAAGTCCCAAAAGATGCATTTGGCCACCCACTAAAAAAGATAGCAGGCCAACCATCAAATTGAATTCGAACTTCTTCTCCCAAATGAATCAAAGGCAAATCGATAGGATTTACAAAGGTTTCTACCGCTAATTTGTAATTGGCAGGCATAATTCCTACTATTTTCTCTCCTTCTTTAAAAGTTTCACCAATCCCTCCTCTTATCGCTTTGTTGATGTATCCATCTTGTGGTGCCGTAATATAATACATGGCATTTCGCATTTGATAATTGGTCGCTTGGCTTTCCAATTTAGAGACTTGAGCCTCTGCTTCAAACTGCCCTGATTCTGCGGTATATCGATCACTTTGAGACTTCGCTATTTTATCGGCATAGGCCGCTGTAACACGGTTAATTTCTAGTTGGGCATTGATCACTTCATTTCTACTTACCAAAAGTTTATTTTCTTGAGAAACCAATTTAGCCTGAGTTTCACGGAGTTTCAATCTTTTTGCCTCTACATCGATCACCGCTTTTAAACCTTCTTTTTGCAAGGTTAGTGTCCTGTTGTACTGACGTTCTGCAATTTCAATATTTGTTTTAGCCGCTTGAAAATCGATGCTATCGCTTTTTACTTTTAAATAGGATTGTGCTAATTTATTTTTTGCTTGTGATAGCTTTAATGCACGCTCATTTTCCAAAGCACTTACTTGATTTTCTAAAGCCCCTATTTTATTTTGATAAGAAACTACGGATCTACTTTTTGCATCTCGTTGTTGCTCTGTTCGTTTTACCAACTGAGGATCTTGATATTCATTTTTTATTTCAGAAATAAATAATATTGTATCTCCTTTTTTTACAAAATCTCCCTCTTGCACAAACCAACGTTCAATACGCCCAGGAATTGGTGATTGTATGGTTTGTGGTCTTTGTCCCAATGCCAATGTCGTGACAAATCCCTTTCCTGAAACATTTTGCGTCCAAGGTAAAAATAAGAATACAAGCATCACAAAAGCAAACACCAATAGAAATCGATTAAATATTTTATAGTGCCTTGGTTTAAAAGCCTTGCTTGAAGCTACATACCCATCAAGTGTTACTTTTTTATTGAGTTGATTGTTTGATATATTAAGCATTCGTGTCTATTTTTATAGTTCCTTCTGATAAGATAATTGTTCTGGTACATTTTTCTTTCCAAAGCGGGTTACTAGAAGCCACTACAATTGTCCATGGTTGAGAATCTTCCGTTAAATAAGCGATAATTTCTTTTGCTTCTATAGGCTCAAAATATTCCAAAGGATCTTTTAACAGTAATAATTTCGGTTTGTTTATAATGGCACGTGCCAAAATAATTCTCTTAGAAATGGTATACGACATTTGTTTGCCTTGCGGATATAAAATTGTATGAATACCATTAGGCTGTTGTTTTACAAATGGCAATAAACCTATTCTTTTTAATATTTCATTCACGCGCTCCATTGAAATAGCAGGATCACCGAAAGTAATATTCTCTAAAATACTTCCTTCAAAAGGAAGCTGCTCTGGCAATACTTGACCAATCCGGCTTCTATATTTATTTGTCCAAACCCCTTTAATTGATGAATTGTTTACGTATAAACTACCCGCAGTAGGAATTAAAATCCCTGACAACAATTTTAACAAAGTCGTTTTTCCAGACCCCGAACTTCCATCTAACAATATTCTATCTGAATCTTTTATAGTTAAATTGATATCTTTTAACACTTCGATATTATCCGTAGTCGTAAATCCAATTTTTTCCAATTCAATAGAAAGCTTCTGCTCATTTTCAAAAGGATTGATTCCTTCTTGAACTTCCAAATCCTTATCCACTACCTGTCCTATTTTTTCTAAAGAAGTCAATAAGTCGTAAAATGTTTCCAAACCTTTGATTAATTTTTCTACAGAACTAATTACCAAAAGAATGATAATTTCGGCTGCTACAAACTGCCCTATATTCATTTGCTGATTCAAAACCAACAAACCTCCTATAATTAGCAAACCGGCGGTGACCAATATTTTAAATCCTATCATTTGAATAAATTGCAGCAATAATATTCTAAAGTGACTTTCTCTTGCTTCCAAATATTCAGTGGTCAATTTATCATTTCTTTTCATTGCCAAAGAAGTATTTCCTGACAACTTAAAACTGACAATTGATCTTGCCAATTCTTGAATCCAATGTGCAACTTTGTATTTTGCTTTCGACTCTTTTAAACTTGTTTCTAAGCCTTTTCTGGCTGTAAACTTAAAAACCACATAGATTAAAATCAATAGCAATACGCCATAAATAATAAAAAAGGAATGGTAGAAAGAAAGCAGGATAATTCCAAAAACAATTTGCAAAACAGCTGCAGGAAAATCAATTAAAACTTTAGACAAGCCTTTTTGAACGGTTAAAGTATCAAAAAAACGATTCGCCAATTCTGGTGGATAATAATTATCCAATTCACTTATTTTAATTTTCGGAAAGCGGTAGGCAAATTCAAAAGAAGATCGTGTAAAAATTTTCTGCTGAATATTCTCCAAAATTCGAATTTGCATTATTTGCAAACCTCCTTGAAATGCAACCCCTAAAGTAACAAGTGAAACAAGCACAATCCATGAGGAAGACAATTGCGCTCCTTGAATTAGATTTATAATTGCTTGTATTCCTAGCGGTAAGGACAGTGCTACGAGCCCTGCAAAAACGGCATAGTAAAAAATTTGTTTAATATCACGTTTATCAAGCTCTAACAAGCCCACAAATCGTTGCCAAGGTGACATAGGTTCTTTCATTTATTTTATAATATAGGTGTTTAAATACTTATAAATGTACTTTTTAAAACAAGTCGCTAAATTGCTGGAAAATTACTACTTTATTCATAAAAATTTTAGCTTCATATAATTAAATTATTTGTTCAAAAGGATTGGATGACAAAAAGGTAAATAGGCATACCTATGGTAATATTAAAAGGGAAGGTTATTGCCAAAGCCATGGGAATATACAAACCTGGATTTGCCTTTGGAGCCGCCAATCGCATTGCTGCCGGAACAGCTATATAAGAAGCACTTGCTGCTAAAATAGTTAGCAATAATCGATTCCCTAATTCTTCCATAAAAAAACCGCTAAGGATAGCGACTACACAGCCATTGATCAAGGGAATTAGAATAGCAAACGAAAGTGCAAACCATCCCTTTTTAATCAGTAAAGAAATTTTTTGTCCACTTGTTATTCCCATATCCAATAGGAATACCGCTAAAAATCCTTTAAAAATATCGGTCGTAAATGGTTTTATCCCCTCTGCTTGTGCATCATTGGCCAAATAGCCTACCACTAAACTTCCCATAATTAATAACACACTTCCATTTGTTAAAGAATGTTTAGTTATGCTAGCTAAAGAAGGTTTATTTGCTTTGTCTTTGTTATAAATAGACATCAATAAAACCCCTACTATTATTGAAGGAGCCTCCATTAAAGCCATTACCGCCACCATATGTCCGCCAAATGGAATATTTTGCATTTCTAAAAAAGAAATGGTTGTTACAAATGTTACTGCACTTACAGATCCATACGCAGAGGCAATTGCTCCTGCATTAGAAACTGTAAATTTTAATCTCAGAATATAGTAGCAATAAATTGGTACAACTATGGCTAATACCACTCCAAAAATAATAGAAGCAATTATTTCTTTGTCTATCACACTATGCGACAGTTCTTGCCCTCCTTTAAAACCAATAGACAATAACAAATACAACGAAATAAATTTAGACGAATTCTCTGGTATTTTCAAATCACTTTTTAGTCGAACCGCGATGAGCCCAAGAAAAAAGAAAAGTAACGCTGGGTTTGTTAAATTATCTAACAAATAATGTAAATCCATAAATGATTTTAGTTTTTTAAGGTAAAAAAAATTGAAGTAAAAGGATACTGTTAGTCTTCTATAGAAATTTCTATGCGACTGTTAATTTTTAATTTACGCCCCTCAACTCGAACATTTTTAAAAAACTCTTTGGCTATTTGTTGCTCATGTAACAGTGCTTTAATACGCCCATTGTCTTGTTCACATTTGTCATTGAAATCGCCAATGGTACGTGAAAAAACTTTCAATTTATGGAAATTAATTTTAACATTTAAAATGTTATTAATAATGTCGGAAGCCTCACTAGCTGTAAAAATTCCTTCAATTAAATTAATAGATTGTTCTGTTTTTACTTCTTTTGTCATTGTTTCTGTTTTCATTGAATATGTTTTTAAATTTCTACAAAGATGCAGCGAAACAGTTATATATTTTTATTTATATTTGTTATACAACACATAAAAATATTTTATGAACTATACCTTACATCAATTAGAAATCTTCAATAAAATAGTGGAACTAAAAAGTGTAACAAGAACTGCTGAGGAGCTATTTTTAACACAGCCAGCCGTTTCAATACAGCTAAAAAACTTTCAAGATCAGTTTAATATACCTCTATTTGAAGTAGTTGGTCGTAAATTATTTATCACAGAATTTGGTGAAGAAATTGCAGCAATAGCAAGGAATATTTTGACTGAAATTCAAACAATTAATTACAAAGCTTTGACCTACCAGGGTAAAATTGCTGGAAAATTAAAATTAGCCATCGTTTCTACAGCAAAATATGCCATGCCTTATTTACTTTCTGATTTTATTCATAAACATGAAGGGGTTGACTTAATTATGGATGTAACCAACAAAGCAGCAGTTATAAAAAGTCTTGAAAACAATGAAGTCGATTTTGCCATGGTATCAACCATTCCTAAAAAACTAAACATTGAACGTATTGAGTTAATGAAAAATAAATTATTTCTTGTCGGTGGTCGAGGTTATATAAAAACTAAAAACAGTATTACTAAAAAGGAATTTGAAAAACAACCTTTGGTTTTTCGAGAAAATGGATCGGCAACCCGATTGGAAATGGAGAAATACATCACCAAAAATAAATTAGTCATTTCAAAAAAAATGGAACTCACCTCTAATGAAGCCATTAAACAAGCCCTTGTTGCTGGCTTAGGTGTTTCCATTATGCCTCTAATCGGACTGAAAGACTCTTTAAGTACTTTTGAATTGCAAATTATTCATGCCAAAGGACTGCCTATTGAAACTACTTGGAACCTTATTTGGTTGAAATCTAAAAACCTTTCTTCTGTTGCCAAAGAATTTGTAAACCATATTCAAACAAATAAAGACGCTATTATTAAAGAACACTTTGGATGGTTTGAAAATTACTAAACCTACAAACAACTCCTATAATTATTTTATACAGTTTTTAATTTCATGAATGAAATACTTCAGGTCTACAATAGCACTCAATATTCCAAGTACTATCGAAATCTGTATCTAGGAATATCTTTAAGAAATTGTAATAGGACTGAAAATGATACTACAAAAAAACTACATCTCTTTATAATAATTCAACTTAAATTCTTTAGGAGAAATTTGATGCTTCTTTTTAAAAGCTCTATTAAAATTGGAAAAAACACAAACTAAATTAAATTTAAAAGTGATGGATTTTAATGGTAAGACAATAAAGTCTTTTCATAAAGAAATTACAATAACAAGCAATACGAGTGCCATTAATCAGAATATTGACTATTTGAATTTCATAAAAAAGAAAAAATTAAAAAAAGTATTTATAGTAGCGGAACTCTCTGATTTACAAAACAACATTTTTGATGAAAGTTTGTTTTTCTTTGAAGCTCCAAAAAATTTAAAGTTAAAAAAACCAAAAATCACTATCAAAATTAGCAAAGGATTGAACGATCATTTCAATATTGAAGTATCCTCAAAAACTTTAGCTAAAAACATTCGATTGCAAACAGTTATTGAAGGACATTTTTCTACCAATTATTTTGATCTAGTTCCTTTAAAAAAGAAAATTATTTATTTCAAACCTACACAAAAAACAAGTGTTGAGAATTTAAAAAAATCAATAAAGCTAACATCTCTATACAACACCTATAACAACTAATTATGAAGCCATATCCTATTAAATTCACCCCTATTTTAAAAGAACGCATTTGGGGAGGAGAGAAATTAATTAAAAACTTTAAAAAAGACTCCATCAAAACGAACATTGGTGAAAGCTGGGAAATATCTGATGTAAAAGGAGACGTTTCTATCGTAGCCAATGGACATTTGAAAGGAGCAACTTTGAAAGAGTTAATTGAAAAATACAAAGGTGTATTTGTAGGAAACAAAGTTTATGAAAAATATGGAGAGAACTTTCCCATATTAATAAAGTTTATTGATGCCAAAACACCCTTATCTATACAAGTGCATCCACGTAATGAATTGGCTAAAGAAAGACACAATACCTTTGGTAAAAATGAAATGTGGTATGTTATGGATGTTGAAAACGATGGAGAACTTATTGTTGGTTTTAACAAGAAAACAGACAAAACTCAATATGTACAAGCTTTAGATTCGGGGAATATATTAGACATTTTAAACGTCGAAAAGGTAAAAAAAGGAGATACATTTTACATTCCCACAGGTAGGGTTCATGCCATAGGAGCTGGTACTGTAATTGCCGAAATTCAGCAAACATCAGATATTACCTATAGAATTTTCGATTACAATCGTATTGAAAAAAGCACCGGCAAAGAAAGAGAACTTCATACAGATTTGGCACTGGACGCTATTGATTACAACTTTTATAACTCTTACAAAACGCCATATGAAACTACAGAAAATAGCTCCGTAAAATTAGTTCATTCCCCATATTTTAAAACCAACATACTTGAACTTACCCAAGAAATCAAAATTGATTACAGTAGCTTAGACTCCTTCGTTATTTATATGTGTGTTGAAGGGAGTTTTACCATAGAACACAATCAACTTTTTACCAATGTAAACCAAGGAGAAACAATTTTCCTCCCAGCTGCTATTGAAGCAATTACATTACAATCTAAAAACTCAAAAATTTTAGAAGTGTCATTATAAAATCTCATTGAAATACTTATCGAATTAATTTCTCACAATTTTCAAAACAAAGGCAAAATCGCAAGGTTTTGCTTTTGGAAATTGGACTTCCAAACCTTTTTCAGTTTGCTTCCATTTTAAATTTTCTTCCGAACCTAATAAAGAAACCGATTTCAAATCTCCAGGATGTAATTTTCCGTTTTTACCAAGCGTTCTAATAACCACACTTTCTCCTGGCCACTCCATACAAATAGCATACAAGTTTTTTCCATTTTGCGTAAAACGTATGTCTTCGGCTGTATATTTAGGAATGAAATCTCCATGATTTTTTCCTTGTCCGTGATGCCCTGGGCTAGTTACCTCTGTAGGACCTTCACCAAAGAAAACCCAAGGAATGGTATTGTAAATTGCTTCACCATTCAGTTTCAGCCAATTCCCCATTGCATGCAATTCTTTTTTGGTTTCTTCAGGAAAAGTTCCATCCGCTAATGGAGGAACATTTAACAACATTCGTCCATTTTTGCTAGTCATATCTATCAGCATGTCTACCAAAGTTCCAGCCGACTTCACTTTGTTAACAGGATTATAAAACCAGGTTGTCTTCCATTCAAAATGGCGCTGCATATTTACATCCGACATCCAAGGATCGTACTGTAAACCAATTAAATTCCCATCTTCAATATCTCGCATTCCAATACCTGTAGGAATATCATGCGTTTTGTAAATAACCTCAACTGCTTTGTTGGCATCAACAGCTTTGTTAAAATAATAGCTCAATAATTTTTGCTGATACCCTTCTGGCACCGTATTTAAATCATTTGGTTTTCCGGGTAAAAGTCGGCCTTTGTGTGCATACTTTTTTAAATCTGTTAGTACAGTGCCTCCAAAACCAACATCAAACCAAATCATGTCGGGTTCGTAGGTATCTATTGCCTCCGTAATACGATCATACCAAGCATCAAATATCACTGTGGCAATACGCCCCTTATTTTGAGTAGCGTAGGCTGAGTTGTCCTGATAAGGATCTAAGTAGGTACTATCTTTCCACGACAATCGTCCCCACATTCTTTCCCAAAAATTCCCCGTATGAAAAGAAGATATTACGGGCATATTTCTTTTACGAAGTTCCTTTACCAAGCTTCCATAAATATTTACTTTTGGTCCATGATTTACGGAATTCCAATCGGTTAACTTACTATCCCAATTTAACAACCCACTTCCATGCCATGCCACGGGTCCACCGAACTGTGCACCTGCATCTTGAAAAAGATCGACCCAAGCTTTGGCGTCAAATTTTTCTCCTTTCCATTTTTCAATGGCAGCTAACCTTGTAATACCTTCATTTCCTGGCAAACGTTCAATAGTTTGTGGCCCCCAATGACAATAAATTCCAAATTTCATTCCATCTAACCATTCAGGCGTTTGATGTTTTCTTAAGGAAGACCAATCTGCTTGGTATGTATTTTTCACCTTTACTTTTGAAGTTTTTTCGCAAGAAAGTAGTAAGACAATTGTTCCGAAAATAAATAAAACATTCTTGTTCATGGCTTATAAAGATTTAGGTTTGTTTGGTGTTCAAAAGTAACCAAGTCTCGTACTTTTTCATTGAAATACACCTACATAAAAACTACATATAAAAAATTAGAAGCCTCCATTTAAACTATATTTACTATGTTTATCCTTATTTCTGCTCAATTGTAAAAAAAATCCAAATGCGGTCGCACAAAATATTCCTAATTTATTTGCCCATAGCAATTCTGCTTTTATTCGTTTATCCAGTATATGCAAATAGTGTTCAACAAAAAATAGATTCAACAATTCAACCTGAAAAATTTATTGAGTACGGTTACACACTTTCTAAAAAAAATCAGCAAGCTGCATTTCTGTATTTTAGAAAAGGAGCAGTTTACTACAAACAACAAAAAAACACCTCAGCTTATTTAGAATGTATGCTCGGTATTTCAGAATTGGAAAAACGAAGTGGAAAATTCAACAATGCTTTTGAAACTTTATGGAGCATTCTTCCCCTTGCAAAAAACGATACAGAAAAAAGTTCTTTTAGTAAAATTCACAGAAAACTTGGTATCTTATATGGAATTTATGGAAAAGACAGCCTTTCCTTAGTGCACCTTAACAAAGGATTAAATACTATTAGAACTACCGGAGAAGCTAATGAATTATCAGGTGCTTATTTTTCTATTGCAGAACAGTATATAAATATGAACGAGTTGAACAATGCCTTAACGTATTTAGATTCCTGCTATATCAGTCAGCCCACAAAAAAAAGACTCATCTATACAGATGCGTATTATGCGCATATTTATACAAAAAAAGGAAATTTACCGAAAGCCAAAGCCTATTTAAAAAACCTTGTCACAGAATTTGAAAAGAACAGACAAGCTTTTTTAGCCATGGTGTATTCCTTTCAAGCCGATTATTACCTCCAACTAAAACAACGAGATGCTGCCATCTATTTCTATAAAAAAGCCATAGAAACCATTGATACCATGAAGGTACACATCGAAATAAAACCCAGAATTTTAGAAGAATTGGCCAACTTGCATTTTATCAATCATAAAAAAGAAGAGGCCTATGCTTATATGAAGGCCGCAAAAGCAATTTCAGACACGCTTTTTCATACGCAAAGCAAACATAACAAAGCACTATTCGAAATTAAGAACAACTACCAAGAGGCTTTGAATAAAAAGGAAGCACAGATAATTGCTCAAAATAAATTATTGAGTCTAAAAGACAAAGCAGAATTTCGATTGAAATTGCTCATCTTTATTTTAATTGTATTGACTGCAGTTGCCTTTTTCACTTTTAGACAACGTTCTAAAATAAAAAACATGCTGTACCAAAGGGAGAAAAAAGATGCGATTTTACATACTCGGAACAAAGAACTAACGGCCAATGCCCTGCAAATAATTGAAAAAGAAAATGCCGTAAAAGAATTATTAGATACGATTAAAGAACATGTACCAGATCAGTTCAAACCTTTAAATAGCAAATACAGAAAAACGAATGAAAAAATTTGGGATGATTTTCATCTTCGATTTACGAAAACCAATAATAAATTTTACGAAAAACTTTTAAAATTGCACCCTACACTTACCCCTACCGACTTAAAACATTGCGCTTTGATTCGATTAAAATTTGACAGCAAGGAAATGTCTAAGATTTTAGGGATATCCTTACATAGCGTTCATATGGCTAGATCTCGAGTTCGTAAAAAACTAAATTTATCTAGAGAAGAAAGCTTGAGTAATTATATTGCCGTTTTGTAACCATTGAGGCTTGCCTAAACCGAACCGATAAAAAGCGAATCTTCTAGCCCCATACAAAAAGCTAAATTCAAAACGGACTTACTTATTAATTCATTGCATAAAGAATGGACTTTATACAAACTAAAGCACAAAAAAATCCTCAAGTTTTACTTGAGGATTTTTAGCAACTTACCTATTCGTTTTTTAATCCGTTTGAAAAGACCAAATTGTACTCATTGCCTCTCCTCCATGGCTATCTTTTGCCACCACTTTCCAGTAATAAGTCGTACCACCGTTTAAGTCAACATTTTTTAAACTTACATCAATATTCTCAGCAATTTTCTCCTATGGCGGGTTAGCGGTATCTAAAAACACGTCATAGCTTAAAGCATCCATATCAACATCGCTTGCTCTCCATATTAAAGTAGCAGTATCCTTAGAAATAACTGCCCCCAATTCCGGACCTACTAATTCTGGTGAAAATGGTAAATGATTTACACTTCCTATCCCTTCTGTATAAAATTTATTCACATTTGAAAATGGTCCTTTTAAGTTTTTTGAATCCTCGGCTTGAACCCTCCAATAAAACCTTTTGTTATTTTCTAATGTAATTGTTGTTTGCAATTCCGATACTTTATATATATCTGTATTTGTAAAACTCTCGTTTTCTGACACTTCTAAAATATACTTTATATTATCTCCATCAGGGTCTGTAGCAGCACCCCATTCAAAATTTATATCACTATTAATACATAACAGATTATCCGTTGGATAAATCAGTGTATTGACTTGAGCAGGAGCTAAATTAACTTCATCAATAGGACTATCTCCACCTCCACATGACCAAATAACCAAAAGCATCAAACTTAAATAATTAGCTAATTTCATGATCTTTAGTTTTTAATTAATTTAACAATTACTGGTTTTTCCAATAACAATTTTGCAAAATAAACTCCCTTTGGTAAATCTTCAATATTCAATTTTATTTTTCCAGCTTCTACTAGGTAATTTTTAGAAGACATGAGCCGAGACCGTATATCATAAATACCAACTAAAATCTGATTATGATTTGTAGGAATGTTAATTTCCGTCTTTCCCGAACTTGGATTAGGATATGCTTTGATAGCTCCAAATAAATTGATACTCTTCTCCATCAAGCCTTCACATATATTACTTGACTTTATTTTAACTTGATCTCCATCTTCCACATTAACTGAAAATGTTTTTGAATAGGTTTCTAGGATAACTTCATCATTAAGTACAACTTTAAAAGGAGCCGTTCCTTTTTCCATTTCAACTTCTAATTTTTCAGATTTCAACCTAGATTTCCCTGCAATATCTTGTGCTTCTTTAATTTCTAAATTGTAACATTTTTCTAAAGTAGAACTTCCTGTATTTATACACAATCCATAATTTCCAGGAGCTATATTTTCAATTAAAATTTCTTTTGAAAAATTTTTAGTGATACCATTAAAAACGACTTTGTAATCCTGCTCAAAATCAGCTGTTATTTCAATTATCCCATTCTCCTGACCTACGCAAGTTTCGCTAGTAGTACTTATCGTAAACTTATTGTCTGCAATGGTTTTTTCTTTTACTGAAAGCAAATAAACCGTTTCTGGAGCCATTGTAAAATTGGCATCTAATTTTTCTCCTGTTAAAAGGTTAGTACAACTAATAGAATTAGAAACATTACGCAATCCTAAGACTAAATTTGCTTCGGTTTTCCCTATGTTAACAATCGAAATAATATTTTCTCCTTCCGCATTTGTATAAGCTTTCCAAACACAGCCTTTTAAGTTTAAAGCATTGGTTTCATTTAGTGTGACATTGGAAAAACTTCCTTTTGTATTTGTAAAACTCAAGGCTTTCGATGAAATATCTGCTAAAGATGAAGAAGCAATAATTGCACCTCCTTTATTTGTATTTAGGGCAATAGTATGTGCTTTCCCATACTCATCTTTTTTAAGACTAAGCGCATCTAGTATTACAGTTCCACCATTATCTAAATAAGATTGTAAAGCAGCTAACTCATTACTTGTAACATATTCTGTATTGAATACGGCAACAACATCCCAAAGCGAGTTATTTTGATTGTTTATAATTTTTTCAGTAGCAAAACCAATAGGCACCCCTTCAAAATAAAGCGCTTCATACAATTGAAATAGATCATCCATATGTTTGCCTTTATTAATAGCCGAAGTTTCAGAATAAAAAATTCTTATGGGTTGTCTCAAATGTTGTAAAGCATCTATATGTTCAGAATGAGAATTTAAATCCATCATGGTTGATGCAATCTCATTAACAACTCTTGGCTGATTTATTGCAGAACCTGCTAATTCTTCTTTACTACCGTCTGATTTTAGACTTCCATCGTTTAGCCTAGGCCAAAACCAAGACTGAACAGAATTCATACCTTGTAAAGTAGCTAACCAATATGCCGACCTCACATAATTTGGATCCAAAAATAAATCGGTAAAAGCAACTGATTGTAAAAAATGTCCTTCGGAATTATAGTTTACCTTATCTGGTGAAACAGATCGAAAAAAATCATACGTCATAGCCATGTCTCTCCAAAAAAAGTGATACCTACTTTCCCAACTTTGTTTTCCACCCCATCTCCATGAGTTTTTTGTACCCGCGTCGTTTCCAATATTGGCCGTTAAATTTGTTAAGGCTTCAAAATCTAAACCATGATACCTTACATTTCCTCCCCAATGACCAGGGATTAGTTTGATATGTGTTTTTGCATCAGGGTCATGTTTTTTAACTTCTTTATCTATAAAACCAAACCAATTTGTTACTCGATCTTGATTAAACTTCATTACATCATACCACATAGCGCCCCCTTGTTGACTAGCAGGAATAGGCGTTGTAACAGAAACATCATCAAAACTAGCATAACTCTTCGACCATTTTGCATTTAGATTCGCAATGTTATCATGTTTGTTTTTCAACCAAACCTTTAGGCTATCAATGGCATTATCAGACAAGTCAACAACAGCCCAACTACCAGATAAGTTCCAATGAGGTTCGTTGGTTAACATATAACCTTGTTTTGTGTAATTTTTTCCTTTAGTTTTGGGTACAATTCCGGCCAATAATTTTTCCATAATTTCTGTAGCCCCAGGATTACTGATATCATATTTTGTATAATATGCTTCACCATTTCTAATTTTTGGATATTTTATTTCTAGCCAATTTGGAATATTACTTTGTCCTATAAATGTGGTACCAAAATTTCCGGTAGGTTTGCTATTTAAACTATTATTAACCCAAGGAGTAATTTCACCATTTTCGTTTTTTACCATATTCGGCGAAAAATAAAAACTACCATAGTCTCCGAAAAATTCCGAAACATCATGTTCTCCCGCCATTTCTGGCTGCCAAGTATAGTCGGCCAAAAACACAGGACGGCCATTATAAACAAGTTTATTTTTATCGTATGAAATTTTAGACCAATCGATAACGGGAACCGGTTTCCGAGTAATTTCTCCGTTTATTAGAGACTTTAATGTAGAAATAGCCTCATTTAATACGGTAATAACTTCACTCCTTTCATAGGTAGCAAGAAATTTTGCAAGGTTTTCAGGTGTGGTTTCGTGAAATTCATGTACTCCATCAAATAATTCAGTGTATAAGACTTCATTTTGCTCATCCCAATTGGCATAAACCAAAAATACATCAGCAAGTTTAACCGACATTTTTTCTTTGTTGGTATCAATTCCTAATGCTTCTGCTTCCTTGATAAGCTCTAGTAATTCATTCTTTTTTTCATTTGCCTGTGCTTCTGTTCCGCTAAAATCTTCAATATTTATTTTTGGAACTCTTACTTGTGCACGCCCTACTTCACTAAAAACAAAAAGAGTGCAGATATAAAAAAGGTACGAAATTTTAATTTTCATCATAAATGTTGATTTAATTAAAAAACAACCCTCAGTGTTGAAAAAACAAGAGGGTTATTCTTTTTATTAAATTAGAAACTAAACCTTTTCTTAGGGTCTTAGTTCTAAAGGTATTATTTGTATGTCATCCATATAAAAAGTCTGCTCCCCCGTAACTCCTGGATTATCACTTTTTCTAATTTGAAAATCCAATTTATCTAATGGAGCGGTTGTAACAATGTCATTTTCTAATGTGATCCAATCGTCATTGGAAGCACTAAAATCCCAGAAAGAGACTTTCCATGAAGGATTTGTTAACGTACGAATAGTGCTGACCGTAGCCCCTGCTTTTCTATAAAACTTAATAGAAATTCGATAAGCACCTGGAGTAGGCACTAACGCCTTTAAATCGGCACCTGGTCCCCAAAAATTAGAGGTACCTGGCGCACTTGCATAATCGGCCACATTGTACTTTACAACTCTAAGGCCATCAGCAGCTGTAACCTCATCTGTAGTTCCCAAAAATGAAGGTAAATGCTGGCACCAAAAACCTGAAGTATTTCCTCCATCTCCGCTACTTTCTACCTCAAAACTAAATCGTGAATCTGAAGCAAATAAACTTGTATCAAAATGAGTAACAACCTTCTTATTACTAAAATCAGCTAATAACCTTTCATCTGTAGATTGAATAGTTCCACCTGCATAAGACACCGTAATTTCATCAGTATTATAGATAGGTTCAGAAAGTTTAAGTTCTAATATTGTTCCATCATTAATATTTACTCCAACAGCCTCTACTGCAATATCTTGATTAAACCCAGATTTTGAATTACTCACGTTCACTGTAAAGTTTCCATTTTGTCCGAATAAAGACCCAGAATCTACAGTACCCGCCACTTGAAAAGAAAGAATTTCTGATTGATTTTCAGTAATATCACTTAAAATTTCAAAGGGTGCCGAAGAAGAAACAACTCTAACTTTTAATGGAATCACTTTTGAGTTTTTCTGTGTTGGCAATGGATCTACTCGAGCAGAAGTTAATTTACCAACATTAAACGTTGTTCCAAATTGAAGAAACGCTACTTCTGCAATAGAATCATTAGACATTGATGGAGTACCTGCAATTTCCCAAATTCTATCATTAGGATTTCCGATTGTTGTTAAATCTATAAAAGTTAATGTTTTATTTACTTCAACATCAATTATTGGCCATGAATCAGCATCTTCATTCTTTGGTTCATCAGAAGCAGCAATCGTCATTATTTCAACTCCATCTTGAAGAACTTTAAATGAAGGCATAATTTCTTTTGCAACAACATCAACTTCAAAACAACGTTCAAACACCCACACATCACCTTCTTGTACTGCAGAAATAGGCCCATCAGCACTTTGAAACGTAACGGGTTCACTAAAGGTGTTTTTTAAGCAAACCTTATTAACACCTTCGTTCATAAATAAAACATGTACCGTTTTATCAGTAGTACTTAATCCTAGTTTTGGATTCACAAAAAGTGGAAGTGAATCCTTTGTTGTAAAACCAGTCTTTAAAAATTTATTTCCTTCTTCAATTCTCCATTCATGACTTAGAGCTCCCTGTGAAACATCCATAAAAGAAATATGATCACCTGTTGCTTTATTGAATGGAGAGCCTGGGTGAATACTTGTGTACCAAGAAATATCCGACAACGAATCTGGCGCCACATAATCATCATTGTTTTGACAGCTCACTAGTGCGAGTAAAGCAAAACATATATTTAGAATTTTAAAATTTTTCATTATCATGTTTTTTAATTAATCTATACTAGAATTACTTGTAACCTCACTAAGTGGTATCGGAAGATAATCATGAAGTTCAGGAATGTAATTATTAGCCGTTAAATCATATTCAAAATCTACTTTTAGCTTAAAAGCTGCTGGCTCGGGTCCAGAAGCAATGGAACCACCACCACTTGATCCAGTTGTACCGTCGAGTTTGGTGAAACTATAATCAACACCATAATAAACTTCATTTGCCAATCTGTCAAAGTTAGCTTTGATTATTCCCCATCTGCGTAAATCTGTCCATCTTATAGAATGGCCTTCATTTGACAACTCTAGCGGCTTTTCAGTATACATTAAGTGATCCATTAAAGTTTGCTCAGTATAATTAACACCGTTGTAAGTGTGATTCGCATCTAGCGCTGCTCCTAATAATTCTAAGCCCCATCTACTTCTTAAAGTATTAATATCGGCTAGAGCATTTGTAATATCTCCTGTTTTTATAAAACATTCTGCTCGCATTAGATACACCTCAGCTAACCGATTAACTACTACGTTTTTACCCGAATTCCAACTCCCTTTAGGGTTTTTATTTTCATCTTCTAAGTGGTCATGGTTTAAATATTTTTTACAGTGTCCAAAACCCCATCCAGTAGCACCACTTTTCATTTTTTCACTCACATTGTAGTTTAAGTAAAAAAGCGTTTGTTCATCTTCAATAAGAGTTACCATTTGTGAAGCCCTTAATGGAACGTTTCGAAGTTTTTTACCTTCGATTGCATCTATATAGTAATTCCTGTCATCTAAAGGATCCATAGGCTCCGTTTTGTACTTATACTGAATCCATGCTGGCATTGTTGAATTATTGGCTCCTAATTGGTTTACAAGTCTGTTGGTTTGACTCAACTCATCCCACTGCCCTAGTTCAGGCCTATGCGTAACATTATAAGCTATTTCGAAAATAGATTCTTTATTAAATTCCCCAGCTTTTGTAAATAGTACATTTGGAGCAACCAAACCATAACCATAATCTGGATTATCAATTACATCATTAAATAAACTAAGTGCATTTGCATATTCTTCTTGATACAAATAACTTGTACCTAAAATAGTTGCGGCTGTACCTGAAGTAACACGACCAACATCACCTGCAGCAGCTTCATATTTGGCTGGTAAATTGTTATATGCATACTGTAAATCCTTCCTAAAAAACGCAATAACTTCACTTGACGGAGAAACGCTAGCATTAAAATCTTTCTGACTAGATGGAACACGGTCTCTGATGACCACATTTCCATTATTAAAGGATGTATGAAGATAAAAATGATATAAGCCTCTTAAAAATCGAGCTTGTCCCATTTGTAATGTCCATCTTTCCTCATCGACGGATCCTTCAAGATTTTCTAAAGCTGCAATAACTTGATTCGCTCTAAAGATACCTTGATAAAGTGCTTCCCATTTATTTTTTATCGAACTGTCACTTTCTGTATAAGTTTTAAAATAATAGGTTTTTCCCTGACCATTATCCGGAGTTGGGCGTCCATATCCAGGCCACCCCATATCGGCTCTCCATGATTCCTCTAGAAGGGAAAGCACATAATGGTTCAGCATTGTAGAATAGGTTGCATTTAATGTAGCCTCGGTATGATCTAAATTTTGCCAATAATTATCTGTGGCAATTAAATTCGGGTTCGATTCTGTCAAAAATTCCTCATCACATGCTGCTAAAGAAACTCCTAGAATGAAAATAAAAAAATATTTATATATGTATAATTTCATGATAGTTCTGTTAAAAGTTTAAGTTCAATCCAAATAAATATTGAGAGGTTACAGGGTAATTCCCTTTATCCAAACCTTTAGCACTAATCCCTCCACCTACTTCAGGATTATATCCTTCATAGTTTGTAAACGTTAAAAGATTTTGAGCCGTTGCATAAAACCTAAGTTTCGTCAATCCCATTTTTTCGATTGAGCTTTTTGGTAAACTATACCCCAAAGTGACATTTTTTAAACGCAAATAGTCGCCTTTTTCTAGCCATAAGTCTGTATACCCTTTAAAGTTTGGATGATTTTTCACATTCCCTCTAAAAGCAGGAATCGTTGTTGTAGGATTTGCTTCCGACCACGCATAGACTAAATCTTTGTGTCGTCCCCATCCATAGGCAGTAGCTTCAGCTCCATTCATGATTTCATGACCAAGTGCAGCATACCATTGCGTAGATAAATCAAAACCTTTGTAGTCTAAATTTAAATTAAACCCCAATTCATATTCAGGCAATCCACTTCCGCTATATTTTCTATCCGCATCTGAAATAAAGCCGCTCTCATCTGAATCTACATAAATAAGGTCTCCCATTTGTGCGTTCGGAGCGATCATTTGATATTCTGCTAATTTTTCAGCCGTATCTGCTATACCATTTGTTGGATAAAGGAAGAAGGCACCCGCTTCATAGCCTTCAGCTAAAACAGTCACTTGAGAACTACTTTTAGCCCCACTAATTAAACCAAAATCGTTGGTATATAGAAAACCTCCTTCTCCATTAATTTTAGTAATTTTATTATCATTTGTTGTAAAAGTTCCATTCATTCTGAACTTCAAGTCTCCAATCTTGTCTCTATAAGCAACGGCCATTTCCGCTCCCTTATTTGTCATATTACCAACATTTAGAACTACTTGAGAATTATTTCCTCCTCCAGCAGAACCAGGCAATACTATTGGAAATAACATGTCTTCATTTCGAATATCATATATATCAGCAGATACTGTTATTTTATTTCTTAACAAACCTAAATCCAATCCAAAGTTGGTCTCTTTTTTTGTTTCCCATTTTACAGATGCATTTGCAAATACGGTTTGTGCAGAACCTAAACTTAACACATCACTCCCTTCTCTTCCAAAAGAATAATCAATTCCACTAGTAATTCCGGCTGAAAATGAATAATCATTAAATCTATTATTCCCTAATGTTCCTCTGTTAATTCGAAGCTTAAAATTATTAACTACCGTTTTTAAGGGACTCCAAAATTCTTCATCAGAAACATTCCAAGCAATAGATATTGAAGGGAAAATTCCCCATTTTCTATTTTCTCCAAATTTTGAAGAACCATCTCTACGTATACTTGAACTTAAAAAATACCTTCCTTTATAATTGTATTGCACCCTACCTAATAAACCAATAATAGTACTTGTATAGTAGTTACCTGAACTTGCATCTGGATTTAAACTGGCATTGTCCAGAACTCTGATATCATTACTTAATACACCATATTTCTTTGCGGTAAACTCTTTTCCTAAATACGCTTCTCGTGTATAACCTCCTGTTAACGTAAGATTATGTTCATCTAGTTGTTTTTTAAAGGTTACAAAAGTTTCCCAAACGTTGGAAGATCTTTTAAGCGCTCTATTTTCAACAAAACTATTGGCCGAATTACTTAAAAGTTCTCCTGTTTGTGAGTTGATAACTGGCGTATAACCATTAAACTTATCTCTATAGTTGTTGCTTTCGTTAATACCAGCCCTAGATGAAATGTTTAGTCCTTCCAATAGTTCATAATTCACATTGAACGTTGCAAATGTTTTTGTTACAGATTCTATATCTGTATTATCGAAACTATCAATAACCCATCCAAGTCTGTTAGATTCATCACCTCCTAAACTTTCGATAGACGCATCATCATTAATGGCCAATCCTTGTTGCGTTGGAAAATATCGAATGGTTTGAGTAATCATTCCACCCGGAGCTCTCGATGTCTCTTCTTTGTTAAGCCCAACACTTGTACTAATATTCCATTTCCCTTGTTTATAGGTTGTGTTGGCTCTCGTACTGAATCTCTTAAAATCGGAATTAATTATGATCCCTTCTTTATTATACAAACTCGTAGAAACATTGTACTTAATGTCATTTGTCCCACCTGAAACATTTATGTTGTAATTTTGAAAAGCTGCATTGTCAATAAACACCAACTTTGATAGGTCCGTATTATTTTGAAATCCATTCGTACTTCTTGCAAGACCTAAAACACTCACATCATCGGTAGAATTTGAAGTATTTCTATTAGCAACTAAATTGAAATAAGTTTGTTCTTCCGAATTCATTAACGGAGTACCCGATGTTATGTCTTGAATACCATAAGTTGCATTTACACGAACCGCTAAAGAGCCTGATTTACCTTGTTTGGTTGTAATTAAGACAACACCTGAAGCCCCTCTTGTTCCGTAAATGGCAGCAGATGCCGCGTCTTTTAAAATATCGATTGATTGGATATCACTTGGAGGAATTCCAGGATCTCCCTCTTGTGGGATACCATCAACTACAAATAAAGGTGTACTTGAACCAGCAATAGAAGTAATACCTCTAATAAGAATTTCAGACTGACCACCAGGTTCAGCAGAACTAATGATGTTTACACCAGAAACCTGACCTTGAATAGCATTTCCGATATCCGAGGTAACAACATTCTCAATATCTTGACTTTTCACGCTAGATACAGCCCCTGTCAATTCCTTCTTTTTAACAGATCCATAACCAATAACCACAACCTCTTCAAGATCCTCTACCTTTGATTCCATGGTTAGATCAATTATTGAACGATCAACGACTATCGATCTTGACACCATACCAATGTATGTATAATCCAAAACGTCACCTGTATTTGCTTTTATGGAATATTTTCCATCAAAATCTGTAGTGGTTCCAATAGTGGTCCCTTTTATTAAAATCATTACGCCTGGAATTGGCTGATTATCCTGTTTACCAAAAATGACGCCTGTCACAGTCATTTTCTGAGCTTGAACAGTTGTATTGCCATAAAAAAATGCTAGAAACAGGATGAGCGTATAATTCCCAAGCCTTTTTTTTAAACTTATTATTTTTTTAGATTTCATTTTATTTAAGTATAATTTAGTTTTCAAACTAGAGACTTTTAGTTTTGTATTTTAAGTTCTGGTTTGTTTAAAATGGTTTTTCCGGACAATAGCACCTCCTAGCCAGAGGCTACAAATACGTCCGTATTTTTAATTGGTTTATTCATATTTATTTAATTTTAGTTAAACTCTAGATTATCCATATCCGCATCCTTCGATAAAATAGTTGGTGCATTGCCTGCATACACATTGTTTACGAACTCAATATTTTTTGAAGATTTGATGGTTATTGCAGATTTTTGGTTGTGTAATTTTGGAAATGTTGTTGAACTAGAAATCGTATTCCCTTTAAACAAAAGGCCATCCGTATTTGCTATTTCTACGATTAAATTGTCAAAATGCTTAAAATTATTATCACAGATTTTAATATTAGTAAAGGCTATGTTTTCATTGTCATCATCTGTCACAAAGCGAATTACTCCTCGATTATAACCACTGTGATTACAATCCTGAAAAGTATTTCCGACAATACTAATGTTTGCTCCGTTCCCTGATTCAAACCAATGACCACTTTCAACAGGAATCAATAAAGCTTCCATTTCTGTGCTGAAAAAATTATTCTTAATTACAGTTTTCTTTGGAGAGGATAAAAGGAGCCCTCGAGCTCTGTTGTTGCTAATGTTGCAATTTTCAATTAACACCTCTGGATACGCCGTTAAGTTTTCAATTAAATCTCCTGTTTTTAAGGTTTCTGGTAGTCCTTCATTAAATATTATGATTTGATAGCGACTATTAATTTTTTTAATTTCTTTAACGGTCAGGCTTTCATAATGAAAAAAGGAATTACTTAAACGGACCAAGCCAATTGAATCCTTAGGCTTACCTATTACAAATCCCTGCTGTTGATAGTGCCCCATTCTGACACCAATAGTATTTTTGTCTAAAATAGCTACAACTTCTTGATAGGTGCCATGAATATTAGAAGCATCATCTAATTGATTATTGAAAGTGCAGTTTTTAAGTTCAACTTTCCCTCTGCACCCTACAAAATGAGTGGCATCAGCTGTTGTTGATACCATTCTACCATTTGATGGAATTACATTTAGGTTGTCTAAAATTAAATCTGCTGAATTTTCTGCGATAACTCCCATACCCCCTGCGTGATGAATGGTAACATTTAGCGCATTAAAACCGTTTGTATTTGTTATTCGAATAGCTGGTGCTAATCGATTGTCATGTTGCTCTCCTTTGCAAGCAAGAATATTTCCTATTGCAGGAATTTTTTTCCCATGATTAAAAATTCTCACTAAACCGGGTTTTAACTCAACAACACGTAATCTATACTCTCTAGCAATCTTATTCTGAATAGGTGCAATTGGGTCTATTTTATATTTATAATCTATGACCTTTTTGTTTTCTTTACTTGGTAAGTAGTTGTAGTAGGTAAGTGGTGTATAACTTTCCGTATCAAATAAAATAGCTTTTCTTTCTTTATCATACAGTATGGCTTGACCTAAATTATGCTCATAATACTCTTTGATAAAGTACAGTTGCCCATTTCTAATTTCATATGGATACTCCTTCGATATTTGAAGATCAAATGTTTTGTTTTTTAAATCATTCGCCACAATTAATCCTTCGCTATGAAAAGGAACTTGCCAATCAATGGATACATTTTTGATGGTAATATTTTTTGAATTATCTATCAAAAATGGAATCATTTTTCCATGAAAAATAAAAGTAGATCCTTGTCCATCAATTGTTACATTATTAAAATCAAAAATTGGAAATGCTGTTTTTATGACGACATCATTATGATTTGATATATAGCAAAATTTTTCTAAGCCCCTTTCTGGATAAAAATGGTAAACGCCCTTCTGAAACTTTATAGAGGAAATTGGTTTTTTGTCAGACTCTAAAATTCTGGCTAATACTTTCGGTGTTGCGTCCTCAGCTATTTCCAAATTAAAAAAAACAGCTTCTGGTTCAGTTTTAGAAGATTTACAACTGACTAAAAACAGTAATATTGCAATTATTAAAAAGGAGGACTTTGTATAAATTTTTGGCATCTCGATGGCTATTTTAACTAGGAATATTTATGGTAAATTTCAAATATTCAATTATTGAAGAGGTATATATGCGTAAAAACTAGGAGCACGGCAGTAATAAAACCTACCAATTACCGATTTACCGCACTGTGAAAGATTTTCAGTTTACAACAAATAACACATTCAATTCAAAGCAAACTATTATGAATAGAATGTGCTATTTGAGGATGGTGCGACTGATTAATTAACAATCAATTTTTCAGTAGCAATTTTTCCATTCGATTCAATCTTTACAAAATAAAGTCCTTTAGGTAAACTTTTTGTAGAAATAGTTTGCTTGTCGTTAGCATATTGAAGAGACATTACTTGAACTCCTAAAGAATTAAATAACCTTACCAAGCTATTTTTTGGAGCTGCAATGTTTACATAATCATTTGAAGGATTTGGATAAATTTTATAAGCATCTAAACTCAAAGATTCATTTCCTGCTACTGCGGCTGACGTCAAGGTAACATCATCCACATATACATTTCCTGTTAAACCAGATTCGGGAAAACTAAAAAACTGTATGGCAAACCACCTACCTGTATCATCAGCAGTTACATTAAAAGATTCTGTTAAGGTATGCCATGTATTAGGAGCCAACTCATTAATTGTAAATGGAATATTCTTAAATGCGCTAGCAGTACCATTATAGGCGAAGTTTAAAGTTGTAGGAACATTTCCTGTTATATAAACTTTAATACTCAATTCGTAATCACCTGCTAAAACATCAAATAATCCATCAGAAAGTCCAGAATTTCTCCAAGTTTGAAGTTTAGGTACATTCGTATTTCCATCAATTGCAGCTTTCATACTATTTGTACCACTCACTGCTTGTTCTGTAGAGGTTGTAAATCCAGCATTTTGAGTCCAGTTTTCAGCAGCACCGTTTTCAAATCCGTAGGCGGTAGTATCAAAACCTGTAACTTGGGCGTTAGATTCTATAAAGGAAGAAAATAATACTGCCACTACTAAAATTGCTTTAGGTAAATTTGATTTCATAATTATTATTTTTAAAATTAGTTATGAAACAAATCAAGCAATTAAGCTACGAAACGAGGATTACATGAATAAAAAGGAAGATTCTATTAGTATATTTTACACAAATACAAGCATTTAACGATGCATTATGAATATGTTTTTTTTATCTCATTAGCATACATTCCTGGTGTAATATTGTACTTTTCTTTAAATAATTTTGTGAAATGTGGTCTACTTTTAAAGCCTGTCCTAATTGCAACTTCTTTTACAGACAACCCTCCTTCTGCTAATAATTCTGCACCTTTTTTTAGGCGATATATTTTTAAAAGCTCAAACGGGGTATGATTTGTCAAAGACTTGACTTTTTGGTAAAAATGTGTCCTATTGATATATAAAGCTCTTGCAAACTGATCTAAATCCAATTCTTGGTTGTCAAGATTTTCAGCCATCAAGACATACAACTTTTCCAAAAACTCATTATCGTTACTGTTTTCTTTATTCCCTTGCTTCGTTAACGGAATTCCTATCCTATATCGCTCACGGAGTTGTTTTCTATTTAACAATAAACCTTCTGTTCTAGTTATCAAATGAACAGCTTCAAAAGGTTTGTTAATATACGCATCAGCGCCATCCTTTAATCCTTGTATTCTTTCTTCACTTGATGTACATGCGGTTAACAGTATTACCGGTATATGGCTTGTTTTAATATCTGATTTTATTCTTTTACACAACTCTAAACCATTAAGCTCTGGCATTAATAAATCACTTATCACAACTTCTGGCCATTCTTCATCCAAAGCATCTAAACACTCTTGACCATTTCTAAAGGTTTTAACATTGAAATGTTTAGACAATATTCCTGATACAAATATTCTCATTTCCATATGATCTTCAACATAAAAAATGGTAGAATTTCTAAATTCTTGATTAACCTCTAAGTCGGCAACAGCTTCTTCAATTACAAAATTATTGGTATCCTTCTTTCTTTCGGAATCAATTATTAATTCTACATCTATTACTGCCTTATTTATATTGCTTTCAGTAACAATTGGTAATTCTATAAAAAGTTTGGTACCTAAATTTAATTTGCTTTCTACATGAATACGACCATGATGCATTTCTACCAGTCTTTTTGAAAATGCCAAACCAATACCGGTACCTCCTGAATAAATACTTTCTTTATTTTTTGACTGATAAAAACGCTCAAAAACATGTGATAAATCTTCCTCATGAATTCCCTTACCTGTATCACTTACTTCTACATATAAGTTATTATCAATTTTCCTATACTCAACTTTAATAGTATCTTTAGGTTTCGTGAATTTTAGGGCATTATTTAATAGATTATTCAATATTTTTTCTAGTTTATCTTTATCGGCTGAAACAAATATTTCGGTACCGCTTTTAACAACTTCCAATGTTTTTCCATCGTTTTTGGCCATAAACCTAAAATCGATTGTAATTTTATTGATAAATTCATCAAATGAAAATTCAGTATAGTTCAATTTCAATAAATCTGCATCTGATTTTTGAAAATCAAAGACCTGTTCAAGTAGCTGAGATATTTTTTTTGATTGTCTCTTTATCAATTCAATGTTTTGTTTAGCATCAAAATCAACCTTATATCTTTCATACAGAAGACTTATAGGTACATTAATAAGTGTTAGTGGCGTTTTAATTTCATGAGAAATATTGGAGAAAAAACGAAGCTTTGCTTCATTTATATCTTTAACATTGTCTTTTTCCATTTGTTCTATTTCCAAAGAATGCCGTAACGATTGTATTTTTAAAACGACTACAAAACCTATACAAACCGATAAACAGAGTAACAATATATACCCAAATATTGCCCAATTAGTTTTCCAAAATGGAGGGCTAATACGAATTTTTAACATTTTAGGCTTTGACCAATTTTTCAATGAATTAGACACCTTTGCGCTAAGCTCATATTTACCAGGTTGCAGTCCATTAAATGAAATTTTTCTTTGATCCGAAGCTACTGTAATCCAATCATCATTTATAGGTGATAATTTATATTTTATGTAATGATTTTCTGGTGCTGAATAATGCAATGAATTTAATTCAATGGAAAAAACATCTTCAAAATATTTCAATTCAATTTCTTTGGTTTCTTCTAGACGTTTATTTAGTAAAACTCTATTATTAATAGTATCATTAGGGTAAATAGTTTTATTAAAAATTTCCAGTGCCCCGAATTCAAATTTGGGTATTTTTTTGTCATCTATTAATTCATCAGCTTTGAAATAACAAAAACTATTCATTCCTGAAAATAAAAAATTTCCGTTTTTTAATGCGACCGCAGAAGTATTAAAATCTTCAAAAGGCAAGCCTTCATTTTTAGAGTACTTTTTAAAACTTAAATCCTTCCTATTAAACTTGTTCAATCCAATATTTGTTGAAACCCATAAATTGTTTTCTTTGTCAAACAAAATATCTTTAACAACATTGTTAGACAAGCCTTGTTCTTCAGAAAAAGTTACAAAACTAGGCGCTGTATCACTATGATTAACCTTACATATACCACCACCTTCTGTACCAATCCACATTTCTTTATTTGGTAACTTTACAATAGATGTGACAAAATTACTCGAGATGGAAAATTTATCTTTAGCATCTGCAACATATTGATTCACTTTGCATTTCTCTAACGAATCATCATCGTTTACATTTACACAAAACAAGCCTTGCCTATCTGTTCCTACCCAAATTTTATCTAGAGCAGCATCATAATACATACATCGAATTAATGCTATTTTAGTATCCTTAAAATAACTATTATTGTTTAGAACCTCAACATCTTTTATTTGATCAAATTCATCAAATTTAATCTTGTATACGCCGCTAAAATCGCCAATCCATAAATTCCCTTTTTTATCTTTTAAGATACAACGTGGTGATTTATCTTTTCCAAGTGAAGGAACCAAATCTGAGTACAAATTATCTATTAGCTTATTATTCTTACTTATTCTATTGAGTCCTTTAATTACAGAGACTTTCATCCATGTATTTTTATCTGAATCAACAAAAACAGTCCCTCCATCACTCAAATAATCTCTTGTATGCTTAAAGGGTAGTTTTTCAAAATTTCCGTTTCTTGTATTAAACAGTGAAAAACCACCTCTATTAGTCGATAAATAAACACGATCCTTGTCTAGCTCAGCTAAAGAGATAACTTCATTAGAACCAATTCCATATTGGTAATTCATACTTGTGTTATAACTCTTAAACGGATTTTTTTGCAGCTTAAACCTATACACTCCTTTATTATAAGTCCCTACTAAACACTCATTATTATTGGTAACCGTTAGGCTACTGGTTCTTATTAAACCAGATTTTTCTCTAAAAAATGATTTCTTAACAGTATTATTAGTTATCAGCTTATCGACATTGTCTAAATGTATGATACCGTCATTACTAGTTCCAAACCAAACATTTCTATATTTATCAATTGTAATACTGTTGATACCTTCATCAGCTAGTTTTCTAGCTATGAACTTAAACTTAAAACCTTCATTTGTTACATTAAAATCAACAATTCCTAATCCATATTTTAATGAGATCAATAAAGTATCATCATCCGATTTACAAATCGTGTTAGAGTAGGCTATTTCTTCTTCTAATACTCTATTAAACTTATTAGTATCCGTATTTAAAACAAGTAAACCAATTGATGTAGCCAGCAAACATCTAGAATCATCTAGCAACAGTCCATCAAAATAATCAATTTTATTTTCAAATTCAGTATCCAAAGACAAATGCCTTAACAACTTGTAATTTCTATCAAAAATTAAAACTCCATTTCCTTCTGTAGTACAAATAATTTCATTCCTATGTTTGTTTTCAAGTATTTTTCGAACAATAGGCCCAGTAACAATCTTGTTTTCTGAATTAAAGGAATAAATGTTTTTAAATTTTTCTGAAGAGTAATCAAATACTGAAATTCCATTATCGGTTCCAATCCAAATATCACCTTGACTATCCTCCATAATTTCTCTAATCCTATTACTTGTTATAATTTTTTTATGAACAAGATTTTTATAGATTTTAAAATCATATCCGTTATATCTATTCAAACCATCATAGGTTCCAAACCATATATAACCTCTTGAATCTTCAAGTATAGATGTTATTCCATTATGTGCTAAACCATCAGAAATTGTAAGTTGTTGATAATACTCTAATTTGGTTTCTTGTGAAGTAATTTGAATTGGAAATAACAAAGACAATAATAGCCACTTGAACATATTAATTAATTTTTAACACGCAAGATAAAACTTATATTGAACAATTTAATTTGACATTCCTTTTTTAATTTATAAAAAATCGACTAACTTATCTAATGCAATCTTGAGAACCTCCACTAAAATAAAGCTCCTTTCTTATAAGATGAAAGACCTAAAAATAAAGCACAAAAAAAGCCTCAAGTAAAACTTGAGGCTTTTTTATAATTTTGTTTTGTTTACAAAGCTGAAACATGTTTTGTCAACTTAGATTGTAAGTTACTAGCTTTGCTTTTATGAATAATATTATTCTTAGCTAACTTGTGTAACATAGCAACTACAGCAGGAAGTTTCTCTTCCGCTTCTTTCTTTTCAGTCAAAGCTTTCAAACTTCTAACAGCATTTCTTGTAGTCTTATGCTGGTATTTGTTTCTCAACTGCTTTTCGCGGTCACTTCTAATTCTTTTTAATGCTGACTTGTGATTTGCCATAACTTAAATATTTTTAAAAACTTAATTTTTTGTAGTCCGTAGGGGAATCGAACCCCTGTTACATGGATGAAAACCATGCGTCCTAACCCCTAGACGAACGGACCAGTATTACTGCTTTTTTAAAGCGAGGCAAAAATACAAACTTTATTCAATCTAACAAATTTATTTACCATAAAAATAAAATTATTTTTAACTCTAAAAATGGATAAGGTGTAAAAGTTGGGTTTTAGTTTAGAATATTGTTAATGTGTATGATTATTTTCATTCAACTATTGCAAATGGACAACTTACTT
>NZ_VDET01000012.1:0-3696 GCF_006381105.1 Flavicella sediminum | reverse complement strand
ACAACATGAAGCTAAAAACTCAAAACTAATAACTCATATCTAATACTATGGGGGATTAGCTCAGCTGGCTAGAGCGCCTGCCTTGCACGCAGGAGGTCATCGGTTCGACTCCGATATTCTCCACCAAGAGCTATTAGCAATTTTGCTATTAGCCCTTAGCTAAAGGCCAAGCGCCATTAGCTAAAAAACGTTCATTGACATATTGAAATACTGATATCGTAAAAGATACAGAAGTTATATTTTAGAAAACTAAAATTAATAACGAGCTATAATACAATAGAGAGGTATGCATTGCATACCAATAAATATTTAGCCACTAGCTAAAGGCCAAGTGCCAATAGCCAAGAGCTAATAAGTAGCATAAAAGAGCAAAAAGTACAATAAGCTAAGTAAGGGCGTATGGCGGATGCCTAGGCTCTCAGAGGCGATGAAGGACGCGATAAGCTGCGATAAGCTTCGGGGATTTGCACATAAGATTCGATCCGAAGATTTCCGAATGGGACAACCCAGCATGTTGAAGACATGTTACCACGCAAGTGGGGCAAACCCGGTGAACTGAAACATCTAAGTAACCGGAGGAAGAGAAAACAATAGTGATTCCGTTAGTAGTGGCGAGCGAACGCGGAACAGCCCAAACCAGACTTGTTTCGGCAAGTTTGGGGTTGTAGGACCACAATATTTGATGACAAAAGAATTAGAATAAACTGGAAAGTTTAACCATAGAGGGTGATAGTCCCGTATAGGTAATTTTGTTTATTGATAGTGGTATCCTGAGTAGTGCGGGACACGAGTAATCCTGTATGAATCCACCGGGACCATCCGGTAAGGCTAAATACTCCTGAGAGACCGATAGTGAACTAGTACCGTGAGGGAAAGGTGAAAAGAACCCTAAGTAAGGGAGTGAAAGAGATCCTGAAACCGTACGCCTACAAGCGGTCGAAGCACATTTACTGTGTGACGGCGTGCCTTTTGCATAATGAGCCTACGAGTTACTGTTTCTAGCAAGGTTAAGCACTTCAGGTGCGCAGCCGTAGCGAAAGCGAGTCTGAATAGGGCGCATAGTTAGTAGTAGTAGACGCGAAACCTGGTGATCTACCCATGGGCAGGTTGAAGCTGTGGTAACACATAGTGGAGGACCGAACCCGTTGACGTTGAAAAGTCTTGGGATGACCTGTGGGTAGGGGTGAAAGGCCAATCAAACCAGGAAATAGCTCGTACTCCCCGAAATGCATTTAGGTGCAGCGTTGTGGTAAAGTTTATTAGAGGTAGAGCTACTGATTGGATGCGGGGGCTTCACCGCCTACCAATTCCTGACAAACTCCGAATGCTAATAAATATACACAGCAGTGAGGGCATGGGTGCTAAGGTCCATGTCCGAGAGGGAAAGAACCCAGACCATCAGCTAAGGTCCCCAAATATATGTTAAGTTGAACTAACGAGGTTTGTCTGCTTAGACAGCTAGGATGTTGGCTTGGAAGCAGCCATTCATTTAAAGAGTGCGTAACAGCTCACTAGTCGAGCGGACGAGCATGGATAATAATCGGGCATAAACATATTACCGAAGCTATGGATTTAATCTTAGGATTAAGTGGTAGGGGAGCATTGTAGCGGCGCTGAAGGTGTACTGTAAGGTATGCTGGAGCTTCTACAAAAGAAAATGTAGGCATAAGTAACGATAAGGCGGGTGAGAAACCCGCCCACCGAAAGACTAAGGTTTCCTCAGCGATGCTAATCAGCTGAGGGTTAGTCGGGACCTAAGGCGAACCCGAAAGGGGTAGTCGATGGACAACTGGTTAATATTCCAGTACCTGCTCACGCTAAAAGTGACGGAGGCGTATAGTTGGTGCGTACAGACAGAATTGTACGTTGAAGCGAGTGGTAACACCGCGATAGTACAGAGCGACTTCGGTCAATCTGATAATCCAGCGAAGCGACTTCCAAGAAAAACGAGTGAAGCAGCCCGTACCCTAAACCGACACAGGTAGTTGGGAAGAGAATTCTAAGGTGCTCGAGTGATTCATGGCTAAGGAACTAGGCAAAATCGCCCCGTAACTTCGGGAGAAGGGGCGCCCATCTTTAAGATGGGCCGCAGTGAATAGGTCCAGGCGACTGTTTATCAAAAACACAGGGCTCTGCTAAAACGAAAGTTGATGTATAGGGCCTGACACCTGCCCGGTGCTGGAAGGTTAAGTGGAGGAGTTAGCTTCGGCGAAGCTCTCAAATGAAGCCCCAGTAAACGGCGGCCGTAACTATAACGGTCCTAAGGTAGCGAAATTCCTTGTCGGGTAAGTTCCGACCTGCACGAATGGTGCAACGATCTGGACACTGTCTCAGCCATGAGCTCGGTGAAATTGTAGTATCGGTGAAGATGCCGATTACCCGCTACGGGACGAAAAGACCCCGTGAACCTTTACTATAGCTTAGTATTGACTTTGGATAAGTAATGTGTAGGATAGGTGGGAGACATCGATCATGCGTCGCTAGGCGTATGTTAGTCGTCCTTGAAATACCACCCTTTGCTTATCTAGAGCCTAACTCAGAGATGAGGACAGTGCTTGGTGGGTAGTTTGACTGGGGTGGTCGCCTCCAAAAGAGTAACGGAGGCTTCTAAAGGTTCCCTCAGCACGGTTGGTAATCGTGCGTAGAGTGCAATGGCATAAGGGAGCTTGACTGCGAGACCTACAAGTCGATCAGGTACGAAAGTAGAGCATAGTGATCCGGTGGTTCCGCATGGAAGGGCCATCGCTCAAAGGATAAAAGGTACTCCGGGGATAACAGGCTGATCTCCCCCAAGAGCTCACATCGACGGGGGGGTTTGGCACCTCGATGTCGGCTCGTCACATCCTGGGGCTGGAGAAGGTCCCAAGGGTTGGGCTGTTCGCCCATTAAAGTGGCACGCGAGCTGGGTTCAGAACGTCGTGAGACAGTTCGGTCTCTATCTGTAGCGGGCGTTAGAAATTTGCGTGGATCTGACTCTAGTACGAGAGGACCGAGTTGGACTAACCTCTGGTGTATCTGTTGTTCTGCTAAGGGCATTGCAGAGTAGCTACGTTGGGAAGGGATAAGCGCTGAAAGCATATAAGCGCGAAACCCACCACAAGATGAGATTTCTTTTAAGGGTCGTGGAAGATTACCACGTTGATAGGCTATAGGTGTAAAGGCAGTAATGTCATAGCCAAGTAGTACTAATAACCCATAGGCTTATGTACAAAGAACTTCTGCCTAGCAATAGGCAGAAGGGAAACTCTTTATACTACAAACACTCTATAAAAAAAATAGCGATTTACACTTTTACAATATCAACTTTCAATATGTTAATTATATACAGTTTTTGCAGAAAAACTGAGTCAAAAAGAACAAAGACAAAAGTGGAAGGATGCTACCTGATACTTTTTATTTGATACTTTAGACTAATAACCTTAAGGTGGTTATTGCGATAGGGCTCACCTCTTCCCATTCCGAACAGAGAAGTTAAACCTATCAGCGCAGATGGTACTGCCAATGGTGGGAGAGTATGTCACTGCCTTTTTTTAGAATCCTCAATCTTTTAGTAGATTGAGGATTTTTTTTGCGATAAACTTAAGTGAAAACTTGTTTTTGGTAGAAGGTATTGAGTAGCAGGTAACAAGTATCAAGTAGTTGGTAGATGGTAGTTGGTAGTTGGTAGCTAGAAACAAGGGTTAGGATTTTTTTTAA
>NZ_VDET01000011.1 GCF_006381105.1 Flavicella sediminum | reverse complement strand
TTTTTTTAGAAAGAATATACAGCTGCAATAGTTAAAGCAGTTACAGTGTCTTTAGCTCCAGGTAAGACAGATTCCCATACAGGGTTGTCAGCGTCTGTAGAGTCGTATCTTAGTTCTGTGATCAATTTTAAATTATCGTCAAGTTGTGTGCTTCCTGTAAGGGTTAAAGCAAATACTTTAGCGTCAGCAGCTCCAGTTTCTTGGAAAAATTCAGGTCTTAATCCTAAAGAAAAAGTGTCAGACATTGCGTTTTCCAAGTATAAAGCAACACCTTGGTATCCGTAATCAGCATCGTCAGAATTAGAGTAAGCCGCATTGATTCCTAAGTATAAAGAATCAGATAAATCAAACCCACCTGTATAGTCAATGTACAAAGCATCTGTAGCTAGGTTAGCGCCGTTGAATGCAAATGCATCTGCACCGTATGCTAAGTTTAAGTATTGACCTTTAAATCCTAATTGTGCTCCAAATTGATAGTTGTCAGTATCGTTAGTTCCAGAAGCGAAACCATGAGGGTTTGTAATAGCTAACATATAAGAAAAATCTTCAGAAGCTGCCACGTCAATCTTTACACCTGTATGAGAGAATGGTCCAGCACCAAATAAATAAGAAACAGAGTAGTTAAAGTTGGCAGCAGGAGAAATCACTTCGTATCCGTAAAAAGTATTGAACTGTCCTAAAGTAACGGTTACTTTTTCAGAAACATTATAGTAAGCATATAATTGGTTGATCGCACCTGCAGTTCCACCGATAGCATCTCCGTTTTCATCAAGAACAGATTTACCATACATGTTTGCGGCATTTGCTCTTGGTCCAAAAGCTAAATCGGCAATTACACCAGATTTAGATCCTTCATAAGCAAAAACAGTGTTTGCCATTCCTAAACCAAATCCGTTAGCAGCCACATCAGTTAAAACTCCAGTAGCTCCTAAAGCACCAGTAGATAAATTTGTTGAATAATATGTATCAACCGATCCTGATACAGATAATTTTGATTCTTGTGCAAAGGTTACGGTACTCGCTAATAACAATGCTGATAATAATAATTTTTTCATAATTTGATAATTTAAAATGATAATAATGTTTCGATTAATACTGAGACAAATATACGTAGTTTTACGTAAAATAGTTTTTTTAGGTTTGTTTACTACGTATTTTTATTCCTTTTTATCGGTTTTGCTACAGTGAGATTTAGTTTTTTTTTGGTATTATGAAAAATATGAGTGTTTTTAAATACGAATATTTTATTTTTTGCTTTTGTATTTTTATTATTATGTAAAAATTGAGTTTTTTTTTAAAAAAAACAGAATGAAATGGGAATACGTATGTATCCTTATCTATAGCATGTAATAACCTGTTATTTGGCAGTTTTAAAACTGGTAAATAGCTTGTTGTTATAGTTGGTTTTGGTAGTGTTGTGGTAGTTGGAGGTCAATTTTGACCAACTTATTCTTAAAAGCTGCTTTTTTAGAAATAAGAAATACGTTTTTTAGGAGTTAAAATTGATTCACTAGAAGTTTGATTGCTACAAAAGCAATAAGAAGTGCGGTTGCCCTTTTTAAAAGTATAGGATTGATGAGTTGAATACTTATTCGTGTACCAATTTGTCCACCAATAAATGTTGTTGCCAATAAAATAAGAGTACTAGTGGTGTTGATATGAAATTCAGGATTCAGTATTTGTCCTGATAAACCAGAAATAGAGTTGACCAATATAAATAGACTTGCCGTTGCTGCTATTTTTTTTGAAGTGTCCCAATTCGTTAAATGCAAAAGTGGTGCTAAGAAAATTCCGCCTCCAATTCCGACCATACCAGAAATAAAACCGATAAAACCTCCATAGCTTAGACTTTTTAAGGTTTTACTCTCGGGCTTAGGAAAGCTTTCACTTTTGTTAATGAGCATTAATACTGCAGCAATAAGTAAGGTAAAGCCTAATAGAATATAAAAGATAGTTTCACTAATCTTTAGATAGCCTCCTATAAACGCAAGTGGTATACTTGTTATGACTAAAGGAATTACTTTTTTGAAATTGTAATAGCCGTTTTTGTAGTATATATAGAATGAGTTGGAAACGACCATAATATTGCATAGCAATGCTGTTGCCCTAATTTCAGGATAAGCCCAACTCGTTAAGGCTAAAACAGCTAAATAACTAGAGCCTCCACCAAAGCCAACGGAGGAATATAAAATTGCAATTACAAAAAAGGAAACGACAAGGTGCCAGTTGGAAAATAATGTTTCAGTAATACCCATGAATAAAAGCTGTGTTTGTAAAATTACTTAAAATATTCAAATTCGGGTCGTTCGTGCTATTTATAATGTTGTCTGTAACGGTGTCTTTCGTTCGTAAAAATAAATAAGTAAGTTCGATGTTGTAAACTGAGGGTGTCAATTTAACAGACAAAGGGTAATTTTGTTGCTAATAAGGGGGGGACTTGAGTTTTCTTTTAGGTATTCACTTGAGTTTTAGATTAAATATTATATTTTTATGAACGAACTTATACAAAACCAATAAACTTAAAAAAATGTCTAAAAGTAATTTAAAAGAATATTGGAAAGAAAATCTAAGATACTTAGTTTTTTTACTTTCCATATGGTTCGTTGTGTCCTTTGGATGCGGAATCCTATTTGTTGAAGAATTAAATACCATACGCATGGGCGGATTTAAACTAGGTTTCTGGTTTGCCCAACAAGGTGCTATTTATGTTTTTGTAGTCCTTATATATGTATACATCAAATTGATGTCTAGATTGGATAAAAAATACGGAGTAGACGAATAACAGAATTCAAAACTAAATTAACTTTTAATAAAATCACAAAATGAGTGCACAAGAATGGATATGGTTGTTGGTTGGTTTAACCTTCTCATTATATATAGGTATTGCAATTTGGTCTAGAGCAGGATCTACCAAAGAATTTTATGTAGCTGGTGGTGGCGTTTCTCCATTGGCAAACGGCTTAGCAACTGCTGCAGACTGGATGTCGGCGGCTTCTTTTATTTCTATGGCGGGACTTATATCCTTTAGCGGGTATGATGGATCTGTCTATTTAATGGGCTGGACCGGTGGTTATGTTTTATTGGCATTATTGCTAGCTCCTTATCTTCGCAAGTTTGGGAAATTTACAGTTCCCGATTTTATTGGAGATCGGTATTATTCAAATGTAGCAAGAACGGTTGCGGTGTTTTGCGCCTTGATCATTTCTTTTACCTATATAGCAGGTCAAATGCGAGGCGTAGGTTTGGTGTTTTCAAGATACTTAGAGGTAGATATCAATACAGGTGTTGTCATAGGAATGCTCATTGTTCTTTTTTATGCTGTTTTAGGAGGAATGAAAGGAATTACCTATACACAAGTAGCACAGTATTGTGTACTAATTTTTGCTTTTATGGTGCCGGCTATATTTATCAGTTTTCAAATGACAGGAAGCCTTATTCCTCAAATAGGTTTTGGAGCTACGGTTGAAGATGGTGTTTACTTACTAGATAAATTGGACGGGTTGCACAAAGAATTGGGTTTTCATGAATACACCAGTGGATCTAAATCTACCATCGATGTTTTTTTTATAACAGCAGCGTTAATGGCAGGAACAGCAGGATTGCCCCATGTAATTGTTCGATTTTTTACTGTGAAAAAAGTTAGTGATGCTCGTAAATCGGCAGGTTGGGCTTTGTTGTTTATTGCAATTTTATACACAACAGCTCCAGCAATTTCTGTTTTTGCAAGAACAAATTTAATTGAAACAGTAAGTAACAAAAAATACGCAGAACTTCCTGAGTGGTTTTCAAATTGGGAACTAACAGGTTTGTTAAGTTTTGAAGATAAAAATGAAGATGGATTGGTGCAATATGTGGCAGATGCTGAAAAAAATGAATTAACTGTAGATCGAGATATTATGGTGTTGGCCAATCCAGAAATTGCCAATTTACCGAATTGGGTTATTGGGTTAATAGCAGCTGGAGCTTTGGCTGCTGCTTTATCTACAGCTGCCGGATTGTTGTTGGTGATTTCAGCTTCGGTTTCGCACGATTTGATTAAAAAAATGATCAAACCAAATATTTCAGAAAAAGGAGAATTAATCGCTGCAAGATTGTCTGCTTTAGTAGCAGTAATGTTGGCGGGGTATTTTGGAATTCACCCTCCTGGTTTTGTGGCCGCAACAGTAGCGCTTGCATTTGGTTTGGCAGCGGCATCTTTTTTTCCAGCAATCGTTTTGGGAATATTCTATAAAAGAATGAATAAAGAAGGCGCTGTTGCAGGTATGGCAATAGGGGTGTTGTTAATGCTTTATTATATGACCAAATTTAAGTTTGGTTGGTTTGGAGGTGGTACTCAAGCCGATTGGTGGTTTGGAATATCTCCTGAAGGATTCGGAACTTATGCCATGGTTGTGAATTTTGTAATTTCTATTGTCGTTTCGAAATTTACCCCAGCACCACCACAAGAAGTACAAGAGATTGTCGAGAATATTAGAATTCCTTCTGGAGCAGGAGAAGCAACGCATTAAGAAAAAGAAATATTAATACAGAAATAGAATAAGATGAGTAATTATCATATTAAACATTTAGAAGAATATTACAAAGTATATAGAAAATCAGTTCGCGAACCAGAAGTGTTTTGGGAAGAAATAGCAGAAGAACATTTTGTTTGGAGGAAGCGATGGGATAAAGTATTGAGTTGGGATTTTTCCAAGCCAGAAGTTAAGTGGTATGAAGGTGCGCAATTAAATATCACTGAAAATTGTATTGACCGTCATTTAAGAACAAACGGTAACAAAACCGCTATTTTATTTGAACCAAATAATCCGGAAGAGGCGGCGCAACATATTACCTATAACAGGTTGTATGAAAGAGTCAATCAACTGGCAAATGTTTTAAAGTCACAAGGAATTCAAAAAGGAGATCGTGTGTGTGTGTATTTACCGATGATTCCTGAATTGGCAATTTCTGTTTTGGCTTGTGCTCGTATTGGTGCCATTCATTCTGTAGTATTTGCAGGTTTTTCTGCAACAGCATTGTCTACAAGAATCAACGATTCCGACTGTAAGTTGGTCATCACTTCAGATGGTTCTTACCGTGGTAAAAAAACAATAGATTTAAAAAGTATTGTGGATGAGGCCTTGGAAGACAGTCCAGGAGTTACAAATGTATTGGTGGTAAAAAGAATCAATTCTGACATTGTCTTAAAAGAGGGTCGTGATCTATGGTTGCAACCTTTGTTGGATGAAGCTTCTATAGAATGTGAGCCAGAAATAATGGAGGCTGAAGATCCGTTGTTTATATTGTATACTTCCGGTTCAACAGGTAAGCCAAAAGGAATGGTGCATACCACTGCTGGATATATGGTGTATACGGCTTATACCTTTAAAAATGTATTTAATTATAGAGCCAATGATGTGTATTGGTGCACGGCAGATATTGGTTGGATTACGGGGCATAGTTATATTGTGTATGGTCCTTTAGCTAATGGAGCAACTACAGTCATGTTTGAAGGGGTTCCTTCTTACCCAGATTATGGACGCTTTTGGGAAATTATAGAAAAACATAAAATCACGCAATTTTATACGGCACCTACGGCTATTCGCGCTTTGGCGAAAGAAAAATTAGAGTTCGTTGACAAACACGACTTGTCCTCATTAAAAGTTTTAGGCTCGGTTGGTGAGCCTATTAACGAAGAGGCTTGGCATTGGTACAATGATAATGTAGGAAAAAAGAAAAGTCCTATTGTTGATACGTGGTGGCAAACAGAAACAGGAGGTATTATGGTGACTCCATTGCCGTATGTAACTCCAACAATTCCAACTTATGCAACTTTACCTTTTCCAGGAATTCAGCCGGCATTGATGGATGAAAATGGAGAAGAAATTACAGGGAATCAAGTGGATGGACGCTTGTGTATTAAGTTTCCATGGCCTTCAATTGCCAGAACTATATGGGGAAATCATCAACGTTATAAAGAAACTTATTTTTCTGCCTATGAAAATAAATATTTTACAGGTGATGGAGCTTTAAGAGATGCTGTTGGATATTACAGAATTACGGGTAGAGTAGATGATGTAATTATTGTTTCTGGTCATAATTTAGGAACAGCTCCTATTGAAGATGCTATAAATGAGCATCCTGCTGTTGCAGAATCTGCAATTGTAGGTTTTCCTCATGATATAAAAGGAAATGCCTTGTATGGGTATGTTATATTAAAGGAAACTGGAGAATCTAGAGATCAAACAAATGTTCGTAAAGAAATCAATCAAATAATTACAGAGCATATTGGACCCATTGCAAAATTAGATAAAATTCAATTTGTACCTGGATTGCCGAAAACGAGAAGTGGTAAAATTATGCGACGAATTTTGAGGAAAATAGCAGGTAACGAAACTTCAAATTTAGGAGATACGTCAACTTTATTAAATCCGGAAGTTGTAGAAGAAATTATAAAAAACGCAATTATTTAAATTGAAAAAACGCTAGTAAATTTTACTAGCGTTTTTTTTATGCGGGATTTTTAATAATTCATTGGGTTTATAAATAAATCTTTAAAACTCATGTTTCCGTCTTTGTTCAATTTCGACATGATTTTTAAAAAGGCAATAGCGGTTATAAAGGCATCGCCCGCTGCTGTATGCCGGTCTTTGACAGATATTTTTAATTCCTGACAAATTTCATCTAGGCTATAGTTTTTTTTAGGATCAATAATATTGACAATGTGTTTTGATCTTTTAAAAAGAATACCGGTGTCCAAAACTTTGTTTTTTAATTTTTGTAAACCATGTCTCTTCAAAGCTGTATTTACCATGTTGATATCAAATCCTGCATGGTGGGCTACAAGCACACTGTTTTTTATATATTCAATAAACTTTAGTAAAGCCTCGCTTTCTTCAAAAGTGGTTAATTTTTCATTTTTTAAAATTCCATGAATGCGTACCGTATTTGGATTGAAAACATCTTGCTTTAAATACACTTCAAATCCATCATTCACCATAATACGATCATCACAAACAACAGTAGCGCCAATACATAACATTCGATCATTTTTGTAATCAAATCCTGTAGTTTCAGTGTCAAAAACAACAAAACGAGTTTCTTTTATGGTTTGCTTTTTTTTGCTTTTGAAAAGCGCACAATAAATATTCCAGTATTCTGGATAGTCTTTGTTAAAAAGATTAGAAAATAGGTTGCTCATATAAATTTGTTACAGTATTTGTTTCAACGCAAATCGATGAATCAATAATTCTTGAATTTCTTTGATTGGCTTAAAAGCTCTTTTTAATTTTAATTTTTCAGCTTTGCTTAAAGATTCTAATTCAATTAATTTCCCTGTGGTATTGTGTAAAATGCCTTGTTCGGTTTTAAATTTCAATAAAGTTCTAAAAGCCCTTTCGCACGATTGGTATAAATCTTCGTTTTGTGGTTCTAGCTCGGCTAATTTTCGATAGCGTAGCAAGGTGTTGTTTGCATTTTTTATATTAAGTGATAAGCACAACACTCTGGCTGCATCTATTAGTGGCATTAATGCACGTATTTTTATATTGAAAAAATCTTTGTGTTCTCCGTCTTGCTCTACAATAAACTGTCTGAAAAATCCAATAGGTGAGGGTTTTTCAATAATGTCTTTTGCTAGTAGTGTTAAAAATCGATTGTTTTGGTTGATGGAGTTTAATAGGTGTTCTGTTAATTCGTTAGTTAATTTTTTTTCTCCGTAAGCATATTCGTAATCGAAAAAGATAGAGGACAATAATATTCCAGAACTATTTGGATTAAAAATCCATTCATCGAATTGTTTTTTCCAGTTATTTAAACTTGTACACCACTTAGGGTTACTAGCCATCATGTCTGCAGGACAATATTCAAAACCAATGGTGTTTAAGTATTTTACAACTTTGTCAGAAAGTGTTAAAAAATAGCTTTGTGTTTCTTCAAATTTAGTTTCTTCAACGTCTTCAAAAATTAATGCATTGTCTTGGTCAGAGAGTAGCAATTGTTCTCTACGTCCTTGGCTACCCAAAGCCATCCATGCAAATTTTACAGGAGGTGGTGTATCCATTTTTTTTAAGCAAAGTTCAATACTTCTGGTGACAATGGCTGAATTTAATTCGGAAATGATATTTAATATATGGGCAAAGGGAAGTTCTTGTTCTAGATATTGTTTAAGCAGTAGGTCTATTTTTTTTCGAATACTTCGAAGTTGTTTGGATTTTTTAGCTCTCTTCGTTTCTTTAATTAATACAGAAGGGTTGTTTCCTAAGGAAACGACTAAGTCGTGTATTGAAAGAATTCCTATTAATTTAGAGTTTGGGGTTCCGTCTTTGGTAATGCATATATGACTTGTGTCGTTTTTCAGCATGGAAACATGGGCTTCCGGAATTGTAATATGCTTAGGTAGTGTAGTCGCCGGACTGGTCATTATTTTTTTTGCTGGGCACTCAAGGCTAAAGTCGCCAGTAGCAATTTTATCTCTTAAATCTTTATTGGTGATAATTCCAACGGGTTTTTTATTTTCTACAACAACCATGGCACCAATTTTTGCATCTCTCATGGTGGTTGCAATATTTTTTGCTGTTGTTGTTAAGTCGCAAGTAATAGGAGATTTAGTGTATTTGGCGTTTTGTAAATTGAATAAGTCGTTATTGCTCTCTTTTTTTATGTAAGAAGAAGTATTTCCTTTTTCTTCGACTATAGATGGATCTTTTACATTTGAAGCGAAACTGGTAATTAAATAATTTTTTATGTTTTTGTTTTTTTCAACAAAAGGTTCAAAAATATCTGCAGGAATGCCATAAACAATGGTTTCTTCATTGGCTTCGGCATTCATATAATAATGCTGCTTTAAAATCAAAGCTCTTAAACCAAAAATATCACCTTCATCACACATATCCATGATGTTGGTTTTTTCATTTTCAATTTGTGTAAGTTTTATAGCGCCTTTGTTGGTGATATAAAACATATTGTGAGTGGCTTCAGTTTGTGTAAATATAAACTTCCCTTTTTCCAAATAAATAACTTGTACCTGTTCACAAATACTAAAAAGGTCTTCTTTGTTAAGAAGATTAAAAGGAGGGTAGTTTTTTAAGAAGTCTTGAATTCTTTCTGCAATGGTGTTTTTCATAGTAAAAAATGAAGATTAGTTTGTGGTCAGTGCTTTTTGAATAGCATTTACAATTCTTGAATAGTAATCCGCCCCATGTGGAACATAATTAGTACTGTTATTTCTTAATTCCGCTTTAAATTCTTCTATTGAAAGAAGTTTAATGGCTGCAACTTCTGTTTCTTGAATTTTTAAATTTGAGAAAGGTGCTTTTAAAAGAGAAATATAAAGATGATGTAATTCAAAATCAATAAGCTTGTTTGCATGTTCATTTTTATGCCGACTTGTACCTAGGTATTTTAAATCTTTTTCGTTGACAGTTAATCCAATTTCCTCTTCAGTTTCTCTAATTGCAGAAATCAATTCTTTTTCACCAAAAGAAATATGTCCGGCTACAGAGACATCCCATAAACCTGGGAAAATATTTTTTGTATGTTTTCTTTTTTGAAGTAAAACCTGGCCGTTTGTTGTATAAAACCAAATATGTACACTGGCATGGAATAATCCTTGCTGATGAGCAATGGATTTCAGGCAAGATTGTCCTGTGGGTTGACCGTTTGCATCTAATAATTCTATCAATTCATCCATGTCACTTTGCAAATATTGTTTTGGTGTAAACGAGTGTGTTGTAGGTGTAAAAAACAAACTTGCTAAGAAGGTACTTAGCAAGTTTGTTGTAAATTCAGAATTTTAGTCGAAATAACTAAAAGTTTCCCCGTTTTCTATTTTAAGAATACTTTCGTAAATCAATTTGATTACGTTTTCAACATCATCTCTGTGAACCATTTCTACAGTTGTATGCATATATCTTAAGGCTAAGGATATCAATGCAGATGGCACTCCACCATTACTGTAAGCAAATGCATCTGTATCTGTACCTGTGGCTCTAGAAGAAGCATGTCTTTGGAAAGGTATTTTATTTTCCTCTGCAGTTTTTATAATTAGCTCTCTTAGGTTGTGTTGAATTGCAGGAGCGTACGAAATAACCGGTCCGTCACCGCTTTTAGTTTCACCTTCTACTTTTTTGTCAATCATAGGTGTTGTTGTATCATGACAAACATCTGTGATGATAGCTACATTAGGTTTAATGGTGTGCGTAATCATTTCAGCACCTCTTAATCCAATTTCTTCTTGCACTGCATTTACAATATACAGTCCAAAGGGAAGTGTTTTTTTATTTTCTTTTAAAAGTCGAGCCACTTCAGCAATCATAAATCCACCCATTCTATTGTCTAGTGCTCTACAAACAAAATTATTTTTGTTTAAAATCATAAATTCGTCTGGGTAGGTAATAACGCAACCAACATGAACGCCTAGTTTTTCTACTTCTTCTTTGGTTTTGCAACCAGTGTCAATAAAAATATTATCTAGCTTCGGTGTGTCTTCGGCATTTCCTTTAAGTCGGGTATGAATCGCAGGCCATCCGAAGACTCCTTTTACAATTCCGTTTTTTGTATGAATGTTCACTCTTTTAGAAGGAGCAATGATGTGATCGCTACCTCCGTTTCTGATGACATATATAAGTCCTTCTGGAGTAATGTAATTTACGTACCACGAAATTTCATCAGAATGTCCTTCAATGACTACTTTAAATTCTGCATCAGGATTGATTACTCCAACAGCCGTTCCGTAAGTATCCGTCATAAAAGTGTCAACATATGGTCTTAGATATTCCATCCAAATTTTTTGACCTTCGCTTTCATAACCTGTAGGTGATGCATTGTTTAGGTATTTCTCTAAAAAATTAATAGAATTATCGTTTAATATAGATTTTGTACTCATATAATATATAGGTGTTATTTTATTCAAAAATACTGAATAGTTTTTTTAGTACAAAGCATAATAGTCGGTCTGTGAAACTATTTTTAATTTCTTCGCTTACTTGTTAAAAAACTATAAATTTGCGGTGTACTATTTTATAGCTTATGAAAAAGAATTGTTTTTATCTATTTATCTTCCTTACTAGTTTTGCATTCGCGCAAGATAAAGATTCTTTGGATCTGTCGAAGTATACCTTGTTTACGGGAGATACCCTGATGGTGAATTTGCAAGAGGTACAATTGATGAAAAAGCTTACGTTTAAAACATATAATGATAAGCGATACTATTATTGGTTTCGAAAAAAAGTGCTAAGAGCTTATCCTTACGCAAAATTAGCGTCGGAAAGGTTGGAGATTTTAAACAATAGGTTGGATAGTATAGATTCGAAACGAAAAAAGAAAAGATACATCAAACGAATCCATAAGTATATGGAAAAGGAGTTTACTGAGCAGTTAAAAAAACTAACCAGAACAGAAGGTAGGATTTTGATTAAGTTAATTCATCGTGAAACGGGAAGGGTAACTTATGACTTGGTAAAGGATTATCGAAGTGGATGGAAAGCATTTTGGTATAATACCACGGCAAATTTGTTTAAGTTGTCTTTGAAAACACCTTATGACCCAGAAAATATTCGCGAAGATTATATGATTGAAGATATTCTTCAGCGCGCATGGCGTGATAATTTGATTGAGTTGAAGGCTTCAAAGTTGGATTTTAATTATTTTGACGTTAAAAATAAGTTTGAATTTATCTATCCGAAGAAATAAGGGCACTGTAAAATTTCATTTTTAGGTTTAAGAAGCCTCCAGCTAATTGCTGAAATGAAGCTGTCTTTTGCAGTTTTTTCTCTAGAAGAATCCTTTTATTCCTTTTTAGTGGTATTTTTTGTAAAAATAAAGTTGTTTAATTTGAGTGTTAATTAGATGTTTTATAGCGGTTTGGAGTTTGTGTTAAAACAAAGTAAAAAAATAGTTATTAAAAAGTAGTTTGTAAAGTAAAAAGAGGTTGTATCTTTGCAGCCGCTAACAACGAGAGTAGTTGGTAAAAGAGTTCCTTAGGATGTTGATTGAGGGTTGAAAAACGGAGTAAGAAAATAATTAAAATTTTATTTTTTTATAAAGAAAAAAGCTTTTACATTTGCAGCCGCTAACCGCGAAAGTGTTTAGGGGAAAAGTTCTTAAAAAGGTTTGGAGTTGTGGTTTAGAAAGTGTTAAAAAAATAATTCAAATTTTCTTTTTTTATAACACAAAAAGCTTTTAAATTTGCAGCCGCTAACCG
>NZ_VDET01000010.1 GCF_006381105.1 Flavicella sediminum | reverse complement strand
TTTGGTGATCAATCAATTTAAAAACAAACAAAAAATAGATATCAATGCAACCGATGTAAAACGTATTAACAACATATTGGTAAAAGAATATATCAATGAATACAATGGCTATGTAGCTTAATAGGAAAAGTGCTTGTCGCAAAATATGCGACAACCATTCGATAGATAGTGTTCAATAAAAAAATATATAGAAAAAAGAGCAAGAGTTAGTTGAATCAATACAACGACTAAATTCAAAGAGGATGGAAAATAAAATTGACATATTTAAATCTACTGACGGTATTGAGGTTCAAGTAAAATTAGAACAAGATACTGTTTGGCTTGATGCGCATCTAATTGCTAAACTATTTGGTGTACAAAGACCAGCTATTGTAAAGCATGTAGGTAATATATATAAATCTAAAGAGTTAAAGGAAAATTCAACCTGTTCCAAAATGGAACAGGTTGCCTCAGATGGAAAACTTCGTAAGATGAAATTGTATAATTTAGATATGATTATTTCAGTTGGATATCGAGTAAATTCATCGCGTGCTACTCAATTTAGAATATGGGCAAATAGTATTTTAAAAGACTATTTAGTAAAAGGCTATGCCGTCAATCAAAAACGTTTAGAACAAAAAGAACAAGAAGTACGTGTTTTAAAAAATGGTATTCAAATTTTAAGTAGAGCCATAGAGGACAAAACAGAAGACAACCAATGGTTGAAAATATTTGCCAAAGGCTTAAGCTTGTTAGATGATTATGATCATGAAGAATTAGATGCAAAGGGAATATCTACAAAAGAAGCTGAATACCCAACTTTAGAAGAGTACCAACAAATTATCAAACAAATGCTAACGGAGTTTGATTCTGATGTTTTTGGAAAAGAAAAAGATCAAAGTTTTCAAAGTTCTGTAGCGCAAATAGCAAAAGGATTTGGAACAGATGATTTTTACACCACATTAGAAGAAAAAGCCGCAATGCTATTGTATCTGGTAGTAAAAAACCATTCTTTTGTTGATGGAAATAAACGCATAGCAGCTGCTTGTTTTCTGAAATTCTTACAACACAATAACATGTTGTTCAACAAACAAAAGCAACCCATAATTAGTAACGATACATTGGCCAGTTTAACTTTATTGATAGCTTCTAGTAAGCCCGAAGAAATGGAAACCGTAAAGCGTTTGGTGATTAGTGTGTTAAATAGAAATAGAGGTAAATAAGAATTAAGAATTACGAATTAGGAATTACGAATGATGAAAGAAAATGTCGTACAGATAAAATCCTTCGATTTTGCAATTAAAATTGTAACTATTTGTAGGCTGCTTCAAACTGAAAAGAAAGAGTTTACCTTAAGCAAACAGTTATTACGTTCAGGAACGTCGATAGGTGCAAATATAGAAGAAGCAATAGGAGGGCAAAGTAGAAAAGATTTTTTTGCCAAATTAACCATTTCATATAAAGAAGCCCGAGAAACAAAGTATTGGATAAGATTGTTAACCGATACTGATTATTTAACAAAACAACAATCAGAACCCTTATTAGAAGATATTGAAGAACTACTTAGAATTATTGGAAGCATTCAAAAAACAATTCGTAATTCGTAATTGAAAATTGATAATTCATAATTCATAATTGAATACCCGTAATTCGTAATTGAAAATTGATAATTCATAATTCATAATTGAATACCCGTAATTCGTAATTAAAAATTGATAATTCGTAATTGAATAAATATGACAAAAACAGCACAGTTTGAAACCCAGACCAAAGCACTGATAGACGATTTAAAAAGCGTGTGTGCCAATTATGGTTTAGGAAATGATGGAAATGAATTTAAAATTATTACCCAAGTATTTTTATACAAATTTTTAAACGACAAATATGTTTACGAACTAAAAAAGATAGAACCCAAATTAGCAGCAGCGAATAATATTGATGAAGCACTGAAAGCATTTTCTGACGATGATTTAGAAATGTTGAGCATGCAACTCAACCAAAACACAGCATTACTTGCACCTAAAAATTTATTGACACGTTTGTTTGAACAGCAAAACAAGGACAAGTTTGCCGATATTTTTGACGAAACCTTATTAGATGTTGCCAGAGCGAATAATGATATTTTCTCTGTACTAACACAAGGTGGAGAACGAATTGTATTGTTTGAAAATATTAGCAAATATGTAACAGATGATAGAGATGAGTTCTGCAAAGCATTGGTGAACAAATTGGTCAATTTTAGTTTTGAACATATTTTCGAGCAGAAGTTCGATTTCTTTGCAACAATTTTTGAATACCTAATTAAAGACTACAATTCAGATAGTGGAGGTAAATATGCAGAGTATTTTACACCACATGCCGTAGCCAAAATTATGGCAGCTTGTTTGGTTACCGATAAAGAGGTGACCAATGTAACTTGTTACGACCCGAGTGCAGGATCGGGTACTTTGTTAATGAATATTGCACATGCCATTGGCGAAGAAAAGTGTACCATTTATTCTCAAGATATTTCTCAAAAATCTTCTGCCTTGTTGCGTTTGAATTTAATTCTAAACAATCTGGTACATTCCATTCAGAATATTATCAAAGGGAATACCATATTAAATCCTTACCACAAACAAGAAGATGGACAATTAGAACAGTTTGATTATATCGTGTCGAATCCGCCATTTAAATTGGATTTTTCTGATTACAGTGCCGATTTAGAAACGCCAGCCAATAAAGAACGTTTTTTTGCAGGAATCCCAAATGTTCCAAAAACCAAAAAAGAATCTATGGCTATTTATTTGCTGTTTATACAGCACATCATGCATTCTTTAAAAGAAGGCACAGGTAAAGCGGCCATTGTAGTGCCTACTGGATTTATTACCGCACAAAGTGGGATTGATAAAAAAATTCGTCAAAAACTCGTAGAAAGTAAAATGTTGGCAGGGGTGGTATCCATGCCTTCTAATATTTTTGCAACTACGGGTACCAATGTGTCTATTTTGTTTTTAGACAAAGCCAATACCAAAGACGTGGTGTTGGTAGATGCTTCTAATTTGGGAACTAAAGTAAAAGAAGGTAAAAACCAAAAAACGGTGTTAAGCGAAACCGAAGAACAACAAATTATAGACATCTTTAATGCTAAAGAAGCGAAAGAAGATTTTTCTGTGGTAGTCTCGTATGACGACATCAAAGCAAAAAACTATTCTTTAAGTGCTGGGCAGTATTTTGAGGTAAAAATTGAATATGTAGATATTACCTTAGAGGAATTTTCAACTAAAATGAAGGGTTTTGAAAGAAATTTAGAGGGCTTGTTTGCTGAGTCTAAAGAATTAGAAAAGGAGATTCAGATGAATTTAAAGGGGTTGAGGTATGAAAAGTAAATTATTAAAAGACCTCTGCTTTTCTGATAAATGTGGTATTTATGGAATACCCGCAATTGCTGAAGATTATGATGTCAATAAGACAAGGTATTTAAGAATAACTGATATTTCAGTAGATGGAAAGCTTTTGAATAACAGCAAAAAAAGTGTTACATCCGATGATATTGAAAAGTACATTTTAGAAGAAGGTGATATTGTTTTTGCGCGGACAGGAAATTCTACAGGTAAATCATATTTTCATGAATCAAAGAATGGAAGATTAGCTTTTGCAGGTTTCTTGATAAAATTTGGCATAAATTCAGAATTAGTTAATCCAAAATACTTAAGATATTACACAATAACTAATCACTATAAACTATGGGTAGAGAATTTTTCTTTGGGTAGTACTAGAGGAAACCTAAATGCTCAATCTTTTGGAGAATGTCCAATTCCATTACCCGAAAGAAAGCAACAGGATCTTTTAGCCAAAGTACTTTCAGATTTAGATGCCAAAATAGAAATCAACAACAAAATAAACCAAGAATTAGAAGCCATGGCAAAAACGCTGTATGACTATTGGTTTGTTCAGTTTGATTTTCCAATTGTCACTTCGAGCGGAGTCGATAAACCCTATAAATCTTCTGGAGGTAAAATGGTTTTTAATAAAGAATTGAAGAGAGAAATTCCTGAGGGGTGGGAGGTGAAAGAAATTATAAACTTATGTACAAGAATTGGGGACGGTCTTCATGGAACACCGAAGTATGTAGAAAAATCTGATTATAGTTTTATTAATGGAAATAATCTAAAAAATGGGTTTATTTCAACTGATAATGACACTAAAAAAGTAAGTGCTCAAGAATATGAAAAACATTTTATTGAGTTAAATAACAATTCAATTTTATTATCCATCAATGGAACTTTAGGAAACCTAGCGATATACAATAATGAAAAAGTGATGCTAGGTAAAAGTTCTGCTTATATTAATTGCAAAGAAAATCATAGAACTTATTGTTATGAATACTTAAACCAAAGCCATATGAAAAAAGTGTTTTGGAATATTGCAACGGGTTCAACAATTAAAAATTTAGGATTAGAATCAATAAAAAAACTTAAAATTTTAGAACCAAACAATAATTTGATTGAACAATTTAATCAACTTACTAAATCTATTGAAAATAAAAGAATAAACATTTTTAAACAAAACCAAAAACTATCCGAATTAAGAGATTGGTTGTTGCCAATGTTAATGAATGGGCAGGTAAGTGTAGTTAATTCTGATAAAAGCAAAAATGATTAACATGCTATGAATAACAAGACACTTAGATTAAATAAAGTACTAAGAGAACTTAATATTTCACTCGATAGAGCAGTCGAATATTTAGCTTCAAGAGGTATTAATGTAGAAGCGAGACCTACAACAAAAATTAATGAGGAAGTATATAATTTATTAAAAGTAGGTTTTGGTCCAACTCAAACTAATCAAATAACTAAAACTGAAGAACCTACTAATGGCTATTGTCATATACATATAGTTGGTGAAAAAAGCTCTGGTAAAACAACTTTAGTTAAGAATCTGTTTAGCAACAATATTTTAGAAAACAATAATAATTTAATCAATGCTGTTTTTAGTAAAAAACATGCTGTAAAGCTGTCTATATCTGAAATTGAAGATTCTGAACTTGATAGTTTAGATAACATTTTTGGAGAAAAAGCAGGAAATATTTTTATTATTTATGTAAGTACAATAATTGATGAAAATTTAATAAATGAAAGAAAAATTATTTCTACTATTAAAGACAAGTACCCAAATTCAATAATATATTTATTTATTGACAACAAAATTGTAAAGTCTTTTAAGGCATATTTATTCAAGTTAACAAAAGGTATTAGAGATGTGTTTTACAGTTCAGAACATTCTAAACATGATTTTAGTAGTATTAAATATGTTTTGGAAAATGCGATAATTAACTATAGTACAAATAGGTTAAGTTCAATTGAATCTAAAATTAAAAGTAATTTACTTCATAAAAGAACAACTTTAGATTTAGGTAAAAGTAATTTAACCAGTTTACTTGAGATACCAGAATTATTTGATTGCACTCATTTAGAAACTTTAATATTAAGTAATGAGTGGGCTGAATTTAGGGAGGGTAAATGGCATAGAGAGGTTAGTGAAAATTCAAATGGAAATAACAATATTGGAATGCTTCCATTGGAATTTGAAAAATTAAAAAATTTAAAAATATTAATTGCTGGTGGTGATTGGAATATAAATAAAAAGAATTGGATCAGTTGGCGAATATTTGACATATCTCCTTTAATGAATTTAACTAAACTGGAGTATATTAATATTAGTAACAATTTAATTTATAAAATTCCAAACTTATCAAAATTAGATAACTTAAAAGTATTACACTTAAATAATAATGATATACATAAAGTATACAAATATTTAAAAATCAGTAATTTAAAAGAAATTTATTTAAGTAATAATAACTTGCAGAGTATTTCCTTTTTAAAAGATTCACCAAATATTACTACTATAGATATACATGCTAATAAAATCAAAGACTTAGAACATATTAAAGTTATTATTGAAAAAATAAACATAACTAACAGCAAATGGGAGAAGTATACTATTAACGTTGCTAAAAACCCTTTAGCAAAACCACCATTGGAGATTGTTAATATTGGTAAAAAAGCGGTTCTAAATTATTTTAATGAACTGGCATCTGGTAGAAAATATATAAATACAGATGTTAAATTAATTTTAATAGGGAACAGTGAAGTCGGTAAAACAACATTGGCTAAATATCTTGACAATGAAAAAGAATTAGATATTGATCACATTCCCACAAATTGGCTTGAAGAGCGTGAAATTATAAGTAAGGACATTGTTGATTCAATAAATAAAAAATGTACAATTAATCTTTTTGATTTTGGAGGACATGATTATTTTCATGACACGCATCATTTATTTTATAATTCAAATACAATTTATCTTCTATTATGGGATAAAAATTCCAATAAATTAGACTTGAGAAATATCCTTCAAAAAAATAAGAAGGGTGAATCTTTAGAGACAGAAATTCAAGATTATCCACTGAAATACTGGTTGGATTCTGTTAAGCATTACATTAAAGATGATGAAACTGAAACATTTGATTTTGAAATAAACAAATCAGATGAATATAATAGTGATGTATTGGTCATTCAGAATAAAGTTGAAAGTACAAAAGACATTGTTTGTCTAAATAACAAAAAATTAAAAAAGTTATATCCATTTATTTATGACTTTATCAATATTTCAATAAAAAATAATAGAAGAAATCTTACATACTTTGATTCTGTTTTTAAAGAAATATTAAATAACACATCAATTATTGGTGCACAGTTGCCAGCTTATTATGGGAAAGTTAAAAATAGTTTAAAAAATTATAATGATGACCCTATTCTTAATATTAAGAAGTTTCAATCTTATTGCTCTTCCTTTACCAAGGTTGCAATCACCCTCGATCAAACTAGATATTTAGCTAATTATTTGAAACAAGTTGGTTTAATACTTTATTATCCATCCTCCCCAGGAAATAATGAAGAAATTTATATAGATAAGAGTTGGGTCTTAAATAAAATTCATCAAATTTTAGAGGGATTAACTTTAAAAAAGGGAGAATTTGAAATGGGATATTTAGATGATATCTTTAAAAATTCCATTAGTAAAAGTGCAAAAGAGAGTATCATAAAACTGATGATAGATTTTAAAATGATATTTCAACATCCAGTTTCGGATAAATATATAGCTCCTCTTTATTTACCTTTAAAACCAATAAAAATTTTAAGTTTATTTATTGAGGATAATGAAAAACCTTTTAGAAGATTCATTTACAAAGGATTTATTCATAAAAATGTAATTCTTAACCTTTTTCAAGAGTATGGTAAATTTGTAATTAAAGACAATTCTTCAGGCCGAGACTTTTATTATTATTGGCGTGATGGTTTAATAATCAAAGATACTATAAGTAATGAAGTCGTAAAAATTCAATTTCACCTAGGTGATAACGAAGGGAACGCATACATAGACGTATTCAAATTGAATAATAAAAATCAAACTGATTTTGTAAATAGACTTATTCAATATATTCATGAAATTAATAAGGACTATGATATTGAAGAGACTGTAACTACAGATGGGATTGATTATATCTCATATGAGCTACTTAACACATATGCTAAAGAAGGTAAATTAATATTTACTGAGAAAAGTTTAAATGATAACAAAGCTAACCGAATTGAACCAAAAGTTTTTGAATTAAAAAATTATAATATGTTTATAGAAGGTGGAATAAAAAGAAAGAAGGTTGTTATATCATATTCGAAGAAAGATTTAGTTAGAGTTCATACCTTTAGAAGATATTTAAAGCCACTTGTCGATTTGGAGTTAATTGATAAACCTTGGTATTGTACTTTACTTAATCCTGCAGATGAATGGGATGACAAAATTCAAGAAAAATTTAATGATGCTGATATTATCTTTTTTATGGTAAGTGAATATTTTTACAGCACACAATATATTGTTGAAAAAGAAATTAAACAAGCAATCGATAGATACGACAATGATAAATCTGTTAAAATAGTTCCTGTAATTTTAGAACATTATTCATGGGGTAGAAAAAATCCTTATAATTTACAGAGGTTTTCCGCCTTACCGTTTCAAGCTAAACCTATAAGTGATTTTAAAAATGAAAAAATTGCTTGGAATACTATTACTTCTTCGGTAAAAGCAATGATAGAAAAAGATTTAGATCCTGCTGAAAAAGATCTAATATCTAGAGATATGCAAGAAATTTATGAAAGACAAGTTGAAGGTAAGCTTGATAATAATAGTAATTAAATTCGACTTTCCCCAAAAAAAATATGGGAGAAATTAGAGCTAGGAGATAAAAGATCTAATTCTCAAATGCATGTGGTTTTGGCTTTGTGGGAAAAGGGTTTGATAGTGAAATAGTACAAAATAATAGTGAATAATATTTAAGAAATAGATTTGATATGATTAATTATTCGGAATATGAAAGTCAAGTGTATACATGGCTCCAAGAGAAGCGTGAAGTAGATCCTAATTTCACATTCTCTGTTAGAAAGAGAGCTTCCAAAGGAGCAGAAGGTGATTATTTTATAGGAACGCTAAAATCTCGTTATTTCAGTACCACCTTTTGGAATATACCAACATCCTATCCAGGTGCATCAGGCGATTGTATCAGTCTTATTTTTGATTATAGAGATGATTTTTATGGCTATACATTTGAGCTTATACAGACGAATTCACCTGAGGACGCTCAAAATACAGCTGTCTTAAATCTTGTGAAATCTTTGCAAGAAAAACTAGCACCTCATTTTTCGTTTTCTCACAAAGCAGACGAGGGACAAAAGATTTTTACACTAAAAACCAAACAACGTCAAGAAAAATACACTGTTTTGAATGGCATGTTGAATGATGTTGCAGAAGATTTAAAAACCATTCTTCTATTAGTTGATGAAGCCATACTAGAAGAAAAGGGAAGAAATAAGGAGCTTAAGGCAGCTAGAATATCCGTTTTAGAATTTGAGGAGATGCAAACTAAATTGAAACTTCGCAGAAATAAGAACAAAACAACCGTTGTTAGTGATCATGATAAACTTGTTGCTAGCTTACAAAAAATTGGATATACAAATGCTGAATTTTTATACAAAAACATATCTTTAATCCTAAAATTTCTTTCAATTCAAGAAGGAGATCAAAAAGTATGTTACAACCTTACAGAAACAAACATAGTAGGACTTACAATAGGACAAAGATACGTACTTACATGTGAGCCTAAGAAATCAGGAAATCTATTTGGTTATTTAGACGCGTCAAAACCTTCTGATTGGTATATTAGAACTTTAGAAACCTCCAAAATTTTGAATAATTTTGATGCTGTTTTATCAGATGCAAAGAAGGAACTCATAAAAACCAAAAAGTCTGGATATTTAGAACACAGTTCGAGATCATTGGAAAAAATATTTTTCAGCACCGCTTTTAAAAAAGAAATTTTCTCAGAAGCTTTTCCTTTAATAACAAGCAAGCCACAGATGATAAACGTACCACTAAATCAAATATTTTATGGTCCTCCAGGAACAGGAAAAACATACAATACAATTTTAGAAGCGGCTAAAATTATTGAGCAAGATGAAGCATTAGATTATAAAAATGCTCAAATTATTTTTAATAAAAACCTAGGCGACCGCGTTGAATTCATTACGTTTCACCAAAATTATAGTTACGAAGATTTTATCCAAGGTCTTAGACCTGATACCGAATTAAGTGGTGAATTGTCTTTCTTTAAAAGTGATGGCGTTTTTAAACGAATAGCGGATAGGGCACTTAAAAATTTAAAGGATTCGGAAAATCCTGATGCGGCTAAAAAGGAGTTTCATGAAGTTTTTAGTGAATTGATTGCGCCACTTCATGAAGGGGATCTTGAAGAGCTTGAAATTAAAATGAAACAGACATCATTTTACATTACAGAAGTTGGAGAAAAATCAATTGAATTTAGAAAAAACCAAGGGGATTCTGTACATACACTTAGTATCAATACATTAAATAAGATGTATGCTAATGGAGAGAACAATCTTATTTTAGGTGGTTTACAACCTTATTACAACCCAATTTTAAATCGATTACTTGAAAACGGAAAAAGCAATGTAAAGCCTGTTGAAAAACAGAATTATGTGATCGTTATTGATGAAATAAATAGAGCAAATATTTCAAGAGTCTTTGGAGAGCTCATAACACTAATTGAAAAAGATAAAAGATCTCATGGAGCAATTCCGCTAAGCGCAACTTTACCTTCAGGTGAAAAGTTTATCGTGCCTTCTAATTTGTATATCATTGGTACCATGAATACGGCAGATAAATCCATTGCACTTTTAGACATTGCGCTACGAAGACGTTTTGAATTCAGACCGATGTATCCGAAATATAATCTTCCAAATATTCATAAGTCGGAGTTTTTAAAAACACTGAATGAGGCAATAGTTGCATCAGGAAAAGGTCATGATTTTACGATAGGACACTCTTATTTTATGTGTGGCGAAAACGAATCATTTGATTTTGAAAAGACCATCAATAATAAGGTAATTCCATTGCTGTTGGAGTATTATATGAATGATGAAATTGAAGTTAAGAAAATACTAAATGAGGTTTTAAAAGCGGAAGCGTATAAGGTAGATAATTGGCCTTTAGAAATCATAGCAAATGATTAATCTGTTTGAGTATAAAAATGCTGAAGAATTCCCAAAATCTCAATATGAAGATTTGGAAGTGTTTTTAGATGATATATGGGCGAAAAGAGAAAAATCAAGTTATTATTTTAACGAAGAAGACAACAGAGTTGAGCAACAGCGTTTTATTCAGTTTTTACACAAGTCAAAAACGCTTAAATCGAATAAATATGTAGGTGTTATTCATTTTGAAGGAAAAACAATCAACCTATTACCTAAAATTTTCTACAAAAGTGAAGAACCTTCTGAGAGCGACGTACATGCATTTAACAAACATATTTTATGGTGGTTAAGTTATTGTCGGAAATTAAAATTTCCTAACTACTTATCTGGTTTATCAAATGAGAAATCCGATTTCTTTGAAATTTTAATTTACCTGTTTAGCAAATACACCAGAGAGTTGTTAAACTCTTCTATTTATCAAAAATATAAAGAGGTTAGTAGAGAACTTTCTTATGTGAAAGGCAATGTAAATTTTAATAGTTATATACAGAACAATGTATCCAAAGGGCGTTATCATAAAGTTAGTTGTGAATTTGATTCTTTTGAAATAGACAATGAATTTAACCGTTGTGTAAAGTTTGTCTCTAAATTGCTGCTGTCCATAACAAAACAAAGTCAAAGCAAACGTTTTTTAAACGATATCTTATTCATCTTGGATGAGGTGAAGGATATACCTATAACTGCTGATAAAATGAAGAGGATGACGTTTAATCCTATGTTTTCATCTTTTGAAACGATTAGAGATTATTGTGTTTTGTTTTTAGAAAATAGTGTGTCCTTCAATTATAAAAACTCACTAAAACTCTTTGCTTTTCTAGTACCTATGGAATACGTATTTGAAGACTTTATTTTTGGATTTATAGACAAAGAGATAGAAGAAATTAAGGCCAAAGCACAAATAGGGTCTAGGTACTTAGATAAAGAAAAAAACTTCCAATTAAAACCAGATTTAAACCTGAGCGTTGGCGGTAAAAAATACATAGCAGATACCAAATACAAAATTGTATATGCTGATGAAAAGGATGCCAAAAAGGGAATTTCTCAAACAGATTTGTATCAAATGTTAGCCTATGCAGTTCGGTTTAAAGTAAACAACATCGTACTGTACTATCCGAATACGATCCATATGAAATCTCCAAACAATTCAGAATTATCTATCGTAGATGAATTAGCAAATGGAGAGCAAGTAAAAATTAAATCATTCCAGTTGCCCATAATTAATTTTGAACTATTGGAAGAAGCTTATATAAGTAAGCAAACAATACAACTCGATTTTGAAGAAACAAAGCTAAATTTAATAACTGCTATTCAAAAAACAATGAGTTCGTAATAACGAGAGCTTATAACGGAAGAGGTTTAATTTAAATTGTGTTTTTTAAGCTGTTGTTTTTGAGATGTTATAAAGTGCTTTAGATTATTTTATTTTTATAAAAAAAACAGTAAGTTTAGATTTAAATACAATCATCCCATAGATTGGCAAAGTATATTGATTTATTGGTTGAATGTTTTCAAAGAGGTCATAGTTCCGTCAAGTCAAGTAGTAAAAGAATAATCTTTGTGGGACAAAATAAATAGATAGGTGATTTTGTTTCTTTTTAAACTCACTATTTAGTTTTAGTAAAGTCAAATTGAATACATATAATTACTTAATTATAATAAATTCGACGTTTTGATAAGAGTTTGTATGTTTTTACAGGTTCTTATTTCGGTACATTTAAAAATATCAAAAACTTAAAATACTGATTTTTAGTGAATTGAATTCTTATTGAAAAGTCCCGTCCAGACCGCAAAAGCGAATTCAAATAAGCTTAAAACCTTGTAAACTTAATGTTTACAAGGTTTTTTTTTTGTTTGACATATTAAATTATTTGAAATATTATGGATCAGGTGCAATTTCTGGGTCTTATTAGTTTCAGGCATAAATTTTGATCAATCTAAATAAGAAAAATTTTAGGTCAGTTACGCGTCTAAAATTCCTTCTAAAGTCTTTGATTTTGGCGTTAAAAGATTCAGCTGCTGCATTTGTACT
>NZ_VDET01000001.1 GCF_006381105.1 Flavicella sediminum | reverse complement strand
TGTATATTCTTTCTAAAAAAACATTATATTATGGACTGTAAAATAAACCTTTACAGTCCATATAACAAACCTATAAAACAGATTTATCATGAAAAAAATCGAAGCAATCATCAGAAAGTCTAAGTACTCTGAGGTAAAAAAAGCATTACACGCTGTGAACGTAAACTTCTTCTCATACTGGGACGTAACAGGGCAAGGACACGAAAAACATGGTCATGTATATAGAGGAGTTGCTTATAGCACTAGTGACATTCAAAGACGCCACCTATCTATCGTTGTAAACGATGATTTTGAAGAGGCAACAATTCAGGCAATTTTAAAATCGGCTTCAACTGGAGAAATAGGAGATGGTAAAATATTCGTATCAGACATTACAGAAGCTTACAGAATCCGTACAGGAGAACAAGGAGGAGAAACTTTAAAATAATATAAAAAACAATTACAATTATGGACGCAGGTTTATTTACAGCGAATAACGTATGGATGATGCTTTGTACTGCATTGGTATTTTTCATGCACTTAGGTTTCTCTTTATTAGAAATCGGATTGACAAGACAAAAAAACACAATCAACATTTTATTTAAAAATGTATTTATTATTTGTGTAGGATTATTACTTTATTACATAGGAGGATTCAATTTAATGTACCCAGGATTTGAAGATGGTGACGGTGGATTCTTAAAATTTGCTGGATTCGGAATTGATGCTCCTGCAAACGGAATGACTGCTGATTATGCAGGTGGTGGATATACTTGGTGGACAGATTTCTTATTTCAAGGAATGTTTGCTGCGACTGCTGCAACTATTGTTTCTGGTGCCGTAGCTGAAAGAATCAAATTGACCTCTTTTATGGTATTTGTAGTAATCTACGTAGGATTGGTTTACCCAATAGTAGGTGCTTGGAAATGGGGTGGTGGATTCTTAGACGGAATGGGATTCTATGATTTCGCTGGTTCTACTTTGGTTCACGGTGTAGGTGGATGGGCTGCTTTAGTAGCGATCTGGTTATTAGGTGCACGTATTGGTAAATTTGATGAAAATGGAAAACCTCAAGTAATTGCTGGTCACAACATTCCTTTAGCAACTGCTGGTGTACTAATCTTATGGTTAGGATGGTTCGGATTTAATGGTGGTTCTGTTTTATCTGCTGACCCTGCATTGACTTCTTTAACTTTAGTTACAACATGTTTGGCTGCTGCCGCTGGTGGTGTTGGAGCATTTATATTATCACAAATCTTGTATAAGAATTTTGATTTAACAATGTTCTTAAACGGTATATTAGGTGGTTTAGTAGGTATTACTGCTGGAGCTGATCAAATGAGTCCTAACGATGCAATTGCCATTGGTGCTATTGCAGGTATCGTTATTGTTTTAGCCGTTGCCTTAGTCGACAAGTTAAAATTAGACGATCCAGTTGGTGCTGTTGCCGTTCACTTAATCTGTGGAATTTGGGGAACTTTAGCTGTAGGTATCTTTGGAGCCATGGCTAGTATGGAACAATTTTTAACACAGTTAACAGGTGTTGCAATCGTAGGAGCTTTCTGTTTGACAACTTCTTTTATCATCTTATTTACCATTAAGAAAACAATGGGATTAAGAGTTTCTGAAAAAGAAGAAGTAGAAGGACTGGATGAGCACGAACACGGAATGAGTGCTTACCCTGATTACAGATTAAATGATCATTAAAAATTTCTGATTCATTTATTAGAAATTCATTCAATAAAATTCACAGCCTTGCATATTTTGCAAGGCTGTTTTTTTTATTTATAAATCTAAAAACGCAGCAATTTCATCACTCCTATTTATATTATTCATCTAAAAAAAAGTTGATTCACAAATTCTCAACGATTACATCCTTTTTTGGTGTAAAAAAACACAATTCATCATAAATCTTTGATAATTTTAACAATTAACAATAATACAAGGGCATAATTGTAATTAATACATTTTTGTTTTTTCTGTTGGCATTCTATTGGTTTATATTACTGAATTTACGTAATTTTGCGTTCTTATTTTTAAGATTATGATAGAAAAACAAGGACTATATTTACCAGAATTTGAGCACGAAAACTGTGGCGCAGGATTTATCTGTAACCTTAAAGGTGAAAAAACCAATCAAATTATTCATGATGCCCTAGAAATTCTAGTAAAACTAGAACACCGAGGAGGTGTAAGTGCAGATGGAAAAACAGGAGATGGTGCAGGACTTTTAATTGATATTCCTCATGAATATTTTTTAAGAGTATGTGACTTTGACTTACCTAAGCAAAGAGAATATGCTGTAGGGATGGTGTTTTTACCAAAAAACAGCAATCAGTACAAATTCTGTAAAGAGACATTTGAAAAAGAAATCAAGGCACAAGGACTCGCTATACTAGGTTGGAGAACTGTTCCTGTAGATTCTTCTCAACTAGGTCCAATTGCATTAGCATCTGAACCAAATATCGAACAATTATTCATTGGTAAAACAACGGAACTAACAGAAGCAGACTTCAAAGCAAAGTTATATGCAGCTCGTAAAATTACAGAGCACGCTATTGCAGCTTCTAAAATGTCTGAAAGCTCTTACTTCTATTTACCAAGTTTATCAAATACTACCTTAATTTATAAGGGGATTATTATGCCGGAAGACATAGGTCCTTATTATACAGATTTACAGCAAACGGATTTGGTTACTCGTTTGGCTTTGGTACACCAGCGTTTCTCTACAAACACAATGCCTGCATGGGAGCTAGCGCAACCATTTAGATATATGTGTCAAAATGGAGAAATCAATACTTTACGTGGAAATGTAAGTAGAATGCGTGTTCGTGAGGAAATCATGAAAAGTGACGTATTTGGGCCACAAATAGACAAATTATTCCCAATCATCTTGCCAGGAAAGTCAGATTCTGCATCTATGGATATGGTGGTTGAGTTATTAACACATACAGGAAGATCATTGCCAGAAGTAATGATGATGATGATTCCTGAAGCTTGGGAGAAACACCAAACAATGTCGCCAGAAAGAAAAGCGTTTTACGAATACAACGCTTGTATTATGGAACCTTGGGATGGACCTGCTTCTGTACCTTTTACCGATGGAGATTACGTAGGAGCTTTATTAGACCGTAATGGTTTAAGACCTTCAAGATATACAGTTACAAAAAGTGGAAAATTGATTATGGCTTCAGAGATTGGAGTTGTTGAAGTTGCCCCATCTGATGTAGCAAGTCATGGTAGATTAGAGCCAGGTAAAATGTTCTTGGTTGATATGAACGAAGGACGTATTATTAATGACGAAGAAATTAAAAGTAAAATTGTTTCTGAAAGACCTTACCAAGAATGGTTAGATAAAACAAGATTGCATTTAAAAGATGTTCCTTCATCTAGTATTGCTTGCCCAATTGAAACGATTGATGTAAAAACAAGACAACGTTTGTTTAATTACACTATTGAAGATATTCAGGAAGTAATTACTCCAATGGCAATTGTTGGAAAAGAGGCTTTAGGTTCTATGGGTATTGATACACCATTGGCTGTATTGTCCGATAGACCTCAATTAATTTCTAACTATTTCAAACAATTATTTGCGCAAGTTACCAATCCACCATTGGATGGTATTCGTGAAGAAATTGTTACTGATATCAGTTTGAATTTAGGAAAAGATAGAAATATCTTTAGTATCACAGATAGACAATGTCGCAAACTGCGCATACAAAACCCGGTTATTTCTAATAACGATTTAGAAAAAATCAGAAATATTGATATCGACGGTTTCCAAGCAGAAACTATTGAAATTTTATATCCGAAAGCAAAAGGATTGAATGGATTAGAAGATGCTTTAGAAAATGTTATTGTTCAAATTACCAAAGCTATAGAAAGAGGAACAAACATCATTATCTTATCAGATAGAGGTGTTAACAAAGAGTTTGCTCCTATTCCTTCATTATTAGCTTGTTCTTATGTAAATCATCAAATGAACCGTTTACGCAAGCGTTCTTACTTCGATATTATCATCGAATCTGCAGAACCACGTGAGCCACATCATTTTGCTACTTTGTTTGGATATGGAGCTAGTGCTATTAACCCTTATATGGTTAATGAAATCATTAGAATTCAAGTACAGGAAGGTTTTATTACCGGAATGGACGAACAAAAGGCTGTAGACAACTTTAACAAAGCTATTGGAAAAGGAATCTTAAAAGTAATGAACAAAATTGGAATCTCTACATTACACTCATACAGAGGTTCTCAAATTTTTGAAATAGTTGGTTTCAACTCTCAATTTGTAGAAAAATACTTCCCGTATACAGCTTCAAGAATTGAAGGTATTGGATTGTATGAAATTGAAAAAGAAATTACAGAAAGATATAAATACGCATATCCTGACACATACATCGACAAACGTTTAGGTTTAAACATTGGTGGTGATTACCGATGGAGACGTAATGGGGAAAGACACATGTTTAACCCTACTACTGTTGCTAAATTGCAACAAGCCGTTCGTTTAAGTGATCAAGACAGTTACAATGTTTACGCAAAAACTGTAAATGAACAAGCGGAAAACTTAATGACCATTCGTGGATTGTTTGAGTTTGACAACTTAGATCCAATTCCATTGGAAGAAGTAGAACCTTGGACAGATATCGTTAAGCGCTTCAAAACTGGAGCTATGTCTTATGGATCTATTTCTAGAGAAGCCCATGAGAACTTGGCCATCGCCATGAACAGAATTGGTGGTAAATCAAATTCTGGTGAAGGTGGTGAAGACAGACGTCGTTTCCAACCAAACGTAAACGGAGATAGTCGTAACTCTGCTATTAAGCAAGTTGCTTCTGGACGTTTTGGAGTTACTTCTCACTATTTATCTAGTGCAAAAGAAATTCAAATTAAAATGGCTCAAGGTGCAAAACCTGGAGAAGGTGGACAATTACCTGGTGAAAAAGTTTTACCATGGATTGCATCGGCACGTAACTCTACTCCTTTCGTAGGATTGATTTCGCCTCCACCACATCATGATATTTATTCTATTGAAGATTTAGCGCAGTTAATTTATGACTTGAAAAACGCTAATCGTGAAGCTAGAATTAATGTAAAATTAGTTTCTGAAGTAGGTGTTGGTACAATTGCAGCTGGTGTTTCTAAAGCAAAAGCAGATGTTGTCTTAATTTCAGGTTACGATGGTGGAACAGGAGCTTCTCCTTTAACATCATTAAAACATGCAGGTCTTCCTTGGGAACTTGGATTGGCTGAGGCTCAACAAACTTTAGTATTGAATAACTTGCGTTCTCGTATCGTTGTTGAATGTGATGGTCAGTTAAAAACTGGACGTGATGTTGCTATTGCTGCATTATTAGGAGCTGAAGAATTTGGATTTGCAACAGCACCATTAGTAGCTTCAGGATGTATTATGATGCGTAAGTGCCATTTAAATACTTGTCCTGTAGGAATTGCTACGCAAGACAAAGAATTGCGTAAAAACTTTAAAGGGACTCCTGAGCACGTGATCAACTTCTTCTACTATGTAGCCGAAGAATTAAGAGCGATTATGGCACAATTAGGATTCCGTACTATGGAAGAAATGGTTGGTCAAACACATAAGATCAACTCTAACAAAGCGATTACACATTACAAAGCAAAAGGATTGGATTTATCTGCTATTTTACATAGACCTTCTGCTTATAATGAATTGCCTATAAAAAATTCTGAGAAACAAGACCACGGATTAGACAATGTAATTGACTTCCAAATCTTGAAAGATTCTCATAGAGCTTTGTATAGAAAAGAACAAATGACATTGAATTACCCAATCATCAATACAGACAGATCTGTAGGGGCAATTGTAAGTAATGAAATTTCAAAAATTTACGGTCACTTAGGCTTACCAGAAGACACATTAAACATCAACTTTACAGGATCTGCTGGACAAAGTTTAGGAGTTTTTGGAGCACATGGTTTGACATTTACTGTTGAAGGTAATACAAATGATTATTTAGGAAAAGGGTTGTCTGGAGCTAAATTAATTGTAAAGAAACCTAAAGATGCTGATTTTGTTGCTGAAGACAATATTATTGTTGGTAACGTTTGTTTATTTGGTGCTGTTGAAGGTGAAGCTTATATCAATGGTATTGCAGGAGAAAGATTTGCCGTACGTAACTCAGGTGCTATTACTGTAGTTGAGGGAGTTGGAGATCACTGTTGTGAGTACATGACAGGTGGTAAAGTAGTTGTTCTTGGAAATACAGGAAGAAACTTTGCAGCTGGTATGAGTGGAGGTATCGCTTATATTTATGATCCAGAAAACAAATTTACCAATGGACTTTGTAATACAGAGACTATTGAATTTGAAGAAATCAATGAGGAACATGCAGCTGACTTAAAAGGATTGATTGAAAAGCACGTACTTTATACGGATAGTAACCGTGGTAAAGAATTATTAGCTGATTGGGATACTAGCTTAAGCAATTTTGTGAGAGTAATGCCAACAGAGTATAAAAAAGCCTTAGCTCGTTTAGCAACAGGTGAAGTAATGGTTGAAGAATTAGAAACAGTATAACAATGGGAAAAGTAACAGGTTTTAAAGAATTCGAAAGAAAAGATGAAGCTTACACGCCTGTAGAAGACCGTGTAAAGGATTATAAAGAATTTACAGTACCTTTAAGTGATACTGAAATAACAGAGCAAGGATCTCGTTGTATGGATTGTGGAATTCCTTTTTGCCATAGTGGTTGTCCACTTGGTAACTTGATTCCAGATTTTAACCATATGGTACATCAAGGAGAATGGCAAAAAGCCTCTTGGATATTACACTCTACAAATAACTTCCCTGAATTTACGGGTCGTTTATGTCCTGCTCCATGTGAGCAAGCCTGTGTATTGGGTATTATTGAAGATCCAATCTCTATTGAAAACATAGAAAAAAATATTGTTGAGCGTGCCTTTAAAGAAGGATGGATCAAACCTCAACCTCCAAAAAACAGAACTGGTAAAACAATTGCAATTGTTGGTTCAGGACCTGCAGGTTTAGCAACGGCTCAACAATTAAACAGAGCTGGACATACCGTAACGGTTTTCGAAAGAGATGATGAAATCGGAGGATTGTTGCGTTATGGTATTCCTAACTTTAAAATGGAAAAAGGCGTTATTGATCGTCGTGTAGCTATTTTAGAAGCAGAAGGAATTACATTTAAAGTAAACGTAAATGTAGGTGTAAATTACGACGTAGAAGATTTGAAAAAATTTGATGCTGTTGTTTTATGTGGTGGTGCTACGGAAAGAAGAAGCTTACCAACTCCAGGTGCTGATGCAAATGGTGTTGTGCAAGCTATGGATTTCTTAACACAAAACACAAAAGCTGTTTTTGGTAAAGAAGTTAAAGATCAAGTACTAGCAACTGGTAAAGATGTTATTGTAATTGGTGGTGGTGATACTGGTTCTGACTGTGTTGGTACTTCAAATCGTCATGGAGCAAAATCTGTGACTAATTTTGAAATCATGCCTAAACCTCCAGGACACAGATCTCCTTCAACTCCTTGGCCTTTCTGGCCATTGAAATTGAAAACTTCTTCTTCTCATAAAGAAGGATGTGAAAGAAATTGGTTGATCAATACAAAAGAATTTATCAAAGATGCTGACGGAAATTTAACAGCTTTAAAAACTGTTGAAGTTGAATGGAAAATGGTTCCAGGACAACGTCCACAATTGATAGAATTAGAAGGAACCGAAAAAACTTGGCCTTGTGATTTAGCTTTATTAGCTTTAGGATTTACAGGTCCTGAAAGTACTATTGCAGATCAATTAGGTTTGGATAGAGACGGACGTTCTAATTACAAAGCAGACTATGGTAAATACCAAACAAATGTGCCTAATGTATTTACTGCAGGAGATATGCGAAGAGGACAATCTTTAATTGTTTGGGCTATTTCAGAAGGTAGAGAAGCGGCTAGACAAGTTGATATTTATTTGATGGGTAAATCAGATTTACCTACAAAAGATACTACAGGTGACTTAGTTGCTATGTAAGTTATCTATATAATTTTTAAAATCCCTTTACTTCCTAGTAAAGGGATTTTTTGTTTTTAGACAAACCTCCTTAGCAAAAAACGACTCTCTTTACTTAGCCATTTTGTACAAATGACCATATAAGATTTCTTTTAGGCTTACAACTGTTAGAATAAGACTACCTTGGAAATAAATCCATGTCGATAGAAAGAAGAGTAAAATTAGTTGAAGATCTTTTTCAAAAATTGGAACTAGAAAGTACTGAGTTTCAAAAAACGTCTGGATTGACTTGTGTTTCTGGCTGTGGTAAGTGTTGTACCACACCAAATATAGAAGCCTCTCCTTTAGAGTTCCTACCTTGGGCTTTTCAGCTATTTTTACAAGGAGAAGCTGAAAAAACTTTAGACCAACTAAACAAAACACAAAGTTTAACCTGTATCATTTACCAACCACTAACACTTTTAGATAAAGGTCGTTGTAGTACCTATAAATACCGAGGTTTAATTTGCCGATTGTTCGGATTTGCCGCCAATACTGACAAATATGGCAACTTACGATTGGCCACTTGTAAAATCATAAAAGAAGGACAAACGGAAAAATTCGATGCGGCTCAAAAAAACCTTAACAACATTGTCAATATACCTATATTTACAGAATATTACATGCAATTAAATAATATCGATTTTCATTTAGGAAATATCATTTTACCCGTTAATAAAGCTTTAAAAATCGCTTTAGAAGAAGTACTGCAGTATTATGCCTACCGTCCTTTTCCTATTCCAACAAAAAAATGTAGCTAAGTATTATTTTAAATAACACCTAGCTACAGCAATATTCTTTCTGTAAAATAAATCAAGCTTCCTCAAAAAAAAACTTGAATATCAGATTATTATGAATACTTTTGCAGCCTAATTTGAAACAGGTACAAATGAAACGTATTAATGAATATAAAAAGCTTTTTAATGTAGAAGGAGCTATTGATTTAAAGGAGCTTAAAACTACCTATAGAGGTTTGGTTAAGCAATGGCATCCTGATAAATTTCAAGACCAAGAACAAAAAGACGAAGCAGAATTAAAAAGTCAAAAAATAATTGATGGGTATCATTTTCTTGTAAGTATTTCTCCTAAAACAAAGGAAGGAAACTTAGAAGAGTATACCAATACAATAACAAACGAACAAGTAGCAGATTACCATCATAAAAGTATGTTGTTGGAAGTTACTTTTACAGATGGAACTACTTATGAATATTTTGGGGTAAACCACAAACTGTTCTTAAAATTTGTCAATAGTAAATCGATCAACAATTTTGGTAGAAGAAACATCTTTAATTCTTTTATCTATAGAAAATCTAAAAAAGCAACGGCAACCGTTTAAGACGAATCTATTGTTTTAGCCGTATTATTGTTCTTTATTTTTACAAGAAACTATCAAGCATCTTGAAAGTCGTACTTACCGACCTTCAAGATGTTTTTGTTTCTAATCATTAATTCTTGATTTTAATTTTTTATTGGATGAAAGTGAAAACAATCTATTTCAAATGTTGAATTTGTTATTTGCTCCTCTTGTACGGCAACTTTTTAAAACAGCTCATTGCAATCCAAAAAAAATTGACAATAATTAACGGAAACCTTATCGCATTTAGACAAGAAAACAAGTAATCCGCAAAAAAAGTGAGTGATTACTTTTTTTATTCAAAAACTAAACTATCTTTGTAAGCGATTACTCACATTATTATGACTGAAAAAAAAGAACAAATATTAGAAGCTGCCCTACATCTTTTTGCCCAAGAAGGCTATGCAGCAAGCTCTACTAGTAAAATTGCCAAATCTGCAGGGGTTTCTGAAGGTTTGATTTTTAGGCATTTTGGCAATAAAAATGGTCTTTTAGTTGAGTTGTTAAAACAAACACAAGAAACAATCAATCAAGTCTTCTCTCCTATTTTCAGAGAAACTGATCCTAAAAAAATATTACTAAAAACATTGAATCTTCCATTATCCATAGAAAAAAAACATTATGACTATTGGAGACTGCAATACAAACTTAGATGGGAACCGGCCTATACGAATAGCGAAACATTTGTTCCTATTTTAACAAAATTCGAAGAAGCTTTTACTTCGCTGAACTATGAAAACCCAAAAATGGAAGCGATCTTATTCAACCAATTATTAAATAGTATTGCCATCGATATTTTACTTAATAAGTTTGAAAAAAATTACATTTCATTTTTAAAGAACAAATACAAACTCTAAAAAAATTTAATCAATAAGTAAGTGATTACTCACTAGTAAAAATAACGAAATGAAGAAAACAAGTAAATACATTGCCCTACTCCTATTAGGATTTATTTTAAGTTATGTGCTCTCTGCAATGGTACTACCCCATTTTACTATAAAGGCAAATACAGTACAAACGGTGAGAGAAATAAATATTTTTATAAAGTCCAATGGCATCCATACAGATATTGTACTGCCTATAAAAAATAAATATTATGACTGGTCAACAAAAATAAAACAAGCACACACCAAACAACCTGAGCTTAGCATGAATTACGTTGGTTTTGGTTGGGGCGACAAAGGTTTTTATTTGAATACGCCTACATGGTCAGACTTGACAGCAAAAACAGCTTTTAAAGCTGCCTTCGGATTTGGTGGAACAGCATTACATACCACTTATTACCAAAAAATTTCTACCTCCGATCATTGTGTTCAATTACAATTAACAGAACAACAATACAAAACACTTTGCCAATACATTCTAAACAGTGCACTGCAAAAAAACAATGCATTTATTCCTATAGATACAAACGCAAATTACGGGAATCATGATGCTTTTTATGAAGCAACTGGAACCTATCATTTATTTAACACCTGTAACACATGGACCAACACAGCATTAAAAAAAAGTGGACAAAATGCGTGTCTTTGGACCGTTACAGCCAATCAATTATTAATTAAAAACAACTAAAAATGGAAAATCAAAAAACATCATCAGCATTTATGGCAGCTTCTTGGGTTGCATTAGGAACAGGCTTAATAGGCTATTTAATTGGATTAGTCAGGTCCGACATGGTACTCAACGAAAAAGGCTATTATTTTACCATAATTATGTTTGGACTCTTTGCCGTTATATCACTTCAAAAAGCCGTAAGAGACAAGCTAGAAAAAATTCCTGTAACCGATATTTATTATAGTATTTGTTGGTTTGGCACCATACTATCAATTGTATTGCTCATTATTGGACTTTGGAATGCCAATTTGCTACCGAGTGAAAAAGGATTTTATGCTTTTGCCTTTTTGCTAAGTTTGTTTGGTGCTATTGCGGTACAAAAAAACATTCGAGACAATGAGTCGAAGGTATTGGAACAATAAATTCCTACTAATTAATACCTAAAAAAGTCCTTCAGAAATGAAGGACTTTTGTTTTTGTCAACATGAACTAAATTGTCTTCTAAAGAACACGACCGTTGTAAACAAGCTTTTAGCTTATTTCTTAAACGCTTTCATCATTTCTATAGGAGTTTTGTGAGGTCTTTGGGTTGCTTTTTCAAAGTCAGAAGGTACCTCATTGGCTCCATTTCTAATTCCTTCATAAATCCCGGCAATTATGGTTCCTATAAACTCTCCTAATTCTGCTTTTCTTTCAGTTAAATAATCGGCAACAGAAACAGAAGTAAAAACTAACTGTGTGTTAAATACTTTATTAATACCGTCTGCTAATTCACTTTGAGTAATAGCTTCCCCAACTAAATTGTAAACGTTACCATTATGTTTGTCATCGGTCAGCATTTTGGCATAAGCCTCTCCCAATTCTTCTCTACTGGTATAAGTACATTTTCCATCACCTGCACAGTTTCTAATTTCTCCTTCTTTTATATAGGTGTCTATGTATTCTAAATCGGGTTCTATGTAAATTCCGTTTCTACCAATCACATAATCAAGACCAGCGTTTTGAACGTCTTTTTCTGTTTGACGGTTGGATTGTACCACAGGACTAAATGCATTGTTTTCATCATCACCAATAATACTGGTATAGACAATTTTTTGCACCCCATTGCTTACTGCGGCTTCAATTACATTGCGATGTTGCTGAATTCTTTTTTGCGGTTCGTCCATACCAGAAAGTAAGATAACTTTATCAATTCCTTGTAAAGCTTGCTCAAATTCTTCACGACTGTTGTAATCTCCTTTTCTAATTTCTATACCTAAGTGTGCTGCTTTTTCTGGGCTACGCGCAATACCTACTACCTTGTCTTTTCCTAGTAGTTGGATTAGGTTTTTAACAATGCTAGATCCTAATTTTCCGTTTGCTGATGTTACTGCTACTTTCATATTCTTTTTTGTTTTTATAATTGATGGATGGCTGCTCTAATTTGAACAGTAACCATATCTACTAGTTGTTTGTTTTCTTTGGGTTTAAAAATGGACAATTCCGTACAAGCTAGCACTACAGGATTTGTAGCACTGTATTTCTGAATTATTTGATGATAGTTGTAAATACTCTCTGCCGTTTCTTTTTGGGCATAGACTTGCTGTCTAAAAGCATCAATTTGTTGTCTGTCTGTTGCTGTGGGAATTGTTACTTCAATAGCATTCTCTTTAAATATAGAACGAATGTAAGCGGAGTTCATGGTGTGTTCCGACCCTAGTAACACCACTTTAGAAATAGTGTTTGCTTTTAGTTTTTCTACGGTTAAATACACAGGATGTAATACTTTTTTAGAAAGCTCTAGTTGATCTATACTTTCGTGTAAAGTGATATTTGGAATGACTAAATGTGTACTTCCTAAGTTTTCTAATTGTAGAATTTCTTGTTGAACAAGGGTGTTGAGCTCCTTAGAAATAGTTGGCAAACGAGAGTTGATCGCATGAAAATTGCTGTTCCACAAAACAAAAGGACAGGTGCTATACCCTCCATGTTTTTTATGATACATACGATTCAGCTCACTTATGTAAAACGTAGTGGTCTGACTTCCCAATCCTAAAATACCCAACCTTATGCTGTTCATGTTTAGTTTCTTTTAAGAATGTAATCTGCAAAATAGCCTTTACTATCTAGAATTTTAGTTTCCAAAGAAAAATCGGTGTTTTGTATGATTTTTTGAAGCAAATCATCATTGTATTTTCTAGAAATTTCTGTGTGAATTTTTTCTCCTTCGGTAAAATGATAACTTTTTCCTAGTGCTTTAATTTCTACGGTTTGATGAGTAGTACTTACAATAAAACTTTTTGCAATTCCTTCGCTTTCATTATATTCAGGTTGATGTTTGAACTGTTCCTGATTAAAATTCCCACCCAATTCGTGATTGATTCGGTCTAATAAATTCAAATTAAACTTGGCGGTAATTTCTTTGCTATCGTTATAGGCAGGCAATACAATATCATTGGCTTTGATTAAATCTACCCCTAATAATAACTTGTCTCCGGCTTGTAAATTAGCTCCTAAATTGTAAATAAATTCAGCCGCCAAATCATCGGTCATGTTACCAATGTTAGAACCTAAAAATAAAACTACTTTGGGCTTTTTGCTCTTTTTTAAAGAAGCCAATACTTCAAAATAATCTCCTTGTTGGGTTTGTACCGATACTTTTGGTAATTCTTTGCAAAGGTCTTTTTCTAATAAGTCCAAAGCATTGGCAGAAATATCAATAGGTAAGTAATCAAAAGTATAGTTTTGATTGGCTAAAGAGGCCAATAATTTTTTAGTTTTGGTCCCATCACCGGCTCCTAATTCTATCAACTCAAAATAAGTTTCTGGCTGTATGTCCAAGCCATCAATTAGTTCTTGTGTTTTGTTCTCAAAAATATCTAGTTCACAACGCGTTAAATAATATTCAGGAAGTTTCATAATTTCTACAAAAAGAGCATCCCCTTTTTTGTTGTAAAAATATTTAGAAGGCAAGGTTTTAGTGCTTGCCTTTAAACCCTGATCTACGTCTTTTTTAAAGGTTTCTATCATTTTATTTTGCTAATCTAATTCCGGTAAACTGCCAACGTTCCGAAGGGTGAAAAAAATTACGATAAGTACTACGACTATGGTTGGGTGATGTGGCTACAGAAGCTCCTCTTAACACCATTTTGTTACTCATAAATTTGCCGTTGTATTCCCCAACAGCTCCGTTTTCTTTGACAAAATTGGGATAAGGTAAATAGGCACTGTTGGTCCATTCCCAACGTTGTCCCCAGTTTAATTGTTGTGCGGCTATTTCCCATTCAAACTCTGTAGGCAAACGCATGCCTTTCCATTCGGCATACGCACAAGCTTCGTAATAATTTACGTGACTTAAAATAGCTGTTTTGTCTACTTTTTGTAATCCAGCAAGCGTGTACATATGCCATTCTCCATCAATCTGATGCCAATACATAGGAGCTTTAGTTTCTTGCTTATTTGCCCAAGACCAACCTTCATCTAACCAAAGATTAAAATCGGTATAACCACCGGCCTCCATAAAAGTTATATAATCACCATTGGTCACTAAGTAGTTTTGAATTTCAAAATTGTCTATATATACTTGATGTACACCTAGTTCGTTGTCATAACAAAAATCCTTATTCTGATGACCTATTTTGTAAACTCCTGCATTAATTTGTACACTTTCTGTACTCGTGTTTTTATCAGCTGTTAAATTGTAATCAGCATTGTAAACAGGAAACAAAGGGTTGTGCCCTAACATGTATTTTACATCGGTAATTAACAATTCCTGATGTTGTTGTTCGTGATTTAGTCCTAATACAATTAAATCTACTATTTTTTTAGGAGGATTTGTTTGTATGTACGCTTGCATTTGGGCATCTACATAGGCTCTATAAGCATAAATCTCATCGGTACTGGGGCGAGACATGTTTCCTCGGTTGGCTTGTAAAATTCTACTCCCTACGTTGTTGTAATAACTGTTGAATAAAAAATTAAAATTCTTATCAAATTCGGTGTAGTTGTCTACTTGATCTTTTAAAATAAAGGTTTCAAAAAACCAAGTAGTATGTGCCAAGTGCCATTTGGCAGGGCTTGCAAATTTTACTACTTGTATAGAAAAATCTTCAGGCTGTAGATAACGGCAAAAATCCAGTGTTTGCTGTCTAATAGTTGTATAGGATTCACTTAAATTCATTGGGGATTAAATTTTTTGGGTGATGGCTATTTTCATTTATTCCAATCCTTTTTTGTCTGGATTCCAAAAAGGTTTGGTTTTAATTTGTTGGGTGTTCCAATTTAATTCTTTTCTAAAATACTGATTTAAGGCTATACATACTCTACTATCTCCAGCAATATAAACCATTTTAGTGCCTTTCATTTTTGGCGTTATTTCTTTTACCAAACGTAAAATTTCTGTGATGGCATTGGGGTCTAATTCATAAAAGTTAAAGGGACTAGTATCCTCAATATCATTAAAAAAACGATTCGTATTTGAGCTGTAAATAAGGCTTTCTACTTGTTTGTTGTTAGGCAAGGATCTGTGAATTACGTACAAGTGTGATAGGGCAGATAGATCACCTATCATTAAATAACTATCAGCAGTTTTATCAAGCACAAAAGTTCCTTTTTTCCACTTAAAATAAACCACATCATTTACCAAACAATTGGCCACCCATTGGGCTCCAATTCCATTACTTTCGGTTGCAATGGCTAGGTCCAAAGTTCCTTCCGTTTTATTGATATTCCACACGCTGTAACTTCTAACTTTGTCCTTAAAAGCAAGTTCATCATTGCCTATTCCTATAACTAAGCGTAAAAAATAACCAGGTAGAAATTCAGCTGTTTTGATGCTTTCACTTTTTAAGCGAATTTGGTAAACCGAATTTGATAGTTGTGTTTTTTTTATAATTGTAGCCTTTTGTAGGACAACTTTTTTTAAGATATTTTCTAATAAACTCATTTCAATTAAGCTTGAATTGTTTTTCTTTTTTTTCTTCGTTTGATAAAATAACTTTTAACTACTGGAATTCTTAAAACCAATCCAAGCCCTACAACAATAGCATAAATTAGCCAAGTTTTTTCTAAAAGTACAATATGTAAAAGACTTAGAAAAATAATTATATAAACCAAACTTTGTAGTTTTTTCCACTTATCTTTTAAATACCTCATTGACTTTCTATTAGACGTAAAAAACAATGGAATTAATAATAATACAGCTATAAAACCTGCTATATAATTTACTTGAGTAAAGGTTTCTAAAAAACCTTCCGCCGCTATAAAAATGATAAAATGTATAAAACTCCAAATAGCGGTTGCAATTCCCATGGCTTGTCGAACATACAAATTGCTGACTCCAAATAAAATAAAAAACGGTGTACAAGTCAGAACTGCGGTCATCCAACGAATGGCAAATTCACCAGAAACATGATACAACATTTCTAAGGTTGTTTTTCCTTCAGCACCAGATCCTTCTATAAGGCTAACGGAAAATCCATTGAAAAAATCAACCTGTAACATTTTAAAAAGCACCAATAAAGGAAGCGAGGCCAGTATTGAAACCAAGATCCATCCGTAATTTTTTTTGATAAATTGCATAGTTGTTTTTAAAATTATAGTGTTGATTTTAAAGCTTCTATTTCCTTTTCTAGCGCTTCCGATTTTGCTTTGAATTTTTCCATAGCTTTTTTTAGCTGGCTTATTTTTTTGAAGGCTTCTTCATCTTGGACTGCCTGGTAGTTGGTAACTCCGTCCTTTTCTTTAATTTTTGCTTTGCTACCACAAGTTGGGCATTGGGCTACTTGACTCATTCCTTTATTTTTTTTCAAAGATTGATTAAAACAGGAAACCACCAAAGGTAAATCCTGTGTTATAAATGGTACATCTGAGATTTTATTGAATTTCTATTTTTTTCTATTAAAAAGGACAAAAGCTCTTCATCCCTAGAAAAACAAGGTTTTCCTAAAAATTTATATTGTGCTAATACAAGCAACTTTACCCTTGTATTTTGGCACTATTTGGTATTTAGGATTTTTAGCTATTGTTTTCAAAAATACCTGAGCATCTTTCATATTTGCATTGTCCACATAAACTAAAGTGTTTTTATGAAAATTAGGTTCCAATAGTTGAAATAGCGGTAAGTACAAATCCTTCCATCCATCTAACAGCAATAAATCTATAGGCTCCTTATAATTTTTTAAAGTAAGCAAGGCATCTCCAATTCGTACGTCAATCAAATGATCTACTCCAGCTTTTTTAAAATTTTCTATGGCCTTTTGAGCTTTAGAAACAATTAATTCTGTGGTTACAATATGACCTTTTGTTTCTCTAATTCCTTGTGCTAAAAAGAGCGTAGAAATTCCAAAAGAAGTTCCGAACTCAATAATATTTTTTGAATTGTTTGCTATTATATACCTACTTAAATCTTCACCTTGTTTTTTAGAAATAGACAGGTATACATCTTTAAAATCCTTTGGTTGAATTTTTCTAAAAGCACTTTTCGCCAAGCTTTTAATAATTTTAAGCTGATCCTTTTTTGAATCGTTGTACAATTCTATTAAAGTATTATTTATCTGATTTTCTAGTGTAAGCTCCATACTTATTGTTATAAAAAAAACAGTAGAAATAGAAATAAATACTTTCCATTCCTACTGTTTATAGATTAAATTTAAAATTCTATTTTTTAATTAAAACCAATCTGCTCCTGTATCTCCAGGAAAGAAAGCATTTGGAAGTGCTAAAGAAAGTCCACCTTCTTTATAATTAGGATATAACAATTCAAGTTCATCAATTACTTCTTGATTCGTACTAGCTGTACCTCCTGCAGTAAGTGTTTGTGTTCCTTTAATCAATCCTTTTGCTGTTTGCAAATAGTTAATGTTTTCATCAATTGCTGTTACTAGATCAGAACGAGAACCATTGTGACCTACAAATAAGTAGGTGTAAGTAGAAAACTCTGTTTTTAAAGTTGTCAAACCTGCAACCCAATTGTCTATTTCGTCTTCTGCATCTTTAGGCGTATACTCTCTAATATAAGGATGTGTTAAATTATATACTAAATCTCCTGCAAATAAAACTTGGTGCTCTTCATTGTACACATAGCCATTTTCTCCCGTTTCTGCATTAGAAACTTTGTCGAAATTAAAGTTTAAGTCACCTATTTTTTGAGTAGCACTAACCGCTATAACATCTTGACTGTACAAAGTGGTAAACTCATCTGTGTTGTTTAATTGATTGGCAACAACACTTTCTGCAAAAAAATCTAAATCGGTAAAACTACCCGCGCCACCGTAATGGTCACCGTGGTTGTGCGTAATAATTACAGCTCCAGGCTTGTCAATGGCATCGTAATAATTTTTCAATTCTGCTGCAAAGGCAGGCGCAGGACCTAAATCTACCAAAACAATATTGTTTTCTGTTTCAACAAGTGTTACCGTATATGGTGCTTCACCAAAATTAATTGTATGGTATCGCACTTCGTTTTCAGTAATTACATTTACTGTTCCTGTGGTAATCATAGAACTAGCAGGAGCCGTTCCAAAATCAACAATTACTTGTGCATTTCTATGGTCATCATCATTTCTACAAGAGTAAATTGATAGAGATGCTACTACTAGTACTAAAAATTTTAATTTAAAAGATTTCATTTTTTTTATGTTTTTATATTGTACGACAAAATTGCTAAAATAGAATAGCAGAGCCGTGATCAAAACAGCTCAAAAAATGGTAAATATGAGACTATTCTTATTTTACCGTTTGTTTTCTCAAAAAGCTTAAAACAAAAAAAAATCTGACAAACACCAAAGGCATTTATCAGATTTAGGAATCACAGGGGTTGTTATTTTTATTCTGTTCTTTTTAAATGATCAATAACGCCACTTCTAAAAACAGTTTTTAAGGTTCTTTCGGGTTTGTTTTCATAGCCAATAATTATAGAACTATGAACCGTCATATTGTTAAAATCAAAAACAATAGTTAGGTAATCTTTTAAACCAACTTCATGCCAGTTAACCAAATACAAATCATTGCCAATTTTACGAGAACGATATGGAATATCACTATTTCCGTTTCCTTTTCCTGGTCCAAGCAACCATTCATATTTGGCTTTCCCCTTATAAAACTCCATATGTATGGCCGTTCCATTTTGGTATTGAAAATTAAAAGAATAGCCATCTAAAAAATGCTCTGGCTGTGCAAACTGAAATTTCGTTTCTTCTGTTTTTTTGTTTTGTGCAAAACTAAGACCTATACTAAATAAGCTAAGAAAAATAAATGCGACTAATTTTGTTTTCATTTTTTAAGGATTTTAAAATTTATACAAAAATAACTCGATCTAAAAGAAACGACTAGGTCAATGTTCGGGAAATAATGGTAAATATGCGCAGAAACCTTTTATACAGTCTCTTTAAATTGTTTTGGAGTTGTATGGGTGTGCTTTTTAAAGAATTTGGTGAAATTGGTCACCTCATCAAAACCGACTTCATAAGCAATTTCCTTCAAGCTTTTATCGGTACTCACAATGGCACGCTTTACTTCTAACACAACATATTCATCTATAAATGCTTTGGCCGTATTTAAGGTGAAAAACTTCACCACTTGGTTTAAGAGCTTTGTAGATACTAGCAACATATTGGCATAATCCTTTACGTTACGCGTGGTGGTGTATTGGCTTTCCACTAAATTTTTAAATTGAATAAAAAGTTGGTGCTGTTTTACCTGAGTGCCTTCTAATTTGTTGTGCTGCGACTTGCGTTCCAATCTCAAAAAATACAATTCTAACAAAGCCGCAATTATATTTTTTTTGGCATAACTGTTTTCTATTTCTAGCTCCTGTAAAAACTGGTTCAGAAATTCCTCGTTTAATTTTTCATCCTTGGCAATCGGAGGAGTAATATGGTAATTGTACAAATGAGAAATAATATTGATCGATGATTTTGAAAAATAATTCAACACAAAATTTTCCGTAAAAAGGATTAAAAAACCTTCGTACGTTGCATTTTTCTGAAAAGCATGCACCTGTCCTTTGGCAATTTTCAACACCGATCCTGCTTCTAAAAGATATTCCTTTAAATCCACTTGATGTGTTCCCGTTCCCTTGGTAACAATAAGCAAAGCAAAAAAAGTAACTCTGTGAGGTTCGGTAGGATTGTGATCTGAAATTGTAGGAATTCTTGCAAACAAATTGGCTAGATTCAGAAATTCAAAATCTTTTGTTTGCTCTTTGCTTTCAAAGGCTATGTTAGGAATATTCTTCAAGGAACTATTTTTCTGAATTAGTAGTTATTTTTTTATCACTTCTTAAAATAGACCAAATTAAAAAGGAACTTGCTAGGGTAATAATAGTAAAAAATTTCTCAAAATTTGTTTCTGCAAAAATATTTCCAATTGTGTTTAGTCCAAAAAGCACACAAAAGACCCATAAAATTACAGACACTGTTTTTGTAGAGAGGAATGCTTTTATATAATTTCCTTTCATAAGAAGAACCGCAATTAGTAAACTATTAATCAATAGGGAAAGACTTTCAAACACATACATTTCTGTATCATTTTTCAACCTGCCGCCCCAAGTAATTTCATAAGGAACAATTTTTAAAAGTATGCTTATATGAAATAGGATAACTGCTGTAAATATACCTAGCAGTATTTTTATTGCTAATTTTTGATTCTTCATTTTTTTTAACGAAAATAAAGTAAATAGGATCCATATGCAATGTCAAACAAGGATGCTACAACATATAAAGCATTGTCCTTTTCACCTCCTATTGTTCTACAACAGCTTTAATTTTTAAGAAGAAATTTTTATCTGCATGGTAGCTGGTTTTGTCTGCCGTTTTAGTAGCTCCGTTACTTCCATTGTCACAGGTAGCATCAATTAACTCCTGACTTATTTCTGGGCCGTATTCTTTCCAAGTAATGGTTTCGGTAGTTGCATTGTAGCTGGTGTTTTTTGCCGCATTGTAATGCAAATGTGAAGAAGCATTATGATCATCACCAGAAGCCGTTCTGCTCCAAGACTGACAAGCATCCTGTGTGACAAAAACAAGATCTTTGTTTTGATCGGTATAGGTATTTCCGTTTTGAATGAACACACCAACGGTTATTGAATAGCTTTTCTCAGTTGTTTCCGGAGCTACATCCATCTCATTTCCAGCATCCGATTCGCCACAGCCTACAAAGGCCAGCAAACAAATTAAAATTAGCGCTTTGAAATTTCCTAGTACTGCTACTCTCTTGTTTTGTGTGTTCATATTTGTGGTTATGATTAAGGTTTGGTCTAGTCTTGAATTGGTGAAAGCTAGACTAAACTACAGGTGAAAATATTTTTTTCTAAAACTAAACAATAGTCAACAACATTACAGACTAATAGCTGTAAAATGAAGAAAAGTTTTGAACAGTTGTAGGTTCATAAGCATATTTCTAAAAATAATAGCCCAGCGCACAATAAATACCACTACAAAAAGTTACAAGAGAAAGAAATTTATAGCTTCATCTTTGGCAGCCCTAAATACTGCTCAAAATTTTTCTGAAGTCTGTTTCTTAAAAAGCGTCCAACGAAATAATACAAAATACCAACGATGATAAGTATACAGCCAATTAAGAAAAATTGTTTGTTTTTATGAATAGACTCTGCAGCTAAAGTTATTGCCGCACCAATTAAGACTGAAAGTAATGCGAAAATGGACAAAATAACATTGGGGTTGCTATGTACTTTTAACAACACCCCTTTTTCAAGTTTTATTATTTCCCCTTTTAAATACGCCGATTTTCTTTTAAAGTTCGGCATATGCCAAGCAACCACCCTCAATTTATCATAGGCCGTAAACTCACTTTTATTTGAAAACCTCCCGACAAAACTTAAAGTCCCTTGAGCAAAGATCGCTTCCACTTTTTTCTTTAAATTTTCTTCGTTCAAGTCAGAAGTGTAATTAGTTTTCCTAATATTTAGTATTTTTCCTAGCATCTCTATTCCTTTTTATAGATGTAAGTAACAACATCCAATAATGACAAACTATATGTAGTTGAGTTTAAAGTTAAACTATTTGTGGCTGAATTTTAAGTTTATTCTTATTTAAACACTTAAAGTGAAAAATAATCATCGATAAAAACAAGTAAACCTCTAGCTACTCAATTTTTTATTGTTTTAATAGCTACTATTTTTACCGAGTCAAGACAGGTTCTAATTATAAAAAAAGGTGTTATTCAACTCTTATACCCTTTCAATTAGGCAACTAGTTTTATAGCTTCTTTCACAAAACACATATTACTTTTAACTAACGTCAAATCAATTTGATTTCAAAAACTTTATTTTATTGAAATTTATAAAATTTTCTTGTCCCATAATTATTTTATTAACTTAAAACATGTATATTTGCAACCGCTTTGACAAATAGAGTAGTTCTTAAGTCTTAGTAGCAATGGTGCCTTAGCTCAGTTGGTAGAGCAATGGACTGAAAATCCATGTGTCCCTGGTTCGATTCCTGGAGGCACCACTTAAAAACCGTAAAGATGTATTTCTTTACGGTTTTTTTATGCTTCAAACTTTCAACTCACTAATTCTCTATAGGAACTCCTCCTATGCACTTCATAAAAAAAGCCAGACGCTAGTCTGACTTTTTTATTCTTATTTATAATTTTAAATTGAATTACAATTGAAACACTTGCTCCAAAGCAATCCATTTTTCACCATCCTTTGCCCAAGGCAATTCTTGCTGGTAATTCCACATAAGGTTTTCCCACTCCTGTACTTTAGGATTGTTGGCATCCATTTCTGCTTTCTTTGCAGGATCGAAAGTTTCATCTACTTCCATAATCATAAACATACGATTTCCTGTTAGGTAAATTTGCATATCTACAATTCCGGCATCTTTGATGCTTTTTGTAATTTCTGGCCATGCATTTCCGGCAGCATGGTATGCTTTATATTCTGCTATTAGTTTAGAATCATCTTTTAAATCGCAAGAATAACAATATCTTTTCGTACTCATAATTATTAGTTATTAGATTTTTTTAATGTTGCATAACCATAATGTGCTACTACCGCCAAACAAATCATAGGCAATACAAATGAAAAATTCACTTCAGGTATAAATCCTAATATTTGCTCATCTGCAAATCCAGGTCCACCCCAATCTAAAATACTTCCTTGCACAACTGGCATAAAAGCTCCACCTACAATGGCCATTACCAAACCAGCCGAACCAATTTTAGCTTCATCACCCATATTTTTCAATGCAATTCCATAAATTGTTGGAAACATAATAGACATAAACAAAGACACACCTACAAGAGAATACAACCCTGGAACTCCTTGTAAAACAATTGCTCCAGCCGCACAAACAACTCCTCCAATACCAAATAACATTAATATTTTAGAAGGGTTAATTGTTTTCATTAAACCTGTACCAATCCATCTACCTGTCAAGAAAATAATCATTGCTGCCACATTGAACCAAGTCGCCGTTAATTGCTCTGATTCTGCCAAACTTTCATTGATATTATCTACATATTGAAAAATATATGTCCAACACATAATTTGAGCTCCCACGTAGAAAGCTTGCGCAATGACACCATGCACATAATTTTTATTAGCGAACAATAATTTAAACGATGCTGATAAAGAAAGTTTATCTTCCTCAGAAGTCTTTGGTATTTTCGTAAAAATAATGATTACCATAATTGCCAATACCACCAATCCTAATAAAATATAAGGTACACTAATCACTCCTAAGTCATTTTCTCTAACAGCTGCTTTTGCTGTTTCCGATAAGGTATCATAGATCAAAGCTCCAGAAGCATCTTTATCATCCGATCTTAAAGCAGAAATCACAAATTGCTGAGCAACGATCATTCCCATTAATGATCCAATAGGGTTAAATGCTTGCGCTAGGTTTAAACGCTGTGTTGCCGTTTCTTTGTCACCTAAGGCCAAAATTAACGGATTTGAAGTTGTTTCTAAAAAGGCCAGTCCACAAGTAATAACCCATAGCGATACCAAAAAATAATTAAACTCCTCATAAGCCGCAGCTGGGTAAAACAAGAAGGCTCCAATTGCATACAAGCAAAGTCCTAAAATAATTCCTGATTTATAGCTGTATTTTCTGATAAACAAAGCAGCTGGCAAAGCCATAAAGAAATACCCAAAGTAAAAAGCAAACTGTACCAAAGAAGCTTGCACATTTGACAATTCAGGCATTACTTTTTTAAATGCCGACACCATTGGGTTTGTTAAATCATTGGCAATACCCCATAAGGCGAATAAAGAGGTGATGATAATAAATGGAAACAGTAGCTCTTTTTTTACTACTGGAATTTTCGATAATTTATTCATGTTTTTAAATTTAGTTTCGGTTTGTAAAAATAAAAGGACAAAACGTTTATGACAAACGATTTGTCCTGATAATATTTTAATATTTATGTTTTGAATTCATGCTAAAATAAATTACCTCTTTCTGAACTCTTCAATCACGTTTACAATTTCATTAAAAATAGCTTCAGGCAATTTCCCTTCGTTCCAAGAACTTAAAATATCTGATACCTGTTCTTTACTCGTAGGACCAACCACAACCCTGTCTGCTTCTTTTAATGAATACACAAACCTCATGGCCAATCGAGACAAAGGCATATCGTACTTTTTAGCAATTTTATTTACTTCAACAGCAATATCCACGTCTAAATTTGTAATCCATTCGTTATTAGGTCTGTCTGCATTGTATTCCTCCAAGCGTCTTCCCAATAAGCCCATATGCAAAGCAGAAGCTCCATAGTAAGCTATGTTTTCTTTCTTAAGCTGAGGCACATCTCTTTCAAAAGCAGAAAGATTACAGGCGTCCATCTTTAAAAACCCAGAAACCACATCAAAATTCTTTTTGATTAAATGCGGGTAAAAACGATCAATTGGATTTCCGCCAACACCAAGCTTACCTACAATTCCTTCTTTTTTAAAAGATTGTAAACAATCCATAATTTCATCCATTTTTTCTACAGGAACCAAGTGAGGCTCATGTAAAAACAACAAATCAATTTTATCCAATCCTAACAAGTCAAGACTTTCATATACGCTTTTACGCATGGTTTCAGGAGAATAATCTACCACACAATCGTCTGCTTTTTCAGCTTGTAAACGCCCTACTTTGGTACTGATAAAAGGTTTTTCACCTTCCCATTGTCTTAAAGCTTTTCCTAAAAACAATTGCGATTTATTGTACGATGGAGATGTATCAAAAACGCGAATACCGTTTTCCAATGCATGCAAAATTGTGCCAACAGCCACAGATTCTTCTATCGGTCTCCAAACTCCTCCTAAACCAGAACAACCACATACCAAACGGCTTTGATTGTTGAAAAATTCACTCTTCGTGAAATCTCCTTCGATGTACGTTGGTTTTATTTTCATAATGTTATTTTTTATAGGTTATAAAATTTTACAGCATTCTTTCCCATTATATCTGATTGCTCATTTACGGTAAGTCCTGCGATAAAATTTGTTGTTAATTCTTTTACTTTTTTATAGTTACCTGCCACCAAGCATACAGGCCAATCAGAACCAAACATGGTTCTTTTTGTTCCAAAAGCTTCCAATACTAATTCCATATAAGGTTGCATTTGAGTTGGCGTCCATGTTTTAAAATCTGCTTCAGTAATCATTCCTGAAAGCTTGCATTCTACATTTTCATACTTCGCTATTTCCTTCATTTGCGTTGCCCAACCTTCGTAAAAACCATCTTTTATATAAGGTTTTGCAATATGATCAATCACAAATTTCTGATTTGGAAACTTTTTTACAAACTCCAATACCGAACCTAATTGATGTGGAAACACCAAAATATCATAGACATATCCACGTTTTTCTAAAGTCTGAATTCCATTAAAAAAATTTGGACGCAACAAAAAATTGTGATCAGCCTCTCCTTGTACGATATGACGAAAACCTTTCAGTTTATCAAAAGATTGGTACGTATCTAAAACATCTGTAAGGTTAGAAGCTCTTAAATCTACCCAGCCCACAACTCCTTTAATAAAGCTATTTTTTGAAGACAGCTCTAATAAGAAATCTGTTTCTTCTAAAGTTTGATCTGCTTGTACCGCTACACAGCCATCAACACCGTTTTCCTCGTACACCTTTTTTAGATCAGATGGCGTAAAATCTCTACGTATTACAGACATGCTATCGTCTATCCATTCGTGTTTTACGGGTTCATAATTCCAAAAATGTTGATGAGAATCTATAATCATGCTAAAAAGTTTAAATTTTGGTTCGTTTTCTTTTTCAAAAAAACAAATATATTGGTATTATTTAGTTTACAAAAGCTTGTAAAGCCGCTTTCATTCCTTTGTTTTGAATTGCTTCTAAATAAGTCACTACAGCGGTTTCTAAACCATCAAATTGAGTCAAATCTACTCCCCAAAAATCAGTATTTGAAAGTGTTGCTTTTACAATAGCATTGATATCTCCTTTTGCCCATTGCGCAGCGAAAAAGTCTAAAGCAGCCTGATCGTCTTTAACCGCATACCTTTCAGTTCCTCTTTCACCTTTATAAAAAGCAATTAAAGAAGCCAAAGAGAACAATAAACCTTGAGGTAAAGCATCTTTTCTTTTGATATATTCTAAAACAGAAGGCAATACTCTTGTTTTGTATTTAGAAGTTGAGTTTAATGAAATACTCATCAAAGCATGTTCTAAATAAGGATTTCGAAAACGATCCAAAACATCATTTGAAAACTGATCTAATTCTTCTTTAGACAAATCTAAAGTTGGACAAATTTCATTGAAAATTGTATTTTTCAAAAAACCACCTACAACTTCATCTTCTAAAGACTCTCTAACTTTATCAATTCCGTATAAATAACCAACAGGCACTAAAGTGGTATGAGCTCCGTTTAAAATTCTAACTTTACGAGTTCTATAAGGCTCCATATTGTCGGTAAACACAATATTCAATCCACATACCTCAGCCGGAATTTCTTCTTTTACAGAAGCAGGTCCTTCAATGACCCACAAATGGAATTGTTCACCTTCCACCACCAAATTATCTTTATAACCTAGTTCTTCCGTAATCGCTTCCATTTTATCTCTTGGATAACCTGGTACAATTCTATCCACTAAAGTATTGCAGAAAATATTATCATCATTGATCCATTCTACAAACTCTGCACCTAAATTCCAGTCGGCAGCATATTGTAAAATAATTCTTTTTAGGTTGTCTCCATTCTTATCAATCAACTCACAAGGAATTAAAATCAATCCTTTGTCAGATGCACCTCCAAAAGTTTGGAATCTTCTATACAACAAAGCTGTTAATTTTCCTGGGTAACTTGATTGTGGCGCGTCGTCTAATTTATCATCTGCATTGTAAGAAATACCTGCTTCCGTTGTATTAGAAATAACAAAACGTAAATCTGGATTTTCAGCAGTCGCTAAATAATCAGCAGGATTTTCATAAGGATTGATTCCTCTTTGGATACAATCAATAATCTCGTGCTCGCTAATAGCTTCACCATTTTTGATTCCGTTTAAGTACAAAGTGTACAAACCATCTTGATCGTTTAACATTTTAATCAAACCTTGGTCAATAGGTTGAATAGCAACCACACCAGCATCAAAACCTGCTTTTTTATTCATTTCATGAATCATCCAATTGGCAAAGGCTCTTAAAAAGTTCCCTTCTCCAAATTGAATTATTCTTTCTGTATACGTTTTTACGTTTGCAGTACTTCTATTTAATGTATTCATATTTTTTGTTTTATGGCCATTAGCTATTGGCTTTTAGTATTTTTTATTTCTCAATAATGAAAAATTTTGAACTCAACATTCAAAACTCAACATTTTATAAGGAAACCCCTCTTTTCCAAGGAATAAAATCGTTATTTCCATGAAGAACCGCTTTAGAAGCTGTTTCTCCACTTGCAACTCTAATTACATGGTCTAAGATTTTCTCTCCCATCGTTTCAATGGTATCTTCACCTGTAATTACCGTTCCTGTATTGATATCAATAATATCATTCATTCTTTCGTACAAGTTGGTATTACTAGAAATTTTTAATACTGGCGCTACTGGGTTTCCCGTTGGAGTTCCCAAACCAGTTGTAAACACCACAATATTACAACCCGAACCTACCAATCCGGTAGTCGATTCCACATCATTTCCAGGAGTACATAATAAATTTAAACCTGGCTTTGTTACCTGCTCCGTATAATCTAATACTTCTACCACAGGAGATGTTCCTCCTTTTTTAGCAGCTCCTGCCGATTTCATGGCATCTGTAATTAAACCATCTTTGATATTTCCTGGAGAAGGATTGTTTTCAAAACCAGACCCAACAGCAACCGCTGCTGCAGAATAAGCTCTCATTAAATCGTAAAATTTCTTTGAGTCTTTTTCTGTATTACATCTTGTAATCATTTCTTGTTCCACTCCGTTCAATTCAGGAAACTCTGAAAGCACTGGACTTCCTCCTAAAGCGACCAATAAATCAGAAGCATAGCCTAAAGCTGGGTTTGCAGAAATCCCAGAAAAACCATCTGAACCTCCACATTCTAAACCAAGAACCAATTTGCTTAAAGGTGCTGGTTTTCTTTCAATTTTATTCGCTTCAATCAAGCCTACAAATGTATGCTTAACAGCTTCTTCAATCAAACTTCTTTCACTGGCACTTTTTTGCTGTTCCAAATAATGAACAGGTTTTGTGTTATTAGGAGCAATAGCGTCAATGGCACTTTGCAACATTTCAATTTGCGCATTTTGACAACCTAAACTAAAAACGGTTGCACCTGCTACATTCGGATTCGAAATATACCCTGCCAGCAAACGACATAAAGTTTCAGAATCTTGACGAATTCCTCCACATCCACCGTCGTGTTTTAAAAATTTAATCCCATCTACATTTGGAAACAATCTGTTTTTAGACAATTCTTCTTTTGTCGTAATGATTGGCGTATTGTAAATATCTTCTGTAGAAGCACCGGCTTTGTATTGTGCAATTAAGGCATCTGTATCTACGGCAAAATCTTTTTTAGTTTCGTAGCCTAACTTCTCAGAAAGCGCTCCTTCTAAAACATCAATATTTCTATTTTCACAGAAAGTCAACGGAATAACCAACCAGTAATTTCCGGTTCCTACTTTTCCATCTTCTCTGTGATACCCATTAAATGTTCTTCCTTCAAAATTAGAAGCGTCTGGTGCTGTCCAAGTAAATTTCTCTTTAGAATCTTGAAATTCTGCAGATGCATGTTTTACATTACCAATAGTAATAGCACATCCCGCTTGAATTGGCTCAATAGCTTTTCCTATTAACACACCATACATGAATATTTCATCACCGATGGCAAAATCGTTTAATGCATATTTATGCTTTTGCTTGATATTTTCTTTTAAAATAATTTCTTTTCCTTGGATGGTAGTCGACATTCCTTTTTCAAGGTTTGTAATGGCTACAATAATATTATCCTTTGGATCTATTTGAACATAATTCTTAGACATCCTCTTTTATTGTTTTAATGAAGAAATAACTTCCTATTCTTATTGTTTCGTAAAATCTACAGTTGCTTTGATTACGCCAGTAGCAGGATCTAACCAACTATCAAAATTTTCAATCATTTCTGTAAAAGGCACATTGTGAGTAATAAATGATTCTGTTGGAAATTGATCCAATACATTGATGACATGTTCAAAATCTTCCGTAGTTGCATTTCTACTGCACATTAAGGTCATTTCTTTAGAATGCACTGCAGGGTGATTGTAAGTCAACTCTCCTTTAGACAAACCAACTAGTACAAAACGTCCACCATGTGACATATAACTTGGTCCTGCTTCTAAGGCAAATTTATTTCCTGAGGCATCGAAAACAGCAGTACACATGTCTCCATTTGTGATTTCAGCAATTGCTTCGGCAGCACCTGCACCCGCTTTTACCGTATATTCAACACCAATCTTTTCCTTAGCATATTCTAAACGTTGTTCATTCATATCAATAGCCACAACTTTAGCACCTGCAATTTGAGCCAATTTCATGATTCCAATTCCGATAGGTCCGCAACCTACAACAGCGACAGTTTCACCAGGAGTAATAGCCGCTCTTCTTACAGCATGTGCTCCAATAGCCAAAGGCTCCACGATGGCCATTTGGTCGTTAGATAAATTATTAGCAGGCAATAAAATATCCGCAGGAACGGTAATTTGTTCTTGCATCCCTCCATCACCATGAACTCCTAATACTGTAATATTAGTACAGCAGTTTGTTTTTCCATTTCTACATGCAATACATTTACCACAACTTACATAAGGCATCACGACAACTTTGTCGCCCGCTTTAATTCCTCTTGCATTTTCTCCAATTTCTAAAACTTCAGAAGCCAATTCATGACCCAAAATTCTTGGATAGGTAAAAAATGCTTGATTCCCAGCATAGGCATGTAAATCTGTACCGCAAATTCCTACTTTGTTTATTTGCAACAAAGCTTCGTTTTCTTTTCTTACTGGAGCTTCTTTTTCTTTTAAGATAAACTCACCTGGTTTTTCGCAAACAATATATTTCATCATTTTATTCTTTTAAAATTATTTTTTTCACCTAAGCTATAACTCTCGACATAAATTAGATTTTACTTCTCAATTCCAAACTTGCTACATCGATGTAGCAAATAGATAAAAAAAGAGCTTTCGCACTTTATTTTAATTTCATTAACTAAACTTACTCTCTAAAATCGATTCTTTTAAAACTTTACAGAACCTGCTACATCGTTATAGCTTAATCAACAATTAAACCTTACTTGAAAACAAATAAAAAGAATTAACTCCTTATCTATGAAGCAATAATAGCTTTATTTACATTTCTACTTTGTGAGTAAATAAAAAATATTATATTTGCTATAACGATGTAGCAAATATATTAAAACTTTGACAACAAAAAAAAAAATCACCATAAAAGATATTGCTAATGTATTGGGACTGTCTACTTCAGCCATTTCCAAAGCATTAAACAACGACTCTAGAATTAGTGAAAAAACAAAGATCGCGGTTCGTCAGGTGGCAGAAAACTTAAACTACCAACCGAATCACCTAGCAAGCGCACTACGCAGCGGGAAAAGCAGATTGGTCGGAGTAATAATTCCAAGAAACAATAGTAATTTCTTCTCTTCTGTTCTTGAAAAAATTGAAGAAGTACTCAACGAAAAAGGCTACAATATAATTATCACCCAGTCCAATGAATCTTTTGAAAAAGAATGTAAATGCATTGAATCCCTTCTTTTTACCCAGGTTGATGGAATAATTGCCTCCATGGCAAACGAGACTACCGACCTAAGTTATTATGAAAAAATAAAAGCAAAGGGCATTCCTTTGGTTTTATTTGACAGAGGGGAGATGGAATTAAAAGTTGATTATGTTGGTATTGACGATTACAAAACTAGTTTTAAAATTATAGATCATTTAGTTGCACAAGGCTGTAAGAGAATTGCTCATATGGGAGGTTTTGATGGCACCAGAGTTTACGGAAATCGTATCAAAGGCTATAAGGACGCTTTAACAAAAAATGAAATTGCCATAGACAAAACAATTATTAGCAATAGCAAATTACGAATTGAAGACGGAAGAAAAATCATGGAAGAATTATTAGAACTTCCTAATCGACCGGATGCCGTTTATGCTGCTGGCGATTTTGCCGCCCTTGGCGCTTTACAAGTATTAAACGAAAACAAAATTAAGGTTCCTGAAGAAATTTCCTTGGTTGGTTTTAGTAACGAACGTTTTACTTCTTATGTGGTGCCCGCTATTTCAACAGTTGATCAAAACAGTGCAGAAATTGGAAAATTAGCAGCAGAAGCTTTTTTAAACAGAATTGACAACCCTATAGAAGAAGGAGGCGTGAATAAGATTATTATTGAAACAGAGCTGTTAATTAGAGATTCTTCCAATAAAAACAAATAATAAGACAAATAAAAAAGGCGCAGTTTTACACTGCGCCTTCTCTTTGTTAATTACCTAAGTAATTATTTTCTTACTTTCTTTACAATTGCTAAAGCAGCTTTTACATCTTGCTCTAATTTTGCGTAATCTTTATTTGCAATGATGTCTTTAGAAATCAATTGAGATCCCATTCCAACACAAGTAACACCTGCATCAAACCATCCAGATAAATTTTCCTCTGTTGGCGCAACTCCACCTGTTGGCATAATTGACGTCCAAGGCTGAGGTCCTTTAATTCCTTTTACGAATTTTGGTCCGTATAAATCTCCAGGGAATAATTTAACGATTTCACATCCAAGCTCTTCAGCTCTTGCAATTTCAGTTAAAGACCCACATCCTGGTGACCATAATACTTTTTTACGATTACAAACAATAGCGATATCCTCTCTTAAAACAGGAGTTACGATAAAGTTTGCACCTAAAGCCATGTATAATGAAGCAGCAGCTCCATCTGTAACAGAACCAACACCCATAATCATTCCTGGTAATTCCGCAATTGCATATTTTGTCAATTCTCCAAAAACTTCATGAGCGAAATCTCCACGAGCAGTAAACTCCATCAAACGAGCTCCACCATCGTAACAAGCTTTCAAAACCTTTTTACTTAATTCTATATCGTTGTTAAAAAACAAAGGAATCATCCCTGTTTCTTTCATTGCCGCAGCAACTTCAATTCTACTAAACTGTGCCATATTGTATGTGTAATTGTTAAATCGTTCAACTGCCGAATTGTATTATTTTGCACTGAAGAAAACTTCAATTAAACAAATACAATCCAACAGTTCAACAAATGTTTTACTATTATCTTGCTACTCTTCCTGAAGCGTCTCCACCCATTAATTTTTCAACCTCAGCAACAGTTACCAAGTTTGCATCACCTTTAATCGTGTGTTTCAAACAAGATGCAGCAACAGCAAAATCTAATGCATTTTGATCATCTTCTGGGTATTTTAACAATCCGTAGATCAAACCTCCCATAAACGAATCTCCACCGCCTACTCTATCAACGATATCTGTAATTTGGTATTGACGTGTTTGTAACATTTGTTTACCGTCATATAAAACTCCTGCCCATGTGTTATGAGACGCAGAGATAGAACCTCTTAACGTTGTAATTACTTTTTTAGCTCTTGGGAATTTTTCCATCATTTGTTGACATACTGATAAGAAAGCTTCCGCTTTTACATCGTGTCCAGCAGTTTGAACCGCAGCACCATCTGGCTTAATTCCGAAGTGCATTTCTGCATCTTCTTCATTTCCTAAAACAACATCACAATAAGAAGTCAATTCAGTCATGATAGCTTCTCTATGAGCATTGTCACAATAGTTCCATAATTTAGCACGGTAATTTAAATCTGTAGAGATTTTTACACCTAATTTGCTAGCCGCTTGTACAGCTTCTAAACAAACATCTGCAGCTCCTTGAGAGATCGCAGGCGTAATTCCTGTCCAGTGAAACCATTCAGCTCCAGCAAAAACATCTTCCCAATTGATCATTCCTGACTCAATTTCTGCAATTGCAGAATGTGCACGGTCATAAACAACTTTAGATCCTCTTGATACAGCTCCTGTTTCTAAGAAATAAATTCCTAAACGGTCTCCACCATAAACGATTTTATCAACATTCACACCTCTTTTACGCATTTCCATCATGGCACATTCTCCGATATCGTTTTTTGGTAAACGAGTTACGAAATCTACATCTACTCCGTAGTTTGCTAATGATACTGCTACGTTAGATTCTCCACCACCATAGATAGCGTCAAAACTGTTCGCTTGTGAAAATCTTAAAAATCCTTGTGGAGCCAATCTTAACATGATCTCTCCGAAAGTTACTACTTTACCCATCTTAATTCTTGTTTAATTTAATTAATGATTCCGTTTCATTAGAATCTTACGTTTATGTTTAGACTATTGTTCTACTGTTCTATCGATTGAACACTTTTACCAAAAAATAGGATTACATATTTATAATCCTTAACATTAGGCGCCAAAAAAACCTTCAATCACCTATATACACTGTGTTTTGAAAGTTTTCTTGATTTGTTATTCTTACAAAAATAAACTACTTTTGTTCAAACGATGGAACAAATATATAAATAATTTGGGAATTAAAAAAAAAACAACCATAAAAGACATTGCTAACGTGTTAGGTTTGACTCCTTCTGCTGTTTCAAAAGCACTGAATAACCATCCTAGAATTAGCGAAAAAACGAAGGCTTCGGTCAAGCAGGTAGCACAAAACTTGAACTACCAACCCAATTATTTAGCCAGTGCCTTGCGAAAAGGGAAAAGTAATTTAGTAGGGGTTATTATTCCCCGTGCCAATAGTAATTTTTTCTCAGCAGTATTAGAAAGTATCGAAGGCGTTTTAAATAAAAAAGGCTACAATATCATTATTTCACAGTCGTATGAGTCCTTTGATAAGGAATGTAGAAATATTGATGCCTTATTATTTACCCAAGTAGATGGGGTTATTGCTTCTTTAGCAAACGAAACCAAAGATTTTTCCTCTTATGAAAAAATTAAATCGAAAGGAATTCCCTTAGTTTTATTTGATCGTGGTGAAAATGACTTGGGTGTTGACTATATAGGAATTGATGATTATAAAAGTAGCCACATGGTTGTAGATCATTTGGTAGAGCAAAATTGCAAACGAATAGCGCATATAGGTGGTTTTAGCCATACTCGTATTTTTAAAAACAGGAATAGAGGCTATCGAGATGCCCTTGCAAAACATAGCTTACCCCTTGATGATGATTTGATTTTTGAATGCAATTTATCTAAGGCAAACGGACGTGCCATTATGGAGCAGTTATTAGAACACGCTAACAGACCTGATGCCGTTTATGTGGCTGGTGATTATGCTGCCTTAGGTGCTTTACAGGTTTTAAAAGAACATAATATCAAAATTCCTGAGGAAATTGCTATTGTTGGATTTGGAAACGAACCTTTCACATCATTGGTCAGCCCTCCAATTTCCACCATTGAACAACATAGTACCGAAATAGGTGTATTAACTGCTGAAGCTTTTTTACGAAGAATAAAAGAGGCTGATATCCCACCTACTCTGAATAAAATGATTTTAGATCCTGAATTAATTATCAGAGATTCTTCTAGGAAAAAATAAATTATCTTTAAACCTCCTTTTCAAAAACTATTTTAAACGTGAAACAAACCTTTACCTATTTAGTATTTCTAATATTCGTTCATTTTGGTTATTCTCAAGATTATCTTGGATTTAAACACTTAACCACCAAAGACGGTTTATCGCAAAACGATGTAAATGCCATTATTCAAGATGACCAAGGTTTTATGTGGTTTGGTACACATGATGGTTTGAACAGATATGACGGCTACAACTTCACTATATTCAAACCAAACCCCAATGATGCACATAGCATCAATAGCAATTTAATTTGGGACATCATTAATGATGAAAACGGAAATTTATGGATAGGCACCACAGGACAAGGATTGAATTATTTTGATAGAAAAACGGAGAAATTCAAGCACTTTACCCATATAGCCAACAATCCAAATAGTCTTTCTAGCAATTATTTAAGTCGAATTTATTTAGACAAAAAAAACAGATTATGGGTTGGTTCCATTAGTGGACTAGATGTTTTAGATTTAAATTCGCCCTTAGATTCAATTAAAATAAAGCATTTCCAAACTACAACTGAAACTCTTGGTGAAATTTCTAGTATCAAATCTGTCAACAGTATTTTTGAAGACAGCAACGGACAACTTTGGATAGGAACTATTAACGGGATTTTCAGACTAAACAAAAACCCTAATGGCGATGAATTTTTTCAAAACTACAATGCCATTTTAGGTTTTAAGAATCGTAATGTAAAAGCCATAAATGAAGATTCTTTTGGTAATTTATTAATTGGAACTACCAATGGTTTGTACATAAAAAGAAACGACAACAAGCCCGTTATCAAACTAAATGATTTTTACACAGGAAAAATACTTACCTACAAAAACCAAATTTGGTGCGGAACCGCAAGTGGGCTAATATTTTACAAGAGCACTTCTCCAAAAGACAATCCAACCTACATTCATCACTTTTCATACAACCCCAAATCGCCAGAAAACAGCATTAGTAAAAATCAAGTTAACTCCTTATATATTGACAGAGCGGGTATTGTTTGGGCAGGCGTGATAGGTGGTGGTGTAAACAAACTAGATCTTGAGCAAAAACGGTTTCGGGTGGTTAGAAAAACAAATATCAAAAACAGCCTTGCCAATGAAAATATCAAAAGTCTGTTTGAAGATAGTAATGGAAATTTATGGATTGGATCTCATGGCGGCGGCTTGAATATTGCTTTAAAAGGCGACCACGACCTAGATCATCTTCATAATTTTAAACGCTATTTAAAACCCTATGACATTCTTGAAATTAACGAAGGTTCTACAAAAAAAATACTAATTGGTACAGAAGGCTCTCCTGGCTTGTATGAGGTTGACATCACCAACAATCCGACAATCACAGAAAATTCATTTAAAACAGTCAATGAAATAACCCCTAGTACCTTTGCCCTCGCTCAAGACAGTCAAAAAAATATTTGGATAGGAACCTATAATGGAGGGGTTTTTAGATGGTTAGCGACAGAAACTCCAGGTGAGTATAGAAAAGACATTCTTAGCTACGAACCTACCAAACAAGAAAGTATTTCTAGCAATATTATTCGAGAAATTGTTGAAGATTCAAAAGGTACTTTGTGGTTTGCAACTGCCGATGGACTTTGCTCCCTCTCAAAAACAGAAAGAACCAAAAGAAATCCGAAATTTAAGGTTTACAAAAACACACCAGGTGATCCAAAAACAATCACCCATAATTATATTTTAACAATTCGTGAAGCCGCTGATGGCACCATTTGGATTGGAACCTTTGGGGGCGGACTTAATAAATTTATTCCGGCAACAGAAAATGAGCCAGAACATTTTGAAGTAATTTCAGAACGCAACGGCCTACCAAACAATGTAATTAAGGCCATTGTAGAAGATGCCAATAAAAACTTATGGATTTCTTCTAACCGAGGTCTTTCTCGCATCAACCCTACCAACGGAAACATAAAAAATTACGATAGCAACGATGGCTTGCAAAGTGATGAGTTTGGAGAGTTAGCCAGTTTAAAAAGGAAAAATGGTGAGATTCTTTTTGGTGGTGTAAACGGCCTAAATATTTTCAACCCAAACACCATTAAAGACAATACAACAGAATCAAATACCATTATTACAAAACTTTCCATCTTTAATAAACCTATCGCTATTGGAGAAGAAATTAACGGTCGTGTCCTTCTAAAAAACTCCATCAACGATTTAAAAGAAATAGAATTAAAATATCAAGAAAATAGTTTTTCATTTGAATTTTCTGGATTGCATTTTGCGGCACCAAAGAAAAATCAATACAAATACAAACTTGAAGGTTTTAACGATCATTGGATCAATACTTCTTCTGATATGCGTTTTGCAACTTACACCAATTTAGAACCTGGAAAATACACACTAAAAGTAAAATCTTCTAACAATGATGGCTTGTGGAATAAGCAACCTACAGAGCTAATTATTAAAGTAACCCCTCCCTTTTGGAGAAGTACCTATGCTAAAATTATCTACTTACTTTTATTCATTGCTAGTTTATTCGGTTTTCAACGATTTACCATTATCAAATCAACAAAAAAACACCAACTCGAATTAGAACATTTAGAAAAAGAAAAATACGAGGAAATCAACAAATTAAAATTGGAATTTTTCACCAATATTTCTCATGAATTTAGAACACCGCTTACCTTAATAAAAGGGCCTTTAGACTTCTTACAAAAACAAGGACCAAAAATCAGTCATAAAAAAGCAAGTGAGCAATATGCTTTGATGAGTAAAAATATCGATTCTCTGCTTCGACTGGTCAATCAACTTTTAGATTTCAGAAAAATGGACAAAGGAAAAATGAGTTTGTCTGTTGGTGAACATGATATGATCAAATTTGTAAAGGAAATCTGCGAGCCTTTTCAATTTTTAAGCATGAGTAAAAAAATTAATTTTAACATTAAGCACACGGATAAATCATATTTAAGTTGGTTTGACCCAAATGCTTTAGAAAAAATTATCAATAATTTATTATCCAACGCTTTTAAGTTTACTCCTGAAAAAGGATCTATAAACATTCATATTTGCAAAGGCGAAAACTTTGACATTCCTACTGGGCTGCAAAAGGTTTCAAATAAAGAAAACTATATGGTCATTCAGGTTACCGATACTGGCTCTGGAATTCCTGCACATAGAATCAAATTTATTTTTGAACGCTTTTATGTAGACCGTGATGTACGAAAAGTAAATACCCAAGGAGCAGGAATTGGTTTGGCCTTTATCAAAGATTTGGTAGAATTACACCAAGGTAGTATTGACGTTACCAGCGATGCCAAAACAGGTACTACATTTTTAGTTTGGCTTCCTATTGAAAAAGAAAACTACGAAAACATAAAAGACATTAGCTTTACAGAGCCTTCAGAAGATGCTAATTTCACCAATCAAATTGATGCTGAATTAAACGCCATTGACGTTATCGATGATATCTTAGATCAAAATATTTCCAAAACCAGATCTAAACTTCCTATTGTTTTGGTTGTGGATGACAATGCGGAAATACGATCTGTGATCAAAAACGGAATCTCTGAAAATTATGACGTTTATGAAGCAGAGAACGGAGAACGCGGATTTGAATTCGCAAAAAAACTCATGCCAAATATTGTTATTACTGATGTTTTAATGCCAATTATGGATGGAATAGAATTCTGTAACAAATTAAAAACTTCCAAAGAAACCAGTCATATTCCTGTAATTATGCTAACGGCAAAAACCTCACAAGAATGGGAAATTCAAGGTTTAAAAACTGGTGCCGATGCTTATATAAGAAAACCTTTTGACTTAGAGCTTTTAGAGTTAAAGTTAACCAACACCTTAAAAACGAGAGAAGAGTTACGCAAGCGATTTAACCGAGAAATCACACTTCAACCTGAAGAAATTACAGTAACCTCAACCGATGAAAAATTCCTGCAAAACGCTATTCAAATTGTTGAAAAACACATGATGAATACCGAGTTTAGTGTTGAAATGTTGGTGAAAGAAATGGCGTTGAGTAGAAGTAATTTACATTTCAAAATAAAAGAACTTACCGGCTTATCATCTAGTGAATTTATTCGAAACATTCGTTTAAAAAGAGCCGTACAACTACTTGAATCTAGCGATTTATCTGTGAAGGAAATCATGTATATGACCGGATTTAACACGGCTTCCTACTTTTCTAAATGCTTTAAAAAGCAGTTTGGAATTATCCCAAGTAAATATGTAAGAAACGTCAGTAAAAAGAACAATCCTCCTGAAGAGGAAACTCCCTTAACTTAAACATTTTCAAGAGGCTAAAATCATTTTTAGCCTCTTGTTATATAAAGTCATTTGCCGCGTTTTCACCCAACAAAAACATATGTGAGTTATATAAAAACATACGTGTCTATAAATTAAGCTACTTTTCACAATCTTTGTAACGATCTAAAGAAAAATAATTATATGAAATCAGTAATTCAAATAGCAGTTCTTTCCTGCATTTTATTCAGTTGTCAAACAGCTAAAAAAGAAAGTAAAAAAGCGCAAAAGCCAAACGTCGTTTTCATTTTTACAGACGACCAAACGTATTCTTCCATTCACGCTTTAGGGAACAATGAAATCATTACGCCTAATATGGATAAATTGGTACAAGGAGGAGCTACATTTACACATGCTTATAATATGGGATCTTGGAGTGGAGCCGTTTGTGCTGCCTCAAGAGCTATGTTAAATTCTGGCCGTTTTGTATGGAGAGCCAACAAATTCAGAAAAAACTGGTATAAAAATGATTCTTTAAACCAGACTTGGAGTAAACTTATGGAAGCGCAAGGCTACGACACCTACATGACAGGGAAATGGCATGTGGACGCAAAAGCACATAAAGTTTTCCAAAACACAACAAATGTGCGAGGCGGAATGCCAAAAGACGCCTGGGATCATCATGCCATGGTAGAAAAATTTAAAAAAAATCCTGAATATAAAAAATCTGGATCTGAAGCCATTATGCCTGTTGGGTATAACAGACCAAAAGATAAAAACGATAAAGACTGGACCCCAACAGACACCAAATTTGGTGGTTTTTGGGAAGGTGGACAACACTGGAGTGAAGCGCTTAAAGATGATGCCATCAATTTTATCCAAACAGCCAAAGAAAAAGAAAATCCATTTTTTATGTACTTGGCCTTTAATGCTCCTCACGATCCGAGACAAGCTCCACAAGAATACCAAGACATGTATTCTTTAGAAAATATTTCTGTACCTAAAAGTTATGTACCAGAAAACCCATACCGACATGGAATTGCGAATAGTAACGATTTAAGAGATGAAGCTTTAGCACCTTTTCCTAGAACAGAATTTGCTGTAAAAACCCATATCAAAGAATATTATGCAAGCATCACGCACGTAGATGCTCAAATTGGATTGATTGTAGAAGCTCTTGAAAAATCAGGAAAACTAGACAATACCTATATTATTTTTACTGCCGATCATGGTTTGGCTATGGGTAGACATGGATTTTTAGGAAAACAAAATTTATTTGACCATAGTATTCGTCCGCCAATGGTTATTTTAGGTCCTGATGTCCTAAAAAACAAAAGAATCAATGCAGATGTGTATTTACAAGATGCCATGGCAACTTCTTTAGAAATAGCTGGCGCAACAAAACCTAGCTATATAGATTTTAATAGTTTTTTAGACTTGGCAAAAGGTACGACTCAAAAAAGTCATTATGATGAAATTTATGGAGCCTATTTAGGAGTTCAAAGAATGATTCGAAAAGACGGATTCAAATTATTAATCTTTCCTGAAATTAAGGAGGTTCTTTTATTTGATTTAAACAAGGACCCTGAAGAAATGAACGATTTGGCCAAGAAACCTGAATATCAAGAAAAAACAAAAACTCTTTTCAAAGATTTGTTACAACTTCAAAAAGAAATGGACGATCCTTTGGATATTTCTGAAATCATAAAACTTTAGTACACCCAAACAAAGGGGTACACATTTTATTTAATGTTGTACCCTTTTTTTAAGTATAACACTTATCCTCTTTAAACAAAAAAACAACTTACAATAAATAGAAATCGATCCTATGAAGAATTTTTTTCCAATGGCAGTTCTTTTTTTTTCAAGCTTTTTGTATGCACAACAAAATGATTGGGAAAACCCACATGTCAATCAAATTAACAAATTAGATGCACACACCACCTTTTACAATTTTGATTCTTTTCAAGATGCCGTCATAGGAGATAGAGCATCCTCTAAAAATTACAAATCTTTAAATGGCGATTGGAAATTTCATTGGGTTGCCAAACCTGCCGACGCCATTTCTAATTTTCATGAAGTAAATTACAATTCTAAAAACTGGAAAAACATTGATGTTCCTTCTAACTGGGAAATGCGTGGTTATGGAACTCCTATTTACACCAATTCAACCTATCCTTTTTTTAGCGATTTCCCATATATCAATCATAACGACAATCCTATTGGACACTATATAAAAACAATTACTATTGATGAAAATTGGAAGAACCAAGATGTTATTCTGCACTTTGGAGGGGTATCTTCTGCTTTTTACGTTTGGGTGAATGGTCAATTTGTTGGTTATAGTGAAGACACGCGTTTGCCTTCAGAATTTGACATTACCAAACACTTAAACTCTGGTGAAAATAAAATTGCAGTAAAAGTGTATCGTTGGTGTGATGGTAGTTATTTAGAAGCACAAGACCATTGGAGAATGAGTGGTATTGAAAGAGAAGTCTACCTACAAGCTGTTCCTAAAGTTCGTTTGTCTGATTTTACTGTTAGAACTAAATTAGACGATGACTACAAAAATGCCATTGTTCAAATTCGTCCAGAATTTGTGGTAAATAAAAAGGATAAGTATGAAGAAAAAGTTGGTCATTTTGGAACAACTCCATTAAAAACCAAATACGATAATTGGACACTTACTTCTACTTTAGTAGATGCTACTGGAAGTGTGGTAAGCAAACCTACAACAATGCCCTTAAAAAAAGCCTTAGGAGAATCTTATCCACAACGTGACAATGTGTATTTTGGAATGCAAGAAATTGAAGTTGAGAACCCTAAAAAATGGTCTTCTGATGAACCGAACTTGTATACTTTAGTTTTTACTGTAAAAAATGAGCAAGGTACAACCACCCAAACTTCAAGTACAAAAGTTGGTTTTAGAGAATTAAAAATTGACCAAAGAGGTCGCTTTTTAGTCAATGGAAATCCAGTTAAAATGATTGGTGTCAACAGACATGACCATCATATGACTAACGGAAAAGCTTTGTCGAGAGCTGATATAGAAAAAGACGTTCAACTTATAAAGAAATTTAATTTCAATGCCGTTAGAACTTCTCATTATCCTAACGATCCTTATTTTTATGATTTATGCGACAAGTATGGGATCTATGTAATGGACGAAACAAATCTTGAAACACATGGTACGAGAGGTTTATTAACCAATACTCCATCTTGGGCATCTGCTTATTTAGAAAGAGCCATTCGCATGGTAGAAAGAGATAAAAACCATCCTAGTATTGTTTTTTGGTCTTTAGGAAATGAATCTGGAACAGGACCTAATCATGCTGCTATGGCTGGTTGGATCAAAGATTTTGACCCGACACGATTTGTACATTATGAAGGTGCTCAAGGACTCCCTTCTCATAAAGATTACAAAAAAAACAACTATACTCACGGTGCTGGAAACCCAACCGATCCTTGGTGGGTTGATATGGTTAGTAGAATGTATCCAAGTCCACAAGAATATCAAAATTTAATTGACTCAACGGATAAATTAGATACGCGCCCAGTTATTATGTGTGAATATGCACATGCTATGGGAAACTCTGTTGGAAACATGAAAACGTATTGGGATGTTGTTTACAAAAACGACCGAGCTTTAGGAGGTTATATCTGGGATTGGATTGACCAAGGAATTCTTAAAAAAGATAAAAATGGCAAAGAATTTTTGGCTTATGGAGGAGATTTTGGCGACAAACCTAATGACAATAGTTTTTGTATCAACGGAATTATAGCTGCCGACAGAACACCTAAACCAGAAATTTTTGAATGTAAAAAAGTAAATCAACCTGTTGTTATTACAGCTGTCAATGCCCTTCAAGGAACTTTCAAAATTACAAACAGACACCATGTTTCTGATTTAAGTCAGTATGAATTGTCATGGTACCTAACTGAAAATGGAAACATCATCAAAAAAGGACTGCTAAACGAATTAACAACAAAAGCCTTCCAAACAGATGAATTCACCATCAATTTCAAAAAACCGAGAATAAAAGCAGCCGCTGAATACAGCATAACCGTTCAAGGTAAATTAAAAGAAAATACCTTATGGGAAACTAAAGGCTATGTTGTTTTTGAAGAGCAATTTGTACTTCCTTATAAAACTCCTACTCTTAAAACCAAAACGGCAAGCTATCCTGCTATTGAAACAAAACAAACGGATACAGAAATTACTTTAAGTAATAAAAATTTCTTGGTGAGTATTGATAAAAGCAAAGGAACCCTAAAAACGTTTAAGGCTGCTGGTATAAATTATTTGGCTGCTCCTTTAAAATTAAATTTTTGGAGACCAGAAACTGAAAATGATGCTGCTTATCGAAGATCTAAAAAACAGCAATCAGAACGCAATTGGCTAACTGCGGGCGACAACCTACAGGTTAAAAAAGTAGTTCTAAAAACACTTCAAAAAGGAAAAGTACAGGTTCTTATTGAAGGAACTGTTTTGTCTGACAATACCAAAATTTCATTAAAATATGTGGCTACAGGAAAGGGGCAAATTAAAGTAGACTATAGCATAAACATTGCTAAACAAGAGCCAAATGCACCTAAAATTGGGATGGAGTTTGATATTTCAAAAGAATTCAACCAGGTTAGCTATTTTGGAAAAGGACCACAAGCCAATTACCAAGATAGAAATAGTGGTGCCAAATTAGGTTTGTATTCTAGTACTACAAATACCATGAATTATGGTTATGTAGTTCCTCAAGAATATGGAAATCACATGGAAACAAGATGGTTTCAACTTACAAACAAAAAAGGAAAAGGACTTTTGGTAAAAGGTATAAAACCTATCAATTTTAGTGTTGTTCCTTATAGTACTCAAAATATTGAAACAGCAACACATACCAATGAATTGCTAGAAAGAAATACAAATACTGTTGACGTGGACTTAATTCAAGCAGGAGTTGGAGGAGACAATACTTGGTCTCCTAAAGCAGAAGCACACGACGAATATTTGATAAAACCAGGACATTATGAATACTCATTCTACCTAGTTCCATTGAATTCTAAAGTAGCTATTGATAAAATTAAATTTTAACTATGAATAAAATTATCATCACGTTAACAGCGTTGTTGGCACTATCTTGTTCACAAGACAAACCAACTGCGAAAAAAGAAACCGAAACTAAAAACACAAGTAAACCCAATATTATTGTTGTTTTAACCGACGATCAAGGTTGGGCAGATGTAGGTTTTAATGGCGCTACGGATATTCCAACTCCAAACTTAGACCAAATGGCAGGTGAAGGTGTTATTTTTTCTAATGGCTATGTATCACATCCTTATTGCAGTCCTTCAAGGGCGGGTTTACTTACAGGTCGTTTTCAAGCACGTTTTGGGCACGATTGTAACATGCCTTACAACACGGAAAATGATGAAACTGTAGGAACTCCCCTATCTGAAATTATGATTTCTGAAGCTTTAAAAGAACAAGGCTATAGAACCAGTGCTATTGGAAAATGGCATGTGGGAGATCATCCTAGTTTACACCCACCAAAACACGGTTTCGATCATTGGTTTGGTTTTCCTGGTGGTGGAATGAATTATTGGGGAATTTCAAAAGGCCCACTTCAAACTATTTTCAGAAATGGAGTTAAAGTTCCTGAAGAAGAACTAAACTATTTAACCGATGACTTTACCAACGAAGCGATTGATTTTATTAGTAAAAAAGACGACAAACCCTTTTTTATGTATTTGGCCTACAACGCTCCACACGGACCTGATCATGCTGTTGAAAAATATTTAGAAGAAACCAAACATATTGAATACGCGGGTAGAAGTATTTACGGTGCTATGGTAAATGCAGTTGACAATGGTGTGGGTCGAATAGATTCTACATTAATTGCCAATAATTTAAAAGACAATACAATTGTTGTATTTTTAAGTGACAATGGAGGAAGAGGAGAACATGCTGACAACAGACCTAATAGAGGTTACAAAGGAATGCTGTTTGAAGGAGGAATCAAAGTTCCTTTTTTCATTCGTTGGCCTAATAAATTAGAAGGAAATCAGGTGTATACAAACATGGTAAGTTCATTAGATTTATTTCCTTCATTTTTAGAAGCAGCTGGTGTCAACCCAACTTCTCAGAAACAACTAGACGGAAAAAGTTTATGGCCTTATATTTTGAATGAGAACAACAACAAACCTCATGACTTACTATTTTGGCGTTCTGTTGGTGGTTACGAATATGCCGTTAGAAAAGGAGATTTTAAAATCTACAAAAGTGCTACCAAAGAAAAAACATTGCTGTTTAATTTAAAAACTGATGCCTATGAACGTCATGATATTGCCAATGAAAATCCGGAATTACTAGCAGAGTTAGAAGCTGAATATAAAAAATGGGATGCCAAAAACATCGCTCCAGGTTGGTTAGATCCACATATTCCAAATTGTATCAAAGGACAAAAAAGATGGGAAGCGGATAGAAAAAAAGCAACTTTTAAAACTGCCAATAAAAATTCACACAGATCCAAAAGATAAAACACTAAAAAAAGGGCTATTCAAATATATTGAATAGCCCTTTTTAATATTTTATTTCTACCCTACTCACAAATTGCACTTAAGGGTTCATTCGCTCCTGTTGGCGCTGCTATGGAAGTTAAATGTAAAACAAATTTATCTATAGCATGATTGGAAGATCTAGCCGCAATTCTCATGGTATATACACCAGGATCTTTGATCTCTAAATAAATCGCATGCCCATCATTATCACTTGTAGAAGCTTGCCACTTCCATTCGTTTGCGGCCCCACTTTTATAAATTTTAAAAAAACCAGACTTCCCTCCGCCTTCTGGAACTGGCGTTAATCCAAGTCCTTTAGGATATACTATAGACCCATTTCCTTTTTTACCATAAAAATCGCCCGCAGGAACATCTGGAAAACTTAACCAACTATCGTTATGCTCCGTTCCATTATTTCCCTTGGTGACTCTTGAATTCCATACAAATTTATAAGTCCCAGTCGTTGTGAAATTTAATTTATAGTCGATTAAACCTTGATTGGGTTCGTTAAAAGATTGACTCCCATTCCAAACCAAATAGCCTGCTCCGCTATAACCCGATGCCGAAGTTTCCACGTCCCATCCAGCTTTATCAATAGCACTTTCCATTTCTACCACCAATTTACCATCTGCTTCTATATAATCTCCTTGTGTACAAACTCCCGCAATAGCACCTGCTAAGGTTGTTACTACCGCTTGCTCACTGTAACTTGTTCGACCTCCATAGGTTAAAAATTGTTTGATATAATAGGTGGTTTCTGCTTCTAAGCCTTCTAATCTTTTGGTAAAAATAACTTTATTGGTCGTCAGTTTAGTATCGGCAATTGTCGGATTTTCACTGGTACTATACACAATACCTTTTTCAGAAGCATTGCCCGCGCAAATATCTATTAGCGCCGCTCCGTTTAAGCTAATAAAAGTTTTGCCCACTTCGGAAATGGTTATTTCTCCAAAGGAAGCACTTGTATCACAAGCTGAATCATTCCCTCCACATTTAGAAAATAAAATCAAAATTGCCATCCATAAAAAATGTCTCATACGTAATTTAGTTTAAGTAGTTAATAGAAAATAAACTTAAAACTTTTCAACAGCTAATCGCTAACTAAATGATTTTATAAGTAGTACATATGTATTTAATCATATTATAAGTTTTTGAATACATACGTTTTACTCTTACGCACATATATAGAAAACTATCGCGCTTGTATGCTCTAATTTCACAACATCTTATACATTTTTTTAATGAACTATTAATTCAACTCTTATGAAACGCTATAAAACTCTTTTGGTATTCGCATTGCTCGCAGGCAGTTTAGCGAATGCCCAAAACCCAATTGTAACACATATGTATACCGCAGATCCTACTGCTCGTGTATTTGATGGAAAATTATATGTTTATCCTTCTACAGATATTCGCTGCGAAGAAGGTTTTGCTGACAATGGCTTTTGCATGCCCTATTACCATGTCTTTTCTACAGAAAACATGACCACTTGGAAAGACCATGGATTGATTATCGATCAAACGGATGTTCCTTGGGGAAATCCGAAAGGTTTTGGTATGTGGGCACCAGATTGTGTTAAAAAAGGAGATACTTACTATTATTACTTTCCGGCACCACCAGCCGACAAAAGTTCTTTTAGAAGAATTGGTGTCGCCACTTCTAAATCTCCTACCGGTCCTTTTTCTGTTGAAAAAAATTATATAAAAGGAATTGAGGGAATTGACCCTAATGTATTGGTTGACGATGATGGAAAAGCCTATATGTATTATGGAGGTGGAGAAAATTTATTTGTGGTTGAACTCGCTCAGGACATGAAAAGCATCAAAGGAAAACCACAAAAAATAGAAACGCTTCCGGGAAAATACAAAGAAGGATCTTTTGTTTTTAAAAAAGATGGCACCTACTATTTCACTTTTCCACATGCTCCAGGAGGATCTGAAGAAATTGCCTACGCAACTGGTACCAATCCTAAAGGACCTTTTACGTACCAAGGTGTAATTTTGGACAGGTGGAAAGATGGCGCTTGGACCAACCACCATTCTATTGTTGCATTCAAAAAACAATGGTATATTTTTTACCATCATCATGATATTTCAAACGACCAGCATTTACGTTCTATGCGTGTAGATAGTTTGTTCTTTAACAAAAAAGGACTGATTCAACACAAAACAGCTACTTTAAGAGGCGTAGGTCTTCACCCTATTGACCAGCCCATACAAATTGATCGCTACACCACTTCAAAAAATTTAAAAATTAGTAGAATTAAAGAATCGAACGAAGTGAATTGGCAATTAGACTATATAAAATCAGGTTCCGAAGTAAGCTATAACGCTGTAGATTTCAGCTCTAAAAAAGTTAAAAATGTAACTTATAAAGTCTCTTCAGGAACACAAGGAGGACTAATAAAATTATACATAAACAACCAACTTATCACCACAACGCAAGTACACAATACAGGTGGTTGGAACAATTGGCAAGAGGTTAGCAGTCCTATTTCAAAAAAAATAAAAGGAGTTCAAAACATCAAACTCGTTTTTGAAGGAGGAACTAATTATTTATTAAATATAGACTGGGTCAAATTCAATTAAGCAGCAATTCACCAAACAGCACTACTTTCTAAAAATTAAAAAAGCGAACATGATACAACAAACAAAATTACTTGCAGGAATTGTATTCCTATCTAGCATGAATTTATTTTCTCAAGACTTAACGATTCCACCCAAAAAATATGTGGATAGTGTACGACTTGAAACCGCTCCAAAACGAATTTCAAATCGTTTGCCGCTATCCGATCAAAAAAACGAAGGTCGTTGGAAATTACTAAAAAAAGACTCCGACGAATTTGATACTAAAAATTTAAACACCTCACGTTGGTACCCAAACAACCCAAAATGGAAAGGAAGACCTCCTACTTATTTTCATGGTTCTAATGTACAATTAGAAAACGGAGAAGTGGTTATTCGCGTAAATCAACATGGACAAGAAAAACTACCCAAAGACTTTACACATTCTACAGGTTTTATAAAAAGTAAACAAAAATTTCTTTATGGTTATTTTGAAGCGGAAATTAAACTAATGGATGCTCCTTGGGTTTCTGGATTTTGGATGACCAATGTGGATAGAGATTGGTGGACGGAAATTGACATTTGTGAAAATGCGCCAGGAGTTTTGTACAATCGTCATGATTTAAACTCGAACATTCATGTTTTTAGAGCACCTAAAAACAAAGGAGATATTAAAAAACATTTTTCTCGAACTAAAAAATATTATTTCCCTTTAGAACTTCAAAAAGAGTACCATACTTGGGGCTTAGAATGGACCAAAGAATCTATCAAGTTTTATATTGATGGAATTTTATTTAGAGAAGCCGAAAACACACATTGGCATCAACCTTTGGAAGTCAACTTTAACTGCGAATCAAATAAATGGTTTGGTGCACTGCCAGATAATGATCGATTAGATGGTGAATTTCATATAAAGTATTTCAGAGCTTGGAAGCAAAAAAAGAAAAAATAACCCCCTATAAAAAATAGTCGCAATAGGTGTTGTATTCCTTTTAAACAATACCTATTGTTTTACTTAAAAATATCTCCACTCTTTATTGCATACAAAATTCATTCAAATAAGACGAAATCTGCTTTATAAAAAACCATTTGTCCCTTTATTCTAACCACATATGCCGTTCAGCCTGATAAGGATTGTCTACTTTTATTTTTTCTTAAAGCCAGAACAAAAAGCTACATTTACAAGATTAAAATTGTTATTCAATGAAAAAAATACTACTTACCAGTCTAGCACTCATCTTACTTTGTTCTTGTAATTCTGAAAAAAAACAAAACAACAAAAAAACTCGAAAATGGCAAGAAGTTATTGCTTCTGACGCTTCAAAACCCATCAAACGACACGAAGCCGCTTTTGTAAAAGTCGACGATAAATTTTATTTATTAGGAGGTCGTGGAATAAGACCCGTTAGTATTTTCGACACAAAAACACAACAATGGACAACTGGAGAAAAACCTCCAATTGAGTTCCATCATTTTCAACCTGTAGTATACCAAAACAAAGTCTATATTATTGGAGCCATGACCGGAAAATATCCTGGAGAAACTCCGGTTGAACATATTTATTATTACGACACAAATACAAACACTTGGGTAAAAGATGCAGAAATACCTCAAGACAGACGAAGAGGATCTACAGGAAATATTATTAAAAATGGCCTTGTTTATGTGAGCTGTGGTATTTTAGACGGTCACCGTAGTGGTCATAAAAAATGGTTGGATACTTATAATTTAGAAACAGGTGAATGGAAAATACTTCCCGATGCACCAAGAGCAAGAGATCATTTTCAAGCCGTAGAAGCTGAAGGTAAAATTTATACCTTGGCTGGACGTTTATCGAAAGCTCCAAAAGCTACATTTTCTGAAACTATTGCCGAAGTAGATGTCTATGATATTCAAAGTAATACATGGAGTACTTTAAAAGAAAAAATCCCAACGCAAAGAGCCGGAAATATGGCCATTCGCTATCAGGATGCTATTTTAGTTCTTGGAGGAGAATCGATACATCAGGAGCAGGCGCATAACCAAGTAGAAGCTTTAAGTATTAAAAATCATACATGGACAACTTTCCCTCCTTTATTCCAAGGAAGACATGGATCTGGTGCTTTAATTTTTAAAGATGAAATTTACATCGCTTCTGGTTGTGGTCATAGGGGTGGATCACCAGAATTAACAACAATGGAAAAATATTAATTAAATATATACGTCGTGAAAATAATCAATTACTTTTTAGTACTTATTCTAGCAGTAACAAGTTGTACTAGTAAAAAAATAAACAAGCAAAACGCAGAAACAAAACCAAATGTAATTCTAGTAATTACTGATGACCAAGGGTATGGAGATTTAGGAGTGCATGGAAATAAAATCATCAAAACACCTAATATTGATGCTTTTCATGGAGAAAGTTACCACTTAACAGATTTTCATGTGGGTCCTACTTGTGCACCTACGCGTTCTGCTTTAATGACAGGAAGATATGCTAACAGCACAGGTGTATGGCATACCATTGGAGGCTGGTCTTTATTAAGAGAAAAAGAAAAAACCTTGGCCAATATGTTTGCTGAAGGTGGTTATACAACTGGTGGCTTTGGAAAATGGCACATGGGAGACAATTATCCGTTTAGACCTGAACACAGAGGTTTTCAACATACCGTAATGCATGGTGGTGGTGGTGTTCAGCAAACGCCAGATTTTTGGGACAATACCTATTTTAACGACACCTATTTTAAAAATGGAAAACCTGTTAAATACGAAGGCTATTGTACAGATATCTTTTTTGGTGAAGCTATTAATTTCATCAAAGAGAACAAAGAAAAGCCATTCTTTTGCTACATCGCATCTAATGCGCCACACGGACCATACAATGTTCCTGTATCTTATTACAACATGTACAAAGATTTACCTGCTACTGTTTTAGCTGAAAAGCAAAAACGTTTTTATGGCATGATTACGAATATAGATGACAATTTCGGAAAACTTAGAAAAGAATTAGAAGCTTTAAAAATTGCCGACAACACCATCTTAATTTTTATGACAGATAATGGTACGGCAGCAGGAAACTATTACAATAAAAAAACAAAAACCTCAACCGGGTTTAATGCTGGTATGCGAGGAAACAAAGGTAGCCAGTATGACGGTGGACATAGAGTTCCTTTCTTTATTCATTGGAAAAACGGAAATATTACAACAGCAACCGACATTAATGAACTAACAAGTGTTGTAGATATTATGCCTACTTTGGCAGAACTTTGTGGTATTTCACTTCCAAAGGAGCATTTAAAAATTGCCGGACAGAGCTTGGTGCCAATGTTAAAAAATCCTGAAACAACAAATAACAGAATGTTGGTTACCGATTCTCAAAGAATTCAAAGTCCAAAAAAATGGAAATCTTCAGCAGTAATGCAAAATAAGTGGAGGTTAATTGACGGAAAGGAATTGTACAACATTTCAAACGACAAAGGTCAAAAAAACAATATTGCTGATAAAAACCCAGAGAAAGTTGCAGAAATGCGTGCTTTTTACGAACAATGGTGGAACGAAGTTTCTGTAGATTTTGATAAAGAAATTTATTTCAAAGTAGGATCCGAAAAAGAAAACCCAATTACTTTAACCTGTCATGATATTCATGCGGATAACGGAAACCAACCCTGGAATCAAATAGCTATTAGAAATGGAAATAAAGGAAAAGGTTACTGGTGTATTGATGTTAAAAAACAAGGGACTTACAATATTGCTTTACGCAGATATCCTTTGGAATCTGGCCTATTGATCAATACCACTATTCCTGCCATTAGTACCGAGCAACTTCCTGGATTAGAAAAAGAAATTCCAGCAGGTAAAAACATGCAGTACACAAAAGCTTCTATTAAACTTGGCAGCACTATTTTTGAAGAAGTCGCCGTGACAAACAAAGACAAAGAAGCTACTTTTACCATAAATTTAAAAGCGGGTAAAACTAAAATGAATGCGAACTTTTACGACGCCAAAGGAAATAAAAATGTTGCATACTATGTATATATAGAAAAAATATAACGAATTATATGCAAAAAAAAAGAAGCCCTGAAAAATAATTTTCAGGGCTTCTTTATGTCAAATTTTGACGAGAATAAAAATCAAGTAACTTCTTTATTCTGAATAATTGCCAATCCTACCACAAATGTCTTTTCCTTTAATACGTATCGGTCTTTCTTTTGTGGAAAATATTAATACATCTATATTTACAAAGAATCCAATAATTTAAACAAAATGGCTACCATAAAATTTATGCATACGGTTTTGTTCTGGTTAAAAAATCCAGAATCTTCTGAAGACAAAACCGCTTTCAAATCCTCATTAGAAAAATTCATTTCTAATTCAAAATTTATCGAAAGTTCCTTTATTGGAACTCCTCCAAAAAAAGAACGTGCTGTTATTGACGACTCCTTTACTTTTTCATTATCCGTTGGTTTTCAATCTAAAAAACAACACGACGCATACCAAATAGAAGACGTACATACAACTTTTATAGAAGAATCTAGTCAATTATGGGATCGCGTTCTCATTTATGATTCCGAAGCTTAAACTAAAAAAAAATAGTCCATGAAACAACTCTACATTTTATTTGCAAGTACGGCTATGCTCCTATCTTGCTTTTTGACTTCCTGTGAAGTTCCTCAAAATTTATCTCTTGAGGATCAAAATTTCAATAAAGATTGGCTTTTTGTAAAAGACACATTGCCTGGTGCTGAAAAAACAAACTACAACGATGCGCAATGGAGGAAGTTAAACTTACCGCATGATTGGGCTATTGAAGGTCCGTTTGACATTAAACACAATGCTAGAACTGGTGGATTACCTGTTACTGGGGAAGCTTGGTATCGAAAACATTTTTCATTAGACAAAAAGCAGAAAAACAAGTACATATCTGTTGAATTTGATGGCGCTATGAACAATGCCAAAGTCTGGTTAAATGGCAACTATGTAGGCGAAAGACCCTATGGTTACATCGGTTTTGAATTAGATGTAACAAAACACATTAATTTTGATGGCGACAACGTACTAGCCGTTCAATTGTCACCTACCGACTTATCAGCAAGATGGTATCCAGGTGCAGGTATTTATAGAAATGTTCGTTTAAAAATAAATGAAGCAGTGCACATTCCGCAATGGGGAACTTTTATTACAACACCCAAAGTAACAAAAGAAAAAGCTTCTGTAAGTATTGAAACAAAAATTAGCAATAAACTGAATAAAAATACTTCGGTAACTTTAGAAACCGTGATCACCAATCCAAATGGAGAAACTGTTGCAAACGACAGTAAAAAACTGACACTTTCTAAAAACTCCACAGAAAAAGCAGCAATCCATGTGACTTTAAACAATCCTGCTTTATGGGATTTAGATACGCCAGTTCAATATACAGCCACAAGTACTGTTCTTGTCAATGGAAATATTTCTGATGTATACAAAACGAATTTTGGAATTCGTTCTATTGAATTCAGTAAAGAAAACGGCTTTTTATTAAACGGAAATAAAGTAGAATTGAATGGTGTTTGTATGCATCACGATCAAGGTCCTTTAGGGAGTGCCATTAATTTTAGAGCGAAGCAACGTCAAATGCAAATAATGAAAAGCATGGGAGTAAATGCACTTCGTACGAGTCATAACCCACCTTCACCAGAAATTTTAAAAGCCTGTGATGAATTGGGTATCGTGGTTATTGTTGAAGCTTTTGATGAGTGGAAAATAGGAAAAGTTGAAAATGGTTACCACACTTATTTTGACCAATGGCATGAAAAAGATTTACGTGATATGATCAAAAGAGATCGTAACCACCCTTCCGTTATTATGTGGAGTATTGGAAATGAAATTTTAGAACAGTCTAGAAAAGATGGATGGAAAATCACAAAAATGTTAAACGATATTTGTCATGACGAAGACAATACGCGTCCTACAACTGTTGGATTTAATTATTTTCCGGCACCTTTTAAAAACAAACTAGCCAATTATGTAGACATTGTTGGTATGAATTATTGGCCAGAAAACTATCAAGGAATTTTAAAAGACAATCCAAATATGATTGTTTATGGATCAGAAACTTCTTCACAAACAAGTAGCCGTGGTGTGTACCATTTACCGATAGAATTTAAAGAGAAACACGAAACCAATCACGTTTCTAGTTATGATGTAATTGTGGGACCGCCGTGGGCTTATGCTCCAGATATTGAATTTGATGCACAAGCAAAAGAGCCAAGATCTTTAGGAGAATTTATTTGGACGGGTTTTGATTATTTAGGAGAACCTACTCCTTATGGAGGAAGAGACAATTCTACAAATGGGTATTGGAATGACGACTGGCCTTCTCGATCTTCTTATTTTGCTCCTGTAGATTTATGTGGTTTCCCTAAGGACCGATATTATTTATACCAAAGTCAGTGGACAACAGAACCAATGGTGCATATTTTACCACACTGGAATTGGGAAGGAAAAGAAGGAGAAATTATTCCTGTTTACTCCTACACCAACTGTGATGAAGTAGAATTATTTGTCAATGGAAAATCTTTCGGACGACGAGTGAAGGGGAAGGATTTTACAGAAATTCCTTCAGAATACCACGGATTCAAAAAAGGAATGTACAAAACAAAGTACCGCTTGTCTTGGAATGTACCGTATCAAAAAGGAAGCATCAAAGCTGTTGCCTACAAAAACGGAAAAGTAGTTTCTGAAAAAGAAATAAAAACAGCAGGTGCGCCAGCTAAAATCTCACTAATTGCTGACAGAACAGAAATATCAGCAGATGGTAATGATTTGTCTTTTATCACCGTTAAAATTGAAGACAAAGATGGAAATATCTGTCCATTGGCAGATAATTTAGTGAGTTTTGAAATAGATGGAGCAGGAACGTTAGCAGCTGTTGGTAATGGGGACCAAACATCAATGGCCTCTTTTCAAGTACCTCAAAGAAAAGCCTTTAATGGTTTGTGTCTATTAATTGTCAAGTCAACAGAAAAAAGTGGAAACATTCAAATAAAAGCAACTTCAAACAATTTAATGGCTGCATCAACCAGTATCAGTACCAAATAAAATAACGACAACCTTTCCAACTAAAACCTAAACAGGTTGGAAAGGTTATTTACTGCCTAACACAGGTTGATTATTTGCAAAACTTGAGCCTTAAATTCTTCTAAAGAATCGTTTTTCATAGAATTCACAAAAAGTCTAACAATTCTAAATTAAAATTATTTGCGCAATATTTTGCGCAAATAATTACAAACGTCTCTCCTTAAGCTATTGTTTTCACTAGGAAAACACACGTTTTTAATTTATTATAGCGAAACTCAACTTCTTCCAAATCAACATTTTTAAACTATTGAATATTTCTTCATTTTGAAATATCATTGTTTTTCTTCATATTTGTATGATGTATTACATATTATTAATAAGTAAATATTTAAACTAAACTATTTATGAAGAAAAAACTACAACTAAAGCTATTTTCAAAAGGCAGTATGATTTTACTGTTTTTTATGGTACTAACCCTACCAAAACTACAAGCGCAGCAAACCACTATCAAAGGGGTGGTCACAGATGAAAGTAACCAACCCTTACCGGGAGCCAATTTGGTTATTAAAGGAACACAAACCGGAACACAGACCGATTTTGACGGAAATTTTTCCGTGACCGCAAACAAAAATGCTATTTTGATTGTTAGTTATGTTGGCTACGAAAACAAAGAAGTTGTTATCACCGGAAAATCTGGTCTAAAAATTCAGTTAGCCCCAACATCAAACTTAATGGATGAAGTCGTAATTGTTGGATACGGTTCTCAAAAGAAATCAGATCTTACAGGTTCTATTGCCTCCATCGATTCTAAAGACATTGATAAGTATACCTATAACGATGCTTCTCAAGCATTACAGGGAAAAATGGCCGGGGTAAACGTACAAGCACAAGGTGGTGCACCAGGAGCTGGTTCGGTAATAACCATTAGAGGTACTGGAACATTTAGCAATGCAGGCCCATTGTTTATTATAGATGGAATGATAACAGGAAACATGAATACCGTAAACCCTGGAGATATTGCCAATGTTTCTGTTTTGAAAGATGCATCTGCCACTGCCATATATGGTTCTAGAGCAGCAAATGGAGTTGTTATTATTACAACTAAAAAAGGAAAAAAAGGAAAAGTTACTATCGATCTTGATACAAGTTACGGAGTTCAAAAAGCGATTAATCAGGTAGACTGGGCAGATGCGACCCAATATGCAACCATCGTAAATAGAGCAAACGATGCTGATGGAGTTCCAAGATATCCTGCCAATGATTCACAATTTGACCCAAATTATAGCAGTAATTTATATGATGATTCTTTTAGAACAGCTTCGGTACGTAACACAAATCTTAGATTTTCTGGAGGTGGCGAAAACAGTGTGTATAGCCTTTCTTTAAATCAGTTTGAACAAGAAGGAATCATTAAATTCTCTGATTTTGAAAGAACGACAGTTCGATTAAATGCAGGATTAGACAAGGGAAAATTCAAAATGGAAAGCACCATCGGTTTAACTAGAACCGTAAATAGCCCAAACACCTTTTTTAATCAAGAAAGAAACTTACTTCCTACAATTCGATTAAAAGACGAAAATGGAAACTGGAATTCTGATGATAGAGAAGCTAGAGGAATAACAACTGCTTATGGTGCTTTTTATGGTCCCGGTACTATTAGAAATGAACTAGGATATGCGGCATTGATAAAAAATAAAATCAAGCAACATACTGTTTTAGGTAACATTTCTGCTTCCTATGAAATTTTAGATGGATTAACCTACAAACTTAATTTAGGCCTAGAAACATCTTCAAGAAATAATTTTAGGTTTAGTCCAGACAACCAGTTGATTTATAATGGAGGTAACTCCGCCACATCTGAATTATCTGAATCAAATACAAATTCACTAAACACATTGGTTGAAAACACTTTGAATTATAAAAAATCATTTGGAAAACACACGATTGATTTTATTGCTGGTTTTACAGATCAAAAAAACAATTCTAGATCACTAGGAATTAACGCGATCAACGCCATCAATGGAATAAGCGTTGCAGGAGCATTTGATTCCAAAAAATTACAAGGTGCACCTTCTGTTGATATCACTTCTGGAATCCAATCTTATTTTGGAAGATTAAACTACAACTACAATGATAAATACTTATTAACAGCTAGTATGCGTCGCGATGGCTCTTCCGTTTTTAGAGAACCTTTACGATTTGGAAAATTCCCATCATTTGCATTAGGTTGGAATTTAAGTAACGAAGACTTTATGGAAGATTTTAATGCTTTAACAAACATTAAACTTAGAGGTGGATACGGTCAAGTGGGTTCTAACAATGTACCAGCCTATCAAATAATTCCTACTATAAATTTATTTAGCACCTATATTTTAGGTGATGATCAAAATAGAACAGCAGGTTACGCAATAACTAGAGGTGTAAATACAGATGTATTTTGGGAGACAACGACTACAACAAATCTTGGTCTTGAATTCAATGCTTTAAATAGTAAATTGAGCGTGACAATGGATTATTTCATTAAGGACTCAGAAGATATCCTTGTAAATGTACAAAGACCTTTTTACATAGGTACTTCTAATACAGTTCCTGAAAACAGAGGTGATATTCGAAACAAAGGTTTTGAGTTTTTAGCTACTTATAGAGATCAAATTGGTGATTTAAACTTTAGCGTTACTGGAAACTTTTCTACATTAGACAATGTTGTAAAATCTTTAGGAGGACAAGCTCCAATTATTGGCGGAGGCTTCACTTCTAATGGACTTAGAGGAACTAGAACAGAAATTGGACAACCTATTGGATCTTTCTATGGATATGTAACAGACGGAATTTACCAAACAGATGCAGAAGCAACTGCTGCTAACGATCAAGAAGGAAATCCAAAAGCTGGAGATTTAAAATTTAAAGATTTTGACGGAAATGGTCTTGATCCGGATGATAGAAGATTTTTGGGAAGTGCAATTCCTAACTTCGAATACGGGATTAACATAAATGCTGATTATAAAAACTTTGATCTTAGTTTATTCTTTAATGGAGTTTCTGGAAATAAAATATTGAACTCAACAATATACAGAGGTTACTTTGATTTTAACGGAAACTACTTGGCAGATGCTGCAAATGCATGGACCCCATCTAACACAAATACAAATGTTCCAAGAAACACGCAAGTAGACCCTGGTTTTAACAGAAGAATGTCAGACTTCTATTTAGAAAGTGGTGCTTATTTCCGTTTGAGAAATGCGCAAATTGGATATACAATTCCTGATACTATTATAGACAAAATAAAAATTGAAAAAATCAGATTTTATCTTTCAGGAACAAACTTGTTCACTCTTAATAGCTATTCTGGTTATTATCCAGAAGTTGGTACAAATGGTAGAGGAGGAACTAGCCTATTTAACAGAGGTGTAGATGAAGGAAACTACCCAACTCCAAGAACATTCCAACTAGGTTTACAAGTTTCTTTTTAATTAAAAAATGAAAAAAATGAAGAAAATAAAAAATTACAAGCTTTCAATAAAAGGCATACTTGCACTAGTAGCAATATTCGCACTTAACACAAACTGTTCAGATGATTTCTTAAACCAAGACAATCCAAATGTTCTAGTTCCATCATCTTTCTGGAGTACTGCAGATGATGCTAACAAAGCCATAATTGGTGCTTATAGCCCATTTATTGCGATTACTTATTATGCAAGATTTGAAATTTTCTTGTCAGATTATAGAGATGATGTTGTTAATGGTTTTAATCCTTCAGACAGAACTGCTGCAGGAAACTTTAACGCAACGGCAGATCGTAATGCACCTAGATGGATGTGGGAAGCTCAATACAGAGGTGTTGCTAGAGCCAATGATGTTCTTTTCTATGTTCCAAATATAGATATGGATGCAACAGACAAAGAAAATATTTTAGGGGAAGCCTATTTTATTAGAGCATTTAACTATTTTAATTTAGTGAACAATTTTTTAAACGTTCCTTTAATTACGATTCCTGCTACACAAATTGCCAAACCAAATTCTATTCCTCAAGCTGACCCTGCTGATGTTTGGATTCAAATTGAAGCTGACTTAAAAAAAGCGCAAACAATGTTACCTAATTCTTGGCCTGCAAGTCAAACAGGAAGAGCTAGAGCCAAAGCTGCCACTGGTTTACTTGGTAAAGTATATTTATACCAAGGTAAATACATGGAAGCAAAAACCGAATTTTTAAAGATCATGGATGGCAGTTTTGAACTTATGGATAATTACGCTCATAATTTCAGTGAAGAATTTGAAAATAATAAAGAATCTTTATTTGAAATTCAATTATTATCTGATGGTAATCAAGGTTGGGGAGCAGATGCTTCAAATAGTGGCTCTGGATCTGCATTTCAAGCTGATTTAGCTCCTGTTGGCTATACAAACCAAAATACAATGAGGGTCAATCAATGGGCATTGGACTTGTTTTTAGATGAACAAACCATTAATAATGAAGTGGACCCTAGAACGTATACTACTTTCTTTTGGAATTCAGCAGTCACAACTCAATACGAAGGTAAAACCTTAAGTTCGAGAACATATCTTAATACTTCTTACCCTGATGCATATTCAGCGACGGGTACTAATATTTTCGGAAACAAATATGCCGACTGGGAATACAATGGAAAAAGCCAGTCTAGAGATGGTGGTTGGCATGCCTCAGGAAATAATTTAAGAATTTTAAGATATGCGGATATCTTATTAATGTTTGCCGAAGCTGAATTTATGTTAAATGGCTCTACAATCGCTGCACTTGATGCTATTAATGAAGTACGTGCAAGAGTTGATTTAGCACCTCACTTAGTAATTACCATGCAAGACATCGAAGATGAACGCATAAAAGAATTGACTTTTGAGCGCACAAGGTATTTTGACCTGTTACGTTGGGGTAAAGTAAAGTCAAGAATTGTTGACAATTCCGAATTCAAATCTGAAAGTGGAGGAACAGGATCTTACAAGGCTGGTAGAGAATACCTTGCTATTCCTATTTCAGAACTTGATGCGAATGACAATGATGCAAAATTCAAACAAAATCCTGGATACTAAATGATTTGAGTAAGTTTAATAGTAATATTTGGTTAGTTAACAAAGGAATCGCCTTCGGGTGGTTCCTTTAAAATTTATTTGTTCATGAAAAACATCTTTACTTTTTTAGCATTCCTTTTGTTTTTTGCTTCTTGTAGTTCTGTCAATGAAGAAACAAATTCGACACATTTTTATAAACTGGATGAAAAAAAATCTAAGGTATCATTTGCTAACAAGCTTATAGAAAATGATACGTTAAATTATTTTAAATTTCCATACCTATATCTTGGTGCCGGAGTTTCTGTTGGAGACATAAATAATGACGGACTCCCTGATTTATATTTTACAGGAAACCTGACAAAAAACAAATTATACCTCAACAAAGGCAACTTGCAATTCGAAGACATAACAGAATCCGCTGGTATGTCAGGAGATAATCGCTGGTATTCTGGAACTACCATGGTAGATATTAACCATGATGGTTTTTTAGACATTTACCTAAGTGTCTCTGGAAAATTCACCACTACTAAAAACCAACTCTTCATCAATAATGGCGACAATACCTTTACGGAAAAAGCAGCCTCTTATGGTATTGATGATGCAGGAATTTCAATTCAGTCCACTTTTTTCGATTATGACAATGATGGCTTGCTAGACCTATTCGTTGCCAACTATCCAAACGTACCGGTAAGTATGGGCAATAGCTATTATCGTAGTAAAATGGATGCCAATTTAATAGAAGATTCTGGTCAGCTTTATAAAAACAACGGAGACGATACTTTTACCAATGTAACCGAAAAAGCAGGTGTCAAAAACTTTGGTTTAACACTAGGACTCGTTGCCTCCGATTTTAACAATGACGGTTTCAAAGATCTGTATCTATCCAACGATTTTAATGTGCCTGATTATTTGTACCAAAATAATGGCGATGGAACTTTTACAGAAATTATTCAAAAAGCCACCAAGCATACATCGATGTTTGGAATGGGAATAGATGCTTCCGACTTTAACAATGATGGGTTAACAGATTTGTTACAAGTAGACATGACCGCTGAAGATTACAAAAGATCTAAAACAAATATGGCCAGTATGAGTCCGAGTACTTTTTACAATGCCATTAAATTAGGCTTGCACTACCAATACATGCAAAACTCTTTGCAATTTAACAACGGTGTAAATTCTGATGGCCACCCCGTTTTTAGCGATATTTCAAGATATGCTGGTTTAGCAACAACGGATTGGAGTTGGGGTGCTCTTTTTGCCGATTTTGACAATGATGGTTATAAAGACGCTTTTATTACCAATGGTATAAAACGCGATGTGAATAACAACGATCTTAACGAAGCCTTTAAAACAGAAGCCTTATTTGGAGAAAAAAAAGCCAAAGCTTACAACTTATTACCAAGTACACCTATAGCCAATTATGCTTTTAAAAACAATGGCGATTTTTCCTTTTCTAACAAAACAAAAGACTGGGGCTTAGATGAAAAAGGATTTTCCAATGGTTTTACTTATGCCGACTTGGACAATGATGGTGATCTTGATATTATCATTAATAATATCGACCAACCGGCTTCAATTTTTATTAATGAAGCAAATACGTCACGTAATTATTTAAAAATAAAATTAAAAGGTACCCCTTCCAACCCTTTTGCTATTGGAGCAAAAATTACGGTTCACACAAATAAAACTTCACAAACTCAAGAAATTACACTTACCAGAGGTTACCAATCAAGTGTAGAACCTATTTCGCATTTCGGACTTGGTAAAGAACATACTATTGAGACAATTGAAATTACTTGGGCAGATGGTAACCAACAAATTCTGAATACTATAACTGCTAACCAAACCTTAGAAATCACTTATCAAAAAAACTTAACAAACAATAAAAATACAAGTGCATTCGCTTATCAAGAGATCTCGAAAGAACTAAATGTCGATTTCAAACACCAAGAAGACAGCTATAATGATTTTGAAAACGAACCGCTATTGCCGCATAAATATTCTCAACTTGGCGAAGCACTTGCTGTAGGTGACATCAATAACGATGGATTAGAAGATTTTTTTGTTGGAAATGCTAAAAATAGTATGGCCAAAATGTATTCTCAAAACGAAAACGGAAGCTTTGCTGTTGTCTCTGGTCCTTGGGAACTAGACTTAGATTTTGAAGATACTGCTGCCCTACTTTTTGATGTAGATAACGACGGTGATTTAGACTTGTATGTTGTTAGTGGAGGAAATCCTGATAAACGAACTGAAAATTTATTTCAAGATCGCCTATATATCAATACCGAAAAAGGGTTTATCAAAACAACCAATGCATTGCCTAAAATAACAGGAAGCGGAGTTGCCATTACGCAAGCAGATTATGACAATGATGGTGATTTAGATGTATTTATTGGAGGTAGAATTGTACCTGGGAATTATCCATATCCTGCAAAAAGTTATATTCTACAGAATCAAGGCAAGAAAAATGAGCAAGTCAAATTTATAGATGTTACAGAAACTGTTGCGCCAGAATTGCTAAAAGCAGGTTTGGTTACCTCAGCCCTATGGAATGATTTTAATGCAGACGGCAACATCGATTTAATAATTACAGGGGAATGGATGCCAATTCGAATCTTTAAAAACACAGGCACTAAACTAAAAGAAATCACGAGTAATTCTGGTTTACAAAATACTACAGGTTGGTGGTATGGCTTGCAAAAAATAGATATAGACCAGGATGGTGATTTAGATTATGTTGCTGGAAATCTTGGCTTGAATTACAAATACAAAACCAATCAAAAGGTTTCTTTTGAAGTGTATGCCAATGATTTTGATGAAAATGGTAAATCAGACATTGTTTTAAGTTATGATAAAAAAGGAACCAAACTGCCACTTCGAGGTAGAGAATGTTCTTCCCAACAAATACCTGCGATTAAACATCGTTTTAAAACCTATAAATCCTTTTCGGAAGCAAATCTAGATGATATTTATGGAGAACGCATGTTAAAAGAATCTTTGCATTATAAAATCAACACATTTGCACATCACTGGATTGAAAACTTAGGCAATGAAACGTTTAAAATTCATAAATTACCAAATGAATCACAATTTTCATCCATCAATAAATTTCAACAAATTGATTACAACCATGATGCGTACCCCGATTTGATTGCGGTTGGAAACTTACACAATTCAGAAGTGGAAACCCCAAGAAACGATGCCAGTTTAGGGATCATTTTAATTGGAAATGGAAAAGGATTTGATGCCATAACAGCAAAAGAAAGTCATTTATTTTTAGACGGTGAAATAAAAAACATAGCTCCCATCAAATTAAAACACAAACAAACAGGCTATATATTGCTTAGAAATAACGAAACCCTACAAATAATTAAAAAAAATGAATAAAAACCTAAAAACAAAAAAGCGATTTAACATTTTAACCATGGTTTTTATAACTGTCGTTATTAATTATTTAGACCGGGCAAATATTTCGGTGGCAGCTTTTGCCTTAAGAACAGATTTAGGAATAAACACAGAACAAATGGGCTGGGTATTTTCTGCTTTTGGAATATTCTATGCTACATTACAGATACCAGGTGGTGTTCTTGCGGATAGAATTAAATCTAGAGTTTTTTACTCTGTCATATTGGTGTTTTGGTCATTAGCCACTCTTTTACAAGGCTTTATAAATTCATTAGGCGCCTTAATAGGATTAAGAGCAAGTATCGGAGTTTTTGAAGCTCCTTCATACCCCATTAACAATTTAGTGGTAAGCAGATGGTTCCCTGAAAAAGAAAGAGCTTCGGCTATTGCCGTTTATACCTCTGGTCAGTTTTTAGGCTTAGCATTTTTAATGCCAGTATTAACATTAATTCAGGATTCATTAGGTTGGAGAGGCTTGTTTATAGTATCGGGACTTATAGGTTTGGTTTGGGCTGTCGTTTGGTATTTCTTTTATAGAGACCCAAGAGATCATAATTCTATAAGTGAATCTGAATTAGACTATATAGAAAAAGGAGGAGGATTAGTTGGGGCTAAAACCAAAGAAAAAGAAAAAAAGAAGTTTACTTGGAACGATTTAAAACAAGCTTTTATTTACAAAAAACTATGGGGAATCTATATTGGCCAATTTTGTTTAGGGGCAATTACATGGTTCTTTTTAACATGGTTCCCTACATATTTAGTAGAATTTAGAGGGCTCGACTTTGTTAAATCAGGTTTTTATGCCTCAGTACCCTATTTGGCCGCTTTTGTTGGAATTCTATTGTCTGGTTTTACATCAGACTTTTTAACAAAAAAAGGCTTTTCGGTAGAAATATCAAGAAAAGCACCCATTATCATAGGAATGCTAATGACTATTTTTATCGTTGGTGCGAATTACACAGATGATATCTTTTTTATTATTCTATTTTTAGCCTTAGCAGGTTTTGGAATGGGACTAGCAAGTATTGCTTGGGTATTTGTCTCTTTAATAGCCCCTAAAGAAAATTTAGGACTCGTTGGAGGAGCTTTTAATTTTATTGGAGGCTTAGCCGTTTTTGTGCCTGCTATTATTGGATATCTTGTAGCAGACGGAGACTTTAGGCCAGCATTGGTATTTATAGCAGTTATATCATTAATTGGTGTACTTTCATACACTTTCATCGTTGGAAAAGTAGAACGTATTATACCAAAAGAAGACATTTAAATAGTAGTAGATAAAAAAATAAGAAAGATGAAAATTACGGAGATAAAGGCATATCCGATTAACGTTGGTTCAGGAAGTCAATTAGTCGTTAAAATTGAAACAGACTCTAACATCTATGGATGGGGAGCTTCAGGTCTTTCAGGAAGAGAACTGGCCGTTGTAGGAGCCATAGATCATTATAGACCCTTGCTTATTGGAAAGGATCCCAATCAAATTGGTGCTATCTGGCAAAATCTATATCGAGGTCAATACTTTGAAGGTGGTCGCGTATTAACGGCAGCTATTTCAGCTATTGATATTGCACTTCATGACATAAAAGGAAAGGCTTTAGGGGTACCTGTTTACGAATTACTTGGTGGCAAACAACGTAACTATGTGCCTTGCTTTGCTTCGGTACGGTTCGCCACCTTTGAAGAACTCATGGAACGCTCGAAGAAAATGGTAAAAGAAGGTTGGGATATGATTCGTTTGGCTCCAGCAGAATTTGAAGACCAAGCAGACATCAGCCGATTTGAACCCAGAGAATCCATTGCCATTATTGCAGATTGGGTAACCGCTTTACGAAAAGAAGTTGGAACAAAGGTAACCATTGGTCTAGACTACCATTCGCGATTGACGGCAGCTGAGACCTATTCATTCATGAATCGAATTCCTCCTGGCACACTTGATTTTATTGAAGAGCCCATACGAGACGAAAACCCGGAAGCTTATGAAAGCCTTAGAAATATGATCGACATTCCTTTTGCTATCGGAGAAGAGTTTTCAAGTAAATGGCAATTCTTACCATTTTTAGAGCGCAATATCACCCAATATGCTCGAATAGATGTTTGCAATGTGGGAGGAATCACCGAAGCAATGAAAGTTGCTTCCTTAGCAGAAGCCCATTATATAGACCTTATGCCTCACAATCCACTAGGACCACTTTGTACTGCTGCAACCATTCATTTAGCTGCTGCATGTCCTAATTTTAGTTGGTTAGAAGAAGTTAATACCGGTGCACACGTATCTACAAACGACCCTAAATTTTATCCTGTTCAACCCAAATTAGAAGGCACAAGGTATCCTGTTTTAGATTCACCTGGGCTAGGTGTTGAAATCGATGAAGACTATATTTTAAAGCAAACTTTTAAACCTATTGAAATTCCTCGTCTAAGAAAAAATGATGGGTCTTTTACAAATTGGTAAACTAGTTTAAATGATTAGAAATGAATAGAAAAGAGATTTCGGAACTAATTCAGCATGAAAAAATCGTTTTTATTACTCGGTTAAAAGATAGTAGTAAAATACAAGCTGTGATCGGTCGGTTAGCCTCAGCTGGTGTTCGTATTTTGGAAGTTACCTCGAATACACCAAAGTATACCGAAGCCATTATTGAAGCTCGAAAGTCCTATCCTGATATTTTAATTGGAGCAGGTACCGTGACTAATGAAAAAATTGCAAATGAAGCCATTAAAGCTGGAGCACAGTTTTTAGTGACACCTAATTGCAATCTTACTTTAATAGATATTGCACATAAAAACAATATCCCAATTTTAATGGGAGCCTTAACTCCAACAGAAGTATGTGAAGCCTTCGAAGCAGGAGCCGATTTTGTAAAGCTATTCCCAGCTGACATCATGGGAATAGCCTATTTTAAATCAATTAAAGCCCCACTTGATCGTGTCAAAATTTTAGCGGTTGGCAATATTAAGCAAAACGATGTGGGTCTTTGGATGAACGCTGGTGCAACCGGTATTGGTATTGCCAGTATTTTAAAAGAACCCATTAAAGATGAACAAGATCTGATAGATATAGAACAGAATGCGATCAATTTTATTAAACACATAAAAAAGAATCATGAATGATTTTAAAATTTCAGTTGGATAGAAGAAGTAAATACAGGAGCATAAACAATTACAAATGATCCCAAATATTCCCCCCTTCAACCAAAACGACAAGGAGCTAAATATCCAATTTAAAAAACGTCTAGATTAGGGGTTGAATTTGATGAAGAATATGAGAAATCTCAACCGGTTAAGCCTGTTGAAATTCCAAAACTAAAAAATTCAGACAGTTCTTTTACTAATTGGTAAAATTACGGTTGTTTTAAGTTAATTTAAGTATCTTTTAACCTTAAAACCACTATTGACAATAGGATGTCAAAGAACTAGAATTAAAAATTATGTTTGAACAAATAGGACAAAAAAAGTCACTTTCGCAACAAATAGAAGAAGCGTTAATTAAAGCGATAAAAAAAGGCACTTATTCTCCTGGCGAAAAATTACCTACTGAAAATGAACTTTGTGAAATGTTTCAAGTCAGTAGGACTGCTATTCGAGAGGCTATAAAAAGAATGAGCGCAAAGGGAATGGTGGCTGTTAAAAGAGGAAGTGGTGTTTTTGTTACTGAAATGAGTTTTAAAAACACCGCTGAAATATTGAACATGTTTTTTGAACTTTCTGTAAACGATAATGTTATCATAGAAACAATTGACACCCGCTTGGTTATAGAACCTGCTATTGCAGCCCAAGCAGCCGTTAACAGAACGCAAAAGCATTTGGATCTTTTGACTCAAAACATGAAAAACATGACGGCTTGTGATATCAATAACAAAAAACTAGAAGCAGAATTGGACAATGATTTTCATAAAATTTTATTATCCATTAATAACAATAAGGTCTTAGAGCTGTTGTTAAATCCAATTTACAACCTAATGCCTAAGTTTAAAAAGAGTGTTTTTGCAAAACCTACAGACGGTAATTTAATTGAAGAAAAAAACATCATGTTGTTCCATCATAAGGCAATATTAGAAGCAATTGTAGAGCAAAATGAAACCAAGGCATTTGATGCCATGAAAGCACATATTGAAGTAACTAAAGTCAATTATTTCAAATCTCACAAGGGATAGAAATAACGGGCTCCTACAAATAAAAATTTATGGAAAATTTAAAAATCACGAAAATAGAATTGTTTAAAGTGCCACCCAGATGGCTATTCGTGAAAATTACCACTGCTTGTGGAATTATAGGATGGGGAGAACCTGTTGTTGAAGGTAAAGCAGCTACTGTTGAAGCTTGTATCCATGAATTAAAACCCTTTATTTTAGGACAAAACGCCAATAATATTGAAGATATTTGGCAAGTATTATACCGAGGAAGTTTTTACAGAGGTGGTCCCATACTCATGAGCGCTATTTCTGGAATAGATCAGGCTTTATGGGATATCAAAGGAAAGTTTTTAAATGTTCCTGTCTATGAATTATTAGGAGGATCGGTCAGAAATAAAATGAAAATGTATTGCTGGATTGGTGGTGATCATCCAGAAGTAATTTTAGAACAAGCCCAAGAAAAAATAAACATGGGCTACAGTGCGGTTAAAATGAACGCTACTGGCGGAATGGATTGGTTAGCTTCTATAAAAGACATCAAAAAAGTAGCTAACAATATAAAATTATTAAGAGAAGAATTTGGGGATACCTTAGATGTTGGAATTGATTTCCATGGAAGAATTCACAAACCAATGGCCAAACGATTGATAGATGAGCTAGCTCCCTATGACCCCATGTTTATTGAAGAGCCTTTACTAAGTGAAAACAATGATTTATTAAAACATATTTATAGTTATACCAGCATCCCAATTGCAACTGGTGAACGAATGTTTTCTAGATGGGATTTTAAAGAAATTCTTCACCAAGGTGTTGTGGATATTATTCAACCCGATTTAAGTCATGCCGGTGGTATTTCTGAAGTAAAAAGAATTGCGGCAATGGCCGAAGCGTATGACATTAGCATTGCGCCTCATTGTCCACTTGGCCCTATCGCCCTTGCTTCTGCCCTACATCTAGATTTTAGTTGTGCAAATGCTATCATTCAAGAAAGTAGTCTGGGTATCCACTACAACAAAGGTTTCGATTTATTAGATTATATGAAAAACCCTGAAATTTTCGATTTAAAAGACGGCTATATTGAGCTATTCAAAAAACCTGGTTTAGGTGTTGAAATGGATGAAGACAAATTAAAAGAAGGCGTAAAAATTGGCCACGATTGGAAAAACCCAATTTGGCGTGGTAAAGACGGAAACTTTACAGAATGGTAATTAAAAACTAAAGACTCACAACTCACATGATTTCAATAAACTTTAATGAAAACGACAAGCAATTGCGTTTTTTATCGGCGATCCTTTTCCTATTTTTAATTTCAAATTCGTTTGCAAACCCCAAACCAACAAAAAAAAGTCCGAATATTATTCTAATTTTAGTCGATGATTTAGGCTACGAGGCCTTAGGTTGTTACGGAGGAACTTCTTACAAAACTCCCAATATTGACAAGCTTTCCAAAACAGGAATGCAATTCAACCAAGCTTTTGCACAACCTTTGTGTACCAATACCCGAGTAAAATTAATGACGGGAAAATACAATTATAGAAACTGGACAGCTTTCGGTATACTAACCCCTCAAGGAAAAACATTCGGACACCTTATGCAGGAGGCAGGTTATAAAACGTGCCTGGCAGGTAAATGGCAATTGCACAGTTATGATCCTATTGATTATCCAGGGGCTGAAAATAGAAGAGCTACTGGAATGGAATTAAAAAATGCGGGTTTTGATGAGTATATTGCTTGGCATGTTGGTCATACAGAAGACAAAGGCTCTAGATTTGCCGATCCGGTTATTATTGAAAATGGAAAACAACTAACAAATACCAAAGGCAAATATGGACCAGATATTTTTTCTAGCTATGTTTTTGATTTTATTGACCGACAAACCAACGAGCCTTTCTTTGTCTATTATCCAATGGTACTTACCCATGATCCTTTTTCTCCTACTCCAGAAAGTAGTGTATGGAAAGACAAGTCGAAAAGATTTGAAGACGACCCAAAATATTTTGGAGATATGGTGGCTTACACCGATAAAATTGTTGGGAATCTAGTTCAAAAACTAAAAGAAAAAGGCATTGAAAAAGAAACTTTAATACTCTTTTATACCGACAATGGAACTCACCAAAAAGTAACTTCTAAAATGGGAAATAAATTGGTGCAAGGTGGAAAAGGACTTACAATAGAAAGTGGAATAAAAGTCCCGTTCATAGCCAATTGGCCTAAAAACATAAAAAAAGGCCAGCAAAAGAATGATTTTATAGATGCCATCGATTTTCTTCCAACACTGCTTGAAGTCGCAGGAAAGAAGGTGCCAAATGATTTTCAAACAGACGGACAAAGTTTTTATTCCATCTTAAAATCAGAACCCGCCAAAAGAAGAGATTGGGTGTATATGAGTTACAATCCCAAACCAGGCGTTGGGAAATCCAAATTTTCACCTGCTGAATTTGTTTTGAATGAAAATTACAAACTTTATGGAGACGGTCGCTTTTACAATATTAAAAAGGATATTCTAGAAAAAAGTCAACTAACACATACATTGACTTCAAAAGAGAACTTGGTAAAAACTCGTTTTACTAAAATAATAGACTCCTTAAAAAAATATCCTTCCCATGGAAAAATCGTACGATTGGATGCTGCTTTAGACAATATAATTTCCAAAAATGCACGTGTAGAATTAATTGCAGAAGGCTTCAATTGGTCAGAAGGACCAGCTTGGTTTTCCAAAGGTCAAAAACTAGTTTTCTCTGACGTTCCCGAAAACAAAGCTTATGAATGGAATGATATTACGGGTTTAAAATTGTTTTTAGCTCCTTCTGGAGGAATTGCCAATACATCTGCAAAAAAAGTAAAAGGCTCAAATGGTTTACTAGTTGATAAAAAAGGAAACTTATTGCTGTGTCAAGTTGCGGATAGAAGAATTAGCAAACTAACGGAATACAAATCTCCTAACGAAGTTACCTTCAACCCTCTTACCACAAACTACAAAGGAGCAAAATTCAACTCGCCTAACGACTTAACGTTTGACAACTATAACAACATTTATTTTACCGATCCTACTTTTGGTTTAGGCTTAGGAAAGAAAAGTGACATCGGTTTTAATGGTGTGTATTTCTTAGCCCAAAACGGCGAAGCTAAATTAGTAACAAAGGACATTAAACTGCCCAACGGAATTGCCGTATCAAACGACAACAAAACGCTCTATGTAGCTGATTCAGATAAAAACTATCCAAAAATTTATGCTTTTGATATTGTAAAGAATGAAAAGGTAGAAAACGGACGAATTTTCTTTGATGCTACAAAATTATACAAGTCTAGTCGTGAAAAACAATGTCCTGACGGAATGAAGGTTGATAAAAACGGAAATCTATTTGTAGCCGGTCCTGGTGGTGTATTAATTATTACTCCTGAAGGAAAACATATTGGAACGATAAACACAGACAGGAAAACGGGGAATTGTGTTTTTTCTGACGATGGTAGGTTTCTATTTATTACAGCAGATGACCTGATTTTAAGAGTAAATTTAAGACCGTATCACAAATAATAAATAAAATATTTCGACTATATGCCCCCTATAAAAAACTTGACAAAAACTAAACAATCAATTTTTACTAAATTTTCAAATTAGGATAACTGAAACATTTGTTGTTAATTTGAGGGTAGGAAAATTAACATATATTAATGTTGTTTTCTTAAAAGTCTAACCAACTTTTAAACCAAACTTAAACCTATCTTGAAAAAAGTAACGAAGAAATCACTTTCTAAGTCTGACTGTAGAAAGTATTACCATACGTTCTATACTTCCTTGTGTTTATTTGCGAATAAATACCTGCGTGATTTGGAACTTTCTAAAGATGTAGTTCAAGAAGTTTTTATCAAACTTTTAGGACAGCAAAAAGAGTTTTCTAAAAATGACTCCGTAAAAGCTTATTTGTATACGTCGGTTAAAAACAAATGTTTGGATCATTTAAAAAGTAATGAATACCAACTTAAAAATAAACTTACTGAAGACGATATCAAAATTTTAGCCTCTGAAAGTTATTTTGAAAAAGAACTTTTGCTAGAAGAAACTTCAAGAATAGTAGACAATGCCCTTAATACTTTGCCAGAAAAATGCAAACAAATAATTAAGTTGAGCATGAATGGCTATAGAAATATTCAAATTTCAGAAGAATTGAGTATTTCGATAAATACCGTTAAAACTCAAAAAAAGATTGCGTATCAAAAATTAAGACCTTTGTTAGAAGGAGCCTTTATTGTTACGGCTCTATATTTCACTTTCTTTAGAAAATAAAAAAGTACTTCTCTTCCCTATAATTCCAGTCTCGAAAAAAAAATATTTTTTTTTCGAAAAACTTTCACCCCTTTTTAAAAATCAGTCGTTTTAGTTTATGTGGCCCTGTCTAAAATAACGATTGCCACTTTTAATAATGACGAGAATAAAAGAAATAGAAGAGGTCGCTAAAAAATTAGCCTCTAAAATAATCAAAGACAAAAAGGTCGATCCTTCAGACAAAATCATGAAGGAGACAACTAATTTGTTTGGGACTGATGATGCTAATGAAATTCTTGAAACAATCAATGACCCTAAGTTCAAAAAGGATCATGAGATCATGGCTCGAATTATAAACAAATCTAAAAAACAAGATTGGAAAACTTTAGAAGCGAAAACACCTAAAAATGCTAAATTAATTTACTTCAAAAAATTCAGCAAAATAGCCGCTATTTTCATTTGCACATTAGGAATCGCTTATGCCTATTTAAATTTCGATTGGCCAACTAATCGAATCACTCCAGTAAACATAAAAACTGGTGCCATTACTTTAAAACTTGACAATGGCCAAACTGAAATTATTTCAGAAACTGGAGAACGTAAAATCATCAGCCAAACCGGAGAAGTTGTTGGAAATCAAAAAGGAACAAATTTAACCTATGCTATTGTTTCTCAAAATTCATTAGACAACACAGATAAAGAAATTGAAAAACCTACCGAAAAATTAAAATTCAATGAATTGACTATTCCTTATGGCAAAACCTTTCAAATTACCCTTTCAGATGGAACCAAAGTGTATCTTAACTCTGGAAGTTTTATTAAATACCCTGTAAAATTTCTTAGAGGAATGGACAGAAAAGTAAGTATCATAGGAGAGGCTTATTTTGATGTAGCCAAAGACAAGGAGCATCCTTTTATAGTAACAGCTAACGATATAAATGTTCGTGTTTTGGGGACTAAATTCAATATCTCTTCTTACCCTGAAGACGCCATTACAAGCACCGTTTTGGTGGAAGGAGCCGTAAGTCTCTATCAAAAAGGCAAAAAATATTCAAACGCCACTAGCACTTTATTAACTCCAGGAAAAAAAGCCTCTTGGCATAAAAAAAATAACCGAATTCGCATAAAAGCAGTTAACACCGACATTTATACAAGTTGGATTGATGGGAAGATTGTTTTTGAACATATGAAATTTCACAATATCATAAAAAAATTAGAAAGACATTACGATGTGAAAATTAGTTGTAACAATCAAAAACTATTTGTGGAGACTTTTACAGCCACATTTGACATTGAAACCATTGAGCAAGTATTGAATTCATTTGCAAAAAACTCACCGTTTAGCTATACAAAAAAAGAAAACCAAATAATTATACACTAAACTAACTAAAGCCATACTACTTCATGACATGACCACTTACTAAACTCAAAAATGCGTTATACATAAAAATCGGAAAATGCTGGAACATTCCCCGATTGGATATAGCGTATTCAATAACAAATTATTAAACCACTTAATTCAAAACAAAAGTATGAAAAATCTCATTAATTTAGAGAGGTATTCTCTCTATACTCTAAAGTTTGATTTAAAAATGAAACTAACCGTTTACTTATTTTTAATATCACTTTTTCAAATCCAAGCTAGCACCTATTCTCAAAACACCAAAATTTCTTTAAACCTAAAGAAAGTTAGCATTGAAAAAGTACTCCGAGAAATTGAATCCAAAACAGAATTCAAATTCTTATACAACGACAACCAAGTTGATTATAAGAAAATTGTATCCGTAAACCACAAAAAGGAATCAATTTCAACAATTCTTCAGCAATTATTTACCAATACAAAAATCAACTCTGAAGTCTTAGATAAACAAATTGTGCTTGTAGTCGACAAAAAAAAATCGAGAACAGCTGCTGAAATAGTACAACAAAAAACAATTTCAGGTACCGTAAAAGACGATACTGGAATGCCATTACCTGGCGCATCTGTTTTAGTAAAAGGAAGTAATTCAGGAACAACAACTGATTTTGATGGTAATTTTTCATTAACAATAAGTAAAAACGCCACAATAATTGTTGTTTCTTATGTAGGTTTCGAAAGCCAAGAAATTGCATTGGGAAACAAACTAAGTTTTTCTATTAAGATGGCACCTAGCGCTTCAACGCTTGATGAAGTTGTTGTTATTGGATACGGAACTGCACGTAAACAAGATGTCGTTGGTTCAGTCTCACAAGTAACTTCTAAATCATTTGAAAACCAACCATTAACTAGGACTGAAGATGCCTTACAAGGTAGAGCATCAGGAGTAAAAGTTACTCGAAATTCTGGACAACCAGGTGGAGAAATTAAAGTTCGTATTAGAGGTGTAAATTCAATTACAGGAAACAACAACCCTTTGGTTGTTGTTGATGGTGTTATTGGTGGTGATTTAAGTTCCATCAACCCTAATGACATTGCTTCTATGGATGTACTTAAAGACGCCTCTGCAACCGCTATTTATGGCTCAAGAGGTTCTAATGGTGTGATTTTAGTTTCAACAAAAAAAGGAAAAGGAAAAGGAAAAATAAGCGTAGATTATTTCCTTTCTATAGACAATGTACCTAAATACATACCAACACTTGGAGCAGCAGATTTTGCAAGAATAGAAAATTCTAGTAGAGCTAGAGTAAATTCACCTGCTATTTATACCGACCTAGAAATTGCAGGTTTTGAAACAAATGGAGGAACTAATTATCAAAAAGAATTACTAAGTCAACAAGGTATGACTCAAAACATTCAGCTGTCTGCTAGTGGGGGTTCTGAGGACGGTAAAACCAACTACTTCCTTTCTGGTAATTATGTTAACCAACAAGGTATGGTTATAGAAACCGGTTATGAGAAATATTCTTTCCGTTCCAATGTAAACACTCAGCTTAATGACAAATTAAAAGTTGGGTTGAACCTATCCGCCATACGAGCAAAGACTAAAAACAACTTAAATCAGTTTAATTTATTTGAAGGTCGAAAAATATTTCAAGCACTAACTTGGGATCCAACAACACCCATTTATAACGAAAATGGAGATTTTAATCTATATTCATTAAAAAGTGTCGCTAGTGGAACCTACAACCCGATAGCAGATATGCGTAATTCTAATATCGAAAATGTTCGGGACAGAGTCGATATCAATTTTAATGCTTCTTATAATTTAACAGACAATCTTACCTATTCAGTTGTAGTGGGAGCCAATTCTATCAATACAGCACAAGAAAACTATATCGTTAGTATGACCTTGCCAGATGCTACCTACAGTGGAACTAGAACTACAGGATATCAAGTAAGTAATATTTTAACATGGGCTAAAACTTTTGGGAAGCATAATATCTCCGCCACTGGATTGTATGAATTTTCACAAAGTGAATATAGCCAAAATGGATGGGCATCAACAGATTACCTTATTTCAGGAAATTTTCACTTAACCGAATTAGGTCAATCTTTTAGAGCTTCAAACATTTACAATAAATCTGGAATCCAATCACTTATGGCAAGAGCTGCTTACGTCTTCGACGAAAGTTTATTCGCTACTGCTACTATCCGAATGGACCAATCTTCTAGATTTAGAAGTGATCAAAACACAGGTTACTTTCCTTCAGTAGCGTTAAAATACAGCTTCAAAAAAATGGACTTTCTAAGTAATAGTGAATTCTTAACTGATTTTGCTATTAGAGGAGGCTGGGGACAAGTAGGGAATCAAAACGTAGCTCCTTATGTTACTTATCCAAGTTCTGAAATTGGAGGAACCGATGCTTCTTACCCTTTTTCTGGAGGAGCAACTTCGCCTGGTGCGATTCCTGATGGTTATGGAAACGAAAACTTGACCTGGGAAACAACAACACAAACAAACATGGGAGTTGATCTTGCTTTTTGGAATGGAAGAGCAAACTTAAGTATTGATGCTTACAAAAAAAACACAACAGATCTACTATTAGATGTTCCTGTACCAGGAACAAATGGTGGTGGAGTAATTACACAAAATATTGGTGAAGTTGAAAATTACGGAATGGACTTATCACTAGGTGGAAATCTTATTAGGAAGGAAAATTTTAGTTGGGATTCTAACTTTAATTTCTCCTTTGTTAAGAACAAAGTCGTTGACTTAGGAGGTGTAAACTCCATTCAAGGATCTTTTGAAGCTACAGACGGAACACAAGCCTATTGGAATGTTATAGAAAAAGGAGAGCCCCTAGGACAATTTTTAGGTGCTACTTTTTTGGGAACATGGAAAACAGCAGAAACAACAGAAGCGGCAGTATACGGTAGAGCTCCAGGAGACCCTAAGTACTTAAGAGATGAATCTGGTGCTATCGTTTATCAAGCTATTGGAAACGGTACACCTACAACATTTTGGGGATTCAGTAACACCTTCACTTATAAAAATTGGGATTTAAATGTATTCTTACAAGGAGTTCACGGGTTTGATGTTTATAACACAATGCGAGGGACAATCAATGGTCCACAAAAAAGTTTTTTATCACCAGACCAGTTAAACCAATGGACTCCTGAAAACGAAACAGATATTCCTGCTGGCGGACAAAGTATTATTGGTTCTTCACGTTTTGTAGAAGATGGAAGTTTTATTCGATTACAAAGCTTAGCTATAGGATATACGCTACGTAATATTGGTTCAATTGAATCATTGAGATTGTTTGCTAGTGGTCAAAACTTGTTTTTGATTACAGATTATCAAGGCTATGACCCTGAATTAACTTCTGTAGCTTCAGATCCAAATGAAAGAGGGAATGGAGATGTTGCTGCTGGTATTGACGCTGGTGCCTTTCCTAATCCTTTAACTATTTCTTTAGGTTTTAAATTGAATTTTTAACAAAAAAATTGATCAAATTATGTATACAAAAAATAAAATCATAAAACACTTAAGTAACAGTATTGCCATCGTTTCTATGGTATTTGCAATGTCATTGCAAAGCTGTATCGACTTAGATGAAGATCCTGCCAAATCTCAATTGGCACCTGGACAATTTTCATCTTTACAGGATTTTAATTTAGGAGTAACGGGCGTTTATGGAAAATTACGTACAGCGGCTCAATGGACAACTTTTAACGTTTTCGGATGGGCTGGTGACGATATGACCACACACAAAGCGCTAAATAAAGCTCCATTTAGAGAATATGACCAAATGAATGTTTCGGCTGACAACCCAAGAACCTTGAGCAACTGGAAAGATGTTTACTCAATGATTCGCGCAGTAAATGCTGTGATAGAAAGTGCACAAGGAATGACTGTAACGGATCAAGAAGGATATGATAGACTTCTAGGTGAATCACATTTTTTAAGAGGAACACTTTTTTTACATATGTCTAGAATTCATGGTAGAATTCCATTACCATTAACATCTGTTCCTGATTTTGATATCGAATTGGCAACACAAATTAAAGTTTATGAACAAGTTGAAAGCGACCTATTACTTGCGGAAAGTTTACTTCCTGTAATTTATCCTGGTGTTGAAGCAGGAGCTCCACGCCCAAACAAAGGAAGTGCAGCTGCCATACTTTCTCGCTTGTATATGAATTGGGCTGGTTTTCCAGTAAAAGACAACACCAAATACACAGATGCCTCCGTTATGGCTAAAAAAGTAATTGACAACAGCGCTGCTCATGGATTTGGATTACTAAGTGACTTAAATGATTTATGGAAAGTAGGTAATCGATTTAACAAAGAATCTGTTTGGACGATTGCCTATAGCAATCCTAATGGATTAGGAAATAGGAAATATGGTATATTAGGCTATCCTAGTGATGTAGAAGGGGGTTGGTCTGAGGTTTTTGCTGAAGTTCGGTTTTTTGAAGATTTCCCTGAAGGACCAAGAAAAGAAGCAACCTATAGAACTGATTTAGACTGGAAGAATTTTAGCGACCAAGTACAACCTGTATTCACAAAAGTTGCGGGACCTCTTGGAGACCTCCCAAGTCAATGGTCAACGGATAGAAATGATTTTTATATGCGTTATGCAGAAGTTTTATTAAACTACGCTGAGGCATCTGGTAGATCTGGTGCAAATAGTCCGGATGCCTGGGAAGCCCTTAATCAAATTAGAAGACGAGCAGCTGGAAAACCGTTTGACACACCGGACCCTACAATTGATGTCACTTCTGGAGACTTAGCCGAATTAGCTTTTACAGAAAGAAAATGGGAATTAGCAGGTGAGTTTTTACGCTATAATGATTTGGTTAGAATGGAGAAAGTTGCAGATGCTTTGAACAATGACGCTCGAACACCTTTAGATCCGAATATTCCAATAGCAAATCCTGTTTTAGGATCCTTAGCTACAGATAATTATTACGCTCCAATTCCACAGATAGAAGTAGATTTAAATCCTAATTTAGGAAAATAAATAATTTTTGAGTTATTTATAATTAGTCGCGGCAAATCAACTAGATGATTTGCCGTTACTTTTTTACAAAAAAAACTTAATTAATTTCCGTACATTCATCTAAACACTGTATAAAAGCACCTAATTTAAACAGACAATATCCATCATTTTTAAAGACCACTAATTATGCTAGACTTTCTTCTGAAAAATAAGTCTAATTCTTATTTTTACATGGCAATAAGCTCCTTATTCTTGCTATTTCAAATAGCATGTAAACATGCTGACCCGAGTTCCATTAATAATGTTTCTAAGAAAAAACTATTCACAGTACTTCCTCCTGAAGAATCTGGAATTCATTTTACCAATAATCTTGAGGAAACATTAGAAATGAATTATTTTCAATACAACTATACATATATAGGTGGTGGTGTTGCCTCTGCCGATTTTAACAACGATGGCTTGGTTGACTTATTTTTTATTTCAAACACCCATGAAAATAAACTGTATTTAAACAAAGGAGATCTTAAATTTGAAGATATTACGGCTAAAGCAGGTATTGTAAAAAAACAAGGATTTGATGCAGGTGTAACTGTTGCAGATGTAAATAATGATGGATTTGTAGATATTTATATTTCTCGAGGTGGATGGACGGACACAGATAATAAATTCTCGAATCTTTTATACCTAAACAATGGTGATTTAACATTTACTGAAAAAGCTGAAGAACTTGGTATCGCAGATGCCAATAGATCTATCAATGCCGTTTTTTTTGATTACGACAATGACAATGATTTAGACTTGTATGTAAATAATACACCTGACATGACTAAAAAGCCTGAACTGGTCGATTTTAAAAGCATTCAAAATAATCCTGAAACAATTACAAGAAAAGGTTCTGATCACCTGTATCAAAACGATGGAACGGGACATTTCGTAAATGTTTCTGCAACAGCAGGAATCGTACCTGAAATAGGATTTGGATTAAGTACTTCAATAACAGATTTAAATAACGATGGGTGGTTGGATATTTATGTTTGTAATGATTTTGACATTCCAGATTTCATCTACATCAATAATAAAAACGGAACTTTTTCTGAAAAAAGAGAACAGTTTGTAAAACACATGTCTTTCAATAGTATGGGAAGTGACATGGCCGACATCAACAATGATGGATTGATTGACCTAATGGCTTTAGACATGAATCCTGCCGATTATATTAGATCCAAAACAACCATGGGAATGACCTCTAAAGACAACTTTACTTCTATGGTTGAAAAAGGTTATCATTACCAATACATGCACAACATGTTGCAATTAAATAACGGAAATGCAACCTTTAGTGAAATAAGTCAAATTGCAGGTGTACCAAATACAGACTGGAGTTGGGCGGTACTTTTAGCAGATTTTGATTTGGATGGGCTGAATGATGTATATGTTACCAATGGTGTTTTTAGGGATGTTATTGACAAAGATAAAAACAATGAAATTTTACAAATCCTAAGACACAATAAACGAAAACCAACAAAGGAAGATTTTTTAGGTTTTGCCAAAATGTTACCTCAACAAAAATTAAGCAATTACTTTTTCAAAAATAAAGGAGACCTAACATTTACAGATGTTTCTGATGAATGGAACGATGTAAAACCCACATTCTCTAATGGAGCCATTTATGCCGATTTGGACAATGATGGCGACTTAGATTTAGTTGTAAATAACATCAATGAAGTGGCCACGGTTTTAAAAAACAATGCCATTGAAAATACACAAGGAGATTTTATAAAATTAAATTTTAAAGGGCCTGAAAAAAACACTTTCGGAATTGGAGTAATCGCAAACCTTTATCTTCAAAATGGAAAAAAACAAACGCGTCAATTAATCAATTCTCGTGGTTTTCTATCTGCTGTTTCAAACACTCTCCATTTTGGAATTTCGAAAAAAGATACCTTAAAAAAAATAGAAATAATTTGGTCTGATGGTCAAAAAGAAATTTTAAAAACGGCAAAAAAGAATCAATCCATTTTGATTTCCTATTCTAAAGCAGCCAATGAGAAAACTAACTCTACAGAAAAAAAACATCCCTTATTTCAAAAAACAAAAACAAACATCACGCACATTGACCCTATATTCGACGATTACAATGAACAAATTTTATTGCCTCATAAATTATCTCAAACAGGTCCAGCTATTTCTAAAACAGATATCAATAAAGATGGTATTGAAGATCTTTTTATTGGAGGTGGTGCAAACCAAGCCTGTCAAATATTAATAAGTCAAAAGAACGGTACATTCAAAGAACTAAAGTCTAAAGACCTAATTGCCGACAGTCGTTATGAAGATGTTGGTGCTTGTTTTTTTGATGCAGATAACGATGGTGACCAAGATCTATATGTGGTAAGTGGTAGTTATGAATTTACTCATTCTCCCCGTTTATTAGTGGATAGATTATATATTAATAACGGAAAAGGAATCTTTTCTAAGTCACTAAACAGTATTCCTGAAATTGCCAGTGCTGGTTCGGTAGTTATTGCAGCAGATTATGACAATGATGGTGACCAAGATTTATTTGTGGGTGGTCGAGTAGTTCCATCGAAATATCCCTATGCACCAACCAGTTATTTGCTACTAAACAACAACGGGAAGTTTACCATAGAAACGAAAAACTTAGCATCGGAATTAGAACACGTAGGTATGGTAACTGATGCTGTGTGGTACGATATAAATAACGACAAAAAATTAGATATACTCGTTTGTGGTGAATGGATGGGAGTTGAAGTATTTCTAAACTCTAATGGTAAATTAACAAAAAGTACGGAATACCCACAATTAAGTTCTGCTAAAGGCTGGTGGAACAAATTATTAATTGCTGATATTGACAATGATGGAGATCAAGACATTGTTGCGGGGAATTTAGGATTGAACTATAAATTCCATGCAAACAAGGATAAACCTTTTCATGTGTATACACGTGATTTCGACTATAATGGTACCGAAGATATATTCTTAGCAAAAAACTACAAGAACAAACAAGTTCCTGTCAGAGGTAAAGGTTGTTCTACTCAACAAATGCCTCATCTCAAAAACAAAATAAAAACTTACAATAGTTTTGCCAACTCAGATATACAAGGAATCTTAGGAAACGGAATTAAAACGGCTTTGCATTATGAAGTAAATGAATTTAGATCTGGGGTTTTTATGAATAACCAAAATAAATCGTTCAACTTTGAACCTTTTGTCAATGAAGCTCAAACCTCTCCTATAAACAGTATTATATTCCATGATTTTGATAAGGATGGCTATAAAGATTTACTTTTAGCAGGAAACAACTATATGTCTGAAGTGGAAACGACAAAAGCAGATGCCGGAATTGGAACTTATCTGAAAGGTGATAAAAACGGACACTTAACTTATAAATCTAATAGAAATACTGGTTTTTATGCCGATAAAGACGTTAGGAATATGGTTCTTATTAATGGAAAATCGAAAGACTATATTTTTATTGCAAATAATAATGATACGCAGGAAATCTATTCTTTTGAGAAATAAAAAACTAAATCATCATAAACAAAAAAGAGCTTGTCTATACCGACAAGCTCTTTTTATTTTTATACTAAGATTCTCTACTTCTAATGTTAACTATTCTACTGTGTTCTAAAATCAAAAACAGGTGATACTGATTCATTCCCATGATTATCCTTGGTAACAATCCTCCAATAATACACCATATCTTCTGTTAAGTAAGAAACATTAAATTGCTGTGAAGACGTCATTCCTAATTTAGTTACAGGAGGATTCGCTGTATCCAAATAAACACCATACTCCAACACATCATTATCCAAATCACTAGCCTCCCATTTTAACAAGGTTGTCACACCTGAAAGTCCGCCCATAGTTGGACTTACAACTTTTGCAGGGAATGGCGCATAATTTTCAATCCCCAAACCGGCATTGTAAAAATCCCAAGTTTCACTCTCTCCAACACTTGTGTTTGTATTAGATTTTGAATAAACTTTCCAAGCATAGGAAACCCCTCTCTGTAAGGTTACCACTTTGTTGGTTGCAGACGCATTGTAACTATTTAAAGAATTTGTCATTAAATTGGTTACTTCCAAAATATAAGAATCTGTATTTTCTGTAGCGTTCCATTCAAAAGTCACATCACTTTGAGTCTCTGAAATTATCGTTCCTTCGTTACAAACAGCATCTTTTAACGGTCTGACCAATAAGGCTTCTTCTGGATCATTATTAATTGGATCCGTCTCTACTGAATCACCTCCTCCACAACTAAATAAAAACAACAGCGCATTAACAAGGACTAACCCTCTTCCTAAATTTCTCATTTCTTAATAATTTTTGATTGTACTTTGTAATTTTCTGAGCGAATGCTAAGGATGTATAAACCCGAAGGCATAGCAGACATATCAATAATCGATTCCGCTTCATTTAAAAAACCTTGACTTAGTTTTTTACCTGTACTTGTAAATAAGGCATAGCTAACTTTTTCTTTAACTGAAACTGAAGTTCGTATTTTTAATTCATTATTTACAGGATTTTCAAAAGTGAATTCAGGAGCTTGCCCCATAATTAGTTCTTCAAAAGTTCCTTGACAGGCTTTCGTTGTTTTTACGGAAACCGAATTCTCACCAGGCAACAATTTTAATTGAACATTATTTTCTTCGGTCACAAATATTTCCTCGTTAAATGTAACACGATACAAGTGGCTTCCTGATAAATTTAATTCTAACGTATTGTTAGCCTCATTTACCGAAGAATTCACCTCCAAATTAGCTGGTGCTTTTACCGTTACATCAAAACACTGCTTGTAATTGGCATCCGCGGTTGTTGTTAAACAAACTGTATAAGTTCCTGCACTCAATTCCTCAAAATTGGCAGTCGCCGTAAACGTTTTTTCTAAAGTAGTTCCTTCTATTTTAGCCGTATAGTTTAAGTTCTTTTTAGCATCAATAGAAATACTTCCATTGGCACCTCCTTCACATGAAACACCCGTTACTTGAAGTTTAAAATTGTCATTTTCCAAAGTAAAAACTGCACATCCTTTTGCATTCACACTGGCACCTACTGGCGTATCAGGACATTCGTCATAAGCATCATCTACACCATCTTTATCTGCATCATTTTTAGGCAACAACAAACAAACTTCACCTGGTAAATTATAACAACCCAAACCTGTTGGCCCTAAATTAGGATCCCAAGTAATACCAGCAACCCAATTTACGCTACCAACTTCATAGGCACCAACATCTGGCGCAGCTCCTGAAAAACCATCTGTTATTCCTGCAATTACTTTTCCAGCATCTACAGGAGAAGTATTTGGTTTTAAAGAATAACTATTATTTGTGGCATCCGTAAACACATCGGAAGTGATGGTTAAATTATTTTGCTTATCCGATTGCGGCTCCCATTTGGTATCACTTCCTAAATTGTTCCAAACTTTTACATTTGAAAAAGCCGTACCATCTTTATGCCAAGCGCCCATAACACCTGAACCGTTTAACAAGGTATTGTTAAAAATATCTATGTCCTTTCCATTCCAGTTAATTTGTACGGAAGTCCATTCCGTATTCCAAACCACATTATGATGCACTGAAAATCCCGCTGCATCATTATCTAAATAAATTCCAGCAGCTTTGGATTTTGTTCCACTTGAGGCAGCATCATGAAACCAGTTGTGATGAATTTCTGTGGTATACTGGGCTCCAACGGTATAAAACAAAGCACAATCATCCGCTATCAAATTACTTCTTGAAATATCGTTATAGGACAATACATTATTTGCTCCGCTATAATTTACAGCATCACGACCACCATTAAAAACAACATTATTTCTAAACTCACTATCATTCATACCTCTTAACACAACGGGTGCGTCATATGAACCTAGAAAATTAAAATCATGGATCCTGCAATCTATTATTTTATGTCTATTTCCACGAACACTCAACCCTGTAGAAGCGCCAAATGCTATTTCACATTTTTCAATAATATTATCAGATCCTTGAACAAAAACGCTTGCTATACCTGCACTAAAGCTTGTAAAAACACCTTGGGTTTGAGAACCATAAAATGAAGAAATTCCGAACAACTTATTATTTGTAGTTTTATTATTTCCGTTTTGGTTCCAAGTTGAGGTATCGGACATATTGATACTTCCTCCAAAAACGGCTAAATTTTTAATTTCGATATATTTTTTATTCACCAAATTAATTACCTCTTCCCTCCTTCTCATTTTTACCTCCCCATCTACCGGAGCCGTTCCACTAGGCAATTGCACAAATAATTCCTTTGTGCTAGCATTGAACCACCATTCATTTTGGTAATCTAATGCTCCTTTTACGCCTTCTAAATAAAAATCACCTTTATCTGCAGGTGCATGAAAGGTTCTAATCCAATTTGGGTTTTTATCCAAATTAAAATTTACTCGTCCTGCAGTACTACTGGTTATTGTAGATTTCCATGCCAACCATCCTGACCCACCTTTATCTCCATAAAAAAACACGGCTCCATTTGTCCAATCTATTGCTGGAATCGTATTTTCAGTCAAATAAGCACCGTTAATTACGTCACCGCCACTTCCTCCAGAGTTTCTTAGTGTATTTAAGTCAAAAGGATTGCTTGAATTTTTATTAGGCCATCTTGCCAAATCCAAAGCCGTGTCATTGTTCATTACAAAATTCTTTTGCCCTAAGCTTGAAAAAGGAATTGTTGTTTTATAAATAGAACCACTGTCTTTTGTCCAACCCGACAAAGATTGCATGGCAGAAATCACTACTTTTTCTCCTGGATAAGATTGAAAAATAATAGGATTTCCAGCTGTTCCTGAATTGCTAGGTTTTAGCAATTCTTCATAAACCCCTTCACGTATATAAACAATATCGCCTGCTATGGCAACTTGTGCCGCTTTGGTTAAAGTTAAATAGGGACTTACTTCTGTCCCTGCATTTGAATCGTTTCCGTTTTTTGCTACATATATATCTTTGGCAGAAATGACAGCACAAAAGAGAAAAACAGCATATTTAATGGCGCTTTTAATTGTATTCATAAAATTTTTAATTAGTGAAAGTTTACAGTATTAATGCGGTGCAAGCTAGTGGTAAGCTTTTTTTTGAATACATACAGATGTATTTATTCCTTGTCTATATGTTCACTGTTCCTATAAGGAGGTTCCATTTTAGAGTCATTTTATCATTTGCCTAAAAACAACTTTAGCAGCCGTTTGCACAGCCACCACATAAACCCCCGATTTCATAAAAGATGTCACTAAATTAATTTTTCCTTCTTCCACTTTTTTTTTCGAAGTAAATACTAAATTTCCAGTGCTAGAAAATAAATCTACCTTAGCAAACTCACTTTTATCAATTCCTAAATCTATGGTAATTGCCTCCTTAAACGGATTTGGATATACGTGTATTTCTTCTCCAATAGCAACATTTTCTAAAAATAAACCTTGGCAATCAGCATCTGTTTTTACTTCTATTTGATTGGCTCCATTCTTTAATTCCAGTATGTATTCTGAATTCGCTGTGTGTATTGTTTCCTTATTATGACGAATGCTGTAACTAGAACCTCCTGTAAGATTTAGTACCATTATTTTGTCTTCTTCATTTATTTTTGATGCTACCGTTAAACTTTCAGGCTCTTGAATAACTAAAATAAATTCACTTTTAAAATTGACATCCGTGTCTGAAGTAACGACCAACTGATACTTTCCTGAAGCTAAATTTTGAATGCTATAATTGCTTGAAAATTGGTAAGTCTCATCAAAATTCTCTCCTGTCAACCTAGCTCTATAAGAATCTGAAATAAGTGGTTTGATTTTTAATTCACCTTTCATTTCTCCTGGGCAAGGATTCCCTATACTTTGAAGGCTGAATGAATTTTGTGCTTTGTCGTAAATATCTGTTGACAAGATCATGGAGCTTATTTTCCCACCCGTATCAGGAAATACAACTGACACATTATTACTTTCATTTAGTAAACTTGCTGGAAAAGGAATTTCAATCATTCCAAAATAATCATCTCTATTTGCTTGGTCGTAGCCAGGATAATTAACAGGAACTTGAACTTCTACACCATTTACTTTGACTAAAGGTTGTTTTGTAACATCGTGTTTTCTTCCAATACTCATTCTTAATTTCGCAAAACCATCTCCAGTTGCAACATTGTTAAAACTGTATGTTATTTCCTTGTTTGCTTCAATTTTTTCTAAATTATTGGCTGGGTAGTATAATTTTGTTCTTAAAGCATTGTCAAACGCAAGTCCATTTTTTAAATTGAATTCTATAACTACGGTTTCATCTTTTATCAATTCTAAAGAAGTCAAATCGTCGACAACAGTTTCCGTATACGAAGCCAAAGCATCGACATAAACTTTTAAAGATTTCACTTTTACATTGATTAGATCCGTCAACGAAGTCAACATTTTTAAATCTACTGTTTGACTAACTTCATCTAGGTTGCTTAAGGCAATATGCATTTTATTTCCATCAACAAAAGCATGCGATTGTATGTCTGGATTGTCACTTTTAATAAAAACCCGCTTGCCTTTGACATCCTTCCATAGTTTGTAAAAATTTATTCTAGGGGTATACTCCCAACCCGCAGGAGTAGGTTCTCCAATATTTGTAGGTTTCCAAAGTACTGCTTGATAAGGTTGGTAATTATTCGCCTCATTTATATGCCAAGTCGCTTTCCCTGTAATAAAAGGGATAGAACAGGTTAATCGATCTTCTCTATCCAATAAATTAAATAAGATATGATTGATAGAAATAGTGGTTTGCGCACTGGCAATGTCGCTATAAGCATCTCCGTATCCTTTTTCAATAGCTCCATATTCAGAAATTGCATGTGGTTTTACAACGCCCCATTTCATCATGCTATAATTCTCGATCAAATCTAAAATAGCTTCAGAATTACTTCCCGATCGTTTGTTGTCTTGTCCTTCTACATTCACACCGTCGTACAAATGTGTGGCAAAACCATACATATGCTCACCAGCCGTATCCATAAACATTTTCATGTTCTCTTCCCAGTGTCCAAAATCATACAATTCTACAGAAGGCCAAGCAGAAGAGTAACCAATAACTTTTATTTTGTTTAGCAAGGCATCTTCTTGAATTTTTTTACCCACTTCCTTGTAAAACAAAGCCATTTGTTTTTTAATTCGATTGTTCTCTGCCGCATTCCAACCGTCATAAAAATCTGAAGCATGCACAAATGGTTCGTTCATTACCTCCACATATTCTGGTCGCCCAGCATCCGTTTGAAAGTCTTTAAAATATTCAACCGCCCAATTTGCAGCCTTTTCAACATCCATTCCATCAACAAAAGCAGAACTTGGATGCTCTGTACTTATTTGCCCTCTGTTGACTTCTTTTGGATTGTTATTTCCGTTTTTACTTGCCGGATACACGCCAACCGAACCTGTTTTTGATTTTGCAAACGAAAAGGCACCCCAAAAACTTCTTCCACCAGTTACATTATAATCTTTTCTAAAGGCAGCTTGCTCTTTATCCGTTCCTGAATCGTGAACAGAAAAATATTTAGTCCTATCCAATTCCGAAACCTCATTAAGAAACCGCTGACAAGCAATATCAATTGTTACGGTGTTATTTTGTGCATAACTCGTAATTCCTAAAAAAAGGAAAAGCACGCTGCTTTTTCTAAAAATTGTCTTGAGGTAATTTTTATTCATGTATCAACTATTTTATCCTTACAAAGCTAATTGTACCTTGCTTAGATTGTAGTGACAGATGTATTTGATACTAGAACGAATGTGTTTTGTACTTTTAAAAATTTGTTATTCTATGTCTTGTTTATTCTGTGTTTACTTGTGAGATTACATATATAAGACTTATAATTAAAGATGTAATAAATCATTATTATCAATTGGTAGTTTTGGATGAGGTGCTATTTGTGTAAATAGCTATTGTGATATTATTGAATTCTAAAAGTAATACGTTAAAAAAACTTACAATAAATGAGTTTAGTTTTATAGGGATTCCACTAAAAATTACAATTAAAGACAAAATCTTTAATAAATCATTTATATGTAAGCTGTTATCTATTTTTACTTAACTAGTATTTTCTTGTTTATCTGACCTTTACTGGTGTTTATTTTAACAATATACACTCCACAAGACATTTGGTTTTCTGTTTTTAGATTGTAATAATTTTTGTCTTCAATAATTTCCCAAAGACCTACTTTTTTCCCAAGAAAGCTATATAATTGTACGCTTGTAATACTTAAATCGTCATCTTTAGAAATAATAATACTATTATTATTTGAATAGACCTTTATATTAGTTATAACAAGGTTAGAATTATCATTAGACAATGCTGAACTTTCAATAAAAGTCAACGCAAACCGATCTGAATATATACCTTCTTCTAATTGAAACGTAGCAGAAGCATTGTTTATTTTCTGTGTTTGATTTGTAAGCTTATCTTTTATAAAAACATCTTGATCAATGTCTTTTATTTCATCTATCATTATAGAAATTGATCCATTGTATCCCATATTAATTACCACAGGAACTTCTAAATTAGCTGTAATTTCTTGCACACCAGCAATTACATAATGAAGTTCATTATTTGGAAATTTCCAGTAAATATCAGTAGTACTCATATCATACATTTCAGAGTCATATCCTTTATCAAAAGCAAAAGAATTTGATTCATGAAAAGAAACTCCTATTTGACGGTGCAGCCGATTTTCTTGAGCATTTGTAAAGTTCATTCCTATTTTTAAAAGCGGTAATTTAAATTCTTTAATTTCTTTAGATTTGGTATTTTTACCTTTAAAGAATACAGATGAGCCAGTTTCTTCTATTTTATATTCTCTTTGGCTATTGTTAAAAATAATTGGGCCACCATCAGTTGGATCTCCTTGAATAAAAAATCCTTGGCCGATTGCAATATATGGCTCTACAGTAAAATATGAATCATCATATACGCTTCCGCCAGTATCTGGTGCACATTCTGTTTTTCCATCACCATCTTTAAACCATACATTATTTATGTAAATAGAATTTTCATCATTAGAAGTAAAGATAATATTACTGCCACTTTCTATACACAATTTAATAATTCTATTTATGTAATTACCACTTGTCGCAGTTAAAAGAAAGTCACCTCTATTAACATTATTTACGTTAATATTAATACTTTTAGCAACAGATGATTTATAATGAACTCTTAATGTATCTACACCTCTGGAAATATTAGAAAACTTAATATATTCATTTATATCATTCAATTCAATAACTGTTTTACTATCATCATCTATTGATGTCCCCTCTAACTCGTTTGCATCTTCAGCCTCTAAAGTGAAATCTACCGTAGCGTTTGCATTATTAGCAGATACTCCCATAGCTATATTTCTAGTAGCATAACCCCCCACATATCCAGAAAAAGAATGTCCAGCAATTCCTTCAGCAGAACTTTCCCCTACATGTTGCCAAAAATATAACGTTGCAGTAGTAGAATTTATATTGTCTTCTATAAATTTTTTAATACTAATTGCGGATGGAAAAGGGTTTCCTATTAAATAAGATTCATCTTTACCAACAGAAGCTATAGTATTAAAAGTTCCATCATTAGGAGTTCCTACAAAAGTATAGTTTTGCGGTCTTCCTGGTCCTTTAAAGATAAAGCCATCTCCTTTGCTTATTTCAAGGTTTTTATATTTATGAGCCCAATTAGATCGCCCATCTGCGTTTGGAGAATAGGTATACATCCAACAATCAGCCAAAGAGATTGGGTCTGAAGTATCTCCATCATAACCGTCAATAAACGAAATGTTTTTAGCTATAGTACCAATAGCAGTTGTTGCATCTAAAGAAGTGGTTCCATCTTTTAAAACAGCATCTAAATAGTAGGTACTTTCTCCCATTGTATTTACAGGAGAACTCATGTAGTTGTACCTATATAAACTAGGTACTAAAGAGTTTTGATCTACTAATAATTTTCCGTCACCAACTACTTGAGACACGCCTGTATGTGTTTGTATTAATTGAGACGAACCGATTAATCTAATTTCATCATTAGTAGCCGTTAGTGTTATAGCGTTAGTAACCACTAATAAATTATCAGTAATAGCTAATTTACTATTGTTATTAACAATTAGTTTTCTAGCACTTAATCTGCTACTTATGTGGTTGTAATCTTCATTGATGGCAATATGTCTAGACCTGTCTGGAAAACCATTAGACCAAGAACTACCTATTCTAGATGTAATATTTACCTTGTGTAAGCCTAATAACGTATTAGCATCTATATTCGCGCTTATTATTTCAGAAATTAAAGGATCATGAGGATGTCTTTCTGGGCCTCCGGAAGCTAAAACTCTATAAGGGTCTAGCGCTGAGTCAACAAATGCTATCCATTCAGTTGATGTATAATTTTCATTGGGTAATAAAATTTCATCAATCCTTACAAAAGAGGTATTATCGGTTATAGAAGTAACTTCTTCATACCTAGACGCATATGAAGCAACGTCATTTATTGAAGACAATGTGATAATATCGTTTCCACTTATAAAGTCTGTTAAAGAGTTGTTAGTAACAACCGAAGCAAAAACATCTATATTAGTAATTGTATTAGAAGTGTTTTTAATTAAAATAGATTTTCCAGCAGCAATTGAAGTTGTAATTAGATAAGTAACATCTGGTGCTATACCAGATTGATCTCCCGTTTTATCTATATATAATTGAATATTAATTAGATTAGCCGCAATGCTTTTGGTAGCATGAATATTTGTAATTTCAATCCATCTTTCATCACCAAATTGATATATTTGAGTAATCATAGGAACTCCATCATTAGATGCGTCTCTATAATCTACATCTCCAATCGTAAGAGCATCTTCATCTTCATCAGAAAAATTATCTGTTTGGGTATTGTCAAATATTCCATTAAGATCTGTATAACCTAAGTCAATATTTCCAGTTTCTGCAAGGTCATTTAAACCATTATCTCCAAAGGTACCCGTAGATACTCCATTACCATTTTCGGGTAAACCACTACCAGATTCTATAACATCAAAGACCCCATCTCCATCAGCGTCTAAATCTAAATAATCTGGAGTAATGTCTGCTCCTACAGTTGCATTTTCATCTGTATTTAGTGGCACAATACCAATGGATCCTGTTCCATCTGAACTTCCATTTGGTGTTGCATCGTATGCATCATCTAAACCATCATCATCAGAATCTATACCTGTTGGTATACCATAATTTTTTGTAGACTGTGCTTCAATATTGTCTGGGATACCATCGTTATCTGCATCTAAATCTAACTCATTAGTAACCCCATCCCCATCGAGATCAATACAATCTTCAATAGTATCTAAAATACCATCATTATCATCATCTATATCTGCGTCATTATAAATACCATCACCATCAGTGTCAATGGCTGTTAAAGAGATGGAGGTAACACATTCTGGATCTCTATACAAAATACTTGTATTTGTATTAATTGCCCCCTCCGTAGAAAGTTGTCTACCTGCTAAAAACACTCCTTCACCTGAATTACAAGCCCCACCATGTGAGAAGAAATTACCTTTTAGAACAGATCCAGAACCAATAGTAACTGCACCAGTAATAACACCGGCACCACCAAGCCAAAAAATATTACAACGTTTTGCACCATTGCTTAAAAGCATTGTTGTCTGTGCTGCTATGCTAATAGCTCCTCCAAACCTAATTACAAATATTGCATCTGGATCTCCTGCCGCATCAAGAGTAATAGTTCCTGCTATAGATCCTGCCCCAGTTACATGATAAACTCCAGGACTAAGGGTTTCTCCTCCACCAAAAGATGGAGCTAAATGAACACCTGTCACAGGTAAAAGCATCAGTTTAATGTAAGCACTATCTAAATCTATTTTAGCTTGTGCTGTAAGAGCATCTGCTATATGTTCTGTTCCTATATGAATCGAATTCCCAAAACCAGCTATCCCTCCCGAGTTTGTACCAATTTTACCATTAACTCCTGTAATACTTGTGTTACCTACAGCACCTATATTCGTATAAAGTGAAAATTCTGAAACAACCCCTAAAATATCTACCTCAGGAGCGGGTCCACAACCAAATTCACAAAATATTGGAATAGTACTTTTGCAAGGAGGTTGATAAACAGTTGCATTAGCTCCAGTGGTTATTGCTCCAGCCATGGATAACATTCTACCCTCTAGAGTAGCACCTGTACCAACGTCAATAGCCCCAACCTTTGAAAATAAAGTTCCTTTTATATTCGCATTTGCTCCAACAGAGATTGCTGCACCAGACATAAAAAACACATTACAGGATTTTGTACCATTTAGTAAAGTAACTTCTGCGTTAGCGCCAACAGTAATTGCCCCCATGAATTTAATAATAAAGAATGCATCAGGGTCACCACCACCATCTAGAATAAGCTCTCCTCCTACCGACCCAGCAGCGGCAGTGTAATATACACCAGGAGTAATCGTTTCTCCACCAAAGGCAGGGGCATGAGTACCATGGTAATCAACAAAAATATCGTTAAGATGAATATAGGTTCTCATTAAATCGAACCTAGCTTGAGCTGTATCATCAGTCGCCTGGTATTTATCGCCCACAAAACTTCCGGTTATGGCTCCCGCATTGGTACCAACATCTCCTGTCCATACGGCTCCAGCCCCATTTGTAATTCCTCCTTCTCCACTGAAACCTTCAAAAGAATCAATTATTCCTAATTCAAGTGTTTGACTGATACTTCTGATTGAAGTAAAAAAAAGAAATATTGTTATTGCAAATAAAAGTATACCTTTTTTCATATTAATGTTTTTTAATAAACAGAAATTCTACTATTAATTATCTGTTTAGAATGCAAAGTACCGTTATGTTTAAGTGATAACAGTCAGTACATTTACCTATTCTCATTAAATAAATGAAAACACATTGGGTATAAATACCTAATATATATATATGGTAATTATATAGTTTTATATATCTTTTATTAGAGCTGTTAGATGTAATTCTTAATAGTATTGGGGGACTCTATTTTTTGAAATTTATAGTCATTAGAAGAATCTGTTTTCTTACTCTATTTCTATTAATCTATTTCTAATAGCATACATTATAAGTTCTGCTGTGTTCTTGCTTTCTGTTTTTTCTAAAAGGTTTGATCTATAGGTGTCAATAGTTCGTTGACCTAAAAAAAGTATTTTAGATGTCTCTAAAGTAGATTTTCCTTTACAGATTAATTTTAAAACCTCAAGCTCTCTATTCGTTAATTTTGGCAATATTTCTATACTGTCTTTAAAATTAAATAGGTTTTTATTTAGGTTGTCTAATTTAAACACATTACCAGCTAAACAAGATTGTCCTTTATAAGTAATTACAGTTCCAAATAATTCAACCAAGATAGCGCTTGAGTTTTTATGAGAAGTTTCAAATTTAATAGAGACAGAGCCCGTTGAGGCTTTTAAACAACGGTCTAAATCATTTAAAATGTTTTTTTTGTTACATTTTTTTTCATCCAGGAGATCTCCAATATTTACACACGCAAAATCATCGTAATTGTAACCAAAAATATTTGCTAATATATTATTGTAAAATAAAAATTTACCGTTATTATAAATGTAAATACCCAATGTTGGGTGATTTATAAGTGCTTGAAATTTTTCGTTGTTAATCTGCTTTAATGTATCATATTTTGCGAGCCGTGTATTTATAACTTTCAACAATTCATAAAGATTGAAAGGTTTAGTTATATAATCATCAGCTCCCAATTGCATTCCTGCTCTTATGTCTTCAATTTCTGTTCTTGCAGAAAAAAAGACTAAAGGAATGGTAGAAGTAGCCTTAATTTGTTTAATTGTTTTATAGAAATCGTACCCATTCATATTAGGCATAGATATATCGCAAAGTATCAGATCTGGTAAATATTTTAAGGTTTGTTGCACGCCTACAAGTCCATCTTCTGCTATGTAAACATCAAAATTTTGACCTTTAATGAACTCGGCTGTATTTCCTCTTAAGACATTGTCATCTTCGATGATAAGTATTTTTTTCATTTAAAAAATTGTAATAATCAGTTTTCTATGTTAGACTTATAGATACAGAATTATTTCGATTATTAAATTAATGATGGAATCTGCCTTAATAATCTCTCGTTATGCGGCAAAGAACATATTTTTAACAACAAAGCAGGTCAGTACATTTACCGATTTGTTAAAAAAAATAAGCAATAACGATGGGTATAAATACTGAGCGGTGAAGATTTAAAACAAAATAGTATGAAGAATCTGATTTAGCGTATTTTAATAGATCGTATTTTGGAGCTAAGTTTAAAAGAACTAAAAACTTATTTAAGAAAGGCCTCTAAATTATTCGATATTTGATTCTAGTTATTAATCCACAAGGATTAATCCATTTTTAATAGCGTACATAATTAGTTCAGCAATGTTTTTACTTTTTGTCTTTTCTAATAAATTTGCTCGGTAAGTCTCAATAGTACGTTGGCTAAGGAAAAGAATTTCTGAGGTTTCTAAAGTAGATTTCCCATTACAAATTAGTTTTAAAACTTCAAGTTCTCGTTTGGTTAAGTTTGGTGGGTCGTCTAAGATCTCTTTAAATATAATTGATGTTTTACTAATGTTATCTATTTTAAAGATATTGCCTGCAAGACTCGATTTACCTTCATAATTAATTACTGTACCAGTTAATTCAACAAAAATAGGAGTAGAATTTTTATGAGTCGCTTTAAATTTATGAGATATATAACCTTTAGAGTCTTTTAAACAACGATCTAGGTCATTTAAAATTTTTTTCTTATCGCACTGTTTTTCATCCAGAAGATCTTCAAAACTTATGGAAGAAAAATCATCGTATTGGTAACCAAAAATAGCTGCTAAGGGTTCATTATAAAATATAAATTTACCGTTTTCGTAAATATAAATTCCTAAAGTTGGATGATCGATAAGTGCATGAAATTTATCTTCATTAATTTTTACCAGCTTATCATATTTATCAAGACGTGTATTAATTACTTTTAATACTTCATGTAGATCAAATGGTTTTGTAATATAATCATCAGCGCCCAATTGCATACCAGCCCTTATGTCTTCTTTTTCAGTTCTTGCTGAAAAAAACACTAAAGGAATTGTATATGTAGCTTTAATTTGCTTAATTGTTTTGTAAAAATCATAACCATTCATGTTAGGCATCGATATATCGCAAATTATAAGATCAGGTAGATGTCTTAAAGTTTTTTGAACGCCTTCTAGCCCGTCTTTTGCAACAAATACCTCAAAATTATTTGCTCTAATAAATTCAGCAGTATTTTCTCTTAAAATAGTGTCATCTTCTATGATCAGGATTTTTTTCATTTTAAAAAATAAGAATTACTTGTTGTTGAGTGAAAATACAGCTTTCATTTAGATTTTATTTTTTACTAAACATTTTCTACTGTAGGTATGGTAATGAAATAGTTACCGTAGTTCCTTTATCTACAATAGATTCTATTAACATTTGACCTTTATGAAGGTCAACAAATCTTTTAACAATAGACAATCCAAAACCGGTTCCTTTTGCAGCACCTTTGTTAGTAGCACGGTAAAAAGGTTCTAATAAATATTTTATTTCTTCATGAGGTATTCCAATTCCTTGATCTATAATTTTGAATTCTATCTCCTTATGGTTGTTCTCTTTTAAATGAAACGCAATGTTTTTACCACTGTATTTTAAGGCATTAGAAATTACGTTATTAAAAATATGACGAATCATTATTGCGTCCATGTAATAATTTTCAATTTTCAATTGAGATTTTAGAATTATTTTTTGATTGGTTTCTGAGATACTTAAATTTTCTTCAATAATCTCTTCAAGAAGCGGAATAAGTTGAATATTTGTTGGTCTAAAAAAAGATTTACTAGTTTGTTCTTCGTCTATAAGAGAAACATCATCTAATAATGCTTTTGTTTGTTGTACGCCATCAAATATCTGCTTAAAAATTTTTTCTTTTTTATCCTTGTTCCAAGTATCGCTATAAATTTGTAATAATTGAACACTAGACAGAATCCCTGCTAAAGGAGTTCTAAATTCATGAGAAACAGTAGAAATAAATTGCGATTTTAAGACGTTTACTTCTTTTAAGTTTTTATTTAATTGTACCAGTCTTTCTTCTTCTAGTTTCCGTTTAGAAATGTCGTTTATAGTTGAAATTAATAAAGCTTGTCCATTAATAGATAAAGGACTCGTATACATTTCAATATCTCTAGTTTCACCTGAAGCTAACTTATGAATAAACTCAAAATAAGAGGGCCCTGTGATTGTAAATTTTTTCATCTCTTCCAATATTTGTTCAGAAGGAAACGTACTAATGTCTGATAGTGACATTAATTTAAATTCTTCTAAAGAATACCCGTAAAACTTTGCTGCTGATGAGTTCACGTCAATGACATTACCATTAATAGGATCTATTAATAGTTGTGGGGTTTGGTTTTTTTCGAACATAGCATAATATAATTGACCTCTTTCATGCAATGCTTTTTCTGCTCTTTTACGATCAGAAATGTCTCTAATATGGCACAGAATTATTTTATTCTTATCAACCATATATACATTACTTACAAATTCTACGTCTATTGAGTTTCCATCTTTTGTTTCTAATGGCATGTCTTCAAACCTAATATATTCTTTGTTTTGTAATTCGATAAAAGTTTCTTTAGAAGCCGCTATATTTTTAAAAACACCAATTTGCCAAAGCTCTTTTCCTACTAACTCGTGGTAGTTATATCCAATCAATTCTATTAAAAAAGGATTTGCATCCGTAATTTGTCCGGTAATTGCGTTAAGTATTAATATACCTTCTTTTGAGGATTCAAAAATTTGATGAGAACGTGTTTCTGTATATTGTATTTTTTCTTGCGATAATTTTCGTTCGGTAATGTCTTGGATTACTCCAATCATAGTGTGTTTATTTGTTTCCGTGTCAAAAGCAATTTCTGTCCATCCATCTAACCACCTCACTTGATTGTCATTCTGCCGAATAATTCTGTATTCCTTATGAAATGATACATGATTCGCAATACATCTTTTAAAAAAATTAACCATCATTTCTCTGTCTAAAGGATGAACAATGTTTTTCCAATTTGAAATAGTAATAGACGTTTCACGGGGAATCCCAAAAATTAAATACAACTCTTCAGATATTTCTATTAAGTTATTAGATATACTGAATTTAAAGGAGCCAATATGGCCCATTCTTTGAGTTTCTTTAAAAATAAACTTATTTTCTAATAATATTCTATTAAGATGTTCTTTTTGGGTTCGTTTTATGGTAATTATAAGATATTGTTCTTCTTTTTCTAAATATGTAGCTATTAATTCAACAAGTATGTTTTTTTTATTTATAGATAATTGTATATCGTAGAAATTATCAGAATTTGTACGTTTTACTTTTTGTAAAAAAGCATTGAAATTAGGTAGGTCTTTTTCCGAGATAAATTCGCAGAAACTAATGTTGGCTGCATCCTTCATTTTTTTATTTAAAAGACTTAAACCGCTATTATTAATATGAACAATTTCACCATTACTTTCAACAATATAATGCCCATTAGGTGAAATGTCATAAAATAAGTTTAGTTTACGATTTACTGTTTCTGCTTTAGTTTTTGCTAGCTCTAGCGTTTTATTTTTATTCGTAAAGTCAACATTCTGTTCCTTTAATTCCAGAATTATATTCTTGGATTTGGTCATAGCTCTTCTTTTTATAATTTTGTTGTTACTTTAGTCGCTTATTGGTTAAGAATTTTTATAATTCTTGTGGGTAAGTAGCAAGAAAATATTTGTAATACTCTTTTTTTATTATCAGAAACATCTGAAAAAAAGAATTAATGAAATCGGGTAAGCCGAGCCTTGTAAAGGTACACTAATTTAATAGGCAATAAGGATTTAGTTTATTCTACTGTTATGTATCAAAATTTACAGAAATAATTCATTTAGGAAACAAAACGTACATCAATCTAAACTTTTGATAACAACCTTACATGAACATCCCTTGTGCATTTAGGATGATCATGTAAAATAAAGTTGTGCAAGCTGTTGAATAACTAAAGTTTCTATAACCTATAAAAACTTTAGTTATTTATGATTTAACCGGTGAAATTTAAAAAGGAAAAACCTATAACCCCTAATTCTCTGGGGTTATTTTAAAAGTAAAAGCATGATTTCCTTTTTTATTTTCAGGAAGTTCAATCGTCAATCCTTTATCATTTCGCTCAAATTTCAAATCTTGATTGTCTCCTAATAATTGAATAGATTTTATTTTTACAGGAAACAAACCATTGTCTTTCACCAAAGAATGTATGGTAAATTCTTTTCCTTCTGGCCAAGCCAAAGCAATAGCATATAAAATGTTCCCCTTAGTGGTAAAGCGAATATCTTCTGCTGTATTGTCTGCATTTTTTTGCTCACTCAAATGTCCTTCTACTGCTTTAAAACTTCCCTCTCCATAAATATCAAAAGTTCTGGTTCCGTAAATTGCTTCACCATTAGTTTGCAACCAAGCTCCCATTTCTAACAAACGCTCTTTTACAGGTTCTGGAATTTCTCCATTGGCTTTGGGTGTAATATTTAACAATACCGCTCCGTTTTTACTAACCACATCTACTAAAAAATCAATCAACCTATTGGTTGTTTTATATTTTGGATTTTTTATATGCGACCAAGAATTCCAATCTATAGAATCATCGGTTAACCAAGGAAATTCTTTCTTTTCACTCATTCTGGCTCTTTCCAAATCTAGTACGGCAGATCCTTTGGCAAAGTCTTCAAATTTATAAGTAGACACTACTTCTTGATTTTTTTTATCTGCATGATTGTAATAAAATTCTAAAAACTCTTGTCTGTGTTCTTCAGAAATAATATCCATTTTGTTATCAAACCACACCAAATCTGGATCGTATTTATTGATAATTTCTTTTAACCTATTTAACCATTCGTCGTTAAATTCTTTTCCTGCCATTGGGTAATGAAATTTTTCTCCATTCGCAGTTGCGTGATTTTTTTTGTGTGGAAATTGAAAGTCGCCTTTGTTTACTTTAGGTCCATACAAATCTGCAAATTCAGGATCAGCCGCATCTGTCGTTTCATCCCATGTAGGAAACCATGCATACAACCATTGCCTGTGGAAAGTAGCAATAAATTTCATATCTCGCTTTCTAATTTCTTTAGAAAGTTCTCCCATAATATCTCTTTTAGGCCCCATGTCTTTAGCATTCCAACGCGTCAATTCACTATCCCACATGGCAAAACCATCTGCATGTTCTGATACCGGCCCTGCAAATTTAGCTCCTGCTTTTTGAAATAAATCTGCCCATTCTGCTGCATCAAATTTTTCGGCAGTAAACATGGGAATAAAATCCTTGTAGCCAAATTTATCTAAGGTTCCATAAGTTTCTACGTGATGTTTGTAATAGTGACTTGCCTCTCCATTTTTAGCTTCAGGATTGTCCTTGTTTACATACATCCAATGCGAATACCATTCGTTTTTATATTCGGGCACAGAATAAGGTCCCCAATGACAATAAATTCCAAATTTTGCATCTAAAAACCATTCAGGTGTTTGATGTTCTTTTAAGGATTCCCAATTTGCATGGTATTTTCGTGATTTTTCTTTTTTTGATTCCTGACAAGAAACAAACAATAAAAAAACAAGAGTATTGATGATTAAAAAATTTTGATATTTCATAGGATTACTTTTTACTATTGAATACTAATTTTATTCCTTCAAACTTACTGAAATTTCACATAGAAGACTAAAAGGTATGTTTTAATAACTACCACAAAAAAAAGACCAGGATAAAACTGATCTTTTTTTATAAATAAAGTTCTATTATTTCTGATTTTTCACAGAAAACTCACTTCCTTTTTTTACAACACCTTTTGCAGTGTGGTATTGCATTCTTGACGTTTTAAATCCACGAATATACTGGTAGTTGTAATTTTTGTATTCATGTGTCAATCCCCAACGTAAAATTTCAGTTGGTTCTTTTTCATTATCTGCTGTTCTATTTAAACCAATGGCATGTGGCGCTCCTTTCACAACCGCTTTTACTTCAAAGTTAATTCCGTCAGGAGACCATTGTACCGTATTTTTTTCAGGTCCATCTGTTGTAATTAAAGAAGCAATACCTCCGTTGTATGGCCAAACACAAATTTCATGACCACTATTACTAATAGGATTGTATGGAGACTTTACATAAGGCCCTTTTGGATTGTCAGCAATTGCTACCCCATGTCTAATTTGACGACCACCAAAAGTAATCGCTTCTCCCATTTGTTCACCTTTATAATACAAATAAAATTTGCCTTTAAAAGGAAGAATACACGGATCATGCACCTTATGACTGTCAAAATCACCTTTCTTAATTACAGCAAAACGATCTTGCTCTTCTCCTTTCCAAATTCCATTATCAGCCGGACTTAAAATTGGTTCTTTTGCTTTGGTCCAAGGACCATTTGGAGAATTAGACCATGACAAACCTACTTGATTTTTTACACGAACGCTGTAAGGATTTTTAACGGTTTGGTACGATAAATAATACATTCCGTCATGTTCCATAATTTCAACAGTAAACACAGAACGATCGTCATATTCTCCTGCTTTTCCTCTAGCTACCGCCACACCTTCTTCTTTCCAAGTCAAACCATCTTTAGAAGTTGCATACCAAATATCACAACGATCCCAAGGGAAAACTTTGTCTTTTACAACATCTCCTCCAAAACCTTGAGAAGGTCCTGTACTTCTACTGTACCAAACATAATATTTTCCATCATGTTTGATAATTGCACTAGGATCTCTTCTTACCACGCCTTCTTCATAGGCCAAATCTCCTTTTAAATCATAAGTTTCATATTTAAAAAACCAATCATTGCCATGCAATAATTCATCTGGCCATAGCAAAGCTCTTTTAGAAGCGGCACTTAATTTATCTTTATTGGTAATTCCAAGAAAATCTTGTTTTTCATCAGTCAATTCTACCTGCTTAACATGTTCATGCTTACAATCTGCTTTTTTCTCACAAGAAAAAAAGCTTAGCCCTATTAATACAGGGATTATAAATTTTATTTTTTTCATTTTATTCTTTTTTATTTTTATGAAGCTAATGTATTTGAATACGCAATAATTAAAATTCCAATCACCATACAAGATAAACCTAAATACAATGAGTTTTTTGCTTTTGAAGAAGCCTTTACCCACTCTTTTGTAATCAGACCACTTACAATAGCCGTCACAACACAGGCGGTATTAAAAATTGCATAACCAACACTTCCTCCTAATTCTTTTCCTAATTTAAAAGCCGCGTAGGCAAACACTACAGAAGCGGCAAAGTTAAAAACGCCCATAATACTCGTTAACATGATGTTTTTGCCTAAATGAGGTGTTTTGAATTTACCCCATAATTTTTTAGCTGTTAATTGCTGAATAAAATATACCGCAATAGCAACACCTCCGGCCATATAAATAACATACATTACTGCAATCGCACTTTTCCAAGAAGCATTTCCTTGTGCCTGTGAAGCTTGGTCAATAATTTCGGCACCATAAGAATTTGCAAAACTAAACCCTGTTGCTAGCAAACCACCTACAATGGCAATAAGAATACCCGTAGCCATAGAACCACTTTTTTGATCCCCTTCAGCTTTAGCCCCCTCTTCATCTTTTTGACGTAATATTCCGGCTTTACCATTTGCCATTACTCCAATAAGCACCACAACCAAACCTCCTAAAATAGTTAAGAACACATTTGTTGCTGGAATACCTCCTACAAAAAACGGAATCAAAGAACCGACTAAAATAATGGTTCCAATAAATATAGAGAAACCTAAAGAAAGTCCTATATAATTAATTGCTTTTCCCCACATCATGGCTCCAATCCCCCAAGCAACACTTGAAACAATCATGGCAATTAACACATTGGAAGGAATTGCGCCTAACACATCGGCAAAACCATCAATTAATAAAAATGCGGCAATATTGGGCACTACAAAAGTGTTGATTGCGAAAAACATACTCCATGTATTTTCGAATTCAAAATCTTTGGTAAATTTTTCTGGCAAGGCATATAGCCCTAATAATAATCCTGCAAGTACTGCAAATAATACACCTGTTATCATAAAATTATTGTTTAAGTTTATTTATTAAAATTTATTTTACTGCCTACATAAAGTAGATTACCAACCAAATTTAAATATAGTCGTACTTTTAAATTCTTCACCAGCTTTGGTAATTGATTTTGGTGAACCTTGAATATTTGGTCCGTTTTGGTATCGATGTGTTTCACAGCAAAACCCACGGTATTTCCCATATTGCTCACCGTTTTCTCGTCTTATTTCATCAGAAGTATATTTTCCTGTATACAATAACATACAAGGTTCTTCACTAAAAACAGTTAAAGATCTCCCTGATTCTTCAGAATTGATATGCGCTACTTCCGCTAATTTAAACTCAGCATTGTCGAAAACATAAAAATGTTCAAATCCATCATTCATAGCTTTATGAACATCTCCTATTCGCTTTCCATCTCTAAGATCATCTGCTTGTCCTGTTACATTTACTATCTCACCAGTTCCTGCTCCTGTTTCATCCATGGCTTGTCTTTTATAGGTATGTACCTTGGCAACATGGTTTTCCACTGTTGAAGCAAATCCATTTAAATTAAAATAGCTATGATTGGTAAGAGATAGTGGTGTGTCTTGATCTGGCGTAGCCTTGTAGGCTATTTTCAATTCATTCTCATCTGTCAAAGAAAAAGTTACAGAAACGGCAACATTTCCTGGAAATCCTTCTTCCAAGTCTTTACTTTCCAATTTCATAACCACTGTTGGTGTTGCTATTTCAGGTATTTCTACCGACCAAACCTTTTTATCAAAACCTACAGATCCTCCATGCAAGTTATTATCATTGCAATTCGCAGCCAATTGATACCCTTTTCCATTTAAAGAAAATTTGGCATCTTTTATTTGAGAACAATACCTTCCAATGGTTCCTCCAAAATAAGGAGAATTTTCCACATATTCTTTTCCAAAGTAGCCTTCTAAAGTATCAAAACCACAAGCTATATTTTCAATTTCACCTTTTGAATTAGGCACATTGATTGTTGTAATTGTTGCTCCGTAATTTATTATTTTTACTTCAACTCCATTGGCATTTTTAAGCGAATATTGGTCGATACCCTCTCTTTGATAAGCTCCAAACTTTGTTATTTCTACACTCATTATTATTGATTTAAGTTTAGTTTGTTTATTTTTCTTCGAAAGGAGCTAATTTCTCCCAATCGAATACAACTCCTACTCCTGGATAATCTGGAGCAACAGCTCTGAAATTTTCAACTACTAATGGTCTGGTTGTATACTCATCAATAGGAAAACTATGCACTTCTAACCAACCTGAATTAGGTTGTGCAGAAACCAAACTTACGTGTAATTCTTGCATTCCGTGAGAACAAGCTGGAATTCCGTGTTTGTCTGCCAATCTTGCTGCTGCTAACCAACCTGTAACACCACCACAATTGGAAGCATCTGGTTGTATAAATGACAATTTCGCTTGATCGAAAGCATACTCAAATTCGTGAATCGTATGTAAGTTTTCACCCATAGCTAAAGGAAAACCAGTAGCATCAACAATTTCACCAAAACCTTTGTAATTGTCTGGAATGATTGGTTCTTCAAACCAAGTGATATTGTGTTCTTTAAAACCTTCAATGGCTTTGATGGCTTTTTCAACGGTCATTGAATAATTGGCATCTACCATAAAAGTTACATCAGGTCCAACAAATTCGCGAACCGCTTTGATTCGATCTAAATCTTCTTGTAAATTTTCACGTCCAATTTTAATTTTCACGGCATTAAATCCTCTTGCCATGTATCCTTTCATATTGTTTAATAATTTCTCTAAAGGAAACATTAAATCGATACCTCCGCAATAGGCTTTACAAGTATTCCCTGCTCCACCTGCCATTTTCCATAAGGGCTCACCAGCTTTTTTACATTTGATATCCCATAAGGCAATATCTACTGCAGAAATAGCAAAAGAAGCCACACCTCCACGCCCCACATAATGTACGTGCCACTCTAAGAAGTCATAAATACCAGCGATATCTGTTCCATCTTTTCCAAGCAATACACTTTCAAAATCATGCTCTATCATCGCTTTGATAGCAAACCCACCTTTTCCTCCAGTATACGTATACCCTGTTCCTTCAGAACCATCTTCTAAAGTTATGGTTACAGTAACCAACTCAAAATGATAATGATCTCCATGTTTAGCATCTGACATTACTTCTGGCAATGGCACTGTAAACAGTTGTGTTTTTATTTTTGAAATTTTTGTACTCATGTGTCTATTTTGTTTAAAAAACAGAAAAGCCGCTAGGTATATCTATAAACCAATAAAAATACATTCCCCAGCAGACTCTTCTATAAATTTTTATGCTTTATGTCTGATATAAAAAGTTTTCTTTTCTAAATATTGTTCAAAACCATATTTTCCATCTTCCCCTCCAGAACCCGATTTTTTATATCCGTTATGGAATCCTTGATGTTGCTCACCATGACCTCTGTTTACATAGATTTCTCCATATTCCAACTCGTCGTTACACTTCATGATTGTATTCATATCATTTGTAAACACCATTACAGCTAAACCATATTCACTATCATTTGCATAAGCAATAACCTCATCGAAAGAGCTAAATTTTAAAACAGGTAAAATAGGTCCGAAAGCTTCTTCATGAACAATTGTCATATTTTGAGTTACGTTTGTTAAAACAGTTGGTTCAAACCAATATCCTCTCTCAAATTCTGCTCCTTCTGGTCTTTTACCACCAGTAGCAATAGTTGCTCCTTCTTTCACACTTATTTCAACTAAATGTTCCATATGCTTTAACTCAGCAGCGTTTACTTTAGGTCCCATATCTGTTTCTTCTAACATTGGGTCTCCTACCTTAAGAGCTTTCGTTGCTGCTATAAATTTCTCCATAAATACATCATGAATACTTTCGTGCAAATACATACGCTCGTTACAAGTACAAACTTGTCCACAGTTGTCAAAACGAGAATGTAAAGCAGCTTCTACCGCAGCATCAATATCCGCATCTTCAAAAACGATAAAAGGCGCTTTACCTCCTAATTCTAATTGCACATGTGTCATGTTTTCTGCAGCATTACGAGCAATTTGTTGTCCTACAGGAGTAGAACCCGTCATGGTTACCATTTTGGTAATTGGGCTTTCTACCAATGCATTCCCCATAGCTCTACCTGGTCCTGTTAAAATATTGATCACTCCAGCAGGAATTCCTACTTTATTGGCTAAATCTCCTAATTCTAAAGTAGCTAAAGGAGTTTCTGATGTTGGTTTAATGACAATGGTATTCCCTGCCGCTAATGCCGGTCCTAATTTACGACCTGCTAAAGCCAATGGGAAATTCCATGCAGTAATAGCCACAACAACCCCACGAGGAACTTTTTGAATCCAAATTTGTTCGTTAGGATTGTCAGAAGGAATAATATCTCCTTCAATTCTACGAGCTCCTTCTGCAGCATATCTGATGAAGGATCCAGTAACGGCTACTTCAAAACGAGCTACTTTTAAAAGTTTCCCTTGTTCTCTAGTTAATAAAACAGCTAAACGTTCTGTGTTGGCATCAATTTCATCTGCTAATTTATATAACAAATCAGCACGATCACGTGGAGGCATTTTTTTCCACTCTTTTTGAGCTTTTTCTGCTGCCTTAAGCGCTTCAATTGCTTCTTCCGCCGTTCCATTTTGAACACGTGCTACAATTTCTTCCGTTGATGGACTTACAATATCAATCGTTTCTCCTGAAGTAGAAGTTTTCCATTCTCCATTAATAAATAACTGGTACTCTTTAATTTCTGCCATAATTTTTATTTATTTCTTTATTTTTTCTTTTCTATACGTATCCATTCTCTCGGCTGCTTTTCCTTCAAACACTCTTTTCAATTGCCACAACGGACGTTCAAGAGTTAGCTCCCAGTTGAATAACATTTTATACAATTTCTTAACCATTTCTGGGTTTTCAGAAGCCAAATCATTTACTTCAGAAATATCCTTGCTTAGGTCATAGAGTTCAGCAGGTCTGTCTGGAAAACGAATCAATTTATAATCATTGAATCGAATAGCACCTCTCGCCTCTTTTTTCCAATACAGAGTTGTATGTGGTTTTTCTTTAATTTCATGGGTCACATAGGGAAGTAAATTCACCCCGTCCAAACCTTCAATTTTTTCTATATCACCTCCTGCGGTAGCCACAAAAGTTGGCAACAAATCCAATGTCGAAATTGGATTGTTGTAGGTTTTATTTTTCTTAAGATGTCCTTTCCAAGACATTAAAAAAGGAATTCGAATACCTCCTTCTAAATGATTTGCTTTTGTACCACTTAAGGGTGCATTGCACGATTTATTAGAATCTGAAGGACCTCCATTGTCGTTTGCAAAAACGATCAAGGTATTTTTTTCTATTCCTAGCTCTTTAATTTTATCTAGCACCTGACCGCAAGCTCTATCCAAGCCCATTGTCATAGCCGCTAAAGTTCTGCGTTTTCCAGTAAGATGTTTCGCTACTTTTTTTAAGTCATCTTCACGAGCTTCCATGGGCGTATGCACGGCATTAAAGGACAAATACACAAAGAATGGATTGTTTTTATTACGCTCCATAAATTTATTTGTTTCATTTGCCAAAGCATCTGTTAAGTAGATTTCACTTTCTTTAAAATCTTCAAAGCCACGTTCCAATCGATCTTCCAATCTTCTTTTCTCACTTTTTTCTGAAATTTCGTAATAACTACGAGCACCTCCTCTAAAACCATAAAACTCATCAAAGCCCCTTTTTGTAGGGTGAAACCTATCCGCATTACCCATATGCCATTTTCCGAAGATGGCAGTTCTGTAGCCTTGTTTTTTCAAATAATCCGCCACAGTTACCTGATCTAATGGAAGTCCCATTTCATCACCTAACAATCCGGATGCACTCATATAACCCGGAACATTATTTTCTTCGAAGCCAAATTTTTGCTGGTATTTACCAGTCAACAAACCTGCCCTAGACGGACCACAAACAGCTGCAGAAACATACGCTTGTGTAAACTTTACACCACTTTTTGCCAAAGCATCTAAGTTTGGTGTTTTAAAATCTTTACTTCCTTGAAAGCCAAAATCTGCATAACCCGCATCATCCGATAAAATAAAAACAATATTCGGTTTATTCTGAGCCTTCAAATTTATGACAGCACAAAATACAACCACTATAAAGAATAGTGATTGCATTTTCATACTTCTATTTATTTTGTTATTCATAGTCTATAAAAGGATTATCTACCCATCCAACCTCCGTCAACTAAAACGACGGATCCGTGCATGTATGCTGCTGCTTCTGATGCTAAAAACACTGTTGGCCCTGCAAAATCTACTGGATTCCCCCAACGACCGGCTGGGATACGTGATAAAATTGAAGCGGATCTTTCAGCATCGTTTCTTAATGCTTCTGTGTTGTCTGTTGAAATATAACCTGGTGCAATTGCATTTACATTTACTCCTTTTCCAGCCCATTCATTAGCAAAAGCCATCGTCATTTGACCAATTGCTCCTTTACTCGCTGCATAACCTGGTACTGTAATTCCTCCTTGAAAAGTTAATAAAGAAGCTGTGAAAATTACTTTTCCTGAACCTCTTGCAATCATATCTCTACCAAACTCTCTAGTTAAAATAAATTGTGCATTTTGATTTACCTCTATTACTTTGTCCCATAACTCATCTGAATGCTCAGCAGCAGGCGCTCTTAAGATAGTTCCTGCATTGTTCACCAAAATATCTATTTGAGGATGGTCTTTTTTTACTTCAGCAATAAATTTATACAAGGATTTTCTATCAGAAAAATCACATTGGTAAGCACTAAAGTTTTTACCAACTGCTTGTACGTCTTTTTCAACGCCACTTCCTTCTAATTCTAAAGTTGCCGAAACACCAATAATATTAGCTCCTGCTTCAGCTAAACCAATAGCCATTGCTCTTCCTATTCCTCTTTTACAACCTGTTACCAAGGCTGTTTTTCCTTCTAAACTGAAACTATTTAAAATACTCATTTTATTCTCTTTAAGCTATTGGCTTTTTACTACTAGCCTTTAGCATGTTTTTATTCTATCTATTTTGAAATGCTAAAAGCCCTAAGCTCATAGCTGATTTTTACAATTGACAATCCATTAAGACTTTTAATCCATCAGGGTTTTTATCAATATTTTCAAATACTTGTTGAATATTAGACAAAGGTTGTACATCAGTAATCATATCTTCAAACGGCAATTCATTAGCTGTAATCAATGCGATTGATTTCTCATAATCTTCACGTTCGTATACACGAGCTCCAATTAATTTTAATTCTTTCCAGAAGAATTTAAACAAATCAATTTCTTTTTTTACTCCGTGAATCGCCACCATAACGATTCTACCTCTAATCCCAGCAACTTCTGTCATTACATCTAAAGCAGGTTGAACTCCCGCTACTTCAAAAACAACATCCGCTTTTCTTCCTTCCGTTTTCCCATGTACATAGGCTACCAAATCCACATCAATAGGACTTACGGCATCAAAACCAAGTTCTTTGGCTTTTTGAATACGAATTGGATTTACTTCAGAAATAATTACTTGCGCACCCACTTCTTTAGCCACCATAGCAACCAAAAGTCCGATAGGCCCACCCCCTAAAACAACGGCAGTTTCACCAGCTACCAAACCACTCAAACGAACATCATGCGTAGCTACTGATAAAGGCTCTATCAAAGCGGCCAATTTTAAATCTGTATTTTCTTTTAATTTATGTAATGTAAAGGCAGGAACATTCCAATATTGTTGCATAGAACCCGGACTATCAATACCTATAAAATTTAATTCTTCACAAATATGATTGAATCCTTTGTCAGAAGCTTTTGCTTTAGAATCATCTAAAGGACGAACAACAACTTTATCTCCAATAGCATAATCAGAAACATTTGCTCCAACAGCATCAATTGTACCTGACATTTCATGACCAATTGTTTGAGGCATGTCCACACGCTTGTCCATCATACCATGATAAATATGCACATCGGTACCACAAACTCCTGAATAAGCTACTTTAATTCTAACTTCACCAGCCAAGGGTGCTTCGATCTCTTTTTCAATTACTTTGAAGGTCTTATTTCCTTCGTATACGGTTGCTTTCATTTTTTAAATATTTGTTTCAAATAAAAAACTTGTTTCTCATTTGAAACAAAAGTAAAAATAAAAACCGAGATAGAAAACCATTTCAATATTATTTTTTCCATATATGAAACTAGTTTCATAAAAACAAAGAAGACGCAGTGCTCCCATGCGCTATTTTTAGCACAAATGGAAAACATCAGAAAGGCAACTAAATAATAACTAACGTATTATATATCCTAACTTGGTAGATATTTGGAGAGCGTATTTGGCAATGACCTTGCCTTTTTTATGAAAGTCGTTGTGTGGCAATCGCCCATGCGGAGCCGTAATCCAAAGAGCGGCAACCGGATACCCATATTCATTAAAAATAGGAGCTCCTACACAATGAATACCTTGAATATCTTCACCATTATCAATGGCATAACCTTCTTTTTTTATTTCCAACAACTGTTCTTTAAACTCCTTTTTTGAAGTAATTGTATTGTCGGTAAACTTTACAAAATTGGCATTTTTCAAAATTGCATCCGATTCGGACTTAGGTAAATTTGCTAAAATAGATTTACCACCTACTGAACTATGCAGACTGAATTGTGTACCAGGTTCTACAAATAATTTTACAGGATAAGAAGAAGATACTTGCTCTAATATGGTTCCTTTGCTGCCTAAAATAACACCCAGCATAACCGATTCTTTTAGTTCATCTCTCAAAGCTCGCATCACATCAATAGACAATTCAACAATACTTTGCTCATTCATAGAGGAAATACCAAGCGTCAGCATTTTTCGTGAAAGCGTAATTTTTTTGGTGGTTTCGTTCTTTTGTAGGTAATTTTTAAAAATTAAGGTACTCGTAATACGGAAAGCACTTGATTTTGAGATGGACAACATTTGAATAATTTCAGTCAATGTTAACCCTTTCGTATGCAACGCCAACAATTCTATAATTTGCAAACCTCGCTCCAAATTAGGAACATTGTATGTTGATTTAACTTCTGTCTTCTCTTTAGCCATATACTTTGTATCTTCTTTTCAAAAAAAACAAAAGTAAGATTTATATTTAATAAACTTTGAAATTTAAATTTATTGTCCTACCCAACAAATATTAGAATTAGTTTTTTACTATCATTTCTTTTAAACGAAAACAACTTATTTACTAGTGCGTATCCATCGTTCTTCATTATTTCTATAGCCAAGTGATTTCTCTTTTAGTAGTTCATATTCCGACAACTCTTCGGAGCTCAATTTTTTATTTTGCTTTATTTTTATGAGTAAAACATAAAATCTTTTAAACTCTTTGTTTGACATGGCCAAATAAGGAAATTGGATATGTACAGCTAAGGAAGTCGTATCTCTTCTCACAAAAGCCCCTGTATCTTCTACCATAATTTTTATGTCAAACTGTTTTTCCGAATCCAAAACTTTATTGGCAATTGTTTTTAAATAAATTTCTTCAAAAATATACGCTACTTGTCCCGTTAAAGAATCTATAGCAAACAGATTTGAGTATACAGACGGAATAATTCGATAGGTTAATTTCTGATCCTCATCTTCATCAAAAGCTTTTACTTTGACAATAGGATATTTCAAGTCTTGAAATTCATAAATAAAATCTGCCTTATAGCGCTCTTTTACAAACTTTGGCTTTTTGTTCTTGCTTTTCAGCTCTGCTGCTGTAATTCCATCTTCCTGATCTAACTCAAGTAAAAACGACATTAATTCTTGTTTTTCTTTTTTACTCAAATCACCTACTTTCCGATGTTCCTGAGCCTTAGCCCCTTCTCCTTTTTCAAAAACATCTTCTAGTGTTTTTGCGGAACCGTCGTGTAAATAAGGAGCACTTTGCCACAAACTAATCAATGTCGGCGTATCCAAACCTTCTAATTTCTTATGCAATCTGTTTCCACTGTTTGATTTTATTGTCCCCATATTATGCACAGTTCCAAATCCACTATCGGTAAAGGTTGCTCCTGAATGGCAGCTATAACAGGCCAATTTGATAAAATGTTGACGGCCTTTAATTGCTGATTTCGTATAGGTTCCGTCAATATTTTTATTTGGACTCTTTGGGTAATCAGAAAGTGATGTTATATATTCAGCCAAATTATCTAAGCCTTTGTGCAAGCCTGATGTATGTGGAATAAATTTCCTAAGTTTTTTAGGCAACAATTCATACAAAAAACCGGTTCCTTCATTTAAATTAATAATTTGATTGTCAAAATCTTGAATTTCATCAAAATTTGCAGACCAATGCAAAGTTCCGTGTTTCATCCCTTCTTTTCCTCTCAAATCAATTGTATTTCTAAATCCCTCTCCTAGATTCGATAGGTCCCATATTCGACCATCGTGACCACCATCAATATGACAACTAGCACAGCTCATATATCCTTCTCTAGATAAATTACTTTTAAACGTATTGTTAAACGTTTTTTTACCCGCCAACACATTTTCTGCTAAAAGTTCTTTTTGCACAATTTTCCATTTGGTTTTAAACTTCACATCTCCATCTGGCTTGGTATTAAACACCGAAATAGAACGACTTAGTTGGTTATGAACATACAATTGATTTCCATCCCTACTCGCCACAATAGACCTTGCACCTTCGCCATAAGTATTAAAAGCAGAAATATTGTTGGGGTTATAAGCATCTATTGCAAACAAAGCCTGACTCCCGTTTGTTGTCACATAAACCCTATTTCCAAACGCGTTATAGGTCGCCGAAGTTGCAAAATCATGATTGTCAAAATCCAATCGATCCTTAACTAATTCTTTCTTAGTATCAATATCCATTTGAACGGCTATGCTTCTTACCGTATGATCAAACACCAAAGGTTTTCCATCTCTTTTAAGCCCTCTAAACAAATTATCTTTTTTAGCAGGAATCCAAACTCTATTTTGTTCTGGATTTACGGCCATAGCTCCTAAATAATTAGGATATCCTCTTCCGTTTGAAATTCCATCAACATCTAAACTAGGAATCAATTCTTTTTGATAAAGTACTTTCCATTTTTTCACATCTACCCATTGTACTATAGCTCCCTTTTGATTTTGGGCTATGAATTGCGGTGCCACCAAAATATTTTTTTCTGGTAAAAAAGCGATATGACGTAAAGAACCATAAAGCTCAATTGAACGCTGTAATTCATACTTTATAACATCTATTTCTTGAATTTTATTAACAGCACTTAAAGCGACAAATATTTTGTTTGTTTTTGCATTAAACGCAATGCCATAGGGAGCCGCCCCATAAGCAAGACGAATGGTCTTAAGCAAGCTACCTGAAGCAGCATCGTGAATTTTAATCTCGTCACTTTTAGAACAACTTATCCAAATTTCTTCTTTACATTTCGCTATAGAAACTGGCGATTCCCCTGTTTGTTCTTCATACATAACTTTATTTGTTTTTGTATCGACACAGGTAAACGTATTGTTATCAGGATTTACCACAAACATTTTATTTTCCTTCTCATCCAATAAAAGTGTACTACTTGTGGCTGCTTGAGTTTTTGGCAAGAAATTATGAACCACCTGAACAGCAGTAGCTTTCACCACTCTATCAGTCCCCTCAGCTTTTGTTAATAGCGTAATACTATAATTTCCAGGTTTCTTAAATATTTTTTTTATACTTGATTTCTCGGAAAAAGAAGTCACCGCCGACCCATCTCCGAAATCCCAAGCATACGCTATTTTTTTGGGTGCCCCGTCAAAGCTTACAATTCCCTCAATATGAGTTGCTGTTCCAACTTCTCTCGGTACATCTACTTTTACTTCCGTATCATATTCTGAAAGAAAATCTCCTGTAGAAAATTGAGTCACCAAACTATTGCCTTCAAAAGAATTCCCAACCATATCCATCAAATTGGACGTAATATAAACACTATAGGTTCTATTCTTTTTCAAAGATTCCATTGGTACCGCATGCACAATTCCTTGGCCATGACTAAAACCACATTTAACAAGCTTACCTGTACCTTTTTCTTTTACATATACGGCGTTATGCTCTAAGCAACCATTATCTATAAAATCTGAAAACGAAATTCCTATTTTGACTAGTGGAGAAACCCCTTTTGTTCCTTTTTTGGGATAAACACTTTTAACTTCAGGAGCTTTTAAATCGGATTCTACTTGGTGACAAGCAATATTAAGTTTACTTGACACACTATGGTCTGAACCTATAACCACTAAGTTTCCTCCTAAAGGAGAAACAAAACCATAATCATTCGCAGGAGGATGTTGTGGGTAAATATGTATGGCAAAATTCGCCTTGTCTTTGTCTTTTTCTACATCCCATCTTGTAAGCCCATTATAGTCGCCAATAAACATATTGTCGTCTTGCAAATACATATATTCACTTTTATCCAATTTATTTGTTGTACACATCACTATTTCTTTGATGTGCATTACATCTGAAAAATCATAGGCAATGATATCTGTCAAAGAATCTTTACCAACTCCATCTTTTCTTGTAAACCCAGAATTATAAAACCGATTTCCATATAGAGTTCCCTGATAACCCGTTTTAAAAGGATGGCTGTTGAGTAAATTTGGTTTCGAAGGATTGCTCACGTCTACAAAAACCAATTTTCCTTTTTTACTTCTGACTGCTGCTGGCGACAAAACCAACAAATCTCCTATGGCATGAACTGAACGCAATGTTTGATCGTACAATTGTTCTTTGGTTAAATGTGCCAATAATTTTGGGTTTTTCAGATCTCCCGTATCAATAATAAAAAAGCCCCAAGAGCCCGTTGGAGCATACACATATTTACCGCCAGCCCAAACTGGAGAAAAGCTAAAGCCATCGTAAATTGTTGATTTTTCAATATCTGGAAAACGATACCTACTAACAACCTTAGGATTGGTTTTAGGATCCTGATCATACAAACCAGACAAATCAACTATGACAAAACCATTCCATTCATCACCTCTGTCGGACAACAAAACCATATCCTTATGAAACTGCAAAGCATGAATTTCTCCTAAATCGCCCAAATAATCTACGCCTCCTTTTTTATGATATACATTAGGAAAATTTCTTGAATCAAAAACTTTTTTTGGACTTGTAGGATCATCAACATTGTATGCAGCCAGACACCCAGCTCCCATACCTCCTCCAAAATCAAAACTTAGCGGAGCAATTAGTAAGCCTTTGTGATAGCCGACGGCTCCAACAGCTCTCTCAGTATCTTCCCACCACAAAATTTCACCCAATTGCTTTTCTTCATATTTTTTATTGAATGGCGCATGGACTTTGTATGTTTTTGTTCCATTATTTTTATCATTTTTTGAAAATGAAAGAGTAATAACGAGACCTAAAAACAAACTTAGAATGACAAAAGCCTTACCAAATGTTCGAAAAGCAGATTTCTTGTCCAACAACATATTTTATTTTTTATGGATGATTTTTAATAATTTTTCATGCATTTCTTCAACAATTGTAGGATTTAAAAAAGCTACATTATTTTGCTCTCCCGGATCTAACTTTAAGTTGTACAATTCAGGACCTAAATCTTTTCGCTTTTTAGCAGCTCCAATAATATATTTCCAATCTCCAATTCTCAAAGCCTTTCTTCTTCGATGCTCTTCAAACAAATAAAGAAGTCCCTTTGTATCAATTCCCAAAAAAGCATCTAAACTATTTCGGCTATCTCTGGCTTGATTTTCTGTAATTTCTTGATTAAAAAATTCGGAAAACGAAGCTATAAAATCTATCTGACTAACCACAGCATCAGAAACACCTGGTTTGATATGACCTGGCCATTTTACGATAAATGGAACACGTGTACCCCCTTCATAAATTTGTGCTTTTCCTCCTCTATAAATACCGGAAGCATCGTGACCTCTGTCATTTTCTCCGTAAGAATCTGTTATGGTAGTCCCGTCTAAATACCCATTATCATAAGCGGGGCCATTATCACTTGAAAAAATAACGATGGTATTTTCCGACAAACCATATTTTTCTAACGTTTTTAAAACCTCACCTGTTGCCCAATCAAACTGCACCATAGCGTCTCCTCTGTAACCTAATTCTGTTTTTCCTTGAAACCGTTTATGAGGTGCTCTTGGCACATGAATATCTTGAACTGAATAATATAAAAAGAAAGGTTTCTTACGATTCTTTTTGATATATTTTTTCACTTCTTTTACAAATACATCTGCCATTCCTTCATCATTCCAAAGAGCAGATTGACCACCACTCATATAGCCTATTCGTCCAATTCCATTAACTACAGTGTTGTTGTGCTGATTTCCGGTATTTCTATAATAAGTCATAGCCTCTGGATTTGTTACCCCATTTTCATATTCCGTATTATTTTTACCTTGTACCTCTGCAAACTCCCGGCTTACATATAAGGGGTCTTTTTTACTTAAGCCCACAACTTTATGGCCTTCCAAATACACACAAGGAACCCTATCATTTGTTGATGGCAATAAAAAACAGCTATCAAAACCAACTTCCAAAGGTCCTGGCTTTACCTCATTATTCCAATCTGTATACACTCCTTTTTCTCCTAGACCTAAATGCCATTTACCAATAACACCTGTCGTATAACCTGCTTTTTGAAAAACCTTAGGCAAGGTTAAAACATCTGTTGGAAAAGTTAAGGGCGCATTAGGAGGTAAAATATTTACCTTATTTCTGAAGGCATGCACTCCAGTCATCATGGCATAGCGTGATGGCGTGCAGGTAGCCGCAGTACAATGTCCATCAGTAAAACGCAATCCTTCCTTAGCCAATTTATCAATATTGGGTGTAGGAATCATTTTGGAACCATAAGCACCAACATCTCCATAACCAACATCATCTCCGTAAATAATGATTACATTGGGTTGCTTCGTATTTTGCGCACTTGCTAAATTTGTTGCTATTAGCATACTGAATAGCACTACTATTGTAAACTTATTATTCATAATTTTGATTGTCTTATAAATTATTATTGGTTCTTTTTTTATTATTTAAACGCACGATCACTTTTCTCAACTATCATCTGATATGCTATATAGAACGCCATTTCTTACTAAAATGCTTTCTTATAAAGACCAACAAACCACAGCCTCAAAACTTTTTATTGATCAATAGATACAGCGCCTTGCCCTACTTCAATTTCTTTATCCAATAAATATTTTTGTAAAAAGCTAGTAATTCTATCTTTTAAGTCTGAAGGCATTTTTGATTCATGCTTTAAGCCCTCAACCTTCGTTAAATAATAATCTGTAGCTCCTTTTTCTTTACACATTCTTATAAAACTTTCTGAATGTTCCATGTTTACCAAAGGATCTTTTGTTCCATGATAAACAAAGACGGGTTTGGTCTTTTTGTCGATTAAATAGATGGGAGATGCTTTCCTTGCTTTCTCTTTTATTGCACTTCCATCATCTAACAAATTGAACACATTATGAGCACTTCCTCGAAAACCATTATCAACCATTTCTGGAATAATAGACACTGATTTTTTCATTAAAAAATCGGTAGGTCCAGCCCCAAACAAAGCACAAGTAACAGTGCTTGACTCTTTTCTATGCTTTCCTAATTTCCCTACAAGTTCTTTATGATTGGATGAAACTGCAAGCATGGCACTTAAATGACCGCCTGCCGAAAAACCCCAAACGGCAATTTTATCTTTGTCTATTCCAAAGGTTTTAGCATTCCCTCGCAGCCAACGTAGGGCGGCTTTACAATCGTGGATTTGAGCGGGCCACTTGGCTTCCCTTGACAATCTATAATTGATGGTAACTCCAATAAATTCTCCTGAAGCAATAAAAGGGTCCAAAATACCCAGACCAATTGCCTTATCTCCATTTTTCCATCCTCCTCCATGAATAAATACAATTACGGGCAACTTCTTTCCCTTTCTATTTTCAGGAATCATGATGTCTAAGGACTGCGCCTTGTTTGTATTTCCTGCATAATTGATATCGCTTATATAATTGTAATACCCTTTAAATGCTTGTTCGTGTTTTTTATAATCTCTTTTATGTTGAAAAGCTCTGTACTCTCCCTCTGTAAGAATGGCATCTTTATTTGTATCCATCTCCGGATGATTTTCTAAAATATTTTTTAGAGCGGGTAAATTTTCCGAAGTTATTTTTTTAATATTTTTCTCTTGCGCATCAACGCCTATAGAAAGACTTAGGACAAACAACAAAATACAATAGGTTCTGATAAATTTCATAGACGCTTTATTAAAATGCAATTTTATACGCTGCAAGTTAATTTAAGCCCCATTAATTGATGTTGCTATCGGTAATTATGATGTCTTTGTTTGTATGAAACTTAATATGAATTCAATGGAAAATCGAGTTATTTTCTATTAAAAAATGTACTTCCAAAGACATATTTAAAATAAAGTGTTTTTGAATAATTCCAGCACAAACTGTGGGCTAACTACTTTAATATGTAGCCATTTTCTTTTTTAGAATTACAAAACACAGCTCCGTTTTGTGGCAGTAAATGATACTACTGCATACATTTTCATAAGGAACCGTCTTCATTAATTTTGAGAAACACTTAATGACGCTTATAAAAAAAGCCAACCCTAAGTGTATAAAACACCTAAAGCTGGCCAAACTAACTAATTCTAACTACGTTTAAAAGCTCCTCAAACTGAGGTCATTTTTATTCTATTTTTAAGTGAATGCTTCCTTGTTCAATTCCTTTGGAAGTTGCTATTACTTCCACATTTCCTTTTTGATCTAATGCCTGAAGGATCAACAAAGTTTTTCCGTTATGCGTTGTATTTATATTGCTTTGGAATTTTTGAACACTTTTTTCCCAACCATTGTCAATTCCTAATAATTTTACAGGTCCCTTTACGGTATAAACAATTTCTTTATCATCAGTTTTTACTGGATTTCCTTTTTCATCCTTTAGCTGTACCACCACATGCGCAACATCATACGTATCGGCTTTCAACACATTTTTATCAACGGTCATGCTTATTTGGGTCGAAGTCCTTGCTGTTACGATATGTTCTTCAATTTCCACACCCGCTTTTAGGCCTTTTGCCACAAGTTTTCCTTCCTGAAAAGGAACGGCCCATTTATAAATATGATCTTTAAAATCCAGCAAGTACTTTTTTCCAAGTGATTTATTATTTAAGAACAATTCAATTTCTTCACAATTAGAATAAATTTCTACAGAAATTAATTCCTGATTTTTATAATTCCAATGCTCATTTACATCCTGCCATTTCCACAAAGCATGTTTCCATTTCTCAGGATTTTTCGCAACAATAATTCCTTTGTAATTGAGCTTGTTTAAGGACTTCTCTATATTTTGCGTAGCAATATGAATATGCGGTTTTTCGGTCCAAAGCGACTTCATCATATAATAAGACCCTTTTTTAAAACCAGCAGTCGTTAACATTCCTGATGGCTGTACTCGCACAGGCCAAGGATCTCTAATTTCTCCCATATAATCAAAACCTGTCCATAAAAAAGTTCCTGAAATAAAATCACGTTCTTCAACAGCTTTCCATTCGTGGTATTGTGCTAAATTTTCCGTTCCCATAATTGGTTTCTCCGGGTAATTTTTATGTCCATAATCATAAAGCACTCTTCTATAACTATACCCAATAACATCCAATGCATCGGCATAACCCGATAAATGACTTGAAGAAGGTAAAATACAATTGGCGGTCACATATCTAGTGGTATCCAATTCTTTTACCCATTTAGATAATTTTTGTGCCGTTTGTCCGATATCGTATTTTTCTTTCGGTAAGGTTCTTAATTTTTCTTTTATTTCTTCAACAGAATGTGGAGGCTCCGACCAAAAATAATTCCCATTCCAATCCATATTGTTAAAAAAACCGGTTGCGGCAGCATTTCTTGGATAAGTCCATTCAATTTCATTTCCTATACTCCATTGAATAATGGAAGGATGATTTCTATGACTTAAAATAGTTGCTGTTAAATCTTTATGTGCCCAATCTTGAAAATGTTCTCCGTAGCCTCTTGTAATATAATCTACAGATCGTTCGTTCTGATTGTATCGTTTGTCCTTTGGATTGTCCCACTCATCAAACAATTCATCTTGCACCAAAACTCCCATTTCATCACACAAATCTAAAAACTCTGTTGAACCAGGGTTATGAGAAATTCTTACCGCATTGCAACCACCATCTTTTAAAATTTGCAAACGTCTACGCCAAACACCTTTTGGCACAGCAGCTCCTACAAGTCCCGCGTCATGATGCAAACAAACACCTTTAATTTTCATGTTTTCACCATTCAAAAAGAAACCTTTTTCCGCATCAAATTTGATACTACGTATTCCAAAACTTGTTTTCTCCGACTTTAATAAGGATGCATTTTTGAAGATTGAAATTTCTGCTTGGTATAAATTAGGTGAATCGACGCTCCATAAATTTGGTTCTTTTAGCAAAAAACTTTGATTTATTTTCTTTTTTCCGCCTGCTTCAAGAATTAAATTTTCAGAAAACGCTACAATTTCATGACCATTCTTATCTAGTAACTTGGTAACAATTTTAACTTCTTCACTTGTTTTAAAATCATTTTGAATCAAAGTCTCTACCTTTACTTCTGCTTCGGTTTTTGAAACTTTTGGAGTTGTTACAAAAGTCCCCCACATAGGTATATGTACTTTCTTTTTGGTAATCAATTGTACATTTCTATAAATTCCTCCTCCAGTATACCAACGACTATCGGCATAACGTGTTCTGTCTACTTTTACAAATACTTCATTATTTTCACCGTTTTTATGCAAGTATTTAGAAATCTCAAAGTAAAAAGGAGAATACCCATAAGGATGAAACCCTAATTTCTGTTTGTTCACCCATATTTCTGCATTATTATATACGCCATCAAAATGTAAAAAAACCAATTCATCGGCTTTCCATTCTTTTGAAAAAATCTTTCTATAACAGCCTACTCCTTCAGCGGCTAAATACCCAGTCGCTTTTGCATCTTCCCCTAAATTTTTGTCAAATTCATTTTCAACGGCCCAGTCGTGTGGTAAATTGACCATTTTAAAACTTGGATGCGCCATTTTATCCAACTCCAAATCATCCTTCGCTAAAAAGAAACTCCAATTTTTATTAAAATCTTCAGTTGTAGTATCTACAATTTGCGCTGTCACTTTTTTTTCGACACAGCCCAGTAGCACCATACAAACTAGAAAACAAGAAAGAATATTTTTCATCATATTTATATTAAATCATTAATTTTAAAGAAATCCAATCACTTTTTAATTGACCATAAACTTGGAATAAACAGAAGCCTCACTATCCTTTGAAAGCTTTAACAAATAGACTCCTTCCGACAAATTTGCAATTTGAATTTCATGTTTTACATTCGTCACCTTACTATCATACACCTTATTTCCAGCAGTATCAAAAACAAAAACACTAGAAAAAACAAGATTCTCAGGAACAGAAAAAGAAACTTTTTCCTTGGCAGGATTGGGATAAATATCTAGTTTATACTTGTAATTTAAAACGGTTTTATAAACTCCCTGGCAGCTTTGATCGGTGGTGACTTCAATTAAATTATTTCCAGAATTTAAAGGAACCACTAATTGATTTTCATTTGTTTGCACAACTTTATTATTTACCTTTATATAATAGACATCACTTCCCTGTAAAGACAAAGAAAGTTCCTTATTAGCATCATCTACTTTTGAGGCAATATTTAAAGGAGCCACTTCATCCACTTCTAAAGAAAAATGAGCTTTATAAGAAGGGTGTTCAGGAATTGTAATTTGTAAATCATAACTTCCAGCTTTCAAATTTTCTGCTTTAAAAGATTTTGTAAAATTAAAATCCTTTGCATAGTCTTCACCTACTAGTCTTGCTTTGTAATTAAAAGTAGCAATTGCATCCACATCTATCGCTCCATTATCAGTAGCAACACAGCTAGTACTTTTTGTTTTGATCTTATAATTATTCGCTGCTAAATCGTCCGGAGAAAATTCTCGAATATTGCTCGAAAAATTAAACACCTGCAAAGCAACACTACTTATATGTCCGCCAGTCTCCGAAAACGTTACCGAAATTTCATTGTTATTTTTTAACAAACCATAAGGAACAGGTATTTCCAACACACCGAAAAAACTAGCTTTATCGGCTTGGTTATACCCTCTATAATCTTCAGGAACATCTATTTCCACGTCATTAAACAAAACTTTTGGTTGTAAGTTCTTTCCATGTGCTCTTCCTAATCCTAATCTTAAAACGGCTTCGCCATATATATTTTTCGTTACCGAATTCACTTGAAAATCTATCGATGTATTCGCTTCTATAGCTTGTAAATAGGTAGTTGCAAAGTATTTTGATTCCGTACTTACTTCATCAATAGTAATAGTTTTATCAAAGGAATATTCCAAAATCATGGTAGACTCTGCACCTAGCTCCACAGTAGGATTTTTTTCATTTAGAATTTCTTCATCTATAATTGGCTCATTTCCAGAAAGAGTTAAATGTCTTTTGATAATATTTGTTGCTGAAACTGGATATTTATCAAATAATGACAATTCAATCGACTTATTTACAAATTCAAGATTGTTTAAAATGATATAGCCTTTATTTCCATCAACATAGGCATCCACTTGAATGTCCAAATCGCTTGTTTGTGTGTCTATTCTTGTTCCCTTTACATTTTTCCACAACTCATAAAATTTGACTCTATTGGTGTATACCCATTCTCCAGTATAACTTTCTGGCTCATTAGATTTTCGCATCAGTCTAGAACTGTAAGGAATATTTAATGTATGATTGAAACCCCATTCTGCTTTTACAATCGTAAACGGTATGGCAATGGCAATGTCGTCTGGTCGTTCCATAAACGACATCATTAAAGAATTTTGTGCTTTTAAAAACAACCAATCTTTATAAGGACTCCAGCCTTGCTTGCTGTAATCATGCGTTTGTGCACCATATTCTGAAATTACATAGGGCTTTTTATGTCCCAGTTTCATCATACTGTATTGGTCATTCATATCAAAAGTAGCTTCTACATTACTTCCCGAACGCAGGTCTACCTTTCCTCCAATAGCAGGAAAATCGTATAAATGCCAAGACCAAAAATCCATTTTTTCACCAGCCACATCTATAAATAACTTATCTCTATTGATCCATCTTTGAAAGTTACCTGTTTCAAAATCAGGAAATGCTACGGTATAACCACCTAGCTTTAAATTTGAATTCTGTGCTCTAAACGCATCCGCCACTTCCACATGAAAATCGGCTATTTCTTGTAAAGAATTGGTGTAATTTTTTTTACCTCCCAAAGCCTCATAAGCAGGTTCGTTCATAATTTCAACCCATGCTGGATCTTTCTGACCGTTACCTCCATGAAATGCATTGAAATATCTTCCCATATATTCACCTACCGCAGTTGGGCTTGCTAATTTCCAACCTTTTTTTGTTGCTACTTGACTTTCACCTGTCCAAAAAGGATGCAATTGCGCACCGACTACATGATTTTTTCTTTGCTCATAGGCATGTAAATTTGTTTTGGAAGCGAATGAATTTCTTGAAGCCGTTCCTTTGGAAGCAATTTTAGCAGGATCTGCAAAACCAGGTCTTGTCACATCCTCTTCCATATTGTTTAAATTCCAAGTAATGCCACCCGTATCTCTGCCCAAATAAACATCCAGTCCGTTTAAAAAGTCATTTCTTAAATCGGATGTAAAATTATCGCCATCCCATTCTCCTTCTGTTTGATTGGCATGAATGGTAATAAATTTAGATCTATCAAAACTATCAATACCACCAACCGTATGCTTTACATTCAAGTTGCAATTCACTTTTACTTGCGAAAAACCTTGAAGGCTACCAAGAAAACAAAGAAGAAAAATTATTTTTTTTAAGTTGACCATTGGATTTTTAATTAATTAGAACTTATTTGTTTATTCGGTCTCAAAACTCCAAAGCTGACCTTGGGTAATAGACCCTGAGCCATCTTTAGCATCAACACGCCAATAGTACATTTTCTCAGCGTCAACACTAACGTCGTAGGTGGTGTTTTCCACATCTGAACTGACTAAACTTGGTGTTTCCGTATCTCCAAAATAAACATCAAAAAGCAATGCATCAGTATCTAAATCAACACACGACCATTCTAAGGAAATACTATTACTTGTTACTTTTGCATTAGGTACAGGGCTAATATTTTCTGTCATAAAAGGCAAATGATTTTCCACTGCTTCACCTTCTGTATAAAAAGTCCAAGTATCTGAATAAGCACTCTGCATACCTCTAGCATCTTTAGCAGCTACTCGCCAATAGTAGACTTTTCCTTTCTCTAAATTGAAAGACTTTTCGGTAGCATTTGTTTCTTCTGAAGAAACTACCTGAGCAAACTGATTATCCGTTGCTATTTCAACAAAATAAGTGAGCGCATCTCCTTGGTCATCTATAGATTTGTTCCAACTAAAATCTAAGTCAGAAGTAAGGCAAGCCAAATTATTTGTTGGTGATAAATTTTCTGGTTTCGTTGGTGCCGTATTTTTTATTTCCTCGGTCCCTTCTCCGCCACATGCGCAAAGAAACAAGGCTATAAAAACAGTGAGTAAATGCTTCATATTTGTAAATTAAGCTCGTTTAAGTTCCTTTCAAAAATAAACCATCCCAAAGCCCTTTCGCGCTAACTACGCTAGACAGAAACTCAACCACCCTCCAAAACACTTAAAAACAAACAGAAAAACCACTGTACAAAATATAGACACACCACTTACAAAACACTACATCACAACCCTTTAGTTACCTACTTAATTTATTTTTTTGCAAAACCAAAACCATCTTTAGCCTTTTCCTCTACTAATTACCATCAAGTCTAGTGCAAACAAGGCTTGTAGCTTATTTCACTTTATTTAAGGCTACTATAAAAGCTCTTTGATAGCGAGAACAATAATTGTATATTTGAGTCAACCACTATTTAAATACTAGACTCACAATACCTCTTGAACATGAAATTGAAATTTATTTTCTTACTCTTCTTATCATTTAGCCCACAAATTAATTTTGCGCAATCAGAAAAAACAGCAATTGAATACCTTAACAAAGCAAATCGATTAAATTTAATAATCACCGACAGTGCCTTTGTTAATTACAAAAAAGCTTTAGTACTTTCAACTAAAGACTCTGACACCATTGTAATGATTAGAAGCATCATTGGCTTGTCTAATATTTATGGACATCAAGGAAATTACAGCAAGGCTTATGATGGATTTTGGGAAGCTCTTTTGCTTTCAGAAGCGATTAAATCGGAAATGTACTCTGCAAGAATATACCAAGGTATCGGTTTTCTATACAGCTTTTTTAAACGAGATGAAGAAGCCTTAAAGTATTTTAAGCGCTCTTTACATATCAGCAAAACACTTCACCACAATAACAAAATTCCAATCTCACATATATTAAGTGATTATTTTTCTATTTTAAATCATTATCGTGTTGCGGAAAACTATGAATATGCCCAAAAATACTTAGATAGTTGCCTAACAATACAAAGCTACATGGGAGCTGGGAGTAGAAATTTCTATTTAGAAACTGAAGCTGGATATTTATTGGCTGAAAAAAAACAATTTAAAAGCGCATTAAACAAGCTAAATGCTTCAAAAAAGTTTTTTGAGGAAAAGGAGAGCCCTTATTTAGTAATTGTCAACTACAATTTAGGTCACACTTATAAATTAATGAACGACCTTAAAAAAAGTGAAGAACGGTTTTTAGAGTCTTTAAAAATATCACAAACACAACAAAGTCACTCTAATTATAAAATTATGAATTGCGATGCCCTTGCTGACTTATATTACAGTGATCAACAATATAAAAAGGCATTTCAATACCTGAGCTTATCAAAAAAATACAATGAAGAAATATTTGGAAGTAACAATGAAAACAACAAAGAACTTTTAAATATAAAGGACAATTATAGATTAACCAAAGAACGTCAAAACAAAGACGCCCGAGAAACCTTGCTAAAACACTTAGAGCATGAAGAAAAAATTGGCTTTCTAAAGCAAGTATTACTTTTAGTTAGCCTTGTGTTCATCTTACTTTTTGGTTATTTATTTATACGAAACCTACGACTTAAACATAGAACAGAAAAGAAGATTATTAGAGAGCGTCAACAAATAGAAATTCAGAGACAAAGAGATATCTTAGAATTAAAAAACAAAGAATTAACCACGTCCGCACTTCAATTAATTGAAAAAGAAGAGTTTTTAAATAATTTGAATGACAAGTTATCAAAACAAAAAGATACGATAGATGTTAGAACCATTAAGCGAATGGTTAAAACCATACAAGGTAATTCCAGCGGAAATTGGAAAGAATTTGAAGCTAGATTCACTAGTATCAACCAAAGTTTCTACAAAAACTTAAAAGAACGATTCCCTGAATTGGGTCAAACCGATCAAAAGATTTGCTCTTTGATCAAATTAAAATTCTCTAGTAAAGAAATGGCTTCCTTATTAGGAATTTCTGTAGAAAGCGTTCATACGTCAAGATACAGATTACGTAAAAAATTAGGATTGGAAAGAAACGACAATCTAACAGAGTTTATAAACAGTCTCTAAGCACCAAAAGCTAGTCAAAATAAAAATTCAATTACCTCCTACCCCTTGGTAAAACAAAAAAAACACTTGCCAAAAGACAAAATAGACGTTAATTAAAACATAAAACCACAAAAGACTGATTAACAGTTTTTTAACCCTTTTCCGTCTAGTAAAAGTCAAGATACTGAAGCTCTATTCTTATAAAAAACCAGAAAATACATTCAATTTTATTCATTTTGTAGGATTCTAATCTAGTCGTGTTTTTCAACACAACTTAACGATTTCTTTAAAATTGTATCCTATTAACTTAAAACATGAAGAATATGAAATTCAATTCAATTGCTAATTGGAAATTCAAGCTATTTGCATTCGCAACCATGATGCTGCTTAGTTTTGCTCCAATTTATGCGCAGACAACCACTGTAAAAGGTATTGTTTCCGGAGATGGCGAACCACTGCCAGGAGTAACGGTCCTTGTAAAAGGTACCGCAAATGGAGTAGTCACCGATTTTGATGGAAACTATGAAATCAAAGCTAAAGAAGGAGATAAGCTACTTTTTAGCTATGTAGGTTTTACAACTTTAGAATTATCCGTAGGCAAAAAAAACACAATCAATGCAACTCTAAAATCAGATATAGCCTCACTAGATGAAGTTGTCGTAATTGGTTATGGAACGCAAACTAAAAAAGAAGTTATTGGTGCTGTTTCTAGAGTAGAAGCTGAAGAACTAAGCAAAATTTCTACATCCGATATTGGTACAGCTTTACAAGGACAAGTATCTGGGGTAAGTGTTATTGCTTCTTCTGGAGAACCAGGTGCTGAAGCAAATATCCAAATCCGTGGATTGGCATCAGTTGACGGAGCAAACACTCCTTTATACGTAGTAGATGGAATTCCTTTTGAAGGAGATCCTAAATTAAGTACGAGTGAAATCGAATCGATTGACATTTTAAAAGATGCTGCATCTGCTGCTATTTACGGTACACGTGGAGCCGCAGGGGTTATCTTAATTACGACTAAAAAAGGGAAGGAAGGGATTATGAGAGTGAACTTAAATAGTTTTTATGGAGTTCAAAAAATCACCTCAGGTACTCCTATTCTTAATAAAGAAGATAGATTGTATACTCAGTTTTTAAGAGCAACCGCTTTAAACGGAACTGTATTTGGAAATACTTGGACAAGTGTTGAGAATTCACCTCACAGTTTAACTAGAAATTCAGATTTAGCAGATCTTACTGTAAACGACTGGGCTCCTATTCAAAACCATAGTTTAAGTGTATCAGGAGGAAAGGAAGGATTGACCTACAATATCAATGCAAACTTTTTCAGCCAAGAAGGTATTTTTATTAAGTCGCAATTTGACAGATACAATATTAGAGCGAATACACAATACAACAAAGGGAAGTGGAAAATTAGAACAGGAATTTCTCTTAGAGCTGAAGAAAAAGAAACACCACCTTGGGGAATGCTTCAAGATCTTATTACCTACAATCCATTATCTTTATTAATTGACCCTAATAACTTAAGAGTTGATGATGCTGGAGATGCTAATGAAACACAAAGGTTGTCTTATTTAGGTTATAAATTGATTCAAGAGGACAATAGTGAAAACCAGTATTTTGATGCTAGTATTAATGCTGAATACAGTATAACACCAGATTTAAAATTTACATCACGTGCCTCTGCTAGTTTTGACAACGGAACTCGTATCATAATCAACCCTGAATTTATAGCATACAATGATTTAGGAGAAGAATTAATTGGACAAAGTTCAAGAATTAGAAATACCAGTACTTTAAGCAAACGAAGAACTTGGGAAAGTATTTTAAATTATAAGAAAAGTATAGGTGATCATAACATCAATGCCACATTCGTATACTCGGCTGAGCAATACAATTATTCTCAATTTTTAGCTGAAAAATACGGTATTTTCAATAATGCCATTACCGTTTTAGACGGTGCTACAATCGAACCTAATGTAGATTCTGGTAGTAGAAATAGATGGACTTGGGAAAGAGAAAACACCTTAATAGGAACACTAGGAAGATTTCAATACAACTATAGAGGTAAATATTTATTTAGCGCTAGTTTACGTAGAGATGGGTCATCTAGATTTAAAAAAGAACATTATGGATGGTTCCCTTCTTATAGTTTAGGATGGAATGTATCTGATGAAGACTTTTGGGATCCTGTAAAAGATGTCGTTAATAAATTTAAATTACGTGCAAGTAGAGGTACAACAGGTAACCAAGGAATTGCTGATTATTCTTATGATGCCGTAATTGAATTAGAAAAAGATTATGTATTAGGTACAAATGAAGACCTTCATATTGGAGCTATTCAAACAGGTTTTGCAAATCCAAATGTAAAATGGGAAACTTCTGTATCAACAAACTTTGGGTACGACTTAAGTTTATTCCGAAATAAAGTAACCATCACTGGTGATTATTACGTAACGAATAAAAAAGATATGTTATTCCCGGTATTATTGCCTCCGTCATCTGGTGGTGGATTAGACCCAGAAGTAACCTTGAATGTTGGTGACATGAGAAACACAGGTACGGAACTAGCTGTTAAATACAAACACAGCGGAAAACTTTCATGGAACGCGAGCTTAAACTACTCACAAAACAAAAACACGCTTACTAAATTAAGTGGAACAAATGATATTATCTATTTTGATAGTAGTACTATTTCAGGACATGATAACGACCAAGATTTAACAACTGTTTTAGCAGAAGGTTATGAAGCAGGTGCTTTCTTTTTAATGAAAACAGATGGCTTAACATCTAAATCTGATATTTATCAACTAGACACAAATGGAGATATCATGTTAGACAATGAGAATAATCCAATTGATGGACCCTACAAAACAATGGTTCCTAGCGCTCAAGAAGGTGATTTAAAATACGTAGACTCTAACAAAGATGGTGCTATTGATATAAATGATAGAACTTATGCCGGAAGTGGAGTTCCTGATTTTGAACTTGGATTAAATTTTGGAGCCTATTACAAAGGATTTGACCTTTCTATGCAATTGTATGGTGCCTTTGGAGGTGAAATCTTAAACGGAAACAAAGCCTTGGCTTATAAATCAGCTGCACATCAAGATCTAGTTTACCAATGGACGCAGCAAAACAATACAAGTACAATACCTGTAAATAGAGGAGCGCTGCATGACAATTATAGAGGTCATTCAGATTATTGGTTAGAAGATGGAACTTTTTTCAGACTACGAAACTTAGTCGTAGGATATACAATTCCAAAAAGAAACATAGAAAGTATTGGGCTATCTAAATTAAGAGTTTATATGGCTGGACAAAACTTATTGACACTAACCAAATATAAAGGATATGATCCTGAAGTTGGAGGTAATGGAGTAAGCACAAGAGGAATTGACAAAGGAAATTATCCTGTAACTGCTCAATTAAGACTTGGATTACAAGTACAATTTTAATTTGAAAAAACGGAACAAAATGAAAAATATAAAAATCAAAGTTGTCATTGCTATTTTGATGGCAACCGTTATTACAAGTTGCGAGGATTCATTCCTGGAGCAAACAAGCCCAAACTTTCTATCAACAGGAATTTTTTGGGAAACTATTGAAGATTTTGACAATGGATTGACTGCTACCTACAAGGCATTTTCGAAAACAGACAATATCCGATTAATTGAAAATTTACATAGAAGTGATTTAGCATGGGGAAATGGATGGCAAAGACCAACGACCGCAAACATTTTTTACTTACAGCTTTTCAACAATGCAAATGATGCAGGAAACAGACAATGGACTCAAAATTATACTACAATTTTCAGAGCCAATCAAGTTATCGTTAATCTTAACAAAAAGATCGGAACTTTTGAAAATGAAACGGAAGAAACCATTGCTGCTTTTACTTTAGCACAAGCACGCTTTATAAGAGGGTACATGTATTTTCTATTGTACAATACTTTTAACCAAGGATCTGTACCTATCTTTGATTATGTAGCAGAAACAGAAGAAGATCATTTTCAATCATTAAGACCTGCTTCTGAGGTAAAAGCATTTTATATGGCAGATTTAGAATATGCTGCTAAAAATTTACCTGTTGAATGGGCAGACGATCAAAAAGGTCGTGTTACAGCTGGAGCCGCAGTTTCTTTAATTGGACAAACTCATTTATACGCAGGTGACTTTGCACAAGCAGCTCTGCATTTTAAAAATGTTATCGACAATTTTGGATATGCACTTACACCTCACTTTGGTAGTAACATTACCACAAAAGACGAGTTAAATGAAGAGTCTATTTTAGAAGTTGTTTACTCTATGGATCATAAACAAAATTTAGCACAGTATGATTCTAGAGATGTTTCTAACGCCTCTTACATCAAACATTTTACAGGTGTTCAAGGTTGGTTTGGTGCAGGCCCTGCTAGTTGGTTAATTAATACTTACAAACAAGATCCTTTAGATTATTCAGATCCAGAGAACTTCGTTGAAGAAGTTATTTATGAAACTTATAAACGTGAGGTCGTAAAAGAAACTATAACTAGACCTAGAGTTTATAGCATTAGAACGTCTTACTCGTTAGCTTTAGTAGATGATAATGACTTAGGCTACTATCCAGACCCTGCAACACCATGGGCTAACCCAGGTCAAACAGCTCCCTTTAATCAATCTTTTGCAGCTTATTTCAGAAAACATACAAACTGGGATTTAGGAGCAAAAAGTGAGGATGAATTATCCCCAGGAAAAGTTAGATCAGGCGTTAACGAAAGACTAATTCGTTTGGCTGAAATTTATTTACAATATGCTGAATGTCAAATTGAGTTAGGAAACTTAGACGAAGCTTTATTGTATATCAACAAAGTAAGAAGAAGAGCCAAAGTTGCCTTATTAGGAGAAGATGGTTCCGGAGAATTTCCTAACAATGATCATATGAGAGCTCCAGGTAACACACCTTGGACATTAGACAACTTAAGAGAACACTTAAGACATGTTGAATATCCATTAGAATTGTCTGCGGAAGGAGATGGGAATAGAAATATTGACTTGAGAAGATGGGGTGTTAAAAAACAAAGATTCCAAGAATTGGCTCAAAAAAGATATGCTGCAGATCACTATGTAACTACAAATCCAAAAACTGGAGCCTCAATTACAAAATGGTCTACTCTTTTATATGAAGTCCAAGCTGGAGATCCCAACATTCGTGAAAATTTTAACGATTTAGAACTAGCCGCTAAAAATTACAATGACGATTTACATGCATATTTACCTATACCAAATAGTGAAATTATTGCAAATCCAAGACTGTATGACACAGCTGAATAAAATTCAAAACAAATGATTTTGCAGAAAAAATAATATTTAAAACAAATTAAAGATGAAATATAAAATAATTTTAATGTTCATAACATTATCGGTATTGCTGAATAGCTGCGTTACCAATGAATATGAAACACCAGATAGCATTTCTGACATTGGATTTTATACCAGTGAAGGTAACGCTAACGAGTTAAATATTGGTTTGTTAAAATACATGACTTTTACTGATTTGTCTCAAGGAGCATTGCAACATTCTTGGTCCATCGAAAAAGGAGATGCGTTTTTAAAAGGACCGATCTCTAGAACAGCAACTACGGCAAATTTAAATTCTCGAATTATTTATCCTGGAGATACAGTGGTTGGAGATAAGACAGTCATTGTTTATTTTAGAGAACCAGGTCTAAAGAAAGTTAGACTATACAATACTTTTAGAGATTCTGTTGCTTTTAGAGGTAATAAATGGGATGCAGATTTAGGTGCAGCTGCGGATTATGTAGTTCCTGCCGAAAGATTAAATGATAGATGGGTGATTGATACTACATTTGTAGTAAAAGTTTTTGACACTATTGTTCCAAATATTGAAGTTAAGCAAATAAAAGAGGGGGTTGAAGTTAGTATTGACCCAATGAGTACTGACACTATATATGTGGAGGCTGGAGAATCCTTACATGTAATTGACAATACAACACAAGGAGAACCAACTGCTCGTAACTGGTTTGTAAGAACTAAAAAAGATCCAAGTGACAATACTTCTACAAGTGTTCAAATCGCGGGTAGTCAAGAACAAGATGCTCAACTTTTATTAAAAAAATTAGGCGTTTACGAAGGAGGAATAAACATCTCAAGATCTGGAGAATTAATTCCTGGTGATTCTGAAATTTTTGTTTTCAAAAGCCCAATAAAAGTAACCCCTTCTTCAAAACCATTTGGACTAGCTTCTACAATTAAAGAATTGGAAGACGAAACGTTAAGACTATCGTTTAATGGAGAATTTATAAACTTTAATAATCAAGAAGCCTTTTTTGAAGTTAAAGTGAATGATGTAGACTTTAGCGTAAAAAGCGTGACACTAGACGAAAATGATGCGACTTTTATTAATATTAAGTTAGACGACCCTATTTACAGACCTGATGTAATAACCGTTAGTTTGTTAGCTGGAAACACTTTAAAGTCTACCGATTCAAGAAGTCCAGTTCTTTTTACTGACGAAGCAGTAGTCATGCACAATGTAAATTTAGTTCCTGCAAACATAGCTGGATTTGAAGACACAACAAGTTGGTCAGGTTTTGCACCAGCATGGGGGGCAAATCAGGGTGAAATTTCCTATTCCACTGATATTAAATACAAAGGAAATCAAAGTATTAAGTTAACTAGCGTAAATGGACAACGTTTAGCTATAGAATCTTATTTACCAAGTTCTGTGCTATTTGAGCAGGATGTAACTTATATTATGAGATTTGCAATGTACATAGAATCATCAACAGTAGCGCCTTCTGAAGTTAGTCTTTGGCAATTAGGACAATGGTCTTCTTTATGGGTGAGTCCTGTTCAAACTCAAGGAGAATGGAAAACATTTGAAAGAGAGTTTAAGAATTGGGCACCTTTAGCTCGATTGTACTTGAGAATACTTCCTAACGGAACAACAGACTCTAATATTACCGCATATATCGATGATATTTATATAGTAACTAAAGAAGTACGTCCATAAAAACATTTTTTTAAGTTAATTCAAACTCCCCAATTAGTTCATTCTAATATGGGGAGTTTTTTTATGTCATAACTTTACATAGTATATGTTAGAATAACTTTTTGATTTTATACTTCTTATAAATAGAATTTCGCCTAACAGCTAAATAAATTATAGGCATACTATTTCTATACACATCCTAAGCGGCTCTAAACACCAAGGCAAGTACTAATACATGCTTTGATTACAACATCACAAAATTCTTATCACTTATTACAATCTTGTCTAAACACGCTAAGAGAAAATTAATATGCAATCAACATCTTTTAAATTACAAACAAAAAAAAATGTGTTCCTTCAAGCCATATTTGCTTGAAGAAACACATCTATATTAGTTAGGTATAAAACTAAAGTTGGCTTAACATTTTATTGCTTCCACGCACTTAATTCCAAAGCATTCAACCAAACGCCTTTGTTTCCTAATCCGTTGTAATTTATAACTACAGGATGTACACCATCCGATTCGAAGACCAATACACTCAAACCAGGAGCCTCCCATTGCATTTGCTTACCTTCTGTTACTTTTGCTACTAAATCCTTCGCCTCTAAAGAATTTTTAGAGCTTAATTTAAGCTTCTTTTCATAAGGCAATTTATAAATAGATTGTGTTTTTAATTTTTCCTGATTAGGATCCATTAAATCAGAATTACTACGTGGAGCATGATGCCAACTACTTAATTTATAAATTCCTTTTGGTAAATTTGACAATACCAAATCCATACCTTCTTTGTCTATAGAAATAACACCATCACCATACGCGAATCCATATTTTCCAATTACATTCATTTCACCCAACCAACGAATAATTCCATTGTCTGACACATTTTTTAATTCAGCAGTCACTCCTTTAAATTCTTTAAAAGCATAGCTGTTTTTAACGTTATCTTCTCCATTCCAAGGGTACCAACCAAATTGTAATAACTGATCTTTAGCTCCTAAATCGATACGTTCTTTTTTAAAGTCGAAAATAGGTTTGGCATTTCTAGCTATAAAATCTGGATTATAAACTTCCAAAACGGTACTCATTCTAGCACTTTTTAAACCTTTCGATTTTGCATAGATGGTAATTTCTTTGGTACTGGTTCCTGCTTTGATCAAAACAGGAGCAACACCGTATTCTGTAAACATCGGATTTGCATTGATCTTAGTTCCATTCCCTACAATGGTTGCATCTCCTTTTACAGAGAATTTGATCAATTTGTCTGTATCTGTAACCGTGGTTCCATTTTTATCTACTACCGTGGCATAAGCTAGTAAAATATCATTTCCATCTGCCACAAACCTTCGGCCTTCTTTGTCTAATTTTAACTGAATTGCATACGGTTTTCCTACCGAAGATTTAGACACTTCGACAGTACTTCCGTCTTTGAAATAGCCTTTTGCCGTGAGTTTTCCCTTTGTATACGTCAACCCTTTAAAATGAAAAGGTGGATGATCTAATCCTCTATAAATAGTATCCTGACTTGCTTTATTTTTTGCGATTGATTTTCCGTTTACAAATAACGCTACTTCTTCGGCATTGCTATTTATCGTCAATTCATCTGTCCCAGTTTTCCAATCCTGTTCAATTCCTAAAAACGGTTTTTCTAACAATTCCGACTTGTACCAATCTAAATTTGGTCTAGGATATCTAAAGATGGTCATCATACCACTTCTTGTTCTATCTCTTTTGTCATTTGCTCTTGCGTGCGTAGGATGAAACGTATAATACGCATGTGCCGTCCAAGAAATTAGCCCTGTCATTAAAACATCTCTTTTATAAGGTGCTACTGCCGCTGCTCCACTTCTACCCTCCATGGCAAACATAGGTTCTGTACGATCCCAAATAAATGGACCATACAACATATTTGCATTGATATCTGTCAAACCAGAAGCTTGCCAACCTGTCCAACGAGCACCTTGAGAAGCTGTTAAGCGAACAGGGTCTTCCTGCTTCATGATATTGTGAATTCGTGGCACATACCCTCTATGATTCACTCCAGCTCCCCACATCACTACAGAGGCATGATTCCGATGATTACGCACCATAGTTCTTGCTGCTTTTTCAAGATTGTCCCACCAAGCATCATTTTGCGACATAGAAATCCATGTTGGCGCTTCTTCATAAACCAAAACCCCAAGCTCATCACAAGCTTCTAACAAAGCATTATCTTGTGGATAATGCGCTGTACGAATGATATTAAAACCATATTCTTTAAATTGCAATACATCTTTATAATGTAACGAATTGGGTACTGCATCTCCAATATAAGGATACTGCTGATGCCTATTGGCTCCTATCAATTTAATTGGCTTATTGTTTAAAATAAATCCTCTTACTGGATCTAATTCAAATTTCTTTAAACCAATTTTATTTTCAACGAAGTCTACTTTTACCCCATCAATTTCTACCACACTGTTAACTCTGTACAAATATGGAGAACTTGTATTCCAAAAATGAACATCATCTTCTAAACTTCCTATTTGATTGAATTGATATTCTTGTCCCGGACTTAATTTAGAAGTATTCTCTAATTTTAAAACAACCAAACCTTCTTTATCAATAATTTGCGTAATTAAATTACAACTTACTACTTCGGATTGTTCATTTTTTACAGCGGTTTTTATTGAAATTGTCGCGTTTTTATTCACTACGTCAATCGTTGGCGTTGTAATGTTTACTCCAGAATTTAAAGTCTCCCAATTAAAAGTTACATGCACAGGCGCGGTTTCTACCAAATACACATCTCTGTATAAACCACTAAATTTCACATAATCAAAAGGCCCCGGATCTGGTGGTACCAACTCATTCCTGCGATTGTCGACCAATAAGGTAAGCTGATTTTCTTCTCCTTTTTTCACATAGTTCGTGATATCAAAATGAAAAGGTGTGTACCCACCAACTGCATGCTGACCAACATGAATTCCATTGATCCATACATCCGTAACCTGATGCGCCCCTTCAAATTCTAAAAACACTTTTTTGTTGGACTTGGCAACCTGGATATTTTTACGATACCACCCCACTTTTCGATGAAAAACCAACTGTGTTTTTTCATCTTGTAAATCGTCTAATGTAAGAGACGTTAATTGCAAAGTATGCGGTACACTTACAGATTTCCAATTCGTATCATCTGTTTCTTTGCTATAATACTTTGCCTCTGGATTTCCCAAATGAAACTTCCAGTTTTGTTTCAAATTGACTTTTGTCCTTTCTGTTTTCGGGAAACCAAAAGGTAAATTTTGTGCTTTTGCTTCCTTAAAAAAGAACACAGTCCACAAGAGTAGTAGCAATTTCAAATTTTTCATTTCAATAGATATTTAATTTTAAACATATAACTTCTTCCTAAAAAACGAAAAGAGCACATCTCTTACAAAATGCACTCTTAACTAAACTAATAAAAACCAATATTATCTTACAATGTAAACTCTATTGTATAAGCATATTCACAAGGTCTGGTTGAAGGCATTTTCACCTCTAAACCATTATTTGTTTGATGCCAATCAATCGTATCAGGACTTCCCAATACTTTTACACTTTTAAATTCTAATCCTTTTGCATACTCAGAATTCTTACCTAGAGTTGTAATATCTACAATACCATTCTCTGGCCAAGCTAAAACAATAGCATACAATTTATTTCCTTTTTGAGTGAAGCGAATATCTTTAGAAGACAAATCTTCATTTCCTCCTTCAGAATGGTGTCCTTTTTTCACTTTTGTTGGTCCTTCACCAAAAGTATTCCAATATTTCGTATCATAAATAGCGTCTCCGTTTACCTTTAACCAAGCTCCTATTTGTAACAAAATTTCTTTTTGATCCTCTGGAATTGTACCATCAGATTTTGGCCCAACATTTAATAATAAACATCCGTTTTTACTTACAATGTCTACTAAATCATCTACCAATTGGTTTGCCGTTTTCGACTTCCAATTTGTTACATACGACCAAGAATTTTTCCCTACAGATGTATCCGTTTGCCAAGGAAGCTTTCGAATACCTGGCAATTTCCCTCTTTCCAAATCATAAACTACTGTTCCTTCTGGAAAGGCTTCATGTGAAAAGTTTTTATCTTGTAAAACAACTTCTTTCCCCCATTCAATTCCTTTGTTATAATAGTAAGCCGCTAGTTTTGGACGAACACTTGCAAAGTCAGGAATATCTACATAAAAATCTAACCAAAAAATATCTGGTTGGTAATGGTCCAAAACGTCTTTTGTTCTTAACCACCATCTGTCTAAAAACTCTTGAGAAACAGGTTCTGTCAAATCTTTTCCTTTAGAAGAATACAAATCTGCAAATTCAGGATCTGTCGTATCAAAATGATCTTTTTTATTGTAAAATGACCAGTTAAATGCAAAATGAGAAGAAGCTCCCATAATCATTCCTTTAGATCTACCTGCTTCAAAAAGCTCTCCTAAAACATCACGCTTAGGCCCCATGTCGTAGGAGTTCCATCTAGTCGTGTTAGACTTATACATCGCAAAACCATCATGATGATCGGCAACAGGAATTACATACTTAGCTCCGGCGTCTTTAAATAAATCAATCCATTCATTGGCATCAAATTTTTCACCTTTAAACATTGGAATAAAATCTTTGTATCCAAATTCTTTTGGATCTCCCCAATGTTCTTTATGATGTAAATGTTCTCTTGAAGGACCAGGTCTTCCTGTATTTAACTGCGCATTAAAGTTGGCTGTATCCATATACATTTGTCTTGGATACCATTCCGAACCAAAAGCAGGTACTGAATACGCTCCCCAATGGATAAATATTCCGAATTTTGTTTTATTGAACCATTCTGGATCTTTATAATTCTTTTTTATAGATTCCCAATTAGCCTCGTATACTAATTTCTTAGGTGCTTCATTTTTTTTGTTTGGCCCACATGAGACAACTACAATTAATGTAATTGCAATAAGGGTTAAAGATTTCAGTAAAGACTTCATGTACTTTATTTTTACAGTTATTTTATGATGTAAAACTAAGAAATGTTCAAAAATTTAAGTTGCACGAATGTGTTTCAACCTATCACATATGTTTTTAAATGACTAGACAGCATATAGACAACCCTGTAAAACAAAACTATAACAACCTGTATATCAATCAAAAACTAACATATTCTAGTTTTTAACAAAGGAACACTCCAAATAATCCAACTTATTTATTCGTTTATTTCACAAAAACAAATAAAATAAAAACACCTTAAAGCAATTGCTATAAAGTGTTTTTTTAAGTTCTTAAAATGAGCTGTTAATCATTCCAATGTGCATCAATTACTTTTTGAATATGAGGATATTTCTCTCCATCTTCTTCATTTAGTTCTTTACGTTTTGCTAACAACTGCTCTTTTAAATTTGCAATAATCTCTTTATTGGCAGGATCACTGTAGGTATTATTCATTTCTTTCGGATCTTTTGTCAAGTCATAAAACTCCCAAGCCGCCGGTGTGTGTAAATCAAAACGATTCCCCCAACTTTTTTTATTCCATTCAGCATCAGGGTTGTCTGTATCTACCCAATATTTACCATAAAAGAAAATAAGTTTGTATTGCTTTGTTCTAATTCCGAAATGTGCTGGATTTGCATGGGCATGTGCCATATGCATCCAATATCTATAATAGGTAGACTGTTGCCAACCTTCAGGTTCTTCCCCTGTTTCCAAAATATGCTTAAAGCTATGCCCTTGCATTTTTTCTGGCGCTTTCCCTCCTGCCATTTCTATTAAAGTAGGCGCAAAATCTGTATTGTTGATAATTGCATCAGTTCTTTGTCCTGCCTTAATTGCTTTCGGATATCTTACAAAAAATGGCATACGGAAGGCTTCTTCATACATCCATCTTTTGTCAATATAATCGTGTTCACCCAACATAAACCCTTGATCACCTGTATATACAATAATAGTATTGTCATACAAACCTTCTTCTTTTAAATACTTAATCAAACGGCCAACATTGTCATCCACACCTTTTACACAACGTAAATAACGCTTTAAATATTCTTGGTAAGTTGCATGTTTATAAGCATCTCCTTCCAAATCATCTGCTTGATGAATATCAAAATCAGGATTGTTTCTTTTAATATATTGCTTGCTCCACATACGCATTCCCATATGTCTAATGGTATTTCTTTTTGAAAGTGAAGAACCAACTACGCTTAACAACTCACCATTTTCACCTCTTGTAGCTACAGATCCATTATTTTGATTGTCGTAATAACTTGCTGGCTCAGGAATTTCAACATCTGCTAGGTAGTCTCTGTAGCGCGGTGCATATTCAAAATCGTCATGCGGTGCTTTGTATTGATGAAATAAAATAAAGGGTTTTGTTTTGTCTCTTTTGTTTTTCAACCAATCAATAGAAATATCTGCCACGACATCAGAACTATGTCCCTTGTACATTTTCCCTTCGTAATTCGGATCCTTTTCTTCTACAAAATTCATCCCTGTTTGTGTCATATAAGGATCAAAATAGGAACCTTGTTGTCCGTGCTTTGTAAACACATTGTAATAATCAAAATTAGGTTCTGCTTTTAAGTGCCATTTACCAACAATTGCTGTTTGGTAACCTAACTTCTTCATTTCAATTGGTAAATACTGATGGTCTTTCGGTAAAGTTCCTTCCAAATCTAACACCCCATTTGCCTGACTGTGCTGTCCTGAAAGAATAGCTGCACGACTAGGTGTACAAATAGAATTATTTACAAAACAATTATCGAAAATAATCCCTTCTTTGGCTATTTGATCCAAATTCGGAGTTGGATTCAATTTTGCCAACCTACTACCATAAATCCCAAAAGCCTGGGTGGTATGATCATCTGCCATAATATAGATGATGTTTGGTTTTTGACCTGTCTTTTTTGTTTCCTTTGCAGAATTACAGGAAATCAAACCGATTCCTGCAAGTCCCAAAATAAGTAATTTTTTTATCATGATTTTGCTTCCAATTATTAATGTATAAATATCTTTAAATTTAAAAGTATTGAGTACCACATATGTCTTAATTCAGGATAAGTACGGTTAATATTTCTACTAACCTGAACTTTTTTCTTGTTTTGTCTAGTTTTAGCCTCTTATTCTAAAATGTTCTTTTTTGAAATTTAAGGGAGAACAATTCATAAATTTATCAAACTGCCTGTAAAAAAAAGGCAGACTTTCATAGCCACATTCGTAGGCAATTTGATTCACCTGTTTATTGGTTTCAATCAACATTCGACAAACCCTATTAATTCTATATTCATTGACAAACGTAAAAAAGGACTTGTTTAAATTCTTCTTAAAAAAACGACAAAAAGCCTCATCTCCCATAGAGACCAAAGAGGACACTTCGCTTAATTTTATCTTCTGCGAATAATTTTCATGAACAAAACTATAAACCGACTCAATTCTTTTATGTGACTTGCTATTTAAATTAGGTGTAAAACCTTCTGCCACCAAACATTCCGTAGTATCAATAGCCGCTAAACCTTGTAGTAAATTTAGAAAGCCCATCATTCTTTCAAAAGCAGGTTTCTGCATAATTTCAAGCATCAAGGCAGCAATTCTAAAGGCAAGCTCTTGCTTAAACAATACACCACGTGCAGATTTCTCTAACAAATACTTTATTCGTGAAAATTCTTTTTTTTGCAACCAGCCCTCGCCCAAAATCTTGTCATCCCACTGAAAAACAATAGACTCTACATCTCCTGAATTTTCTTCTGCGTTTTCTTTCCAACAATGCGGTAAATTAGATCCCAACAAAACCAAATCTCCCTCTTCAAACTGCTGAACACTATTTCCTACATAACGCATTCCTTTACCTTTGACTATAAATGTTAATTCATATTCAGGATGAAAATGCCAGGGTGCCTCAAAACCTTCATTTTTATAAACAAACGTATGAAAAGAGCTTTCTGTACTTAAAGGAATTTTTTCGTATTCTGCTTTCAATATTTTTTACATTTCCTCAAAAATACCTAATTCTACCCCTAATAAAAAAATATCGAGTTAAAAATATCAAAATAAGATACTGATTAGCTAATAAAGTTAAATTCTACTATTCTTTGAGCTCTTAAATTTGTACTTCCATACAACAAACAACAAGATATAGACATGAGCATACTATGTAAAGCAGCCATAGCAAAAGGCGACGGAACTTTTTCGATTGAAGACATTAAAATAGGAAATCCCGAAAAAGACGAAGTGATTGTAGCCATTAAATCGGCAGGACTTTGCCATACTGATCACGATTCTTTGAACTGGGGAAAACCGATTATCATGGGACATGAAGGTTCTGGAATTGTTGAAGTCGTAGGTGAAAATGTGACGAGCGTAAAAGTCGGTGATGCCGTTATTTTAAACTGGGCAACCCCTTGTGGTACATGTTTTCAATGCTCCAATGAAAATGAACATATTTGTGAAAACAATTCGCCAGTAGTTGCCGGAGGAAATGGCTATACACCTGGACACGCACATATAGAAGGCACCACTTGGAACGATCAACCTATTGAACGCTCTTTTAATATAGGTACCCTATCTGAATATACCTTAGTCAAAGAATCAGCTGTTGTAAAAAACCCAATCCAAAACATGAGCCATGAGGCAGCTAGTATTGTTAGTTGTGGTGTTATGACTGGTTTTGGATCTGCTGTAAATACAGCGAAAGTTACCGAAGGATCTTCTGCCGTTATATTAGGAACTGGTGGTGTGGGACTAAACGTTATACAAGGAATCAAAGTTTCAAAAGCTGCAAAAATTATTGCTATCGATATCAATCAACAGCGCTTAGATATGGCAGTTCAATTTGGAGCAACACATACTATTTTAGCAGACAAAAACGACAAAGGACTTTTATTAGCCGCGGAAAAAGTGAAAGAAATGACCGATGGAAGAGGTGCCGATTTTGCTTTTGAATGTACTGCTATTCCTGCTTTAGGAGCAGCTCCTTTGGCCATGATTCGAAATGCAGGAACCGCTGTTCAAGTAAGTGGTATTGAAGAGGAAGTCCTGATCGACATGTCACTTTTTGAATGGGATAAAAAATACATCAATCCACTTTACGGAAAATGCAATCCACAAAAAGATTTTCCAAACATTATCAACCTTTACAGTAAAGGAGAGATTTTGTTAGATGAAATGATAACAAATAATTATCCCTTAGAAAAATTGCAACAAGCCTTAGACGATATGTTGTCTGGAAAAAACGCAAAAGGCGTTATTGTTTTTAAATAAATCAACAACCTATGTCGCAGTTTAAAACCACAGAAATTTCTGATCCCCAATTTGAAAGCAATCACTTACGCTTTATCACCATAAAAACGCCTAATTTAAAAGGTCGAGGTGATATTTGTGTATTTGTACCACCTACAAAAAATGCTAAAAACCTGCCTATTGTAACCTTATTACACGGAGTATACGGTAGCGCATGGATTTGGGCACACAAAGCGGGTGTACATTTTACTGCGCTTAAAATGATGGAAGCAGGACTCATACAACCCATGGTTATTGCCATGCCATCTGATGGTTTATGGGGTGATGGTTCTGGCTACTTAGCACATAATTCCAAGAATTTCGAAAATTGGATTTCTGATGATGTTGTTGCTGCTGTGAAAGAGAATATTTCCTGTACCGGACCAAGCTCTAAAGTATGTATTTCCGGACTTTCAATGGGAGGTTATGGTGCTTTAAGAATTGGAGCTAAATATGCCCATAAATATGCCGCTGTTTCCGGACATTCTTCAATAACAAACACCAATCAAATGCCTTTGTTTGTTGAAGAAAATGAAAGCGAATACCAACAAAAAATAAAAAATGAAGAAGATGTTTTTCATTGGATGTTTACCCATAAAGAAACCCTACCCCCATTTCGTTTTGACTGTGGTAAGGACGATTTGTTAATTGAGCACAACAGAATTTTGCATCAAAAATTAACCTTGGCCAATATTCCGCATCAATACCAAGAATTTGAAGGGAAACACGAATGGAGCTATTGGCAAGAACATATCAAAGACACATTATTGTTTTTTGACAAACAGTTATAAATACCCCATCCTATTTCTAAAACAACAAACTAATTAATTTCTAACTAAGAAATTAACGACTAAAATCAACCGTATGAAAAAAAGCACTTTACCAGATCCATTTGAAAAAGCCCGTCAAGAAAAAGGTTATGGAGAAATGGACGATCAAAACGATCCTGTGACAATGGCTTTACGACTGAAAGACGTGCGTAAAGGAGCTCATAACTGGAAAACCTTGCAATCTGGAGCAGAACCAGGAAGAATTGTCATTCCTTCTGAAGTAAACATCAGAGACACACGACAAATTCCTTTTGAAGTAGACCCTCCTGAACATAAAAGTTTTAGAGACATTCTTGATCCTTGGTTCAAAAGACCTTTGGATGAAGCTTACCAAGCCAAACTTACTGTACAAATTAGTGACTTGGTAGACGAAATTCTTACCAAGGATTCTGTAGAAGTTATTGAACAATTTTCATTGGTACTGCAATCTAGAGCCTTAACTCTACTTTTAAACACACCTTTTAATGAAGCAGAAACTTGGATTTCATGGGGAACACACGTGTTTAGAAGTGAAGGAGAATCTTTAGATGGTGACAAAGCAAACATCTTGTACGATTATATCGACAATCGTATTGACCAAGCTATTGAAAACCCTGGTGAAGATTTATACTCTGTTCTTTTAAATTCTGAAGTCAACGGAAAAAAACTAACGAAAGAAGAAGTCAAAGGCGTAATGATTTTAACCTTTGCAGGAGGTAGAGACACTGTAATTAATGCAGTATCAAACACCATTGCCTACTTGGCAGAACATCAAAATTCATTTGACCGATTGCGTGAAGAGCCTGAAATTAGAAACAGAGCTATTGAAGAATTGATTCGTTATTTTTCTCCTTTAACACAAATGGGAAGAGTAGCTACCCAAGATACTGCTGTTTGTGAACATGCCGTAAAAGCAAACACAAGGGTTGGACTTTGTTGGGCTTCTGCAAACAGAGATGAAACCGTTTTTGAAAATCCAAATGAAGTAGATTTAGACAGAAAAATAAATCCTCATTTAAGTTTCGGATTTGGAACACATAATTGCTTAGGAGCTACCCATGCAAGAACAATTATGAAAATACTTTTACAAGTATTGACAGACAAAGTAGCCTCAATGGAACTACTAGATGCAAAAGATAATATAGAAGAATTAGGAGCATTCAAACGCAAAGTTGGCTTCCACAGTTTACAAGTTAAATTTCATAAAAAATAAAACCATGGCAAAAATAACATTTATTACAAGCGACAAAGAATCAATTACATTAGAAGGAACTTCAGGTTCTGTCATGCAGCTAGCTGTAGACAACGGTATTTCAGGTATTGACGGAGATTGTGGAGGCGTATGCTCATGTGCCACTTGTCACGTACATGTAGCTCCAGAACACGTTAGCAAAACAGGAGAAGCAAGCGAAATTGAAACCGATATGTTAGAATTAGATGAAAACGTAAGCGAATACAGCCGTCTTTGCTGCCAGTTAGAAATTAGCGAAGAACTTGATGGTGTTGTTTTACACGTAGCTCAATAAAATCAATCAAACCTAAAACAAAAGTATCATGTCTGAAACGAATTCAATAGACAAAACCTGCGTAGTTATTGGAGCAAGCCATGGAGGCGTCAACTTCGCTTTTGCGCTTAGAAAAGAAGGTTGGGAAGGGAAAATTATCTTGCTAGACAAAGACCCCGTACTACCTTACCACAGACCTCCTCTTTCAAAAGCTTATTTAACAAGCGAAGATGCTATTGATAAGAATTTATTGAAATCGGCAGAAAGTTATGAAAAACAAGCGATTACTTTACAGCTTGGCGTGACGGTTAAATCAATAAACCGAACAGAAAATTCTATTGCCTTAACTGACGAGACAGTAATAACTTATGATAAATTAGTTTTAGCAACAGGTGCACGTGCTATTATTCCACCGATTAAAGGAATTGACCAAGCCAAAAACTTGTTTCCTTTAAGAACAGCAGGAGATGTAGAAAATATCAGAAAAGCCCTACAAACAAGTACTACTAAAAATGTAGTGGTGATAGGTGGAGGCTATATTGGCCTAGAAACTGCCGCTTCACTAAAAAAACTAGGCGCAAATGTGACGGTTTTAGAAAGAGAAGAGAGAATATTAGCCAGAGTTACTGCTCCAATAATGTCTGATTTCTTTCAAGAACTTCATGCAAAAAATGGGGTGGACGTTCTAACCCATAAAAATGTAGTTTCTATTTGCCCTGATTCCAATACGGTCAGTTGTTCTGACGGATCAACTTACGAAGCTGATCTCATTATTGTTGGTGTAGGGATTTATGTAAATTTAGAACTCGCAAAAGAAGCAGCTATCGTTATAGAAAACGGTATCAAAGTAGACGAAACTGCTAAAACAAGTGATGCCAACATATATGCTATCGGAGATTGTACTTTCCATTTCAATCCACATTACGATCGTTTTATACGCTTAGAATCTGTTCAAAATGCTGTGGATCAGGCAAAAATTGCAGCAGCCACTATTTGTGGCAAAGCTCCAGTTTACAATTCCATTCCTTGGTTTTGGTCAGATCAATACGACATAAAATTACAAATGGTTGGACTTTCAACAGGTTACAACAAAGTACTGCTTAGAAAAGAAGAAGGAGACTTACAGAAATTTTCTATTTGGTATTTTAAAGATGAAGAATTGCTAGCCGTTGATGCTATTAACAATGCCAAAGCTTATGTTCTAGGAACCAAATTCATTAAAGAAAGAAAACTCGTTGACCCTTTAAAACTAACGGACCCAACCATCCCTTTTAAACCACTGAATCTAGTCAAAGATTCCTAATTACTATATCAATAACCGAACTCAATAAAAAAGCCCGAAAATTAATTCGGGCTTTTTTACATTTAAAAGGAGCTCAACAATCTTCACTTCTAAGCTTTTATTTATTTTCTATTGTTCTTTTCACTGCATTATCAGTTTGTAATACATACATCCCAGCTAATACATTTAAAACACCCACAGAGCTATTTAAAAACAAAACCCTAGTTCCTATCTTATTAACCTAGAAAGCCCAGCAGCATTAATCCTGGCATCATACATCGTTTTATTGTATACATGAAAACATTCCTAATTCCTTAGCAGCAACCAAACTCTATAAAAAAAGCCCGAAAATTAATTCGAGCTTTTCCATTAAAAGTAACTAAACAATTAATACTTTTAAGTTTATTTTTTCACTACTTTTCTTTTCAATCCATTGTCTGTTTGTAATACATACATACCCGCTGGTAAGTCTGAAATATCTATGGCGTTTTTTGCAGAAAAATTCTTTACTACTTGGCCCATTACATTAGAAACTGTAATAACATTTACATCTGACAAGTCTGATATATTGATAACACCTGTTGTTGGGTTTGGATACACCAACAAGCCTTCTGTTTCAATAGCAACAGGAGAAGTTGACAATACAGTCTCATTATAGACATCAATCTGATCTACATAATAAATTTCTTGAGCAGTATTATTTGTAGAAGGATCAAAAGAAATATCAATTCTAGTAATTGAAACTTCCGTATCCGCTGGATCACCAATAAAAGGAAGGTAAAATTCTTTTTCTTGCCAAACATTAGCAGTACCAGTGTAAGCTAGTGTTTGTTCATAAATATTTCCTGATGCGCCATGATTCACTTTCAAATAAATATTTCCACTAGCCTTCGGCGAAATAAATTTAACACTGATATAATTTCCCTCACTTGCCATACTAATAGCTGTAAAACCGCTTAAAAGCAATCTTTCCCAGCCAAAAGAGTTAGACTCTTCCGTTACTTGAACACAAGTAGCAGTAGTATTAATACCATCTGTTACTGGGTTCGCAACCTCAGCAACTGCAATTCTCGCATCGTTACCCTGCTTTCCTATAGTTACAGTTTCAGAACCTTCAAAATCAAACCTATACCCATTCGTTACGGTTATTGTTTGGTAAGCCGAAGTGTACGCAGGCGACTCTTCTTCATTTTGGAATGAAATGTACAATCTGTATTCAACACCTGATGCCAACTCAGACGAAAGTGCTAAATCTGATGGAATTCTTACCGATGAAGTTGTAGCCACACCTGATTGAGTTCCAATAGTTACTTCATCAGCCACAGCACTTGCTTTCCATAAAAATGTGCTATTGTTAGTATCATATTCTCTCAAAAGAAATGTTACTCCTGACCCTTGAACGGTATGTCCTGTACCAACATCATAATTCCCTGACAAGGTAAGTAACTGGTTTTGAGTCACGGTTGTTGGAGGATCTATTAAACTAGCCGATTGGCTATAAACAAATGTAGTTGCTATGAAGCATAGCGTAAAAAGTAATTTTTTGATCATCATAAATATGGTTTTGGTTATTTAATAATACAAATTTAAGGTCAAACTCCTTTTTCTAGTTGTTTGTATGTACGCAACACTAATACATATGTATATACAACTTGAAAAAGTGACTTATTTCAACTAGACATTAACTGAACAACTATCATTAACATTATTATAATTCTAACATTTTAACCAACAGTTAAGGAGTCGAAAGCACAGCATCTATAGTTGTTTACCTCCCATACAAAAGTTTTGTTTAATAAATAGACTAACAGTATTTCACTCATTATAAACTTATTTATTTATTTGAATGCGCATCACGGCAAATTGCTTGTATCTTTTTTTACGATAACAATTAGACCATTTATCTACTAGCCTAATGTACATTTGAGGTCCTTATTCCCACAATTACAAATACTTTTGTTACTCTTAGAAGTAGACTTATTATTTCTGAAATAGCAATCATCCTATTTTTTAATTTTCAAAAAAAAACAACCCAACCAAAAACTAATTTACACCAAACTAAAAAATGATTAGAATTATACACTTTTTATGCCTTCTAACTTTCCCCATTAGTTCTGCTATTTTCGCACAAACTATCTATGTGGCTACAGATGGAAACGACAACAATTCAGGAGCAATAAACAGCCCTTACAAAACTTTTAACAAAGCCATCTCTACAATGACTGCAGGTGGTACTTGTATTATAAAAGGTGGTGTTTATGAAGAAGAATTTATAATAAACACTAGTGGAACATCTGGCAATTATATAACTTTTAAAGCCGCTAATGGTGAAGAAGTTGAAATTAGAGCAACTTCTTCTATTAGTGGTTGGCAGCTTCATACAGGAACTATTTACAAGGCCAATGTAAACATGACTATTGACAGCAAGCTTCAAGCGGTTTATCACAATAACAATTATATGGACTTGGCTAGATGGCCCAATAATTCCGATGCCAATCGATGGACATTAAATACAGTTCCTGTAACTGGCGGAAGTGCTTCTAATTTTTTGGCTGACGATATTCCGAATATAGATTGGACCGGGGGAATGGTGTATTATCTTGGTGCACACTCTGGAACTAGTTGGACCAGAAGTATTACTAACAGCACCAACACTAGTATTGAACATGCGGGGGTAAATATTAATAGTTGGCCCTTCACCCCCCACAACCCTACCGTATGGAGAGATAACCCAAACAACAACAGAGGTCAAATTTATTTATTCAATAAACTAGAAGCCTTAGACTATGCCAATGAATGGTACCAGGACAACATTACTAATACACTTTATTTCCAACCTTCTGACGGAAACAAACCTATAGACGGCGAAGTTACCTACACCAAACATGCCTATGCCGCGCAGTTAAACGGGAATTATATAAAATTAGAAGGCATTAACTTTTTTGGAGGAAGTGTGAAAATTAATGGAAACCATGCCATTTTTATAAATAATAAAATAACTCATGGTGTTGAAGGACATGACGACTTAAACAACACCTCAGCAAGTGTTGGCCGTGCTGCCATAGAAATTTTAGGTGAAAGTACTTTGGTTAAAAACTGTACCCTAAACCACAGTGCAACAAGTGGAATTAGTATTCAAAATTGGGCAGGTGCACATAACACGACTATTGAAGCGAATACAATTAAAAACACCGATTACTTGGGAATACACGCTACCCCAATTCGATCATCCGCAAATAACGTGACCATCGTTAAAAACACCATTTTAAATGCAGGTAGAGATGGGATCTATGTAAGTGGTCAAAACTGTGAAGTAGCCTATAACGATGTATCTTATGCCGAATTGATCAACAGCGATTCAGGCGTTTTTTATACTGTTGGAAATTCAACTTTAAAGAATACAGAAATTCACCATAATTGGCTGCACGACTCCACTGCCCCAAACTACTCTCATAAAATAGGAGAACCAGCAAAAGCTGCTGGAATATATTTAGACAATAATAGCAAAGGATATACAGTTCATCATAATGTTGTTTGGAACGTGTCGTGGAGTGGTATACAGGTAAATTGGAACAATACTAATTTGGATTTTTATCACAACAGCTTTTGGAATGCAGAACGCGCCATGGACTCGTGGGTAAATGGTTACGATCAGGAAAACAACAAAATCTATAACAATTTTGCCAATACAGGCAGTTGGTTTGCAGGAAATGGAAGCTCAGAATTTGACATACAGAATAATTTAATTTCAGCTAGTTCTCCATTTACAGATGCAAATAATCAAAATTTTTATCCCGAAGAAAACAGCACAATTGTAGATCAAGCAAAGATTATTTCCGGATTCGAAAAATCATTTATGGGAAATGCGCCTGACATTGGTGCTTATGAATATGGAGGAACCAAATGGACAGCAGGTATAAATGCTGTTCGAGATACAGGAGCTCCCCTTCCAAACAATCCAAATTATGGTTATGCCCAAAATTTTGAAACAGCTCCTTCAGAAGAAGTACCTGCAAACGACGATTTAATTGTTGATTATGATAATGATTATGTGATAGGAAATAATGGACCAGCAGCTTCTGAAAAACAATTGGGTAGCTGGGCTGAAAACCCATTTAAAACAGACTTAAACTCAAGTAACAATGCATTAAAAATAACTGAGGAAGTTGGAGGTAAAGCATGGGCGTATCCTGCTTTATTATTTGGAACTAGAGGCTTCACTATGAATGCTTCCGAAGGAAAACACCTCTTAATTAAATTTTTAGCTACAAATAAAACAGACTTTAGCTTTACTATAATTCCTTGGATTGGAGGTACAGCGAGTACAGGCATTACGAAAAACTTTAGCGGATTAAATTCAAACACTTGGTACCAAACTTCCTTCGATTTTACGGAGGCAAGCGATGGATATATTGCTCGTTTAGATTTAAAATTTGATAACAATGAAGGTGTTTATTTCGTAGATGACTTCATCCAATCTACTACAGGTATATTGACTGTAGAAAATGTGAATCGAAAAAGAATTGCTGTATTTCCAAACCCAACAAATAATTATCTTTCCATTTCCGGAGATGACTCTATTCAATCCGTTGTTATTTTTAATAAAGTCGGTAAAAAGCTTTTCACTTTTAACAACCATCAAAACATGGATGTATCTTCATTAAGTCCCGGAATCTATCTCTTAAAAACGGACAATGGAACTACTTTTAAATTTATCAAATACTAAACTAAAGGTAGCGCCTGTAGGTTAAATCAAAGGAAACAATAATAAAAAAGGGAACAACCGATAAGGTTTGTTCCCTTTTTTTTTGCGATTTAAGTTCTCTCAACAAATATATAGGAAGATCCTTTCAGGCGCTCTTATTAAACTGAATCAGACATCCACAAGGGTAGATTTGCATCTAATTCGCTTACAAAATCATGGCCTAGCTCAACCAAATTGACCAACAAAAAAAAGAGACTGCCTTTTCAGACAGTCTCTCTTTTAAGTTATAAAATATAGAATCACTTATTTTTTCACTACTTTTCTTTGCAATCCATTATCTGTTTGCAATACATACACACCTGTAGGTAAATCAGAAATATCGATAGAATTATTAGCTTCAAAAGTTTTTACAAGTTTCCCTGAAATATTTGAAATACTAATTGTTTCAGCATCATATAAGTCAGAAATAGTTAACAAACCTGTAGTTGGATTTGGATACACGTTAATTCCTTCTAATTCAACTTCAGACAAACCTGCTGAAGCATCCACTGTAAATGCATACTGAGCAGTTGAAGGTGTGAAATTTGCATCAGAACCAGCAACTTGTCTAAATTGATAAAAATAACTTGGAGCGGGAGTAGTAGCGTGATCTACATAATTATTCCCTTCATCTCCTGCATTTGGATCCCAAAGCGCTCCTAAATCAGTAGAAGGTCTTATTACACCTGCATTTTTAACAGATGCTGGAATTGTAATCGTAATGGTTGCTTCTACATCTTCTCCTGCAGGTAAAACCTCAGGATTTGTAAATACGCCATGCCATTTATCTGAAAATAAAGACACACCTTCAACAGTTCCATCTGTAATTGTCCACATCGTGAATTTAATTCCACCAACAGCAATATCCTCCCCTACAGAAGTATATTTAATATTCACATCTAAACTTGTTGTTTCAGCATGAAACACTTGAGGTTGTGGATTAAAACTATAAGCATCTAGTGCAACACCAGCTACAATAGTCACAGGAATTTCAGCAGCTCCAGATGCCCATGCATTGTTGCTGTTTTGAAAACCAACACGTAAAACATGTGTAGTTCCTTCAGGCAAATCAGCAGATGGTGTTAGATCTGGCACTGTCCATGCCTTAGTAGACGTACCCGTATGTGTACCATTCGTTGTACCATCATTTGACCCTGCTTTCCAAACATAAGAAGTTCCTGTTTTTTCAGATATCGAAAATTGAAGGTTAGCTGACCCAGTACCTCCTACTGTATAATCTAATCCCTCGCCATCATCACCTGCATCATAAGTAGCAGAAACAGGCAAGGCATCTCCAATAGTTAAAACTGCGTTGTCAGCAGGACTCGTTACCCAAGCGGTAGTTGGTCCAGTTTGTGCCATTGAAATAGTTGCCGTAAGAATTGCAACAAGGCTAAAAAGTAATTTTTTCATCATAATACTATTTGGTTAATTGATATTGAATTATTTCGAGATAAAAGTAATACGATTTCCTGTTTACATTTGGATTATATGTGTTTAAGACTAACACATATGTGTAAGTGCAGCTTACAAAAAATATTGACAAAACTCGCCAAACTAAGTTAACACACTCTAAAACAGCAGTAAAAAAAACTAAACAACCAATAAACTACTTCCATAATTGTTTTCTAGCTACTAAAAAAATACCTCCAATAAAAAAGGTCCATTTGACAAAATCAAATGGACCTTTAAAAAAGTAAACCGAAAATTAATTAAGGTCTATCATCTAGTTCATCTAGATAGAAATCATCAAAATAAACAACCCCTCTTGTTGTATCATCACCTGTTAAACGCATCATAAAAGTCACATCAAAAACATCAGAATCTGCGGTATATTCAATAGATTTTTCAACCCATTGATCTACAGGATCACCAGAAATACCTGTCCAATATCCTTTCCACAATCCACCACCTGTTAAGTGTGGCCATGTTGCATTCGAAGTATTTCCTGCTACAGCATAAAATTTATAAGAAAATCTATACGTTTTTCCTGCTTTCAAATTCACTTTAGCACCATTTGCAAAAGCATTGTACATTGTAAATCCTGGTCTTTTTCTTTCAACACCATCTAAAGTCCATTTCATACTATAGGTTCCTGAAGCTGCTTGTTCCGTAGAATATTCTAACAAAATATCACTTTCCCAAGAAGGCTCCCAAACACCTGAAACACCTGCATCTTCAAAACCAGAGGCATTTACATCGAATAGGTTTCCTAAATCGTACATTTTTACTGGCTGATCAGTAAAAGCTACAGGAGTTCTTGTGTCCGTTGATTCAATTCCTGAACCATCCATCAAACTAACCGTTACCATATCTGTTTTATAAATTGGATCATTTAATTCAATATCTAAAATCGTTTCATCACTTGAATTGATGGTCAAACTTTTAATACTTGCGGGTACATCGTTTACTTTTACTTCAAAAAAGGACTCTTTTGCCGCAAAAGGAGCAAATTCACCGTTAAAAGGAATTTGGATCGTTTGGTCTTCCAACTCAGCAATGGTACCTGTTACCACAAATGGTTGACTTGAAGGAATTACTTTAATAGGAGAACCTATTTTATAGGTTTCCCAATCACCAGGAATATTTTGTCCTGAACGAGATACATTTACAGCACCTTCAAACAATCCTAATTTTTTCAGTACAACTGTTGCCGTACCTCCTGGTTGTGTAGAAGCCCAAGCATCTCCCACATTAAAAGCTATGGTTGTTGGTCTTCCTATAACTGTTAAATCCGTAATATCTAAAGATTCACCAGCTTCAACTTTAATTGTATCTAACGGATTGCTATGTGCAATTACAGCACCGCCTTTACTCAATTCAATGATTGGAACAATCGTATCATACACATCTACAGTAAATGTTTGATCCATTACCCAGCGGTCTCCTACCTTTACTGAAGGAATTATAAGTCCGGCCGGACCTCTAAAAGCGACAGAGTCTTCAAAAGTATTGAACAAGCGTACATTTTGCATTCCTCCTTTTTGAAACAATACATGAATTGTTGGATCAGTAGAAACAGTATCTCCAGCATTAATGATAAATTTATCAAAAACACTGTCCAATCGTTGTATAGGTCCTTTTAAAAAGAAATTCCCTTCACCAATGGTCCAAGTATGTTCAATTTCTCCCATAGATAAATCTGTAAAAGAAATATATTTTCCTACCCCTACATTGTATTCAGCTTGACGTAGCTGACTTGTATACCAACCTACATCAGAAAATGAGTTTGGTTCGTCGTAATCTTCATCTTGACAAGCAACAAACAGGCCTGCAAAAACAAATGACAATGCTATTATTATTTTATTTTTCATATTGTTCATATTATTGGTTATCATATAATTTAGGATTAGCAGTAACTTCAGCATTTGGAATTGGCCAATAGGCATTTTCCGATTCTAAATAGTTTTCCGCAGATTTATCAAATTCTTTATAGATAGGATCTGCTTCTTCCGCTCCATCATCGCTTAGAAGAGCCCCCCATCTTGTAATTTTCTTTTTCTTTGGATCTCCGTCTTCTGTTAAATCTTCAAAATCAAAATACTCATATTCAAAATTTGTAGCGTAGTATTCTTTTTGAGCAAGCTCTGTAAATCGTTGTTTAGCAATCCCCCATCTTCTTAAATCAATGGCACGAATGGCATGTCCTTCTGCAGACAATTCTAAAGGTCTTTCAACATACATTAAATGTTCCATTAAACTATTGGCATCATAGGTAATATTGTCATGGTCAGAAATTGGGTATTCACCAGAACCTATAGCTCCTAATAAAACAACTCCAGAACGTTTTCTCACTTTATTAATATACACCAAGGCCTCATCTACTCCGGCATCATTTGTACCACCTTGAATCAAACACTCAGCCAACATCAAATACACATCTGCCAAACGAATAACTCTAATATTTACACCTGATCGAGGAAATGAAGCAGAAATATCCTTTTCACTTTCAGCAATATCCCAATTGGTATATTTTCTCCAATAAGAAGTCTCCCCATTATTAAAAGGAGTCGTTATTGCTGGTACTTGTCCGTAATAGTCTAAATCCAAATCATCCACCAAAGCAACTGAATGAGAAGTTCGTAACGAATATTTACGTAATTCTGTAACTGTTCCTGTAACATTTCCAGTTTCATCATACACATCTCTTGTAACAATATTTCTTGGATCAGAAGTGTCTAATTGTTCTTTTTTGTATTCCATAATCAACCAACATGCTGGGTACATTGATCTCCAGCCACCTACAGGACTTAAAGCAAAGTTTAAGGTACTTGAAGTTTGTTCTGCGGAATACGGATTGATTTCAGATTTGTAAGTCAATGAATAATTAATTTCCAAAATTGATTCTTGGTTCAATTCATCTCTTGTTGTAAAATTACTTCCAATATCAGGAGTAAGTGCATAATCATAGTCATTGATTACTTTTCTGAAATAGCTTTCAGCATTTGCATAATCACCCGCATACAAATAAGCTTTCCCTAACAAGGCTGCACAAGCACCAGCAGTTAATTTACCCGCGTTATTCTTAGAGTATGTAGCAGGCAAATTTGCCAAACCATGCTCTAGATCTGCCATAAAAAATCCTTTTACATCTGTTGCCGAACTTACAGGTTGAAATAATTCCGTTTCATTAGCAGGAACAAAATCATAAATTGGCACAGAACCTTCATTAAAAGAAGAATGCAAATAGAAATAAAACAAACCTCTTAGCCCTCTTGCTTGCGCTAAAATAGCTGCTCTTTCTTCTTCACCTTCTTCACTAAAAGTTCCTTCTAACCTTTCACATGCTGCAATTACCTGATTGGCTCTAAAAATTCCTGCATACAAAGCAGCCCATTTTCCAGATGCTCCATTGGAATCATTAAAACTTTGCAAATAATGCACGTTGCTAGTGTTTGGTCTTCCATAACCAGGGTAGGTCATATCACTTCTGTTGTATTCAGACCCGATATCTAAAACATTTCCATTTTTTAATGCGTTGTATACGGCATTGATTCCTGAATTTAAATCGTCCAAATTCTTCCAAAAACTTTCTGTAGAAATTTGATTTGGATTGACTTTATCAAGAACATCGTCACTACATGCTGAAAAAGTTGTGGCAACTAAAAGCACCACTACTATTTTATTTATTAGTGTATTTTTCATTCTTAAATTTATTTTTTGTGAGCTTATATCTATTTTTTTCATGTTCAATCTATTTAAAATTCGAATTGTACACCTGCTCTAAACTGTCTACTAATAGGGTAATTACCTCTATCAATTCCTCTTGTGCTTAATCCATTATTTCCTACTTCTGGATCATAACCTTCATATTTTGTCAATGTCAATAAATTTTGAGCTGCGATATAGAACCTTAATTTAGAGATGTTCATTTTTTCAATCAAGTTTCTTGGTAATTTGTAACCGATAGAAAGATTTCTCAATCGAACAAAATCTCCATCTTCTTGCCAAAAATCTGTAAACCCTCTATAGTTTTCATGATCACGACCTCTATTTGTTGGAATATCAGATGTTGGATTCGCAGGAGTCCATTGGTAAGCCAAATCTTTATGGGTTCCATATTTGTAAGCTACTGCTTTACTTCCATTCATAATTTCTCCTCCAAAGGCACCATACCAATTCATAGAAAAATCGAAATTTTTATAGTAGGCTGAAAAATTCAATCCCAATTCAAAATCTGGCACTCCACTTCCAGAGTATTTTCTATCTTCATTTCCAATAGAACCATTTCCTGCATCGGCAATTCCGTCATTATTGGTATCTTCCGTTAACTGATCTACATATCTTAAATCACCTAAATTAGCAGAAGGCACTAATTTTTTATACTCAATCAATTCTTCTTCGGTTTTAATCAAACCATTTGTTTCGTGCAAAAAGAATGCACCAGCTTCATAGCCTTCTTTTAAAACGGTCACATTATCTTCTCCTGGAGAAGATGTTACCAATTTACTATCCAAATAAACAATTTCAGTAGTTCCCCCAAGGTTGGTAATCACATTATCATTCTCAGCATAAGTAAGCCCTAAATTCCAAGACAATTTGTTTCTACCTGTATGTTTGTATTTTAAAGCATACTCAATTCCTTTATTGGTCATATCTCCAATATTCAACATTACTGAAGAATTGGTTCCTGCACCAGTGGTAGGGGCCAACAACAAAGGCATCAACATATCTTTCTTTCTTGTATTATAAATATCACTAGAAAGTGTCAATTTATTTCTAAAGAAACCGATGTCATATCCGAAGTTTGTAGAAACAGTAGTTTCCCATTGTAAATCTGGATTTTTATATCCTGTTTGAATAGCACCTTGTCCTAAAACATCAGCACCTTCTGCTCCGTATATATAATCTTGATTTAAAACAATTGACGGTTGGTTTGAATAATGTAAAACTCCTTGATTTCCTGTTGTACCTTCACTTACTCTTATTTTGAAAGCATTCACAACATCTTTTACAGGTTCCCAAAAATATTCATCAGACACATTCCATCCTAAAGAAATAGAAGGGAAAGTTGCCCATTTTTTTCCTTTTGAAAATTGTGAAGAACCATCTCTACGAACACTTACACTCGCCAAATACTTCCCTCTATAATTGTATTGTACACGACCAATAATACCATTAATGGCAGCGTCATAATCTTGTCCCCAGTTTGTTCCAGATCCTGCCGTTGGATCGTTTAACGCTCCATTAAGCACCAATACATCATTACTTACTAAATCTAATTTTGTAGCATTGAAAGAAGAAAATTGAAATCTTTCAAAAGAATACCCCGCAAATACTTTTACGCTATGAGCTCCAAATTTCTTGTTATAGTTTAGCATATTTTCCCAAGAATAATTTTCTCTTCTTCCACTATAATTATAAATACCCGATCTGGTTTGAGGAGGAATAACTTCCCCTTCCGAATCACGACTGATAAACAATGGATTGATTCTTACTCTTGTATCATTTGTATAAGAAACACCCGCACGTGAAGTGAATTTTAAATTTTTCGTAAAACTATACTCAGCGTTTACATTCGCATTAAAATGCTCTCCTTTATTTTCATCTGTTTGTTTGAATGAAATTAAAGTATTACTCAAGTTTTGTGCTTCCACTGTATTTCCTCCACCAGAAGATTGTGCTTCAGAAGCATTAGGATCAATTGCCTGTTGGTAAGGGTGGTATCTATTTACGCGTAGCAACATATCCCAAGGAGCAAATTGTTTCTTCTCTACTCGAAGTCCGATACCCGTATTTACTTTTAATTTCCCTTTGGTAAACTGTGTGTTGGCTCTTAAATTGAAACGTTCATATCCAGAATTTAAAATAACTCCATCTTGATTAAAAAAACTTCCAACAACACTATACGTCAACCCTTCTTTACCACCTGAAACACTGATACTATGGTTTTGAATTTCAGCTTGATTTTGAACTACCAAACTTTCTAAATTGGTATTATTGGTCAACTGTGTAATTCCATATTCAATAGGTGTCCAAGTTTCTCCAAAATACGTTCCATTTAAAGTTGCTGAAGAAAGGAATTGTACATACAAATCTTCTTCGAAATCTAATCTAGGTGTTAATGAAGTCACATCTTGTACACCATAATAGCTGTTCAATTTGACACTCATGGTACCAACTTTTCCTTTTTTGGTTGTAATTAAAATTACCCCACCGGCACCACGTGTACCATAAATCGCAGCAGATGCAGCATCTTTCAATACATCAATGGTTTCAATTTCTTGAATTCCTAACTTAGGATCACTTTCTTGAGGAATACCATCAACCACATATAAAGGAGCGCTACTTGCATTCACAGAACTCAACCCACGAATAATTACATTAGACTCCGAACCTGGAGCACCGGAACTTTGTGTAACATTTACCCCAGCAATTTGGCCTTGTAAAGCAGTTCCTAAATCGGAAGTTGCCATTTTTTCTAACTCCTCAGCTTTCACACTAGAAACGGCTCCTGTTACTTCTTTCTTTTTCTGAGTACCGTAACCAATAACTACGACCTCATCTAAAGCAGCAACGTCCGATACTAAAGTAGCATTGATGATTGCTTTGTCACCTACTTTAATTTCCTTAGCGATAAAACCTAAATAGGTAAATAAAAGGACATCGCCTTTCTTCGCCTTGATTTCATACATCCCGTCAAAATCTGATATGACACCATTGGCTGTACCTTTTACAAGTATGGAAACCCCTGGTAAAGGTTCTCCATCACCTGTCACATTACCTTTTACGGTAATTGATTGCGCTTGAATTGGCGCAAAACTCAACAACATAATGCTGGTTATTGCAAAAGCTTTGAGCTTCCAATTAGCAAGTAATTTGAATTTCATATTTTTTGTTTTAAGTTAATATGTTACAAATTTTGGTTTTATTTAACATCTATGAGGCAACAGATGTTTCCATAACTAGAACAATTTTTCACAAACAAAAAAGCCGAAAAAAGACTAAGAAAATTAAATTTCAGTCATTTTCGACCACTAAAACATATGTTCAAAATACTACAACACTTTTTTAACAAACTCACAACAAATAGACTAGACAATCCATAGACTACAAGCTTTTTAAGAGTTCTAAGGAGGCGAAAAAAACTTTTTTAACTGTAGTGAAAAAGAAAGATATTTTACCTTATAAGTTCCTTTTCGAACAAAATATCGTTTAAATAAGACCTCGAAAACCTCTATAAAAGCAGTTTTTTTTAACAAAAAAAGCATTAGCCCAAGCCGAAACCAACTTATGACTAATGCCAAACTACTATCAAACTAATTTTATAAATATACTTCTAACAGGGTAGCTTCAGAAGATTGTAAATTCACTTTTGTAATACTTGCAGGTAACAAAACAGTTTCTCCGCTATCAACTTGCAATTTTTCTCCATTGCAGTCTAGCTCAAAACTACCAGCCACACACATATAAATAACAAAGGAGTCTAATTGACTGTAATCTTTGCTTAAACGCCCCTCTAAATTCAATATATCTGTTTTAAAATAAGGCGAATGCACTAATTCTGTAAACTGATTCTCTTTTAATTCATAAGTTGTTTTATAATTTTTATGTACATCATAATCTATGGCCTCTAAAGCCAATTCAGTATGCAGTTCACGCTGTTTTCCTGTTGCTTCTTCAATACGCTCGTAATCATAAATTCTATAGGTAACATCAGATGTTTGTTGGATTTCTGCTAACACAATTCCAGAACCAATGGCGTGTACCCTTCCTGTAGGAATATAAAAAGTATCGCCTGTTTTTATTTTTTCAGAATTTAGCAGCTCCAAAACGCTTCCATTCTCTAAACTTTCCACATATTCCTTTTGACTGACATTTCTATTGAATCCAACAATTAACTCAGCATCAGGTTCTGCATCCATGATATACCACATTTCATTTTTACCAAATGAATTATGACGTGCTTTCGCCAACTCATTATTAGGATGTACCTGAATTGAAAGTGGCGTTTTCGCATCAATAAATTTAATTAAAATAGGAAAGTCATTTCCAAATTGCTCGTACACTTTATTCCCCACCAAATCGCCTTTATAGCTGTTTAGCAACTCTTTTAAAGTTTGTCCTTGCAAAGGGCCATTAGCAACTACTGAGACATCTCCTTCTACATCTGAAATCTCCCAGCTTTCGCCAATATTTTTCTTATCTGACGTTTTTTTAAAGGTGGTTATTAACTTTTCTCCTCCCCAAATTCGTTCTTTAAGTATGGGAATAAATTTTATTGGATCCTTTAATTTCATGTTCTTATTTTCTTCTAATTCAGCAAATAATGTCTATCTACTACTTGATTTACTGTTATCGAATTTACTTTAATTACAACTTACCGTAGTAATTGAATTTGCTGTCCCATTATCAGTAGTAGCCCCACAAGTTTCAACAATACTATTTTCAGAGGCTGCTCCTAAAACAACAGGGTAACTTGTGTGGTTGGTTAATGTTATATTATTGGACGACTGCTTATAATAGGTATCCTCTCTTCCTTGTTCAAAACGAATCGATCTATTTTCTCCAGAAATCATTAGCTCTGCATTTTGACTTGGAGTTGCTTCTTCAGTTTTTAAAGTTACATCATGCCCACTTCCTCCTAAATACATGATTGGATGTGTTCCATATTTTTCATTACCTGCATCAATTAGGGTTACGTCAATTTTAGAATCTCTATCATGCTGATACGCTGTTCCGTACAAAGAACCATAAGCAGCATCTCCTTTACAATTTATTACTTCACCCAAAGTACCAACCCAAAAAGCCCCTTCAGTACCTGTTGCTACACAATTTTCAACAATCTTTGTGTCATTACAAAAACCGATAGTAACTCCAGATCTAAAATTTCTAATTGTACAATCTCTAACAATCATATTTGTTGTATGAATTGTTTCTCCCGTAATATAGTGAGGTCCTGTACTGTAGGCACGGATTCCATCTTCATGTTTACTAAACATCCATCCTGGTGTTAGTCTGTAGCCCCATACCGTCATAAAATCTACACCATCTGCTCTAGAATCTGTTCCTTCTTCAGCTAAAATATCGTCTGAAGTGCGAGTTTCATCTCCATACAAATCACATCCTTCAATAAGCGTGTCTATTCCTCCTTGTACAAAAATACCATGTCCGTATGTTTTTTGTACGATGGTACAGTTTTTTAAATGATTACGCTCTCCTCTAATCAATACAGAAGCATGTTTTTTATGAGAAAGCACCGTTGGTGCCCCTTTTCCAAAAACATCTCCATAACCATAAGGTGAAGAACCTCTAGCTGAAATATGAAAACCTTCAATACGGTTATCTACGCCATCCAATAAAACAGCCAAAGCAGTTTTAGAAGGAGGTGTGTCTCCAATATCAGCGATTGTCAAATTTTTAACCACATTATTTTTACCTACTACGCGAAATTCTTGAACTGCTACTGAACCAAAAGATGTAAATATATTGGTATCAAATTCAAAGGTTACTCCCGTAAAATCGTATGTACAATTTTCTCCTAAGATCTCAAATAAGGTAGGTTTGATGATTAAATTAGATGCAACATCTGCCGGTCCTATTTTATAAGTTCCAGGAGCCATGATCACATCAATATCACTTTTACGCAATACCCTGTTCAGGTCCTTTATGGAACTAACAAGAATTTTCCCATCTGTTCGAACTTCTTCTTCTTGAAAGATAATTTTTGGTTCGGAGTCGACATTGTCGAAATTACTTCCGCAATTCCATAAAATTACACTTGAGAAAAGCAAAAAAATATTTTTTAAAATAGTGGTTGTTCGTTTCATAATGTTTACAATTAGTTTTTCGTTTTTGGTTATTCGCTTAAGGTTATTTCTTTTTAAAACATTTTTCAGTAAAAACCTGATCGAAGAATTTTATTTATTCCCTCTCAAATTTCTACCGTTGATTTACTCTTGTAAAAATATCTCTTCAAAGAAATTTTATAAACAAATTATGGTTCAAACGCTATAAATTATCAACCCATTCATTGGCAAAACCTAGTTATACAATAAACTACGCCCCTATTTTTATATACTATTTGTTGTTTTGGTATTCGGTAACGACAGAAGACAGCATGGATTATAAACAAAATATTGTTGAATTTTATCTTGTTATTTATTCCAAACCAACGAACCCAATCCGTAGGTAGAAATCAAATTAATTGATTCACCCTTGATGAAAATCAAAATGGGGGTAGATGTATTGCAAATGGCAACGTACTTAAAAACGCTAGTGTCTTTATGATTAAAAACTTTAGTCTTTTTTATTTTGTTCAATATATTCTGAAGGACTCACGTTAAACAATTCTCGAAAGGTTTTACTAAAATAAGCCGTAGAATTAAACCCAGTCATATGGGTAACTTCTTTTATGGAATGTGCATTGTTTAACAACAACTCTGAAGCATATCGCAAACGAGTAGACCTGATAAAATTACTTGGATTTTGCCCTGTAATGGATTGTATTTTTCGATAAAACTGAGAGCGTCCAATTCCAACAGCTTCTAGAATATTTTCTAGTTTAAAATCTGGATCACTAATATTATCTAATATTACTTTTGTTGTTTTCTCAATAAAAGCATCATCCAATGAGCTGGACGTTAATTTTTCTGTAGGTAAAACAGCGCCAAGTTTAGAGAATTTTTCTTTGACTCTGGCCTTGGCCTCTAGTAAGTTTTTAATTCTGGCTTTGAGAATACTCATTTTAAAAGGTTTTGGCAAATAGGCATCAGCCCCATGCTCGTAACCTGTAATCAAATCTTCTTCTCGGCTTCTAGCTGTTAATAAAATAATAGGAATATGAGAGGTATCAAATTCACTTTTAATAGCGCTACACATTTCAAACCCATCCATTTCAGGCATCATTACATCGCTAATAATTAAATCGGGATAATATTTTGAAGCCATTTTCAAGCCTTCTTTTCCGTTGACGGCTACTTTTACTTTGTAGAAATCACTTAAATCATCCTTTAAATGATTTCTCAATTCTCTATTGTCTTCAACAATTAAAAGTGTCAAAGATTTTGAATCAATATCACTTGATTTAGTTTCTTCTTCAGGTAAATCATCATTAGAAATCAACATGTCATATTCTACAGATTTCACTGAGTTGATTAAAAATTGATTTTTAACCTTACCTACCTCTTTTGCTTCACCTGTCAAATCTAAAGGTAATTTCACAACAAAACTGGTTCCTTTTTTATTTTTACTTCTTACAGAAATTTCTCCCTTGTGCATTTCTACCAAGGCTTTTGTAAAATTAAGTCCAATACCTGTTCCCGATTTTGAAAGATCTAAATTGTAAAAACGAGAAAAAATATTTTCCAATTGTTCTTTGTTCAAACCAACACCATTGTCTTCAATCACAATTTCAACATGATCTCCCATTTTCCCTTGCTGTATTTTCAAGAAATTGGAATTTCGGATATCTACAAGTACTTCTCGAATAGTAATGGTAATTTCACCTCCATTGTCTGTAAATTTTATGGCATTAGAAATTAAATTGGTGATAATTTTTTCAATCTTATCAAAATCGAAAAGTGCTGTGATCTTTTTTGAAGTACAAACAAATTTGTATTCAATTTCTTTTTTAGCAGCCAATCCTTTAAATAGTAAAAAAATATCCTTTCCAAAAGTAACAATATCTCCTTTTTCCAATTGCAAAGGCGCCATTCCAGCATCCATTTTTCTATAATCTAACAATTGATTTACCAAATGCAACAAACGCATAGCGCTTCTTTGTGCCGATAAGGCAGAGGCTTTCACCAACTCGGTACTGTGTAAGCCCGTTAGTATTTTATCTAAAGGATTCAATATCAAGGTTAAAGGTGTTCTAAACTCATGAGACACATTGATGAAAAATTGAATTTTCATTAAATCCAATTTATGTTCCTGTGTTTTTTGAAAACTTTTGCTATACAGTCTCATAAAAAACCAAACCAACAAAGCAGCAGCTACAACGTAAAGCAAGTAAGCCCACCAAGTTTTCCAAAGCGGAGGTAATATTTTAATTGTTACAAAAGCAATTTCACTTTCTTCCCACAATTCGTCAATAGAAGCTTTTACTTCAAACACATAATTACCCGGTTCTAAATTTGAATGATTGACCACTCTATTTGCACCTACATTGATAAAATCATTGTCCAAACCTTTTAAACGATATGCATATTGCACCCGTTCTGGATTTTCTAAAAACAAGGCCAAAAACTCAAACGTTAAATAGTTTTCATTGTGCTTTAAAACCAAGTCTTTGGTTTCAGAAATATTTTTATTAATAAGAATACGTCCGTTAATGGTTTCTCCTGCTACAACGGCTTTATTATTTAGTTTTAAATGTGTGATTTGAGGCCGCAATGCAACTGAAACCGGTGTAATAATTTCATCGGGATTGAAAATATTGAAGCCATTGATACCCCCTATAATAATGCGCCCATCTTTTGTTTTTTCAATGGACTTGCTTTGAAATTCTGGTCCTTGTAAACCGTCATGAACATTAAAATTTTTAAACTGATGCGTAAATGGATTTAATAAGGACAAACCACCTTTTGTGGTGATCCATAAATTATGGTTGTTGTCTTCTTTTAAACCAACAACAAGATTGTTAGGCAATCCATTTTGAGAAGAATAGTAGGCTTGTATTTTTAAATTTTTGTCTAATTTGTAAATTCCATTATCGGAACCTAACCAAATATTCCCTAAATGATCTTCAGTAATATAATTGATTCCAACGCCATCTAAGGTAGGCGACTTTAATTTTTCAAAGGAAATTTCTTCAGGAATAAAACCGTTCAATTTCTTTAAATCAACCATGTTTAACCCCAAGGATGTTCCTACAAACAAGCGGTCTTTTGAATCTATAAAAAGACTAATCACTCGATCGCTAAGCAAACTATTTTTAGAACCGAAGCTTCTTTTATAGTTTTTAAATTTTTCATTTTTTGGATTGTATAAACTTATCCCTTCTGTTCTTAAGGCAAGCCAAATCCTATTTTTTGAATCTTCAACACCCGCCCAAACAGAATTTTGTCCTATAGATAAAGAATCTTTTGTGTTGTGATTGAATTTTATAAAAGTATTGGTTTTGGGATCAAATTTATTTAAACCGCCATCTAGGGTACAAATCCAAATAGCACCATCATGACTTTCAAAAGTGTATAAGATTTTGTAGGAACTTAAACTATTTGACTCCTTTTTGCCGTTTCCAAAATGTTTAAATGTTTTGTTTTTTTCATCAAACAGATTCAAACCTCCATTGTAGGCACTTAGCCAAATTCTACCTTTGGAATCCTCTAAAACCGATTGTATTGTTTTTTCGCTTAAACTATTCTTATCAAATGGTCTGTAATAATAATAGCCAAAAGGATAATTTGTTGGGTCAAATTTACTCACCCCTTTGTCATAACTCCCTATCCAATAAACCCCTTTCTTATCTTGAAATATTTTTGATGCTTTGTTATTGGGAAGAGAAAAAGGATCTGAAAAATCATTAACAATATGCTTTAACAATTTCACTTCTCCGTTAGTTCTGCTAAAAACATAAATTCCTTGAACATCTGTAGACACCCAAAATAAGCCATTGCTATCTTGATAAAAATCTAGAATTGGAATGTTCTTATCGACGATAGAAATATGACTAAATTTGTTTTGTTTTTTATTCCAAAGAATTAAATTCGACAAATCATTACCAATCCAAAAATCGCCTTCTATATCAATAAATACCTTTTTAGGAATATGATTCAACTCATAAGGCTCAATTTTATCTATAAGTATTCGATCAAAATTATCTTTATTGGCATTGTATTTATTTAAATACTCACCGTTGGTTCCAATCCAAATACTACCATTCTCATCCTTTAAAATTACATTTACGCCATTATGATCTAAGGATCTAGGATTGGACTGGTCATTTAAATAATAAGAAAACTCGTAATTTGACGTATTTAAATTATCGTCATTTAAAATAATTTTTATGACTCCGTTATTGGTAGCCACCCATAAAATATTATTGATTTCGTCGTACAATAAATCATTTATGATTTTCTTTGAACTTTTCGATAAAGAAAAATTTCGGTATAGGTTTACTCGAACAAACTTATTGGTTCTTTTGTTTAAAAGATTCAAACCATTATTGGTTCCTATCCATAAATTTCCTGCATTATCTTCTGCAATTTTGTTAATTCTATTGTTACTAATAGAGGTCGAATCTTTTTGAATAGATCTAAAAATTTCAAATTCATAGCCATTGTATTTATTCAACCCATCAATAGTACCAAACCATAAATAACCTTCTTTGTCCTGAAAAATTTCATTACAAGTACTGCTCGAAAGTCCGTCAAAAACATCTAAGTTTTCAAATTTCAAGTTGTTAAATTGCCCTATCATTGTTTGCGAAATAAAATAACAAACAACCATACAAAACCTGAAATTCATACTTAAAAATATTTTGAACATAAATTATAAAACTAAAGAAAGTATTTAAATTAATCAAGAAGTTAACTTTACAAAGTGCCCGCTTTAGAAAACAATTCTAAAAAAGCACATTGTAAAGTTAAAACTTTTATAGCCGAATTTTACAGGGCTCTATCCAAATGCGTATAACCTCCATCTACATGTATCAATTGGCCTGTAGTATGGCTCGATTTGTTTGATAATAAAAAGGTTACCGTATCTCCTATTTCTTCTGCAGTAGTCATTCTGTTTCCTAAAGGAATATTTTTAGTAATCTCTGCTAGTTTTTCTTCTTTATTCGAAAAAGTATTGATCCATTTTTCATACAAAGGTGTATAACATTCCGCCACTACCAAGGCATTTACTCTAATTCCATAAGGCAAAAGCTCTAAAGCCCACTCTCTAGTTAAAGCATTACGTCCACCATTTGCTGCGGCATAGCCAGAAGTACCTCCTTGTCCGGTTTCTGCAGTCTTAGAACTTATATTCACGATGGAACCTTTGCTCTTTTTTAGCTCGGGTAATGCATAATGTGCCATCAAATAATAATGTACTACATTTCGTTTTAAAGAATTCATGAACCTTTCATAATTTCCATGCTCTAAACCAACACTATCGTTTACTCCTGCGTTGTTTACGAGTCCGTCAATACGTCCATATTTTTCAACAACTGCTTTAATTGCATCTTCACATTGCTTCGGATCTGTCAATTCTGCAATGGCAGAAAAAACTTCATTCCCTTTATTTTCATGCTCCTTTAATACCTCTTCAACACTTTCTTTGTTACGAGTAATAATTACAGGAATCGCTCCTTCTTCTAACAACGACTCTACAATACCTAAGCCCACTCCTTTTGAGCCACCTGTAATTATGATAACCTTATCTTGTAATTCTAAATTCATCCCCTAAAATTCTATATTTATCTATTATTTTGATTTTCGTCCTGCATCTAATGTATCTTTCTTTTTCAAATCAATATTTTTTTATCAGTACTGTTTTTTTTGATTTTTAGTTTTCTTTTTTAATAAAAACTAAAAATCAGAGCGCAATTTCAAAAACAACTAAATTGTTTTATTCCTTTAACTCAAAATCTTTATTCAATCGGATATCAACAGAAGAACTCCCTATCTGAACATTAAACAAACCAGGTTCAACGGTCCAATTCATGTTCTTATCCAATAGTGCCAAATTATTTGGCAGAATTGCGAAATTAACTATTTTTGTTTCATTAGGCAACAAATGAATTCGTTCAAAACCACGAAGCTGTGATTCATACGTTGTTACACTACTTACATAATCTTTTATATACAGTTGAACAACCTCGTCTCCTGCTACTTTTCCTGTGTTTTTAATTTTACAAGAAACTTCAATGACACTTTGTGTATGTTTTGTTTTTTGATGCACAAGCAAATCGCTATACTCAAAATTGGTATAACTTAAGCCATAACCAAAAGGATACAAAGGACCTAAAACACGTGTATTTCCGTAACCATTTGGTCCTGCTCCAGGCTGTCCTGCTTGTGACCCTGGTTTAAAAGGAAAATTTAAAGGAATTTGCCCGACTGCTTTTGGAAATGTTACCGATAATTTTCCCCCAGGATTGTAGGCTCCAAATAAAGTTTCGGCAATTACATCTCCTGCAGCCGTGCTAGGAAACCAAGCTTCCAAAATTGCAGGTAAAAATTTATTTTCCCAATTAATGGTTAATGGCTGTCCGTTAATTAAAACCAAAATAACCGGTTTACCTGTAGCATAAAGTGCTTGTACTAATTGAAATTGCCTTCCTGGTAATCCTAAGCTTGTTCTTGATTTTGTTTCTCCTACTCGTTTTTCATCTTCACCTACCACCGCAATAATCACATCCGATTGTTTTGCTTTTTCAACAGCAGCATCAATACTTGCTTGCTCTTTTTCCGATAAAGGTGTTGGAATAATTTCACTTCCAGGCCAGTTAGGATCTACAATATCACAACCTTTTTCAAAACTTACTGCCGCTTTGTTTCCTGCATATTTTTTAATGCCCTGATATACGGAAACGGATGGATTGAATGCAGGGCCATACCTACTATAGGTAAAACTCACCTCATCTGCCAAGGGGCCTGTCACCAAAATATTTTTCAAATTATTAACATCCAATGGCAATGCATTATTCTCATTCTTCAACAAAACCAAAGATTCTCTGTTTATTTGCTTTGAAAAGGCTTCATCTTCGGCTGTATGCACTAATTTATCTGCTTCCTTCGGATTTTCAACATAGGGGCTATCAAACAATCCCAATCTGAATTTCACACGCAAAACATCTGCTACTCTTGCATCAATGGTTTTCATAGAAATCTTTCCTTCTTGTATCAATTCTCGTAAAGGTTCTATAAAAGACTCTGGAGTTCTAAAAGTGGTTCTCACATTTAAACCCGCTTCAACTACTTGGCGAACAGCTTCTTTATAATTTTCTGCCACATGGTGTTTTTCTGAAACATATTCAACAGCTTCACTATCGGAAACTACATAACCATCAAAGCCATATTGTTCTCGCAATAATTCTGTCAAAAAATAATGACTTGCCGTAATTGGCACTCCGTCATAATCGTTGTAACTACTCATAACTCCCATAGGTTTTGCCTCCGCTATCACTCTTTTAAAAGGATACAAGTGCAATTGAAATAGTTCTCTTGGCGCTACATGCGGATCTGTTCGTGCATCACCATCTCGCGCTCCTTTTGGCACACTGTATACCGCAAAATGCTTTAAGGTAGAAGCAACTCCTTGCGATTGAATTCCTAAAGTCATTTGTTTGCCCATTTCAGCGATATGAAAAGGTTCTTCTCCATAACATTCCAAAACACGTCCCCAACGTTGATCTCTGGCCACATCTAAAATTGGTGCATATACATTGGTGTATCCCAATGCCTTTGCTTCTCGTCCAACTATTTCACCTGCTTTACGCACCAAAGCTTTGTTCCAGGTGCTCCCTATTCCAATAGGAGCTGGCAAGGGTGTTGCTTTTTCATGACACAAACCATGGACCCCTTCATTGGTAAAGTCTACTGGAATTCCCAATCTAGTTTCTTCTACAAACCATTTTTGAACCGTATTAATTGCTTCGGCATGTGTGCTGTATGGAAAAGCATATTTTGTATGGGTTTTTTCCTGATTCCAAATTGTATTTAAATGTTCATCAATATTGGCAATCCCATCTTTCCAAACCCTGTTTTTCCAATTCGGAGTTGGAAATTTATCTTCTAAAACACGAGAAAAACCATACAACGTCGTCAGCTGGCAGGTTTTTTCGTTCACATTCATTAAAGAAATTAAATTCGCAACTCTTGCATCAAGCCCTGCTGTAGGGTCTTCAAAAACATCTTTAACTCCATTCTTATTGAAATCGATCCACCCCTTATAATAAATTGTTTTTATCTCAGGTTTCATTCCGATAAACAAAAACGAAACAAAGACTATTAATGAAATATTTATTTTTTTCATAAGTATTTTTTAATTGACTTGTTTGATCAAAACCAAACTCCAAGGCGTAATTTGATGGTGAATTGCCAAAACACCTTGCTCATTGACCTTTACATACTCCGTTTTCATAGAATTGGCATAGGCTTTCATTATTTTAATTTCTTCTCTAGTTGGTGGTTCAGGTTTCCCCATATCTTCCCAAAAGTTATGAATATTACCATGGTCTTTGTCCATAATCTCCAACGTAAATAAGCTTCCTGGTTTTAAACCTGTCAAAGAAAAATTTAATTCTTTGGAAGTACCTATTTCTCTTTTATCACTTCCTGCGGGAACAGATTTTTCATATTCTACAGGATAATTATAGGCCAATGCCGTTACTTTTCCGTTTTTTGAATTTTTACTAACAAATAAATAATCGTCTTTATAAAGTTGTACATCTCCTAGTTGGTGCAACATGCGATAAGCATGATAGGATGGTTTTACCAAACCTTGAAAATTGATCATTCCAAAACCTCCATGAAAAATACTTGCAGCGCCACCTTTTTCTTCAAAAATATCGGTAAACGTCCAAAAAGCCAATGAATTGGTTAAGCCAATACAGTCTAAATTGGTTTTTACAATATAGGCTGCCGCAGGTAAACGGTCGTGCATGGCATCTCTACTACTTGGACTTGTATTCCATTCTGTTAAATGAATTTCTACATTTGGAAAAGCACTTTTTTTAATGGTTTTATTCAACCATTCCAAATCTAACTTAGTAGATTGAACAAACCTTGTTAAGCCCTTTCCTTTTCCTGTTTCTGGGTTAAACGCATAATCTGTTGGATATGGATGTGTTGTTACAAAATCGACAGGAAGTTTCTCTTTTTCACAATAGCTTAAAAAATCTTCGATCCACACTCCATGCCATTTCAAAGAATTGATGTCTTTTGTATTAAAAACCGCATCAGAAGCTTTCTCATCTGTAGTTTCTCCATCAAAACGGGTGTCTGGAACAAAATTACTTGTAGACGGACCTCCGACTTTCAAACGTTTATCAATTGATTTTACAGCTAAAGCAGATTGCTTGTACAATTCAAAATACTGCGATTTGGTACCGTCCCAAAATAACGGATATAGGTTCGGTTCATTCCAAACTTCAAAATACCAAGTCAGCACTTCCTCCATTCCGTATCTGTCTACACAATGTTGCGTAAAGGCTTTTACCAAATCGTGCCACTTTTCAAAAGAATCCTCTGCAGGTGTAATATTTGCTTTCCACCAAAAAACAGTTTTAGAATCTTCAGCCGCCATACTGGTTGGTAAAAAAGCCAATTCTACAAAAGGCTTCACTTTCAAATCCAACATGCGGTCAAACAAATCATCAATATATTGCCAGTTGTATACCGTTTTTCCTTTTTGAATAAGTATCGGAAACATATCGTCATGAAAAAGTCCGTGAAAACGGACATATTCAAAACCACAATTTTCTTGAACCTGCTCTAATTGCTCTAACCAGCCTGCTCGTAAACCTTCATTGGCACGACCAGCACCCACCATTTTACTCCAAAAATGATCAAACTGCTTGCCCTGTTTTGCCACATTAACACGCACATTTTGTGCATTTACAAGCATAGAAAAGCTAAACAAAAAACCAAATACTACTTTTTGAACTCTATTTGACATACGTTTTAATGAATTATTTGAATGAAACGAATTTTCATTTTATTTAGTTGCACGACTCAAAGCGTACACTTTAAAATTATCAATCGTCATATGATTGTTAACCGTTCTAAAACCAAAATGACCTGAGGTATAAGGGCTTTCATCTACAAAATCAACCAATAGATTATTATTTCTGTAATACTGAACAACTCCATCAAAAGCGATAATTTTAATCTTGTATATTTTATTTGGGGTCAACAACATTTTAGATTCTGAAAAATCATATTCAGGAAGCAAAGGTCTATTTCCGTCGCCCATATAGCGTCTAAAACGAGTTTTTGTATTGTCATGACCACCTACACCCATATAATAAAGGCGTAAAGAATCGTAGTTAGAAAATTTTCCCCCTCTAACTTCCGAATTTTTAAAAATATCTGCCATACTCTTCGGATCTTTCGCCATCCAAAAACAATTCAAATCAGAGACTCTATCTTGTGCCCCACCCTCATTAATAACAAAAGCATCATAGGTAATCATAATAGGCCCATTAAATTCTTGTTTTTGCCAAATGGTACAACCAGACACATCGGTTATTTCTAATTTTTCATCTTTAATTTCAGCCTTTCCCCCCTCCATTTGTTCTATCTTCCAATCTTCCAAACCATTAGAAAAGTCATCTTGATATAGCAAAGTTGCTTTGGCTGTTAATGTATCATTTATAACCACCGAAGACACCTTTTTTGAACAGGAGAAAAAACTCATGCAGCTTATAACTACAGCTAGTTTATATTTCATAGGCACCTTTAAAAAAATTGAGAAAATATGCATTGTAAGAATACTTTAGTTTATTTAGTGATCTAATTGTTTATTATTTTTCTGTTGAAAAAACGGCAGCAGGCAACCCTTCTTTATTGTACAGATTTGCACCTGTTGGGGTTCCTGACCAAGCATAACGAACATGAGTTGGATTTGCTACTGCTAAATTCCAAACCTCAATTTTATTCTTCGTTATTATTTTAGCTTCGGCCTTATGCCAATTCCCATCAGCATCCTTAATCTCAAACCATTGTAAAGGTTCATTTACAGCAATTGCAGGAGCTAAAAGATGTTTTTTTGCCACCAACAAACCACTTCCTACTTCAGAAAACTTGACTTGTATTTTAGAACCTTTTATTTTTTGAGATTTATATAGAGGTCCGCTTATGGCAGTAATTTTTGACTTGTAATCTTTTTTCAAAGCCCATAAGGCCAAACGTTTTCCTGCATCCATTTTATTATGAGGATGTATGTCCTTTGCTTCACCAATATCATACAAAACAGCCATCCCTGTATTTGGCAGCTTTAGCGTTCTTCTTAATTGATCATTTACGGTTGCCCATCCTTTATCAGCTTCATCGTTTCCTCTTTTACAAGCGGCCAATTGTGTCCAGTAAAAAGAAAAATCACCTTGCTTCCAATCTGCTCTCCAACTATTGATCATACTTGTAAAAAACATTTCATATTCATTTGGCATATAAACCGCATTGCTTTCCCCTTGGTACCAAATGGCTCCTTTTATTGCATAAGGAATGATGGCGTTTAACATCCCATTATACAAGGTTGCAGGTGCCTGTCTGTCCATTTTAGGATGCACAGCAGCTTTTGGCTTACGCCCTTTTTTACCTTTTTTATTCCAAGCTTCGAGCTTTGCCTCATAGGCTTTATCAACATAGTTTTCCGCATCTACTTTTTCTAAGGTTGCTTTTACTTCTTTTCTATTGGTATTAAAGTAGTCTCTTAAATTATCATCCTGTAAATAGGCTTCTTCAGAAATCCAAGGTTGTATTCTTGTACCTCCCCAAGAACATTCTACCAAACCAATTGGTACGTTTAATTGCTTACGCAGTTCTTTGGCAAAAAAGTATCCGGTAGCAGTTATTTCGCCCACCTGTTTTGTATTTGCACTGATCCACTGCCCTTTAAAATCTGTTTGTTTTTTATACAAAGAAGTATTTTGTAAAACTTCTATATGACGAATTTGATCGTCATTTGCAGTCGCAATTTCATTTCTAATATGTTCTACCAAAGGTTGATAAACGGGCTCTCTAGCATCTCGAACAAATTTATTCAAAGCAAAATCCATGTTGGACTGTCCGGTGCACAACCAAACTTCTCCTGACAAAACATCGTTTAAAACAATTTTATTTTTACCTGTGATGGTTATTTGGAAAGGGCCACCAGCTTTTGGTGTTTTAAGTGTTGTTTTCCATGTCCCATCTGCCCCTGCGATAGCGCTTGCACTTTTTCCCCAACTTCCTACAATTTTAATTTTCTCATCCGGATCTGCCCATCCCCAAATAGGCACATTACGCTCTCGCTGGAGTACCATATGATCTGAAAAAAGCGGATTTAATTTTACATTAGCCAACAATGCTTGTGGCAATGAAAGAAGAAATACGAGAATTAATTTGTAATTAAAAGGCATGATTTTGAGATTATAAATTTTCAATGCAAGTTCAAAAAAACTAAACTGCATAACTATAACTATATACCCATATAACATAAATTATGGCTCAAAATACTGCAACCCGCTAGAACAGTTGAGAATGTACAGCTGTTAAACCATCCAACAGAACAAAGCTTGTTTAAATTAAGTAAGGTCGAAAAAACAACAAATAAAAAATCCGACTCACAAGAATCGGATTTTTTTCCATCGTCAATGTGCTTGAATGATCACATTAGTCTTTGATTATTTTTTTTGAAAAACTACTATTTTGAGAAGCAATTCTAAAAATATAAATTCCAGAAGCAAAATCAGAAATATCAATAATTACTTCCGATTGATCAATTTTTTCCATGCGTAAAATTTTACCACTTATGTCGTAAATTGTTAGCTGTGCATTTGCATAATTTTCACTTTGCACAGTCACGGCTCCATGGGTAGGATTTGGCGATAGTCTCCAACCGATAGCCGCTTTATAGTTATTGACACCTAAGGTTCCTTCAATAATATTACTTGCCGGTATTTGCGACCAAGGAGAAGTTACTTCATAGATAGATTTTGTTCCTATGGGTACATATAATTTTAGCAGGCTCGTATCAATCCCACCAAATGTGTTTGCTTCTACAATGGTTACCTCATTGGCAGGGTCGGTCCAGTTTAGTTGAAATTTTCTTAAACTAGTACATTGTCTAAAAAGCTGATTTCCTATAGAATTTAGAGACCTTGGTAAATTCAATTCTGTAATGGGTGTAGCTCTAAATACTCCATTCCCCATAGTTTCCACTTTTGGAAGAATAACACTTGTTAAAGTAGCTATCGAATAAAACGAATACCCTCCCATATTGACAGCACTTGAAAGATCAATCGTTGTCAGCGCTGTATTTCCAAACTCATTCCCTACAAAAGTTACTACATTTTCAAGATTGATCGACTCTAATGCGATACAATCAGCAAAAGCATGCTGTCCCAAGGTCACTACAGAAGAAGGCAGTGTTACTGCTTTTATCGTTTCATTATCTCTAAAAGCCTCGGTTCCAACGGCCGTTACCGTATAGGTAGCATTGGTACCAGAATAACTTACCTCTCCAGGGATATTTAAAACATTCAAAGTACTTCCAGTAACCGCAACTTCATTAGGCGCTATACTCGTAACCGTATACTCAATAGCATCCTCCATAAAAATAGCTCCCACAACTTGTGCATCGGCATCAAGTATGGAGAGATAATTCATTTGAAATCCACCTGTACCCACTAAAACTTTTAAACTCTGTACTCCTTTGGTCAATGACACTTCATTGGATAAAGTTGCATCATTCCAACTTTGTTCCCCACCTGTTGAAGGTAAAGAAACGAAACCTGTTTTATCACTCGTCCCAAACAAAAGCTTTACCGTTCCTAAAGCATTAGCTGAGGCATATCTCATAGAAATCGTATAATTTTTTGTTTCAGGAATATAGACCGTATAGGTCAACCATTCCCCATCTTCTACTGAACTAATAGCATAACCTCCTTCATTACAAACCTCAACATCCACAGCTTCATTGGTTCTATAATCGCCTCCGTTATTTGAGGTCGTTGTTTCGTGATAGGTTCTTCCTTCTCCTGAAACAGGTGAATAATCAAAATTTTCTAACTCGAGCTTTCCTGGCAATACATTCATTGCATATTCTGGCAAACCATTTGAATCAAACCCATTAATTGGTTCTCCATAACATCCTTCTGGCCTGCGTGATGTAAGAGCACCCCAACCTATCGCTCCATTTTGATGACCGGCCGATTCATAACCTGATTCTTCAATGGCTACATCACGAGCTCTAGTAGTCCATTTTACTTCCTCTTCCGTTTTAAATCCACGACCGTAATAGTGCGCCAAGGGCATTTCCAATATTGGTCTAGCATCTACATAACCACCCACATGTGTTGGACTGATAAATTTTGCATATACACGTTGCGATGCATTAAAACGTTGCGTAAACTCTCCTGAAGCCACTGTAGGTATCCAATGACTTGTTTGGTCTGGATAAGATCTTAAATAGGTAACATTGTATTTAGTTGTGTATTCAAGTCCTAGTAACAGCCTATCATTGGCATGACTGTACAAATCATCTCCTTGATTCCAAGCCATTTCTGCCATTGCGCATAAATTTCCGATTCCAAAAAACGTATGCTGTTGGTCTCTTGAACTTTCTTGACATTGTCCATTTTCATAAATATAATTGGTCATTACTTCATTGTAACCAAAATCTTCAATGGAATTTCCTACCGTATAATTATAAGTATCCTCATAATCGCCAACATTTGAAATGGTAGTAGCCTGTGGTGGCCCAGCAGGATAAGGAATATCATCAGATCGATGCGACAAGCCTTGTATATAACGTAAGGCTCTGTCGTACATAATTTCATTATCTAAAAAAATTCCCATAGCCATAACGGCTCTAAAACCCGCCAAACCTTGGTTACCATGTCGTACGGCATCTCCTTGATACGCCTGCCAATAAAAAGAGCCAGACAATCTGCTAATTCCATTAGGTTCAGCGGTGGTTGAATAACCTGGATAAACAAGCATATCTTTAAAAGCTTGAATATCATTTGCTGCCCAACCATTATACGTACTTTTAATAATTTCAGCAGCCTCAATCATAATATAAACAATACCACCACTTAACGCTTGGGTACCGCCACTAGTAACATCTTGTAAATTATTCCATGCATTAAAAATCTCAATAGATTTTTCTGCATGCCTAGAATCTCCGGTTACATACCATTGAATTGCATTGTAATAGGCAGCTCTAATATCATCATTCCAAGCATTATAATTTGTACCATCATCTCTTCCTAAAACGGTAAAACTTTGTTTCCCTCTAACCGTATAATTATAACTTGATTTGGCATCAGCCTGCATTTCTTGATAAGAAGAGTACCAAGGATCGATTTGCGCTTCTATCATGTATTTTACACGATCTAAATCACTTAATTTATTGGTTATTCCTGGATGTACAAATTGTGCGTGAACAGAATTTAGTAAGGCCAATAAACAATACATAACAAAGACTGTCTTTTTGGTAAAAACAGATTTATATAAGGTTCTTTTCTTCATGTTTTTATAATATAATTATTGAGTTTTTTTTAACACCTACCTGAATAAGCTGCTTCTGAATCAAATGTATGCCTTGTTACAAAACACCTCTATAAATTATCGCTCATTCTGTTATAGACATACTTCTTTATAAGTAAAAAAGAACCATTCTTACTACCGAGTTCCAACTTCATTAAAAGTTATTCGAAAACAAAAAAAACAGCATTAAGAAAATCTCAATGCTGTTTTCTGAATAAATTGGATACCCCTAGGGAAGGTTATTGGTCCTATTTCTCAGTACTTATTCTTTTATAATTCTCTTTGTAAATTCACTATTTCCAATTTTAACTTTCAGAAAATAGATCCCTGGATTTAAATTAGAAATATTTATTTCTGTTGAAGTTCCTGATAACTGATTGCTTAACAATAGAATTCCGGTTACATCATAAATACTTACCGTAGCTCCATTTAACGCTTCACTATTTATGGAAAGAACATCTTTTACTGGATTAGGATACATCGTAAATCCTAACTCTACTGAAGCATCAACTGCACTCAATATTGGCAATGATCCTTCGACTATATTTTCTGCAGGAATAGTATTCCATGGCGTAGCAGCCTCATAAGCAGCTTCTGTTCCTGAAGGTACATACAACATAATATCTGCTGCAGTTAATCCACCAAAAGTATTTGTTTCATCACTAAAAACCCCTGTTGCTGGGTCAGCCCAATTTACCTGTACTGCCGTTAAAGCGTTGCAAGTTCTAAACAACTGATTTCCAATAGAAGTCACTGTACTTGGAATATTAAAGCTTTCAATTCCACTTTGTCTCATAAGTCCATCACCAAAACTAGTTGCAGCAGGAACGTTTAAAGACGTAAGAGCTCCACAATTGTAAAAAGCATAATTACCTAAAGTAGTTGCATTTGTTAAAGTTCCAGTAGTTGTTAACGATGTACAACTAGCCAAAGCACTAATTCCTATTTCCACAACATTTTCCAAATTAATGGTTTCTAGGCTAGAAGCAAGGTTAAAGGCTTTCGTGTCCAATGCCGTTACAGAACTAGCAAGTGTTACAGATGTAATGTCTGTATTCCCTTCAAAAGCCTGTAGCCCAACTCCTGTAACTGCATATACCTCTGCATCTTCTGGATTGGTTGCTGTAGCAGGAATTACAATTGATGTCAATGCCCCGTTTGAACTTCCTGTTACTTCTGCTTCATCTGGCACCAAAGAAGTTATTTTATAATTATAATCTCCATCAGAAAAAGTATCACCTACAATTTGTGTAGGCAAGGTTCCTTCTACAATGTTATTTGCATGAAAAGGACCATTAGGGTTAGCAGACAAAGGGCTTTCAGCCGTCCCCCAAATTTCTGCTGCCTCGTATTCATCTTTATAAGTTACCGGAACATATAAAGTTACCGTTCCTTCCGTAGCGATATCAATATTTCTAAAAAAATGAGTTCCATTCACTGCAACATCATTAGCAGGATCTGTCCAATTTACCTGAACAGCTGTCAAATTTTGAAGATTTCCTAAAAGAAGACTTCCTATACTTGTTACAGTACTAGGAATGTTAAAACTACTAATTCCTCCAGCACCAACTGTTGAATTGTATATAGACCCAGTACCTATGGTTACAAGGGCAGGAAGTTCTAGTGTTGTTAATCCTTTACAGTTGTTAAAACAGTAATCTCCTAAAGTAGTTACGTTTGACATGTCACCAAAATCAGTAACAGCACTACAACTTGCAAAAGCATTTTTAGCAATTGTCACTACATTTCCGAGATTTATAGTAATCAAACTACTCTGCTCTCTAAAACCGTCTTCTTTAATTGTTAAAACAGAAGTAGGTAAATTTACTACTTCAATTCCTTGGTTCGCGGCACTTCCCCCCTTACCTACATTTGTATTAAAAGCATCGGTTCCAATAGCAATTACATTATAGCTTGTACCTCCATTCTCAACAGATGCAGGAACTGTTATTTCGGTAACTAAAGCTCCCGAAAACCCCTCTACTTCTACTTCTGTACCACTCAAAATGTTGTACCCAAGGTCTCCTACTGTAAAATCTTGTGCACTGGCGTACGCAAATGTAAAAAGAGCGAATACTACTTGTACTAATTTTTTCATCATAATAATTAAGTTTTGGTTAAATAATTTTGGTTGAATATTCATCCAAAAATAAAGGGCTATACAGAAAAAGCTAATAACTTATCGCTCAAAAGCAATAAACTATCACTTATTTACCCTGTATCCACCTAAGTATTTCAACTAAGCACAAGTTGTCCTATTCTTTTATTATTTTTTTAATTAAAATTACTCCGCGATTATTGACCTTGGTATAATACACGCCTTTTTTGAATGTTTTCATTTCAATTTGCTCGGTATTTCTTTCAATTTTGTTAGCATAAAGTAATTTACCAAGTGTACTATAAATTTCTATTTCGGCATTTTTACAATGGGTTATTGTAAAAAAATCTTTAATTGGATTCGGATAAATTTGCACATTGTTTTTTTCAAAGCCTTCAATATTCAGCATTTTATCCTCTCCATAAACCTCGACTTCGGCCAAGGTCAAGCCGTTATCAGACGACTTCGAAATTCTAACGAGACTTCCTACGACGCCACCTAAAGAAATTGACATTGATGGGTTTGGATAGTCCTCATACACTTGTGTAAATGTTATATTCCCATTCGCAGCTATCACATCTACCGTAAAATTATTTAATCGTTCTCTATAATTACTTCCAGTTCTATTGTAAATAATTATATTTTCAATACTATAATCTCCTTGAAAATCTACTTGCCACCATTTTGGATTATCTGTATGCGCTGTATGTGTAACGGAACCATTCCCAAAACTACCATCTGTATTCCCATCAATTGCAAGTTCAGGTGGTCCGTTATATGCTATAGATGATTGCGTTGCCACACTTCCTCTTGAAGCCAAAGCTAAATTTGGAATTGTTGGCGTAACTTCAAAAACATAACAATTCATACTTTCTCCTGCTACAGTAGGAGTGAAAGTATTCCCTGAAGCTATATACGACGACTTTGTTCCTTCAATAGGTGAATTGTTGGTCCAATAATGCGTTTCAACTTGACTTGTAATCGTTGATTCATCTACTTTTATAGGAATCGTATATTCCGTATCCCCTTTATTTATGACCCACAACACCATTTTATTCTCTTTTCTAAAAGAAATGGTATAGACATTAGACATATCGTTTATAGAAGAAGTCACATAAGTATGATCTAGAATATTATTAGAAAACTGTTTCATCATATAATAGCCTCTCAACCGTTTTCCTGTTCCTTTAGCAGGATAATAAATAGCTCTTGTTTCTTTGTCTATACCTCTTGACCAAATTTCAAAGAAAATTTCACCGTTTAGCCCTGCTTTATATCTTTCTGCTTTTTTAATATATTCAGCAATTTGTTTGTACATTTCTCGTTCTTCTCCATAGGTTGGAGATCCACTTCCGGTACTGGTTTCATCATCATACATGGATTTACCTAATGCCGTTGACTTCTCAATAATTTCTACCCATTTTTCAGGAGCTTCATTCCCATAGTTATGACTACAAAAAGCACTGTACAAATCTTTGGTTTCCAAGGATGCCACATTATTCAAATAGGTAATACCCGCCGAAAGACTCCAAAATCCTTGATCAATAATTAGAGGTATTTCAACACCTCTATTGGTTAATTCTGTGTTTAACGTATGAATGATCTCTTCGGCTTCAGATGCCCGAACATGCCACATCCATTCTTTTGCTGTTGAAAGTATGGAAATTGGCACACCTTGCTGACTCATATACTCGCAGTAATCCGCCAAGAATATTCCATATTTCTCAACATTTGTAGCTTTTGTACTATAGGTATGTATCCAATCTGGCATATTGTTATCATCACCAAAACCATCATAATCGGAACGCATGGTAGCAAAAAATTTAATTGCAGGATTGATCGTCTTTATTGCTTTCATGGTCGCAACTTGTTTTTCATAAAACGACCAATTTTTAACTCCTTCTGTTAATTCTTGATTTTTATCATATTGAACCCTACAAACGTTGAAATTAATATCACCGAAACTCCATTGAAAAATCTCTTCTTTATTCTTCGCTTTTTGAACAGCAATGGAACTACGTTCCATATCACCACCAATCATGTCAATAGTCTGTTTATAGTTGGTTGAATTAACAGTAATTGATTGTCCAAAAACTTGAAACCAAAAAAACACAAATGCGATGAGATAATTTGTAGTGTTACTGAAACAAAACACTTTATTTATTTTTTTCATACATAAAACTTTTTTACTTAGTAATATTAGCAAGCCCCTAATTGATTATCTATAAATTATCAATCTGAGTATTTAAACCACCGTCCATTTTGCCCTAAGAGCTGTTTAAAAAACTGTTTTAAACAAAAGAAAGGGAAAAGAAAAAGTCTGTCGACTTTTCCTTTTCCCTTATCCTATAAATTCAACCAAGTAAAAGCTTGATATTTTTACTTAAAAAATGGTTTTATTAGTTCCCTGGCAATGCCAAAGGCAAATACCAATTTTCTGGATTCATTAATTTTGCACGAGTTGCCGATGCGGTAGCAGCATCTCCCGAAATTTCAAATTTTTCAGAAACTGGATCAGCGATTATTGTAGGGTCATTATCTCTTTTTGCAAATCGAAGTAAATCTTCCCATCTATTTCCTTCAAAAGCCAACTCCAAAGCACCTTCATTTAAAATAAGTTGGCCTACTAAATTTATAGAATCTAATTGGCTAATATCTTCTGGAACAGTTACCGGTGCCATTCCAGCTCTACCTCTTACTCCTTGATTTCCTCCTGTTGGACGATCATTATTATCTAAGGTATAATAATCATTTATATCAAAATTTAAGAAAGACTCTGAATTATTAAAAATTGGCGCATTTACAGGTGTCGTGGTTGTACTGTTAAAAATACCGTTTACAATAGCCAACGCTTGTTTTGGATAGCCAGCATAATTAATAGCCTCAGCATATCTTAAATAAATTTTAGCAGCTCTATTCCATACAAAATACTCTTCTTGATATTTTGTAATTCTGGCCAATTCACCAATACCTTCATAAGATCCTTCAGCTCTATTATCTACTAATTCAAAAGGACTCCCTTCATAACCTTTAAACTCTAAACTCCATTTATTAACAGCCAATACAGAAGGTTTGATTTGTTCAGTAACAACACTGTAGCTATTATTTGGCTGTCTGTATTGATCACTAAAGCCTACAAAATTAATCACTTCATTATTTTGAACAGTTTCTTGAAAGATGTCTAACCATCTATTCGTAATTCCAAAACCACTTCCTACTGGCGTATAGCTAACACTATATGCTTGTAAATTATACAAACTTCCAGAAACATTGTCATCTAAAAACTGTTTGTAATAAATTGCCGCAAGCACGTTATCACCTCTCCATAAATGTAAATCTCCCATTAAGATATCATTATTAGGAATCATTTTTTGGATATTATAGGTTAAAGAATTCGCATATTTAGAAACATTGTCTACACTAGCAAAAGGTTCTAAGTTTTCCATTAACTGATCTAAACCTTGATTGAAAGAAAGCACTAAAAGATCTTTTTCTAAATCTTCATTACTTTTAACAGGCTCCGTAATATAAGGAAGCTTACCATAGTTAACGAGTATTTGTAATTGTGCCCAAGTTCTTACACGAAGTATAGAAACATAATCTTCTAACAATTCACTTTCATAAGCCGCTGTATCTATTCCTTTTAAGGCATAGTTACAATTGTTAATCATAGAAAACAATTTTACAGGATTGATATAACTGTTATCTGGATCTATATCGTGTCTGTTTATTTGTCTAATTTCATCACCTGCATCACTGGTTACATCCACCAAATCAGCACGAGCTTCTCCTAAAACAATATATTGTCCGGTAATATCTTGCATTTGAGAAAGAACTCCGAATAAAGCCGATCTTGCATCAATTTTATCATCTCCTAGATAATTATCTGCCAACAATACCTCATCTGGAGATACTTCAAAAGCATCGCTACAAGAAGTAAAAAGTATTGAAGCACATAAGATGCCGAATAAAATATTTAAATGTTGTTTCATCTGTTTATTTTTTAATTTTGAATTTTCTAATAAATTACAATCCTAATTTAACTCCAAGCATTACAGAACTATATTGTGGTGACATACCAGCATCAATTCCTTGCAAATAACTTGTTTGAGAAAAACTCACTTCAGGATCATATCCCAAATATTTGGTAAATGTTAGCAGGTTGTTCCCTGTTACATAAAAGGTGATATTTTTTTGATCATCACTTAAAATATCTGGACTATACGATAAAGACAACGTTTTTAATCTTACAAAAGAACCATCTTCGATCCAACGATCAGAAAATCTAGAATTCCCCATTTCATCGCCATAAACTGCACGTGGTATATTTGTAGTTTGTCCCTCAACTTGCCAACGATTTGCAACTGCAAGACTTTGATTTGCAAAACCACTCATTGATTCTGTTTCTCTTCTTAATGCATTGTAAACATCATTTCCTTGGCTAAATGTGAACACTGCCGATAAACTTAATTTTTTATAGTTCAAAGTTGTGTACACCATTCCTGTAAAATCCGCATTTGGATTTCCAATAATCACACGATCATCTTCATTAATTACGTTATCACTACTGTCGCTATTTACAAATTTCACATCTCCGGCAGCAAAAGCTTGTTCAAAACCTTTGTAATCTGTGTAGCTCAAACCATCAGCAGAAGCAGCCGCTGAATTTTGATAAATTCCATCCGTTTTATAACCATAGAACAAGCCTAAAGGACTTCCTTCTTGGTTTATAATTGTAGCATTAACGCCTGCAATATTGTAAATTTGACTTTCTCCATCAGGCAACGAAATAATTTTGTTTTTGTATTTAGAAATGTTACCTCCAATATTCCATTCAAAATTCTTTGAACGCACAACAGTAGCATTAAAACCTACTTCAACACCTCTATTTCTAAGTTCTCCATTGTTTTGCATATACCCATCATATCCATAAATTGGGCTGATACTATTTATATTTAACAAACCATTTGTTACGTTATTGTACACGTCAAAATTAACAGACAATTTTTCGTCGAACAAACCTACATCTACTCCTAAATTCGCTTTTGCAGTTTCTTCCCATTGAATAGCGCTATTTGCAATATTTCCACTTACAAGTCCAGCTCCTTCTAAAAATCGTCTAGAAACAAAATACGATTGTGCGTTGTAGTTTCCAACACCATCATTTCCTGTTAAACCATAACTAGCTCTAACTTTTAACATATCTACAGCAGCAATATCGCTCATAAAATCTTCTGAAGAAACCATCCAAGCAGCTCCCAAAGAAGGAAATACACCAGAGGCTCTAGCATCTCCAAATCTAGAAGACCAGTCAACGGCCATATTGTAACTTACAAAATATTTGTCTAGGTAAGCATAATCAATATTTGTGTACAATGACCCATCTTTCCAATTTCCAATACTCCCTGAAGTTACATTTGTTAATCTATCTCCACTATTTAAAGAAGTAAACTGATCATCTCCTGAATTTCCACTTGAGGCAAAAGAATTTTCATAATTATTTTCATTGTAACGTCCACCAATATTAAAATTGAACTGGTGTAAGTGATCTAAATTCAATGAATAATTTAAACGTGTGTCGTTGTAAATAGCAAATAAGTTTTCTGTACTTACTTTTGAGGTACGGTATTGTTCATCTCCATACACATTAGCACCTGAAGAAAGCCCTAAATCTGGAAGAAAAACATCTTCTCTATTTTTCAAATAGTTAACCCCAACCAATGAGCTTATGTTTAATTTGTCATTTATTTTGTACATAAATTTTAAATGACCGTATAAGTTGTAGTTTTTAGATTCAAAAGTTGCATTGTCAATAATTGCTGTTGGATTACTAAAACTCCCAACATTATCTACATCTTCATAAGAATCGGTGATGATACCATCTGCATTTGGTGTAAATGGCGCTAAAAAAGGTGCTTTGTTCAAGGCTGAAAAAACAGGTGAATCTTGCGACAGTCCATCTTCAAATAAATTTCTAGTAGCATAACTTACACTTAGATTTGTGTTTAAAGACAGTTTTTTATTGATTCTTGTTTCTGCGTTAAAACGAGTTGTAAATCTTTGGTAATCGGCATTTTTAATAACCCCTTGGTTTGATGTATATCCAACTGAAAGACCATACTTTGCAATTTCATCACCCCCAGATATTTTTAAATAATACTCATTTACAAAACTGTTCTGAAAAACTTCCTTTTGCCAGTCTGTAGAATTGTGATATTTCTCGTAATCTTCAAAAGCAGTATTTTCATTAAAATAAGGCAATTTGCTGATTTCTTCATTTGAATACAAGCCTGAGTTGTTTAATTGATTGCTTAAGTAAGACTTAAACTGGTTGGCATTCATCATAGGAAGATTTGACGGAGCTTGATTTATTCCACCTTGAGCAAAAAACTCAATCTTTGTAGAAATATCTACCGTTTTATTGGTTTCAATTAAAATAACACCATTGGCTCCTTTAGATCCATAGATAGAAGCGGCATCTTTAATTACCGTAATATTCGCAATATCTTTTACATTGATATCAGACAAAGGATCATAATTATAACCGTTAATAAGAGAACTATTGAAAGTATTGGTTTCAATCATCATTCCATCAATAATAATTAAAGGTTGTGTATTCCCATTTAAGGTATTGTACCCTCTTAAAAACATGTTACCGCCAATTCCTGGAGTTCCAGATCTCATAATAGTTCTAAGTCCACTAATTTCCCCATTCAATAATTGAGAAACCGTTTCTCTAGAGTTGCTGATGCTACCTTCTTTGGTTGCAATTGCATTTACGATAGAGGTTTTCGACTTATTTTTCATTGGCATCTCAACCGACTCATAATAGGTTTTATGAGACTTGTTGTACAACTCAATTTCAAGTTTTAAACGTCCTTTTAAAGCAACTTCTTTTGTTTGATAAACAGAATTGCTAATTTTAAGAGTTGCACTTTTATGCGGTACTTTAATGCTAAAAGCCCCCTCTTCATTTGTTAATACAGCCGCGAATTTACCCACCTGTATGCTTACCCCTGCAATAGGACTAAGATCTATTGCGTCTACCACGGTTCCAGTAACTGTAATATCCGATTTTACTTGCGCTTGCAAAGCCATGGTAAAACTGATAAACAACATGAAAAACAGGGTTGTCGTATTTTTTATTTTTATCATAATTCGATAATTTATGTTTTCAATATTTAGTTATAGTTATTCCGCAGGGATTAATTCCACATAATCAATTCCAAACTTACGGTCGTATAACAATAATTCTGGCTCGCTGATATCTACAATAACTTTAAGTTTTACGAAATAGCTATTTGATTGCGCATTGTTTACGTAAACAGGAATCGTATACGTATCTCCTATTTGCATAACATCTTCTAGTAAATTGCTAATAACCATTGAAGGAATTTCATGTTTTATTGTCGTTCCTGACAAATCTTTATAACTAAATTCAAACTTTAATTTGGTGTCTTGTGAAGCTCCAATTGGATGGAATTTTATGTTGACTGTATAAGCAGCAGATAGCACATTTGGAAAAGCTATTTCAAAATAATTATTGCTATTATTTCCATTAGGATTCTCTAATAAATCTACCGTATTGATAAATTCACCTGAGGCATTCACATTGTATTTCTTTTTAATTGTCAAATCTGTTAAAGAACCAATAACACGTCTTTCTGGATTTTCAACCTCATATCTAACAGGTTTAAAAATCACATCTTTGGCATCAAAACCTAAATCACTTACAACAAGTAAATTTCCGTTACTTAAAGGAATATCTTCAACAATATTCTCAGGAGCCAACATAACACTATTGCCTGTGGTCGTTGTAATAACACCTCCTAAATCAGCGGGTAAAATAGCAGGAAAATTGAAATTATTAAAAATAGCTTTGTCCGTATTATTTTTTACTGAATCTTCTACAGGATATTGATAATAGTCTTTAAGCATATTGTACGACGCTGTATAAGCCATATCAGAAATACCTATGGTTGTAAAACGTTCTTCTTCAGAATTTAAGTTTCCAACAACATTAAAATGTGTGTTTGAAGAAACATAAAGCGAATCGTAAACCGCTTGTCCTAAACTATTGCTTCCTATTTTCACACTATTCGCCTCATCAAAAACAGTTTCATTAAACTGATTTAAATAAGTCATCATTGTTATAAACTCCGTTTCATTTTCGTTTAAATAGCCCCAAATATTTGGACTTACATTTAGAATTCCATTTACTTTATGAAGCACTCCATTGGAAGCCAAAACATCTTTTTCAAGTATTGCAACCCCTCCAAAAGAAACCTCAGTTCCAGACTTTGCAAAGGCAATGTATTTGTCATTCAACATTTTTACTAATACAGATTCTTCAATTATATTACTGCTATATGAGAATTTACTTATATGATTTTCTAATAATCGCTTCAACAATTCCGGATCATTCAAAGTTTCAGCAGGCAAAGCATCTATTGCTGCATTACTTGGAGCCCAAACGGTATACGCTTGTGAGTAGGCTAACAATTTATCCAACTCTGTTTGCTTTAATAAAGCCACAAATTTTGTCAGTTCTGAATCTTGAGACAGTACCTCTAAAAGATTAACTTCCAATCTTTCATCAATCTGCTTGTAGTGATCGTCCCATGAATTTTCACTACACCCACTTGTTAGTAGCAGTAAAATTACTGCTACCGTGTGTGAGAAAATAAAGGCATATTTATTTCTATTTTTCATTCTTCTTTCTTTAAATATTATTTCTATTATTCTACTGGGATAAACTCAATATAATCAAGTGGCATACCACCCGATTTTACCGTTTCGAATCTTATAACATGTCGATCTTGCACAGGACATAACAATTCTTTGGTAACAACATATCGTACCCAGTTAGAGGTATCATAAGCAGCTACACCTTTGTTGTTTACTGCTGTTTTAAGACCACGTCTCCAACCGTTAATTTCCATCAAAGCTTCATCATCTGGATAGCCAAGTTTTGCTACTTTGGTTCTAACATCATAAACAGATCCCATAGGCTCTCCATCCCAATACAATTGGAATACTCCCCTAGCACTGTTTCCGGTATTACTACAAACCGTTACTTCATACTTACCTTTAGGCAATACAGGTGTCACAAATTCGATATACGCAAATCCTCCAACATCAAAAACGGTATAATTTACTGTAGGGTTTTTACTTTGCGCCAAAAATCGTTTGTCAGATTCTGGAAACCAAGTTACATACTCATAAAAAGTACTTGGAACTCTTTGGTGAGATTTCACCAATCTTGCCTGTACTTCTGGCTGATCATTAACGGGATCAAAAAGAATGTATTTTGCTTTTGGTGTAAATATGTTTAATATTTTATTTACCGTATGGTACACCCCGTTTCTTGCAGGAAAATTACTTCCTTCACTAATTAAAGAAGTCCAAGTATCATCAACTCCTGTTTCTGTTTCATTCAACTTCAACTCTTTGTCTGTTTTAAATGATTTAATTGCATTTCTAGGCAATACGGTATTGATAAATCCATCTTCTGGAAAATCAGCAGAATATAAAAAGTTTTGTGTTCCATGATAAGCTACAAATCTATTCAACTCATTTTCTGCACTTAAAAAGTCAGAATTATCTGGAGAAATACGAGCAACCAAGTCGGCAAATGAATTAATTCCGTTTTGGCTATATACCTCATCTGATTCCGCCAAAATGGTGAAATTATTTCTATTACCCGACTCATTTTTCAATACTGAAAACACATCGAAATACCCTGTTTGTTTTAAAGCTTCTACAAATATGGTGTACTCACCAGTATTCTCAAGAATTTTTGTAATTGGCTCTTCAAAAGGAGTTAACACCTTTACAATAGAATGAATAATTCCATTATTCGCAGGAATGTCATATTGATCCATTGTAACTTCTCTATTGATTTCAACATTTGCAACACCACCACCTTTTAAGAAAGATGTTGTTAAATAATCTCCTGTATACGTCGTATCTACCAATCGACCTTCTACAAAAGCAGAAGTTCCTCTTTTTGTTGGAATGATATGAAACTTTACCAAAGTTTTTAAACGTTCAATTTGTTCCTCTGTTGTTAATTCTGCTACCGTACTTACATTCCAAGTATCTTGTAAATATTCTTGTACAGCCTCATTGGTTGGTACAAAACAAGTGTAACTTCCGTAACTTTTTAGTGCATTGTAAAATTCTGTCTTCTTCAAAATCTCAATATAAGATGAGTATTTTTCAGGACTTTCCTCTAACTTTTGAGCAATCGTCAAAGCATCACTTGTGAAAAATGTTTGCCCATCTAACTTATCCGTACAACTGTATAAGGATAGCGTTAGCACGGTAACTACCATCAACAAAAAAGCGTATAATTTATCTCTGTTTCTCATAATTAATAGTTTTAGTTTATGTAATATGGATTCTGCTCCAAGTTGCGATTCAAATTAATTTCATTTTGATCAATTGGTAAGAAGTAAGATTCAGGATCTGTGAAATTACTAATAATCACCTCGTAGTCATCTGCCGTTGTTTTTTCTTCTGCCATGGTTAAAATAAGTAGTTCTGAAAAATCATTTCTACGATCAAATCGAAGTAAATCGTACCATCTTTTTCCTTCAAAGGCAAATTCTTTTTGTCTTTCTAACAAAACCGCATCTAACAACGTTGTTTGACTTATTACAGCTCCTAAAACGGCTCCCGTTGCTCTTTCATGCACTTGATTTATCAACGAGTAGGCTTGATTTAAATCTTGTCTATCTGTCGATAATAAATACGCTTCCGCTTGCATTAACAAAACATCAGAATATCTATAAAAGATAAACGTGTTAAAAAATTCTTGCGTTGTTCTAAACACACCTGCACTTGCGTCAACTCCTGAATATTTAAAGACAGAATTACGAGACAAATCATACGAAGCTCTTTCTCCTCTTATATCATTTGGAATTTCTTCATAAAGATCTTGCGTTCCTCCAAAAGGAGCAAAATAAGGAGACAGTTCATAAAAATAGTTTTTAAAGGTGGTATTGATATCGCTAAACTGAAGTTCAAAAATTCCTTCTGTAGAGTTTCCTTCAAAAAATATTTGGTTAAACCATTCTGTTCCTTCCACTAAATTGTATTTCCCTAAGGCGATGATTTCATTACAAGCATCGATACAATTGTTGTATTGATTTGCCCATAAATAAACATCTGCTAATATAGCCAAAGCTGAACCTTTATTGATTTTTCCTTTGTCGTGTTTGATTGATTTTGCATAACCAACAGGAAGGTCTTGAACACACAATTTAAGATCGGATATAATTTGTGCTAAAATCTCTTCTTCTGTATTTTTTGCTGGATAGAAATCAACTTCATTACTTGAAGTTCCCACTAAAATTAATGGAACTTCCTTAAAGTTTCTAACCAAAATAAAATACACCAACGATCGTATCGCTCTGGCTTCTGCTTTGAATGCTTTTAATTCTTCTTCTGTAAAAGACAAATCATTTTCTTTTGCCTCATCAGCAAAATCTAACACTAGGTTGCAAAAGTTTATGGTTTTGTAAAAAGAATTCCATTTTACCAATGAACTGGTAGGTAAAATATAATTCTTAAGCATGTTTCTCTCATTATTACCAGCTCTAACAGAGACTAGCATTTCGGCTCTTAGCTCTCCCCACAACAAGGCTTTGCTTGTAAAATCAGCCTGATTCATAGAAGCATAGCATCCTGCCACAGCAGCACTAACTTGCTCTTTACTTTTCCAAAACTCTTGCTGAATCAGGTTGTCTTTCGGTTCCAATTCTAAATAATCACTACACGAAGGCATGATCAAAGAAATGGTGATGACTGTTATTATTTTTAATATATTTTTTTTCATAATCTTCAAAAAATTTGATAACTATTTAGAATGATAAATTTAACCCTACTGTAACCTGCTTAGATTGTGGAGTCTGATTTCTATCATATCCAATTTTTTTCCAGTCAGAACTATTTCCTGTTTCAGGATCAGCTCCAGTATACTTTGTAAAAGTTAACAGATTGTTTCCTGTTACATAAAGAGAGGCTTTTGTGAAGTTTAATTTTTTCACAAAATTACTAGGTAAATTATATCGTAACGTTACATATTTAAGTCTTATAAAAGAAGCGTCTTCAAGAAAACGGTCAGAAGGCAAAGTATTTACTTGATTTCCTAAAGAAGCTTTTGGAATATCTGTAACATCTCCTTCAAATCTCCATCTTCTTAATACAGCCGTACTTTGATTGTCATAATCATCCATACTTTCTGTATTCATTCTAGCTATATTGATTACTTTTTGTTTCAATCTATAGTTAAAGAAGAAATTAAAACGGAAATTCTTGAATTCAAAAGTAGGTCCGAATCCTCCATACAACAACGGATTTGCATTTCCTAAATACACCACATCTAAACGGTCAATAGTTCCATCCTTGTTAATGTCTTCATACCTTGCTTCTCCAGCTCTAAATTCTCTAGAGTTGCTAAAAGTCATTTGCTTAGGCACACCATTGATGTCGTAAATAATTTCATCATTTTCATCAAGTGCAAAGGTATCATCACTGGTACTATACACTCCTTTGTATCTGTATCCATAAAACGAACCAATTGGGTTTCCAACTTGAATTCTTTTTAAGTAAGAATCTTCACCAGTTGCTAGTGGATTTCCATCTTCAACATCCTGAGCTTCTGTAATTTTTGTGATTACGTTTGTGTTACGAGAGAAGTTGAAATCCATAGAAAACTTAAAGTTCTTTTTATTGATTATTTTCGTTTTTATATTCAATTCAAAACCTTTATTCATTACGTTTCCTAAATTTAAATAGGGTACACTTGTAAAACCAGTTGTAGAAGGGATAAATGTGTTTTTATTCAATAAATCTCTTGTTTCTTTTGTATAATACTCTAAATCTCCACTTATTCTATTGTCAAACAAAATATACGTAAGACCTAAATTCTTTTGAACTACAGTTTCCCATCTTAAATCCACCAATTCCATACTGTTTGGATATACTGGACGTTCATCTAAATAATTATAGTTGTAGGTGCTATAGGTGTTGTACTGACCATAATTAATATTTGGTGAAATACCATTGACACCATAACTAGCTCTTAAACTTAATTCATCAACATAATCTTCTAAAGGTTCCATAAATTTTTCATCAGAAAAAATCCATTTTCCGGCAAGACTTGGAAAAACTCCATATCTATAGTTGGCACCAAATTTTGAATTTCCTTCCGAACGAATACCTCCACTTAAGATGTATCTATCTAAATATTGGTAGTTAAACATAAAGTTAAAACCTAAACTTCTACTTTGACTAAAGGAAGAAGCAATAGAACCACCACCACCTTCAACTCTTGCAGGTACAATTGACGATTGTAAATTACTACTTGGTGAGTTACTTGTAGCCACTCCATATCCCTTACTTGTTTTTTCGTAAGTTTCTGCTTTTATCAAAGCGAATAAAGAATGTTTCTCTCCTAATTGTGGATGCCATGTCAGACTATTATCTGTACGCATTACAAAAAACTCAGAATCAACATAAGTAGATGCATTGGCAGCAGAACTTGTCCATGCTGTTCCTACAGCTTCTTCTGGTAAAAAACGATTTGTTTTTTCTACATTCACATCAAATGAAATAATTGATCTAAATGACAAAGACGAAATCGGGCTATAATTAATTCTAAATGTTGGAATAATTCTATTTTTCTCTATTCTATAAGAAGAAAGATTTGCCATGGCAACAGGGTTGTAATAGGTTGCCCCATTTCCTTGGAAAGCATCTTCAGGCGTAAAATAAGAATCCATTGGATTTCCAAATTCATCCAATTCATAAATTGATTGATTCGGCATTTTAATAAGGGCCAATTCTCTAATCCCAACATTCCTTCCATCAATTTTTGAGATAAAAGACCTATCTAATAAATTGTGACTATAAGACAACTCCGAAGCAATAGAAAGTTTATCTGAGATATGGTAATCTAAAATAGCTCTGGCATTAAAATTTTTCAATCCAGTACCAACTGTTGTACCTACTTGATTTTTATAACCTCCAGAAACCCTGTACGTAGATTTTTCACCCCCACCAGAAACACTCAAAAAATGTTCTTTTGTTTCTCCTAATTGCGTTATTTCATCAATCCAATTTACATTTTTGTTGTATAAATTATACGATTCATAGTTTGGATTGTATTCAATTTGAGGAAATTCAGTTCTGATATTTGCATCTAAATTTTCTTCTTTTATTAAAGTAGAGTATTGATCTCCATTTAACATCGGAATTCCTTTTGGCTGCCATCCTACTGTTCCTTTGTAGCTGTAAGAAAAGATGGCTTTTCCTTGCGTACCACGTTTGGTAGTAATTAACAAAACTCCATTGGCAGCACGAGAACCATATTGTGCAGTTGCAGCGGCATCTTTTAGTACAGATATTTCTTCAATATCATCTGGAGAAACTCCAATCATAGAAGCATACTGCTCTTCATCGGCAGATCCAAAATCAAAAGCATCATCAATTTCTGTTTCAAAAGGAACACCATTAATAACAATTAAAGGTTCAGAAGAAGCATTTAAAGAAGAAGTACCACGAATACGAATTGACATTCCCGCTCCAGGATCACCAGAACTTGCCGTAATATCTACCCCACTTAAACGTCCTTGTAACTGATCTGTAATTCCACCAGAAACTGTTTCTGCCAATTCCGTCATGTTTACAGTTTCAATAGCTGTTGCAACTCTTCGTGCTTCAATATTAAAAACTCCCGTAAATATTTTTGGTCGAATTTTAATCACAACATCATCTAATTCAGAAATATTTTCCGATAATTGAATGTCAAGGACTCTAGCGTCTCCTAAAACAATTTCTTTTGTATTAAAACCTACATAAGAATAAGCTAAGGTTGCTTTTGCATTAGAAACCATAATGGAATAATTCCCATCAAAATCGGCTACTACTGCATTAATAATACGATTGTCTTTATCTTTTTCTACAATTGTTGCACCTACTAAAGGCAAACCATCGGTCTCCGAAGTAATAACCCCGGTTACATTCAGTTTTGTTTGTGCTGACATATTACACACCGACAACAGTAAAAATGCTATTATTAAGGTGTAGGAATATGATTTATATTTATCCTTCATATTTTTCAAACTTTAAGTTTTACTATTTTAAATAATTATCAATTTCATGAATGACTACTTTTTTAGACAATACATTTGTCAAACCAGCTGTTTGAGTAATCAATTCTCCAGTGGTTGCATTTTTAATAGTCAGTGATAAGTTAGCATGATCGTTTTCTATAGTAAACTCATCATAAACAGGCACAAAATCAATTTCTTTTGCAAAATATAGAGACGCAAAAGTTCCTGCCGTTTTTCCATCTGTAGGAATGGCTTCTTGCAAAAAGTGTTTTTTAGCAAAATTTAGAAGATCTCTTTTTGCGATGGCTCTATCTAGATCAGACAAAGCAGCCAAACTAGCTGGATCTGGATCAGGAATTACTTCATCAATTACAGCCTGAGCTACCGCGTCGTTATTAGGTGCTAATAGGGTGAATTTTTTCTGTAGATTTATAAAACTCAGTAAAAAATCATCTCCATAATTAGGGATCGCTACAAGTGTACCTGCTCCTTTTAACACATCTATAAAAGATGAGAAACTCGCAGAATTTTCAGCCAAAGCGCCATAAGTAAAAACTAACGGACGTTCTACAGGACCGCTCATCTCGTAAAAGACACCGTTATCTGTATTGTTTGCTTTTACAATTTCTATGGTATTATTTAAAGCAAGATCTCCTCCTCCAGAAACTCTATTGCCTGCATGTGCATACACAAACTCACCACTCTTGGTTTCATAGTAATTGTTTGCTGTAGGATCAATTTCTTCTTCAATAATTTGATTCAATACAATAGACTTTAATGTGTTTGTTACATAAGAAATATCTGCAGAGCTAGGGCTCGGGTCATTTAATTCTGGATACACTCTGTTATTAGCAGCAACAGGATCTCCAGTAACTTCCATATAAATAACACTCAAATCCTCATTATAATCTACAACAGATACTTTTCTTGTTGCACTATTTGGATCTGCGATATTTATGAATTGATGGTTTTTAACTCCAAGTATAGAAAAATCAATTCCTTTACTTTGTAAGGCATTGTCGATTCCTAAATCTTTTACTGTTTTAAGCATAATCGTATACTCATCATCTAAAAGTAGTGGTCCCATAATTGTAGAAAAACTACTGTTTGTATAAACATCATCTATTCCTACAAAAAATCCATTACTACAAAACTTTCTATCTACCGCATCTTCCAATTTATAATCTACTTGATCAATAGCGATGTTAAATGTTTTTCCAGAATGACTAGGACAAATATTCCACCAGTCTTGAAACAAGAAAGTATTCAAAAACTTCCCTAAAACATCCAAAGGCATGTCATCATAACTTGAATAATAATTTCCTAACACACTATTTCCTTCCAAATAAGTCATCAAGGCATCATTTGTAGGAACTAACATTCCTGTCGCATTTGCCCAAGTTCTATTTACATTGTTTACCAAAGGAGGATAACTTTCATCATTTGGATTAAAAGCCAATTTATTAACAGCAATTCCTGTTTGAAATGTGATATAATAAAGTCGCTCCGTTTCTCCTGTATAGCGATTTATTTGTTCTCCTCTATCATTGAAATAAGCAAAGCGTTCTAGCAAACTTTTAAACAAAGTATATTTGCCTTCATATTCTGGCGATGTAAGATTTTGATATAAGTTAGGTCTTGGCTCTACAACTTTATCTAAAACATAAATAATTCCATTTTCAGCCACTACGTTTGTTTGCGATACATGCGCATCTGCAACTTTCATATCACCTGCTGTATAGCTTTCTCCTGGAAACATAAAATCATAATCTCCAATTTCCGTTGGATGTCTGTCAAAATCGAAATAAGACTGAATAAAGAAATTGGTTGTTTTAATTCGACCACTACTTTGATCTACTTTGTATTTCCCTGGTTCCCAATCATCAAAATTCGGATAATCTTCTGCATCCACCTCTACAATAGAGTCTTGAAAATGCGTATCACGTCTAAAGGCATTTCCTTCATACCAACCATTTCGGTAATAAGTTAAAGTAGTTGTATTGTAGGCATCCGTTACAAGTGAATGCTCTACTAAACGTTTAATTCTATAAGAAGGTATTTCTTCAAATGTAGTATAGCCTTCTTCAGCCATAAAAGCTTCAAACGCATTATCTGAAGGAACAAAAACTGTCCAAGAACCTCCTTTCAGAAGTCCTTCTTTATATTCTGTTTGATCCAGACATTTTAAATAATAATTGAAAGTGCCCATGGACTCTAACTGCAAATACACAGTACCTGCTAAATCTGCTGGCCGGTCAAACTCAGCTGAATCAGGTCTACAGCTAAGGGCAAAAACAATTATAAATAATCCCGTTGTTATTAATGCAACTAGATGCTTAATTTTTTGTTTCATAATTTAATAATATTGTAATTAATTAGTGATTTTTAAAAAGTTTAGTTGTTTTTTCATTTGGTCATAGGTTGTATTTTTAATTTATTCTTTAAGTGATTTTTGGTTATGTAATTTTAACTAAAACCTTAACATAAGTGTATAAATTAGTACTCATTCAACATAAAATATGACCCTTTATAGCAGCTTACCCCCCGAAAACACAGGAAAACCATAAAAACCCAAAAACTTTCATTTTTTTTGTAAAAATTTTAACAATAATTGTTTTAAAAATTTGAAATAAAAAAAAGCATTATAAAATTATAATGCTTTTTTATTCTGAAACAACTAGTCACTTCCTGTCTTAAATAAAATGAGCTAAAATTAAGCTATTTCTAACAGTACTCAAAAAAGATGTATTTTTTACGTTTATCAAGCTTGTTATTGCATCCAAGTCAATTGTTTCCAATGTTCTTTTATATACGATTGAGGCTCCCCCTCTGTCGATCTTCCGTTTTTCACAATCTCGGTGATTTTTTGGGTTAAATCTTGAACAATTTTTGGATATTTAAAATACAAATTTTCAGTTTCCCCAGGATCCTTTTCTATATCGTACAATTCATACAAGGCTTCTCCTGCTTTTGGTGTTAGCACCACAGGTTTTAAAGACCCACCAGAACCTCTTAGCATATTCAACTTCCATTTCCCTTCTCTGATGGCAAAATGTCCTGTAAAAGAATGGTGAATTACAGCTCTATTCATTGCGGCATCTTCTCCCTTCATCATGGCATACAAACTATAACTATCTTCGCCTTCTGTATCGGCAAGTTCAGTGCCTACAATAGCAGCTATCGTAGCTAAATAATCCGATTGACAAACCGGATCGTTTACTTTTGAACCCGCTTTAATTACTTTAGGCCAACGCATTAAAAAAGGGACTCTATGTCCACCTTCGTAAATATCTCTTTTCCCGCCTTTAAAATTCATACAACTATAATGCTGATAAGTATCCTTTTGGTACTTATAATTACTTTCTGCCCCATTGTCTGAAGAAAAAATAACCAAGGTATTTTCTTCTAAACCATTTTCTTTTAAAGCATTTAAAACCTGACCTATGCGAAAATCTGTCTCTTGCATAAAATCACCATAATTACCGCAATTACTTTTTCCTTGAAAATCTGGATGTGTACAATGTGGCAAGTGCGGACTTGTTAACGGTAAATATAAAAAGAACGGTTGGTCCTTTTTTTCTTCTGTTACAGATTCTTGAATATAGGCAACGGCCTTATTAGCAAACGTTTCCAGCACCAATTCATCATTAAAAGAAGGCGCTACCTCAACATGTCCTTTGGCTATTTCTTTTTTATAAGGAGGTGTCATTCTGTAGGTTCTAGGAGTGACATCCATTTTCTTTTTTGTAAATAAAACAGGAGGATCTAATACCTTATCATTTTCTAAATATGTCAAAACCCCAAAATTCATAGAAGCAGGAATACCAAAAAAATAATCGAAACCTTTTTCTATGGGTCCGTCGGTAAAAGGTTTCGACCAGTCTCTACCTTTTCCTTTCTCCCCTTCAAATTCCATTTGCAAATGCCATTTTCCAATCATGGCCGTGGCATAGCCTTTGGTTTTTAACAGCGAAGCAATTGTTGTTCTGCCTTTTTCAATCAAGCAAGGTCCATCTGCACCAATAACTCCTTTTTTCAAAGAAGTTCTCCAGCTATAGCGACCTGTTAACAAACTATATCTTGAAGGAGTACAAACAGCATCACTACTATGTCCATCGGTAAACACCATTCCTTCATTGGCCAACCGATCCATATTTGGTGTTTTAAATTTAGCATCAGGATTGAGTGCACTGACATCTCCATAGCCTTGATCATCTGTATAAATGATGATGATATTAGGTTTTCTTGTTTGAGAATTCCCTAAAAGAGAACAAAAAACAAACAAAATACAACTTAACGATAGCGATAAAAATTGATAAAATCCTTTTTCTATTTTCATGGTCTTATTCTTATTAATTTAAAATCAGCCGCTACTATATAACGACTGACTCAATCATTTCAATCTGTAATGAAAGACTTTTATTTTTTTTGATCCCAAAGTCGGTACGGATCATTATTTTCTACCATCTGCTCTAATAGCAAGGCCTCCATTTCAGCTAATTTATCGGCATATTTTGGATTTTCAGCCAAATCAGTTTCCATTTCACCAGCCTTATTATGTTCAGGTAAATATTCGTTCGGATTTTTAGCTAAATTAAACAATTGTGTTTCTCTAACCGCACCATCCAATACGTCGTATTTTATTAATTTCCAATCCCCTTTTTTTACTGTACGCATTCCTGGTTTAGTTCCACCTGCATACACACCATACATAACATCTCTAACAACTTCTTTTTCTCCTTTTAACACAGGATTAAAGCTTTTTCCATCCACAGCATCAGGAGCCTTTATACCTGCCAAATCACATAAGGTAGGTAGTACATCCAACAAATAAATATTTCCTTTTACACGTTTACCAGCTGATATCCCAGGCCCTTTTATAATAAATGGTACTCTCCAAGTATGCTCATACAAATTTTGTTTTCCCATTAAACCATGTCTTCCTATAGACATACCATGATCTGAAGTATAAATAATATAAGTATTATCTAATTCTCCCATAGCCTCCAATTTGGCAAGAACTTTACCCAATTGAATGTCTATATTTTCAGAACAAGCGTATTCTCTACCCAACTCATTTCTAATTGATTGCTCATCTCTATTTTTCCAAACACCACTTACACGCTCTTCATCTCTTAAATTTGGATGTCCATGATGAAAAGGATGCTTGTTCAAATAATTGTCTTGAAGTACAGGTTGTTTTTCATTTGCAGGAGGTAGACTATTCTTGTCTTTATGATTTGTAGCTCCATACTTTGCTAACAATTCTGGTGTTCCATTTCGTGTGTCATGTGGATGTGAAAACCCAAAATAAATAAAAAACGGATCTGCTTCTTTTGCCTCTTCTCGATCTCCCAAATATTCTAAAACTTGTTTTGCATGCCAAGCACTCCCAGACTCTTCCGTTCCTCCGCGTTTTGTCGCATCTTTTACCACCGTAAATTGCTTGTTTGCACCTGGATAAGAATTTCCTTTTTTACAGGTACGCATGGTTTTATAACCTGCCTCATTAAATACAGCACCAATTGTTTGCGTATCTATTTCATGTGGATCTATTTGTTTTTGAAACAATGCACTTGGAGGCAAATGCCACAAGGAACGTCCGCTCATAATCATATGTCTTGAAGGTGTACAAACCGCACCATTCATAGACCCCATATGTCGTGCTTGCTCAACAACAATTCCTTCTTGAGCCAACTTACTGATCGTTGGCGTTTCTAAAATTGAATTTGGATCATACGTTTTTAAATCGAATGGAGATTGATCATCCACTAAAACGAACAAAAAATTTGGTTTCTTTTTTTTCGCTATTTTTTTATCAGACTCTTTGCAGCTAACTAAAATTGAAGCAGCTACCAAAATTGCAATTTTAAATACTTTCATAAACTTGACTCTTATTTTATTACTATTTATATTCTTGAATACTTATTTAAACCTTCTACGAAATTATTCCTTTTTCAGTTTAAGAATTTGAATTTATCATTCAAAAAACATAAACTATGCTTCTTATTGCCTATTTACGAGCAAATACAGCTACACATTCTGTTTCGCCCCTAAAAATATTCATAAAAAAAACCGATACAAAGAATTGTATCGGTTTTATTATAACTAATAAAGTTGAATTTATTTTTTAATCACTGTTTTTACAGCAACTCCATTTTGCGTTTTTATTTTCAAGAAATAAACCCCCGGAGCTAAAGCTGACAAGTCTAATTGCATTGCATTGCTATTCAACACAACACGCCCGTTTGCATTCAATACAGTCACATCAATAATATTTATTTGACTCGTAATTGTAAGCAAATCATTTGTAGGATTTGGATAAACACTAAAGTCTGCTTCATTTACATTTGTTACACTTAACGTTCCTTCAACTATTGTTAAATCAGTCCAAACGTCTGCAGCTTCATACAAAGCCGCCGTCCCAACAGGCACATACAAGGTTATACTTGCAGGTGTTAAATTAGTAAACACTCCTGCCGTAATTACGGGAATATTTTCAGTAGCCGTCCAATTTACTTGAATTTTTGTTAAAGAATTACAATCCATAAATACGACATCTCCTATAGAAGTAACCGTTTCTGGAATATTGATAGCAGAGATTTCAGAAGTTCTAAAAGCAGCTTTACCAATTGTTACAGCACTTGGTATATTTATAGTAGCAAGTGTACTATCACCAAATCCATGAAAAGCAAAATTACCTATTTCTGTTGCAGCGGCAAGATTAGCCGTAGTCAATTTTGGACAGTTGAAAAACGCATTTTGTGTTTGAACAGTAACAATATTTTCTAGATTGATTGTTTCTAAATTCACACATCCACTAAATGCATCTCCTTTAATTACGTCTACAGAAGTTGGAAGTGTAACAGATGTTACGCTTGTATTATCTAAAAAAGCACTACCTCCAATAGCAGTAACACTATACGTCTCAGCATCCCCATCTAATTTTGTAACCGTTGCTGGTACCGTTACAGCCGCTAAAGTACTAGACGCGACTTCTACCTCTAAATCATCAACACTTGTTACTCTATACTCAATATCCGCAATAGTAAATGTAGTTCCAACAGGATCTGCAGCTGGCTCTGGAATTGATCCTTCTATAACATTAACTGCTGTAACATCAGACCAAGGGTAGAAAGTTTCATAAGTAGCTTTAGTTGTTACTGGCACATATAATTTTACCGCTGATGGTACTATATTATTCCATACTGTAGTATTAGTAGTCTTAGTATTATCCCACGTAACCACATTAGGATCTAACCAATTAAGTTGAACATCTGTTAAATTAGTACAACCTCTAAATAATTGACCTCCAATTGTAGTTACAGTACTTGGTATGTTCATTTGGAAAATTCCTGAACCTCTCAATGCACCTTCACCAATTCTTGTAGCTAACGGAATATTTACCGCATTAATGTTAGTACAAAATACAAACGTGTAATTCCCAAAATCTTCACATTTCGGCAAATTCATTGTACTAGGAAGTGATGTACAACTAGCTAAAGCACTAGCTTCTGTTGCTACAATATAATCTAAATTAATAGAAACCAAATTTGACGCCTTATTAAAAGCCTTAGCCTTCAAGGTAACTACTGAAGATGGAAGTATTACAGAAGTTATTGTCGTATTTGATTCAAAAGCATTCGCTCCAATTGCAGTTATACTATAATCAGTTGCGTTAAAAGAATCCACTGCATTAGCAGGCACATTTAAATCTGCAAGAGTACTCCCTGAAAGTTCTGCTTCATTAGGAGTTTGACTTGTTATCCTAAAAGTATAATCCCCCACTGTAAATTCTTCTCCTATTGTTCCAGAAATTGATTGAGCACTGGCATAAGTAAAGGCAAAAAGTGCTATTAATAATTGTAATGTTTTTTTCATCATATAAATATTTAAAAGTTTAGTTTGTACTGTAAATAAAGAGAAATCTCGAAATGAATGCTATAAATTAACACTCATTCCCTTAAAACCAATGCCCATTTTCCTTGTCTAAACCCTGTATTTACAAGGGAAGCAAAAAAACCCCCAATTAATTGTGTAAAAAAAGGCATATTGAAGAATTACAAGGGGTTAATTATTTTTTCACAATCGACTTTACAGATACACCTTTTGGTGTTTGAACTTTTACGAAATAAACACCTGAATGTAATCGGAACTTTGTGCCATTAAACTTATAAACGGAGCACTTAATAAGCAAAATATGATCCTTAAATAAATTCTAATCATGACTTGTTTTTAACACGAAATAAGTGCTCTTGTATTTTAATTGGTGCTATTTTTCAAAAATGAAGAAGAGCTACTCTATTTTAATCGTCAAGGTCAAAGCACTTAACTTCAGTTTTTATTTGAAGAACAACCTAATTAATTTTTCCTTGGCTAAATGTAGACTTCCAATTATTCCTTGACCAACTTAATTACTTTCCTTGCCGTATCGGAATGGACTTCAGCAAAATAAATACCGGTTTGTAAACTACTTAAATCGACCCGTTCGTTATTTGTTGAAATAGCCTCAGTAAAAATTTTATTTCCTTGTAGGTCATAAATTTTTAAAATTGAATCTTTAGAACTTTGGATCGTTGTACTGGCACTGACCGGATTGGGGTACAAAAATGAAGTATTGGATTCCTCCAAATCAGCCTTCCAAACACTTAAGTTTGAGGAAGAGAATTGCAACCAATCTACATCTAATAAATAACCACTTCCTCCTGTGAAAATTAAGTAGACATCTTGTTTTCCTGCTGTTACAGAAACACTAGTTTTAAAAGTTCGCCATGAAGTAAAAGACCCTGTTCCTGGAACATTAACTGTACCTATAAGAGTTCCGGTACGACTTTCGGTTCTTATTTCAATAGTACCCCCTGTTTTGCCACTTGATGCAGAAATTTCTATTGAGTTTACACCTCCTCCAAAGTCAACATTCTCATATTTTACCCAATCCCCAGCATTTACATATCCAACATTATTTACGCCTACCTTTTGAATACCTGATTGGCTACAAAAATCGGCTGCTTGAATTACTGTAAAAGCGTCGTAATCACCACATACATTTGGCTTCGCATCACAATCTAAAATTGTATTATTAGATCCATTGTCTGTTACGGGTCCACAACTGCTAATGGTATTCCCACTTGCCGAAGCTTCCAAAACAATGGCATATTCCGTTTCATTTACAATGGTAGAATTATCGCCAGACACGACAATTACACGTGTTTCTTCTGTATCCAACGGACCATCAGCTCTATGAAAAATAATATGATGATCGTTTCCTAAAATATCTGCCAAGTTATGGGGACCAACGGCGTTGGGCGATGGTAAAATAGTCATTTCAATATTTTGACGAGAGCGACTTAATCGAAAATCACTTAAGGGTGCATACGAAAAATTTCCACTAGACCCCGTAATTGTTCCGTTATTAGGCATGTTAAAATTGGTAGCTCCACAATCTATGGCTTTTGTATTTGTTACTGTAGCACTTGATGCTAAATACAATCGAATTCCTCCTCGCATTTGTTTTACAATACAGTTTTCAACAAGAACACTTCCTGAACCATTGTAAGATCGAATTCCATCTTCGGAAAGCGGATACATAACATCGTAAGGAATTGGATAGGATTCTGCAAAAGGAATATCTCTCCAATTATCCCCTGAAGGAAAACGATAGCCTGTAATATATGGTAAATCGTAGGTTTCTGTATCATTATACATGTCATCGCTCAGCCGCATGCGACCTTCTATATAAGAATTTTTGATGGTGGTTTCAGTCGCATTATTTTGCATAAAAATACCATGCCCAAAAGCATGATGGTACATGGTGATATGATCCAATGTATTTCCAACACCTCCACCAGCTTTTCCTGTGATAAGAATTCCACAACGCTTGCTTAAACCAAAAGTGTTTGTCGAACCTATTCCATACTGACTTCCATACCCATAAGGAAAAGAACCTTTAATCGTCATTTCAAGGCCGTCTACTAAATTCCCGTTTCCGGTAATTGACATCACAGGATCTCCTTTTAACCCATAGGCCAAATTATTTCGATCATGATTGTAAGCACTGAAATCCGTGACTTCTCCTAAACCACTTTGATAGTAATCTTCAATTGCACCATTTTTTAGTACATTCGAATCTCCTGAAATAATAAAATAAACTTCACGTATAGAACCTACTAAGGTTTTTATGCGAACTCCGGTTAAATCAATCGTATTCCCAGAACCTGTACAATTAATAACTCTTGACCCGCTAGGCAAATCGTTAAGTTGATATTCTCCTGCTTGCAAAATAATCATTTGATTGCTGTTTTGAACTGCCACTCGAAATTGTGCCAATGAGTTGACTGTTATCTGCGCTGAACCTGAAACACCAAAAAAGAATAGACAAAAGAATCCGATTTTTCCAATCGTATAATTAAAAGTGGTACCTGTTTTTTTCATCTATTTATATTTTTTCTACTTGAACATAGTATGCCCCTATTTCTATCCCATTATCTAACTCAAAATAAGTTTTAAGATTTGTTTCTCCTTTGTTTAACTTCAGCGTAAACGCTACATATTCTGCACTCGGATCTACTTCTTTACGAAGCTCCAAATCTTGGATTCTAAGTCTTGCTTTTTTAACAATTAACGACTTGCTTTTATGACTTTCAGTAACACTTGTGCCAGGTAACGCTGGACGAACAGGAGCTTTTGCATTTAATGGCAAATGAATTTCTTCTGGCCAACGACGAAGTTTAAACGTATAAGTTCCGCTTTCTGCTACCGAAATCAACCAATGTCCATTATCTACATAAGCCGTTCTAATATGTCTTTGATGCCATGGAGTGGCTTCCTTTTCCGTATGCCAATCGTGACAAAATAAGTTTGTCGGATTTTCAGCTTCATGCCCGATATAAATTCTTGGCTGGTCTGAATACCCTGGAGCTATTTCTTTCCACCAAGCAGCATAAGCTTCTTTAAACTCTTGCATTTTATCAGGATGTTGCGTTGCAATATTTGTACGTTGTTCTGGGTCTGTTTTTAAGTCGTACAGTTCTTCGCCATTAATTAAACGCCAATTTCCTTGCATCAACGCTGTTCTTCTCCATGGTTCTGGGACTTCCACTCGTTGTGAGTTGGTAATAACAATTCTATCTTTAAAATCTTTGTTATCTCCTTTAATTAAAGGCACCAAACTCGTTCCATCAAAAATTATTTTTTGTTTTACCTGCAGTTTGCACAAATCGACCAAAGTTGGAAAAATATCATAATGCGCCGTTAATTCATGAATGTCTTTACCCGTTGTAATCCCACCGTCTTTCCAATGAATAAAAAGCGGTACTCGGTGGCCACCTTCATACATACTTGCTTTGATACCACGCATACCTGCGTTATTTCCTTTCACTACAAATCCATCCAAACGATGTCCTTCTACCTTGGCTCCTTTGGCAGTACCGTTATCGGTTGTAAAAATAATTATGGTATTGTCTTTTAGGTTTATAGATTCTAGGTAAGCTACTAACTTTCCAATATTTTCATCAACATTGGCTATTAAACCATAAAAAGCTGCATTGGGAACATCCACATTCTCTTTATAAGGATCTGAATATTTATCAGCAACAAAATAAGGGGAGTGAGCAGCATTTGTAGATAAATAACAAAAAAATGGTTTGTCTTTTTGCTTTCCTATAAATGACTTTGCATTGTCAAACCAAATATCCGTACAAAAACCTTCATACTTTTCTAATTTTCCATTATGCCAGTACATATCATCAAAATAATCGTTATCCCAATAATCCATAGTTTGCTCAATACCTCCACCACCGTGTACCAATACTTCTTCAAAACCTTTGTCTTGCGGACGAAACGGATAGTTGTCTCCCAAATGCCATTTTCCAAAAATACCGGTACTGTAACCGTTATCTTTAAACACTTGCGCCATGGTGGTTTCTCTTTCTAAAATAAGTGAACGACCATTTACAGTATGCCAAACTCCTGTTCTATTTGAATGATGCCCTGTCATTAATGCAGCTCTAGTAGGTGCACAAGTGGGACTTACATGATAATCTGTAAATCGTGCACTTTTTGCATGTAAGGCATCTATATTTGGCGTTTTAATAATTTTATTTCCAAGACTTGCCACATCTCCATAACCTTGATCATCTACTACAAGAAGTATGACGTTAGGTTGGTCTGCTTTTACTGAAGTCTTTTTATCTCCCGACTGACACGATATTAAACATAAGGTGCTTACTATTATTCCGATATAAAATGTATACGATTTCATATTTATATTTCTGTTTTTATTGAGTTTCTACTTTATAAAACTACTGTAACAACAGAAACATTCGTATAAACTATCATCCAATTAATATGAATTATATACCGAAATAAGGAACGCAGCGCCGACTTTGCTTATAAAATCAATAAACAATGAGCAAAGTGTGTTTTTTACTTAAAAATAAACAACACCCAATTCTTATTTTTTGGTTGAAATACGGGTATGAATTAGCTGATTATTCTTTCCTAAATCAGTTACCTTACCTTCTGATTTCACCTGTACATTTTTACTTTTGTTTGATAAAAACACAGGATATTTTGTTTGATTATTCAATTCAAAACTAAATCCTTTAAAATCATTTTGATTTGGTAGGTTTCCATGTAAAAGGCGAATATTATTTTTATCTCCACCTACTTTTATTTTCAATCCTTCTTTTACAGCTTCATCAGTCCCCTTAAAAGTAATTCGATGGCCGCTTCCTCCAATATAAGCAACATTTCCAGACCCGTTATAATACGGATGACTTGCGGGTAAAATGGTAATATCTGCATGGTAGTTTTTGTCAGTTTCATAGGTGGAAGCATAAACGGGGCCATAGCTACAATCTGCACTGCAATTTACAGCGTCACCGGAACCTAGAGAGAATCCGTTTTCACAACCAATGGCAACACAACCTTCTATATATGTTTTTCCTGTAGCATGGGCTAAAGTCACGCCCGTTCTCATGTATTTTATAGTACAATTTAAAACAGTTGGATTGGAAGTCCCTCTAAAATAGGTTTTTCCATCAATAATTGTTTCCCCTCCATTATAGGCACGAATTCCTGCTTCACCCGTACTTAGCATATACCCTTTTGGAAGCTTATATCCCCAGACGGTCATAAAATTCACCTTATCTGCAGGAGTACCTGTGCCTTTCTCAGCCAACATGGCGTCTGTTGAACGAACTTCTCCTTCTACCACACAGCCTTCAATTAAAGGTTTATTGGCTCCTTGCATAAAAATACAATGTCCATAAGAGCGATGAATAAAAGTTGAATTTTTTAGATGATTCGATTCTCCTCGAATTAAACAGGCACTGTGTTTTTGATGCTTAATAACGGTCTTTCCTCCCTTTCCAAAAGCATCCCCATATCCATAAGGATAGGATCCTTTTGTGGTTACATGAAAACCTTCAATTCTATTATGAGCCCCATCCATTACAATATTTGTAGCTCTTCTTTTTGGTGCATCGTGTACAGAGCCCAAATCTACCATGGTTAAATTTTTCAGTACATTCTGATTCCCTATTATTTGAAGTTCATGGACCTGATTTTTACCGTAAGCTTGATGTACTTTGGTTTCTATATTAATAATTACATCTGTAAAATCATAGGTACTATTATTTCCTTTAAAAAGAAGTAGTACATGCGTTTTTGATTTTATTTTCAACTCTTCTGAATACAATCCTTTAGCCACATCTTCAGTGCTTATGGAATAAGTTCCCGGAGCTAATTTTACTTCTACATTGTCTTGTTTTAAATAAGGCAGCAAGTCTTTCAAAGAATTTACGGTGATTTGAGAATAGCTTTTTATAGCTATTAAAAGAAAAAGTCCTAGTACTAATAAAGTAGAATTTTTAAAGTTCTCTGTAATTGATTTGATTTTCATTTTATGAATCTATTAGGTGTTTTGTTTTTTTATTGAAATGGCCTTAGTTCTATTTTTTATTGAATCGCCTTTTGATATAAATCTTCAGTTTGCTTCCTCAATTTCTTCAAAACAACATCATTGTCTGAATTATTCACTAAATTATGTTGTTCCAAAGGATCCTTCTCTGTGTCGTACAATTCCTCAATTTTGGGGGTATGCTCGTAGTATACAATATATTTCCAACGCCCCGTTCGCACTCCTCTGCTACGATATGATTTATTAGCTTTAATCAACTTTTGATTGATTTCATTAACATTGACTGCGTATCGTTTTTTAAACATGTCAACCAAAAATAAGTCTTCCATAAAAACAGCATCCCGCCACTGAGACATGTCTTGTGTTTTACTCAACACATGACTAATATCTCGGCCTTGCATACTTTCAGGCACCTTTAAACCTGCCATGGAAACAATAGTTGGAGCCATATCAACAGAAGAAATTAATGCTTCCTCACGATGTTGACGTTTAGATTCTGGCACACGTCCATCATAAATTATAAGCGGTGCTTTCACAGCTTCATCATACAAAAGACATTTATCAAAAAGTCCATGTGAACCTTGAAAACGACCGTTATCACTTGTATAAATAATAATGGTATTCTCTAACAAACCTTTCTTCTTTAGTTTTTCAACCAAAAAACCGACTTGCTCATCAACACTATAACCTTGCGTAGCAAAACGACGTACAAGTCTTTGATGTTGTTCTGGTTTTGAGGACCTTTGTTTATGCAAATACACACCTCTGGCATTTTCCTTTACTACATCAGGCAAATTTGGATTTTCACCTTCTACCCAATTCTGTGGCACCGACATTTTCGTATCTTTAAATTGTGCTAAATGAGGCATAAATACATCTCTATTCTGGTCATGTTTTACGGCATAAAAACTAACCGACAAACAGAATGGCTGTTCTTTTGGTTGGGTATCTAAAAAATGCAACATTGCTTTACCGGTTCTTAAAGTCCTACCCGAAAGTTCCCTGTTTTCATTAAAAATTTCACGCAATTCTTGATCTTCTTCAGGCCAAGTTATCATGCCATTTCTATCATGGGTTTCTGTTCCAGCAAAATAATCGAAGACACTACCCAACTGTTCTTTGTAATAATGCTCTTTGGGCGTACTTGGGCGGGTTGCTTCCTTTGTGACTGTAAACCCTACTTTGCCAATAAAACCCGTTCGGTATCCTGCATTTTTAAGTATCGAAGGATAGCTTTTAGCAAAATCTGCTTGCGATAAGGTATAATCATCAGGAGCTACAAAACCTACTCTATGATTTGAATTATAACGCCCTGTCATCATGGTTACACGACTGGGCATACAAATAGCAACGGCATAAAAGGCTTTATCAAACACCACTCCTTTTGCGGCCAATTTATCAATATTTGGTGTTTTAAATTCTGGTTTCCCATAACAGCCCATATTATCCCAACGCTGATCATCCGTCATTAAAAAAATGATATTAGGTTTTACAAAACCATTAGATGACTTGTCGATTATCTGTTTCGATTTTTCTTGTCCACTCACTATTGAAAACATGGAAAGAAACAAACCCAAAAATGCATTTATTTTAAAATTCATCATAAAACATAAAGTTTGTTATTTTACTTATTCGATTTTAATAGCTCCGTAATTTCTTTTGGTAGTGGCGGCACATTTATAACTTCTTTTTTATTGGGTACCCTATTAGATGTGGTTTGCTTGTCGCCATACCAATACATCCCCACACCATAACCCATTTCACAATCGGTCCAACTCCAAATTTCCATATCTAATTTTAAGGAGCTGCTAAATGGCATGCCATCTAAAGCTCTAGTTCTTGTTTCGGTGCTATAACCTAGCGTACTTTTTTCTTTTGTTGTTTTTCTATTTAACTTGTTATACACAAAGCTTCTTGGCTGCGCATGAAAAGGGTGCTCGTAAAAATCGGTGCTTTTTCCACCCCAAGAATAGGCATAATAATCTTCCGTTCCAGTTCCAAAAATTGACGGAAAATCTTCCCCATCCACATAAATCCTTTCATCACCTTCACCCCACCATTTTGCTACGGGATTCATAACCGTTAAAGCGTCTCCAACATACACTCCTCTTCCTTTCAGTGTTATATAATTCCAATCAGAAAAAGGTCTTGTCGCTACAGGATATTGCCCTTTCCAAGCCGCATTAAAATACATACTCTCGCTATCCCATTTCCAAGTTCCTATAACGGCTTTTAAATTTATATTCACAGAAGTAGCACTTAAATTTAGTACGGATATTTTACCTGATTTTTGATAAGGCATTACCCATCTACACGTCATGGTTCCATCTTCGCTCACCGTTCTATACCATCCTTCAAACGGATGCAATCCAATTCCACTGCCAAAAAAATCTCCAATGGGACACCAAACAGTTGGTTCTCCATCAAACTCCATTTTTAAAACCACTGTACGGGTTAGCTCTGCATTTGTATAATCATCTAATTTTAAACTTAGCTCTCTAACTGCCGCGTTTCCTTTTGGAAGTTTAACTGATTTTTCTTTATTGGGTTTTAATGTAGCACTGCAAACAAGCGCTTCTCCTTTTTCTGTGTTTTTAGGTGCTAACAATAATTCCCCAACCTCCTTTGTTAAGGAAATCGCTTTGTTAAACCCCTCTTTTGTAAAGGTTTTTATAGGTGTATAAGCATCATAAGCCCTATAGGTAAATTGATAAAAAAAAGGCATTGCCGTTGTTGTAATTTTACAGCTTTTGGCATAGGGAATTGGAAAAAAAGAAACGGCTGATCTTAGAGATTGATGTGCTAATGGGAAAGGAATCAATCCTGTACCATCTAACAAACCTAACATATTGCCTTCTAAAACAGGTTCTGTACTTCCATCTAAATAAATTTTAATTTGAATATCTGTATCTGGTCTATCAGGTTTCAAAAAAGGCATCCAAGTACGTACGACTACTCCTGGTCCAACATGGTCCATCAATACCCATTCTTTAACTCCATTTTTTTCTTCGGTTCTAATAAAATTATGATCTTTTTCATTGCTGTTATAATCATGATTGTTATACCAAGCTTTTGATTCTTCTGGTGTTTTAGAGACTCTATTATAACTACTTTCTTGTTTCAACCTAAAATTAGTTGTAGGAAAACGTGCTACAGCATCTCTATTCACCATTTCCTTTAGTAAAGATTCTATGGTAATTTCATTTTTATTTTGAGCACTTACGAATAATGTAAACACTAAAAACCCACTATTTAAAAGAAGTTTTATTGATTTCATTTGACTGTATTTATTTCCCATTGATCCTTTACTTTACGAGTTGCATTTTTTTCTATTTCATTCTGAAAAAAATTATTTCCACGTTATTTTCGCTTTTCTTGTCTCGGTATTTACCCAAACACTGGCATGCTCAAACTCACGCGTAAACACCCAACCTTCTGGATTTACTCTTTTAAAGGCTTCCTTTGGACTTCCTAGTGGTTTTGTCAACTCCGGATAATCTACCAAGTTTCCATCGGCCAAATTCCACCCCCAATTCCATTGAAAATACGAGTATGGTTGTGCACCAATTAGGTAGCAAGCATGGTAAAACTCCAATTGTTTTTTTGATTTTTCTTCAATCCCACTGACACCTGTTGCTCCAATTGTGATATCGGTTTTCCCCTTGCCTTTTGCTCCGAAACGGTAAATGGATATTTTTCCATCTTTCGCAATTCTAAGCATATCGTTCCATTCTTCGAGTAAATTTTCTTTATTGGTAACACTGCTATTATAATGTTCAAAAAAGAAAGCATCGCAATGAGGGTAAACCTCTTTGGTTCTAGCCGCGTTGTTTCCTATCAATAGTTTATCCGGTCCCATTTGTTTTTTCAGTTCAGCCATCATTTCCCCTTTGGCTTTTGCTATTTCAACCAATTGATCGTTAGGATAATCTGAATTCAAGCCCACATTCATGCGGTCAATAAAAATACCATCGGCACCTGAAACTTTTATTCCTTCAACTGCAGAGGCTACCCAAAATTTTCGGAAATCTGGATTCAAAGCATCAAAATAGTACGAAAATGCGGGCTTCGATTTTGTTCTTAATTTGCCGGTTTTTGGATTGACAAATAGGAACTTGGCTAATTCTGGGTTTTCAACAATGCCTTCTGGGGTAAAATTCTTATTAAAACTAGGATAAGGCCATGCCAAATAGGAATTGTAATAAAACAAAACTTTAGTCCCGGGCTTGATTTTATGAAATGCTTCCACTTCATGCTTTGTTCCTAGTACTTGGTCACCCAGTTGGTTGTATGCATGTGATTTTTCAATACAAATAAAATCTGTTCTGTCAGATATAAATTTTACTTCTTCCGGCTTTAAAACACGATCAATATCACCAAAATGGTAATACATAGGTGTTGTATCCCAACTGAATTTAGGCAATGTAGTATTTGATTTAAAGCTAGTGCTGTCGCTTATCTTAAATTCCGATTTAGTCGCCCCACACGAACACAAACTTATTACACTTACTATACATAGTATTTTAATGATTCTATTTACAGACATTTTTAGATTTGTTTTTGGTTGTATCTTTCCCATTTTTATTCTGTTTTTTATTTCTAAGTGTACTTATTTTTTAGCTATACTGGAGTTAAACTACTTGTTAGTCAAAACAATTATTTGCCCAGGTTTTGTTTGAATATCATACACATAACTCGGCTTTAACTCAAAACCTTGTAACGAAACTGACTTGGCCATTAGTGGCTTTTTAATTTGAGGTATTTGATAAAACGGATTTTTATTTTTTCCAGAAGCATTCCTCATTTCTTTTTTATCAGCAGGTACCAATTCATTATAAGAACGAACTCTCAGGTTTCCTCCAAGTTTAGATTTTATTTCGGCTTTGACAACCGCTCCATTTTTCCAAACTAAATTTGTAATTTCAAAACCTCCTCTAGCACGTAAACCCGTTACTTTACCATTTTTCCAAACATCTGGTAAAGCAGGAATCAAATGTATAGCCCCATCATGACTCTGAACCAACATTTCTGTAAGACCAGATGTAAAACCAAAATTTCCATCAATTTGAAAAGGTGGATGTGCATCTAGCATATTGGCATAGGTTCCACCTCCTTTTGGCGAATCTGGCCTACCGACCAATTTAATTTGATCTCCCATTAATTTGTAAGCATGATTCCCATCTAGCAATCGCGCCCATAAATTAATTTTCCAGTTCATAGACCAGCCTGTTGAAGGATCTCCTCTTTGAATCAATGTATTTTTTGCTCCTTGAAATAATTCCGGATTCCGATAAGGCGAAATTTGGTTGGACGGGTACAAGCCGTATAAATGCGAAACATGACGATGTGTATCTTCAGGATCATCTAAATCTTCCATCCATTCTTGCAATTGATTGTATTTTCCTATTTGCATTGGTGGAAGTTTAGAAATTGCTTCTTCCATTTTTTGAAGCAAATCAGCATCTACCTTTAATAATTTAGCCGCCCTTATTGTTTTGGTGAATATATCAAACACCAATTGATTGTCCATAGTAGTACCCGCAGCTATATTTACACTTTTAGAGCGTCCTTTAGGACCATGCTCTGGAGAAATGGAGGGAGACATAACTAGCCAACCTTTTTTTGGATCTTTGCTTAAAAAACTCAAACAAAACTCGGCTGCCCCTTTCATAGCAGGGTAAACCGATTTTAAATAATTTACATCTCCAGAAAACATAAACTTTTCCCATAAATGCTGACTCAACCAAGTTCCTCCCGTTGGCCACATTCCCCAAGTAGCACCATCTACAGGGGCTGTAATTCGCCACAAATCGGTATTGTGATGCGTAACCCAACCATTGGCACCATACATTACTTTTGCAGTTTCCTTCCCGGTCACCGAAAGATCTTTCACCAATTGAATTAAAGGCTCATGCATTTCTGCTAGATTAGTTACTTCAGCAGGCCAATAATTCATTTGCGTATTGATATTTACCGTATAGGCGCTTTTCCATGGCGGTGTTAAATCTTTACACCACAAACCTTGCAAGTTTGCTGCTTGTCCACCAGGTTGCGAAGATGAAATCAGTAAATATCTTCCAAATTGAAAATACAAAGCAGCCAAAGAAGGATCGTTTCCTTTGCTAAATTCTTTGATCCTAATAGCTGTTGGTTTAGTTACCGCCTTTGAAGTCCCTAAATTTAAAGAAACTCGATTAAAATAATTTTGATAAAATGCCGTATGCTCATTCACTAACTGCTTGTATTTTTTCTTTTCTGCTTTGGCAATATAATCCGATGCTTTTTTATGGGCATTGGCACTGACATCCTGATAATTCACAAAATTGGTTGCTACTGAAATATATAAAAGTACACTGTTTGCCTTTGACACAATTAATTCCTTATGGGTAGAAGTTATCTTTCCTCCCTGCGGAACTATTTTTACACGAGCATCAAACGCTACTTCTCCTTTAATAGCCGGTGTCTCTTTTGGCAATCGTTTGTTTTTGTTATCACCACCAAAACCTGTCATGACCAAAACATTTTTATTTTCAGTAAAAACAGAAACCTTTGCTGGTGCCGGTCTATCGATACTTGCCGTAAAACTAATTTTTCTTTTTTTGCTTGCGGTTAATTTCATAACAATGACCTGATCTGAAAAAGAAGAAAAAATTTCTCGTTTGTACACTATGCCATTTACTTTATAAGTCGTTGTATTGATAGCCTTTTCTATATCTAACTCTCGATGATAATCGGTAAAACCTTCATGTGAAGCAAAATTCAATCTTAAATTCCCAACGGTTTCGTAAGGCATTCCGTGCGATTTTTTTGACACAAAATGCTTGTTCGCCATACGATGTGCTGCGTCAAAGTTTTTATCAAAAATTAATTCTCTGATTTTAGACAAGGAATCAAGTGCCTCAGGATTGTCGTTTCTATGTGGCCCACCTGCCCAAAGCGTATTTTCATTTAATTGAATATTTTCATGATCCGGATTTCCAAAAACCATAGCTCCTAAACGACCATTTCCTAAGGGAAGAGCTTCATTCCAATCGGCTGCGGGTGCATTGTACCACAATTTTAAATCGTTTTTCTGTGCATTGGCAGCAAACATCACTAAAAACATGATTGCAAAAATGTGAACTTTACTTTTCATTTTTCTATTTTTTCTTTATTAAAACTATTTTAAGAATTAGTCCATACAAGCTACTAATACCTCCTACTTCAAACCTTTATTAAACTTATTCTTTTTTTAAATGAGCAAGAATAAAGTCGGTCGCATAGGCATTTAACTCTTCTATAGTAGGTGATATATTAGCTCCATTAAAACTATGCCCAGCATTATAAATAGTTAATAGCTCAACTGCTGCTTTTTTTTCTTTTGCCACTTCTAGCATGTACGTAGAATTGATAATTGGTAGTACTTTATCCTTCTCTCCGTGCAATAACAAAATTGGAGGACTGTCACATTTCAATTGCTCAGTCGGACTTAGCAGTCTTGCTAATTTTGGTTTATTCTGCAAACTATCGCCTAAAATTCTATCGTAAGATTGTTGTTTTTCAAAAAGAGATCCAGGCACTAAATTCGGGTTCACTAATGATGTAGCAGGGAAATAAGAAACGACACATTTAAAATCTAACGCAATTTCTGACAAGCTTGGAAGTCCTTTAAAATCGGAATCGCTTCCTAAAGCGGTTAGCAAACTCAAATGTCCACCTGCTGAGCCTCCCCAAACACCATAATGCGCTTTGTCTAACTTATATTTTTCTGAATTTTTCACTAAAAACCTGGCTGCATCTTTCGCATCTACAACAGCCTCATAAGCTGTAGAACCTCCACGTGTACGTCGGTATTCTATAGTAGCACACACTACTCCATTAGCAACAAGCGACTTTAAAGTACCCAAAAATGATTTTCGAAAAACCTTGTATTTATCTCCTCCAGCCCATCCGCCTCCGTGTACATGTAACATCCAAGGATTAGTGCTCTTGATTTTGGCAGCATCTGGATAAAAAATAAGCATATCCAATTCTATTCCATCTATTGTTTTATACACCACCCGTTCTTTGTTTGGAAATGCATCAAGAATAGCTTGATCTTTTGGTGTCTGCCCAAATACAATGGATTGAAAAAATAGAACAATCGTAAACAGTATCAATTTTCTATCTGAGAATATTTTTTTAATAGTTCGCATACGGTTCTTTATATTTTTTAAACTTCTAGTTCATCTTTACTATTGCAATGACAAACTTTATTAGTTAGGTTATTTTCTATTATTTGAAACTTATCTCACGAGAATCTCCAATCTCAAATTTCTTCTCTATGTTTTTATACCTAATGGTGATTGCTGCATCGTTGTGCAAATACAATTGTCCCGATTTTTGTTCAAGAACTATATTCCCTTCCTTTTCGGCAGCAATAACATAGCCATTTGCTTTTAGTTGTTTTCCTGTTCCCATAAATAAAGTGAAATCATTATTTTTTTCAATGGCAACCAAAGCATACGAAGCATCTGTAGTCATATTTCTATACTTTGCCATCGCTTTATTTTTTGAAGAAAACACAAAATCTTTCCTTCCCGACCTATGTGTGATTTCCAAACCGACAAATTCAGTATTTTCGTTTTCATCTTCAAAACTTGAAATAGTTTCAATACTTTTTCCTTCGTTAGATGTAAAAGGCTCGTAAACCGACACAAAAGGTTTATCCCATGCAGCACCATGTTGCCTTGCTGCCAAGGTCAAATACGGTTTTTTATCTACTTCATAAGGCAAACCATGCTTTCCTTTAAAAGCTTTGTTTGGTGGCGATTTAATAGAAAAAACTTCTCTCCCTTCTGCTCCCTTCATCCATAAATTCATAAACACATCATCTTCTCCTGCAGGCATGTCTATTTTCCATTGGGCCTGATAATCTTTATTTGTACGAATGGATTTTTTATCCCACATATAATCAAAAGCATACAGATGCCCACCGGCAAAAGCCATTTCTTCACTTGACGCTAATGCTAAAGGATTTCCTTGTCCATCCATTATTTCCATTGTCTGTCCTAAATTGTGATAAAAATAATCGTGAAATTTATCACCTCCTTTTTGTTTTTTAGAGCGAAAAATATCGATATAATACCCCGTAGTTTTCCCCGTTTTTACAATACTAACCAAACGACTTTGATCACTTTGTGTTTCAGGCTCTAAGAAATACACATCCGAAAAAGTAATTTCCGGATGAAAACCTTCTTTTTTTTCTGATTTAGGATATTCACCCAATACATCAAACGCATGATAACTTAGCATTTCTGTATAAGAAGAAGCCCCATCCACCATCACAGTATTATGTGCTGGAAATTGAGAATAATATTCTAAATATATAGGCTGAAGGTATCCAGCTCCTTTTCCAGGGTCGGCTCCTTGCACAAAACCTTTTCCATACAATTCTAAGTTGATACCATTGGCGTGCATATGATTTCCAAGTGAAGCATTTAAAGAAGCCATCATTCCATTTTTTCCAGTTCCCATACGCTGCACATGCCAACTTACATTAGGTGCGTAAAAAGTTTGCGTACGATAATCATCCATAGCTCCAACTTTATACTTCGGATTTAACACCAAAGGTTTACTTGCAAAAAAGGAAGAAAAATGGGCTTTAGGTTTTCTTGTTTTTCCCGATTTTTCTTTGTCATTTTTAAACAAACGATACAATCCCGTAAACTCTTCTTCTAATTCTTTATCCTTATTTTTTTGTGCTATTCGAATAATATCGCTCATGGACTCAGTACTGATTGGTCCGTAATAGGAATCCCCAAAAGCAACACTTTGTCCGTTAGGAAATAAATACTGTGGAAGCATTTTAACCGCTTTGGTCATGACCGGTATATAGGGCAAAATATTTTGGTTGAAGGTATTGTCATAATCTCTTATAAAATTTGTAAGATCTTTGGTAACGCCTTGTGAATAGCCAGGACATTCAGCCCAAACGCCATTTTTTTCATCATAACCATAGTCTATAAATTTGGTCAGCGACCATTGCCTTGCTGATGTTATATTTAAAATATAATTGATATAATAGGCTCGACCTTTTCCATCTTCATAGCTACTATCATCTTGCAATACCATGGCAGCTTTTAAAATCACTTTTGCTTGGTGAAGGTTCCAGTTATTTTGTGGCACACCATTTTTAATAATTTGGTCTGTCCATCGCTTAATCGTTTGATCGTACATGGCTATATGCTCAGGATGATTTGCTTCAATATAGGGATGTAAAAAATCATACAGTTCAGCAATATCTCTCAGCACACCTTCATGGATTACTTGAAAATTGGTAAAACCAACTAGTGTTTGAATATGGCCTTTTAGCAAATCGATAGGTTCACTTCGATAAGACATACCTTCCAAATAAGTATGAAAAATATCGAAAGAAAATTCAGAAAAACGCTCCTCACCTTCTAACCAATACAAAAATGCAGCATCTCTAGCCAGTCCAATAATTTCTTCATTTATTGAATAAATTATTCTTCCTGTTTTAGCTGGAGCCACCCATTCAAAAGGCTTCCCTTCTTTGCTCTTATTGGGCAAATACAAACCACGAGGATCATCCATATAAGGCAGAACATCTTCTAACTTTGGCTTTCCATAAGGTGTTGTATAATCTCTAGACCCTACAAAACGAACTGTAGGAACCGGCGCTTCTCCATCGGCATGGGAATAATTGATTCCGTTGACGTATATATTGGTGGATTTTGTTTTCCAATACATTTGCAAACGAGAAACCATCCATTCTTTATCAGAAACATGACGATTTACATGTACGTCAATTTTTTTATGGATTCCGGCCAAAACTTCCTGAGCCCAAGTTTCTTTTTTGATGGTTTTCTTTAAATCTTTTTTACCCGCTTGTGTTATATTCAAACGAGGATAACCTTGCTCTTGATTTTCTGGTAATGGAATTTGAGCACTTACTCCCGTACCTAGAAAATTTGCTAAGAATAGAAGTAAAACTATATTTTTTATTTTCATGAATTTTAGATCTTTTGTCATTTTTTGATTTTCAATATTCAATGTGTTTTATATTTATAACTTTTATAAGAACTAGCAAACAACTACAAAACGGGGGTATAAATTATTGATATCGTTCCTTTTTCTATTCGATTTTCAAAGTCCACTCCTATTCTCGTCGCTGCTTTTCCTTCTCTTAAATGTGTTACAGGAACAGGCTCAGGGTGAATTACAATTTTACCACCTGTACTTTGAATCTCTACTTTTAACTTTTGATGTTCACCCGTAATCATTAATGAATTCGCATCTAGCATTTCATATTTCGAAAAAGTCATAATTGCTGTACCAAAAATAACAGGACTTATCGATTCAAAGCTATCTTTTATTGTAATTTTCCCTTTGTCAGACTTTTCATTTACGATGCTTCTAGTCAAGGATTTTAGTTCAGGCAATACATAAGCTGAATTTAGCTCCATTTGCACAAAATCTTTAGCCTCCTCAAAAAGAGCACTTGTAATCTTTCCTTCAAATTGCCTTCCGTTGGATTGCAAAATATTATTTATTCTAGGAACAGGATGCCCCCATGAACTTCGTGCTTTATTAGCTGGAGAAAAGGCCCCTGCTCTGTAAGAAGGCGCGCCAATATCTCCTGTTATAATTTCTTCCCCCAATACAACCACATAAGTCCCCACATCACTATGGTTATGATTTTCACTATTATGCCCTGCTTTCATGGCTATAGAAAAAGGTGTTTTTTGCTGACCACGAGAAATGACCATTCCAAAAGCGTCGAAATACGAATAACTTGGAGTCACAACACGCTTTAATTCTGAAGTTGCCCTTGTGCTAAAATCTGCAATATTTTTCCACACAATTAATTGTTCTACTGCCTGATCTAAAATATTTTCATTGGGTTTACGTACTCCGTATTGTTTTGCTGCCAAAACATAAGCAAAATTCCCTTCGTTATTTTTCACCACAGAACTTCCATCAGCAAAGGGTGCATACAAATTATTTTGAATGTGAAAATTCTCTGGAAAATTCGCGACATTTTTTAATTTCTCCGGATTGTGCGCTTCAAATAAATTTATTTTTCCGTTTGTATAATCCTTTAATATTTGCGCTAAATATAAATAATGTCCGAAACCATACCGCCAATAACCAACGCCTTCCGAGCAATAACCATCTTGGCCAAAACCACTTAAATAATATTTCATACTATTTAGCGCGCTTCCTATTGCTGCCAATCGTTCTTCTTCTTTTTTTGAACTAGAAATTGCAACAAACACAGAACCACTAGTGCAGACAGAATTCCAGTTACTGGTACTTTTGATCCATTTGTTATTTTCATCTAAAAACTCACAACTCGTTAAATAAGAATCTATAATTCGAGTTTGTAATTGTTTGGTAATTTCCGTTCTTAAATTTTCGTCTAATTTATTTCCCAAAAGATTTTCTGCCAAAGCCAAAACCGACCCAAATCTGCGAGCACCTAAATCTATTGTCACCCGTTTTCCTTCAAGAACACCATTATCGCGATCGTCATGATTGGGGTGTACCCATGATTTCATATTGAGTATGGCTTTCGAAAAAACATGTATTTGAGGTAAAAAACGTCCTTCATTCTCTATGCATTCTGCCAAAATAAAATGTTCTAAACATTCCATTGTTCTATAATACCTAGGCTTATAAATCCCTCTATTTCCTTCTTTATTTGCTCTTCTGTAGATTTCATCAGAAATTGGGACTTCTGGTTTTTTCGGCAGCAAAGACAAGGCTTTTGTCAAGTATAACTTACCTGAACCAGATGCGCTAATTTTACCCCAATAAACACGATCGTTAATTTTTGGGGCCGCTTGAAACGCTTCTTTTGGCAGAACGGCTTTTAACATTTCTATTTGCTTGGCAGAAGGATAAATTTTCGTACCATCGGCCTGTTTTAAATAGGCTGAAATATTCAATTCCGGCTCAGGAGTATCTGATTTTTCGAAGCTATAAAGGCCAATAGATCCTACTAATAAAATGAGTGCGAGTCGTATTTTCTTCTCTAAATTCATTGGTCACCGAGTATTTTAACTTTTTATAATTTTTCTTCTGATTGTTTTGCTTCCATCACTAATCTGCAAAATATACACACCGCTTTTAATAGCCGCTAATTGCAAACTTATTTTTTCTGAATTGCCAACAGCTACTCTTTTTACAATTTGTCCGTTAACATTTAATAATACAATATTCGTTTTAGCTAAATGAACCCCCAACTGAGCTAAGGAAATATGCAATTCACTTGTTACCGGGTTTGGATAGAAATTTAATTCTTTTTCATAATTAGCGACCGATAAGGATTTTTCAAAAACCTGAACTTCTGCCAAAGACAGTGGATTTGTTCCGTTAAGAATAATTTTAACTGTTTTACCCAAAGCCCCATTTGCATCTATTGACACAGAAGGATCTGGCGCATTTGAAATTGTTTTAGAAAAGCTTGTATTTCCATTGGCATCCAAAACATAAACTGTAAAATTTCCTAGTCTAGCTTTGCAACAATTATCTGTTCTATTGAAAATATTGATATCGCCAATACTACTTTCAGCCTGTAATTCAACTTTCCACCATGGGTTGGTTTCTGTATTGGTATGTGTTACAGAATTATTTGCCCAAGCCCCACTTGTATTGTCATCAATAGCATTTGCAGCAAAACCATCATTTGGACGAGATGATGACTGAGAAGCCTCTCCTAATAAGGCTAAATTAACAGAATCACAGTTTAAAGAAGTGACTGTATTAGTACTTCCGTTATCCGTCACTTCATCTGTATCACAGGTACTCACAGAAATATTTGAACTATCGCCATGTAAAACAATAGGAAATTTTGTTAAGTTTTTAAGCGTAATATTCGAAGAAGTAAGATTGTTTTGTGAAGCATTACTTCCGTTTAACAAACGAAGGTTTTGCATATCGCCAGAGACCATGATTTTAAGATTGCTCGGAATATTTGTTTCTTCACTTCTAAAAGTCAAATTGTGATTTTTTCCACCTACATAGGCAATAGCATCATGACCGTTGTAATAAGCTGCACTTGGAGGTAAAATAGTTATATCTGCTGTATAGCCATTATCGCTGCTATATGCATTTTTATATACCGGTCCATAAGTGGCATCTGCTCCACAATTAACAACTGTTCCACTACCTATAGAATAGCCGTTTTCACAACCAATCGTAGTACAACCTTCCACATATTTTGTTCCTGTAGCATGTGCTAAAGTCACGCCTGTTCTTGCATTTTTTATGGTACAATTTAAAACCTTCGGGTTGTCCGTTCCTCGTTGAATTTCTACACCATCAATATACGTAGTTCCTGCATTGTACGCGCGTATTCCTCCTTCTTGCATACTCATCATATAGCCAGCAGGAAGTTTATACCCCCATACCGTCATAAAATCCACATTATCAGCTGGGGTCCCCGTACCTACTTCTGTAAGCATGTCATCGGTCGTACGCATTTCTCCTTCTAAATAACAGCCCTCAATAAGTGGATAACTAGCCGCCTGCATAAAAACAATATGTCCATAAGAACGAGAAATAACTGTCGTGTTTTTTAAGTGGTTACGCAAACCTCGTATTAAAACTGCACTATGCTTGTAGTGTTTTATCACAGATCCACCGCCTTTTCCAAAAGCATCGCCATATCCGTAAGGGTAAGATCCACGGGTAGCTAAATGAAAACCTTCTATTCTATTATCACGACCATCCATGGTAATGTTTTGCGCTGTTTTACTAGGTCTCGTATTTCCTGTATCCACTAGCTTCAAGTTTTTAAGAACATTATTATTTCCTAGGATTTGAATTTCTTTAACTTCTACGGAACCAAATTTTTGAAAAACCGTTGTACTAATATTAATGGTTACATCTGTAAAATCATAGGTACTATTAGATCCTTCAAAAAGAAATAAGGGATTGGAAAACCTTCCTTGCGTAATATCAATGGCGCTGATATTATAAGTTCCTGGAGTCAATTTAACATCTGCATTGTCATCATCTAAATAAGGCAACAAATCTTCTAAGGAACTAACAACAGTTGTTTGCGCTTGTGTTTTGGTTGAAAACAGGAGTACTAAAACAAGGACGCTTATTCTAGAAAGAAAGTAATGTATTTTCATAAATTGGTTTTTATAGGTTTAGGTTTAGAAGTTTTTGAGACGATTGATAGCTTGCTTTTTTGTATTGCTGATTTATAGAAATACTCGATTTCTTTTTAGCGCTATATATGCGAAGCTTTCCGGTAGCTTGTCCTTGAAAAATTACTTTTGGACTCTTTTTAAAATCTTCTACCAAAGCGGTATATTTTGAAAGTGAGTGCATTAATGTTTGTCCCTTTTTACGCAAATAACTTCCATGTCCAATAAACAACTCTTCTAGTTCCGTATGCTTTGAAGTGTCAGCTCCTTCTTTAAATTTTAAAACGGTTAAATAAGCATCCGTTTCCCATCCATTCATCGTATTCACACTATTTCTGTGTTTTAAACGACCACCGGCCAATAAATTAAAATACACCTGAGTCGTTTCCCCATTTTGAGTCATAGAAACCCCTAGGAAATCTTTTCCTTCAAAGCGTTTTATTACGGGTAAATTTTCTTTGTTTTCGTCCGTTTTTAAAATTAAAGCCGAAATAAATTTTGTTCGAGCTGTTTCATTAAAATGACTAATAGCCCAATAAGGTTCTTCTTTTTCAGGATGATGATCTTTATACCCAATCTTTTCTTCCAATTGCATTTGTTCAGGAAAATCGTGAGGCAAACCACCTGAAGGAAATGTTTCTGGAAATAAAGAACGTACCAAAACTTCTGAATTTTCTTCTTTGATAGACAAATCATGTCCTTGTCGTTTTGAAGTTCCATTGTAATGCAGCAACCATTCAAACTTTCCTGGTTTGTGCGCCAACAAATCATCAATTACCAAAATAACATCGCCTACCCAAATAAAATTACGGTAGTTACGCGCTAATATTTGCGAATAAGGCCCAGTTGCATTTGCCAACAAGTATTTAAAATTACTTCCTTCCACTAAGTTATGAAGTGAACCCGGATTAGCGACTCCGAAATAAGGATCTTTTCTGTTTTGCCCTTCCCCATTAAACAACACAACGTTGTGTGCTTCACTTTGACAATAGTACTGTGTGTACAATGGGTTTCCATAAGAAGAATTCCCAGAATCAATAATTAAATTTTTTCCTTTGTGAAACAAAATATACGATCCAGCATCCGCCTGCGTATGATTCCAAGTAAAACCAGATTTTACCGCCAACATCGTTGCATCCTTTTTCCAGGAATTTCTTAAAGTAGCCCAACCCATATCTTTAAACAAATGAGAAGTTGCTAATTCAGGTGTAAAATCTTCTTTTAATTTAGGCAGTATCGGATTTAAAATCAAGCCATTTGGCGTATCTAATTGCAAACCTTCTTTGTCGTTTCCTTTATTTGTTTGATTTAGGTACCAAGCGTATTTAGCATCGGTATACCCTAATTGCCACAATAACTTCATGCAGCCATTTCCATTTTTATGAATAGCACTGTCTCCAAAATTTACAGACATCGGTTTTCCTTCACCAACATAATAGGTAGTTTTTATAAAAAAATCACCCACCTTATCCAATATAGGCAACGCTACTTGTTTTTCATTAGGCAAAGCTTCTCCTAGTGCATATCTGAACAATAAATATTGAGAAATTCCATAAGACGCATAATTGATACTTTCATAAAAGCCACCGTCTTTATCGAATGTTGACGGTTTATTTTGAAGAACACTGCCTGTATAATTTACCCAATCGGTAGCCGTTAAAGCTATTTCCCGTACCCAAGTCGTCGCTTCAGAAATCTCATTCCTAACAGCCAAGGAACTAAATCCTGCCATATACACACAGGCACTCCACCAGTTGTGCCCCATGGTGTCAAACGTATGAAAACTAGTATTCGGATTCAACCAATCGGCCATAGCGGGTTGAATTCCAACTTTTACAATTCCTTGCGCAATTTCTTTACGTTCTTTATTCGATAAATAATTATAAATACAATCGTAACCGATAGAAATAAAGAAACTCGTATGAGACGTACCTAAACCTCCTTTCCAAGCGGGAGTTCTGTTTAACAATGCTTGACCTTCCCAAGTTTCTTTAGACGTATAGTTAACTACTATTTCCTTGATAGATTTTGCATATTTTTCTTCACCAGTCATTCTGTAAGCCAAACCAAGTACTTGGCAATCGGCCGCTTTATACTTTCCTTTTTCTAGCAAGTCGTCTGCTTTTTTTAACTGAGCTTCCCAACTATTTTGAATAGAAGTATCTGTTGCAATTTGTTTTTTTAGGTTCGCAATATTTGTATCTGTGTATAATAAATAATTTCGCTTTTGTGCAAACACTGTGCTTAAAGACAAACAACAAACAATGAGTAAAATTCTATTTTTCATACTTTTCAACTATTTAAACTTCTTTAAAAAACAACAATGCTACAACACCTGTAGATGCTGTAGCAATGCTAATTCTTTTATTTAGAAAAAAATTTAAATTATGATTCAACCACTATAAACTATGGTTATAATCTTATAGTTTCCTTTTACAAAGCTTTCTTTAAGGCTTGTTTTACCAAAGGTTCCATAATTTCATATCCTTTTGCATTTGGATGAACAGTATCTCGACCCAACTCTTTTTTCAATCCTTTTGTGTCATTTACCATAGGCGTATAATAATCTAAATACACTATTTTATTTGCTTTCGCATATTTTTTTAGCAAACCATTCAGTTCAATAATTTTATCTGCAGGTTCTATAGAAGGACTCCAAGAATAACTGCTTGCTGGCAACACAGAGGCCAGCACGACTTTTATTTTATGCTTTTTTGCCAATTCAACCATAGAAAAAATATTTCCTGCAATGCGCTCAACACTAATTGGACCTCTATTTTCAGCAATATCATTAGTTCCTGCAGAAATAACAACTGCTTTGGGTTTTAGCTCAATAACATCTGGTCGAAAACGCAATAACATTTGTGCAGATGTTTGTCCGCTAATACCACGATTTACAAATGATGGATTTTGTTCAAAGAAAACACCATGATCTCTTGTCCAATTTTGGGTAATTGAATTCCCCATAAACACCACTCTATTTTCTTTTTTCGAAGGAGCCTTTAATGCTGCATTTGCCGCTCTATAACGTCCTAAATTCGCCCAATCTTCTGTAGGAATTAATTGAATTCTTACTACTGAAATCTGAACTTCAGGAGCTTTCTTAGGCAAGAAGGCGATTAACTTCCCCTCAATTAATTTTATTTTTATTTTTTTATTTGGTTCAGAAAGCAACCTTGCTTCTCTTGGTTTGATGGCGCGATCTATCACTAATTTACCATCTTCTGGCCAATGAATAACATGCGCTAATAAAAAGCCCTCTTCTCCTTTCGTATAAGCTCCCCAATCAGGTTTTACATACGGAAGAGTTTGAGAAAACCCAAGGCTAGTCGTAAAAAAAGCAACAACTGCTAGAATTTGTATTTTTTTGTAAAGTTTCATCTTTTTTAGTTTAATTGTTAAGAATCAAAATCTCTAAATTTATTTTAGAACAAAACAGACAAACACCTAAACGATGTTTGCCTGTTTCTCCCTTTTCAAATAGACTTCGTATTAGTTTGCCAACTCAATTTTGATAACTGATACCGTCGTATCTGGCGCCAACATAGGTACATCAACCAACACTTCTCTAGAAGTGGCAATTGTAGATAGTTTTGTTTTAGGAGCTGTTAACAAGGTTGCTTTTTTGACTTTGATACTTTTGTGAAGTTTTAACAATCCATCTTTTGGCCAGTTAAAAACATGCGCATAAAGTACATTGTCTTTTTTAGTATAACGTCCCCATTTTGGTTTTTCAAAAGGACTTGCAGAAGCGCCATAAATAGCTTCTCCATTTTTTTTAGTCCATTCTCCCATCGCGTTCAACCTTCTAATACTTTCTGAAGGAAATCTACCAAAACCATCAGGCCCAATATTTAACAAAAAGTTTCCTCCTTTAGAAACAATATCTACCAATTTTTGAATCAAGTCTTCATTACTTTTCCACTTATTGTCAGAAGGTTTGTACCCCCAAGAACCGTTCATGGTCATACAAGCTTCCCAATCAGAATCAATTCCTGTATCTGGAATTTCTTGCTCTGGTGTTCCAAAATCTCCTGCAAATTCGCCAGGTTTGTTATCCATTCCGTCCATTCCGGTTCTCCCTTTATCTACACGATTGTTGACAATTGTATTTGGTTGAATGTCGCGAATGTATTTGTAAAGATCTTTCCCCATTTCTGTGGTATAATCAGAAATCCAGTCTCCATCAAACCAAACAACACCAATATCACCGTAGTTTTTTAACAATTCACCTACCTGAGGTTTCATATAATTTTCATAATACTCAGGAAATTCTGGATTGACAACCGATGGATCATCATGCTGAGAAATATTGTAATTCGGGTATAAATTTCCTTGTGCTTGCGGATGATGCCAATCTACAATAGAATAATAAAAACAAAATTTAATTCCTTGTTTTTTACACGCTATCGATAATTCTTTGATGATATCTCTTTTAAAAGGAGATGTATCCATTACGTCATAATCAGACACTTTAGAATCCCACAAACCAAAACCTTCATGGTGTTTTGAAGTAATTACAATATACTTCATCCCTGCATTTTTTGCCATAGACACCCAAGCATCTGCATCAAACAAAACGGGATTAAACATTTCCGGGAATTTTTCATAGTCTTCAATGGTATAATCTAATTTATCCATGGCCCATTCGGCTCCACCTCCGGCGATTTTTGTTCCACGTTCACCTCCAATAATTGAATAGGCTCCCCAATGAATAAACATTCCAAATTTAGAATCTCTCCACCATTCCATACGCGCATCATCAGAAAGCTTTTTAGCTTTAGATTTTGTTTGCGCACTACTCGTTTGAAAAGTAAATATTGTTACCAATGCAACGAGAATAATTTTCTTGTAATTTTTCATTTTTCTCTTTATTTATATTATTTAGTTTTAATTGTAATTTTTATACTTGATTGATTTCTCATCACGACTAGATCCAACGCATCTGTAGTATTTTCTACATTTATTTTGAAAAAATCTTGGACATTATTCACCTTTTTTCCTGAAGCTTGCAAAATAACATCTCCTTTTTTAATTCCGTTATTTTTTACAGCCGGACTGTGTTTCCAAACACGTAAAACAATCACTCCTTCTGGGGTATTTAATCCGTAAGCCGATTGTTCTTGCTCTGAAGCTACACTTTTAATATTGTTACGTAACCAAGCCACTACAGGACTACTTTTCTTTGTTGATGGATCTTTGATAACAGGTACTTCTGGAGTTTTTGCTATCTTTTTAAATGCAGGTTTTTGAACTCCAAATTGATCCATTGGAAAATTTTTAAAACCTATTTTTAAAGCAGGAGAATTTTCTTGTACACTAAAATCTAACTGTGCCGGATCTTTAAACATAGGATCTCCATAAGCACTGTGTAAATCTCTCTCATAAATTTGAGATTTTAACATCGATTCTGCGTTCGGAAAAAAGTTGTAATCCAATTCCTTTCCCCAACCTAACAAACCAACATCTTGATAGGTGTCTGCTACAATGTTGTATTTAAACACATCGCTACTATTTGCGAACCAAACATGTGGGTGTAAAGAATTGTTGACCATAATATTATTTTCAGCTATCCGAGCAAATCCTTCACGTAATTTCAATCCGTTATTCAATAGTAAATTATTATAAATATGATAATTAGAAGAACCATCGTCTAAATCAATATCCCAACCATGATCACAACGAAAACGATTGTTTCTAATAATGGTAGTTTTTACAGCATCCCATGTATACATATCAGGATTTTCAGTTGTAATAGCATTCATTTCATTACGTTTAGGATGCCAAAAACGATCTCTTCCCCAAGAGTTAAAAGATCCATGATCGTGTGTTTCTAATACCGTATTAAACACATCATTAAATTCTAAAATATGACCTCCCCAAGTACCGTCACCAATATTAATTCCGGCTCTAGGCACATCGTAAATGCTATTATGACTTACCGTAATATCCATTGCCATAGAAATTTGCACGCCTGCTGTTTGTTTTTCTGTACGACCAATTCTGTGAATCAAATTGTTCTTTACCAAACATGCTCTTGGATACAATTCGTTTTGCGGTCCTTGAAGCGTATCCATTTCTGAAAGTGCTACAAATTTCCCATAATTAAATGATGGAGAACGCACAGCAGAAGCATCTCCAACAAAAGATACGGCACTAGCACCATTCTCATGAATATGATTTCCGAGCACTCGTAAGCCTTTATTGTACTTACTTGCCATAAGTACATTTCCTCCTAAATAAACAAACTTATTATCTTTTACGACACAGTTTTCTGTACCCTCAAAAAACACAACACTTCCTCTATAAATAGACCAATCGCTACGCAATAAAGGTTCGTATTTCTCCATAAATGTACGTTTTGTATGTGTAAAAGTGATGTCGCTAATCGTAATATCCTTGACAGGATTCTCTAACGTACCAACTACTTGAATCAAATCTTTAAGTACAGCTACTTCTACTTTTGCAGTCTTAATATTTACATCTTCAGAAGGCCAATAATACAATTGCTGTGTTTCTTTATCCAAGTACCATTCTCCCGGACTGTCTAGCTCCTCAAACACATTTTCTACCATTCGGTATTCTTTGTGTGGTTTAGAACCTCTATTATTTTGTTGACCACCTTCTAAAATTGCTTCTCCTTGTGTATTTACCCCCGTAATTTCATAATGAAACCCGCCCCATTTACCACCATGCAATGCATGAAAATAAGCACCTTTCGGATTTTTCCATGTAGCCAAACGCTCTTTTGAAATAGCATCTGCAGCAGCACCTTGCCAGTATTGAGCCGCCTCATCATAATTTGGATAACGCGCTAAAATTTGTGGTTGCTTATTTATAATTAGTTGATCAAAATCTACATGTTCAGCAAGCGTAGTTACGTAAATAGACTTATTGTATTTTTTCCAATTTGGATTTAATACTACCGAACCTTTAATTCTTACCTCAGCTGCATTTGTTCCTTTTAGCGTCAATCCATTTAATAAAGGCGAAATCAAAATCGGCTTTTCTAAGTGATAATCTCCAGGAAGCAGTTGGATGGTCACCTTCGTATTTTCATTTTTCAATTTTAACGCGGTTGCTTTTTTTACAGCCGCTACTATGGTTGAAAAGGGGTGCTCATCTGTTCCTATACTTTTTGAAGAACTGATAGCAGACACATACAAGCTTACTGTTTTTTTTTCAGTACTTTTTTGCTGACCATAAACAGTGCTAAGTACACCTACCCAAAATAGCATTCCAATTAAATACTTTCTCATTCTTATATTCTTTTTAATAAACTATTACCGATTTTTCATAGGCTTTAGACAGTCTGAATTCCAATTGATTTGGGTTTGACCTATTGATTTGTCCTTGTCTAGTTGCTATTAATTTTCCATTTTCATAAACTCTTAATTCAGCTGTTTTCTTTCCCTCTAAAAAAGGAGCTTTTATCAAAACAGGAGCATTATTTTCTATGACAAAGGTATTTCCAGAACGCTCTAGTGAAATGGTTGCAGGCAAACCAGAGGCAACAATTCCCCATCCGTTTTGCTCGTACTTAAACATTCCTGATAAAAACAAATAATCTACAGCTTCTGTATTTTCTACTTTTCTAGTAATTGACAACAATCCTTTTTGATAAAAATCTTTATGAGCTACAACATCTTCTTCTGAAGTATTCAATACAATTATATCTGTTGTTTTTTTATCACTTAACAAAACCTCAATCACTTGCGTACTTGGATAGTCTTTAATGGTCGTATAATTCACATCTGCAATCGGGTTTTCTGTTCCCTTCATATAAGGGTTAAACACCACTGCAAACGGGTTTTCCCATGCCGATGCTTCTCTTTTGATAATTAGTGTTTGCATTGCATCTCCAATCACTTCCGCAGGAACCGTACCCGAACCTTTTTTAAAGGCATTCGATTTTGGTGCCAAAGCTGTATAAACACTTTGCTGTTCACTTCCTTTTATCCAAACATTCATTAAGTTATCAGCTGCATTTTTACTTTTAAGTGTAAACAAGGCACGTACATCTTTATCTGTACTTACTTTCTTTTTATCCGTCAAATAATCATAAGCTTTTAAATCTCCTTGTTTGCTACCAAAATCATTCGACTTTTTTAAGTTCAATGCTTTTGCATGGGGCTCAAAAATTTCTAATGACTGTCCTAAATTATGATAAAAATAATCGTGTCTTTGCGTCCCTTCTTTTTGCTTTTTAGATCTAAATACATCTATCATATAGCCCTGTGCTATTTTTGATTTTATAAGTGCCGTAAATCTTTGTTGATCTGACTTTGTTTTGGGTTCAAAAAACGACACTTTAGAAAAAGTTAGGTTGTCAAAACTTGGTGTTTGATTAACTTCTGGAAAATATGTATCTAATTTAAAGGGATGATAACCACGCATGGCATCGTAATCCGATTTTCCATCTACTACCACGGTGTTATGCGCAGGAAACCTTGAATAATATTCTCGATGATCCGTATGCCAATAACTAGAACCTTTTCCCATGTCGGGTCCTAAAACATATGTATTCGCAAACAATTCAATAGAAATTCCATTTACATGCGAGTGATTTCCATAAGAACCCGCAGTAGAAACCATCATGGCATTTTCACCTTGTCCCAACCTTTGGTTGAACATACTTACATTGGAAGCATAAAATGTTGGAGAAGTTAATTTTTCCAAACCATTTTTAGTATTTTCTGTAGTTTTTAAAGCATCCACATAAAAAAACAACTGAAACAAATCATCCGCTTTACGCTTGTACTCGCCCTTAGCAATCATATCAGCTAACAATCCAGAAATAAGCGTTTCCTTTTCTTCATTCTTATACTTACTATAATTTGAGATTAGTAATTCAAAATTTTCTGCTGGTAAAGGTTTGTGATTCGAATCGCCAAAACCAACGGTATACCCACTGGGAAATAAGTATTGAAAAGAAGCCAAAGAAGCTTTTTCTATGATCGGAAAATTAGCTAATTCGTTGTTATTTGTCGCATTATCTAATAAGGTGAAAATATTAAGCAAGGTTGTAATCACATGTACAGAATAAGAGGCACATTCCGGCCACATCCCGGTTTCTTTGTCGTACACCAATAACGATTCATTGATAGACAATTGTCTTTCTGTAGAAGTCGTAAAAGTACGGTCTAAAAAGTATTCTCTTCCTTTTCCATTCTTATAGCTTTTGTTTGATTCTAAAACCAAAGCGACATAAGTTAAAAATCGAGCTTGAAAAAGATTCCAGTTGTTATCAGGAATTCCGTTGTTGATAATTTGGTCTCCCCATTTCTGAAATACAGCAGCACTATGCGCTAAATTTACATTTTCCGCTTTCAAATAATCGTATAAAAAATCATAGGTCGTAATTAAATGAATCAGAATTTTTTCATGAATAACTTCAAAAGTAGCCAAACCAGAAATACGTTGTTGGTTTCCATTTTCTAAATCTATAGGAGCCTCTCTATGATACATTCCCTCTATGTAAGTTTCAAAAACTGGTTTTGCAAATTCAGCATATTTTTGATCACCAGTTACCCAATATAAAAAAGCTGCATCTTCTACAAGACTCATAATTTTACGATTTATGCCTTCAATGGCATGCCCAATTTTTGATGGATGTACCCATTCTTTTTTCTTTGTTTTTTTGTGTGCCAAATAATAACCACGCGGATCATCGAAATAAGGTTCTATATCTTCTAATTTAGGAACAGCATATTCTGTAGCCCAATCTCTAGTACCCGAAAAACGTACCGTAGGCACGGGTGCATTTCCCTCAGAATGAGAAAAATTACCTCCTTTTAAAAACACTTTATCGTGCTTAGTTTTCCAGTTCATTTGCAATCTAGAAACCAACCAAGTAAAATCATTTTCACAATAAATCAAATATTTTTCTAATCCTTCAATTTTTTCATCTATCAAACTTTTTTTCCATGCAACAGATTTTATACTTGCTAAAAAATTATTTTTAGTCGCATTGGTTGCATAAATTCTAGGATGTTCTGCTTCTTGTGCCTTCAATAAAGAAGAACAAGAGAACATGTAAACCATTAGACTTACTAAAAAATATTTCATTTTTCCCATACTATTTAATTTCGATATGATATCCTGCTGGATATTGTTTTGCTTTTCCTTTGTTCAGTTGAATAAAAACTGGTTGATCTGAAGAATAGTAATATTTACCATTTTCTACTTTTAGTTCTGCAGTTACAGAATGATGAACAGCTTCTATTTTATAACATCCTTTTTGCAATAACTTTCCTTTTCCTAAATACAAATATTGAAATTCCTTATTTTCTTCGGAAGCAATTCCAAAAACACCTTGAAACTCTAATTTTTTCATTGGTTTATAAACCTCATCATCTGTAGCATTTAAAATATATTGTTTGCTATTTTTTGAACTTACCGCAATGCTTACAAAGTTTTTAGAGCTTTCTATTTTAGAAATTTCTTGAATCGATTTTTGATTGGTTTCGTAATTTTCAAAAACAGCCACAAATGGATGCTCTTTTCCATTAATTCCATTTTGACGAACAATTAACGTTGGAGTTGTTTCTGGACTTTTATTTACTTGTCCTGGAGTAATATCACTACGCAAAGTAGTAGGTGGTGCATCAACAGCATAAATTTCTCTATTGTCTTGTCCTAGCATCCACATATTTGTATGCAATTCAGGAGCGATTGCTGTTATTGTCCAAGTAGCATTAAAATCGTTTGTATAATTTACCTTTCTTTGATTTTTAAAGAAAGAGTAATCTTTATCATACTTTACTCCTAAATCATTCACTTTATTTAAATTCAAGGCTGTATTCTCTGTGTTTTTCAACACCATAGAATTCCCTAAATTGTGATGTATATAATCATTATCTGGTTGATCCGATCTAAAAATATCTACATAATACCCAGAAGTTTCAGAAGTACGAACCATGGCTACCAAACGACGTTTTTCTTCTGCTGAAACATCTGAAAAAGAAACATTACTTGAAGTTTCCGAAGTATTATAAAATCCTGTTTCAGTATCTACTGATGGATCCATCGCATTTATGGTAATAGCTCCATCGCTATATCCAGGAACAATGGTATTAGAACCTAAAATTCCTCGATGGTAACTTGCGTCAGAAGACCAATAGGATTCATATGCAGAAGCATCTGGAGCCATTGCCCAACCTTTAGCATAGAACTGCATGGCCAAACCATTTGCTGCTAAATGCGATTTGTGTTTTCCTCCATACAAAGTAAACATCAATCCATTAGCTTCATCATTCCCATTTCTCATAATAATATGTTTATGAAATGGTGAATATGCCGCTTTATGGAATGGTAAACTACTGCCTGAATTTGGTAACGGTTGATTTAACACAATTCCTTGCCAATCTGATGCATTTCTATTATATTGACCCGATGCAATGTTTTTACGAATCACTGTGGCCATTTTTTTAGCCGTTTCCGTATCCCCTTCCCAGGTTGCATAGGTCAATAAAGATTCAAAAGAAGATATATCTGCAGGACCTCCACGCATATCACCAAAAACCACTAAATTTCCACGAGCATCTAACCAACCTAAGTTAGCCAAAGCCGCTTTGGTAATAATTGGATTTCCAGCCAAAGTATTTACCCCAGATTTATACAATTTCACGCCCATTTCTAACACTAATGGAATCATGCTTGAAGCATAGCCAGGAGATTCTGGCCATAGCCCCGTTGTTTTGTTATAATAATCCATAATTCCTGGTAAAGCAGCACAATAATCTGACGATTGTTGCGTGTACAAAGGAATGTAATATTCTTTTCCTTTACCATCTTCGTAAAAATCGTTCGGCTCTAAAACAAGCATACTATTCAGCACGTTTTTATAGCGATTTACATTCCAATTGCCTTTTTTGCCTCCTCTTATCAACCCTATTTCTATAAAACGTTTAAAAACCACACCAGCAACTTCTGTAGGAGTCTTCGCTATGCTTTTTAAATGTGGATGTGGGTGCTCATTCATATAATCATATAAAAAATCATAAGCAATAGCTGTAGGTATTTGTCTATCATCATGAATGACTTCATAATCATAATAACCCATAATGCCTCCTGGTTTATAACCACCTGGTCCTTTTGTTGATTCTTTTGGATCTAAAGGTGGTTCCATGTAATAGGTTCCTAACAACCAAGTCCATAAAATATCTGAAGAAAACTTTGCATACTTTTCCTCTTGGGTAATGTAGTACGCAAAAGCCGCTTTTTCAGCCAATTTCAGGATTTCCATATTATTCTGACGAATCATATGTCCTGTTTCTTTATAAGGAATTAAAACGGGTGTTTTATCTGCTTTAGACCTGCTTATCCCCAACAAATCTCCTGAGGCATTGTACGGAATTCTATCTTCCAAAGGTACATTTACGTAATCATTCCAAGTCCGCATACCTGGTAGGCGAACTGTAGGAACGGGTGCATTTCCTTCTCCATAATCCCAATTTTGTTTTTTGATATAACATTGGGTAAAACGTTCTCCTTCTTTCCAATACATGGCCAACCTAGACACCATCCATTCTGGATCTGTTACATGACGATTGACATGTGGATTGATTTCAGACATCAAAGTTTCCCATGAGGCTTTCGCCCAGTCTTCATTCTCTATTTTAACTAACAAAGCTGCTCTATCTTTATTTTCTGCAAATAAACGAGGATGCGCAGCTGTTTTTTGTCCGAACATTGGACTTTTTATGAAAAACAGGAAGACGAGTATATGGATAAATTTTGACAATTTCATCAGAATCAAAGGGCTATAATAAATTTCTTAATTGGGTAAGGTCTGAATTTATAGTTTCCTAAAAAATTCAGACCTTTATTTTTTTTTAATGAAGTGGTACCGTTTCAATATCTGGATTGTTTTTTGCCTCCATATATTTTTTCAATATCTCTTGATCTAACTGAGAACTATCACCATATTCTTTACGTAGTTCTACCAGTTGTTTTTTTAATTTCACAAGCACATCAGCATAAGCAGGATCATCAATCACATTTTTCATTTCCTGAGGGTCATTTTTACGATCGTACAATTCCCACTCATCCACATCATAATAAAAATGCGCTAATTTGTATTCTTGTGTAATAATAGCATAATGTCTTTTTACCATATGAATTCCTGGGTATTCATAATAGTGGTAATACACGGCATCTCTTGTCCATTCTTCATTATTTCCTAACAACAAAGGAATCAAACTTTCTCCTTGCATATCTGCTGGAGGCACAATATGAGCAGCTTCTAAAATAGTCTGTGCAAAATCAAGATTTTGTACCATTTCAGTATTTGTTGTTCCTGGTGTAATTACGTTTGGCCATTTAATTAACAAAGGTGTTTTGAAAGATTCATCATACACAAAACGCTTGTCGAACCAACCGTGTTCACCTAAATAAAATCCTTGATCCGAAGTATAAATAATGATGGTATTTTCATCCAATTTTGTTTCTTCTAAATAATCTAACAATCGACCTACATTTTCATCTACAGAGGCAATACACCCAAGGTAATCTTGCATATAACGTTGGTAGCGCCATTTCATCAATTCCTTTTCATTCATGGTAGGATACTCCTTTTTAAAAGCTTCCATCATTGGTCGATACACAGAATCCCAAACAGCTCTTTGTTCAGCATTCATAGCGCCGACTTCTCGTTCAAAAGCTTCTAAATCCCAACCAGACATATCTTTTATCCCTAATTCTTTCATGATTTCAGGGTACATTTTAGAATCTCCAGCCCAATTCATATGCGTTAGCAAATTCATTTCAGCCGTTTTTGCAGCAGTACCTCTTCCTTCATAATTATCAAACAAAGTTTCAGGTTCTTTAAATGTTTTCTTGGTGTATTCTTTAAAATGACGTGGCGCAGGTAACCATTCTCTATGTGGTGCTTTTTGCATAGAAAATAACATAAATGGCTCTTCACTATTTTTGTTGTTTTCCAACCATTCTAAGGTCATGTCCATGATAATATCCGTTACATAACCTTCCACCGTAATTTGACCATCATTGGTATTAAAAATAGGATTGTAGTATCTACCTTGTCCCGGTAAAATTTTAAATTCATCTACACCTTTAGGATTGTTTCCAAAATGCAACTTTCCGAACATGGCTGTTTTATAACCTGCTTTTTGCATTAGCTGAGGAAAAGTAGTTTGAGACTCATCAAAAGGAAATACATTATCTACTTTACCGTGTATATGACAATGTTTCCCTGTTAAAATAGTTGCTCTTGAAGGCGCACAAATAGAATTTGAAACACAGGCATTGGTAAATTTAATCCCTTCATCTGCTATTCTATCAATATTAGGCGTTTCAATTAAATGATTGCTATAGGCACTAATTGCCTGATATGCATGATCATCAGACATCATAAAAATGATGTTTGGCCGTTTCGCGGGTAATTCCTTCTTAGCTACTTTATCTTTTGTTTTACAGGAAACTATTCCTACCAAAAGCAAAACTGCTACTATTTTTAAAGTGTTCATTCTTTTGTTCATAATTCCGATTTAGTCTTACTAATTATAGTTCTTTTATATGCATGGCAAAGCCATTGTTGCTTTTTACAAGTACCTCCAATTTTGAATCTTTGGTAGTTAGCAACTCCTCTATTTTGACGTGTGTTCTTGTGTGAACCGTTTGATCGTCTGTATAAATTAATGCTTTGTACTTTTTATTTTCTTTCAAAAACGAAAAATCTATGGACAGCTTTCTTTCTGTTTCCCCATTGATACCGCCTACAAACCACTCATTTCCTTTTCTTCTGGCAATCACCCCCACTTTTCCTATCTCCGCTGCTAAAACCTTAGTTTCATCCCAAGTCGTGGGTACATTTTTGAAAAACTCCAATTCTGGTTCATTTCCTATATGCCTCGTATCTCCCCATAATCCGTCTAATTTTTCAGGCGAAGCTGCAGGCTTATCGTACCAATACAAAAACTGTAAGGGACTAAAAAGGCAGACTGTTTTTGCCAATTGTGAAGCATGAGATCCCATTTTAGCCACACGAGCATTGTAGTAGCAAACCGTATTATCTGCAGCACCAGCTAACAATCGTGTAAACATATGGGTTAGTGTTTGCTCATTTGTAACAGTTGTTTCATCTCCACCAATTCCTTCTTGGGTTAATAAATTTGGGTAGGTTCTTGAAAAACCTGTTGGTCGATACTCATCATGCACATCGACAATAAACTCATACGCAGCTGCTTTTTTTATCGCTTCATGCATCCATGTAGTGGCATCTTGATCTCCTACGCGAACAAAACCAAACTTAATTCCTGCTACTCCCCATTCTTTAAAAAGCGGCAATACATCATCCAATTGTTTTTCTAATGACCTACGATTTACGTACAAAATAAGTCCAACCCCTTTTTCTTTTCCATAAGCCGTAACAGCTTTCATATCTAAAGGTCCTTTTGATCTTTTCGGATCTAAAGTAACCGTAGTAGCGTCAGAACTATTTTTCATTTCATCGCCATACCAGCCCGCATCAAACATGATATACTGCATCTTATGATTTGCAACAAAATCTATAGCAGCCATTCCTCCTTTTGTTGTTAAGGTCGTTTCTCGAAGCACCTTTCCTGGTTGTATCCACGAGGTATCTTTTATTTCAGAAGGATCGTTTAAATTTTGAATAATATAATTATTTTCTAATAATTCGCCTTCATTTTCAGCCATCATGACCACACGCCAAGGCGATTGAAACGGTAATTTTTTATGGACTTTTGCGCCTTCCAGTTTTCTTTCTGCAATTACAGCCCCTGTAATGGTATCTTGCTTTTGCTCCTCCATTTTACCATCCAAAGAAGATAAAATACTATATTTAGAAGAAGTTCCTTTCGAATAGCTTAAGCGAGCATAATCCACCAATTTTGCTTCAGCCAATGCGACTTTTAAATTTGCCCCCATATCTATTAACAATGGACGTTCGCATCCTTCTTCTAAACTAGTTAAAGGTATTTTTTTATAAAGACCTTGTGCAGTTAAAACTCCTGCTTCTCTTTTCGGAGTTGACCAAACCTTATAATCTGCATCAAAATTGTATTGTAGCATTTCATCAAATCCTAATTCAACAATATTGTTTTGTTTTGGGACTTCGTATGCGAAGGCAATTCCTTCGTTATAAGCTCTACAAATAATATTCAACTTGGCGTCACCCATATTTAGGTATAGCTTTAATTGGTTGTAATTATCAGGAATTGTACTTAATTCTCCAAAATTAGAATTCCATTCCTTTGTTACTGTGGAGAATTCCACATTTAATATGGACAAATCGCCCGAAAAGGCAATTTCATTAGAAATTAGTTTTAAAACAGAAGGCAACAAAACTTCTTGCTTGTTCCTTTTAACAGAAAAACTAATTGTGTTTGTTGTATGGCCATTGAATACAAATACATTTTTACCATCAGGCGATTGCACTTGGATTTCCTTTATACCACTACAACTTATTACAATCCATAAAAGGAGTACAAAAGAGATCGCTCTTCCATTAAGAACAGCAGCTAAGCTATTTATTTTGTTCGATTCCATATATGGCTTTCTTTTAACAATTCTTTGTACGCTGCTTCAAACTGAATTTTCATATTCTTAAAAACCTCTGGTTCTTTTACCGATAAATCTTCAGATTCACTTAGGTCCTTTTTTAAGTTAAACAAGACAAAATCCGTTAATTTTGCATTTTTAACAAAAGTTTCATTCCCCTTATATAAATTATGAATATGCGGCAATTCTTTATCATTTTCATCTGAAACCAAACGTCCCATTATTTTCCAATCTCCACTTCTCATAGCGACTCTTCGGTCATTAATAGCATCATAAAAAGCCCATATTAGTGGTTTGCTACGTTCAAAATTACCAGAGCGTAAAAACGAACTTATAGATTCTCCGTCAAGTCCCCTTTCAGGTAATTCCACCCCAGCTAATTCAGAAAATGTAGGTAATAAATCAAGTGCAGAAATCACCTTGTCTGAAGTTCCTGAATAGGTTTCTTTTCCCAACCAATTTACAATACATGGCACACGAAATCCAGCTTCATTTGTCCATAGTTTCATTCCTTTTAATTCACCTGGAGAACCATAAGAATGTTTGGCTCTATAGTAACGCATCAAAGTCTCAGGCCCATTGTCTGAAGTAAATACAATTAAGGTATTCTCATCTAAGTTTTTTTCTTTTAAATAAGAAAGTAAACGACCCACAGCAATATCAACATTTTCTACATTGGCAAAATATTCTGCCTCTTCTCTTGTTTTTGCTTTTGGTAAATATTTTTGAACCAAATCTTCCGGAGAAGCAATTGGCTCATGCGGTTCATGAAAAGCAACTTCTAAAAAAAACGGCGCATTGCCTTCTTTTTTATCCAACCAATTCATGGCTTCCTCAACAACAATTTGACTGCTAAAACCTTCTAATACCCCAACCTCATTTCCATTTCTAACAAAATTTTTTGGGTTTTGGTGACTTGGGGCCGCGTTGTTATGTGTGGCAAACCAATGGTCAAATCCAAAGTCATTGGGCTGTGGCTGTGCTTTAGAATTAAAACGAGAACTGCAGTGCCATTTACCAACCAAGCAAGTTGCATAACCCGCTTTTTTTAACAAGGAAGGAATGGTAACTTCATGAGCTTGCATATGTACCAAATCTCTAAGATCTTCACTTTTTTTGTAACCCGGAATAAAATCGTACACCCCAGCTTTGTTAGGACTTCTTCCTGTTAATAAACCAACACGAGAGGGAGAACAAACAGGAGCCGTACTATAAAAATTCGTTAATTTAATACCGGTTTTCGCGAGTTTGTCTAAGTTTTTTGTCTGAATGATTGGATGTCCAAAAGTTGACAAATCTCCATAACCCAAATCGTCACATAACAAAACGATAATGTTGGGTTGCTTGCTGTTTGTAGCTACAGAAGTTTTTTTTGTTTTGCATGACAAACATGTCAAAAGAACGAGGAGTACTAGTATTTTCGAATTTGAAAACTTCATTTTTTTCTTTTTAAATAGTTTTACGGTCAAAATTACTTAAGAAGCCAATAGCATCGGCTCGGAAACATAAACTTCTCACAATTTAGACTCAGTTTAACGCACGACTCGTTATTATTTTAGAATAATATCCTCCAATTCTTCCAAAGTTTTCCCTTTTGTTTCAGGCATTAAAAAGGCTACAAATAACAATTGGAACACCATCATTACCGCAAAGACTAGGAATACCATTCCGCCACCTACTGCTTTTAGTAGTAAGGGAAATAAAGAAGGAATTAATGCAGCAAGTACCCAGTGCGTAGAACTACCAAAAGCTTGTCCGGAAGCTCTTAAATGATTCGGGAAAATTTCTGAAATAAACACCCAAATTACAGCACCTTGACCAACGGCATGGGCACCAATAAACAAAAATAAGAAAACGGGAACTGCCATACCTGTCCATTCTAAAAAGAAGGCCGCAGACAAAAGACTTAAAGAAATAATATAAGCAACAGAACCAATATACATCAAGGTTTTTCTACCCAACTTATCAATTAAAAACACACCTAATAAAGTAAAAATAAGATTGGTTACCCCCAAACCTATACTATTTAACAAAGCCGTACTTTCACCTAAACCAGCCGCTTCAAAAATACGAGGCGCATAATATAAAACGGCATTGATTCCTGAAAACTGATTAAAAAAGGCAATTAGAAAAACCAACATTAACGGAAATCTATATTTTTTTATAAAAATAGTTTCTGTTTTATCACTTTTATCATTGTGCGTATTGAACTCATTTATTTTTTCATCCACATTAGCAGTAGGATCAATAAAACTTAAAATTTCTTTTGCTTCCGCAACTCTTCCTTGAGACAAAAGCCATCTAGGACTTTTAGGTAATTTTAAGGCAAATAAAATATAAAATACGGCAGGAATTGCTTCAACACCTAACATCCATCTCCAAGCATTTTCACCAATATCACTTAATAAATAATTTGATAAATAGGCTATCATGATCCCAAAAACAATATTAAATTGGTACATAGCAACCAAACGCCCCCTGTCTTTTGCAGGTGCAATTTCCGAAATATAAGCAGGAGCTGCAATGGTAGATGCACCTACTCCAATTCCCCCAATAAAACGAGCGAAAGCAAACATATAAGGATCATTAGCAAAGGCTGAACCTACAGCAGATACGGCAAACAAAACTCCAATAACTAATAGCGTGTTTTTTCTTCCATATTTATTCGTTGGTACACCTCCAAAAATAGCTCCAAGTACAGTTCCCCATAGCGCCATCCCCATTACTACAGAACCATGAAAAGAATCTGAAGAACCCCACAAAGCTTGTAATTTTTGATCTGCTCCAGAAATAACGACTACGTCAAAACCAAATAAAAACCCTGCCAAAGCAGCGGTGATTGACCACATTAATATTTTTTTATTACCCATAATACATTCTTAATTTAATTAATTATTCATCTTTTAAAGGAATTACCATATTCCAAGTAGTACTCCCATTGGCAAAACCTCCAGGACCATCCATTGTTGCAAAAAACAGGTGTGTTGGTTTTCCATTTTCAACAAAAACAAAAGGCCGCTCCAATTGCCCTTGTTTTATAGTTTTTCCATTATTCCATTTTACGAATTTCGTATATGCTTTAGGATACTTATCGATTACCCAATCGATTCCATTTTTTGAATGCGCTAAAAGTCCGTCCCCTTTACCGCCAGTTATAAAACCTCTTTGGTCTTTTGCGATCATATGATAACCAAGATCATCACTCCATAAATGAGGATCTTCCACCTCACCAAATCGCTCCATTGAAAAGAGAGGTTTGTCGCCCACAACTTTATACGCACTATCATAAGATGCTGCAGTTGCCACACCAATACTCATATCACTGTGTTTGACCCCATCTTTTTGATAAGATCTTCCCTTAAATAATAAAACAACAGATCCATCTTCCTTTATTAATGGAGATGGATTGGAAGTTAAAAAACTATAATAGGTATTCGGTTTCACATCTAAAATAGGAGCATCTAAACGTTTCCAAGGTCCGTAAGGACTTTTTGAAGTAGCCATTCCAATACGCTTATTCCAACGAGCAGCAATACACCATTTACTTGATAAATCAAACGAATCTAGCGTTGCTTCTGACACATCTTCAAATGGATGTGTAGAGCCCATATAATAAAGAATATAGGTGTCTTTGTATTTTACAATTTTAGGATTGTGACAGGATTTACCATCCCAATACTGAGTTCCTCTAGCTCCTAAAGCAACTCCTTCAAATTTATACGGTCCTTCAGGTGTATCAGAAATAGCATGTACAATTTCCGAAGCTACCATCCATCCTGGATGAAAAGGCAACAGTTTTGGCCAACGCGATGCATACATATGGTATTTGGCATCAGCACCTTTAACAACAGAGCTTCCCCAAACCCAATAGTTTTCCATTTTTAAACCTCCAGTAATTGGAGCTTCTCCCATTCGATTTAGCAATGAATTTTGACCAAAAGAAAACAAGCATGATAGCACGAAAAAAAAACGAACCATTATATGAATTTGAGATCTACGCATGCTTGTTTCAATTAGTTGAATTTATTTTAGAACTAAATCAAAATTTTGAATTATTTTACAGCTACTTGAGCTTGGTCTTCTAATTTTTTCAATCGCAATAAAGCTTCCATATAATAATAATCCGCATATACGATTGGCACATCTATCTCAGAGTTTTTTGGATGATGCCCAGTAGAATGCAATAATAAAGCTTGATTGGTAGCTCCACTAAAATATTCTTTTGAAGACAATATTCTCACAAAGTTTGTTGCCGCTGTATTGTACTTTTCTTTTAATTTTTCATCTTTCACCAAATTTGCCAATTCAAACATTCCACATGCGGCAACAGCAGCTGCTGAAGCATCTTTTGGTGAGTTTGGAATTTTTGGATCGTCAAAATCCCAAAATGGAATTCCGTCTTCTGGCAAACGATTTATAAAGTGATCTGCTAATTTTATAGACGTATTTAAAAAATCTTCTCTTCCTGTTTCTCTGTTAGCTATTGCAAAACCGTAAATTCCCCAAGTTTGACCTCTAGCCCACATAGACTCATCTGCATAACCTTGATGTGTGTGTCCTTTTACAAAAGCTCCAGTTTCATCATTAAACTCACCTAAGTGATACACGGCACTGTCTTTTCTTACAATATATTTCATTGTTACGTCGGCATGACTTTCAGCAATTTCATATAATTTTTTATCGCCTCCATTTTTAGCAGCCCAAAAAAGCAATTCCAAATTCATCATATTGTCAATGATGGTATTGTGAGAATACTCGGCTTTCTTTTCTGGCCAAGAAAGAATAGAGCCCACTTTAGGGTTAAACAAAGTTGCTAAGGTATCTGCTGCAGATAGCAATACTTTTTTATAATCCTCATTACCGGTTAATCTATATCCATTACCATAACTACAGTACACCATAAATCCTATATCATGATTTTGAGCTGGAGAAAAAGCGATTTTTCTAATTGGCGCTGTAAATTTTTCTGCTTGCTCTTTAATAGCGATATCTCCTGAAGACTCATAAGCGTACCAAAGTACCCCTGGCCAAAATCCACTACACCAATCATTCACTCCTACAAATTCCCAGTCTTTTTTACCTTCGGGAATATTTCTAGGAAAACTATCCTTTTCATGAAGTACACTTAATGTGTGTTTCGTTTTATCAACACTTAACTCTAAAGTTTTTGCTGAATTAAATGTTGCTGTTTCTTTTTTTTCTTGCGAGCAAGAAACAATAATAAAAACGCTCAGAAATATAAATAACCTTGTCATATTTTAAAATCTTTGTTTTGAATAATTAATATAAATTTTATCTGTTTTTCTTGAATTTTCAAGTTCGTTAAAACAGCTTATTTTATTTCTGCCCTAACAACAAACAATTTTAATAAGATTTAAGAAATGGAAGTATAAATTATGATTCAAACACTCTAAAACAGTACCCCTTATGGAGAATAAAGCAACGTATTTACTGACATTCTCAAAAAATCGTCAAAAACACCTTCAATTAACCCGTCAACATTAAAAAATTACACATGCAAAAAAACAACACTTTCTATACCTATTAATAGGAAGAATATCTGACAAGAAATCCCCCCCCTTAATTCAACTAAAAAAACGCCTTTCTTATAAGCTATAAAAGTCAAGTACTACTAGGAATAAACTATAAAAACAGCAGTTTCAACAATAATTAAACCCGAACAGACTTTTATACACTAAAAAAAGAATACACGTACAAAATACACTTAAAATCAACGCCTTAGCCAAAATCAACTTATGAAAAGAAATCAAACACCAACTATTGATTTTCAATCCTTTTTTCATTAAAAAGAATCATAATTTATCACAATTGAGTTTTAATTCATCGACCAAAAACGGCATAATAAGTAACATTGCTTAACTAATATTAACACAATTAAATCTTAAAATTTATTTTTATGACTAAACTAAAACACGATCAGTTAAATCTGAAATTATTTGTTAGCCTCTTTTGGATAACAGGTTTATTATTATGTGGATCGACAACACATATATATGCCGCTAAGATTTCAAGCACAGACATTTTACAATCTAGAACTGTTTCTGGTAAAGTAATCAGTTCAGACGATAATATGGGAATTCCAGGAGTGAATGTCTTAGTAAAAGGAACCTCAACAGGTACCGTTACTGACTTTGACGGAAATTACACCTTAAAAGTTCCTGCTTCCGGAACACTTGTATTCTCTTATTTGGGTTTTACAACAAAAGAAGTTGCCATTAGTAACCAAACAGTAGTTAATGTAACCTTAGATGCTGATACAGCAACCTTAGATGAAGTTATCGTTGTAGGTTATGGATCTGCAAAGAAAGAAACTTTAACAGGTTCAGTGGAACAAGTTAAGGCTGAGGCTTTTGAAGATTTGGCTGTAGGTAGCCCTGCCTTAGCCCTTCAAGGTAGAACACCTGGATTGGTTGTTACACGTGGTTCATCAAGACCTGGTAACGAAGACATCAACTTTCTAATTAGAGGATCTTCATCTGTCAATGGAATTCAACCTTTGATTGTTATTGATGGAGTACCTGCAATTAATACTTCAGCATTTACAGACATGAATCCTAATGACGTTGAAAGCATCAGTGTTTTAAAAGGTGGTTCTGCATCTGTATATGGTTCGCGTGCTGCAGGAGGTGTTATTTTGGTAACTACTAAAAAAGGAAAAGGAGATATTAAAGTAGACATTAGTAGTGTTACTCGTATGGGAACTATTGGTATTCGCCCACCGACACCAACAATGAAAGAATATGGACAAGTGTATCTTGCAGCAGCCGATGCTGATTTGGAAGCGGGTTTAAGTCCTAGATATTTCTTTTGGGATAACCGTGAAACTTTAGAAAGAATAGCCGCAGGAGAAGAAGGTTATTATGACCTACCTATTAATGGTAGAGTTTGGCTAGGAGAAGGAAATAGATTTGATGACCTTTTTGGAAACTCACATTCAGCACAACACAATATAAGTGTATCTGGAGGAGACGACAAAAGTAATTTCCGTATTTCTGCAGGTTATGACGAAAATGTAGGGGGCCTAAAAGTTGCTGATGATTCTTCAGATAGATACAACTTTAGTTTAAATTACAATATAAATGTAAGTGACAAGTTAAGCTTTAATACAAATGTTTCTTATTTTCACAGACACGTTTCAGGTCCTACAGGAGGTTTAGCAAGAGATGCTGCTGCCTATGATGCACCTTTATTCCCTGCCTATAATGATAAAGGGCAATACTATTCTGTTTTTGGTGGAGTAGGAATAACAGGACGTAGAAATGCGGTAGCTCAGGTTATAGATGGTGGACGAACAAATAATATAGACAAGCAAATGAAAATATTTGCGCAAGTTACCTATAAACTTACCGATCACTTAGATATAGCTGGTTCTTATGCCTATAGCAGTCAAGAAAGCGAAGATCAAGCATACCAATTATCAGTTCCTTTATATAGCTGGCAAGGAGACTTTGCAACGACTATAACAGATGCTAGTAATACTTATATAGAAGAAGAAACTGCTAACGTTACTTATAAAAACTACAAAGCTTCGTTAAATTACAGCAATACATTTGGAGATCATAATGTATCTGGATTATTAGCTATTGAAGCTGAGAAAAACACAAACAACGGACTTAGAGCAAGAAGAAATGGATTTGTAGACTTTGGAGTATATGATTTAAATTTAGGAGCAACGGATCAATCAATTGTAACTGAAGGTGGAGGAAATACCTGGGGTGCTTTTGGATATATTGGACGTTTGAACTATAATTTTAAAGAAAAATACTTATTTGAATTACAAGGAAGACGCGACGGATCTTCAAGATTCGCAGACGGACAGAAATGGTCTAACTACTTTAGTGTTTCTGGAGGTTGGGTACTTAGCTCAGAAAGTTTTCTACAAGACCATGAGATTATATCCTTCTTAAAAGTACGTGGTGGATATGGTAAATTAGGTAGTACATCTGGATTTGGAAACTTTGGTTATTTATCAACTGTTGGTTTTGGATCTACGGTTTTTGGACAAACAAATGCAGGACAACAAGTTACCACCAGAGCTAGTAATTTGTTTAGCAACACTACAACATGGGAAGGAATAGCTACAAAAGAAATTGGTGTAGATTTTCAACTTTTCAACAATAAAGTATATGGTTCTATAGATCTTTATGAGAAAACGAATAGCGATATGTTAATTAGCCTAATATATTCAGACAAACTTGGTGCCGATGCCCCACTTACAAATTCTGGAACTTTAGAGACTAAAGGATGGGAAGCTCAAATTGGATGGAGAGGAAATATTGGAGAAGTAGGATTTAACGTTAGTGCAAATATGAGTGATTCTAGAAACAAAATCACAAAATACAGTGGTGCCGAAGACAACTTTGTTCCAGGATTAAACTTAATTGATTCTAGCGATAATATAGACGATAGAATTGTACTAGGAAAACCTATCAATTCATTTTATTTGTATGAAACAGATGGCTATTTTGCCAACCAAGCAGAAGTTGATGCCTACTACGCTCAGTATGGTGCAGGTGGAGGTCTTATAAGAGACCAAGGTACTGCAGCAGGATTGGTTCCTGGAGACACAAGAATTGTAGACACCAACAAAGACGGAACAATTGACTCTGATGACGTAACCTACCATGGAGATTCTTCTCCTCATTATGTGTATGGTCTTAATTTTTCTTTAAATTATAAAAACTGGGACATGAGTGCATTTTTTCAAGGAGCACTTCAACAAAACATTGTAAGAACAGGTTATTTTTCAGCTCCTTTTCAGCAAATATGGCAAAATCAGTCTGCTACATGGATAGGTAAAACATGGACTCCCGAGACTCCAAACTCACAATTCCCTAGATTAACTACACAAAGAAATGTAACGAACTGGAATTATGTGAACAAAGATTTTATGCAACAAAACAACCAGTATCTTAGATTAAAATCTTTAATCGTAGGGTATAACTTTAAAGACATTAAAGTAGCAAATACTACTATTAATAATTTACGTGTATACTTCTCTGGAAATGATTTGTTTGAATTTACCAAAGTAAAAGATGGCTATGATCCAGAATCACAAGCTGGAGCAAATAACGCAACCTATCCATTTATGCGTACATGGGCTTTAGGTGTAAAAGTATCTCTATAAATTTTAATATATAAATTAAAAAATATACAAATGAAAAAAATAATATATACAATAATACCATGCATACTAACGCTCTTTACAGCTTGTGAAGACGACTTTATAGACTTAACTCCTCCTGCTTCTATTACAGATAATGTATACTACAATGAGGCAGAACATTTTTTAACAGGTACAAATAGATTCTACACCAACTTAATGGGTTGGAGAGACGATCAAGGTATATTCTCTGATCACGGTTCTGATTTGGTTGGTTATTTTGAAGAAGGTGGTATGCAAGAATATGGTAGAGGACAAACGCTATCGGAATTAAATGACGATTATTATACGGACACTTATGAAGCGCTTAGAGATATTAACCTTTTATTAGAAAGAGCAGAAGCTTATAATGGTGAGGATAGTATTGCTGAATATGTAGCTGCGGCTAAATTTCATAGAGCTTGGCAGTATTTCTTTTTAGTACAACGTTTTGGAGGTGTAACTATCGTTACGAAGCCTTTAGATGTAAATTCTGCAGAATTATCTGCTCCACGTAACAGTAGATACGAAGTTGTTGCACAAATTATAGCTGATTTAGATGCTGCAATTGCAGGTTTACCTAATGAAGCAAATATTGCTTCTGAAGACAAGGGAAAATTCAGTAAGGAAGCGGCCATGGCCTTTAAAGCAGACGTTTTATTACATGAAGCTACTTGGATGAAATATGTAGGTACCACAACAGATGGTGATGGTGTAAATAGTGGTGCTGGTAGTGCTGGTTTTGACGCTTCTAAAATAACACCTTATTTACAAGAAGTAGTTACCTTAACCGAAGCTGTAATGAATTCAGGAACTTTTGAACTATGGAATCACAATGATGTTCTGAATGATTTAAGTTCTAATTTCTTATTTAATTTAGAAGGAGCAGATTCTAACCCAGGAGGTTTAGACAAGGCGACAAATAAAGAATTTATTCTTTATGGTAAATATGATTTTACCTTTAGACAAGCCGGAGTACTTGTAAGTCATGTTTACAATGGTCGATTAAGACCTAGCAGAAAAATGATGGATTTATTTTTATGTTCAGATGGTTTGCCAATAAACGAATCTCCACTGTTTCAAGGATATTTTAACACACAAGATGAGTTTCAAAACAGAGATAAAAGAATGAAGGCTTATTTTACCAGTCATTTAAATCTTGGTAACGTACCTCAAACTGGTGATGTTGTTTTAAACGGAACAAATAATTTTGGTTACTTTAATTCAAAATTCATGAGTTGGAATTGGGACGGACCTGGAGCTATTAGAGCTACAATGACAGAAAGTTATGATTTACCTTTGTTGCGATTAGCGGAAGTGTATTTAATGTATGCGGAAGCCTTATATGAATTAAATGGGTCTTTAACAGATACTCAAATGGATGCTTCAATAAACTTGATCAAAGAGAGAGCAGGCTTACCAGCAATTTCTAATGCATTTTTAGCAGCAAACAATATGGATATTGAAACAGAAATAAAAAGAGAACGCGCCATTGAATTGTATGCAGAAAGTGCTTCTAGATATACTGATTTAAGACGTTGGGGAGTTGCAGAACAAGAACTAGGAGAAGCCGTATACGGAGCTGTTATAGAAGGAACAGTTTATGAAGGAAATGCCGCATTATACACACCTGGTTCTTATAGTTATGCTCCTGAAGCTACAACTACTGGAGTTGGAGAAAGAGAATGTCTTTTAATACAACCGGCATCTACTCGAAATTTTTCTAGAGATAATTACTTATTCCCAATACCTACAAGTCAGGTAGATGAAACGTTTTTACAAAACCCAGGATATTAAGTACAAAATAATTAGTAGTTAGTTTTTTTAAGCAGCCCTAAATTTCATTATTTAGGGCTGCTTTTTTTGTGTTAACTATGACAGCTATTTAGCTACAAAAACTATTCTAAGAGGATTAGCTCATAGGTTTATAACACTATTGATACTGGTTTGAAAACAGACTTCCATACTAGCACACTCAGCTATACAATAGAATACAAGGAACTTCTTTTAGCCACTAAACAACAAGACTTAGGGGCAAATTACTTTAGATTCGCTAAACGGAAGCTTTTACTATTTATTCAGGTAAGGAATGATGTTGTATTTGATAAAATCTAACAGAACAATAGCGCTTTATTCATCCTTCTTCTCAACAACATAGGTCGTTTCAGCATAGCCCAACTTTCCGTTTTCTGTAATTGCTTCAATAATAACAAGCATCTCACCCAGTGTATCGCCATTGTAAAATTCTATTTTAGTATTTCCTTCGGCATCTGTTACAATATTTGGTGCCCAATGTATTACCGAACGTACATCTTGTACATTCCAATCACTATCTACAGGATCTTCATATTTTGGAGCATAGAATTCGCGCTTTGCAGCAAACCCAGGAACAATACCGCTATACATACCTTTTGGACGTTTTATAAAATTAAATCCTTTACCTGCATAGGTATAAATACAAATCACAGAGGTTCTATCAATTATAGCCGCAGCATCCAAAACAGGCTCTTGTTCTTCAACTACAGCTTCTTCTAGCGTCTCAAATTCATTTTCTGTACCTGTTTCATCTTGTCCATAACCAGCCCCTTCTACAAGAGAATCTTCATTTAGGTCGTAGCCCATAGAAAGTGATTTTCCTAGATAAGACCCTGTACGTTTGGGACGTTTTATCAATTCAAAGCTTTTTATTTCTTCAATTGGCAAAGCATCTAAAAATGGATATTGAAACCTTTTAACGGGAATACCATCAATAAGAACAATGGTTCTTTTAGCTCCAAAAACTCTAGCTTTTAAATAATCGCCTCCCTCTTTTGGATATACAGGATAAATTTCAACATCATTTGGATACGAAGACTGTAACAAGCTATACAATCCAGAATGCCATTTTTCTACTTTGCTAAGCAATTCTTTATTTTCAACAACAACATCTGGCGGTCCATATCGCTTCATCATTTTCGTTCTTGCTTCAGTCAATCTATAACCTGTCAATTCCACTTCATCTAAAGCTATGGTTCCTTTAGAGGCATTAAAGTTTTCAACCGCTTTTTTTCGTGCGATGTTTTGTTTTATATAAGAAGTAACCACTTCAGGATCTTCAATATGAATTTCCTTTTGATAGCTTACCTTCGGAAACTTATAACTGTCTAAATAAATGGTAAAATCTTTTTTCTTCCCTTTTTCACTTTTAGATTGTAGCAGTACTTTAAACTCATCTTTGTAATAATCTTCTAGATAAAAACGGAAACGTCCAGAGGTATCGACTTTCTGCATCAGAACATTTAACGGCCCATAAATCAAGGTCAAATCTATCGGGTTTTTAAGCGGTTTTTTTTGACTAATCAAATTTCTTAATCGCCCAGAAACGGATAAGTTTTTTTCTGGAAGAAATTTAAAATTTCCTTTAGCTGCTGATTTTTCATACTTATAATTGCTCCAGCCTTGCGTCAATAAAAGCGCATCCATCATCTGTTTTCTTCTTTTGTTTTTGGGGTTGAAATAGGTACTCGGCTTTTCGATGGTTCCTTGCAATTCTGAATTCAATAAAAAATAGGAAACTAAATTACTGCGTTTTTCATTTGCTTTGCCTAATTGTTCTTTGTTGATAACCAACACAGAAAGATGGGACTTTACTGCCTGCTTCTTCGAATTTTTGGTAGCCAATTGGATTGTTGTTTTTCCTCGTTGACTGTATTGTTTTAGATTAGGAGTAGAACTAATTTCTATTCTTTCTTCTTCTTTATAATTAAAAAACAAGCGTTCACAAACAATTTGATCTTCCATATTCGAAATACTTATTTTTACAAGTCCTTCAGGAAGCACACTTTTTTCTATGGCAGTAAAAGCAACTCCTTTTTTAAACTTCATAAAAAATTGATCCTGTTCCAAACCTCTTGCCTGTACTTTTACCAAAAGAGAATCGCTTTTATAGTTTTTATTTTTTAATGAAACAACTAGGTACTCTTTTCGCTCTTTTACTTGTAAAACAACACCTGTAGCTTGCACAAGTGGCAATTCATATTTATACACCAATCCCTTCTTTCCTTTAATACGGGCGTAGTATTTTTTTTGAATATTGGGCGTTAAATACGTGATTCCCATTCCCAATTCATTACTCTGAAAAGGCATCACAATCGCATTAGCTTCATCTACTATATGCCCTGCAACTGAAATTCCCTGGTTTTTATAATCCAATGCTTTAAAGGCCACATTGCTTGTCAAACCATCCACTAATTTACCACCTTCGGGAAAAAACTGTAGGTCGATATAATGTTTATTGATAGCTATTGTTTTACTGTAAGAGTTGACAAATGCACTATTGGCGTTTCTTAGTTTTACGGAATCTACTTTTATTTCTATTCTTGCTTTTACAGCATCTTGAGGCAATTTATACTGAAAACTGTAAGCTTCGTCTTTGCCTTTATCTACTTGAACTGAATCGGTTTTATTTTCGGTATGCACATATATTTTTAAGCTGCCTTTGTATTTTGGGTTCAGTAATTTAGGAAAGGCCTGTGCTGCAATTTCAAATTGATCGGGCGCTATCTCTGTTAAAGTCACTTCCCTTAAAGCCTCTTCTGATGCTAAGACTTTTTTGGGAGCATAAATATCTATATAGGTTTCAGAAATAAAGGCAGTGCCAAAATTTTTATTCCATTCTGTATATGCTCTTATTTGATATCTTCCTGCGGGCATTTTTTCTTTTAAATCGAAAAAACCAGTCGCCATACCTTTCTCTATTTTCAATAACTTTTTAGCAACGATCCTTTTATCAAAGTCGACCAATTCTACATGTAGCACCCCACTCAATCGGGTTGGTAAATGCATTAAATCAGTCACTATTGCTTTGAACCAAATACTGGTATCTGAAGTGAAAATTGTACTACTTAACTGCACATAAATTTTTTCAGCATAGGCTGACTCAGAAATAATGTTGTTCTCTTGAGATTGGAGGTGAAAATTTGATAGCAAGGAACTAAACACAAGAATGTACAAATACTTTTTCATCGCAAGTTTTTTTTATAAGAAGAAATCTATAAAGAAAACACGGCAACTTGAAGAAAAAAATAAATTTTAAGAATGGCGCAAGTTTTCTTTATTCATTTCTAAAATGAATATACCTTATAAAAATAAGTATTGCTTTTGCTACAAAATGTAAACCATGACCTAAACTACATGAATTATAGTTCATTTTTATTTTTTAGCACTAGAATACGAGTTCTACTAAAAAAACATGCAACAACTAAAAGCTATTGTAGTCAATAGAAACTAGTTATTCTCTTTAAACCAACCTGCGTATTTGATGTAATTTTCGGCAATTCTATGAATTTCACCTGTTAAAAGTTCTTCGCTAATATCTTTTATTTTTTTTGCAGGCACACCTCCAAAAACACTTCCCGAAGGCACGTGAGTTCCTTTTGCAACAACGGCACCAGCGGCAATAATAGAATTACTTTCAATCACACAATCGTCCATTACTATGGCTCCCATACCAATTAAAACATCATCTTTTATTGTACATCCATGTACAATTGCATTGTGCCCTACAGAAACATTGTTACCAATAGTAGTCGGCGATTTTTCAAAAGTTGCATGCACAACAGCACCGTCTTGAATATTTACTTTATTGCCCATATGAATGTAATGCACATCACCTCTAATAACAGCACTATACCAAACGCTGCATTGATTTCCCATAATTACTTCGCCTAAAATCACAGCATTTTCAGCAATAAAACAATCTTCACCAAATTTAGGTGTACAACCTCTCACTTCTTTTATGATCATAGAATTTAGTTTTAATGGAAAAATGAAGAATTAATATTTGGACAAGCGGCTAAACGAGATCGTTTTACAAAAACATTCCAACCTATAGTTATTTGGTGATATCCTCCGTTTGGCACAAAACTAGAATCGCCTAACTGCTCTCTGTAGGTATACGCAAACATTAAATTCTTATGATTCAAACCTACAATTGGAGAAAGATAATTCCAGTTTTCAGAAGTCGAATCATAAAAAGATTGACGAAAAGACAGCGCAAACCATAATTTACTTTGCTCTAAATTCTTGTAAAACTTCATATTTAAATCCAAAGTGGTTCTTTTAAAATAAGGATCGTACAATACCATAGCAGAAGGTTCGTATTGAAACGCATTTTCATCACCAAAATAATAACTGGTGTTTATTAAAAACTTTCTAAGATTTATTGATTCTGTTCTACTAGCCGTTTTTGTGGTTAGGAATAAATTTTTGATGGTGAAATATCCAGCAAATCCGTTTCTATGGTAGGCCATTCCAAAATCACCATTAAAATAATTATCGCTTGCTTTGATGGCTGCGGCAACTGGATCTGACTCTGTGTCTGAAAAAATACTGGTATCGAATTTATTTTGTACCGCATTTAACGACAATCCAAAAGATAATTGTTCAAAATCATAGGATCTACGCGATAAATTTAAATGATAAGCATACGTGCCTTGAAGTCCCACGGTAGAGTGATTTCCATTTGAATTGCTATAAACAGCAACTCCTACTCCTGTTTTATTGCCTATTCTGTTATGAAAACTTAGGGTTTTTACAGAAGGAGCATTAGAAACCCCCTTCCATTGTGTAGAACTTGTGGCTCTAATTTTCCCTGAATCTCCTACTCCGGCTGCTGCTGGATGCAATATATACACGTTATCCGACAGGTAGTCTGAGTTTACAGGCAATGTTTCTTGACTAAAACTTTGTGTCAGGTAAAATAAAAAAGGAAGTATATATATATATTTAAAGTGTAATCTCATATGGGGGCAGATCTCAATCAAAACAATTTCGTAATGAACTTTCCAAATATAAAACTTTTATTGTCTTTTAAATAAAAAAAGGAAAACTAATTTATAAGCATATGAAAAGGAATTTCAATGCCTATAAATCCTTACATTTCTTTTATTTTAGCTAATTTAGTAGCACTAAAATCATATTATTTATACATGAAGAAATTATTAAGTCTAATCTTACTTTTTCCACTTCTTTTTACTGCGCAAAAAAAACAAATTACACTGGAAGAAATTTGGAGTGGTCAGTTTAGAGAACAAACAATGCGGTCTTTTAATCCGCTAAACAACGATTCGTATAGTTTACTAAATTTTCAAAAAGAAACACAAAGCACCTCTATTGACATCTATAATTATGTCAGTCAAGAAAAAACAGCCACTTTGGTGGATAGCAAAAACTTGAAGGACATCGCTTATTTTGATGATTATAGCCTCAATGCTTCTGAAACAAAGATTTTATTGCAGACCAACACCCAATCAATTTATAGAAATTCGACCAAAGCCATCTATTATCTTTACGATATTGAAAGTAAAAGTGTTTCATTGGTCGATAAAGACTTTATAAGTATTCCTAATTTTTCGCCTGACAATAAATTTTTAAGTTATGTTAAAAACAACAACTTATACGTAAAAGACATTGAACTTAACAAAACCATGCAAATTACTTTGGATGGTGAGAAAAACAAAATCATAAACGCCATGTCTGATTGGGTCTATGAAGAGGAACTAAAATTTGTAAAAGCCTATCATTGGAGTTTGGAAAGTGACAAAATTGCCTTCTTAAAATTTGACGAATCTGAGGTTCCTTTATATGATATGGATATTTTAGGAACAAGTAACTATCCAACAAAATTGACTTTTAAATACCCAAAAGCTGGCGAAAACAACTCTAAGGTCAGTTTGCTTTTGTACGATTTGAAAACAGCTAAAACCAATCAAATTAATTTAGGCGACTATGAATACATTCCAAATCTCACTTGGACTCATAAAAACGACCAACTAAGTGTTATGACCTTGAACAGGCATCAAAATCATTTAAAACTTCATTTGGTAGATAGCAACACCCTACTTGCTACGACCGTTTTGGAAGAAAAGAATGACACTTATGTAGATATTGTAAATACAAATTACCTTACCTATTTAGAAGACAATAGTTTTATTTGGGGAAGTGAAGCCAGCGGTTTTAATCACCTATATCATTATTCAAAAAACGGCAAACTAAAACAACAAATTACCCATGGCAATTGGGAAGTAACCAAATACTATGGTTTACACAACAAAACACTTTATTACCAATCTACAGAAGAGCACAGCACGGAACGTGACCTGTACAGCATTCAATTAAATGGTAAAAACAAAACAAAATTAAGTCGATTAAAAGGCACCAACGATGCTGAATTCAGCAAAGACTTTCGTTTCTATATTGTCAATCATTCTAATGCAACAACACCAACATCGTATACTTTATTTGAAGGACAAAATGCTTTAAAAACAATAAAAGACAATACCGGACTACAAACTAAACTTGCCGAGTATATTATTTCTCCAAAAGAATTTTCTACCCTAAAAACGGCAACTGGTACTTTTAATATGTGGATGGTAAAACCTTTGGATTTTGATTCAAGCAAAAAATATCCCTTAGTACTTTTTCAATATTCTGGACCAGGTTCACAGGAAGTTCATAATTCATGGAATTCTTACAATGATTACTGGCATCAAATCCTAGCTCAAAAAGGCTATATTATTGCTTGCATTGATGGAAGGGGAACGGGTTTTAAAGGAAACGACTTTAAAAAAATCACCTATAAAGACTTAGGGAAATTTGAAACCATAGATCAAATTGAAGCCGCAAAAGTATTAAGAAAACGACCATATATTGCCGCAGATAAAATTGGTATTTGGGGTTGGAGTTATGGTGGATTTATGGCTGCCAACTGCATTTTAAAGGGCAGTGCTGTTTTTAGTACAGCCATTTCTATTGCTCCCGTAACCTCTTGGCGTTTTTACGATTCTATTTACACCGAAAGATTTTTAAGAACTCCACAGGAAAACCCTTCAGGTTATGACGATAACTCTCCAATTTTTCATGCAAAAAAACTCAAGGGAAATTTACTCATCGTTCATGGAACTGGTGATGACAATGTACACGTGCAAAACACCTATCAAATGACCAATGCTTTGATAAAAGCAAATAAACCTTTTGATCAATTTATATACCCAGATCGGGCTCATGGAATTTACAGAGGAAAAAACACACGTTTGCATTTATTTACCAAAATGACAAATTATTTAGATACGCATTTAAAATAAGAAACTATGGCCGAAATATCTTTAAAAAAACCGCATGAAAAAGAATTATTTGGTCATCCGGTTGGACTCTACACTCTTTTCTTTACAGAAATGTGGGAACGATTTTCTTACTATGGTATGCGCGCCATATTTGTCCTTTACCTTATTCAAAGCACGACCGATAAAAACCCCGGATTGGGTTGGACAAACGGAGAAGCTTTAGCGCTTTACGGTTGGTATACCATGTTGGTGTATGTAGCTTCAATTCCTGGAGGACTTTTAGCAGATCGGGTTTTTGGACAAAAAAAATCAGTCATAATTGGAGCTTCCCTTTTAGTTATAGGGCATTCTATTTTAGCCTATGAACAATTATGGGCTTTTTATACAGGACTTGGTTTTATTATTTTAGGAGTTGGTATGTTAAAACCAAATATTTCTACCATGGTAGGTGGATTGTATAAAAAAAATGACATTCGTAGAGACAAAGGTTTTATCATTTTTTATATAGGAATCAATGTCGGTGCCTTTTTATCTAGCTTGCTTGTAGGCTATGTTGGTGAAGTACATGGTTGGCATTATGGATTTGGTTTGGCAGGAATATGTATGCTACTTGGTTTGATTCAATTTATATTCGGTCAAAAATATTTAGTGGGCGTTGGCGATTTAATGGTAAAAAACGACAAAGTCAACCCCGGAATAAACAACGCATTAACAAAAATAGAAAAAGATAGAATTTATGTTTTATTGATTTCCTTTTTAATCATTATCGTCTTCTTTTCTGCTTTTGAACAAGCCGGAGGATTGATGAATATTTATACAAAAGAAAAAACCAGCCGCCTTTTATTAGGAATGGAAATTCCTGCAACTTGGTTTCAATCGCTAAACGCATTTTTTATAATTACTTTGGGTATTTGGGTGGCTACTATTTGGAGCAAACGAAAACTTAAAAACAAAGAGGCAACTTCCCTTTTTAAAATGATTATTGGTCTTTTAATTATAGGAGTTGGATTTTTATTTATGAGCGGAGCTGCCGTGCAATTTGAAAACTCAGGATCCTCGGCGATGTTTTGGTTGGTCTTAGCCTATTTATTTCATACCATTGGAGAACTTTGTTTGTCTCCTGTTTCCATGTCCTTTATCACAAAACTTGCACCTGCAAAATACGCATCTTCTATGATGGGCTTGTATTGGGCGGTTATTGGATTGGGAAGTAAATTTGCTGGTTTATTAGGCGAATCTGCATCAAATTATGGAGAATTTACCATCTTTACAAGTATCGCCTTGTTTTGTATGGCCTTTGCTTTACTGATTGGATTGTTCTTTAAAAAATTAAAAAAACTAACGCACGGAGCTGAAGACAACGAGCATTAAAATTATCAAATAAAATTACACCCTATAATTTATACCCTATGAACACAGATATCGAAAATCTATTTAAAGACAAAGTACTTGGACATCCAACAGGTTTGTTTATTTTATTTTTCACTGAAATGTGGGAACGTTTTTCTTTTTATGGAATGCGAATTTTATTGGTCCTATTTTTAACGGCTCCAATGGTCAGTGACAATCCTGGTTGGGATTGGGCTAGAGAAAATGCCATGGCTTTAATTGGAACCTACGCCTCCCTTTTATATTTAACACCAATAGTTGGTGGTTTGGTAGCTGATAAATATACAGGTTATAAATGGGCCGTTGTAATTGGTTGTATTATTATGACCCTTGGGCATGCTGCCATGACTTTTGAAACGGAAGCTTCTCTATATATTGGATTAGGTTTGTTAGTGATTGGAACTGGTTTTTTCAAACCCAATATTACTTCCATTATTTCTACCATGTACAAAGGAAAAGAATCTAAAAAAGATGGTGCTTACACTATTTTTTATATGGGTGTAAATGCAGGAGCTTTTTTTGGAATGATGCTTTGTGGGTATTTGGCTGAAAACATAGGTTGGAGTTATGGATTTGGATTGGCAGGAATCTTTATGTTTTTAGGAATGTTACAATTTTTATTGGCGAAAAATTTATTTGGAAGCATTGGTGAAATGCCTTCTAAAAAGAAAACAGAAAATGCAATAGTTACAAAAAACGAAGAAGAACTAAATTTAGAAAAACCCAATCCTTTTACTACAATTGACAAAATGTTGGTTATTATTTCTACTCTTTGTGGGGTGACTTATTTGTTCAACGACCCATTATCTAAAATACACAACATCAACTTACTCAATTTCAATCTTGGTAGTTACGACGGCTCAACTGTCGTTATTCTGACCGGTGTTGTGCTATTTTTAACGCTCATTATTTCAAGAACCTTACGTTATTCAAAAATTGTAAGAGACCGTATTGCTGCAGTTGCTATTTTTGGTTTATTTACCGTTTTCTTTTTTGCTGCATTTGAGCAATCTTTAGGGTCTATGACTATTTTTGCTAGAGATTATACGGCTAGAGATTTATCAGGTACCTCCGCATTAATTTTTAAAATAATTGATTTAATTTTCACAGTAGGTCCTTTGGCAATTATTACTTGGGTTTTAATGTTATTATTTAAAAAAACCTATACCAAAATCCCAGCTTCCAACATTATTTTAGCCATTGCCTTTATAGGTTTATGGGGAATTGTTATTTGGAAAATAAACAGAGAATTTAGCAAAGAAACAACTGAGGTAGGTGCCTCTTGGTTTGGTATTTTAAACTCCTTTTTTATCATCACTTTAGCTCCACTATTTTCTAAGTGGTGGGAAAGTAAATACAATCCAAGTGCGGCTATGAAGTATGGCTTAGGACTTTGTTTGTTGGCTTTAGGTTTCGGTATTCTAGCCTATGGTACCTTAGGAATTCCACAAGGAGCAAAAACGGCTTCTGCCAGTATGTTTTTTCTTATTGCTGCCTACTTATTTCACACCATGGGAGAATTGTGTTTATCACCTGTTGGCCTTTCGTACTTAAGCAAACTAGTACCACCTAGAATGATTGGCTTTATGTTTGGTATTTGGTACTTGGCCATTGCAATCGGACAAAAAACAGCAGGCTCTATGGGAGGAATGATTGACAAAATTACAGAACAATATTCTTTAAGTAGCTTTTTCTTAATTTTTACAATTGTACCATTTGCCGTTGGAATTATTGCTATTTTACTTAATCCAGTTATAAAAAAACTAATGCACGGTGTAAGATAGAATCGAAAAACCGAACTATTTCTTTATGAGAAAATTACACATATTCGTTTTGTTCATTTTGCTATGTTTGCCTGCAACAGCACAAGATATTAATTGGTTATCGTTTGAAGAAGCTGTGGAGCTGAATAAGACAACTCCGAAAAAATTTCTAATCGACGTATATACCGATTGGTGTGGCTATTGTAAAAAAATGGACAAAAACACCTACGATAATAAAAAAATAGCCGCCTTGATCAACAAAGATTTTTATGCCATAAAATTAGATGCCGAACAGAAAGATAGCATTGTTTACAAAGGAAAAGTGTTTAAATTCATGCCACGTGGAAGACGGGGCAGCCATCAGTTAGCTATCGATTTATTGAATGGAAAAATGAGCTATCCATCTACCATATTTTTAAACAAAGAGGAAAATATACTAGATAGAATTCCGGGATATTTAGAACCTACGATCATGGAAAAAATTGTGGTATTTTTTGGACAAGAAATATACACACATACATCTTGGGAAGCATTTGAAACAAGTTTTGAAAGTTCATTATGACACTCTAAAAAGGCGTATAAACACCTATTTGCACTAGTTCATAAATAATTTTAGCCTCCATAATAGAATCATCTAAACCGCGATGTTGTTCTATTTTATGCTCCGAAGGAAAAAGCACATCCCAAGCTTCTTGGGCTTTAGGCCATTTATAGCCTCTTGTCCCAGAAATTTTAAAAAACTTTGTGCTTTCCTTCATTGGGCAAGGAACATCTTCCCCTAAATCAAAGCCATTGGCCACTAAAAAATTGCTATCAAAGGAACGATTCCAAGCTGTAATTTTTCCTTTGTACGCATCTAAAATTTCTTGAATTTCATCTTCATAATCAGACAAAGGATTGGCATTTCTGACCTCCGAAAGCTCCATATAACCATTCTGAAAAATCCATGCATTTCGATGTTTGGCAGTTAATTTTGGATCCTTAAAAACAGCATCAAATAAGGTTGTGATTTCACCAGTATCTAAATCTAACTTTACGATACCTAATTCTAAAATAAAATCGTTAACCGGACTTAATCCAGTTGTTTCAATATCTAGAACAATTAATTCATTTTGCATGGAATTCTATTTTTTACAAATATATAAAATGAGCCTTAGAATTAAGAAGCTTCTCTACCATGAAAATAAAAAAAGCAATTCAAAACTTTCGTTTAAGGTTTTAAAATATAAGCGCCATCAGCAGTATCGTAAAATGGAATTTTATATTGCTTACAGGTTCTTTCCCACAATTCTTTTAGATAAGGATAATTTGATCCATCAGCAATAACAAGTTCTGGTTGAAGTCGTTCTATACATCGTTCTAAGTTTACTTTTGTTGAATTACAAAGCAATAGCACATCGACCAACTTCGGTTTTACTTCATACAATTTAGCTTCATTTATCAGTAGAATATTTCTTCCTTCAAAAGAAATCGCACGAGGTAATGCATCCCTGTTTTCAATAGCATAAGCTCCTACACCAGTTTGATATGCTATTATGTTTTGATCTGACTTCTTATTTTGTTCCTGGTAAATCAACAAATCACCTCCATTATTTTCTATCAAAACAGTCGACTTGTACTCGTCTAAAACCACCAATTCTTTTGTCTTCTTATGCCTGAATTTATTTTGAATACTGAGCATTTGAAATAAAACAAGAGTACTCAAAAAAAACAAAAATGCTTTTACCCTTTTCGTATTTAAAAACAGGAAAAAACAAAATAACAGGACGGATAGCAAACCTAGTTCTACTTCTTTAAAATAAATTTGTTTGAAGACAAACTGCTCATAGCTAGCCACCCATGCTATAAATTTATTTAAATAAACAATAATAGTTTCGTAAATGAAAATTAACGGGTTAGGCAATGCTGCAAACAGACTACACAATATAACTAAAAACCCCAAAACTAAAATTAATCCAACCGCAGGAATAACCACCAGATTGCTAAAAACAAACAAACTTGGAAACTGATGAAAATAATATAAACTTACTGGTAATACGCCAATTTGAGCCGCAACCGACACCGTAATCAAACTCCAGAAATAATCGAGAACTTTATAATTAGGCTTCCAAAACCTTGCTAAAATTGGTTGCACAAATAAAATAGAAAAAACGGCAGAATAGCTTAACTGAAAACCAACATCGAATACATAGAGCGGATGTAAAAGGAGCAAAACAAATGCAGAACTAATCAAGGAATAACCAATCGCTCCTCTTTTTTGAAACAACAAACCTACTGCAACAAAACTAAACATGGTCACTGATCTAACAACTGAAGAAGACAAACCCGCTATAAATGCAAAACACCAAAGACACAAAACAACGACAACTAGTCGGATATTTTTTCCTTTCTTAAAAAACAACAATGGCCGAAACAACCAATTTAATAAACCTAATAAAATTCCGACATGCAACCCAGAAACGGCTAAAATATGCATTACACCTGCATTTTTATAATTTTCTAAAATACTTGTGGATAGATCATCTCTTTGTCCTAATATCATCGCTTTTGTCATGCCTAACACCTCCTCATTTTGCAGGTATACTTTTAGTCTTTCGATGATATAATTCCTGAAATAATCTGCACTTCGCACCCATGAAAGTTTTATTTCTTCTAACGGAACAAATTCCTTTGCCTTCAAAAAAAGTTGTCCTCGGATATTTTTTTTATACAAATAATCCGCATAATCAAAACTAAAAGGATTTATAGCTTTTCTTAAACTACCGATGCTTTTTTTAGTTAGTAGGAAATCGCCAACCTGAAGTGGAGCCAAGAGGGTATCCTTCTCTAAATTCAACAAAACCAAGCCTACAGTTTTCACTGTAGCAACTTGTACTATTTCCGCATAATATTTATGACTATATTTTGTTGCACCAAGTACTTCGGTAATTTTAATTTTAAGCGGATTTACTTCATTTTGATACTTCGAAAAATGATATTCCGGATTTTGTTCTACAAATAAAAACAACATTCCAAGAGGAAGAAAAACGACAAATAGAAAACGCTTTGCAAAACCATAAACCACCAGAGCAACAAGAATGACCAAGCCAAAACCAATGGTTTGACTTGAAATAATCGATCCATAAAATTGCAGTACAATGCCTAAAACAAAGAGCAACAAGAGATGCCCTGGCACAAAGTCAAGTATTTTTTTCATAGCAACTTAAAGTTACTAAAAAAATATCTTTTTATTTAAGCTTGATTATTTTTAAGGATCAATTTCGCAACTTTTGAAGAAGCTCCCGCACCTCCCAATTTTTGCTCCAACTCTTTATAAGTGGACAACATCGCTTTTTGATTATCGGAATCTAGAATTTTGGTCAACTCCGTTTTCAAGTTTTCTTTGGTAAAATCATTTTGAATCAATTCTTTTACTACCTCCTTGTCCATAATCAAATTCACCAAAGAAATAAATTTCAATGTAATAATCCGTTTGGCAATTTGATAAGAAATAGCACTTCCTTTATAACATACTACCTGTGGCACTTTAAACAAAGCCGTTTCTAAGGTAGCTGTTCCTGAGGTAACCAATGCAGCTGTAGAAATTGACAACAAATCGTAAGTTTGGTTATTCACAAAACTGATGTTTTGATCCTGAATAAACGTTTGGTAAAAGGCAAAGTCTTGACTAGGAGCACCCGCAATTACAAATTGGTAGTCTTTAAATTCGGCTACCAAAGACAACATTACAGTCAGCATTTTTGTAATCTCTTGTTTTCTACTTCCAGGCAAAAGTGCTACAATCGGTTTTTCACTTAGTTTGTACTGTTTTCTAAAAGCAGCTTCCTCCACTATTTTTCGATTGGCAATTGCATCAATTAAAGGATGTCCTACAAAATGAACATCATAGTCGTATTTTTTATAAAATTCTTTTTCAAACGGCAAAATAACATACATATGATTGATATCTCTTTTGATATCCAAAACACGTTTTGCTCTACTTGCCCAAACTTGTGGTGAAATATAATAATTGGTTTTAAACCCCTTTTCTTTAGCCCATTTGGCGATGCGTAAATTAAACCCAGAATAGTCAATAAAAATTAAAACATCGGGTTGGTAAGCAGCAATATCTTCCTTGCAAAATTTCACATTTCCAAAAATAGTCGGTAGGTTTTTTAAAACTTCTAAAAAGCCCATAAAGGAAAGTTCTTTGTAATGTTTTACCAAAGTCCCTCCAACGCTTTGCATCAAATCACCTCCCCAAAAACGGAATTCAGCATTTTTATCGGCTACTTTTAAAGCCTTCATCATATTTGATGCATGTAAATCTCCTGATGCTTCTCCAGCGATGATGTAATATTTCATGGATTAAATAAATTTAGTGAACAAAGTAAAAAGTGCAATTACTATGGTAGCCATCAAAACTCCTTTAGCTCTTAATTCTTGTTTCTTTTTAAGGTATACAAAAAATACAAATATATTTGAAACAGCCCCTAAAGTAATAATTTGCCCGTACAAATCACCATCTTCAATCATTTGAAAAGTTTCTGCAAAACCATGTTTTGAAAACAATTCTACATATAGATACATACCAGAAAGCGTAGCAAAAATGGCAACTAAAAACCCGATGACTATTTCTTTTTGTTGTTTTTTCATTTTATAAATCCCAAGTGCTTAATGTTTCTATAAATTGATGCGCTGTTAAATCGAACTGAACAGGAACAACCGATACAAAATTATTTTCCAAAACATATTCATCGGTATCTTTTCCTCCATCCAAGTTTTCAAACACACCTGTTAACCAATAATATTCTTTGCCCATTGGATTCACTCGCTTGTCAAATTTTTCATTCCAATTGGCACGTGCTTGGCGAACTACTTTTATTCCTTTATAAGGCGTTTCCGTTTGCTTAGGAAAATTGACATTTAACACCACACCATCTGGGAGACCTTCAGCTAAAACCTGCAAAGCAATTTTCTTTACAAAGGGCTCTAAGCCGTCAAAATTTGCCTCCCAATCATAATCTAACAAGGAAAAACCAATAGACGGAACTCCTTCAATACCAGCCTCAATAGCAGCACTCATAGTTCCTGAGTAAATAACATTGATCGATGCATTTGAACCATGATTGATTCCCGAAACACATAAATCAGGTTTCCGTTTCAACACCTCTTTGATTCCTAATTTCACACAATCTGCTGGAGTTCCAGAGCACTCAAATTCCAAGTCCTTAGGGCTTGCCGTTTTTACTTTCTTCACATACAAAGTAGCGTCTAAAGTTATGGCATGGCCTTTTCCACTTTGGGGGCTATCGGGCGCCACTACAACCACTTCACCTATTTCTTTCATGACTTCAATTAGCTTCCTAATTCCAGGCGCAGAAATGCCATCGTCATTGGTCACTAATATTAAAGGTTTGTTTTTCATACGTGTAAATTTCAGCCACAAATTTACTATAATTTGTGCAGGGCACTTCAATTATTTAACATTTTATAAAGAAGCGAAACTCAATTCTTTTTGTACCCTTGTAGCAGGTAAATTGAAATATACATTCGTGTATTTTTTCCCCTAAAAAAAATCAAGTCATACAGATGTTTTTCAAAAAAAATGACTGTATCTTAGTAAATTAGTTCAATGACGCACGTCTAAAAACAAGTACCTCATTGAAAATCAAGATTAAACATTAGAATTTCAGCAAAATGAACATCACGAAAAAGATTAAAATAATCATCCCAATATTAATTCTAGCAGGCGGATTGCTTGGATTTTCTTTAAATTTAAAAGCCGAACCTCAAAAAGACAAAGTTTTAATTGGCGTTTTACGTTATATTTTAAAGAATTGGCATTACGAGCCAAAAGAAATGGATGACACTTTTTCTAAAGCCGTTTATGCTGATTTTATTGATGAGATGGATCCTATAAAAAGGTACTTCACACAAAAAGATATCAAAGAATTTTCTCAGTACGAAACATTGATCGATGACCAACTGAAAAGAGAGGACTTAACATTTTACAATGTGGTAATGGATCGTTTCCAATTGCGTTTGGCAGAATCTCAAAATTTTTACAAAGAAATTTTAAAGCATAAATTCGACTTCGACAAAAAAGAAGAAATTAATGTAGATTATAAAACGATTGAATTTGCCAAAAATCAAAATGAATTGATGGAGTATTGGAGAAAGCAAATGAAATTCAATACCTTAAATAAAATTCAGACTTTGTTAGAAATTGAAGAAGACAAAGCCAAAGAAGATACCAAGTACAAAAAACGTTCTTTTGCTGTTTTAGAGGCTGAAGCTCGTGAAAAATCTTTAGAAAGTTTGGACAATTTTTACAAACGAATTAATGAGCTGGATCATACCGACTGGTTTTCTACTTTTGTAAATAGCATTGCTGAAGAATTTGACCCGCACACAACTTATTTTGCTCCGAAAGTAAAAGAATTATTTGACATCAATATTTCTGGTAAAATTGAAGGAATTGGGGCTCGACTTCAACAAAAAAATGACTACACTAAAATTGTAGAATTGATATCTGGAGGTCCGGCATGGAAGCAAGGGGACTTAGAAGTTGGGGATATCATTTTAAAATTAGCTCAGAAAAATGAAGAAAGTAAAGATATTGTTGGAATGCGTTTGGACGATGCCATCAAATTAATTAAAGGAAAAAAAGGAACTGAAGTTGTATTGACCGTAAAAAAAGTAGACAATTCTATTCAAAAAATAACCATTATTCGTGATGTAGTTGAATTGGAAGAAACTTTTGTAAAATCGAGTATTGCACATAAAGACGGAAAAAAATACGGGGTAATTAACCTTCCTAAATTCTATATCGATTTTAACGATACTGAATCAAGAGATTCTGGTTCTGACATGGAACGAGAAATTGAAAACTTGAAAAAAGAAGGAATTGAAGGATTGCTAATTGACCTTAGAAATAACGGAGGTGGTTCTTTAAGAACAGCCATTCAAATTGGTGGTTTGTTTATCGACAAAGGACCTATTGTACAAGTAAAATATAGAGACAACGAACCTGCTGTAAAAGATGACGTAGATCCTAAAATTCAATGGGACGGACCTTTGGTTATTTTAGTCAATGAATTGTCTGCTTCTGCTTCTGAAATTTTAGCAGCAGCCATGCAAGATTACAAAAGAGCGGTTATTATAGGTAGTGAGCAAACCTACGGTAAGGGAACTGTACAAAATGTAATTCCTTTAAACAAGTCGTATAACTACCCAGAAGATTTAGGGGCTTTAAAATTAACTATTCAAAAATTTTATAGAATCAATGGAGGTTCTACACAATTAGAAGGTGTCCGTTCTGACATTGCCATGCCAAGTAAATATAGTTATGTAGGTATTGGAGAAAGAGAACAAGACAACCCACTTGGTTGGGATAAAATAAAAAAAGCAAATTACAACAGCTTGGATTATTACAAAAACTATGATGCCGTGATTAGCAATAGTAAAATGAGAATTTCTCAGAATAAAGAATTTATATTGATCAATGAATATGCCAAGTGGTTAAAAGAAAGTCAGGACACCAATGAATATTCTTTAAATTTAAATGCTTCCAATGAGGAACAAAAAATTCGTGAGAAAAAAAGTGAAGGATTTAAAGATGTTTTCAAACACAGCTCTAAATTAGAATTCACATCTCCTTTATACGAATTGTCTTTGATTAAAAAAGACAGTGTATTAGGTAGTAAAAGAACTGCATGGCATGAAAATTTGACAAAAGACATTTATATCGACGAATCGCTTCAAGTTTTAAGTGAGCTTAAAAAGAACAACAATTCGTTGCTTGCCAAAAAATAAAAATTTTACATGAGAAAGAATAAAAATTCTCTATCCTATTTAGCACTCCAGAAGTTTAAACAAAACAAAACTGGAGTGTTCTCTTTTTGGTACATAGTGCTATGTGGTTTTATCGCTGTATTTTGTTATTTAATTGCACCTGACACCTCTAGCAATGCCAATCAAATGCATTTAGAAATTCATTCCAAAGCTCCAGGTTACAAAACAAGTTTACTTGTCATTCCAAACACAAAAGAGCAAGGATTTTTCAGCAAATTCATGTACGGCAAAAAACACCCTGCTACGGAAATCCCAATTTCCTCTTACCGCATGGAAAGAGACACACTTATTTTACAACTCAAAACAAACAAGCTGGCCTCAAAAGAAATTCCAATATCAAAATTTAACGGTCCTATAGAAAATTACATCAAAGAAAAAACCTATTATTTTGGTACCGACCGCTACGGAAGAGATTTATTAAGTAGAATTTTAATCGGTACCCGAATTTCTTTTTTCATTGGATTTGTCGCTGTTTTTATTTCATTAATTCTCGGAATTAGCATTGGTGCTATTGCGGGTTATTTTGGAGGAAAAGTAGATTCCTTTCTTATGTGGATCATCAATATAACTTGGTCTATACCCACACTATTATTAGTTATAGCCATTACTTTGGCTTTGGGTAAAGGATTTTGGCAAGTGTTTATTGCCGTTGGAATGACCATGTGGGTAGAAGTAGCCCGAGTGGTTCGTGGACAAATCATGAGTTCAAAAAAAATGCAATATGTAGAAGCAGCCAAGGCCTTAGGCTTTTCCAATTTCAGAATTGTTTTTAAACACATACTGCCAAATATCATGGCGCCAATTATTGTAATATCAGCAGCTAATTTTGCTGCCTCCATATTAATTGAAAGTGGCTTAAGCTTTTTAGGAATTGGAGCTCAACCTCCTACCCCCTCTTGGGGAGGTATCATTAAAGACCATTTTAGTTATATCATTCTTGGAAAACCTTACTTGGCATTGATCCCCGGAATTGCAATAATGACTCTAGTTATGGCTTTTATGCTCATGGGAAATGCTTTACGGGATGCCTTAGATGTAAAAAACAACAACTAAATGCACTTATTTTAAAGAAAACTCAAAAACAGGGGTTTATACGCTAGTCAGTAACTTTAATACACACTATATTTGCAGAGCTTTTAACAAATGTTAATGGTGATTCAAATCGCTTAGGGGTAGGTTATTTGTAATATAAGGAGCATTCATTTTTATGGATGCTCTTTTTTTATAGATATTTCTTCAATAATCAAAAACATAAAACACACTAAAACAAACAATTACATCCCTAGTAAAAACATTTTTATCAAATCTATATAACTACTTCCCAATCTTCGTTTTATTTTACAAAAAAATCTATTTGAATTCTCATATAGCTTTTGAACCTGACCATTTTTCATCCCTTTTTAGAGATATTAGAGTTTCATTTAAAGTAGATTTATTTCGTAAAAAAAAGTTTAAGGAAGCCATAAATATGTTTTTTCAATGCCTGATAAACTTAAACAAAAATAACACCGTACCGAAATATGGACCGAAAATAGTTTTATTTACCTTTATTTCATTTAGTCTACTTTCTAAGAAAAACACTGCAAACCCTCTTTAATACTAAGAAATTTGAAAAAAGAGCATAAAAAAAAGGGAAGTATAAACTTCCCTTTTGCGGTCTGGACGGGACTCGAACCCGCGACCCCCTGCGTGACAGGCAGGTATTCTAACCAGCTGAACTACCAGACCGTTGCTGTTAGCGGTTGCAAATATAGGCGCAGTTTTTAAATGTCACAAACTTTTTTTAACAAAAAGAATGTTTTTTTTGACGTTTTTTTTTACTCTTCTCATTTACAAAACCTTAGTCTAAAATATTTTTTATACGACGCCAGTCTACGATTTTAAAATTCTGAGTTAAGGTATCTTTTCCTTGGGTATTTGCTCCGTCTTGCGCTATAAAAACACCTTCAGGGTATTCCTTTCCCAAAAAAGCAGCGGTTACATCTATCCCATCTGTGTCATAAGTCCCGTCAATTTCTTCAGAGTCACCAATAGAAAAGCTTTTGAGATAGTTATTTGTTTCTCTATCAAAAACAGCATAGGAATTATTTCCTTGTGAAGACACGATGATGTATCCTTTTCCTTCTCCTTGATCATAAAGAGTTACTCCTTCAAAATCATCCCTCATGTTTTTGTCGTGAACCGAAATTAGTTTGGTTCTTGAACTGTCTGCGTTTTTAAGAGCACTGTACTTATACAAAGCAACATTTTCTTCTGCAAGATACAAGTTGTTATGATAATCATCCGCTACCATTCCTTCCGAGATAGACCCCACTGAAAAAGTTCTAACTATCTCCCCTTCAATTTTAGCATTTACCAAACGAAGTTGCCACTGCTCAACATTTCCGTCTTTACCTACCACAAAAGAAAACAACTCCTTTTCTTTTGAATTGTAATACAAACAGAACCCATAAACTTCTTGCAAATTAGATTTCAAATCTTCTTTTAAAATAGATTCCAGTTTCTCAGAATTTTCATTCCAACTAAAAATAGCCAAGGTATTTAAACTCCTATTTGAAGCACCTACAATAGTAACTATCGAATCTCCCAACTGAATACGAGTTCTTATATCTACATTGTTCAATCTACCAAAGGGATATTCTGAAACGATTTCTCCCTGCAAATTGTAAACCACTAAGCCATTTTTTTTATCTGTTCCTATTATTTTAGAGGCTGATGCATTGCTAGCATGTATCCAAATGCAAGGATCATCTGCTGCATCATCTTCAGAGATTACGGGACTCGTTTCGGCATTTGCTAGCAGCGAAACAATTTCAGGGTTCTTCTTATTCTGACAAGAAATCAGAATAAAAATTAATACATATATACTATTTTTCATGGTATCTAAATAAAATGAGATATTGTGATGAATCGCTCCATCACAATATCAAAAATCAATGAACTATTTCAAATTAAAAATTGTAACGCAAGCCTAAATTCCAATTCACATCATAAAATTCTGCTTGTCTTGTAAGTTGTGGATGCCCTTGATAATAGCGCAATCCTTGATTTGTTAAATTCTTTGCTTCTGCAAACACACTTAGTCCTTTGCTTATTTGGTAAGAAGAATTGACATCTAAAAATGTTTGTTTTCCATAATAAATATCTTCTGTTTCATCATCTCCAAATTCATCAATATAAGACCCTGCATGATTTAAAGAAACACGTGCATTGAATTTACTTGTTTCATACGCCAAAGAAGTGTTGATCATGTTTTTTACAGTTCCCGACATTTTCACTTTTCCTCTACCTTCAACACCATCTGCTTTTGAATCTGTGTACGTATAGTTTCCGTAAAAACTTAAATTCTTTAAAATAGAAGGTAAAAAGTCCAATTTATATTGCAATGCCAATTCTACACCATATACTTCCGCCACATTTCCATTTCGTACTTGCTCGTAATCAAAAGCGTCCGTTCCGTAGGTAGCATCTACAAACGAATCGTCTTTATAGGTATAAAACCAATGATCAATTTTCTTATAAAATCCACCTGCAGAAATAATTCCGATATTCTTAAAATAATGCTCGGCCATCAAATCAAAATTCATAGACGCAGCAGCTTTCAAATTCGGATTTCCTTGTGCATATTCCATATCATCTGAATTCACACTTTTATAAGGTACTAAATCGTAATAACTAGGTCTTCCAATGGTATTGGTCCATGCCAAACGTACAATGTCATTTTCTGTAACACTGTATTTAAACTGAAGGTTTGGCAACCAATTTGTATAGTTTTTTTCTGCCTTTATTTCTGTCGCATCGTTTAAGCTAGAAGCTGTTTCAACGTCAATTTCATAACCGGTATAAGCTATTGAAGTTCTTTCAATACGCAAACCTACAATCATAGACAACTTTTCACCTAATTCTTGTTTTAACATTCCATAAGCAGCATAAATATTTTCAGTGGCATTGTAATTTACAGGAACAAATTCTCCGAAAACCTGTTCTCCAACAGCACTACTAGTTCCCAAACTCAAACTTCCCAAATAACTTGCATCAGCAAAAACACCTGCTTTGTACTGGTCACCCGCTAAAAATCCATTTATGGTCTGACTAGAATTTGGAACATCCGATAAAGTACTTACCCCCAAACCATCAACATAGTCTGTATAATCTATAAAATTATTAACACGCTCCTTTGTTTGGTGATTGAATTTCAATCCTACTTTTAAGCTATTTTTAAAAGTTCCTTTTGTTTGTAAAGGCAAAGAAATATTGATACGTGTATTTAATTTTTCTTCTTCTGTAAACTGAAATTCTTCAGAAACCTCATCCAATTCATACTCCGAAGCTATATTATCTGGCCCCGTTATGTATGGAAATTTTGTTGTAGTTGCATTTTGTGTAAACAACGCTGCATCAAATTTATTCTCAAAAGTAATATAACGTTCATTAGGTCTTTCCTCACTCGCTTTTGAAGTACCTACTTTCCAATCTACCTTTGCTATATTGAATAACAAATGTTCTCCACCAATAGAATACTGAGATGTTTTTTGTCTTTCTAAACGTCTGTTATTGTTCTCGTCGTTATCAATACCACCTTTTGTTTGTCTAGAAATTTTATATTCTTGATCTTCTGAATCGTATTTATAACGGGTACGAAATCTATTTTCGGTATCATCTCTTTTGTTGAAAATAGACTTGATAAATAAGGTATTATTCTTGTTCCATTTATAATCTAAATTCGCAGAAATACTTGAACGTACTCTTTTCACATCGTATCTTCTAATGTCGTGTTCTTTTAAAACTGAAGGTGTTTCCCACTCAAACTCAACATTGTCAGAACCATAATCATTTGAATTATGAGTTGCACTAACCACCACGCCTAATTTATCATTCAACATTCTATCTGCCACCAAAACGGCTACATCATATCGGTCTCCATTTCTTACTGGGTTTTGACCAAAAGACCCGGTAAGGGCTGCTCTAAAGCCAGAAGGTGCTGAACGTGTAACTAAATTTACAGAACCACCAATAGCATCTCCTTCCATATCTGAAGTCACCGCTTTGTTTACCTCTATGGCTTGGATCATATTAGAAGGAATTAAATCCATTTGCACCAATCTATTGTCTCCTTCTGCAGAAGGCAAACGATCTCCATTTACCGTTACCGAGTTTAGCTGTGGCGCCATTCCTCGAATGATAATATTTCTTGCTTCACCTTGGTCATTTTGCATAGCAATACCAGGAATTCTTTTCAAAGCATCTCCAATATTGGCATCCGGGAATTTACCTACCTGATCTGAAGATACAATATTGGTAATATTATCGTTATTCTTTTGCTTATTCAAAGCTTTCGCTTGTCCGTTTGCTATACTTCCTTTGATCAAAACTTCATTTAAGCTATTCAAAGCCAGCTCCATTTTAAATTCCAATACCGAGGTTTGAGAATCTTCTAAATTCAATTCTTTTACCTGCGGTTGGTAACCAAAATAACTCACACTAATATTGTATTTTCCTTCTTCTAAATTCAATATTGAAAAATACCCATCAATATCTGTAACAGTTCCTAACTTTAAGCTTTCTATTAAAACTGTGGCTCCTGGTAAGGGTAAATTATTTTCATCCAAAACCCTTCCTCTAATAATTGAATTTGCAGCAGCAAATGTCAATATAGGGGCCAATAGCAATAAAACACACAATGTAATTTTTTTCATTTTTTAGTTGTTTAACAGTTGTTTTTTAATTCCCTGCAAACCTAAATACTCATTGCTACCATTAGTTTACCTACAATTTACCTTTGTGTCATTTTAATGTTTCAAAATCATTAAGCGATTAACGTTAATTTAAATGTTTTTTAAAATAAGTTCATTTATTTTTGCTTCATGGAATTCAAAATAAAATCTGCATACACACCTACCGGCGATCAACCTGAAGCCATTAAGCAACTGGTTCAAGGACTTAACAACGGAGAGAAATACCAAACACTGCTTGGCGTTACCGGATCTGGTAAAACGTTTACTGTAGCAAATGTTATTGAACAAATTGACCGTCCAACTTTAATACTTGCACACAACAAAACCCTTGCTGCGCAACTATATGACGAGTTCAAACATTTTTTCCCAAACAATGCTGTTGAATATTTTGTTTCCTATTATGATTATTACCAACCAGAAGCTTACATTCCTTCTAGTGGTGTTTTTATTGAAAAAGATTTATCTATCAATGAAGATATAGAACGCCTTAGAATAAGTACCTCTTCTGCATTGTTATCAGGAAGAAGAGACGTTTTGGTTGTTGCTTCTGTCTCTTGTTTGTACGGTATTGGAAACCCCGTTGAATTTAAGAAAAACGTTATTACTATTGAAAAAGACCAAGTGATTGCCCGCACCAAGTTTTTACACATGTTGGTAACCAGTTTATATTCTAGAACAGAAACAGAAATAAAAAGCGGGACGTTTAAAGTGAAAGGCGATACGATTACGATTTATCCTTCTTATGGAGAATTTGCGTATCGGGTTCATTTTTTTGGTGACGAAATTGAGGAAATAGAATCTTTTGATGTAGAAAACAACACCATCATGGAAAGTTTTGATTCCTTAAACATTTATCCTGCCAACTTATTTGTTACCTCTCCCGACATACTTCAAAATGCCATTCATCAAATTCAAGAAGATATGGTGAAACAAGTAGATTATTTTAAAGAGATAGGAAAGCACCTAGAAGCTAAACGATTAAAAGAACGTACCGAATTTGATTTAGAAATGATTCGTGAGTTGGGCTATTGTAGTGGAATTGAAAATTATTCTAGATATTTAGACGGTAGAAATCCTGGGACAAGACCTTTCTGTTTGTTAGATTACTTTCCTGATGATTATTTAATGGTAATTGATGAAAGTCATGTTACCGTTCCACAAACCCATGCCATGTATGGAGGCGATAGATCTAGAAAAGAAAATTTGGTAGAATTTGGCTTTAGACTTCCTGCTGCTATGGACAATAGACCGTTAAAGTTTGAAGAATTCGAAGAAATTCAAAATCAAGTTTTATATGTCAGTGCAACTCCGGCAGATTATGAATTGGAAAAATGCGAAGGTTTGTTTGTTGAACAAGTAATTAGACCCACTGGTTTATTAGACCCCATTATTGAAGTCCGCCCAAGTTTAAACCAAATTGATGATTTAACAGAAGAAATACAACAAAGAATAGAATTAGACGAACGTGTTTTAGTAACCACCTTAACCAAAAGAATGGCAGAGGAATTGGCCAAGTTTTTAACACGTATACAAATTCGTTGTCGCTATATTCATTCTGATGTAGATACTTTGGAAAGAGTACAAATATTGCAAGATTTAAGAAAAGGTTTGTTTGACGTATTAATAGGTGTCAATTTATTAAGAGAAGGTTTGGATTTACCCGAAGTTTCTTTGGTAGCAATTTTAGATGCCGACAAGGAAGGTTTTTTACGTTCCCACAGATCTTTAACGCAAACTATTGGTAGAGCCGCAAGAAATGTAAATGGGAAAGCTATTTTATATGCTGACAAAATCACCAAAAGTATGGAGCTTACTATTTCTGAAACCGCCAGAAGACGAGAAAAACAGATAAACTACAATACTAGAAATAATATTACCCCAACACAAATAAGAAAAAGTACCGACAATTCATTAATTGAAAATCAAGGTACTTCTTATTCTTCTATGGATTCAAATATTGCCGCTGAAACAGATTTGACTTACCTTACCAAAGGAGAAATTGAAAAAAGAATTCAAGCCAAAAGAAAAGACATGGAAAAAGCAGCCAAAAATTTAGATTTTCTTGCAGCAGCTAAACTAAGAGATGAAATTGCTGAATTAAAGAGCAAATTAAATTAAGTATTTGTACTTAGCAAAAAACGCTAGATTTATATTTCACTAAAACCAAGTACTTTACTAACATAAACATTCTTTATATTTGTTAAGCATTAGATTAATACGATAAATTGCTATGAAAAAGTATTAATTAAAAAGGCATCTAAATAAATTTAGATGCCTTTTTTTAATTTATATAAAACCTCCACCTTGAGTCTCATTGGAGTCTCTTCTTTTTCGTTGTTTTGCTTTATTTTTACCACCTCCAAATTGATACATAAAACTTAAATAAGCCGTTCTACTTTCCCAATTAAACTGTCCTAATTGAGGAATAGGTCGCTCAGTATCAAATTTAAATCTCATTGATTTGAAAATATCATTCACTCTAAAACTTAGGGTTCCTTTTCCGTTTAACACGGTATAACTTGCTCCTGAATTTACCATCCACATTGGATCTACCTTAAATTGAATTCCGTTAGCTCCACCTCTATACATTCCAAACAACTGAAAACGTAATTTTTTAGTTGCAGAAATACTATTGTTAATTCTTACATTAAACGCATTGTTTGTCGCCGTGACTGGTTGCTACTCAAATTCATCAGCATTATTTTTAATGGCTGAAATTCCATTTTCTTTTTGAACATACAAATCCGTACTGGCATTAATTCTCCACCAATTACGCAAAGCATAATTCAAAGACAATTCCACTCCATACCGATCGCTTTTAGGTAAGTTAGCGTAAGACAATTCAATTTTCTCTTTATTAATTGCATCTACATTTAATATACGAGAAATATTAGCATTTACCTCTCTATAAAAAGTACCAAACGTAATAGATCCTTTGTTTATGTTTTTGGTATAATTAAATTCAAAAGAATTGGTAAACTGCGGCTCTAATTCAGGATTTCCAATAGAAGTAATTTGCGGTGTACTCCACTGCCTAATTGGGTTAACCTGCTCTAAGGAAGGTCTATCTACTCTTCTACTATAACTCCATTGAAATTGATTTTTCTCGTTTGCAGCATAGGTTACAAACACTGAAGGATATACGGTAAATATTTCATCTGTATACGGCTCATTCGTCGTTCCGGAAGTAAAATCTCCTTCTACCTCATATTGCTCCAATCTAGCACCCAACTGCATAGAAACTTTATCTATTTGCTGATTGTAATTGACATAAGCAGAATAGATAGTTCGATTGTATTCAAAATTAGAATTTTCCACATCTTCTTGTGTTGTTTTTCTATCATTGGAACTCTCATTAAAACGAGCCTCTAAACCCAACTCTAGTTTTGCAGTTTTACTAATTGGATTGGTATAATCTAAATTGTACAATTTATTTGTCCGTGTATTTTTAATCTCATCTTGATAATTTAAATTTTGGTCATCTGAATTTATTTCATCTTTAAAACTGGCTACTTCAGGGTTTTTATTTGTTGAAATATTTGCTTCTAATTCTAGTCGCTCACCTTCTTTATTAAAATCTAGCGTATAATTAAAATTGTAAGTTTCAGAAGTATTGTCAACAGCACTTGTAGTTGGACTATTATTTTCTATAGCTCCCAAATCATTGGTAATAATTGTCCGCCCAGTAGCATAGTTGTCTGAATTATTTTGAATGGTATATACTGAAAATGTATTTTTATCATTGATATAATAATCTGCACCAAACTTTAATAAATGTGAAGTACGATCGTCATCAAAAGTAAAGTCTTGTAAAAAACTTCCATCTTTTCTGTCAACCATACCATAGTTATCACTTTTCCCTGTTTTGTACCCATAATTTGTAAAAAAGTTGACCTTTCCCTTTTTAAAATTCATATCCAAAGAACCGTTGTAACGAGAATTCAATCCTCTAACAACACCTGCAATTACAGAACCATTAAAACCAATATTCGCATTTTTATGCAACACAATATTAATAATTCCACTCATTCCTTCCGGATTGTATTTTGCAGAAGGATTGGTAATGAGTTCAACACTTTTTATTGAAGTAGAAGGAATTTGTTTCAACAACTCTCCTGCATTCATGTTTGATGGCTTTCCATCAATAAGCACTCGAACGTTTTCATTACCACGCAAACTGATTGCGCCTGTCTGACTATCTACAGAAACAGATTGTACATTGTTTAACAACTCAGATGCTGTTGTGCCAGCCGAAGTCAAATCCTTTCCTACATTGATTACTTTCCGGTCTATCTTTTGTTCTACCGTTGATGTTTCTGCAATCACCGTAACTTCATCCAAAGTATTAGAAGACTCCTTTAAATACAGTGTTGCCAATTTTATCATTGGTTTTTCATCTGTTAATGATATGGATTTTACAATGCTTTTGTAACCGATAAAACTAATTTCAACCGAATTCTTCCCGAAAGCTATGCCCTTAACCGTAAAGTTCCCATCATCATCGGTAACTCCACCTGTTATTGTTCCATCTACATGTTTTACAATAATACTTACATAGGGCAATGGACTTTTCGTCTCATCGTCTAAAACTCTCCCTGTTATAATCCCTAGTCGAGCGGTATTTAAATTCAACTCATTTGCATTCACGCTCAGTGAAAACAGAAGTACGGCAAACAATAGTATTCTTTTCATGGTTGGTACATTTTTTTTAAGCAACAATTTACTAAAATTAATTTCTACCCGACAAAGATACAACTAATACGGTACTATGCAACACATAGTACTGTGTTGATTAAAAAAACTCCCCTCCCTATAAATAGGGAGAATTATATTTCATGATTAATGAGTATTGTATACAAGCTTATAAGAATGTATATTTGAGTATCATATTAAATGTTAGTGTCATAAGAGACTCGACTCTACCCCTTTTAAGTTGTTTCGATTATGAACAAAGTTTTTGGTTAACAAAGTTAAAAAGCGATTAGAAAATAAATTTCTAATCGCTTTTAACATTTTATAAGAAAGTGAATTATTTACAATGCTTCACCCAATTCTTTTAATTTCTCAGTATTCTCAGCTAATTTTAGCTCTTCTACAATTTTATGGATATCTCCATTAATTACATTCGACAAGTCATACAAGGTCAAGCCAATTCTGTGTTCGGTTACACGTCCTTGCGGATAATTGTAAGTTCTAATTTTTGCAGAACGATCTCCACTGGCTACTAAAGAATTTCTTTTTAAAGAATCTGCAGCCAATTTTTTCTCTAATTCTTGCTCATACAAACGAGAACGCAATACTTTCATTGCCTTGTCTTTATTCTTATGTTGTGATTTTTGATCTTGACATTGCGCCACCAATCCAGAAGGAACGTGCGTCAATCGAACGGCAGAATAGGTCGTATTTACAGACTGACCACCTGGTCCTGAAGAACAAAAATAATCAACACGAATATCACTTTGTTTCATATCGATATCAAACTCTTCAGCTTCCGGCAATACCATTACAGTAGCTGCAGAGGTATGTACACGTCCTTGGGTTTCAGTTTGCGGTACACGTTGTACTCGATGTACTCCCGATTCAAACTTCATATCTCCATACACATCGTTACCAGAAATACTGAAAATAATCTCTTTAAATCCACCTGAAGTTCCTTCACTAATATCTTCCACTTCCGTTCTCCATCCTTTATCAGAACAGAACTTTGTATACATTCTATACAAATCTCCTGCAAAAATACTTGCTTCATCACCACCTGTACCGGCTCTAATTTCAACAATTACATTTTTTGCATCTTCAGGATCTCTAGGAATCAACATGAATTTTATTTCATCTTCCAATTTAGGAATCTGACCATTTCCTTCCTCCAATTCCATCTTAGCCATTTCTACCATTTCGGCATCTGACCCATCAGAAATAATTTCTTTAGCTTCTGCAATATTGGTCAAAACAGCTTCGTATTCCTTCGCTTTTGCAACAATTTGCCCTAAATCCTTATATTCCTTATTTAATTTCACATAACGTTTTTGATCCATGATAATATCAGGTTGAATGATCAAATCTGATACTTCATCGTAACGCTGCTTAAATATTCTTAGTTTATCTAACATTTTTTGTCCTTTGCTTAAGAAAGGCAAATTTACGATTTTTTATTATTTTAAAGCTCTATTCTTTCCGATTGTTTATTTCACTTCAAAGCCCTTAGCTCTAGGTATTTGAACTCCACTTTCATAATCTTTCCCATTTTCTCTTGTCATTTCATCAAAGTAAAAATAGTAAGTACCATACCCACCATGTCCATTTCCATTTTCTGCTTTTAATCGCTTTTGCTTCCACGCTCTAAAATGTTTTGTGGCAGCTTCTTGATCTCCTATCAAAAAGAAATAATTATTATGAGATATTTCCTTTCCTTGCTTGTCTAAAAGTTCCAATTCTAAATAAAACTTCTTCTTTACTTTTTTCAATACAGTTTCTTCAATTGCAAAGAAATTCTCAGCGCTATTTTCTTGAACTTTAGAGATCTTAAATGTTTTTTTCGAAACCACTCTCCCTTTATCATTTTTAATAACAAAGTTTACTTTACAATTTTCATACAATTTATAAAAATCATTAATAACCCAAATATTTCCAACAAAAGGCTCATTTTTATGCCATCTTCTTTTGGTAAATTCAAAATTGATTAACAAGGGTTGAAATGCCTTTTGAACAAAATAATACGAGCGTTTTGGTTTTTGGTAATTATCTACAATTCCCCATTTCATATCCGGCCAATATGTAATATAATGGCACAAAGCTATGGCACTTAAATGAGGTTTAGCTCTTCGAAAGTACTCAATTCCGTTTTGAAAAATAATTCCTTGCGCGTCTTGTGTAGCATTCACAAACTCTTCTAAAGACCCTTTCATTTCATCTCCAAACACATCCCAATTTTGCATACGTAATCGTGTTAAATCTGCCCAATGATGCCCCCAACTTAGCCCAGGAGGCCACATTTCATCTTTTGGAATAAACTTTTTCAAACTTTCTACCGATGGAACCGAAGTGATTGCAAATTCAGGAACAATAGGATACCCACTTGCTTTGGTTTGATACCAATCTTCATGCAGCCATTGCCCCATATCATAAAAATAACGCAAGGCGTGTACCGCTTCTTTAGGTTTAAAACCCGCCTCTTGCGCAACATGATCGGTCATAGGTGAATCTGGCACAAAAGGTAAATTTGCATAATGCTGTAAGGAATCACCAAGTCTTTCCAAAAATTTTCTTCCCGCCTTAGGATCACGAGTTCTAAACATCATTTCTTCTCCGCCTTCCATCATAATTAAAGACGGATGATTTCTACGTTCCTTTATAACCTTAACACCTTCATTAAATATTTCAGAAATATTTTCTTCATCCATAGGAATATTCCCTGTTCCCAAAGGAATCATATCTTGCCATATCGTCATTCCCATTTCATCCGCATATTGATAAAACTCAGGTATTTCAGGAGGATGCCATCCGAAAATACGAATGTTGTTCAAATTCATTTCCTTGGCTAAACGAATCAATTCAAAATACTCTTGCTTATTTGTTCGCCCCGTAAAAATATCTACAGGACCTCCCCAACAGGCTGAACGAATAAAGTGAAATTTACCATTGATATACGTAGATCTTGGAAAACTTACATCTACATTCTTAACAAAGCCAGGATTCCATTTTGACGTAACTTCACGAATTCCGAAAGTAGTTTCGTTTACATCATGATTTACCCCTGCTTGTTTTAAAGAAATTTTAGCGGTATATAAATTTGGCGCACCTAAATCCCATGGCCACCATAACTTCGGGCTACTTATGTGAATTTTCTTTTCAAGTTTATGCAAACCCGGTTGCACTACTTTAGAAAAAGAAAGCTCCATCGGTTTCATCTCAAAGTTCTTACCCTCTAACGAAACCATTACCTCCATCTCACGAGCTTCTGGGCTGGTATTCTCTAAAGTAAATTCAAGATTCACATCCGCAGAACCATCTTTATAAAGACTTGTATTTGCATACACATCATTAAAACGAACCTTTCCTGTGCGCACCATTTTAACTGGACGATAAATCCCCATTGGAGCTAAGTCTCTCCAATAATCACCGAACCATGGCGTTTTCTTACCCGCCACAAATGCATTTACCTGAGGAGCAGGGTCCAATTTTACAACAAGCATGTTCTGACCTTTTAAATAATCATGTTTATGAATTCTTAAATATTCATTTACTGGAAACGAAAAACCAGAAAATGCCCCTTCATGCTTTCCTAAATAATGACCATTTAACCAAACTTCACAACTGTAATCTACACCTTCAAATTTAATATCGACCACCTGGTCTTCAATTCCTTCAGTTACCCTAAACTGATATGCGTACCACCATTCGTATTGTTGTACCCATTGTGCCTTAACGCTGTTTCTTCCAAAATAAGGATCCTCTATTACACCTACTTTCCATAAATCTGTATACACATCTCCGGGGATTTCTGCCGCATTCCAAACTAAAGTTTCAATATCTTCCGGAGGTAATTTATGCAAGCCTCGTTTTACCCCTTCTCCTGGCAGCATCATTTTCATACTCCATTTCATTCCACTAAAATCTCGAACAGATTGCTCACTTTCTTCATGTGAAAATGTCGTATTCGGTTGTGCAAATCCCTTTTGGATAAAACAAAAAGCAAACAACAGAATTGTTGTTATTTTTAGTGATCGTTTCATACGTTTTATAATTTATTGTTTTGCTTTTTAAGTAGTTTCATAGAATAAACTTACCTCAAAGCAACGAACACAAGCCCCTAAAGATTATGATATTTATCAGTTCCAAACCAATGTCTAGTTCATGTCTAGTTATTGGCAAGCCAATAAATGAATGCTGACTTTCATCCGTCTATAAAATCCATATTTCTTAAAATAGAGACAAAAAAAAGCACCCAATTGGGTGCTTCTAGTTCTATTATAATAACGTGATTTCTAGTAAATAAATTCTCCGAACTCACTATTAATTGTCAATTTATTTGCTGGGGCATCCTCTACTCTACCCACAATTTGTGCGTTTACATTGTACGATTTAGAAATTGAAATAATAGCTTCAGCTATTTCTGCAGGTACATAAATTTCCATTCTATGGCCCATATTAAACACCTGATACATTTCTTTCCAATCTGTTCCAGACTGTTCTTGAATCAATTTAAATAATGGCGGTACCTCAAACATATTGTCCTTAATAATATGTAAATCTTTTACAAAATGTAAAATTTTGGTTTGTGCCCCACCACTACAGTGCACCATTCCATGGATCTCTTGCGCTGAAAACTTATTTAGGATTTCCTTTATAATAGGAGCATATGTTCTTGTTGGCGATAAAACCAACTGCCCCGCGTCAATAGGAGAATTTTCAACGGCATCCGTTAATTTCACTTTTCCCGAATACACTAAGTCTTCTGGAACAGCTGCATCAAAACTTTCTGGATATTTAGTTGCTAAATATTTATCAAAAACATCATGACGCGCAGAAGTCAATCCATTTGACCCCATTCCTCCATTATAAGAAGTTTCATAAGTTGCCTGACCAAAAGATTCCAATCCAACAATTACATCTCCTGCTTTTATATTAGCATTATTAACAACATCGGATCTTTTCATTCTTGCCGTTACGGTAGAATCTACAATAATTGTTCGAACCAAATCACCAACATCAGCAGTTTCACCACCCGTTGAATGAATCTCAACACCAAAACCTTTTAAGTCTTGTAACAATTCTTCAGTACCATTAATAATCGCCGAAAGAACTTCTCCTGGAATTAAATTTTTATTTCTTCCTATGGTAGAAGACAGCATGATATTATCTGTAGCTCCAACACATAAAAGATCGTCAATATTCATGATCAAAGCATCTTGAGCAATACCTTTCCAAACAGAAATATCTCCTGTTTCTTTCCAGTACATATAAGCCAAAGAAGATTTTGTACCTGCTCCATCAGCATGCATTATCAAACAATAATCCTCATCTCCTGTTAGGTAGTCTGGTACTATTTTACAAAATGCTTGCGGGAACAATCCCTTGTCTACATTTTTAATTGCGTTGTGTACATCTTCCTTGGAAGCTGAAACTCCACGTTGACTGTATCTTTTACTTACTTCTGAACTCATATGGATACGTTTACTTTTGAAAAATGCAAAGTTAATTAAATTGAAACGGTTTTATTACAAAAAAAACAAACTTTTGATTTGTAAATTTCATTTTAAAAAACGTAAATATTTGAAAGGATAAATATGATATCTTAAATTTTTTACTGAAATTATTGAATAGTTAGGAAAAAATGTATTTCTACGTATATTTACGTAAAATTACTATTGTCATCTAAAAATTAACCCTATATTTGCTTCAGAAATCGAGAAAACATATTTAATAACATTATTAGAGAATTATGGCTAAAATTAAATTAGAGTACATTTGGTTGGATGGTTACTTTCCAACTCAAAACCTTAGAAGTAAAACTAAAGTAGAAGAGCACGAAAACTTTCAAGGAACAATTGAAGAATTAGACAACTGGTCTTTTGATGGTTCATCTACGCAACAAGCTTCTGGAGGAGCATCTGACTGTATTTTAAAACCAGTTGCAATTTATCCAGATCCAGCTCGTATCAATGGTTATTTAGTAATGACTGAAGTATTGAACGCTGATGGAACTGCACATGAATCTAACGGACGTGCTACAATTGAAGATGATGACAATGATTTCTGGTTTGGATTTGAGCAAGAATACTTCATCATGGATTCTGACACTGATTTACCATTAGGATTCCCTAGAGGTGGTTACCCAGCTCCACAAGGAATGTACTACTGTTCTGTTGGAGGAAGATATACTCATGGTCGTGATATCGTTGAAGAGCATGCTGACTTATGTATTGACGCTGGATTGAACTTTGAAGGAATCAACCAAGAGGTTGCCTCTGGACAATGGGAATTCCAATTGTTTGCAAAAGGAGCTAAAAAAGCAGGAGATGAAATCTGGATTGCTAGATATTTATTAGATCGTTTAACTGAAGGCAGAGGTATGTACATTGAGTACCACCCTAAACCATTAGGAGATACTGATTGGAATGGATCAGGAATGCATGCAAACTTCTCTAACTCAATTTTAAGAACTTGTGGTTCTGCTGAGAAATATGCTGAAATTTGTGAAGCTTTCCGTCCAGTAGTAAAAGAACATATGGATGTTTATGGTGAACACAACGAACAACGTTTAACTGGTAAGCATGAAACTGCTCATATTAGTGATTTCTCTTGGGGAGTTTCAGATAGAGGTGCTTCAATCCGTATTCCAATTATCGCTGTAGAAAAAGGATACAAAGGATGGTTAGAAGACCGTCGTCCATCTTCAAACGGAGACCCATACAAAATTGCTGCAAGAATTATAAAAACTGTGAAACCAGTTAAATAATTTTTCACAAGTATAAAAGTAAAAAGCGTTCAAGTTTCCTTGAACGCTTTTTTTATGTATCTACTATACGATACCACAACCAACTAATACATTTACTTTTTCCACGGCTTGTAATTTTTGGCTTCCGGACTTCTTAAGTTTCTTTTCTTAGTATCCAATGCCACCACATACGCTTCCGATTCTTTAGCGGAATTGTCTTTCCATGGTTTATAGTTTTTAGCCTCAGGCCCTTTTAACTGTTTTGTGTTTTGAGTCACCAAAACCAAACTTGATTTATTTTTATCCTTCCAAGGTTTGTAGTTTTTAGCGGCTGGCCCTTTTAAGCCGTTTTTACTTTGAGCAGAAACGCAGGTTATTGAAAAAAACGCAATACATAGTATTGATACAAGACCTTTCATATTATTAAAATTTTAAAATTAGACATACATAAATGTATTGTCTATCTATAATTTTTACAATATGAGAAATCACGTAAATTTTGTATCCGTATTTACACCTAGACGCTAAAGTATTTTTAATGTAATTGCCTTATTTATAAGTTCTGCAGAATTTTTCACCTCTAACTTTTTGAGCATATTTGCTCTATGTGTTTCCACTGTTCTTACGCTAACAAACAAATCACTAGCAATCTCTTTTGTAGTAAAACCTTTAGACAAAAGACCTAAAATTTCCGTCTCTTTCTGGGTCAATCTTTTGGGTGTTCCTTTTTCTTTAGACATATTACTGACCATTTTTTCAGTAACCTCTAAATTGTAATACTTCTTACCTTTATAAACCGAATCAATAGCAGCTACCAATTCTTCTTCATCAGCATTTTTCAATAAATAACCATAAGCCCCAAACTTTGCACATTTTACCATATAGTTTCCATCATCATGCATAGAAATGACAATTACTTTAGGCGCTGACTTTTCTTTCGACAAAAGATCTAAGACTTGAAAACCATCCATATTAGGCATTACCAAATCCAACAACACCACATCTACTATTTCCCTGTCTAAAAATGAAAACAACTCTTCTCCATTAGACAAACCTGCAAGTACATTTATATGAGCATGATTCTGTAACAATGCTGCTAAACCACTTCTAAATAAATCATGATCGTCTACAATTACTACTTTAATTTGTTTCATTTTGAATTGGTATTTCTATTTCTACAGTTGTTTTGTTTTTTTCTGAATGCACCAATAGCTCTCCATTAAATATCTCTACGCGTTCTCGTATATTTAGCAAACCCGAACCAATATTTACTTGGTCTGTATTGTAGCCCACTCCATCGTCAAAATAAAATAAAGACACATACTCTTCAAATTCAGAAATTGTTAAATTAATACGCGCTGCATTGGCGTGTTTAATGGCATTGTTTAGTAATTCTTGACTAATTCTAAATAAATTAATCTGCAAATCAAATGACATTCTAGTTGTGTCATTTCGGGTATCGTCTTCAAATTGAATATTTGCCTTATTGTTGTTTTTTAAATTTTTAACGAAGCTTTTTAAGGTATACCCCAATCCAAAATCTATTAAAGTTGGAGGCAATAAGGCATAGGTAATATGTCTTATCTCAGTAATCGTATTGTCCAACAAACCTTTTACTTCTTCTTTTACAACAGAATCTTCTATCGTATTTTGCATATACATTTTTAGCGTTGTTAAAAGCGGACCTATACCATCATGTAGTTCCATTGAAATACGCTTTCGCTCTAGCTCTTCTCTTTCAATAAGAGATTTCTTCATCAAGGTGTTATAACTCGCTTCCCGCTCATTAAAGGCAATCAAATTATCGCGCATTTTTAGCAAACTGTATCCCAATAAATCTTTTGAACTAATTGGCTCATAGCTATGTTTCAAATCCATCTCACCAATTTTAGATGAAAAATTGACGGCACCCTTTAATGAATTCTGAAGCTCAGAAAGTGCCATAAACATACTTTGAATTTCTCGAAGCTTACTTCTATTACCCGCTGGAATTTCATAATTCCCACTAGCCATAGATTGCAATTTATTTTGCATTTCAACAACCGGTTTGGCTATAATTTTAGATAAATATAGTGAAATTCCCACACCAACTAGCACGATCAATAAAGCAATAAAAACAAGTCGCTTTTGCATATGAAACAATGGTGCCATGACTTCTTCTGTATCTATTTCAGATAAAATAGCGAATTTTAAATTTAAAAAATCAATACTACCATAAGCACTATAGACTTCGACATCTCTGTAATCTTCAAAAATACTATTTCCAGATTTCCCTGAAAAAACCCTCAAAACTCCTTTTGTCTTGGCAAGTATATCAAAAGGCAATTTAGCTGTATAAAATCTAGATTGTGACCGCAAACGATAATCGTTTCCAACCAAATAACTTTCCCCACTATCTCCCAAACCAGTTCGTTCCAACAAAATATCTTGTATTCGATCTCCGTTCAAAAGTTTTATTTTTTGAATCGTATCCCTATAAAATACAAAGGCTATTAAAAGCTTGCCAGTTGTATTCAGATGAGTAACATCATAAGCGCCTGTAGCTTGGTAATTCCTATTATTAATTACCTTATTTTTTATGGAATCAGAAATCTCTGTAATCTCGTATTCCGCTACAGACTCAAACTGAAACCATTCACGCTTTAAATATGCTTCTATCTGATTTTTTTTAAGTCGTTTTATAGATGTTAATTGTAATAAAACGCGTTCATCCAAAGCTTTTTTAAATTGAAAATAAAAAGCAACTGACAGTGTTATAACTACTATGGTTAGCAAAGTATTAATCGCAAGAATTAACCATTTTTGGATCGTCATAACTCGTTAGCATTGAAAATAAGTCCTATAAAAATACCAAATATTTTAGACTCACAAAACCATTTGAAATACAAAGAAAAGATAAAACCCTAACAGTAGTAATCCTTCCAATTTGCCTAGTTTCATTTTAGATAAAAACAATGTCAATGGCAAAATTCCAAAGGCGATCCCTAGCATCCAATAAATATCATTTTCTATTAATCCCATATCGGTAACATGAACGGGTGTAATAATAGCTGTCAGTCCTAAAACCGCCAAAATATTGAACATATTAGATCCAATAAGATTTCCTAAAGAAATCGCTTTTTCTTTCTTTAAAACGGCTATAACCGATGCAGAAAGCTCAGGAATACTTGTTCCTATAGAAACGATAGTTACTCCAATAATTCTTTCACTTACCTCGTAATAATGCGCCAAACCTACAGCGCCATTTATCAACAATTCAGAACCTCCCCAAAGGGCAAGTCCACCCAAACTTAAATAAATGACATCCTTATACAAAGGAAGCTCCTCATCATCTTCGGGCAATTCATCAACAACCGCAGTTTTTTGATATTTTAAAAGGTAAATTAAAAAGAAAATCAATAATGAAAACAAAATCACTCCTTCATACGTTTCTAACACTCCATCAAAAATTAAGAATACATAGAGCAAAACAGAAGAAAGCATCATAATAGGCCAATCTGTTTTGTAAAAACTTTTTTCAACATGAATTGTCGACAGCAAAACGGTTACTCCCAATACCAATCCTAAATTTGCCACATTAGAACCAATCACATTCCCCAAAGCCAAATCGGCATGCCCTTGCAACGCAGATTTTAAACTCACAATAAGTTCTGGTGCAGAAGTCGCAAAAGATACCACCGTCATACCAATCACAATTTTAGGAATCTTTAAACGAAGTGAAAAACCCACCGCCGCTTTTAGCAACCAATTACCACCTAAAATTAAGATAAGCAAACCTACAAGTATGTACAATAAATCCATTTTGAAATTTTCGAATTTTAAAGAGACAAATATATTGAATAATAAAATTGATACTCTGTTCAAATTGTTTTTCTTTATTGAATTCTAATTTTGTATATTTCATAGCATTAAATACTGAAACTATGAAAAGACAATTGTTTAAGGCAATTGCGAAATTCAACAAATTGCTTTTTCCTTCCTTTGGAAAAAAACAATTAGACATGAGTAAAGCTAAAAAATGGCAAATGATCATCATTGGCTGGAGAGCTTATATCACAAAAAATGCGATTAACCCTTAAATTACAAACTATGACTGATCATGCAACACACATTAAATTATTTACAGGTTCGTTTATTGCCGTACAAAGATTGCAACTAGACCTAAATGATGCTGAAATTCCTTTTATTGTGAAAAATAATAACGATTCAGCAATACTTGCAGGTTTTGGAGCCTTAAGTGATAACGTTGAGCTATTTATCTTTGAAGATGATTTGGAAAAAGCTTCTAAAATATTGAAGGATTTAAATGATGAAAAAAAATAATTAATTTTTTTCGTTTTTTTGTTTTCATATTAACAATATATCTCTATATTTGCAACCGCTTAACGGCCTCGTGGCGCAACTGAATAGCGCACTTGATTACGGCTCAAGAGGTTACTGGTTTGAATCCAGTCGAGGTCACAAAATCTAATTCAAGTTTAGATTCAAAATCCCTAATAACTAACGTTTTTAGGGATTTTTTTTGCACTAAACTTTTGAATGCTTCATGTAACCTACATAAAGACCAAATCTTGGTCAGATTTTAAAACGGGTAAGCCGAATTAAAATATAGAATTTATAAGGTTCCTAATTAAATGAGATCAAAAAAAAAGCTTGAGTTATGTACTCAAGCTTTTTTAGCATTCTATTTTAGTAAAACCGTAGTTTTATTTGATATACATTTCCACTCGGTCATTTTCTTTGTATTTAGGGTCGTCCTCAGAAGGGTATTTTAAATTTGTTCCTCCTAATCCAACAACCTCAATTCTATTTTGAGCAATACCTTTTGTTTTTGTTAAGTACTTATTAATAGCATAAGCTCTTCTCTTAGAAAGCTCCAAATTGTATTTTAAATTTGGCCTTGCTGCTGTATGTACTTCTATTTTAAAACGTGTAGCTCTATAATTATTCAACTTATCTGCAATTTGAGACAGAATGGCCAAATTGTTACTTTTCAAAATATGTCCTTCAGATCTTGAAAAACGAATCCTACTCGCCAAGGCATTTAGCTGATCTCCAACATCAGAAATACTATCCGCATTCGGACATCCATTGTTTGCAACATTCCCTTTTACATTCGGACATAAATCAAATTGATCTTCAATCCCATCTCCATCTGAATCCACTTTTTCCGGACATCCATCTTTAGAGGCAACTCCTCTTACACTTGGACACCTGTCTTTATAATCAGGAACACCATCATTATCACTGTCAATTGCTACTCCATTAGAAGATACTCTAACGTTTGCTGGAGTATTTGGCTCCTTATCAAAGGCATCAGCTACACCGTCTCCATCTTGATCGCTCTTCTTTGGTACAGCAATATTTGTTCTCACTGGCACCGTTGCTGCAACAGACTGACTAACTAACGGACAACCTAATTTTGAAGCAAGTCCTTTTTCAAATGGACAAGCATCTTTGTAATCCGGAATTCCATCCAAATCAGAGTCAATAGAAACTCCATCTCCGTAAACTCTAGATTCTTTTGGCGTATTTGGTTCTTTATCATACAAATCAATTACACCATCTCCATCCGTATCCACAAACTTACCAGAAACTACAGCTTCCACATCTTGCGTTGTTACTTTACTTGCTGCGACTTGTGAAGTCTCAGGACATCCTTTATTTGTACTGTTTCCTTTTTCAAACGGACAATTATCTTGATAATCGGCAATTCCATCATCGTCAGAATCTACAGAAACGCCATTCCCATAAACCTTGGCCCCTGCAGGTGTATTTGGTTCTTGATCGTAAATATCTGCAACACCATCTTTATCAGTATCTACAAACTTCACTGAAACAACTGCTTCAACATCTTCAGCTGAAACACTTGATTTTACTACTTCTCTCTCTGAACAACCATTTGACCCAATAGCTCCCTTTTCAAACGGACAGTCATCTTTATAATCTGGTATTCCATCATTATCTGAATCAACAGACACTCCATTTCCATAAACCTTAACACCTTCCGGAGTATTAGGCTCTTTATCGTAAACATCAGCAACACCATCTCCGTCAGTATCCACATTGTCTATTGAATAATTTAATTTAATATCCTCTTTTTCTAACTCATCTGAACATCCATTCTTAGCAATACTTCCTTTTTCAAACGGACAATCATCTTTATAATCAGCTATTCCATCATTGTCAGAATCCACAGAAACTCCATTTCCATAAACCTTAACACCTTCCGGAGTATTAGGCTCTTTATCGTAAACATCAGCAACACCATCTCCATCTGTATCCACATTGTCTACAGAATAATTTAATTTAATATCCTCCTTCGCAATATCGTCTGAACAACCATTCAATCCAATCCCTCCTTTTTCAAACGGACAATCATCTTTATAATCTGGTATTCCATCATTATCTGAATCTACAGACACACCATTTCCGTAAACTCTTACATCAGCAGGCGTATTTGGTTCTTTATCATAAGCATCTGTAACACCATCACCATCAGTATCAACTAAGGCCACAGTAGTTTTTCCTGTTCCTACTCCTAGAACTGCTCCTGTAACTCCCGGAGTACCCACTGACACATTTACTTCTCGTGAAGTTTCTCTATGAAAAGTAACATCAGTTCCATATACAGCTCTACCTTCAGGCGTATCAGGATCTATAAAATTTATTTCAACTCGTCGGTTAAACTGTCTACCTTCCTCTGTATCGTTTGTTTTTATAGGTCTCACTTCTCCATACCCTTTTGAAGACAATCTTTCTAACCCAATAGAATTTTCAACCACCAAATAATCTTTTACTGACTTAGCTCGTCTTTCTGAAAGACTTAAATTGTATTCAGCCTTTCCCCTACTGTCTGTATGTCCTTCTATCTTAAACATCGACTGTGGGTATTCAATCATAATACCAGCAATTTCATTCAAGGGTTTATAGGATTCAGTCTTTAGTTCGGCACTTGAAGTTTTGAAATAAATACTTTTAGATAACAAAGCAATTTGTTCTCTAATCCGTTGTTTTTGATCCTCTTCTATAGGTGCAATCACCGGAACTGGTTCAGGAATAACTTCAGGAATAACTTCAGCAACAACTTCTTCAACAGGATAAGGACATCCAATATTTTCTATAGGTCCTGGTACAAAAGGACAATTGTCTTTATAATCTTGCAAGCCATCCATATCGGTGTCTATCGCCACACCATTTCCATGTACTTTAGCCTCTTTTGGTGTGTCCTCTTCCATATCAAACAAATCAGCAACACCATCGCCATCTGTATCAGGCAATTCAAAAGGATCTTCTTCCTCTGGCTCATGATACCAAATAGCACTTCTCTCTTTTTTACCAAATTTATAAACTACTCCAATATTCGTAACAAAATAATTCTCGTAATTCTGTTGATTACTAATTGCAGCATCAAAATGATCTTCATGATTTACATAAATAGAAGATCTAACTTCTAAATCTATCTTTTTATTCAATCGGTACTTTACTCCTAATCCGGTATTTAAATAAACCGATTTCGCAAAATTTGTACTATTTTTTCTATATGGATTGTATCCATAATCCGCCTCAATTACAACACCCTCTGGTGAAACATCATCCAAATATCTTAGTGGATCATAATTACGAATCAATAATCTAGAATTGTATTTTTGATATCCAACACCGGCATAAACATTAAAATTCCATTTTTCACTATTGTGCTTCCATAAATTATCAACACTAATTATCGCGTTCAACTCCCCTCCAAACGTAATTCCATCCATATAAAAATTCTCATCCGGAAAATCAATTGTGTAGAGTATATCATAGTAATCTCCTTCAGGATTAGAAAAAGATTGTTTTCCACCTCCTAAACTTGAATAATGCATCTTAAATTCCAATCCAAAAATGGGATTAAACATTTTATCTACATATGCATAAAGCCCAAAATTATAATAGGCCCGACCATCAGCAGCTCCAAAGGATCGCAAATCACCATGCATAATTAAATTACTAAAACCTGCTCCTACCGACCAAGTATTAAATGGTTGCTCCTTAAAAACACTCTTAGAAACAAGGGTGTCTTTTTCAACAAGTTGACCAAAAGAAACAATAGAAAAAAGAAAAGTGAAGACTAAGGCAACTAAATACCGATTAATATATAACATTAGATATTTTATAAATCATTAACAGCTTTTATGAACTATGTAAAAGTAAAATTATTCTAGCAGCTTACACAAAAATAAAACTAAAATATAGAATAAATCACTATAAAAATCGAATAAAAACAGCTTTCCATCAAATTATTAACCTATGTATCAATAGGTGCTGTAGTACTTGCGTATATCCTATCAATAAAACAATATACAATTCACTTGATTTTTTTGGCGTTCCCTTTCAGGTCGGGCTTTCCGTTGTATCTTTTTATAGCTTATTATACACCGATTTCGTCCCCTCAGCTCCTCGACGGGTGTGGAAGCTTGTAACATAATCTAGTGAAGCTATAAAAAGGATGCCACTGCAATCCCTAACGCGTCTTGAGTCTTGAGTCTTGAGTCTTGAGTCTTATAAATTAAAAAAAGTTTACTTGCTACCTTCTACCTGGGATCAGGTGCAAAAGTTGG